>NZ_VSZS01000057.1 GCF_008180155.1 Neoaquamicrobium microcysteis | reverse complement strand
GGATCGGTAGCGGGGCAAGCAGCGTCGGCGGTGTGCGCCCGTCGGGCATCGTTTATTACCAAAGCAGCGCTGCCGATCTGACCCGGCAGGGCGTGCACCGCCTCCCTCCGCTTGTCTCGCGGGGTCAACAGCCAGACCGGCCAAGCCGGGGCGTGGCGCCGGCCCCGTGTGCCGTCTGCGCTCAGCCGGCGGTCATCGTCCTCATGTCGAGAATGGGTGCAATCTCGATATTCGCGTTGCCTGCCGCCAGGATCGGGCAGGATTTGGCCTTCCTCGCAGCGTCGTCGATATCCTTCGCCTCGATGATGGAATAGCCACCGGTCGGATTTACGCCGCCATTGTTCTCGACCTTGCCGCCGGGCATCACTGTCTTCGACATGCCGACCGGGTTTCCGGTGTCGAGAACGTCCGCTCCGAGGCTCGCGAACCACGCGTCCCAGGCCTTCATCATCTCGTGGCGCTCAGCCTCGGTCGCAGGGATCTTGCCGGAGCCGTGATAGACGTACAGAAACTTCGTCATGATCTTCTCCTCGCCTCCGCCCACGCAAAGCGGGAGAATTATTTTAGCGTCCTCTGAAACATGCAAATCAACATTGCGAGGCGCTACCGCGCCATCGCGTGATATTCGGGGTTGGGGCGCATATCGACGGCTGCGGCAACCCGGTTTGACATGTTGAAGAAGGCCGCCGTCGAGGCGATGTCCCAGATGTCGCGATCGGTGAAGCCGGCATCGCGAAGGCCCTGCCTGTCCTTCTCCTCGATCGTGTCTGGCCGTTCCGTCAGCTTGACGGCGAAGTCCAGCATCGCCTTCTGCTTCGCGCTCAGGTCGGCGGCGCGGTAGTTCATCGCCATCTGTTCGCCCAGCGCCGGGTCGCCAGACAGCTGGCGCACGGCAGCGCCATGTGCGGTCAGGCAATAGTAGCAGTGGTTCACCGCCGACACGGCCACCGCGATCATCTCGCGCTCGAGCTTGGTCAATCCCGAATCGCCCAGCATCAGATCGTTGTACATGTCGGTGAAGGCGCGCAGCTTCTTCTCGTCGAAGGCGTAGGCCAGAAGCACGTTCGGGACGAGGCCGAGCTTCTCTTCGCACTTGGCGAAATAGGCCTTCGTCGCATCGGAAAGCTCGTCCGATGGCGCCAGATCCAGTGCCGTCACCCGTTCGCCCATCGCTTCATCTCCCTTTCATCAGTTCCCTGCATATTGCGCCCGTTTCGGCGGTTTCGCCGGTCGCCAAAAGGCTTTTGTCTGCTACGATAGAGCAAAAGACGGAAATTGGAGAGGGAATCGCCATGGCTGCGGCCAAGAAGAAGCCAACCGCCGGCAAATCGAACGCGGCGGAGGTGGAAAAGCTTGCAGCCTTCCTCAAAGCGCGCGCGCCTGCCGAAGACATAGCCGACTACGAGGCGTCGTCGTTCAACAAGGCGGTCCAGTTCGCCCATGCGGCGCTGAAGAGCCACAAGCGCGGCGACAGCGTCATCGCCATCGACGAAGACCCGGCGCTGGTGCTGCACGGGCGGCCGGTCACGGCCATCACCGTCGTAAACGACAACATGCCGTTCCTGTTCGATTCGATCACCGGCGAGATCGCCGACAGCGCGGGCGAGGCGTCGCTGGTCCTGCACCCCGTCATTCTCGTCAAGCACGACAAGACGGGCGTGGCGGAACTCTTCGGCGACGGCTCCGCCGGCAAATCCGATCCACAGGCCGACCGCGTCAGCCTCATCCATGTCCATGTCGGCCGGCTCGGTCCGGAGGCTGCCAAGGCCCTGAAGGCACGGCTCAGCCACGTGGTGGCGCAGGTGCGCGCCGCGGTGGCCGACTGGAAGCCGATGCTGGCGCGGCTGGACGAGGCGATCCACGATTTCCGCTTCGCACCGATCCAGCTCGACAAGGGCGAGGTCACCGAAGCCATCGCATTCCTCGAATGGCTGCGCGACGACAACTTCACCTTCCTTGGCATGCGCGAGTTCAAATATACCGGCGGCGAGCAGAGCGGCACGCTGGAGCGCACGCGCAAGGCCGGGCTCGGCATCCTCTCCGATCCGGACGTGAAGGTGTTGCGACGTGGTACCGAGCCGGTGACGACGACGCCCGAAATCCGCGCTTTCCTGCACGGTCCCGACCCGCTGATCGTCACCAAGGCCAATGCCAAGTCGGTGGTGCACCGGCGCATCTATCTCGACTATGTCGGCGTCAAGACCTTCGACGCCAAGGGCCGGCTGACAGGCGAGCTGCGCATCGTCGGCCTGTTCACCTCCACCGCCTACACGCGCTCGGTGATGAAGATCCCGTATCTGCGTTCCAAGGCCAATGCGGTGATCGCCAAGTCGGGCTTCGACCCGAACGACCATTCCGGCAAGGCGCTCATCAACGTGCTGGAATCCTATCCGCGCGACGAGCTATTCCAGATCAGCGTGCCGATCCTGCGAAAGCACGCCGAAGCCATTCTGGCGCTGGGCGAGCGCCCGCGCGTGCGCGTGCTGTTTCGCGTAGACCAGTTCGACCGTTTCGTCTCGGTCATCGTCTTCGTGCCGCGCGACCGTTACGATTCCAACGTGCGCGAGCGCATCGGCGCCTTCCTGAAAACTGTGTTCGATGGTCGCCTGTCGGCCTACTATCCGGCGTTTCCGGAGGGCAGCCTCGCGCGCGTCCACTTCATCATCGGCCGTTCCGATGGCAAGACGCCGCGCGTCGAGACGGCCGCACTGGAGGCGGGCCTGCGCTCCATCGTTCGCACATGGGACGACGCGCTGCGCGAGGCCGCATCCGACGCGCAGGCAGCTCCCGCGCTGGTGGCTGTCGCCCAGCGCCTGCCACAGAGCTACCGCAACTCGTTCACGCCGGAGACCGCGCTGCGCGATGCCGGGCACATCGCCGGGATCAGCGCCGACAATCCGATCGCCATCGACTTCTATCATTTGCAGGACCACGACCCGTCCGGCGCGGCGCTGAAGATCTATCATCACGGTCAGCCCGTTGCGCTGTCGCGCCGTGTGCCGCTGCTTGAAAACATGGGCTTCCGCGTCATCAGCGAACGCACCTTCGAGATCGAGGGCGAGGAAGGCGCCGGTGCCGTGTTCGTCCACGACATGGAGCTGGTGAACGGCTTTGGCCAGCCGATCGACCTGTCAGACGGCGGCGCTCTGCTGGAAGAGGTTTTCCTGTCGGCATGGCGCGGCGAGACCGACAATGACGGCTACGCAGCACTCGTGCAGACGGCAGGTCTCGGCGCGCGCCAGATCCAGCTTCTTCGCGCTTACGGCCGCTATCTCCAGCAGGCGGGCATTCCGCAGAGCCAGGATTTCATCGCTGCCGTTCTCAACCGCTACCCCGACATCGCCCGCGCCCTGTTCCAGCTTTTCGCCGCGCGCTTCGATCCGGCCGCGCGCAAGGAAGGCGAGGTCACGGCCACGCATCTCAAGGCGGCCATCAAGGACGCGCTGGACGAGGTTCCCAATCTCGACGACGACACGATCCTGCGCCGCTACCAGAACCTGATCGATTCCTCGTTGCGCACCAACTACTACGCTGTCGAGACCGACAAACCCCGTTCGCTGGCGATCAAGCTCGATTCGCGCGCCGTCACCGGCCTGCCTGAACCGCGTCCGTGGCGAGAGATTTTCGTCTACGGGCCGGAGGTCGAAGGCGTTCACCTTCGCTTCGGCGCGGTGGCGCGCGGCGGTCTGCGCTGGTCGGATCGCGCGCAGGACTACCGCACCGAGGTGCTCGGCCTCGTCAAGGCCCAGCAGGTCAAGAACGCGGTGATCGTGCCGGTGGGTGCAAAGGGCGGCTTCTATCCGCGCCTGCTTCCGGCCGGCGGCAGCCGCAGCGAGATTTTCGAGGCCGGTCGCAAGGCCTACATCAACTTCATCTCCTCCATGCTGTCGATCACCGACAATCTGGACGGCGACAAGGTCGTCCCCCCCGCAGGCGTCATCCGGCGTGACGTGGACGACCCCTATTTCGTGGTCGCGGCCGACAAGGGAACGGCGACCTTCTCCGACACCGCAAATGCCATCAGCCAGGATCACGGCTTCTGGCTCGACGACGCCTTCGCGTCGGGCGGCTCGGCCGGCTACGACCACAAGAAGATGGGCATCACCGCGCGCGGCGCGTGGGAGGCGGTCAAGCGCCACTTCCGCGAGATGAACCGCGACATCCAGACCGAGCCCTTCACCGTCGTCGGCGTGGGCGACATGTCGGGCGACGTGTTCGGCAACGGCATGCTGCTGTCGCCCTGCATCAGGCTGGTGGCGGCGTTCGACCACCGCGACATCTTCATAGACCCGACGCCGGACGAGGCGTCGTCCCTTGCCGAGCGCCAGCGGCTGTTCGACAACCCCCAGCTCAACTGGCAGGACTACGACAAGTCCCTGCTGTCGGAAGGCGGCATGGTCATTCCGCGCTCGTCCAAGTCCGTGACGCTGACGCCGCAGGCAGCCGAGGCGATCGGGCTGGAAAAGACCACGGCGTCACCCGCCGAGATCATGAACGCTATCCTGAAGGCGCATGTAGACCTGCTCTGGTTCGGCGGCATAGGGACCTATGTGCGCGGCGCAGGCGAGGCCAACGCGGAAGTGGGCGACCGCGCCAACGACGCGATCCGCATCACCGGTTCGCAGATCGGCGCCAAGGTGGTGGGCGAGGGCGCCAATCTCGGCATGACCCAGCGCGCCCGCATCGAATACGGCCTTGCCGGAGGGCGCTGCAATTCCGACGCGATCGACAACTCGGCCGGCGTCAACTCGTCCGACGTCGAGGTCAACATCAAGATCGCGCTGGCGTCCGCCATGCGGAAAGGCTCGCTTTCCCGTCCGGCCCGCAACAAGCTGCTGGCCGAGATGACCGAGGAGGTCGCGGCGCTGGTGCTGGCCAACAACTACCAGCAGACGCTGTCACTTTCGCTCACGCGCCGGCGCGGGCTGGCCGATCTTCCTCATCAGGAGCGCTTCATGCAGGCGCTGGAAGGGCGCGGCCTGCTCGACCGCGCGGTCGAGGTGCTGCCGGGAAGCGCGGCGATTGCCGAACGCGAGGCGCGTGGCGAACCGCTGACGCGGGCCGAGATCGGCGTGCTTCTGGCCTACGCCAAGATCGTTCTGTTCGACGATATCGTCGCGAGCGGCCTGCCCGACGACCCGCATTTCGATACCGATCTCAAAGCCTATTTCCCCGGCCGTATGGCGAAGAAATACGCTGCCGAGATAGAAGCGCACCGGCTGCGCCGCGAAATCGTCGCGACCGTGCTCGGAAACGATGCGATCAATCGCGGCGGCCCGTCCTTCATCACGCGCATGCAGGATTTGACCGGCTGCGCGGCAGCCGAAGTTGTGGCTGCCTACACCGTGGTGCGCGATGGCTTCGAGCTTCCCGCGCTCTATGCCGAGATCGACGCGCTCGACAACAAGGTCGATGGCGATGTGCAGCTCGACCTCTACCAGTCTGTCGGCAGGCTGGTTCATTCGGCGACCGCGTGGTTCCTCAAGAATGACGACAACACAGCGCCGCTGGGTGCGCGCATCTCCAGCCTGAGGGCTGCCCGCAAGGCGCTCGAGGGCCGCATCGGAACGATGCTGCCGGCCTTCACCGCCGAGCGGCTGGAAGAGCGCACGCACGAGCTGTTCAAGACGGGCGCGCCGGAAGTGCTGGCACAGCGCGTTTCCTTCCTCTCGGTTGCCGAACTGATCCCGGACATCGCAGGCGTGGCCGAGGAGGCGAAGGCGGCGCTGGTCGATGCCGCGCGCGCTTTCTTCGCCATTACCGACGCCTTCCGCATCGGCCGCATCTCGGATGCCGCACGCTCGATCCAGCCGACGGACTATTATGACGGGCTGGCGCTCTCGCGGGCAACGGAGACCATCAGCGAGGCGCGGCGTGGCATGGCGATCGCTGCGCTTTCTGCCTACGGCAAGCAGGCCGATCCGGTGGCGGCGTGGCTTGAGGCCGGCGGCGACAAGGTCGCGCGCGCCAGGGACCGGCTACAGGCGCTGACGGAGGGTGGGGAACTCACCGTTTCGCGCTTGACGGTGGCATCCGGCCTGATGTCCGATCTGAGCTGAGGCCGACGGGCGGCGCATCGACAAGGTTGAGCGGAGGGGGTCATGGTCGAGGAAAAGCGCGCGTCGCGCCGCGGTATCTGGGGGTGGATGCTGTTCGACTGGGCGCAGCAGCCCTTTCACACGCTCATCATCACCTTCGTGTTCGCGCCCTATTTCGCGGCGGCCGTCGCGCCGGACGCCGCGCGCGGGCAGGAATTGTGGGGCTACGCCACCGGCATCGGCGGGTTGCTGATCGCGCTCTCCTCGCCGGTGCTGGGCGCCATCGCCGACGCCAGCGGTCCTCGCAAGCCGTGGATTGCCATCTTCTCCATCATCGGCGTGGTCGGCTGCTGGATGTTGTGGTTTGCCGTACCCGGCATGGACAACATCACCTTCGTTCTCATCGCCATCGCGGTCGCCGTGTTCGGCATGGAGTTTGCGGCCGTCTTCAACAACGCGATGATGCCAACGCTCGTCCCGCGTTCCGAACTCGGGCGGCTTTCGGGTTCGGCCTGGGGACTGGGCTATATCGGCGGTCTCATCACGCTCATCCTCGTGCTGGGCTTCCTGTCCGCCTCGCCGGAAACCGGCCGCACGCTTCTTGGCTTCGAGCCGCTCTTCGGCCTCGATCCCGCAATGCGCGAGGGCGACCGGGCGTCCGGCCCGCTCACCGCCATCTGGTACGTGGTCTTCGCGCTGCCGATGTTCCTGTTCACGCCGGATATAGCGCGCAAGCCATCGGTCACCGGCGCTGTCAGGAAGGGCCTTTCGGAACTCGGCCGCACGCTTCGCAGGCTGCCCGGCGAACGTAGCTATTTCGGCTTCCTGATGTCGAGCATGTTCTATCGCGATGCGCTGAACGCGCTCTACGCTTTCGGCGGCATCTATGCTGCGGGCGTGCTGGGCTGGTCGATCATTCAGATCGGCATCTTCGGCATTCTGGCAAACATCACCGGCGCCCTCGGCGGCTGGCTCGGCGGCCGGGCCGACCAGCGCTACGGGCCGAAGGTCGTGGTCAGCTGGTCGATCGTCATCCTGGCGTTCTGCTGCCTGCTGGTGATCTCGACCACGCAGACGGAGGTGCTGTTCGTTTCGGTCGCGGCCGCGGCAGGGCAATCGGGCCTGCCGGACATCGTCTTCTATACGGCCGGTGCGCTCATCGGCGCGGCCGGCGGCGCGATCCAGGCTGCGTCCCGCACGCTGCTGGTCGACCAGGTGGACCGCGAGAAGGTGACGGAAGCCTTCGGCCTCTACGCGCTTTCGGGCAAGGCCACCACCTTCATCGGCCCGCTCTCCATAGCTTTCGCCACGGCGTTCTTCGCATCCG
Organism: Neoaquamicrobium microcysteis; assembly: GCF_008180155.1. Lineage (GTDB taxonomy): Bacteria > Pseudomonadota > Alphaproteobacteria > Rhizobiales > Rhizobiaceae > Aerobium > Aerobium microcysteis. The sequence continues at coordinate 155,478 of NZ_VSZS01000057.1, read as the reverse complement.
AGGCGTTCGGTCTCTCACCGCAAGACGCCCAGCGCCTAGGCGTCACGCCGATCATCGTTCTGTTCGCCATCGGGCTGGCGCTGCTGCCGCTGGTCAAAAGCCGGCACAAGGAGACGGTGGCGGCGTGATCGCCGTCAATGCCTGAAGTGCCGCACCCCGGTGAAGACCATGGCGATGCCGTGCTCGTCGGCAGCCTTGACGACCCCGTCGTCGCGCATCGAGCCACCCGGCTGGATAACCGCCGTGGCGCCTGCTTCCACCGCGGCCAGAAGCCCGTCGGCAAAGGGAAAGAATGCGTCTGACGCGACCACCGAGCCCTTGGCGAGGGATTCTGTCAGGCCCCCTGCCTCGGTCGCGTCGAGCGCCTTGCGCGCGGCGATGCGCGACGAGTCCACGCGGCTCATCTGGCCTGCCCCGATGCCGACGGTGGCCAGCTTCTTCGCATAAACAATGGCGTTGGACTTCACATGCTTGGCCACGCGGAAGGCAAAACGCAGGTCGGCCATCTCGGCGTCGGTCGGCGCGCGCTTCGTCACCACTTTGAGGTCGAGATCGTCGACCACCGCGTTGTCGCGCGATTGCACGAGCAGGCCGCCGGCCACAGACTTCGCCATCATGCCGCCGGCGCGCGGGTCCGGCAGGCCGCCCGTCACCAGCAGGCGCAGATTCTTCTTGGCGGCGACGATTTCGGCCGCCTCCGGCGAGGCGTCCGGCGCGATGATGACCTCGGTGAACGTCTTGACGATCTCTTCCGCAGCCTCGGCATCGAGCAGGCGGTTGAGCGCTACGATGCCGCCGAACGCAGATACGGGGTCGCAAGCCAGCGCCTTCAGATAGGCGTCCTTCAGCGTCGCTCCCTCGGCCACGCCGCAGGGGTTGGCATGCTTGATGATCGCGACGGCCGCGGTCCGCCCGGCATCGAACTCGCCCACCAGCTCGAAGGCCGCGTCGGTGTCGTTGACGTTGTTGTAGGATAGCTGCTTGCCCTGCAGCTGGCGCGCGGTGGCGACGCCCGGCCGCCTGTCGCCGTTGACGTAGAAGCCCGCCTTCTGGTGCGGGTTTTCGCCATAGCGCATGACGTTCTCCAGCCTGCCGCCGAAGGCGCGCCATGTCGGGGCCTCGATGTCCAGCGCCTCGGCGAACCAGCCGGAGATCGCGGCGTCGTAGGCGGCCGTGCGCGCATAGGCCTTGGCGGCAAGCTCCTGGCGAAAGCGGTATGGCGTCGCGCCGTCGTTCTGCGACAGCGTCTCGGTCAGGCAGGCGTAATCGGCGGGGTCGGTCACGATCGCCACATAGGCGTGGTTCTTGGCGGATGCCCGCACCATGGCCGGTCCGCCGATGTCGATGTTCTCGACGATCGAGGCGTAGTCGCCGCCGCCGGCCCTTACCTCCTCGAACGGGTAGAGGTTGATGACCGCGATGTCGATCGCGCCGATCCCGTGCGTTTCCATCGCTTCCCTGTGCTCGGCGTCGTCTCGGATGGCGAGCAGCCCGCCATGCACGGTGGGATGCAGCGTCTTGACGCGGCCGTCCATGATTTCGGGGAAGCCGGTGATGTCCGAAACGTCCTTCACCGCGATGCCCGCCTGCGCGATGGCCTTGGCTGTGCCGCCCGTCGAGACCAGTTCCACGCCGGCTGCGTCGAGCGCGCGCGCCAGCTCGATCAGCCCCGACTTGTCGGAGACGGACAGCAGCGCGCGGCGCGCTTTGACCAGATCGGGGGCGGGAATGTTCTTCGAGGCGACGGCCATGCGCGGACAGGCTCCATAGGGCGGCGGGAAGGATGCCGCGCCCTAGCACAGCGGGGCTCGAAAGCAAATGACGAGGTGTCAGATCCGCAGGAAGCGCCAGTGTATTTCCGGGTGCTCGGAGGCGAGGAACGACAGGACGATCTGGTGGCTGCGCCGCGGGCCGCCGAGCCCCGCGAAGAAGAGCGATTCCTCGACGTCGCCGGCAATCTCCTCGCAGGAGAACTCCCACCTTTCGGCGCCCGTGGCGGCTGCAAGAACCAGTTCGTTGCGGCGGTTCTCGAACAACCCGACATCAGGGTGAAGATGAAAACGCACGGTGACGCGGTCGTTGCCGTCCGCCTTCGCCACCTCGCCGGCCTTGCGGAAAATGCGGTCGATGCCTTCCAGCATGTCGCCACCGGCGCTCAGCGCGATCTCGCGTTCGTGGTAGAGGCCGAAGCGCGGCAGATAACCATCGTGACGGGCGACGAAGGACTGGATGCCGGCCGAATCCATGCGCTTGCACGGCACGGCGCGCGGGCCGGCCAGTAGCGGTGCGCCGATCAAATTGCCGAAACCGCGCGACAAGGCGAAGCGGGCCGAGGACGTGTCGTTAAGCGTCGCGGTCGAATGCGCGGCGGTGGCGCGCGACAGCGGGCGGAAATCCTCCGCGCCGTAGGTGTCGACGCCGCAATTCACCACGAAATGGGTTCGTCCGGACGATAGCTCGAAGGAGAGGCACCCCGCCTGCGCCACATGCGACACTTCCGGCGGCGGCGGCGGGCCCGTATCGGCGATCAGCGTGACATTGCCCATCGACAGCCGCTCGTAGCCCGAATAGGGCGCGTGCAGCAGCGGCGCTCCCACCGTGTCGTCATGATGCAGGATCGCGGCGATCCGGTCGTGGCTGGTCGCGCCCATGCCGTTGAAGCGCGCCAGCGTGCCGTCCTGATGGCGAAAGAAGCGCAGCGCCGGCAGCATGCGCTCCACCGCGCCGATCAGCGCCTCCGGCGGCGCTTCGGCCTGGTTCGAATAGGTCTGGCGCAAAGGCAGCAGGTCGGCCAGCAGCTCCAGCACGGCCTCGGGGTTGCGTGAGATGTGGCCCCCGTCCGGCAGGATCTGATGCTCCAGCTCGGCCGAAAGGAGCCGCGAGGCCGCCCGCAGCGCGGATGGCGGGGCGGGCAGCGACAGGGCGGCGAAGGCGAGCGCGATCCGTGCCCGAAGCTTTTCCTCGCCGTCGGGCATCTCGGGCGCGGTCGCGCGCAGATAGCGGATCTGGATCGCCAGCGATTTCAGGAAGGCGCGATAGAACGGAAACTCCGCGCCCTGGAGCACGACGCCCGAATGCTGGAGCCATGCGATCACGCGGCGCGCGGTGATCGCGGGGTCCCACGCGACCGTCCCGATCCTGCGGCCGTGCAGGCTGATCCAGTCGCTGACCAGCGCACGTGCATTGGCTGCTGCAAGCTCGGTCTCGGCCGCGCGCATATGGCGCAGCCAGCGGAAGCCGTGCAGGGACGAAATCCACGCCGGGTTGCTCGCCTCCATGGTGAAGGGCGAGCCGCCCTCGGTCTCCACCATGGTGCCGGCGAAGGGAAAGCGCCCGTGGTAGATTTCCTGCGCGATCTGGGGGTCGGCGAGCCTCAGGTCCGGCGGGGCGATCAGCACGCGCTCGGGCGTGCGCCCGGTGAAACGCCAGCGATAAACAGGCCCCACGCGCAGCCGGCCACGCAGCCTTCGCCACATGGTGGAAGCGACAAGCGCCCATATTTGCGGGGAGTTACCCCTCGCAACCGCCAAGTTTCCCATCCTCCGAATCGCCGTCCCGCGTTTAGCACGTCAAGAATAGTCTAGATGATTCAAGAATTTGTGCGAAGGCTGAAATTGAAGTCGACGCCTATGTCAGTTTACGGAAACGTGCGGCAAAGAAGCCGTCCAGTCCGGAAAGCGCAGGCGTCGCCTGCTTCATGCCGGCGGGCGTGGTGCGCAGTTCACCCCGTTCGTTGAGGAACGGGTCGGCAAAGGCGAATTCGCCCGGCAGGATCGGATCGGCCTGCATGTCGGGATGGCTGGCCAGAAAGTCACGGCAGACATCCTCGCCCTCCAGCGGGTCGAGCGAGCAGTTTGAAAACACCAGCCGGCCGCCGGGCTTCACCAGCGTGGCCGCGTGGGCCAGCATGCGCGCTTGAAGGCCCGCGAGCTTCTCTACGTCCTGCGGCCCCTTGGTCCAGGGCACGTCGGGGTGCCGGCGCACGGTGCCGGTGGACGAGCACGGCGCGTCCAGAAGCACCGCGTCGAAGAGCTCCGCCGGCTCGTAGGCGAAGAGGTCGTCGGTGACGATCGCGGCACTCAGCCCCAGCCGCTCCAGATTGGTCGCCAGCCGCTTCGCGCGGTTGGGCGACAATTCGAGCGCTGTGACTTTGGCGCCTGCATGAGCGAGCTGTGCCGTCTTGCCGCCCGGAGCGGCGCACAAATCCGTCACGGCAAGGCCGGCGATATCGCCGAACAGCCGGGCGGGCATGGATGCGGCGGCATCCTGCACCCACCACTCGCCAGCGTCGAAACCGGTAAGCGCGGTCAGCGGGCCGTCGAGCTTTTCGAGCCGCACGCTCCCTGTCGGAAGCAGGGTTCCGCCCAACTTTTGCGCCCAGCCCTCTGCATCGGTCTTCACCGTCAGATCGACCGGTGCTTCAAGTCTGTGCGCGGCCAGAATGTCGGCCGCGTGCGCCTCGCCATAGGCCGCGCGCAGGCGCGTCACGAACCATTCCGGCGCGTCATCCGTCTGGCCGAGTGCCGCGGGCAGCGCGCGCTCCTTGCGCCTCGCGATCTCGCGAAGCACGCCATTGACGAGCGCTGCGAAGCGGGTGGTACGCGGGTCGGCCTTGGCCTGCGTGACGGCGAGATCGACGGCCGCCGAATCCGGCACGTCGAGAAACAGCATTTGCGCGGCCGCAACGTGCAGCACGTGCGACAGCGTATGCGCGTTTGCGGGCAGCTTGCGCTCCAACCGCGCGTCGATCAGCGCCTGTATCGTGCCGCGAAACCGCAGCGCGGTGGTGAGGATGGCCCGCACCAGCGCGCGGTCGCGCATGTCGAGCGCGCGAAACTGCGGATGGCCGTGGTCGTGATCGGTCAGCCCGTCGAGCGATGTCTTCGCGTCGATCACCGCTGCGAGAAGTTTCGTCGCGGCCATGCGGGCGGCGAGGCCGGGAATGTCGTCTTGCTGGGGCCGGGGTCTTGATGCGTCGCGCGGCGGGCGGCGTGCCGCCGTCACGACCTGCGGCTCCGCGGCCCGGTGGGATTGCGCCCCCACGGGTTCTGCTGGGGCTCTTCAGGTGCGGGCGCGGGTGGCGCCGAACGACCGCCTCCCCATGGTCCGGCCTGGCCGTCCGCTTCCGGCCTCGCCTCGCGCGCAGGGGGCTCGCTGCGGGGCTGCGTCGGTGCGCTCACGCTGCCTCCCCCGCCGCCGAACTCGGACGCCATCTTCTGCAAGGCGGCGATGCGGTTGTCGGTGTTCGGGTGGGTGGAAAACAAATTGTCCATGCGCTCGCCCGACAGCGGGTTGATGATGAAGAGATGCGCGGTCGCAGGATTGCGCTCGGCGTCCTGATTGTGGATCACCTTGGCGCTGCGCGCGATCTTGTCTAGCGCGGAGGCGAGCCAGATCGGGTTGCCGCAAATCTCCGCGCCGCGCCGGTCGGCGGCGTATTCGCGGGTACGGCTGATGGCCATCTGCACCATCATGGCGGCCAGCGGCGCGACGATGATGGCGACCAGAACACCGACGATGCCCAGCGGATTGTTGTTGTTGCGGTTACCGCCCATGAAGAAGGCGAAATTGCCGAGCATCGAGATCGCACCGGCCAGCGTGGCGGTGATCGTCATGGTCAGCGTGTCGCGGTTCTGTACATGCGCCAGCTCGTGCGCCATCACGCCGGCAACCTCTTCCTTGCTCAGCCGCTGGAGCAGGCCGGTCGTTGCCGCGACCGCGGCGTTCTGCGGGTTGCGCCCGGTGGCAAACGCGTTCGGCTGGGCGTTCTCGATAAGGTAGACCTTGGGCATCGGCAGGTTGGCGCGCTCGGCCAGCGCCTTGACGATGCCGTAATATTCGGGCGCGTTGCGCTCATCCACCTCGACGGCGTGATGCATGCGCAGCACCATCTTGTCGGCGTTCCAGTAGCTGAACAGGTTCATGCCTGCCGCGATGACGAAGGCGATCATCATTCCGCTTTCGCCGCCGATGAGGAAGCCCACGCCCATGAAGAGCGCAGTCATCAGGGCCAGAAGCATCGCTGTGCGGATCACGTTCATCCAGAACTCCGGTGTGCCAAGGTTTCCGGCGGGGTCGATCCCCGCCGGCGAAACGTCTATATGATGGGCAGAGACGCAAGGAAATTCAATGTTTCGAGCGAGCGCGCGATGAGCGACACCTTGTCCACCGACCCGACGACGCAGGACGCGGAGCCGGCCACGAAACCGCTTTCGCCCGCGGCACAGCGCGCGCTGGCCGAGGCTCAGGCCCGCCGCGTCGAAGCGCTCAGGCGCGAGGCCGAGGCTCCCAGGGAGTTCGGCGGCCGTAACGGACCCGATCCCGCCCGCTACGGCGACTGGGAAGTGAAGGGCATGGCCAGCGATTTCTGACGGCGTTGGCGCCGATCGCGATTGCAAACCCTCTACTTTAGGAATAAAGTCCTCATATGGATTTTGCTCCTTCGTTCGCATTTTTCCTCGTTTTCGCTCTTGCGGCGCCTCCCTCGCACGCCGAAACTCTGCCGGGGCCTGTCGAGGCGCGTGTGCTGCGGGTCATCGACGGCGATACGCTAGAAGCCGAGGCGCGCATCTGGCCGGGCCACACGATCCGGGTCGGCGTTCGTATACGCGGCATCGACGCGCCCGAGATGCGCACGCGGTGCGCCGCCGAGAAGGCTGCGGCCGAGCGGGCGCGCGCCGCGCTCGAGCGGCTCATCGGCGACAGGCCGGTCATGGTCTCAAACATCGGCGGCGGCAAATATTACGGCCGGGTGCTTGCCGATGTCAGCAATGCGGAGGGCCGTCCGCTTGCGCCCGAGCTGTTGGCACGCTCGCTGGTGCGGCCCTATGACGGCGGAAGGCGTGTGCCGTTCTGCGAGGTGTCGGGGGGCACGAGTCCCGATACCGGACAATGAGCGCGAGTGCGCGCGAAAGCGCGGAAAAGCCCGCTCCCGGCGTTAACCGGTCGCCAACCAAACCCTGATCTTGCAACTCCCGAAAAGCAATAACTTAACCCCTTCGCGCGCCTAGATGCCGTCGTCTTCGTGCATTCCGGCGCGCGCCATGCAGCGCTTGCCGGGACATATGCATGTGTTTCGGATGGAGACAGGGCGATGCGGGTGGTGGGCAGTATCAGGCGGTTTCTGGCGCGTCTCGGGCGTAGCCGCAGCGGCAATTTCGGCATGATGCTGGCGTTGACGACGCCGGTTCTGCTGCTGGGCGCGGGCTACGGCCTCAACATCGCGCAAATCTCCATCACCAAATCCAACCTGCTGGCGGCACTCGATGCGGCGGTGACATCCACCGCGCGCGACCTGACGACCGGCGCGATCCAGGAAGAGCAGGCCCGGGAGGTGGTCGAGGCGTTCCTGATAGCCAACGGCCTGCGCGCCTATGCGGAGGAGGGCAAGCTGTCGCTGGACAGCATCGTCGTCGACCGCGAGGCCAGCACCGTCACTGCCAAGGCCACCGTGGAGCTCGACGTTGCATTCGCCCTGTTCGGGGCGGCAAACCGCCAGCGTGTCACGACCGAATCCGCCGCGCTCTATTCCGATCGCCGGATCGAGGTGGCGATGATGCTGGACGTGACCGGCTCGATGCAGGGCCAGCGTCTGAAGGATCTCAAGGTCGCCGCGACCAATGCGGTCAACCTGCTTCTCGACAACAACCGTCCCGGCAGCGACCGGGTGCGGGTCGCCATCGTACCCTACGCGGACGCCGTCAATGCCGGGCCGCTGTCGCATGTGATCTATCGGGAGACGGACCTCCACTCGGCAAGCGAACCGCCATCGCTGCCGCCCGCGACCCCTGCTTCGGGCGGCAACATCTGCGGCACCGATCGCGAAGGAACCCGCCAGTTCACCGACGACGGCCCGCATGTCAGGATGGTCAACCGCGACTACCGGCTGCAGTTCTGTCCGGCTGCGGCGCTGATCCCGCTTACGACGGATCGCGCGGCGCTTACCTCCCGCATCCAGAGCTTCGTGGCCAATGGACACACTGCCGGCCAGATAGGCATTCAGTGGAGCTGGTATATGCTGTCGCCCAAATGGGCGAGCGTCTTGCCCGTCTCCGCGCAGCCGCATGAATACGACAACAAGAAGGTCGCCAAATACGCGATCCTCATGACCGACGGCGAGTTCAATACGGCGTTTGCCGATGTGCCCGACGGGGCGAATGTGCGCAACCAGCCGACGCGGTCGCGCAACTATGCAAACCGTCTCTGCACCGAGATGAAGCGGCAGGGAATAGAAATATTTACCATCGGCTTCATGCTGAACAATACGGCCAAGCAGGTGATGCGCAACTGCGCCACGCCTGACAGCGGCAGCACCCAGCACTATTACGAGGCCTCGACAGGGGCCGAACTCGATGCCGCCTTCCGTTCGATCGCGGGCAACATCGAACGCCTCGCCCTGACCCGATAAGCCCAAACAAAAGGGCCGCTCCGAAGAGCGGCCCCCGTGTTTCCGTCCGTGGCGCGGCCCGTGGTGGCGATCGCTCGCCTGCCGCGCGTCACGCGCCTGTCAGGAAGACTGCTTCCCGAAAGGACGATCCGCCGGGGCCACGCTACGGTTGAAACCACTCGACATTGGATCACCTCCTTTCAGTTCGTTGAACACAAGAGGAATGTGGGGCAAACGATGCGATCACGCAAGCCCCTGTTTCCGTTGCGTCATTTCTTTCTGTTCTGGCGGTTCTCGACGAGGTCGTCCACTACGCCCGGATCGGCCAGTGTCGAGGTGTCGCCCAGAGCGCCGAAATCATCCTCGGCGATCTTCCTGAGAATGCGCCGCATAATCTTGCCCGAGCGCGTCTTGGGCAGGCCGGGCGAGAACTGGATGAGGTCGGGCGAGGCGATCGGGCCGATCTCCTTGCGGACATGGGCCACCAGCTCCTTGCGCAGCGCGTCCGTGCCCTCCTCACCGGCCATCAGCGTCACGTAGCAGTAAATGCCCTGGCCCTTGATGTCGTGCGGATAGCCGACCACGGCTGCTTCCGACACCTTGTCGTGGCTCACCAGCGCCGACTCCACCTCGGCCGTGCCCATGCGATGGCCCGACACGTTGAGCACGTCGTCCACGCGACCGGTGATCCAGTAATAGCCGTCGGCGTCGCGGCGGCAGCCGTCGCCGGTGAAGTACTTGCCCTTGTAGGTGGCGAAATAGGTCTGAATGAAGCGCTCGTGGTCGCCATAGACCGTGCGCATCTGGCCCGGCCACGAATCGACGATGCACAGGTTGCCGTCGGCCGCACCCTCCAGCACGTTGCCTTCATTGTCGACAAGCTGCGGCTGCACCCCGAAGAAGGGCCGTGTCGCAGAGCCCGCCTTCAGGTCGGTCGCGCCCGGCAGCGGCGTGATGAGAATGCCGCCGGTTTCCGTCTGCCACCACGTGTCGACGATGGGGACCTTCTTGTTGCCGACGACGTTGAAGTACCATTCCCACGCCTCCGGATTGATCGGCTCGCCGACCGAGCCCAGCACGCGCAGGCTCTTGCGCGACGAACGCGTGACGAAATCGTCGCCCGCGCCCATCAGCGCGCGGATGGCGGTCGGCGCGGTGTAGAAGATGTTGACCTTGTGCTTGTCGACGACATCCCAGAAGCGGCCGGCGTTCGGGTAGTTCGGCACGCCCTCGAACATCAGCGTGATCGCGCCGTTGGCGAGCGGCCCGTAGACGATGTAGCTGTGGCCCGTCACCCAGCCGACATCTGCGGTGCACCAGTAGATGTCCCCGTCGTGATAGTCGAAGACGTACTGGTGCGTCATCGAGGCGTAGACCAGGTAGCCGCCGGTGGTGTGCAGCACGCCCTTAGGCTTGCCGGTGGAGCCCGAGGTGTAGAGGATGAACAGCGGGTCCTCCGCCTTCATCTTCTCGGGCTTGCACTCGGCCTTAACGCTGCGCACCTCGTCGTGATACCAGACGTCGCGGCCATCGGCCCACCCGGTCTTACCGCCGGTGCGGCGCACCACCAGCACCTTATCGACCTTCACGTGATTTTTCGCCGCGATGTCTATGGCCTTGTCGGTGTTTTCCTTCAGCGGGATCGTGCGGCCGCCGCGCAGGCCCTCGTCGGCGGTGATGACGAAGGTCGATTCGCAATCGACGATCCGGCCCGCCAGGGCATCCGGCGAAAAGCCGCCGAAGACGACCGAATGGATCGCGCCGATGCGCGCGCAGGCCAGCATCGCATAAGAGGCCTCGGGGATCATCGGCATGTAGATGGTGACGCGGTCGCCTTTCTTGACGCCGTGCTTCTTCATCACATTGGCCAGCCGGCAAACGTGCTCGTAGAGCTCGTTATAGGTGATCTTCTTGTCGTCGTAAGGGTTGTCGCCTTCCCAGATGATGGCGGTCTGGTCTCCGCGCTTCTTCAGGTGGCGATCGATGCAGTTGTAGGAGACGTTGGTCTGTCCGTCCTCGAACCACTTGATCGAAACCTTGCCGGAAAACGAGGTGTTCTTGACCTTCGTGTAGGGCTTGAACCAGTCGATCCGCTTGCCGTGCTTGCCCCAGAACTTTTCCGGGTTCTTCACGCTCTCCCTGTACCACTTCTCGTAGGTATCGCCGTCGATCAGCGCGTCCTTCTTCCACGCCGGCTGGACACGATGAAGCTTTACCTCGGACATGCTGGAACTCCCTCCCGGATCGATCTGCCGGCCGCAACCGGCCGGTTAAGCGGACGAATGCCGCCATTCGCGGCGCATTATTACCAATTCGCGCGCGGTCACAACATTAGACGATGGGTCAGGTTGCCGCCGGCGCCGGCAGGCTGTCAGCACTCACAGCTCCATGCTGCCAAGGTATTGTAAACACGCAATAAAACTCTCGTGAACGCAATCTCGTCAATAGACGGTTAACGCAAATCGCGTCACACTTGGCGCGTGGAGGAGCCAACCGCAGCGGGGCAGCGAAGATGCAAAACCACAGCGAAATGGAACTGATGCTCAGCGGATACGGGCTGACGACCGCCCAGATCCTCTATCGCATGCCGGATCACCCGTCGTTCCTACAGACCTTCATCTGGCAGCACTACGATCTGGCGCCGAAATTTCCGTCGCTTCATCGCTTCATCGATTTCTGGCAGGAGAAGATCGACGGCGCTCTGCATTCGGTCGCCTATACCCACCGCAAGCTCATCGCACCGAACGAGTGGCGCAACGTGGCGGGCGAACTCAAGCTGCACTGACGGGGCTGCCGGCGATCAGCTCATCACATGGGCCAGGATCGCAAAGGCGAGCATGCCGAACGCGACCGCGCAGAGCGGCAGCAATATCTCTATCGCCGCCGACCGTCCGCTGGTCGCGCCGGTGAAGGTATCGACATCGTGCTCGGCCCAGGCATGGAACGTGTCGCGCTCGACATCATGGGGCCCGCGCGTCGGATGCTCGTGCCATTGCCGCCACGCAAGCAGCGGAAGCGCCACCACCATGGCCAGAAACGCCGTGACGATGACAAGCAGATAATCGATGTAGGAACTCGCGCCGAAGCCGTACCAGGTGGCCAGCACGAAGAGCACGGCCAGGCCGGCCATGGCCGTGTAGACGCGGGGATGAAGGTGTGCGGTATGGGGCCTCTCCGGCCCGGTCATGTTCCTCGCCATTGTCTCTCTCCTCAAGCGGCTCAGGACATTTCAGCAAGTGTCCTCAAGGATACGCGACTTCGTGGCGAAAAACGGATCGAAATGACCGCCGCGCGATGGTCAGCGCGTGCCGAAGATCGCCGAGCCGACACGCACGCTGGTCGCGCCGAAGGCGATGGCCGTCTCGTAGTCGCCGGACATGCCCATGGAGAGCTTTTGGACACCTGCCTCACGAGCCAGCTTTTCCAGCAGCGCGAAATGCGGGCCGGGGTTCTGGTCGAAGGGCGGGATCGCCATCAGCCCTTCGATGGCGAGGCCGTGCACCTCCCGGCACCGCGCCACGAAGGCGACGGCCTCGCGCGGGTCGATGCCGGCCTTCTGCGCCTCAAGTCCGGTGTTGACCTGCACGTAGAGGCGCGGGGCCTTGCCCAGCCGTGCGATTTCCTTCGCCAGTTCGGCTGCGATCTTCTCGCGGTCGACCGTCTCGATCACGTCGAAGAGCGCTACCGCCTCCTTCGCCTTGTTGGATTGAAGCGGGCCGATCAGGTGCAGTTCGAGATCGGGAAATTCATCGCGCAGCGGCGGCCATTTGCCCTGCGCCTCCTGCACCCGGTTTTCACCGAAGACGCGCTGGCCCGCCTGGATGACCGGGCGGATCTCATCGGCCGCAAAAGTCTTGGAGACGGCGACGAGGGTTACAGAGCCGCTTTCGCGCCCGGCTTCTTTCTCCGCAGCTGCGATATTGTTCCTCACCGCATCAAGCCGGGAAACCGCGTCGTTCATGGTCCAATTCCGCTGTTTTGATCGGCCTCCGGACCGTTACGGTTGACGGGTCCTGGAAACCGTGGTGAAGGCATGCGCACTTTCAACTTTCAAGTGACATTCACGCCGAAAGTTGGCCCTGGCGTCTTTTAGGTAAAAATCCGGACATGGCAACCGAACGATACAACCCCCGCGCATCCGAGCCCAAATGGCAGAAGGCCTGGGACGAGGCGAAACTGTTCGAGACGAAGAACGACGCGCCGGGCGAAAAGTATTACGTGCTGGAGATGTTCCCGTATCCTTCGGGGCGCATCCATATGGGCCATGTCCGCAACTACGCCATGGGCGACGTGGTGGCGCGCTACAAGCGGGCCAGGGGCTTCAACGTCCTGCACCCGATGGGTTGGGACGCGTTCGGCCTGCCGGCCGAGAACGCCGCGCGCGACAACAAGGTCAATCCGCGCGAATGGACCTATGCCAATATCGAGACGATGAAGGGCCAGTTGAAGACGATGGGCCTGTCGCTCGACTGGGCGCGCGAATTCGCGACCTGCGACCCCTCCTATTATCGTCACCAGCAGAAGATGTTCCTCGACTTCTGGAAGGCGGGACTGGTCGAGCGCCGCAACGCCAAGGTCAACTGGGACCCGGAAGACATGACCGTGCTCGCCAACGAGCAGGTGATCGACGGGCGCGGCTGGCGTTCCGGCGCGCTGGTCGAACAGCGCGACCTGACGCAATGGTTCTTCAGGATCACCTCGATGGCGCAGGAGCTGCTGGACGGGCTGGAGACGCTGGATCGCTGGCCCGAGAAGGTCAAGCTGATGCAGTCTAACTGGATCGGCCGGTCGGAAGGGCTGCAACTGCGCTGGAAGCTGGACGCGGCGACTGCACCTGACGGCGAGAGCGAGCTGGAGGTCTACACCACAAGGCCCGACACGATCTTCGGCGCATCCTTCATGGCGATCGCCGCCGACCACCCGCTGGCCAGAAAGGCGGCGGAGAAGAACCCGGCGCTCGCCGCCTTCATCGAGGAGATCAAGCGCGGCGGAACGTCGGCCGCCGAGATCGAGACAGCAGAAAAGAAGGGCTTCGACACCGGCATCCGCGTCGTCCATCCCTTCGACGAAAGCTGGACGCTGCCGGTGCATGTGGCCAATTTCGTGCTGATGGATTACGGCACCGGCGCGATTTTCGGCTGCCCGTCCGGCGACCAGCGCGATCTCGACTTCGCCAATAAATACGGCCTGCCGGTCGTGCCGGTGGTGATGCCCGCAGACGCGGACGCAGCGACGTTCCAGATCACCGAGGAAGCCTATACGGGCGACGGCGTGATGATGAATTCGCGCTTCCTGGATGGCATGACGCCCAAGGCAGCGTTCGATGAAGTCGCCCAGCGTCTGTCCGGCGTGACCATCGACGGCCGCCCGCAGGCGACGCGCAAGGTGCAGTTCCGCCTGCGCGACTGGCTGATCTCGCGCCAGCGCTACTGGGGCTGCCCGATCCCTGTCATTCACTGTGACGACTGCGGTGCGGTGCCGGTGCCTGCCAACCAGCTGCCGGTGCTGCTGCCCGACGACGTGTCGTTCGACAGGCCGGGCAACCCGCTCGACCATCACCCGACCTGGAAGCACGCCGACTGCCCGCAATGCGGCAGGCCCGCACGGCGCGACACCGACACGATGGACACCTTCGTCGACTCCTCGTGGTATTTCGCCCGCTTCACCGATCCGTGGAACGGTCAGCAGCCGACGACGCTTCCCTATGTGGATGGTCCGAACGGCTGGCTGCCGGTCAACCAGTATATCGGCGGCATCGAGCACGCGATCCTGCACCTGCTCTATTCGCGCTTCTTTGCCCGCGCCATGAAGGCGACGGGGCATCTCAACGCGGTCGAGGAGCCGTTCGAGGGCCTGTTCACGCAGGGCATGGTGGTTCACGAAACCTACAAGGGTCCGGGCGGGTGGGTCACGCCCGCAGAGATCACCATCTCGGAAGCCGATGGCAGGCGCAGCGCCGTGATGACGGCGTCGGGCGCGCCGGTCGAGATCGGCTCGATCGAGAAGATGTCGAAGTCGAAGAAGAACGTGGTCGACCCCGATGACATCATCGCCAGCTACGGTGCCGACACGGCGCGCTGGTTCATGCTGTCGGATTCGCCGCCCGAGCGCGACGTGATCTGGACGGAAGCGGGCGTCGAGGGCGCACACCGCTTCGTGCAGCGCGTGTGGCGTCTGGTGTCCGAGTTCGCCCCGGCTCTGGCCGGCGTTTCGCCCGCGCCGGCGCGCGACGGCGAGGCCGCGGCCATATCGAAGGCCGCCCACAAGGTCGTCAAGGCGGTCGGCGAGGACATCGAGAGACTGGGCTTCAACAAGGCCGTCGCCCGGCTCTACGAGCTCACCAACACGCTGTCGCCGCATGTCGGCAGCGCGGCGTCGGCCGACACGGGCACAAAAGCGGCGCTGCGCGAGGCGCTGGAAGCCCTGGTGCGGATGATCGCTCCGATGATGCCGCATCTGGCCGAGGAGTGCTGGGCCGCGCTCGGCGGCGACGGGCTGGTGGCGAATCAGCCCTGGCCCGCATTCGATGCGGCGCTGGTGGTGGACGATGAAATCGTGCTGCCGGTACAGATCAACGGCAAGAAGCGCGGCGATTTGACAATCTCGCGAAACGCGGATCAATCTGCCGTCGAGGAAGCGGCGCTGGCGCTGGACGTCGTGCGCGCCGCGCTCGACGGGAAGCCGCCGCGCAAGGTGATTATCGTGCCGCAGAGGATCGTCAATGTCGTCATCTGACCGGAGCCCCGTCCGCCGCCTCGCGCTTGTCGCGGGCCTGCTGCTGGCGGTAACGGCAATGGCCGGCTGCACGGTTCGCCCTCTCTACGGCGATGTCACCACGTCGGCCACCGGGCCGCAGGGGGCGGCCTCGGCAAAGCTGGCGCTCGTCGAAATCGCGCCGGCAAGGGATCGCGTCGGCCAGGAGGTGCGCAACCATCTCATCTTCCTGATGGCGGGTGGCAAGGGCCAGCCGGCCAACCCCGCCTATCGCATGCAGCTCAGCACCAGCGTGCGCGATGCGCGCGCCACCTCGGTCAACACGCGACGCGTCAATCTCGAGCCTACTGCCGGCATCGTCACCGTTCGCGGCAGCTACGTGCTGACCGACGCGGCGAGCGGCGAGCGCATTTCGGCCGGCACACGTGCCGTGCAGGCTCCCTACGACCTTCCGATCCAGGAGTTTGCGGCCCTGCGTTCCGTGCGAAACGCCGAAGACAGGGCGGCCCGGGAACTGGCCGAGTTGTTGCGTCTTGTGGTTGCGCAGGAGCTGGAAAAGGCGACCTCCACGGCCGAGGCTCGGCCCGCTGCTACCTCGCCTGAAGAGGTCGAGGATATCTGGCGCCGCGAGGACGCTGAAGAGCCGCTGCTCCAGTAATCTTCCCGCAGTGGACCATGGAACCTTTCCCCACACAGGGCGTTCTGTGTTGCGGGAGCGTGCGGCCGTCATAGCGCTGTCACCTTTCCAAGCCAGTGATGGCCTCACGGAGTGGTTGCCAGATGCAGTTCAGAATGATGCCCGCCTCGCTGACCTCGGCACTTGTGCGTGACCGGATGGGAATGGCGGGCGATCCCGATCATGTCGTCGACCAGCTCATCGCCGAGCGCGCGACGCATCTGTCACAGGGGGTGTTCTGGCCGCTTCTTCGGCCGGTCATCTACCGCGCCTTTCACTACAGCCAGGCCGTCTCGATGGCCAACGACATCGCGCCTTTGTCCGGCCGCGAGGCATTCGACTATCTCAGCACCCTGCTCAGCCTCGACGTTTCGGTGGCGGGGGCCGAAAATCTGCCGGCAAGCGGCGGGTTCATCCTCGCGCCGAGCCATCCGACGGGCATCGCCGACGGGATCGCGGTGTTCGATTTTCTCAAGACTGCCCGGCCCGACATGGCCATCTTCGCCAACCGCGACGCCCTTCGGGTCGCGCCGGGTTTCCGCGATCTCATCATCCCGGTCGAATGGCGGCAGGGCGAAAAGACGCTTTCGAAGAGCCGCGATACGCTGGAAATGACGGCGCGCGCCTTTTCCGGCAAGAAGGTCGTGGTGCTGTTTCCGTCGGGACGCATCGCGTTCTGGAACGAGGGCAGGCTGACGGAGCGCCCATGGCAGAGCTCCGTCGTTGCGCTGGCGCGGCGCTACCGCGTTCCCGTCGTGCCCGCGCGCATCACCGCGCGCAACTCCGGTCTGTTCTACCTGCTGTCGCGCTGGTCGGACGAGTTGCGCGACATGACCGTGTTCCACGAGCTGCTGAACAAGCGGGGCGGGCGCTTCAACATTACCGTCGGCAAGCCAATCGCGCCCGATCTGCTGGATGGCGAGCCTGGCGACGTGGCCGCCCTGCTGCAGCGCCACACCGTCGAGCGGCTGGCCGACGATCCGGGCGCCGAGTTCACGCGCTGACCGACTTGTTCGATCCAAGCGGTTTGCGCCGGGCATAAGGGGAAGGGTGGCGGGTCACGCCACCCGATCTCGGATAGCCGGCCTTTTTAGCCGATCTTCTGGCCGGTCTTGGCCCAGTCGGCGAGGAAGGCTTCCAGCCCCTTGTCGGTCAGCGGGTGCTTGACCAGCGCCTTTAGCGTCGAAGGCGGCACGGTCGCGACATCCGCGCCGATCAGGGCGGCCTGCTTGACGTGATTGACCGTGCGGATCGAGGCGGCAAGAATCTCGGTCTTGAAATCGTAATTGTCGTAGATGGTGCGGATTTCCGAGATCAGCTCCATGCCGTCGACGCCCATGTCGTCGATGCGGCCGATGAAGGGCGAGATGAAGCTCGCGCCCGCCTTGGCGGCCAGCAGCGCCTGATTGGCAGAGAAGCAAAGCGTTACGTTGACGAGACGACCGCTCGAGGTGATCGACTTGCACGCCCTGAGCCCGTCGAGCGTCAGCGGCACCTTGATGCAGACATTGTCGGCGATTTTCGAAAGAACGTCGGCCTCGCGCATCATCTCCTTGTACTCGGTCGCCACCACCTCGGCTGAAACCGGGCCATCCACGATGGAACAGATTTCCTTGGTGACGTCGGCGATGGAGCCGCCCGACTTGAGGATGAGGGACGGGTTGGTCGTCACGCCGTCCAGAAGGCCGAGCTCGTTCAGCTCGCGGATTTCCTTCACGTCGGCGGTATCGACGAAGAACTTCATGGCAGTGCTCCCTTGGCAATGGGCCTCATGACGCAGATCGCGCTTCGCCCTTGCTCTAATCCAAGAACCGGGCAAGGTCACGTCCGATGAGCGAAGATTCGTCCCCGACAGGCATCGTTCCCGTGCTGGTGCCCATGCCGGCCGAGCGGCCCTATTCCTACGCGGTGCCGCCTGGCATGAGGGTGGTGCCGGGTTCCATCGTGCGCGTGCCGCTGGGCCCGCGCGAGGTGGCGGGCATCGTGTGGGACACGCCGACCGACAGGGTGGACGCCAGAAAGCTGCGGCCGATATCCGAGGTGTTCGACTGCCCGCCGATCGAGGAAAAGGCGCGTCGCTTCGTCGACTGGGTGGCCGCCTGGACACTTTCCGCCCCCGGCATGGTGGCGCGCATGTTCCTGCGCGCCCCGGCGGCCTTCGATCCCGAGCCGCTGCTCGACGGGCTGCGCTGGGCGGGCGGCGAGCCGGAGCGGCTGACCGAGGCGCGGGCGCGGGTAATGGAGCTTGCGCGCGACGGCATGGCCTGGACGCGCTCGGGCCTCGCGCATGCGGCCGGCGCGTCGTTGACGGTCATCGACGGGCTGAAGGCGCAGGGCGTGTTCGAGACGGTGATGATCCCGCCACAGCCTGTCGTGGCCGCGCCCGACCCTTCCTTTGCAACTCCTGAGCTATCGGGCGACCAGCAGCTTGCGGCGGACACATTGCGGAAAAGGGCTGCCGGCGGCTTCTCCGTCTCGCTGCTCGACGGCGTTACCGGTTCGGGCAAGACCGAAGTCTATTTCGAGGCCATTGCGGCGGCCATTGAGGCAGGGCGGCAGGTTCTGGTCCTGGTGCCGGAGATCGCGCTCACAGCCGCGTTCCTCGATCGTTTCCACGACCGCTTCGGCGCGAAGCCCGCCGAATGGCACTCCGATCTGTCGCCCCGGATGCGGGAGCGCGTCTGGCGGCAGGTGGCCGAGGGCCGCGTGCGCGTGGTGGCGGGTGCGCGCTCCGCGCTGTTCCTGCCGTTTCGCGATCTCGGGCTCATCGTGGTCGACGAGGAGCACGACCCCGCCTACAAGCAGGAGGACCGCGTGTTCTATTCGGCGCGCGACATGGCGGTCGTTCGCGGGCATATCGGCAGCTTTCCCGTGGTGCTCGCATCGGCTACGCCGTCCGTGGAAAGCCGCGTCAACGCGCAGCAGGGCCGCTATGAGCGCGTCGTGCTTTCGGGGCGCTTCGCGGAGGCAGCTCTGCCGGACCTGCGCGCCATCGACATGCGACGCGATCCGCCCGCGCGCGGGGGCTTCCTGTCGCCGCTGCTTTTGCGCGAGATGGAAAAGACCGTCTCACGCGGCGAGCAGGCGCTGCTCTTCCTCAACCGGCGCGGCTATGCGCCACTGACGCTGTGCCGCGTGTGCGGCCACCGTTTCCAGTGCCCGGACTGTTCGAGCTGGCTGGTCGAGCACCGCTTTCGCGGCCAACTCGTCTGTCATCACTGCGCCCATACCGAGCCGCGGCCTGAAGCCTGCCCCGAATGCGGAACGCTCGACCATCTGGTCGCCTGCGGGCCGGGCATCGAGCGTATCGCCGAGGAGGTGGTGTCGCATTTTCCCGATGCGCGCACGATCATGCTGTCGTCCGACATGATGGGCGGGGTGAAGCGGCTGCGGCTCGAGCTCGACGCCATCGCCAAGGGCGAGGCCGACATCGTCATCGGCACGCAGCTCGTCGCCAAGGGCCACAACTTTCCGAACATGACGCTGGTGGGCGTGGTCGATGCCGATCTGGGCTTGGCAAATGGCGACCCGCGCGCCGCCGAGCGCACCTTCCAACTTCTTAGTCAGGTAACGGGCCGCGCCGGGCGAACCGGCCGAAAGAGCCTCGGCCTCATCCAGACCTACCAGCCTGCCCATCCGGTGATGCGCGCGATCGTCTCGGGCGATGCCGAATCGTTCTACGAGCAGGAGATCGCCGAGCGCGAGCGCGCGCATCTGCCACCCTTCGGACGGCTGGCCGCGATCATCGTCAGCGCGGCGACGCGTGCCGAGGCAGAGGGCCATGCGCGAGGCCTCCGCCGCGCCGCGCCCGCCGCCAGCGACATTTCCGTGCTCGGGCCGGCGGAGGCTCCTCTATCGCTGATCGCCGGGCGCTACCGTTTCCGCCTGCTGGTCCATGGCGATAAGCGCTCCGACATGCAGTCCTTCCTGCGCGCCCTGCTTTCCGCGGGACCGAAACAGCGCGGCTCGGTGCGCGTGCAAGTCGACGTCGATCCGCAGAGCTTCTTGTGATGTGTCACTGCGGTTTCAGGGTGCGCTCGAGATGGCTGGCATACAGGGCCGCGGCCAGCGCCAGAGTGGCAGAAGCCAGCATGACCAGCAGCAGCGCATAGCGGGCATTTTCGGCATCTAGCACGGCACCCGTGATCGACGACATCGCCGCACCGCCCGCCACTGCGAGTGCGCCTGCCAGGCCGGCCGCGCTTCCTACAAGCTGCGGGCGCACCGAGATCGCACCCGCATTGGCGCTCGGCATCGTCAGCCCGTTGGACAGGCCGACAAACATGCACGGGCCGAACAGGGCGAATACGTGATCGATGCCCGAAACGTGGAGACCCAGGCCCAGCAGAAGCCCGAAACAGGCGATGAGCCGGCCCGATATCAGCATCGTGGTCAGTCCGACACGGCTTGAAAAGCGCCCTGCGAGGAAGCTGCCGAGCATGAAGCCGCCGGTTATCGACCCCATGGCCAAGCCGAGCATTGCGGGGGACATTTCGAATGCCGTGCACGCCGCAAGAGGCGCGCCTGCGAGGAAGGCGTAGAACGCGCCAACGGAAAACGCCATGCACAGCGCATAGGCCCAGAACCGGACGGAACCCAGCAATTCGGGGTAGGCGCGGAACTGGGCGGCAAGGGTGCTGGCGCGATTATCGTTGGTTTCCCGCAGGTCGGCCCAGCACAGGGCGAATACCGCGATGCCGGCCGCCGCGAGGAACCAGAAGCTGGCGCGCCATCCGAAGGCTTCGTCGAGCAGGCCGCCGAAGCTTGGGCCCAGCATCGGCGCCAGCGCCCATGCCATCGCGACGTAGCCCATGCGGCTGGCGGCCTGCTCCTTGTCGGTAGTGTCGCGGATCACCGCCAGCGCAACGGCATAGGTCGGTGCGATGGCTGCCTGCGCCATGCGAAAAGCCAGAAAGGTCCACACATCGCGTGCGAAGATACAGCCCAACGTGGCAACGATGAAGATCCCGGTTCCCCACAGGATCACCGGCCGTCGTCCATACCTGTCCGACAGAGGGCCCATGACTATCTGGAGACAGGCCGAAACGGCTGCGTAGGCCGCAAGCGAAAGCCCCATCACTCCGTAGCTTACGCCGAAATCGGCGGCCATGCCCGTCAGCGAAGGGAGGAAGATGTTGATCGGCAGGATGCCCAGCGCCGCCAGCAGGATCAGCGTGGACAGACGGGGTGCGGGTGCGGACTGTGACATTGGCGGGCAATTCCGGAACGAGACTTCGGACATGAAAAAGCCCCCGAATTTCGGGGGCGCATGGGAGTTTGGGCCGATACCCTCAAGCCACCATGCGGACGCTTCCTACAATGAATATGACTGCACGCATGGCGCGAAATCCCGGATCCGACAGCAAGCTATGCCGGTCTGACGCGCATCGTCAACCGTGCGGGTCGACATGACCGGAACGCCCGCCTAACCTGCAACGTTCCCAGGCAGCAGGCAGCGATTTGATGAAGACGATCGGCATTCTCGGGGGCATGTCGGCTGCCTCGACGCAAATCTACTATCGGCAGCTCTGTACGCTGGCGCGCGAAAGGCTGGGCGGTCTCCATTCACCCGACCTGCTGATCCGGTCCCTCGATTTCGCCGCCATAGAGGCGCTACAGGCGGCCGGCGAATGGGGTCGTGCAGGCAAACGGTTGAACGCCGAGGCGCTGGCTCTGGAACGCGGCGGGGCTGATTTCCTGATCCTGGCCACGAATACGATGCATAAGGTCGCCGACGCGATGATGCATGGTGTCTCGATCCCGCTGCTGCATATCGCCGATGCCACTGCGCACGGCATTCAGCGCGCGGGGCTCGGCAGGCCGGGGCTGATGGCGACGGCGTTCACCATGGAGCAGAGCTTCTACACCGACCGTCTCGTCGCTGCCGGTCTGGAGCCGATCATCCCGTCAGCCGACGACCGCACCCTGACCCACCGGATCATCTACGACGAGCTTTGCCGCGATATCGTGACTGACGACAGCCGTGCCGCCTATGTGGGGATCGCCAGCCGCCTTGTGGCGCGCGGAGCCGACAGCCTCATTCTGGGTTGCACCGAGGTAGGAATGCTGCTCGATCAGGGCAACGTCTCCGTGCCCGTGTTCGACACCACACTCGTTCATTGCGAGGCTGCTCTGGAGATGGCGCTGGCCAGCTAGCGTCTGCCGGTGCGCACTGTCCCTCGTGGCGGGCCTGTCAAACCGCGTGCCCCCTCACGACAACGTCTCCTCCTTCGGCTAATCTCGCGCGGCGATTCGTTTTGGAGGGGATGCCGTGGAGTTCGCGTTTCCGTGGCCCATGAGCCAGGGTGAGTGGTTGGCTTGGTCGGTGGCGGCCTTCACGCTGCTGTTCGGCCTCATGATGCTGTTTGCGCCGGGGCTGACGTTCAGGCTCCTGCGGCTGCAGACGACGCCGAACCATCCCGAGGCGGTGGCGGAGGCGCGCGCCACCATGTCCGGCTTCTATGTCGGCGTAGGCCTCGCCGCCATCCTGCTCGCCCAGCCGTTGATCTATCTGACGCTCGGCCTGTGCTGGGCGCTGACGGCGTTCGGCCGCATCATTTCCATGCTCTCGGATGACGGCAACACCATCTACAACTGGCTGTGGCTGGCACTGGAAATCGTGCTGGCCGCGCTCGTGCTGTCCTTCGCGCTCGGCTTCGTCGCCTGATTCCACGACGCGACTGAAGGCGGGCTTCCCGGCTGCGACAAAACTGCCGCGAATCCATGGCTTGCGCCGTGTTGCGAGTCGGGAAAGCCTGTGCTAGACGGCAAGCGACTTTCGACAGGGGGATGTGGCAAGCTCACGGTTCCGGTCGGGAAATTTCAACAAGGTCAACGATTTAGCCAGGGTCTAACGCTCCAGCGATAAATCATGTGACCTGTCAGACAGAGAGAAAAGACGGTCCGTGGCACAGTCTGGCTCGATGATCTCCGGAGTGGCAGAGCGCTATGCGGGTTCGCTGCATGAACTCGCCGCGCAGGCCAACTCGGTTGCCAAGGTCGAAGGCGATCTCACGCGCTTCGAAGCGCTGATCGAAGGCAGCGACGATCTAAGGCGTCTTATCGAGAGCCCCGTGTTCTCCTCCGACGACCAGCTGAAGGCCATCACGGCCATCGCCGACAAGGCGAAGATCACCGGCCTCACCGGCAATTTCCTGCGCGTCGTCGCCCGCAACCGCCGCCTGTTCGCCATTCCGGGCATGATCGCCGCCTTCCGGCGGATCGCTTCCGAGGCGCGCGGCGAGGTTGCTGCCGATGTCATTTCGGCTCACGAACTCACCGCTGCGCAGAAGGCCGAACTCAAGGCTGCGCTCAAGTCGGTCGCCGGCAAGGATGTCGCGATCAACCTGACGGTGGACCCTTCGCTTCTCGGCGGCATGGTGGTCAAGATGGGCTCGCGCCAGATCGACACGTCGCTCAAAACCAAACTCGCTTCGCTTAAGCTCGCACTGAAAGAGGTCGGCTGATGGATATCCGCGCCGCGGAAATTTCCGCAATTCTCAAGGACCAGATCAAGAATTTCGGCAAGGAAGCCGAGGTTTCCGAGGTCGGTCAGGTTCTCTCCGTCGGTGACGGCATCGCCCGTATCTACGGTCTGGACAATGTCCAGGCCGGCGAGATGGTCGAGTTCCCCGGCGGTATCCGTGGCATGGCGCTGAACCTCGAAGCCGACAATGTCGGCGTCGTCATCTTCGGTTCGGACCGCGACATCAAGGAAGGCGACACCGTCAAGCGCACCGGCGCGATCGTGGACGTCCCGGTCGGCCCCGAACTGCTCGGCCGCGTCGTCGACGCGCTCGGCAATCCGATCGACGGCAAGGGCCCGATCAAGGCGAAGCAGCGCGCCCGCGTCGACGTCAAGGCTCCCGGCATCATCCCGCGCAAGTCGGTGCACGAGCCGATGTCGACCGGCCTGAAGGCCATCGACGCGCTCATCCCGGTCGGCCGCGGCCAGCGCGAGCTGGTCATCGGCGATCGCCAGACCGGCAAGACCGCGATCATCCTCGACACCATCCTGAACCAGAAGTCGCTCAACGACGGCGACGACGAGAGCCAGAAGCTTTATTGCGTCTACGTCGCTGTCGGCCAGAAGCGCTCCACCGTCGCCCAGCTGGTGAAGGTGCTCGAAGAGCGCGGCGCGCTCGAATATTCGATCATCGTCGCCGCGACCGCTTCGGACCCGGCTCCGCTGCAGTATCTCGCGCCGTTCGCCGGCGCCGCCATGGGCGAATATTTCCGCGACAGCGGCAAGCATTCGCTGATCGCCTATGACGATCTGACCAAGCAGGCCGTCGCCTACCGTCAGATGTCGCTGCTGCTGCGTCGTCCGCCCGGCCGCGAAGCCTACCCCGGCGACGTGTTCTATCTGCATTCCCGCCTGCTCGAGCGCGCTGCCAAGATGAGCGACGAAATGGGCGCCGGCTCGATGACGGCTCTGCCGGTCATCGAAACGCAGGCCAACGACGTCTCGGCGTACATCCCGACCAACGTGATCTCGATCACTGACGGCCAGATCTTCCTCGAGACCAACCTGTTCTTCCAGGGTATCCGCCCTGCCGTGAACGTCGGCCTCTCGGTTTCGCGCGTCGGCTCCGCCGCGCAGATCAAGGCGATGAAGCAGGTTGCCGGCTCGATCAAGGGCGAGCTCGCCCAGTATCGTGAAATGGCTGCCTTCGCGCAGTTCGGTTCCGATCTCGACGCTTCCACCCAGCGCCTACTGAACCGCGGCGCCCGCCTGACCGAACTCCTGAAGCAGCCACAGTTCTCGCCGCTGAAGACGGAAGAGCAGGTCGCGGTGATCTTTGCCGGCGTCAACGGCTACCTCGACAAGCTCGCCGTCAACCAAGTCGGCAAGTTCGAGCAGGGCCTTCTGGCGCATCTGCGCTCGCAGGGTTCGATCCTCGAGGCCATCCGCAAGGAGAAGGCTCTGTCGGACGATCTGCGCGGCAAGCTCAAGGCCGAGATCGACGGCTTCGCCAAGAACTTCGTCTGAGGCGCTAGCGTAACGGAGCAGGGGCAGCCGAATGGCTTCACTGAAAGAACTTCGCAACCGCATCGCCTCGGTCAAGGCGACGCAGAAGATCACCAAGGCGATGCAGATGGTCGCCGCGGCGAAGCTGCGTCGCGCCCAGGAAGCTGCGGAAGCCGCGCGCCCCTATTCGGAGCGCATGGCTGCGGTGATGGCCAATATCGGCAAGGCCGTCGACGTGGCGGATGCCCCGGCGCTGATGACCGGCACCGGCAAGGACGACGTTCACCTGCTGATCGTCGCGACGGCCGAGCGTGGCCTGTGCGGCGGCTTCAACTCGCAGATCGCGCGCTTTGCCCGCGACCATGCCCGCCGCCTGATCGCGGAAGGCAAGACGGTCAAGATCATCACGGTCGGCAAGAAGGGTTACGACATCCTGCGCCGCGACTTCGCCGACAAGATCGTCGACCGCATCGAACTGCGTGAAGTCAAGCAGGTCGGCTTCGTCAATGCCGATGCGATCGCCAAGAAGGTGATCGGCATGTTCAACGCCGGCGAGTTCGACGTTGCGACGCTGTTCTATTCTCAGTTCAAGTCGGTCATCAGCCAGGTGCCGACCGCGCAGCAGCTCATCCCGGCATCCACGCCGGTCGTTTCGGACGAGGCGGCAAGCGGTTCGGCCGTCTACGAATACGAGCCGGATGCGAGCGAGATCCTGTCGGACCTCATTCCGCGCAACGTCTCGGTGCAGATTTTCAGCGCGCTGCTGGAGAATGCGGCCGGTGAGATGGGCGCCAAGATGTCGGCCATGGACAACGCGACGCGCAATGCGGGCGACATGATCAACAAGCTGTCGATCACCTACAACCGTCAGCGCCAGGCGAAGATCACCACGGAACTGATCGAAATCATTGCGGGCGCGGAAGCGCTCTAGTGCCGGAACGCGTTGAGGGATCAACGCCGCGACCGGACAACAGGAACGATTGAAGAGGGTATTCAGAATGGCTAAAGCAGCTACCCCCAAGACGGCCACGGCGGCAGCCGCCAAGGCCGCAGCGGCGCCCAAGGCCGCGGCAAAGGCTCCCGCAGCAAAGAAGGCCGCTCCGGCCAAGGCTGCGGCTCCCAAGGCGAAGGCCGTCGCGTCCGGCGCAACCGGCAGGGTTCATCAGGTCATCGGCGCCGTCGTCGACGTGGCGTTCGAAGGCAACCTGCCTGCGATCCTGAACGCGCTGGAGACCAGCAACCAGGGCAACCGTCTCGTCCTCGAGGTAGCACAGCACCTTGGCGAGAACATCGTGCGCACCATCGCCATGGACGCGACCGAAGGTCTGGTTCGTGGCCAGGCCGTCACCGACACCGGCGCACCGATCTCGGTTCCGGTCGGCCCGCAGATGCTCGGCCGCATCATCAACGTCATCGGCGAGCCGATAGACGAAGAAGGCCCGGTTACCGGCGTCGAAGACCGCCCGATCCATGCTCCGGCTCCCGAATATGTCGAACAGTCGACGGAAGCCGCCATCCTCGTCACCGGCATCAAGGTCATCGACCTGCTGGCTCCCTACGCGAAGGGCGGCAAGATCGGCCTGTTCGGCGGCGCCGGCGTGGGCAAGACCGTTCTCATTCAGGAACTGATCAACAACATCGCGAAGGCGCATGGCGGCTACTCGGTGTTCGCAGGCGTGGGTGAGCGTACCCGCGAGGGCAACGATCTCTATCACGAGTTCATCGAATCGGGCGTCAACAAGAAGGGCGGCGGCGAAGGCTCCAAGGCCGCTCTCGTTTACGGCCAGATGAACGAGCCCCCCGGTGCGCGTGCTCGCGTTGCTCTGACCGGTCTGACGGTTGCCGAGTATTTCCGCGATCAGGGCCAGGACGTTCTGTTCTTCGTGGACAACATCTTCCGCTTCACGCAGGCGGGCTCGGAAGTGTCGGCTCTGCTGGGCCGTATTCCTTCGGCCGTGGGCTATCAGCCGACGCTGGCGACCGACATGGGCGCCCTGCAGGAGCGCATCACCACGACCCAGAAGGGTTCGATCACCTCGGTGCAGGCGATCTACGTCCCTGCCGACGATCTGACCGACCCGGCGCCGGCGACCTCGTTCGCGCACCTTGACGCGACGACGACGCTGAACCGCGCCATCGCCGAAAAGGGCATCTACCCGGCGGTCGATCCGCTCGACTCCACTTCGCGCATGCTCGACCCGCAGGTCGTCGGCGAGGAGCACTACGCGGTCGCCCGTAACGTCCAGCAGACGCTCCAGCGCTACAAGTCGCTGCAGGACATCATCGCGATCCTGGGCATGGACGAGCTCTCCGAAGAGGACAAGCTGACGGTTGCCCGCGCCCGCAAGATCGAGCGCTTCCTGTCGCAGCCGTTCTTCGTGGCCGAAGTGTTCACCGGCGCGCCGGGCAAGCTGGTCGACCTCGCAGACACCATCAAGGGCTTCAAGGGCCTCGTGGCGGGCGAGTACGATCACCTGCCGGAAGCCGCCTTCTACATGGTCGGCTCCATCGAGGAAGCGATCGAAAAGGCACAGAAGCTGGCGGCGGAAGCTGCCTGAGCGGCGGCAATCGGCAATCGGCAATCGGCAATAGGGAGATGGCAGTCGAGTTGGACGGGAAGTGCGTAGTTCGGGTTATTGCCGACTGCCGACCTGCCGACTGCCGAACAAGACATGGCTGAATCATTCAAGTTCGAACTGGTCTCGCCCGAACGCCTGCTCGTATCGCAGGACGTCGAGGCCGTCATCATTCCCGGTACTGAAGGTGAGATGACGGTCATGGCCAACCATGCTCCGCTGATGACCACCATCAAGCCGGGCGTCGTGACGGTGAAGCCTGCATCGGGTGCCGAGGAGCGCTATGTCGTGTTCGGCGGCTTTGCGGACGTTACGCCGGAAGCCTGCACGCTGCTGGCCGAGTCGGCCGTGGCGGTGAAGGACATCGACCGCGACGACCTCGCCCGCCGCATCCAGGACGCACGTGAAGACGTGGCGGACGCCAAGAACGACGAGGCCCGTACCAAGGCCGAACAGTTCCTTTCGCAGCTTGCCACGCTGGAGGATGCGGTCTGAGCGACCGCGTCATTCGACACTATCGAAGGCCGGCGCAAGCCGGCCTTTTTCGTTGCCTCCAGGGTCACCCGGCGGCCTTCGCCTTTCGCGACACCACCGCCTCATAGGCGGCCTGAAGTTCTTCACGCACCGTCGGGCTCCGTGGGGGCTCCTCGCCATCCGCAAGCCCGACATGCTCGGCGCGCAGCTCGAGCATGAACCTGTCCCACATCACCGGGCCGCCTTCCTCCAGAAGCTGTGCGCGGATGCTGAGCTCTTCGCTGACCGGCAGATGCCGGCGTCCCCACGCGCCGATATGCGCGAAGATCGGCAGCAGCTCTATGCCCCGATCCGTAAGGCTGTAGATCGCCTTCTGCTTGTGGGTCGGGTCGTCCCGCCGGGAAATCACGCCCTGCGCCAGCAGCCTTTTCAGGCGGTCAGCCAGAATGTTGGACGCGATCCCTTCCTCCGACTGCGACAGCAGCTCTCGGAAGTGGCGGCGGTTGCCGAACATCATGTCGCGGATGACCAGCAGGCTCCACTTGTCGCCCAGTATCTCCAGCGTAAGGTTGATCGGACATCCCGACCGGTGAGGCTCTTCCATTGCGTCTCCCACGATCGCGATTGCATCGTAGTAATGCTGCTTGCATCATGCAATCGGACGTGCCGAGGATAGGAGGAGCCGAGGATACATGAAACTGGTCTTATACTATCATCCCCTGGCGTCGTTCTGCTGGAAAGTGCTGGTCGCGCTCTACGAGAACGACGCGCCTTTCGAGCGCGTCATCGTCGACTTCGGCAACGAGGAATCGCGGGCCGCGTTCACGGCGCTATGGCCTATGGCGAAGATGCCGGTTTTGGTCGATGAAGCGCGCGGTGCCGTGGTTCCGGAATCGTCCACCGTGATCGACTATCTCGAGACCTTTCATCCCGGACCGGCCAAACTTCTCCCCGCGGGTCCCGACGAGGCTTGGCAGGCGCGCGTCTGGGACCGGTTCTACGATCACTATGTCCACCACCCGATGCAGCAGATCGTGGGCGACGCGCTACGGCCAGCCGAAAGCCGCGACCCGTATGGCGTCGCGCAGGCAAGGGCGTTGCTGCGCCGTTCCTATGCCTATGTGGAAAGCGAGATGACCGGCCGCATCTGGGCGGTCGGGGACGGGTTCAGCCTGGCGGATGCCTCGGCGGTGCCGGCGCTGTTCTACGCTAATATCGTCGAGCCCTTCGGCGACCGGCATGTGGCGCTGCGAGCCTATCATGACCGGCTCATGGCGCGGCCGTCCGTGGCGCGCGTGCTGCACGAGGCGGAACCGTATTTCGACTATTTTCCGCTGGACCCCAAGCCGGCCTTGCCTCAGGCTTCACGTGAGCTATGACGGCGCGAGATGCCGGAAGGCAGCCACGACCTCCTCGTAGACCTTGCGCTTGAAGGGCACGATGAGTTCGGGCAGCTCAGCCATCGGCTTCCATTCCCACGCGTCGAACTCGGCTTCCTGCGCGCCCTCCGGCGGGTCGATGGTGATCTCGCTGTCGTCTCCCTCGAACCGGAAGGCGAACCATTTCTGCGTCTGGCCGCGATACTTGCCCTTCAGCGCAATGCCTACGATGTCGCGCGGCAGGTCGTAGTTGATCCAGTCCGGCGCTTCGGCGAGCAGGGAGACCGATTTCATCCCGGTCTCCTCGAAAAGCTCGCGGGTCGCGGCGGGAAGGGGGTCCTCGCCCTTGTCGATGCCGCCCTGCGGCATCTGCCACAATTTGTCGGTGCCGGCCATTTCGCTGTCTGCCAGCGCGATGCGGCGGCCGGCCCAGACGAGATTGTCGCGGTTCAGCACCATGATGCCGACGCAGGGGCGATAGGGCAGGGTTTCGGGATCGACGGGCGTCTTCCGGGTCATGATGCTCAGCTTCGTTCGGGATCGTTGGCGACGGCCGAGATCGGGACGATCTCGATGCCGCGGCGTCTGGCTTCCTCGACCCAGGTGGTCACGGCTTCGACCGTGACGGAAAAGGCCGATCCGGTAGCCACGGCAAAGCCGCGCGCGCGGGCCGTGCGCTCCACATCGTCCAGCTTCTGGAGGATCGCTCCGCGGTCGCGGTCGGAATCTATGGCGATGTCGGCGGCCGCGTACGGTACGCGCTGTCGCTGGGCCATGTCGGCGGCCATGCTGCGTGCCGAAGAGCCGTCGTCGAGATACATCAGCCCACGCTGCTGCAATTCGCCGAAGAAGGGCGCCATCGCCGCCTGGTCGGTGACGAAACGCCCGCCCATATAATTCATGACGCCCGTATAGTTCGTGATGCGCGAGAGTGCCCAGTGCAGCCTGTCGCGGTTTTCGACCGGGTCGGCATCGACGGTCAGCGTATTGCGGCCGGGATCGACCTCGGGGTAGTCGAAAGGCTCGAGCGGCACCTGCATGACAATTTCGTGGCCCTTGCGGCGGGCAGCCTGCATCCATCTGTCGAGGCTGTTGCCGCCGCTGGCGAAGGCCAGCGTCACCTCGGGCGGCAGCCTGTCAATCGCCTCCTGCGTGCCGCTCTGGCTCACGCCGAGGCCGCCGATGACGACCGCCACCCTTGCGCCGCGCGCACCCGACCATGGACGCGCATAGGTGTCGAAAGGTCTGCGGCCGTCTGCGGCGCGCACGGGCAGTGGCCCGATCTCTGTATCCTCAATCAGCTCCCTGTCAGGCAGATGGGCGACGAGCGGATTGTGGCCCAGCGCCGACGGGTCGCGGATCACCATCTCGCCGCCCTCCGTCGCGGGAGGCGGAACCCTGATGATGGAAGCGCCGCCGCCTTCGCGTGACGGGTAGGTGGGAGCAGGTTCCGCTGCCGCCTGCGCCGACGCGGCCTCAGGCGTGGAAACCACCACCTGGGGCGGTGTCCGGAACGGCTGTTCCCTCAGGGCAATCACGCCTGCAAGCGCAAGAATACAGATCGTTGCCAGGCCGCCGACGAGATGGCGCGCGCCAAACGCCGACCAGCGCCATACGTCGCCGGCCTCTTGCCGCCCGAGGCCGAGTGGCCTGTCGATATCCTTGTCGAGAGGAGACTTGACCAAAGGTGCGCCCGTCCCAGACCCGCCTTGATGCGAACGAGCCCGCATCCTGAATGAGCGTCGCAATTTCCGGAAGCCCGGATTTCACTTCTCGGCCCGACGCTCCGATGCAGCCGATTCGTGAATCCGCGCCGGCGCTTGGTGAAACGCCGGCGCGGACAGAAAACTGGCCGGCCCCGCAGGGGCCGGGATACGCGTCACTGGTTCATGACCGCCTTGTCGGGGTCGGGCGGGAACGCGGCATGCGTCTCGGTCCCGCGCAGAAGATCGTATGCGTAGTTGAGCTGCACGTCGTCCTTCTGCTCCGGCGGCACATAAGCGACCGAGCCCGAGCCGTTTTCGTCTTCCTCGGTACCCCTGATGTGGCCGCGCAGGTCGGACTCGCCGCGCGAGACATCACGTCCAAGAAGCTCATCCGGCAGCGGCTGGTCGACCTTGATGTCGGGCGTGATGCCCTTACCCTGGATCGAGGTTCCTGCCGGCGTGTAGTAGAGCGCCGTGGTCAGCCGCAGCGCACCGTTCTCGGCCAGCGGGATGATCGTCTGTACCGAGCCCTTGCCGAAGGACTGCGTGCCGACGACGGTGGCGCGGCGATGATCCTGCAGCGCTCCGGCAACGATCTCCGATGCGCTGGCGGAACCGCCATTGATGAGCACCACCAGCGGCTTGCCGTCGATCATGTCGCCGGCGCGCGAATCGAAGCGTGTGATGTTCTTCGGGTCGCGGCCCCGCGTCGAGACGATCTCGCCGCGGTCGAGGAAGGTGTCCGTCACGCTCACCGCCTGGTCGAGCAGACCGCCGGGATTGAGGCGAAGGTCGAGCACGTAGCCCTTGAGCTGATCGTCGGGCACCTGCTTTTTGATGTCGTCGATCGCGGCCTGAAGGTCGTCGAAGGTCTTCTCGGTGAACGAGTTGATCTTCAGGTAGCCGACATCCTCCTCGACGCGGTGGCGCACGGCGCGCACCTTGATGATGTCGCGAACGATGGAGATCTTCAGCGGCTCTGCAGCGCCCTCGCGCAGGATGGTCAGCTCGATGGGCGTGTTGACTGCGCCGCGCATCTTGTCGACCGCGTCGCTCAACGTCATGCCGCGCACCTCGTCGCCGTCGATGGCCGAGATCAGGTCGCCTGCCAACACGCCGGCGCGCTCGGCAGGCGTGCCTTCGATCGGCGCGATGACCTTGACCAGCTCGTTCTCCATCGAAACCTCGATGCCCAGACCGCCGAACTCGCCGCGCGTCTGCACGCGCATGTCCTGGGCCGCTTCCGGGTTGAGATACGAAGAGTGGGGGTCAAGCGAGGTGAGCATGCCGTTGATCGCGCTCTCGACCAGCTTCTTCTCCTCCGGCGGCGTCACATACTGGGCGCGCACGCGTTCGAAGATGTCGCCGAAGATGGCGAGCTGCCGATAGGTTTCCGATCCGGCCGCATTCGCCGTCCCACCGCCAGCGCCGTAGACAAGGCTCATGGCGGACGCGCCCATCAGCGCGCCGGCAAACAGAAGCGACAACTTACGTATCATTCCCTGTCCTTCCAGAATTGCGCTCCGTCCACCATGGGGCCGGATCGACGGGTTTCCCTTCCTTGCGGAACTCCACGTAGAGTTCCGGGCCGATGCTCGCCTCGCCAAAGGCTACGGCACTTGCAACTCTCGTTTCACCCATCAGGCCCACCGGCTCTCCCGCGAGAACGGACTGGCCCGGTGAAACGCTGATTCGACCCATTCCCGCCAGAACGATATGATAACCGTCACCTGCATTGAGGATCAAGAGTTGGCCGTAGGAGCGGAACGGTCCTGCATAGAGGATCGAGCCGTCCACGGGTGCGGTTACGATTGCGGCCGAATGTGTCGCAAGCATGTCGCCCTGCATCACGCCGCCGCTATCGTCGTCCTGGCCGAAACGCCTTGCCACGCTGCCCGCGACGGGAAGGCCGACCCGGCCCTTCATGTCGGCAAACGGCACGTTGGGCGCCTCGAAACGCTGCAAGGCAGCGGCGGCGGGGGGAGTCTGGGGTGAATCGTCGCCGAGCGAGGCCATTCTGGCCTGTTCATCCGCGGTGCGGGCCGCGATCTCGATCTCGCCTTCCAGTGCGTCGATCAGTTCGCGCAGCGAGGTAGCGTCGGCCGCGAGTTCGGTCGCGCGCTGCCTTTCCTCGGTCAGTAGCCGTTCGGATTTTGCCTGCAGCAGGCGCTTTTCTTCAAGAAGAAGTGATAGGCGGCGCTGCTCGGACGCCTGCTGCTGAACGGTGGCTAGCAGGCGGGAACGCTCGCTTTCGATGGTGGCAACGATGCGCGACAGTTCCCTGAGGTCGCCGATCAGAACCTCGGTCTCGCCGCGCAGTTCGGGCACGACGGCTGCAAGCAGGATCGAGCTTCGCACCGACGACAGGGCATCCTCCGGCCGCACCAGAATGGCGGGCGGCGGATTCAGCCCCATGCGTTGAAGCGCGCCCAACACCTCGGCCAGCACGCCGCGCCGCTCGGCCAGCGATTCGCGCAAGCCGCCTTCCTGAAGCCGCAGGGCATCAAGACGCGCCGCGATGTCGGCGACGTCCTGGCTGAGCTTGCGCTCGGTCTTGGCGGCCTGCACCAGCGCGGCGGAGAGGGTGGCGTTGTCCTTGCGGATCGTTGCGATCTCGGCAGCGATCTCTTCCGCGCGCTCCTCCGACACCGTCAACGCCTGGGTCAGGCGCTCGTGCTCGATCACGCTGGCGGCACGGCGCGTTTCCAGCTCGCCCGCCTCCTGCGCGCGAGACGGCATCGCCGCGGCCATGCCGAGGATCAGCGTGGCTGCGAGAAGGATATGTCGGGTGCTGTGCGTCATCTCTCGCGCGTCATTCAAAGCCGGCAGGCTAGAGCGCCTTCGTTAACGAACCATCAACCATGCGCACCGTGCCGCCCGCAACCCCCGCCGTCAATCACGACCGATGGTAGGGGTGGCCCGACAGGATGGTGGATATGCGGTAGAGCTGTTCGGCCAGCATAACGCGCACCATCTGGTGCGGCCATGTCTGGGCGCCGAACGAGATGACGAGATCGGCCGCCGCGCGCGAGGTCGCATCGTGCCCGTCGGGGCCGCCAATGGCGAAGACCAGCTGCCTGCGTCCGCCGTCGCGCAGGTCGCCGATGCGCCGCGCGAGGTCTTCCGATGTGGGGTTCGCGCCGCGCTCGTCCAGCAGAAACAGCGCGGCGTCCTTTCGGTAGGCATCCAGCGCCGCCGCTTCTTCACGGCGACGCTCGTCCGTGCCCTTGGCGCGGCTTTCCGCGATCTCGGAAACGCCTGAGAATTCGAGCCCTATCGCCGGACCGGTCTTGGCGAAGCGACCGAAATAGCGGTCGGCCAATTCCCTTTCGGGGCCGGCTTTCATCCGGCCCACGGCATGGACTCCTATACGCATCCTGGCCTTTCCGCAGCTTCCGCGCCGTCAGCGCGAAAGGCTAGTGGACGGTCTCCTCGTCGAGGTCGGGTGTCTGCCACATCTTTTCGATGTTGTAGAACTCCCGGACCTCGGGACGGAACACGTGGACGATGATGTCGCCGGAATCGATCAGAACCCAGTCGGCATTGGCCAGCCCCTCGACCCGCGGAAAGCCGAAACCGGCATCCTTGAGCGCCTTGATGAGATGGTCGGCAACCGCCGCGACATGACGTTGCGAGCGCCCGGACGCGACGACCATGTAGTCGCCGAGGCTGGACTTGCCCTGTATGTCGATGGATACGATGTTTTCGGCCTTGGAGTCGTCCAGACTGGCAAGGACAGTTTCGAGGGCGCGGGAAACTTCGGCAGCGCCGATGACCCCGGCCGGCGAAGGCTGGAGATCCGCCTTCTTCCGCAATGCTGTTCTCAGTGTCTTTCCTTTCCGACAAGAACAAGCTCGCCGATGCAACCGTTGCAGTCGGCACCCTCTAGATAGGCAGAGTCGAGCTACAGATTCAAGACATCCGCTACTTTGTGATGTCCTGCCCCGCGTCTTCCGGCTGATCGGAGCCGAAGGCGAGCTCCACCGGCAGGGGCGCCTGCGCGGTCATGGGGGCGAAGCTGCCCGTCTCCTCCGCCGGCACGGCAGGGTTGCGCACGATGCGCAACAGCACGAAAGCGCAGAAGATCACAGCGATGACTATGGCGACGGACATGAAGGCCTGCGTACCGTAGGCGGCCGTCAGTGCGGTGCCCAGCGCCGGCACGACGAAGCCCGACACCGACCACGCAAACAGCATCGTGCTGGACAGCGCCACCAAGTCGTCCTTGGAGGCGCGGTCGTTGGCATGGGCCGAAGACAGCGAATAGATGGATTCGGAAGCCCCGCTCCAGACCATGTAGATGAGGATCATCACGGCGAGCGTACTGCCATCGAACATGCCGGCCGCAATGCCCGCCGCAACCACCAGCAGCGAGGCGGTGACAAGCACGTAGCGGCGGTCCGTGCGGTCGGAAATCCAGCCGAAAGGAAGCTGGAAGAGCAGTGTGCCCAGCGGCATCGCGAACATCAGCGTGGCCACCTGCGCCTGGGTGTAGCCGTTGGCTGTTGCGTGGATGGGCGCGAAGCCGGCGATCATCATAGACAGACCGCCGACGGCGAGCATGCCCGCCACGCCGACCGGCGATATCGCCCAGGCGCGGGCGAACGCTATCGAGGCTCCCTCGGGCGGCGGCGGGGGCGGAAGGCGGGTCATGCCCACGGGCAGGATCGACAGGGACGTGAAGGCGATGCCGATGAGCGGTGCCGCCGCGCCCGATATGTCGAGCAGGCCCATGAGCCACGATCCGGCGCCCAGCCCCAGAATGTAGCTGACGTAGAAGACCGCCATCACGCGGCCGCGTATCTCATTCGACACCGCGTCGTTGAGCCAGCTTTGCCCGACGATGAACATGCCGCAAATGGCGAAACCGTATAGAGCGCGGGCGCCGATCCACGTGACGGGATCGACGCCCGCGCCGATGATGGCGTTGGACAGGACGATGAGCGCGGAGAAGATCATGAAGGCGCGGGCATGGCCGACGCGTTTAACCAGCATGCCCGTCAGCAGGCAGCCAGCGATGCCGCCGGCCGAAAGCCCGGTGAGGATCAGGCCGGCCCAGGTCGGCTCATAGCCGGAAAGCCCGAGGCGCACCGGAATATAGGCGAACATCAGCCCGTTGCCGACTGCAGCAAGCGCCATCGAGACGATGACGCTCGCTACCGCGACGAGCGTCGCGGGCTGTGCTTCGAGGTTGGCTTGATCGACGCTCCGGTCCATCGCCGAAATCTGCTCTGCGCATTGCGCCGCCGCCGCGTCAAAAGCGACACGGCCTGCGTGGCACGAGACATTGCCTGCTGTGGATCAAGCCTTGCCGGCGGCGCGGATCGCCGTCGAGGACAGCGAGGAACGCGGGCCGTGGATGAAGGTCCAAGCCGGAGGCCGCATGCGCGCCAGCCTTGCCGCGTCACGTTCGGGAATGCGGGCATTGTCGAACGTCCGCGCCATGACCGAGGAGACGAAGGAGAGCGTCGAGCCAGGGCGGTCGATCACCGCTATGGGCATCGTAAGCATGATCTCGCGCCAGCGCTGCCAGCGATGGAAGTCGGCAAGGTTGTCGGCGCCCATGATCCAGACGAAATCGACGCCCGGATTGCGGGCGCGCACCAGCGCCAGGGTGTCGGCCGTATAGCGCACGTTGAACGCCGCCTCGAACGCCGTGACCTTGATGCGCGGATCGCCCGCCATGGCTTCGGACCCCGCGATGCGTTCGGCAAGAGGCGCGATCTGGCGACCGGCCTTCAGCGGGTTCGCGGGGGTGACGATCCACCAGAGCTGGTCGAGCGCAAGCGTGCGAAGCGCGATCTCGGCCACAAGAGCGTGGCCTGCGTGCGGCGGATTGAACGAACCGCCGAACAGGCCGACCTGCATGCGCTTTTCGACATAGGGCATGCGCAGGTGGGAGGACGACACGTCAGGCATCAGCCGCCTGCCGACAGCGAGGCGCGCATCTACGCTCTGACCTGCCCGGTGCCCCGTACGCGGTACTTGAACGAGGTGAGTTGCTCGACGCCGACAGGCCCGCGCGCGTGCATGCGGCCGGTAGCGATGCCGATCTCGGCGCCCATGCCGAACTCGCCGCCATCGGCGAACTGGGTGGAGGCGTTGTGCAGCAGGATCGCGGAATCGATCTCGTTGAAGAAGCGGTTCACCGCTGCCGCATCCTCTGCGACGATCGCCTCGGTGTGGTGCGACGACCAGTGCTCGATATGGTCGATCGCTTCGCCGACGCCGTCGACCAGCTTCACCGAGATGATGGCGTCGAGATATTCCGTCTTCCAGTCGTCCTCTGTGGCCGGCTTTGAGGCGGCATAGGCGGCATGCACATCGTCGGAGGCGCGTATCTCGCAGCCCGCTTTTGAAAGCGCGTCGAGGATCGGCACGAGATGGGTGGACGCGACGGCCCGATCCACCAGCAGCGTCTCGGCCGAGCCGCAGATTCCTGTGCGGCGCATCTTGGCGTTGACGGCGATCTTCACCGCCATGTCGAGGTCGGCCGACCTGTCGATGTAGAGATGGCAGATGCCTTCCAGATGCGCGAAGACCGGGACGCGCGCCTCGGTCTGGACGCGTTCGACGAGGCTGCGGCCGCCGCGCGGGACGATCACGTCTAGATTGCCGCCGAGACCCTTGAGCATCTCGCCCACGGCGGCGCGGTCGGTCGTGGGCACGAGCTGTATGGCGTCCTCCGGCAGGCCCGCTGCCTTAAGCCCCCTTACGAGGCAGGCATGGATGGCCGAGGACGAATTGATCGAGTCCGAGCCGCCGCGCAGGATCACCGCATTGCCGGCCTTGAGGCACAGCGCGCCTGCATCGGCCGTCACGTTAGGGCGGCTCTCGTAGATCACGCCGATGACGCCGAGCGGCGTGCGCACCCGTTCGATGTGAAGCCCGTTGGGCCGGTCCCATGCGGCGATGACCTCGCCGACGGGGTCCTTCAGTTCGGCGATTGCGCGGATGCCATCTTCCATCGCGCGGATTCGATCCGGCGTCAGCTTCAACCGGTCCATCATCGCGGGCGAGAGGCCGGCTTCCTCGCCATTGGCGATGTCGATCGCGTTGGCCTCGATGATGGCGGCCTCGCCGTCGCGAATGGCATGCGCCATGGCGATCAGGGCGGCGTGCTTGCGCTCGGCGTCGGCAAGCGCCAGCGGGCGGGCGGCCGCGCGCGCCTTGCGGCCGATCTGCGCCATCAGGTCGGCGATGTTCTCAGCCGTCGCGTCATGCGCGTTCAGCATGGTCAACCTCCACTTCCAGTGCGCGCGACATGACCATGTCGTCGCGATGCACCATGGCGGAGCGGGCCTCGTAGCCGAGCACCGCCTCGATCTCCGCCGTCTTCAGACCTGCGATCCTTACGGCATCGGCAGCGTCATAGGCAACCAGTCCGCGCGCGATCTCGCTTCCGGCAGGGTCTAGGATAGCCACCGTGTCGCCGCGCGAAAACCGGCCCGAGACCAGCTTTACCCCCGCCGGCAACAGCGATTTACCTGCACGAAGTGCGCGCACCGCGCCGGCATCGACCGTGATGCGCCCGGCGGGCTCGAGATTGCCGGCGATCCAGGTCTTGTAGCCGCGCACGGGGCTGCGGGCGGCATCGAACCACGTCGCGCGTTCGCCTGCGTCGATAGCCGCCAGCGGGTTGCGGCGGTTGCCCGCCGTAATCACCATGGTCGTGCCGGCGATGGTGGCGATCTTGCCCGCATCGAGCTTGGTGCGCATGCCGCCGCGCGACAGTTCGGACGCCGCTGCACCCGCCATCGCCTCGATCTCCGGCGTGATGCGCTCGACATGGGGTATGAAGCGGGCATCGGGGTCGAGCGCGGGCGGGGCGGTGTAGAGGCCGTCGATGTCCGAAAGAAGCACCAGAAGGTCGGCGCCCATCATGGTCGCGACGCGGGCGGCCAGCCGGTCGTTGTCGCCGTAGCGGATCTCGGAGGTGGCCACCGTGTCGTTCTCGTTGATGACCGGGACCGCCTTGAGCTTGAGCAAGGTGGAGATGGTGGCCCGCGCGTTGAGATAGCGCCGGCGTTCCTCGGTGTCGCCTAGCGTCACCAGCACCTGGCCGGATTTGAGCCCCTTGCGGGCAAGCGCCTCGGCCCAGGCGCCGGCGAGCTCGATCTGTCCCACCGCGGCGGCAGCCTGGCTTTCCTCCAGCCGCAGCGCGCGCGATTGCAGCCCCAGCACCGTGCGGCCGAGTGCGATCGCGCCCGACGACACGACCAGCACCTCCGCGCCATCCGCCGTCAGCGCGGCCACGTCATCCACAAGCGAAGCCAGCCATTCCCGCTTCAGCCCAGCCTTGCGGTCGACCAGAAGCGCCGATCCGATCTTCACCGTGATGCGGCGGAAGTCCTTGAGCGAACGGACGGTCATTTTATCCATCGCTCGTCGGTGGTGACGGGGTCTTCCTCCGCGCGGGCTTCCTCCACCACGGCGATCAGCGCGCGCAGCGTTTCCTCCACGCCTTCGCCTGACACGGCCGAAAGGAGGATCGGCGCGCGGCCGGCGGCACGCTTGAGCGCGGCGGCCTTCTTCTTGCGCGCGTCCGCGTCCAGCGTGTCCACCTGCGACAGCGCGACGATCTCGTGTTTCTCGTCCAGCCCGTGGCCGTAGGCCTCAAGCTCTCCGCGAACCGTCTCGTAAGCCTTGCCGGGGTGTTCCTCCTGCGCCGAGACGAGATGGAGCAGCACGCGGGTACGCTCGACATGGCCTAGGAAGCGGTCGCCGATGCCCACGCCCTCATGCGCGCCTTCGATCAGGCCCGGAATGTCGGCGATGACGAACTCGCGCGCATCCACACGCGCGACGCCCAGGCCGGGGTGCAGCGTCGTGAACGGATAGTCGGCGATCTTCGGCTTGGCGGCGGTGACGGAAGCGAGGAAGGTGGACTTGCCGGCATTGGGCAGGCCGACAAGGCCTGCATCCGCGATCAGCTTCAGGCGCAGCCAGATGGTGCGCTCCTCGCCCGGCAGGCCGGGGTTGGCGCGGCGTGGGGCCTGATTGGTCGATGTCTTGAAATGCTGGTTGCCGAACCCGCCATTGCCGCCCTTGGCAAGCAGGAAGCGCTGGCCGACCTCGGTGAGGTCGCAGATCAACGTCTCGTTGTCTTCCTCGAAAATCTGCGTGCCGGCGGGCACCCGCAGCAGTACATCGCCGCCTTTCGCGCCGGTGCGGTTGCGGCCCATGCCGTGGATGCCGGTCTTGGCCTTGAAATGCTGCTGGTAGCGGTAGTCGATCAGCGTGTTGAGGCCGTCGACGGCTTCGGCCCACACATCGCCGCCGCGTCCGCCGTCGCCGCCGTCCGGTCCACCGAATTCGATGAACTTCTCGCGCCGGAACGAGACGGAGCCCGCGCCACCGTCGCCGGATCGGATATAGACCTTGGCCTGATCGAGAAATTTCATCGGATTGACAGTCTGTCTGTTCTTCTGTTCTGGAGCGCTCTGCTCTAGCGCATGCTGGAGGGAGAATCACGCGCGAAAAGGCATGTGAGAGGACGAAACGCCATGAAATGCGTCAGCTACAACATCCAGTTCGGCTTCGGGCAGGACGCGCAGTTCGATCTGGAGCGCATCGTCGATGCCGTTCGCGGTGCCGATGTGATCGCGCTTCAGGAGGTTACCCGCAACAGTCCGATGAATGGCGGACGCGATCTCGTCGCCGACATCCGCGCCATGCTGCCTGACTATTTCGCCGCCTTCGGACCCAATCTCGAGGCCGAGATAGGTTCCCACGTCAAGAATGGCAAGGCCGTCGACGTGCGGCTTGAGTTCGGCAACATGATCCTGTCGAAGACGCCGATCCTGCTCTCGCGCAACCTGCTCCTGCCGCGCACCCGCAGCTATGACCGGGTCAACCTCCAGCGCGGCGCGCTGGAAGCCATGATCGACACGCCCTTCGGTCCCGTCCGGTTCTATTCGACCCATCTCGACCATCGCGGCGCGGACGAGCGGATGGCGCAGGTGCGTTTCCTGATGGATCGCCTGCTCGCCTATCCGCTGGAAGGCGGCGCGATCAGCGGGATTTCCGAGATGGGCTTTCCCGAGCCGCCGACGCCCGAGGCCTATGTGCTGATGGGTGATTTCAACATGCTGGAAGGCTCGCCGGAGTACCATCTGGTGGCCGGCACGCCCGATCATGAGTTCGGCACGCCGCTGGTGGCCCGCCATGCCGTCGATGCGGCCCTGCGCGTGGGCGGCGCCCCGCAGCCCACCTGTGTCAATCTCGAAGACCCGGCCGATGCCAGCCTTCACAAGCGCATCGACTACTGCTTCGTCCACCCGCTTCTGGCGTCGAAGATCAAGGCGTTCCACGTCGATGTCGAAGCTGTCGGCTCCGACCACCGGCCGCTCTGGCTGGAACTCGGATAGGTCAGCGCATCGTCTGCGGCAGCCAGGTGGCGAGCTGCGGGACGTAGATCAGCAGCACCACGACGGCGAGCGCAGCTACCACGAACGGCCATACGCCGGCGAAAATCCGCGCCGCCGGCACGCCCGTGGCGCGCTCCAGCACGAAGACATTAAGGCCGATCGGCGGGGTCAGCATGGCGATCTCCATCAGGATCGTCAGGTAGATGCCGGTCCAGATCGGATCGTAGCCGAGCGCGAGCGTGATCGGCAGCACGAGCGGCAGGGTCAGGATCAGCATGCCGAACGTGTCCATGATCGCGCCAAGCAGCAGATAGACCAGCGCCAGCGCCAGCAGGATCATCTGGGGCGAGGCGTCGAGATCGGACACCAGCCCTACGACGGCGTTGGTGAGCCGCGTCTGCACCAGGAAACGCGACAGGATGATGCCGCCCGTCAGGATGAGGAAGATCGCGGCCGAGGTGCGGATGGTCTCCTTGAGCGCGCTGCGCATCATCGCAAGGTTCAGCCGGCGGCTCGCCAGCGCTATGGCGAGAACCGACAGAACACCAATGCCCGACGCCTCCGTCGGCGTGAACATGCCCGCATAGATGCCGCCGATGACGATGACAAAGATGACAACGACCGAGATGAGGCCGACGGCGTGGGACGATAGCGGCCGACCAAGCTCTTCGATGAGCTGGCTGGATGCCGCGGCGTATTGTCGTCGTTGTATCATCACGGTTGCGATGAAGGCGAGCATCAGGATAACGCCTGGGACGATGCCGGCGATGAACAGCGCGCCGATGGAGGTTTCGCTCCACACGCCGTAGATGACGAGGGGAACGCTGGGCGGAATGATGATGGCGAGGGTGGCGGCGCTGGCCACGGTTGCTGCCGAAAGCCTGTCGCTGTAGCCGCGCTTTATCATCTGCGGCACGGCGATGTTGCCCATCGTGGCCACTGCCGCCACGCTGGAGCCGGTGACCGCGCCGAAGCCGGCCGAAGCCAGCACTGTCGAGACGCCCAGCCCGCCGGGCAGGCGGCGCAGCGCACGCTGCGCCAGCGCGAAGATGTCCTCGGCAAGGCCGGCATGGAAGATGAGCTGCCCCATCAGGATGAACAGCGGCACGGCGATGAACAGGAAGTTTGTGCCGTTGTCCCACAACGCCAGACCGATCTGGGTAAAAGCCTGCGAGGGCCCGGAGAGCACGGCGTAGCCAATGGTGCCCGCGCCCAGCAGCGCGTAGCCCACGGGCAGGCCGAGCATGACGACCACCAGCATGCCGACCATCACGACGATGCCGAGCGTCAGCGGGTCCATCAGGTGTTCCCTGCGAAGGCGCGGGCGGCGCGGACGAACTCGGCCAGCGCCGAAAGGGTTGCGGCGAGCGCGACGAAAGCGGCAAAGGGCCAGAAGCTGATGGCGATCATCTCGGCCCGGTCGCCATAGCGATGCATGTCGAGCGCCATCAGCAGCACCGCGTAGCCGACCGCGAGCGCGGCGATACCGGTCAGCACATGGCGCAGCGCAACCCACAGGCTGCCGGCGCGGTTGCGAAAGAACCGGTCGAAAAGCCCGACACGGATGTGCTGATCGGCAAGGCTGACGCCCGGCAGGGCGCCGACGACGACGAGCAGCAGAAGCAGCTCCTTGACGTCGTTGCCCCACCGCAGCGGCAGGTTGAGAATGTAGCGCAGGACAACATCGACCCCCACCAGCACAGCCAGCGCTGGCAACAGCAGATAGGCTACCCAGCCTTCGAGGAAGTCGACGATGCGTTGCATCACTGCGCCGCCGGCAGCAGGCCCTCGACCGGCGAGTTCACCGTCAGCTCGAAGATTTCCTCGGCGCTCTTGTCGCCATACTCCGCCTCGAGGCGGCGAATGTCGTCGATCAGCTCACGCGCCGGAAGGCCCTCGGCCTCGCGCGCCTCGACCCAGGCTTCCAAAACCGGCTCCAGAGCGGTGCGCCAAGTCTGCTTCTCTTCGGCGTTGAGCTCGATCAGCTCGACGCCATTGTCCGCATAGGTCTTCAGCGCCTGTTCGCGGAATTCCACGCCGAGACGCTGGCTGACCGCGTGGGCGATGTTCTGCTGGAACCGGCCGAAGACCGGCTTCAACTCGTCCGGCAGGCCGGCATAGGCGTCGCGGTTGATGCAGGTGTCGATGTGCTGGGCGGTGAGGCCGAGGCTGGTGTGGAACTTGGCCAGCTCGTAGATCTTGAACGGTACGAAACCCGGATCGACCCAGATGACCGCGT
The DNA here is from genome assembly GCF_008180155.1 of Neoaquamicrobium microcysteis. Lineage (GTDB taxonomy): Bacteria > Pseudomonadota > Alphaproteobacteria > Rhizobiales > Rhizobiaceae > Aerobium > Aerobium microcysteis. The sequence goes on along the minus strand of NZ_VSZS01000057.1, from coordinate 111,987 downwards.
CGGCGATGCCCTGCTGGAAGGCGGTGTAGATTTCGGGGAAGGGGATGTTCAGCGTGGTGATGCCGAGCGCTTCTGCGGCTTCGGGCGGGAAACCCTGGGCGATGACGCGCAGCCCGCGCAGGTCGTCGGGCGTGCGGATGGGCTTGTTGCTCATGATGTCGGAGACGCCGGCAATGACGGTGTAGCCATAGAGAACGCCGCGGCTCTCCCACTCGGGGACGAAATATTTCGGCGCAAGCTCCTGCAAGATGCGGGTGGCGGCCACGGGGTTTGCCGGCGTCACGAATGGCAGCTCGATGGCCTTGTGCAGCGGGAAGCCGCTGCCCTCGTAGGAGGTGTAGCAGGCTGCATAGTCGCTGACGCGGTTGCGCACCGCGCGCCAGCCATCGGCCGCCGCATGCAGCGTTCCGCCGTGATACTCCTCGATTACGAGCTTGCCGTCGGTCGCTTCCTTCAGCCAGGTGAAGCCCTTGGCCCACACTTCGGGCACCAGAGAAGCGGCAGGGTTGGGCGAGGAAAATTTCAGCGTCACCGGGTCGCCATCATAGGCCACCTGCGGCTCGGCGGCCGGAACCTCGTGGGCGAGCCAGTCGGCCACGGTGAATGCGTGGGCGGGCGCGGCGGCGAGCGCCAGCGCGAGGGACAAAACGAGACGACGCATGGATGTTTCTCCTGTGATCGCTGCTGTTACGCGCGGCGTCCGACGACGACCGTGTCGCCGGCCCGCAGCGTGTTGCTGATGGTGCAGATATCTTCGGCCGCGTGAATCAGGCGATCCTGCACGGCTTCGTCGAGCGGATCTGAAAAGCGCACGGCTACCTCGAAACGGCCGAGACGGCTCGGCTCGTCCTCCGCCTTGATGGCCTCCACCTCGACATCGAGCTGACCCAGCGGCCCGATGTCGGCGGCGCGCGCGGCAATGCGCACGCTGGCTGCGATGCAGGCCGCAAGCGAAGCGGCCTGTATTTCGAGCGGCGTGAAACCCTCGGCGCGGGGAGAAAAGACCGCCGCGATTGTCTGCTCGCGATCGTTGGTGACGGTGCAGGACGCAGCCGTGGGGCTGTGCGCCCAAACCTTTGCCGATTTGACTGCCACTTCGCCCTCTCCTTGCATCCGGACACAAGGAAATAGCAGGTGCGCGAGAGCGGCAGAAGGAAAAACATTCCGGCCAATCACGGCTATTCGACCGGTCCAGCCTCATCGGCCGGTAGCAAGGGACAAATTTTGCGCCGGCAGTTTCCGCCGCCGGCGCGAGGCCTTTCTACATCTGCGCCCAGCTACGCAGGCTGACCCAGGTCTTGCGGTCGAGTGCATAGCGCTCGACGGGCACGCGGCCGGCCGCGATCGACTCGATCATGCCCTGGCCGGAATACTGGAAGCCGCATTTATGGATCACCCGGCGCGAGGCGGCGTTGATGACCCGGCATGAAACGAACAGACGGTCGATCTCCGTGGCACGAAACGCGAGGTCGACCAGCGCGTGGGCGGTTTCCGTCGCATATCCGTGGCCCCAATAGGGCTCGCCGATCCAGTAGCCAAGGGCTAGTCCCAACGAGCCTGCTTCCAGACCGGCGCAACCGATGAACGCGCCGTTATCGGCCAGCGTGACGGCGTAGACGCAGCCCGAGCGCGAACCGTTTTGCGTGCTCGAAACGAAGGCGCGCGCCTCCTGCTCCCCATAGGGATAGGGCATGCGCGCCACCATCTCCGCGATGCGACGGTTGTTGGCCAGTTCAGCCAGTTCCTCGATGTCGTCGGCATGGGGCGGACGCATCACCAGACGCTCGGTCACCAGAACCGGGCAGTCTATGCTCAGACTTTCGTCCTCGACGTCTTCCTTCTCGGCAACCATGGGTCAGTCCTCCAGATGAAACGAAAAAAGGGAGATGGCGACCCATCTCCCTTGTTCCTTTTCCGGACTGTCCGGACACCGGTTCCCGAGATGGGGCGCCGGTGTTGTGGTGCGGATCCGGCTTACTCCGCTGCGTCCTGAATCGGGTTCACCGATACGTAGGTTCGGCCGTTGGCTTTGCGCGCAAACGAAACGGCGCCAGCCTCGAGCGCAAAAAGGGTGTGGTCCTTGCCCATGCCCACGTTGACGCCCGGGTGCCACTTGGTCCCGCGTTGACGAATGAGGATGTTGCCAGGAATGACGGCTTCGCCGCCGAATTTCTTCACGCCAAGGCGCTTGGATTCGGAATCGCGACCGTTACGCGAAGAACCGCCAGCTTTCTTGTGTGCCATCGTAGTGCTCCTTTGCGCCTCGAAGTGCGCTTCAATCTTTCAATGCCCGCATTCGCGGGAAAATTCAATCACCGGGCGAAATTACTTCGCCAGTTCCTTGGCCTGCTCGCGCCAGTCGCTGATCTGGTCGGCGCTGAAAGGCATCGCCTCGTCGATCTTGGCAATGTCCTTGTCGGACAGCGCGGCGATCTGCTTGAAGGTGGTGATGCCCTGCTCGTTGAGCTGGCCGGCCGCAACCGGGCCGATGCCCTTGATCTCGGTCAGGTCGTCGCCCTTGCCCTTGGGTGCCTTGAACAGCGGCGCTGCGGCGGCGGCCGGAGCGTCGTCCTTCTTGGTCTCGGCCTTCGGCGCTTCCTTCTTCGCGGCGGCCTTCTTGGAAGGCTTAGCGCCGTCGGTCAGGATTTCCGAGATGCGCACGGTGGTGAGCAGCTGGCGGTGGCCGCGGGTGCGGCGCGAATTCTGGCGGCGACGCTTCTTGAAGGCGATGACGGTCGGGGCCTTGCCCTGCGCGACGACTTCCACGGCGACCGATGCGCCGGAAACCAGCGGAGCGCCGATGGTGACGTTTTCGCCTTCGCCGAATGCGAGGACCTCGCCCAGGGTGACGATATCGCCGACTTCGCCGGCAACCTTCTCGATCTTCAACACGTCGTCGGCGACGACGCGGTACTGCTTACCGCCGGTCTTGATGACTGCGAACATTTTTTGACCTTTCGCTGTTCGGTCCGGCCTCGTATGACCGCTTTCGCGGTCCGGCCGGCTTTTTATTCAGTCGGTTTCGGGTGACGTTCCAGTGGCGACTTGCCGCGCAAAGAACGACCGGCGCGGAGAGCCCCCACGCCGGATTTGGGCTGCCGATACAGGAACGACCCAGCAGAGTCAAGCAAGCCGACGTTCACACCGCAGCCGAGTGTCTAGCCGTGCCAGCCTTCAGATATGTGTCGAAGCGGGCGGCGACCACGCGTACGAAGGGCCGCTGCGTGCGCGGGACGGCAAAACAGACCCCGTCGCGGACAAGCATGGGGTTGCGTTCCTGCGCGATCATGCTCGCCTCGGCCAGCACCACCCGTGCCGCCTGTCCGAAACGCTCGACGGCCTCAATTGTCGAAAATCGGAAGTCGCACATCAGCCGCTCGATGACCCATGCGCGCAGGCGATCCTCGGGCGAGAGGGCGATGCCGCGCGCCACGGCTAGGTCACCAGCACCCACCAGCCGGCAATACTCCCGGGTCGCCGCTACGTTCTGCGCATAGCCTTGGCGAAACCGGCTGACCGATGAAGGGCCGAGTCCGACGAGCGTTTCGCAACTATCGTCTGTGTACCCCTGAAAATTGCGCCGCAGCCTGCCTGCAGCATCCGCAAGCGCCAGTGAATCGTCGGGCAGGGCGAAATGGTCGAGACCCACAACCCGGTAGCCGGCGGCAATGACGCGTTCTGCCGCGAGGCCGGACTGTGCCAGCCGCTCTGCTGGGCCGGGCAGGGCCGCCTCGTCGATCATCGTCTGGTGCTTCTTGAACCACGGTACGTGGGCGTAGCCGAACAGTGCGATGCGGTCCGGGCGCAGCGACAGCACCTTGTCGATCGTCGTGGCCACGCTATCGCACGTCTGGTGCGGCAGGCCATAGAGAACGTCGAGATTGACGGAGCCGACGCCGCGTCGCCGCAAGCCGTCGATCACCGCTTTGGTGTCCTCGAAGCTCTGGTCGCGGTTGATGGCCTTCTGGACGCGTTCGTCGAAGTCCTGCACGCCGAGGCTGGCGCGCGTCATGCCGATGGCCGCCAGCGCATCCAGCCGTGCCCCGTCCATGTCGTTGGGGTCGATCTCGACGCTGATCGCGGCGTCGGCGGCAAAGCGGAAACTTTCTCTCAAAGCCGACATCAATGCGACGAGGTCACCGGGCCGCAGCATTGTGGGCGAACCACCGCCGAAATGCAGCGAGGAAACAGCCGCCCGCTTGCCGACCAGGGCGCCGATGGTGCGGATTTCGCAGTGGAGAGCGTCGATAAACGTCGCCACCGGGTCGTATCGGTTCGTCTGCTTGGTGTGGCAGGCGCAGAACCAGCAGAGCCGGTCGCAGAAGGGGACGTGCACGTAGAGCGACAGCCTCTCATCCTGCGGGATCGCCGCTATCCAGCCCTTTACGGTCAGTGATGTGACGCCGGCATGAAAATGCGGCGCGGTGGGATAGCTGGTGTAGCGCGGCGCTGTGTCGGCTTGCATTAGCGGCTCCTTGGATGGCCGACATGTCGCGTCCCAACCGCCGACCCGCCTTGACGTGGATCAAGGCGTCCAACCGGCCTGCGATAGATGGCTAGCAACCGAAGCAGTGCGCGGTTTCGGCCGCTGCGCTGCGTTGATGCCGCCGACGGGGGTTGAGGGAATGAGATTTGGAGCTGCAATCATCGGCGTCGGCCTGTTCGCCTTCGTCGCCCTTGTCGGCGCTGCCTTCGGCGTCGACGCGCCGTTCAGGCAGCATATGTGGGTGCTGTTCTTCACGCTTTCAGCGTTCGCCGTCATCCTGATGCGCCGAACGAGTTTCGCCCCTGCCGCGCCCGCCGACCCGGCCTCATACATGGACGAGCCGGTGCGCTACGGCGCGATCGCGACAATGTTCTGGGCCGTGGTGGGGCTGCTCGTCGGAGTGGTCGTCGCGCTGCAGCTCGCCTGGCCCGACCTCAACATCGAGCCGTGGCTGAATTTCGGGCGCGTGAGGCCGCTGCACACATCGGCGGTCGTGTTCGCATTCGGCGGCAATGCGCTGATCGCGACGTCGCTCTATGTCGTGCAGCGCACCAGCCGGGCGCGGCTCTTCGGCGGCGATCTCGTCTGGTTCGTCTTTTGGGGCTACCAGCTCTTCATCGTCATGGCGGCGACGGGCTACCTCCTCGGCATCACCCAGAGCCGTGAATATGCCGAGCCCGAATGGTATGTCGACATCTGGCTGACGCTCGTCTGGGTCGCCTATCTCGTGGTGTTCCTCGGCACGATCCTCAAGCGCAAGGAACCGCATATCTACGTCGCCAACTGGTTCTACCTCGCCTTCATCGTGACCATCGCGATGCTGCATGTGGTGAACAATCTGGCGATGCCGGTGTCGCTGCTGGGCTCGCGCTCCTACTCCGCGTTCTCCGGCGTGCAGGACGCACTGACCCAGTGGTGGTACGGCCACAACGCCGTCGGCTTCTTCCTGACGGCGGGCTTTCTGGGCATGATGTACTACTTCGTGCCCAAGCAGGCCGATCGTCCGGTCTATTCCTACCGCCTGTCGATCATCCACTTCTGGGCGCTGATCTTCCTCTACATCTGGGCCGGTCCGCACCACCTGCACTACACCGCGCTGCCCGACTGGGCGCAGACCCTGGGCATGGTGTTCTCGATCATGCTGTGGATGCCCTCCTGGGGCGGCATGATAAACGGCCTGATGACGCTATCGGGCGCATGGGACAAGATCCGCACCGACCCGATCATCCGCATGATGGTGGCCGCAATCGCCTTCTACGGCATGTCGACCTTCGAAGGCCCGGTCATGTCGATCAAGGCGGTCAATTCGCTCAGCCACTACACCGACTGGACCATCGGGCATGTGCATTCGGGCGCGCTCGGCTGGGTGGGGCTGATTTCATTCGCAGCGATCTATCACATGGTGCCGAAGCTGTGGGGCCGGGCCCGGCTCTACTCCGACCGTCTCGTCATCTGGCACTTCTGGCTGGCGATGATCGGCATCGTCATCTACGCGGCCGTGATGTGGGTGTCGGGCATCATGCAGGGCCTGATGTGGCGCGAGTACGACGCGCAGGGCTTCCTGGTCTACTCCTTCGCCGAAACCGTCGCCGCCATGTTCCCCTACTACGTGATGCGCGCGTTTGGCGGGGCGCTCTATCTGGCGGGCGCGCTGGTCATGACCTTCAACATAACGATGACCATCCTGGGCCATCAGCGCGAGGAGGACCCGATCGGCGGCGCCTCCTTCCAACCCGCCCTGAAGCCGGCCGAATAAGGACTTCCAGACATGGCTTTGATGGACAAGCACAAGATCATCGAAAAGAATGCAACGCTGCTTCTGGCCGGTTCTCTTTTCGTCGTCACGATAGGCGGCATCGTCGAGATCGCGCCGCTGTTCTACCTCGAGAACACCATCGAGAAGGTGGAAGGCATGCGGCCCTACTCTCCGCTCGAGCTGGCCGGGCGCAACGTTTACATCCGCGAGGGCTGCTACGTGTGCCACAGCCAGATGATCCGGCCTTTCCGCGACGAGGTCGAGCGCTACGGGCATTACAGCCTTGCGGCTGAATCGATGTACGACCACCCGTTCCAGTGGGGTTCGAAGCGAACCGGACCGGACCTTGCCCGCGTGGGCGACCGCTATTCGAACGAATGGCACGTCCAGCACATGATCGAGCCGCGCTCGGTGGTGCCGGAATCGGTGATGCCGAGCTACGCCTTCCTGAAGGATACGCCGCTCGACACCCGCAATTTCGGAACGCACCTGGTGGCGCAGCAGCGCGTGGGCGTGCCCTACACCGACGAGATGGTGGAAAACGCCGTCGCCGACCTCAAGGCGCAGGCGGACCCCAATGCGGACACTTCCGGCGTGGAGGCGCGCTACCCCAAGGCAAAGCTCGGCGACTTCGACGGCGACCCGGCGCGGCTGACCGAAATGGACGCGCTGGTTGCGTATCTCCAGATGCTCGGCACGCTGGTCGACTTCTCGACCTACGACGAAGCCGCCGGCTACCGATAGGAGGGCGCGATGGAAACCTATACCGCGCTGCGCCAGTTCGCCGATTCGTGGGCGCTGCTGGCGATGACCCTGTTTTTCATTGGTGTCGTGATCTTCGCCTTCCGGCCGGGCAGCCGGAAGCAGGCCGACAACGCCGCCCGTATTCCCCTCGAGGACGAATGACATGAGCGAGAGACAGATCGACGAGACCAGCGGCGTCGAGACGACGGGGCACGAGTGGGACGGAATAAGAGAGCTCGACAACCCGATGCCGCGATGGTGGCTTTGGACGTTCTACGCGACCATCGTGTGGGCGCTGGCCTATACAGTGGCCTATCCCGCATGGCCGATGATCTCGTCCGCGACAACCGGATTTCTCGGCTATTCGAGCCGCGCCGACCTGCGCAGCGAACTCGGCGCGATCGAGGACGGCAAAGCCGGATATGTCGCGCGGATCGCCGAACTGCCGGTGGAGGACATCCTGGCCGACGATGGGCTGCGCCAGTTCGCCACCTCCGCCGGCGCTGCCGCCTTCAGGGTTAACTGCGTGCAGTGTCACGGTTCGGGCGCCTCCGGGTCCCCGGGTTATCCCAACCTCAACGATGACGAATGGCTTTGGGGCGGGACGCCTGAAAACATACGCATCTCCATCGCCCATGGTGTGCGCTTCGCAGGCGACGGCGAGACGCGTTTCTCGCAGATGCCGGCCTTTGCCGACATGCTCGACCGGCAGCAGGTGAGCGCCGTCACCGCCCATGTGCTCGCGCTTTCTGGCGAGGGCGACGGTTCGGAGCCCGGCGCGCAAATCTTCGCCGACAATTGCGCCTCATGCCATGGCGAGGCCGGAAAGGGCGACCCCGAACTGGGCGCACCCGACCTGACAGACGCGATCTGGCTCTACGGCTCGAGTGTGGAGGCGATCGCCGCGCAAATCCGCGCCCCGCAGCATGGCGTTATGCCGGCCTGGGCGGAGCGCCTCGGCGACACGACCGTGAAGGAACTGACGGTCTATGTCCATTCGCTCGGCGGCGGCCAGTAGGCCCCCTCTCGGGCCCCGTCGGAGCGGACGGGTCGGGCCTGGCAGCGACGCCGGGCCCGGCCTCGTCGCGGACGCGACTACTTCAACAGCCACTCATGCTCGGGCGCATTGTGGAACTTCCACGTGCGCTGCGGACCTGCCATGACGTTTAGATAATAGAGGTCATAGCCGTGGCAGGCGGCGCAGGGGTGATAACCCTTCGGCACCAGCACCACGTCGCCGTCCTCGACCGCCATCACCTCGTCCAGCTCGCGCACGCCGTGGTCGTCGGCGTCGGTGTAGACGCGCTGGAAGGCGAAACCCTGCTGCGGGTCGAGCCGATGGTAGTAGGTTTCCTCGAGATGGGACTCGCGCGGCAGGTCGTCCCTGTCGTGCTTGTGGGGCGGATAGCTCGACGTATGGCCGCCCGGCGTGATGACTTCCACCACCAGCAGCGAATCCGCCGGCTCGCCTTCAGGCAGGATATTGGTGACATGGCGGGTGTTGGTGCCCTTGCCGCGCACTTCCTGGCCGAGCATGTCCGGCGCGATCACGCGTGGAGGCAGCTTGCCGCCTAGCCCCGGTGCCGTGCACACGGCCAGTTCCAGCGGCGTGGTCGCGGTGATCGACCAGCGCGACTCCTGCGGCACATAGAGAGACCACGGCTTACCCTCGAAGGGCGACATGCGGTCGCCGAGCGTGCCGAAATCCTCGCCCGCGACCGAGGCTTCGCCCTTGCCGGTCACGAATACGAGGCAGGCTTCACGTCCGCCAGTCACGGCTTCGACTGTTTCGCCCGGCGCCAGCCTGAAGAGCTCGAAGCCGACATAGGTCCAGCCTGCGCTTTCCGGTGTCACCGCGATGACGCGGCCTGATTTTCCCTGCGGTTTGATTTGCAGTTTCGACATCGTGCTAATCCTGCTTCGGCGGCTCGTAGGCGATCAGGAAGCTCCAGACGCCATAGGCTGTGGCCGCGCCAGCCATCATCGCCCAGCCAGTCTGGCCGTTGATCCATTCCAGCACGGCCCAGCCGGCACAGGCAGCGACGATCAGTGCCCGGATCCACAGCGGGCGGAAGAAGTCTTCGCCGCCCTTCATGACAGACCCGCCTCAGCCAGGAACCGGGAGACGTTGGCGTGCCCGAGCTTCGCATAGGCGGCGGGCTCCGCCTTTTTCGGGTCCTGCTCGGCTTCGACGACAACCCAGCCGGAATAGCCGCTCAGTTCCTTCAGCACCCGTACATAGTCGATCATGCCGTCGCCAGGCACGGTATAGACCCCTTCGAGGACGGAATTGAGAAACGACCAGTCCTCGCGGTTGGAACGCCACATCACCTCCTCGCGGATATCCTTGCAGTGAACGTGACTGATGCGGTCGCGATAGTGGCGGGCGAGGCGCGCCGGATCGGCCCCGCCCCATGTCGCATGGCCGGTGTCGAGCAGCAGGTGAACCGCGTCGTCCGTCACCTCCGTGAAGCGGTCGATCTCGGCTTCGGTCTGCACGCAGGTTCCCATATGGTGATGGTAGACGACGCGCAGCCCGTACTCGTCCAGAATGGCTGCCGCGAACGCGCTGTAGCGCTGTCCAAAACCCGTCCACTCGTCTTTAGCCAGAACGAGACGTGCGGACAGCGGCAGCGACCTGTCGGAATGGATGGCGTTGGACGTTTCGGCTGCGATGAAGACCGAGCAGCCCATCGCCTTGAGGAGCGATGCGTGGTCGCGCGCCGCTTCCAGCTCCGCCTGCACGTCCCGGCGAAGCAGCTCCGTCGAATACCAGCCGCCTACCAGGGCCAGCCCATGAGCGTCGAGGACCGGTCTCAGGCTTTCAGCGCGGCGGGGAAACTTGTTGCCCAATTCCATGCCCTCGAAGCCGGCGGCCTTCGCCTCGGCCAGGCACCGTTCCAGCGGTATGTCGCCGCCGATCTCGATCATGTCGTCGTTCGACCAGCCGATAGGGTTGGCGCCGATGCGGATCATTCAGTCAGTCTCCCAGCCTTTGCAGCTTCACCGCGTCCTCGTAGGCGCGGCGTTTCTCCAGCACTTCCGCGCGTTCGCTCACTTCCGGCACGGCGACATCCCACCAGTAGCCGCCCGCCTCGGTAGACGCGAGCGGGTCGGTGTCGATGACGATGACCGTGGTGCGGTCGTTGCCTTTCGCCTTTTCCAGCGCACCTTCCAGTTCGGCAATCGACGCGACCTTCACCGCAATCGCGCCGAGGCTCGCGGCATGGGCCGCGAAGTCGATCTGTGGCAGCGTTTCGTGGCGCGTGTGCTCCAGCAGGTTGTTGAAGCTCTCGCCACCTGTGGCGCGCTGGAGGCGGTTGATGCAGCCGAAACCGCGATTGTCGAGCAGCACTATGGTCAGCTTCACGCCGAGCATGACCGAGGTGGCGATCTCGGAATTGAGCATCAGGTAGGAGCCATCGCCCAGCATCACGACGACCTCGCCATCCGGTTTCGCCAGCTTCACGCCGAGGCCGCCCGCGATCTCGTACCCCATGGTCGAATAGCCGTATTCGGCATGGTATGAGCCGGGCGCGCCTGCCCGCCACAATTTGTGCAGTTCGCCCGGCAGGCCGCCTGCCGCATGCAGCAGCGTGACATCGGAGCCAAGCGCCCGCTGGACTGCGCCGATGACCTGCGCGTCCGAGGGTAGCGCGGCGTTGGTGGCCGCGAGCGCTTGGTCGGCATCGCGCCTCCAGGAGGTTTTCCCCGCCTTGGCATCGTCGGTCCAGGCCGCTGGCGTGCGCCAGCCACCGAGGGCAGACGAGAGTTCCGCCAGCCCCTCCCGCGCGTCGGCCACCAGCGGCAGCGCGCGGTGCTTGCCTGCGTCGAAGGGCTGGACGTTGAGGCCGACGATCTTCTTGTCGCCGTTTTGGAACAAGGCCCACGAGCCTGTGGTGAAATCCTGAAGGCGCGTGCCGACGGCAAGGATGAGGTCGGCTTCCTGCGCCAGACTGTTTGCGGCCGACGTGCCGGTCACGCCGACAGCGCCCATGTTGAGAGGGTGGTCGTCCGGCAATGCCGACTTGCCGCCCTGCGTCTCGCAGACGGGTGTTCCCGTCGCTTCCGCGAAAGCCGCCAATGCGGCGCTGGCCTGCGAGTAGAGCACGCCGCCGCCGGCGACGATCAGCGGGTTCCTTGCCGCCTTGAGGGCATCGAGCGCCCGCCCCAGTTCGCCGCTGTCGGGACGTGGACGCCGCGGGGTCCAGATACGCTCCTCGAAGAAAGTTTCCGGATAATCGTAGGCCTCGGCCTGCACGTCCTGGCAAAGGGCGAGCGTAACCGGCCCGCAATCGGCCGGGTCGGTCAGCACCTGCATGGCGCGCGCCATGGCGGGCACGATCTGCTCGGGCCTCGTGATGCGGTCGAAATAGCGCGACACAGGGCGCAGACAATCATTGGCCGATACGGTGCCGTCTCCGAAATCCTCGACCTGCTGAAGCACGGGATCGGGGATGCGGCTGGCGAACACGTCGCCCGGAAGCAGCAGCAGCGGCAGCCGGTTGACGTGGGCAAGCGCTGCCGCTGTCACGAGATTGGTCGCGCCGGGGCCGATGGAGGTCGTGGCGGCCATCATCCGGCGGCGGAAGCTTGCCTTGGCGAAGGCGATCGCCGCATGGGTCATGGCCTGCTCGTTATGGGCGCGATAGGTCGGCAGCTCGTCGCTGACATGCCACAGCGCCTCGCCAAGGCCGGCGACGTTTCCATGGCCGAAGATGGCCCATACCCCGGCGAAAATCGGTACGGTTTCGCCGTCGATCGCGGTCTTCTGGGCAGCGAGATAGCGCGTCAACGCCTGCGCCATGGTCAGCCTGATGGTGGCGGTCATGTGTCTCCTCCTCGGCTGCGACTATGCCGTCGCCGGACCGCGCGCGGCAAGCCAGCTTCGGCACAATGCGTCGAAACGGCCAGCCATATCCGAGATCGCCGCCTCGTCATCGATGTCTCCGGCAAGCCAGTTTGCAGCGGCATCGCCGAAGAGCGTTCGGCCGACGGCAAAGCCTTTCACCACTGGCGCGCCGGCGGCGGCGCGGAAGGCTGCCTCCAGCTGCTCGGCAGGCGCTTCCAGCCCCAGCATCACCACGCCGCGACAGTGTGGGTCGTTGTCTCCGATCACCTTGCCGATCGCGTCCCAGGCGGCGGGGGAAGCCTGCGGCTCGAGCTTCCACCAGTCGGGCCTGATGCCGAGCGCATAGAGTTCGCCCAGGGCCTTGGCCAGGGTATCATCCCCAAGAGCTCCGTGCCTGCTGGATATGATCTCCACCAGCAGCTCGCGCCCGATCTTTCGCGAAGCCTCGAACAGCGCGCGCAGCTTCTGCTGCTGCTCGTCCTTCAGCCCGGCCGGATCGTCAGGGTGGTAGAAGCACAGGCACTTGATGCAGTGATCGACCGGCCATTCCACCAACTGCGAACCGATATCCTGCGAGAACTCGAACCGCAGCGGCCGCGAGCCGGGCTGCTCGACGGGACGGCCGAGCCAGACGAGCGGATGGTTGGCGAACTCGGCCATGGCCTTGCGGCCGTGGCGCTCGTCCAGCAGCATTCCGCAGCCGGAATGCCGGGCAGCGACCTTCGCCGCCGCTTTGACTGCCAGAACCTTGAAATCGGCAATTCTATCGGCCGGTGCACCGGCCCTCGCGGCGATATCCTCGAGCTGCGAGCGATGGTCGATGGCGAAGGCCATCAGCGAAGGGATATCCGCTCGCCTAGTGGTCGCCCAGTGGACGTGGTTCAGCGCTTCGTCCTTGCGCAGCGCCCGGTGCGGGCTTCCATTGGCAAGGAAATACTGCAGCTCCTCGAATGTCGGTATTTCGGGTGAGCAGAGCAGGCGCGAGACGGCGAACGCGCCGCAGGCATTGGCCCATGTGGCGGCGGTCGCGAGGTCTTCGCCGCCCAGCCATCCGCGCAGGAAACCGGACATGAAAGCGTCGCCCGCGCCCAGCACGTTGTAAACCTCGATGGGGAAGCCGTGCCCGACAATGCCGTCTTCGAGATCGTTGGGGATAGGCCCGTCATAGACGATGCAGCCCATCGGCCCGCGCTTGAGAACGATGGTTGCCGAGGAAAGCTCGCGGATCGTACTCAGTGCGCTCGCTAAATCGCGATCGCCCGACGCGATCATGACCTCTTCCTCGGTCCCGACGATGAGGTCGCATTCGGGAAGCACCGTGCGCATGCTGGCGGAGACGGCATCGGACGCGATGTAGCGGTTGTCGCCGGCATCATGGCCGGCCAATCCCCACAGATTGGGGCGATAGTCGATGTCGAGCACCACCTTGCCGCCCGCCTCTTTCATCAGCCGCATCGCCTTGCGCTGGGCCGCCTCCGTGCCGGGCTTCGAGAAATGGGTGCCGGTGACGACCAGCGCGCGCGCAGAGGCGATGAAAGCCTCGTCGACGTCGTCCTCGCAGAGCGCCATGTCGGCGCAGTTCTCGCGGTAGAACAGCAGCGGGAAGCTGTGATCGTTCTCTACCGAGAGGATCGCCAGCGCCGTCAGCCGCGCTGGGTCGGTGACGATGCCCGTCCCGGCGACGCCTTCGCGCCGCATCTGCTCGCGGACGAAACGGCCGAACTGTTCGTCGCCGACCCGGGTGAGCAGCGCCGAGCGAAGCCCCATGCGCGCCGCGCCGATGGCGATGTTGGCCGGGCAGCCGCCGACCGATTTGGCGAAGGATGCGACATCCTCCAGCCGCGTGCCGATCTGCTGGCCGTAGAGATCGACGGATACGCGGCCCATGGTGATGACGTCGAGCGTGCGCGAAATCTCCGCCATCTTGTCCTCCGGTGCGTTGCGTGGCCAACTGGACGCGTGTGGTCCGGCATTGTATGGAAGCGCATGAAACATAGGTTCCGTTGATACGTCAATCTGGAACGAATATTCCATACGGGTTTGGAGGACCTTGCATGCTTTCCATCGCGCTTCTGGGGGCCGGTCGCATCGGCCAGATCCATGGCCGCACCATCGCCGCTTCGCCGCGCGCCCGGCTGGCTGCCATCTGCGACCCGATGCCGGAGGGCGCGGCCGCACTTTCTGCCGCGACGGGCGCTCCCGTCATCGATGTCGATGCGGTTTTCGCGTCGGCGGATATCGACGCCGTGCTTATCGCGACGCCCACGGACACGCATGCCGACTTCATTGATCGCGCGGCTGCCGAGGGCAAGGCGATCCTTTGCGAGAAGCCGGTGGACATGAGTTCGGCCCGCATCCGCGAAACTCTGGCGCGGGTGGAAAAGGCTGGCGTACCGCTGATGATCGGCTTCAACCGGCGCTTCGACCCGAATTTCGCAGCCCTGCAGAAGCGGCTGGCGGACGGGGCGGCGGGCGAGGTCGAGCTGGTCACCATCCTGTCGCGAGACCCCGCGCCGCCGCCGGTCTCCTATATCGAGCGTTCCGGCGGGCTTTTCCGCGACATGATGATCCACGATCTCGACATGGCGCGTTTCCTGCTGGGCGAAGACCCGGTCGAGGTGCAGGCGATGGGCTCGGCACTGGTGGATGCGGCAATCGGCGCGGCCGGCGATGTCGATACGGCGGCGGTGCTTCTCAAGACGGCGTCGGGCAAGATCTGCCAGATATCCAATTCGCGCCGGGCTACCTATGGCTACGACCAGCGCATCGAGGTGCATGGGTCGAAGGGCATGCTTTCGGCCGGCAACGTGCACGAGACGACGGTGCAGTTCGCCGGAGCAAGCGGCATAACCGCCGACCCGGTGCAGAACTTCTTCCTCGAACGCTACGCTGCGGCGTATCGCGCCGAGGTGGAGGCGTTCATCGATGCGGTCGAAAAGGGCATGCCGCCGTCGCCATCCGGCCGTGACGGGCTGAAGGCGCAGGAGCTTGCCGATGCGGCGACGGAGGCCTGCTTTTCCGGCAAGCCGGTGAGGCTCGGCTGACATGGCGATGGATTTCAGCTCTCTCCAGCCGTTGTCTCTCGAAGGCAAGGTCGCGGTCGTCACCGGCGCCACGCAGGGTCTGGGCGAGGCCATCGCCCGCCTGTTTTGCGCACGCGGCGTTGCGGGACTCGTCCTGACGGGGCGCAGCCCGGAACGCGGCGAGGCCGTGCGGGCGTCCCTCGCAACGTCGGGCGTGAAATGCATCTTCGTTTCAGCGGACCTCGAAAAGACCGAGGCTGCCGGGCACATTATCGATGCGGCGGATGCCGCGTTCGGCCGCGTAGACATTCTTGTCAACGCAGCGGGGATCACCGATCGCGGGTCGATCTGGGATACCTCTCCCGAGCTGTTCGACCGCATGTTCGCGGTGAATGTGCGCGCGCCGTTCTTTCTCATGCAGCACGCGCTGAAAATCATGAAGCGAGAGGCAATCGAAGGGTCCATCGTCAATATCATCTCGATGTCTGGGCATGGCGGGCAGAGCTTCATCAGCGCCTATAGCGCGTCGAAAGGCGCGCTGGTGACGCTGACCAAGAACACGGCCTACAGCGTCATGCGCCATCGCATCCGCGTCAACGGACTGACGATCGGCTGGATGGACACGCCCGGCGAAGACCGCATCATGAAGACTTATCACGATGCGCAGGACGGCTGGCTGGAGAAGGCGGAGCAGGGCCGGCCTTTCGGGCGGCTGCTGAAACCCGACGAGGTTGCGCGCGCGGTCGCCTATCTGACAAGCGCGGAAAGCGGGCTGATGACCGGCTCGATCATCGATTTCGACCAGCAGGTGCTGGGTGCGGGTGACGCCCCGGCCGAGCCGCCTGCAATCTAGCCATGAAACGGTCTAGACCGAGCAGGGCTAGCCGGCTCTGCGCCTTTCGGCCACCGCGACCGAAAGCGCCATGACCAGGGCCATGGTGGCCGAGAGCGACCGGAAGCCGGAGAAGTCCGCTTCCGCGACCTCCAGCCATTGCGCCGCACAGGAAACGAGCGGAGAAAACGCACTGTCGGTGACGGCGACGACGGCAACACCCCTGTCGGCCAGCAGGCGGGCGTGCTCGACCGTGTCGGACGCGTAGGGCGAAAACGAGATCGCGATCGCAGCATCCTGCGGCTGCGCCATCTGCAGCGTTTCGGGGTCGAGCCCGGCCGCGGACCCCGTCAGCACGTAGCGTATGCCGAGCTTGCCGAACGCATAGGCCAGATAGGTGGCGACCGGATAGGAGCGCCGGCGCGCGACCAGATAGATGGTTCCGGCGTCGGCCAGCAGCGCGGCGGCCTTCTCGAAACGGGCCGGGTCGAGCGATGCGGACAGCGCCTCGACCGAGCGGCCGGCGGCGGCGAGAAAGCCGTGTAGAGCCGCCTGATCCTTGGAGCCCTGCGCGGCAGTCTTGCGCAAGGCAGTCAGCCGTTCCTCGTATGAGCCGGTTCTTTCGCGCAGCCGCGCACGAAAGACATTCTGAAGGTCGCTGAACCCCTCGAAGCCGAGATGGCGGGCGAGCCGCACCAGCGTCGATGGCTGGACGCCGGCCGAGACCGCGACGCTGGCGGCGGTGCCGAAAGCTACCTCGTCGGGGTGCTCCAGCGCGTATGCGGCGACCTGCGCCAGCCGTTTCGGCATCTCGTTGCGGCGGCCGAGAATAAGCCCGCGCAGCGCGTCGAAATCGCGCGGTGCCAAGGTTGCTGTATCCGTCTCGCCCATGCCGCACCTTCCCTTGCGCGGGGGTGAAAAGCAACAGCCGCAGGATGCCGGCTCACATCATCTTGACCTGGATCAAGGCCTGCCTGCCCTGTCGGGCGCATCTGCTGGACCGGAATGTTCGGGAGAATGCAATGTCGGGCGCGGTGGAATTCGAGCGGCACGACGCCGAGGCCGTGAATTCGGCCCGGCTGCGCAAGCCGCTCTATGCAGCGCGCATGAAGATATTTCCCAAGCGCGCTTCAGGGTCGTTCCGGCGCTTCAAGTGGCTGGTGATGGCCGTCACGCTCGGTATTTACTATCTGACCCCCTGGCTTCGCTGGGACCGTGGGCCGCATGCTCCGGACCAGGCCGTGCTGGTCGATCTCGCCAACCGCCGCTTCTATTTCTTCTTCATCGAGATATGGCCGCAGGAGTTCTTTCTCGTTGCGGGACTGCTCGTGATGGCGGGGCTGGGTCTGTTTCTTGTCACGTCCACCATCGGGCGTGCATGGTGCGGCTACACTTGCCCGCAAACCGTCTGGGTCGATCTCTTTCTCGTGGTCGAGCGCGCTGTAGAGGGGGAGCGCAGCGCGCGCATAAAGCTCGACGAGGGGCCATGGACGGGGCGCAAGCTTGTGCTGCGTGCCGTCAAGCATGGGGCGTGGCTTTGCATAGCCGTCGCGACAGGTGGCGCGTGGATATTCTACTTTGCCGATGCGCCGACGCTGCTCGTCGATCTCTTCACAGGGCAGGCGGCTCCCGTCGCCTACATCACCGTCGCGATCCTGACGGCAACCACCTACACGTTCGGCGGCCTGATGCGCGAGCAGGTCTGCACATACATGTGCCCGTGGCCGCGCATACAGGCCGCGATGCTGGACGAGCATTCGCTGACCGTCACCTACAATGACTGGCGCGGCGAGCCGCGATCCCGCCATGCCAAGAAGGCGGCCGCGCGGGGGCTTTCGGTCGGCGACTGCGTCGACTGCAACGCCTGCGTCGTGGTTTGCCCGATGGGCATCGACATCCGCGACGGCCAGCAGCTCGAATGCATCACTTGCGCGCTCTGCATCGACGCCTGCAATGGGGTCATGGACAAGCTCGACAGGCCGCGCGGGCTGATCTCCTACGCAACGCTGGCCGATTACAACGCCAACATGCGGCTTGCCACCGGGAACGGCACCCATGTCATCCGCCCCGAGCTCGTGCGGGATGCGACGGGGGGGCCTTCCGGTTCGCTTGCGAATTTCGAGGTGCGCAAGCTCTTCAGGCCGCGGACCTTCATCTATTTCGCAGCTTGGGCGCTGGTGGGGCTGATGCTGCTCTATGGATTGATGGCGCGCGACCGCCTTGAAGTCAGCGTGCTTCACGACCGCAACCCGCAATATGTGCTGCTTTCCGACGGCTCCATCCGCAACGGCTACACCGTCAAGCTGCTCAACAAGATCGCAGAACCGCGCACCGTCGCCGTCTTGATGGAAGGTCTGGACGGCGGCGCGATGAGCGTCGTCGGGCACGACGAGCCCGAAGCGCGCGCTTTCTCCGTCAGCCTCGAGCCGGACAGGCTGCGGACGCTCAAGGTCTATGTGCGCCAGCCGCGCGAGCTTGTGGCCGGCAGGGTGCAGCGCTTCCGCTTCATCGTCGAGGATCGATCGAGCCTTGAGACGGATTCCTACACAGCCAGCTTCGATGCACCGGAGTGAGACAATGAAAAATCGATCATATCCGGCAAACCAGTTCACCGGCCGGCATATGCTGGCGATCATGCTTGCCTTCTTCGGCGTCATCATCGGCGTCAACGTCACCATGGCGGTGATGGCGAATACGAGCTGGAGCGGCTTCGTGGTGAAGAACTCCTACATCGCCAGCCAGGAGTTCAACCGCAGGGCCGCAGAAGGGCGGGAACAGGATGCGCTGGGCTGGCGTTCGCAAATTTCGCTTCGGGACGGCACGCTGCGCTACGCGCTCGTCGACCAGTCCGGAGCGTCGCGCGTTCTTTCCAGCGGGAAGGGTATCATCCGAAGGGCGGTGAACGATACTGGGGATCATGCCCTCGTTCTTCGCCCTGCCGGTAACGGTGCGCTTGAAGCGTCGGTCCTGCTCGAAGACGGCATCTGGATCATCGAAATTCTTGCTGAGGCGGGGCTGGAGCGGCCTTATCGGGAGACCCATCGCGTCATGGTGCGCAACAGGAGCTTCCAATGAGCTGCTGTGCTCCCGGGGCCGAGGATTTGGCGGTCGCCGGGCCGTCGCTGCCTTCCGACGAGGAGGTGCGCTTTGCTGCCCGTGATCTGGGAAACGGGACCAGCCAGATCGAGCTTTCCGTGCCGGCGGTGCATTGCGCAGCCTGCATCCAGACTGTCGAACATACGCTGCGGCTGTTGCCTGGGGTCGAGGCGGCGCGGGTGAACCTTTCCACAAGACGGGTGACGGTGCGATGGCGAGGCGCGGCGCTGCCGCCGCTGGTCGGGACGCTGGCCGGGCTCGGCTATGTGCCCAATCTCTTCGATGACTCGCAGGCAGGCCGGGACGGCACGCTGACGGAGCTGATCCGGGCCGTTGCCATATCGGGATTTGCGGCCGGCAACATCATGCTGCTCTCCGTTTCGGTGTGGTCGGGCGCCGAAGGCGCCACGCGTGACTTGTTCCATTGGGTCTCGGCGCTGATCGCGCTGCCGGCACTGATCTTTGCCGGGCGCATCTACTATCGTTCGGCTTGGGGTGCGCTCAGATACGGCCGCATGAACATGGACGTGCCGATCGCCATCGGCATCACCTGCGCCTATGCGCTCAGCCTGTACGAGACGATCAACAGCGGCCCCCACGCTTATTTCGACGCGGCGGTGACGCTGCTGTTCTTCCTGCTCATCGGACGCACGCTGGACCATGTGATGCGTAACAAAGCGCGCGCCGCCGTGCTGGGGCTGGCGCGGCTGGCGCCGCGCGGAGCGCTGGTGATCGGACCGGACGGCAGCCGCGACTACCGGCCGCTCGGCGAGATCGAGCCCGGCATGCGGCTTCTGGTGGCTGCGGGCGAACGCATTCCGGTAGATGCACGCGTTGTCAAAGGGGCCTCCGATCTCGACTGTTCACTGGTGACCGGTGAGAGCGCACCGCAGGCGATAGCACCGGGTGCGGTCGTGCGGGCGGGAACGCTCAACCTGACAGGGCCGCTGACGCTGGAAGCCCAGTCACGCGCGACCGATTCTTTCCTGGCCGAAATGATGCGAATGATGGAAGCTGCCGAAGGCGGCCGTGCACGCTACCGCAGGATCGCGGATCGCGTCTCGCAGCTCTATTCGCCCGTGGTGCACCTCACCGCCTTCCTCACCTTCCTCGGATGGATGCTTGCAACGGGCGACTGGCATCGCGCGATCACCATTGCCATCGCCGTGCTGATAATTACCTGCCCCTGCGCGCTGGGGCTGGCGGTGCCGATCGTGCAGGTGATGGCCGCGCGCAGATTGTTCGAGAACGGGATCATGGTGCGCGACGGGTCGGCGATGGAGCGTCTGGCGGAAGCCGATATCGCGGTGTTCGACAAGACGGGAACGCTGACGCTCGGCCAGCCACGCCTGACCAACACCAATGAGATCGAGCCGGCGCTGCTGGCCGTGGTGGCCGCACTTGCCGCACATTCGCGGCATCCGCTGTCCCAGGCCATCGCTGTTCATGATGGGGGCGGCGGGCCGGTTTTCGAGCGGATCGTGGAGATCCCGGGATACGGTATCGAAGCCGAAGCGGGGGGTGTCGTGTGGCGGCTCGGCCGGGCGCAATGGGCCGGTAGCGCCGGTGAGGGCACGGTGCTTGCGCGCGCCGGCGAGGTGGTTGCCCGCTTGTCCTTCGAGGATCGTATCCGCAGGGACGCGCGCGAGGCGCTGGGTGAGGTCGAGGCCCATGTGGGACCGGTCGAAATGCTGTCAGGCGACGGCGAGGCTGCGTGCACCAACGTTGCGGTGCGAACGGGGATAGGCCGTGTATCGGCCCAGTTGCTGCCGACGGACAAGGTGGCGCGCATCGAGGAACTTGCCGCGGCCGGACATAAGGTGCTGATGGTGGGCGACGGGCTGAACGACGCCCCGGCACTGGGTGCCGCGCACGTGTCGATGGCGCCTGCGACGGCTGCGGATATAGGCCGCAACGCGGCCGACTTCGTCTTCCTGCGCGAAAGCCTCTCGGCGGTGCCGACCGCCGTGGATGTGGCGCGCAAGGCCGGCAGACTGATCCGGCAGAACCTTTTCCTCGCCATCGTCTACAATTTCTTCGCCGTGCCCGTGGCCATCCTCGGCTACGTCACGCCGCTGATCGCGGCGGTGGCGATGTCGACCTCCTCAATCATCGTCATAGCCAACGCGCTGCGGCTCTCATCAGCGCCGAACCGGCGCGAGGACGAGGTGTCCGCCGCGACGGGCGTTCCGGCGGAGGAAGCGCGATGAGCATGCTGCTCTATCTGGTGCCGGTGGCACTGTTTCTCGGGGGTGCCGCCCTGCTGGCCTTTCTGTGGGCGTTGCGCGCGGGGCAGTACGACGACCTCGACGGGGCCGCCGAACGCATCCTTCTGGATGAGGAGAAGCGAGGCGATTCGGCCCGCTGAACTTGACCAGCCGGCTTCGAGGCACGATGGTGCGGCCATCACGGGAATCTATCATGGACTTCGAAGCCTTTTTTGCCACGAAGCTTTCCGGCCTGCGCGATGAAGGCCGCTATCGGGTGTTTGCCGAACTGGAACGCCGGGCGGGGTCGTTTCCCGCGGCGCGCCGCCATGCCGGCGGGACGGTGGACGACGTCACGGTGTGGTGCTCCAACGACTATCTGGGCATGGGCCAGCATCCGGCCGTCATAGGCGCCATGCACGAGGCGCTGGATGCGTGCGGCGCGGGCGCGGGCGGCACTCGCAACATCTCGGGCACCAACCACTACCACGTGCTGCTGGAGCGCGAATTGGCCGACCTGCACGGCAAGGAGGCGGCGCTGCTGTTCACCTCCGGCTATGTGTCGAACTGGACCAGCCTTTCGACGCTCGGCTCGCAGATTCCCGGCTGCGTGATCTTCTCCGATGCGGGAAACCATGCCTCGATGATCGAGGGCATTCGCCATTCCAAGGCCGAGCGGCGCGTCTTCCGGCATAGCGATGTCGCAGATCTCGACCGGCAGCTTTCGGAATACGGTTCAGACCGGCCGAAGATCGTGGCCTTCGAGAGCGTCTACTCTATGGATGGCGACATCGCGCCCATCGCAGATATTCTCGCGGTAGCCGAAAAACACGGTGCCATGACCTATCTGGACGAGGTGCATGCCGTGGGAATGTACGGTCCGCGCGGCGGCGGCATTGCCGAGCGCGAGGGGCTGATGGATCGCATCACCCTGATCGAGGGCACGCTCGGCAAGGCGTTCGGCGTCGTGGGCGGCTATATCGCAGGTTCGGCGGCGCTGTGCGACTTCATCCGGTCGTTCGCGTCGGGCTTCATCTTCACGACCGCGCTGCCGCCGCATGTGGCAGCCGGGGCGCTGGCCTCTATCCGTCATCTGAAGAACAGCGACATGGAGCGGCTGGCGCATCGCCAGCGCGTGGCGCAGGTGCGTGCGCGGCTGGATGCCATCGGCATTCCGCAGCTTTCCAACCCCAGCCACATCGTACCGGTGATGGTTGGCGACGCGGCCAAGTGCAAATGGATATCCGACCTGCTGCTGGACGAGCACGGCATCTATGTGCAGCCGATCAACTATCCGACAGTACCGCGCAAGACTGAGCGTCTGCGCATAACGCCCACCCCGCTCCACAGCGCGGGCGACATAGACCGGCTGGCGACTGCGCTTTCCAGCCTTTGGTCGCGTTGCGCGCTGGCGCGGCAGGTGGCGTAGTAGGCCTCTCAGCCTTCCACGTTGGACAGGGCGCCCGACCGGCTTTCGTGCCAGCCAAGCAGGCGTTTTTCGACCGCCCCGAGTGCGACGTAAAGCAGGTAGCCGATCAGCGACAGCAGTAGGACGGCGACGAGCACAAGCGAAACGTCGGCCGTTTCCTGACCGAGGCTGAGCAGGTATCCGAGACCGGCGCGTGCGCCCATCAGTTCGCCTATGACGGCGGCGGTCACCGCCAGCGTCACACCCACCTTCATGCCGGCAAAAAGCAGCGGCATGGCCTGTGGAAGCTCGATGCGCCACAGACGCTGCAATGCGTTCATCTTGAGGATTTTCGCCAACGCGCCGTAGTTCGGATCGATGGAGCGAAGGGCGCTCAGCATGTTCGACAGGACCGGGAAGAAGCTGACGATGGCAACCAGCACGATCTTGGGCGTGGCGCCGAGGCCAAGCCAAAGCAACAGCAGCGGCGCGATGGCGATCTTGGGTGCGGTCTGGATGAAGATGATGAGCGGATTGAGTACGACCTCGACCATGGGGAAGCGAGTGAAAAGCACTGCCGAGGCCACGCCGACAAACGTGCCGATGACGAAGCCGACGACGATCTCCATCAACGTCACGGGCACATGGCTGAAAAGGGCAGCCTGGGTGGTGAGGAACCAAAACTTTTCGGCCAGCACCCATGGCGACGGCACGAGATAGGAAGGCACGTCGAAAAGCACGACGAGGCCCCACCAGGCAAGAATGAAGCCTGCGAGTGTCAGAAGCGTGCGGATCATGACGTGTTTTCCTTCGAGGAGGGAGCCCCGGCCGCGTGACGGCCGGGGTTTATCGGCAAATCAGAGCTCGGAAGGCTTCTCGACGACGAGGTCGGCCGCGTCGAACTTCTCCGGGATCGCCTCATATTCGAGCGCGGTGTCGATGGTGGTCTGCCATGACTCAAGATTGCCGTAGCCGAAGCCGTTGGCCGTGGTGTCCTCGCTCTGCCACAAGGTCTTGACGAAGACTTCCTCGATGATCTCGGTCACCAGCTCCTCCTGACCGGCGAAGGTGGGGGAATATTCCTTGATCGCCATGGCGACTTCAGTGGCCACGTCGCCGTCGACGATGTGCCGGAGTGCCTTGTCGAGAGCGGTGATGAAGCCTTTGACCTGCTCCGGGTTGGAGCCGAGATAGGCTTCCGAGGTCACGAGCACGTTGCCCTTGGAGGGCAGGTAGTCGTCGGAAGCGATCATGCCGACATCGACGCCTTCGGCCTGCAGCGCATAGTAGCGCAGCATTGAGAAGACGATGGCGTCTACCTGATCGGCCTTCAGCGCGTCGAGGATAGCGCCTGTACCGACGATCTCGACATTGACGTCATCGACCGACTTGCCGGCCTGCGCCATCATAACCTGAAGCTGAATATAGTTGGGGCTGCCGTAGCTCGTGACGGCGACCTTCTTGCCTTCGAGATCGGCGGGCGTTTCGATGCCGCTGGCGTTCTTGAACAGGACCGCGCCGATGCCGCGCTGGTAGGTCGAATGGATGACCTTGACCGGCAGGCCGTTGGCGCGCGCCGAAATCACCGCATCGCCGTTGGGGAAGCCGAACTGGACGTTGCCGGCGGCGATGTTGTTGAGGATGTCTGCGGCGTTGGCGTAGAGGAACTCGACCTCCAGGCCGGCTTCCTCGAAATATCCGTAATGGTCGGCAACGAACATAGGCAGGTAGTAGGGCACGGCCGCGCCGTCGATCTGGATGGTGACCTTCTCCTGCGCCTGTGCGGCCGAAAGGCCAAGCGCCAGGCCGGCCGCGACGAGGGCGCCCCTGGCAAGGGTGGAAATTGCGGAAATCAGTTTCACTGCAGTTCTCCTCTGGTCTTGAGATGTGGTTGTTTCAGATTTGCTTCAGCGCGCTCGCCGCCGCCTTGGCGCCGATGCGCAGAACGTTGCGCTGGGTGGTTTCGTAATCCTCCAGCCAGCCGTCGCTGCGGCGGTGGGCGTGGACGGCGAGCACGGCGCCGGTCCTGACGCTTAGCGCCGCGCCCACGGCAAAGACGATCTCGGCTTCCATCTCGACGCCGTCGGCGCCTCGCTCGGCAAGCGTGTCCAGAATGGTCGGCTCGCCCTGTCCCGCCGCGTGGTCCGGCCGGCCCTGAGCGCGGTAGTAGCCGTCTGCGGTGGCGCATCTGCCGATGCGGCCCGGCAGTCCCAGCGCACCGCGCGTGGCGTCCAGCGCCTGCACAACGATCGGATCGGCTACCGCCCTTTCGCCGGGCTCCGCATAGAAGGTCGCGACGCCGCTATTGCGTATGGCTTCCTCGACGATGAGAAAATCGCCAAGAGACAGGTCCTGCGCGAGCGCGCCCATGCCGCCGGTGCGGATCGCGACCTCGACGCCAAGGGCTGCGAGCTCGACCATGACGATCTCGGTCGAAGCGCCGCCTATCCCCGTCGAGCAGATGCCGATCTCCACGCCGTCGATCATGCCGACGCCCATGCGGAACTCGCGGTTCTGGCCGACGATGTGGAAATCCTCCAGCACCTCAGCAGCCTTGTCCACGCGGCCGGGGTCGCCCGGCAGCAGGAACGCGCGCGGCATGTGAAGATGATGGGGAATATGGGGCGGGGTGTCGCCGCGCCACGGCCAGATCGCGGTCCGTTCCTTCAGCGCCATGACAGAAGCCATTTCTCGGTCAGCGCCAGCGCCTGATAGACGGCGATGCCGAGCAGCGACGTCACCAGGACCATGGCGAACAACAGGGGCGTCTTGTAGGTCGTGCCGGCGAAGACCATGAGGTAGCCGAGGCCTGTGCCGCCGGAGAGCCATTCCGCGAGGATAGCGCCGATGGTCGCCTGTACGGCGGCCACCTTCAGGCCGGCGAAAATCTCGGGTACAGCGGCGGGAAGCTCCACGCGCACCAGCTTCTCGCGCTGCGACAGCTTCAGGATCGCGCAGAGCGAATGCAGGTTGGCCGGCACCGAGCGCAGGCCGAGGATGGTTCCGACCATGACCGGGAAGAACACCAGCGAGACGGTAAGCACGATCTTGGAGGTGAGGCCGAGCCCGAACCAAAGGATGAACAGCGGAGCGAGCGCGATCTTTGGCGCGGTCTGGAAGAAGAAGAGGTAGGGGCCGACGATCCTTTCGATGCGCGGCCATTTGCCGAGCGCGAAACCAAGCGCGAAGCCCGCAGCCGAACCGATGGCGAAGCCTGCGACGATGACGCCGACCGTATGGGCCAGATGCGGCCAGATTGTCCCGCTGGTGAACAGCCGGACGAGCTCGGAAAAGACGGCGTCAGGCGGCGGCAGCACGAAACGCGGCACGTTGAAGATGGTGACGTAGGCCCACCAGGCGCCGATCAGCAGAAGCGGTGTGGCGACGGCGAACAGGCGACGCAGCGTTGTTTCGCTCACCGCAGTTCCTTTCGCAGCGTGGACAGCCACTGGTAGAAGCGTGGATCGTCCTTGATCGCCTCCGAGCGCTCCGGCCCGAGATCGAGATCGTGGAGCGCGCTGATGCGGCCCGGCCGCGCGGACATCACGGCCACGCGATCGGACAGGTAAGCGGCCTCCTCGATGGAGTGGGTGACAAATACGATGGTCGAGCCCGTCTCGTTCTTGATGCGCAGCAGCTCGTCGTTCATGCGATCGCGGGTCAGAAGGTCAAGCGCGCCGAACGGCTCATCCATCAGCACGATGCGCGGGCGGTAGACAAGGGCGCGCGCGATGGCTGCGCGCTGGCGCATGCCGCCTGAAAGCTCCTTGGGGAGCGCCTTCTCGAACGCGCCGAGACCAACGAGTGCCAGCATCGCGCGGGCGCGCTCGTTGCCTTCGTTCTTCGGTGTCCTGAACACGTCGAGCGGAAAGCGGACATTGTCGAGGATGGAGAGCCAGGGCAGCAGCACCGGCTCCTGAAATACGAAACCGACGTCTGAGCCCTTGGTCGGGGCGCCATCGCGCCACTCGAGCTTGCCGCCGCTGAGCGTCTCCAAACCTGCGAGGATGCGCAGGAAGGTGGACTTGCCGCAGCCAGACGGGCCGATCAGGCTGAGGAACTCGCCCTCGTGGATGTCGAGCGTCGTCGGCGCTAGGGCCTCGACGCTTTCGCCCATGCGGGAGCGGTAAATCTTGGTGACCGCGTCGGCCCTCACGAGGACCTGCGGATGCGTGCCAGCCTGTTTCAATTTTTCGACTTTGCCTAATTTAGTCTCATTATTGGGACGATGCTCGCAAAATAGAACCTTCCCGTCAAATGACATTGTTGGAGCCGCCTCACTTTTTTGCGCGGCGAAACGGCTTTTGGCGCGCTTCTGCAATCAGGCGATGCAAACGCGCGCGTTCAATCCACCTGCGCACGTATCCCGCGCGATGATAGCGCTCCCGAGGTGCATGGTTAATGGGCGCTTAACCTCCGTTGCATAGGCTGCGAGGCGATTCTGCGCGGAGGCCTGTCCCCGCGCCGACCAGATGGACGGGGAGTTGTCATGCGTTCGGGTGCATCCGCGCAAATGGTTATCGGTGATGCGGGCTACGGCCTGCGCGGCTTCTTCCAGCGCCAGCTCACCCGGGCGGCGGGGCTGGCAACGCTGGTTTTCGTGGCGTTCTGCCTCGCGAGCCTCGGCACATGGAACGTCGCCGATCCGAGCTTCAGCCACGCCACCGACAATGTGGTGACCAACGCGATGGGATACCCCGGCGCG
The DNA here is from genome assembly GCF_008180155.1 of Neoaquamicrobium microcysteis. GTDB lineage: Bacteria > Pseudomonadota > Alphaproteobacteria > Rhizobiales > Rhizobiaceae > Aerobium > Aerobium microcysteis. Next base: position 84,878 of record NZ_VSZS01000057.1, on the reverse strand, counting down.
GTGGTTTCGGACCTGTTGATGCAGTTTTTCGGGCTTTCGTCGGTGATTGTGCTGATCCCCGCGCTGGCCTGGGGGCTCTGGCTGCTGGCCGCACGCTCGATCGACCGGATACCGCGCCGCCTCGGCGCGTGGCTCGGCGGGGCGATGCTCGGCGCGGGCATTGTCGGCTGCGTCAGCGCGCCTCCGACATGGCCGCTGCCTTCGGGGCTTGGCGGCGTGGTGGGCGACCTCGCGCTAACGATCCCCGTCTGGTTTTCCGGCGGCTACCCGACCGGTGCTGCCGCCATCCTCACGGTAGCCATCTACGCCGCGCCTGCGCTGTGGCTGCTTGCCTTCGGGTCGGGCCTCATCGGCAGGCTTGTCGAAGAGGAGGTCGCGCCTGCGTCCGCCCGCACTGCCAAGCGCCGCAAGGCGCAGCAGGTCGAGGAAGAAGACGATTTCGACGAAGACGAGGACACGGGCGGTGGGGTGCTGGCCGCGCTGGGCGAAGTCACGCATTGGTGGCTATCCGCCAAGGCATTCGCGCGGCGCAAGCTGGGCGCGATGCCGCTGCCGCGCCGGCGCGAGTATGACGACGAATATGAGGAAGACCTGCCGCCTGCGCGCCCCGTGGAAAGGCGCGGACGCGTGGAGCCGGGCTTCGACGCTGCACCAGCGGTCGACGTCGAGCCGCCCTTCGACATGGACCCGCATGGCGGGCACGACGCCGGCAACTACGAATATGATGACGATTTCGACGATGACGTGATCATCCAGCCGACGCCACAGGGCGGCCCTCAGGCACAGGTACGTCACTTCCGGTCTGATGCGGCCACACGCGTCGAGGCGCCGGCCCCGCGCCCCCAGCAGGGCGCCAGGGTGCAGCGCGAGGCGCAGCGTTCGCTGATCGGCGCGGACGCCTTCGAGATGCCGTCGCTGCACTTCCTGGCAGAAGCCAAGAACGTGGCTCGCGACCCCTCGCTGTCGCAGGATGCACTGGAGCAGAATGCGCGGCTTCTGGAAGGTGTGCTGGAAGATTTCGGCGTCAAGGGCGAGATCATCCACGTGCGGCCCGGACCGGTGGTCACGCTCTACGAACTGGAGCCTGCGCCGGGCATCAAATCGTCGCGCGTCATCGGCCTTGCAGACGACATCGCGCGTTCGATGAGCGCGATCGCTTGCCGCGTCGCGGTGGTGCCCGGGCGCAACGCCATCGGCATCGAGCTGCCGAACGCCCGGCGCGAAACGGTGTATCTCCGCGAAATTCTCGCCAGCCGCGATTTCGAGCAGACCAAGTGCAAGCTGGCGCTGGCGCTGGGCAAGACGATCAACGGCGAGGCAGTCATCACCGACATCGCCAAGATGCCGCACGTTCTCGTGGCCGGCACGACCGGCTCGGGCAAGTCGGTGGCGATCAACACCATGATCCTGTCGCTGCTCTACCGCATGACGCCCGAACAGTGCCGGCTGATCATGATCGACCCGAAGATGCTGGAGCTTTCCGTCTATGACGGCATCCCGCATCTGCTGACCCCGGTTGTTACCGATCCCAAGAAGGCCGTCGTCGCGCTGAAGTGGACCGTGCGGGAGATGGAAGACCGCTACCGCAAGATGTCGAAGGTGGGCGTGCGCAACATCGACGGCTTCAACCAGCGCGTGGCGCAGGCCGAAAAGAAGGGCGAGCAGATCAGCCGCACCGTGCAGACCGGCTTCGACCGCCAGACAGGCGAGGCCATCTACGAGACCGAGCATCTCGACCTCGAGGCGATGCCCTACATCGTCGTCATCATCGACGAGATGGCCGACCTGATGATGGTTGCCGGCAAGGACATCGAAGGCGCGGTACAGCGGCTTGCACAGATGGCGCGTGCGGCCGGCATCCACGTCATCATGGCCACGCAGCGCCCGTCAGTCGACGTCATCACAGGCACGATCAAGGCCAACTTCCCGACCCGCATCTCCTTCCAGGTGACGTCGAAGATCGACAGCCGCACGATCCTGGGCGAGCAGGGCGCGGAGCAGCTGCTGGGCATGGGCGACATGCTCTATATGGCCGGCGGCGGCCGCATCCAGCGCGTGCACGGACCCTTCGTCTCCGATGACGAGGTGGAGAAGGTGGTCGCGCATCTCAAGCTTCAGGGCGTGCCGGAATATCTCGATGCCATCACCGAGGATGACGACGAGGACGACGATGGCGGCGGCAAGGGCGGCTCGTCCGGCGGCGGCAATTTCGACGATTCGGAAGATCCGTACGATCAGGCCGTGGCTGTGGTGCTGCGCGACGGCAAGGCTTCGACCAGCTACATCCAGCGCAGGCTGGGCATAGGCTACAACCGCGCGGCGTCCATCATCGAGCGGATGGAGCAGGAGGGCATCGTTGGTGCGGCCAACCACGCCGGCAAGCGCGAAATCCTGGTGCCCACGGAGGAGGACAAATTCTAGTTACCTGCAACCGAAGCGGCGACCGTTCGTTTCATCTGGCGTGGTCAGCCGTATTTCGGCCCAACTGACCGCCTAGCTCACGACCATGAACCAAGGACGAATTGCGATGGAAACCATGGCGAAGACGATGCCTACGAAACTGACCGAAAACATCTCGCGGCGCAGCTTTCTGGGAACAGCCGCCATGGGACTGGGCGTGCTTGCGCTGGGCCAGTTTGCCGGCCCCTTCCTGAGCGTCGGCCATGCGCAGGCGGGTGGTGCGGCACAGCGCATCGCAGACCATTTCTCCAGCGTTCGCACCATGATGGGCGAGTTCGTACAGTTCGGCCCCCGTGGCGAGCAGACCGGCGGCAAGTTCTTCATCGAGCGTCCCGGCAAGGTTCGCTTCAACTACGAAGCCCCGTCGAGCTTCCGCGTTACCTCCGACGGGCAGACCGTCGTGCTAGAAAACACCAAGATGCGCACCGCCGACATCTATCCGCTTTCGCGCACGCCGCTGAAGCTGTTGCTGGACGACCGCATCGATCTGTCGGGCAACAAGGTGCGCAGCGTGAAGGAAGAGGCGGACCTGACCACGATCCAGCTGGCCGACCAATCCGTGTTCGGCAATTCGACCATTACGATGATGTTCGATCCGAACAACTACGAGCTGCGCCAGTGGACCATCACCGACGCGCAGGGCAAGGACACGACGGTCATGATTTTCAACGTCGAGCAGGGCGTGAACTTCGACCCATCGGTGTTCGCGATCGACCACAGGCGCGTGCAGGAAATGCAGCAGCGCGGCCAGAGCGCCAATCGCTGATGGTTTCTGTGGAATAACGCGACGAGCCGCGCCAGTCGCGGCTCGCGGCTTGTTTATCCAACCTCCTGCTGGCAGTTTCCCGGCTCTGTTGAATGAGCTTTGGATCTTTCAATGCCGTTTTCCATCGCGACCTGGAACATCAACTCCGTGCGGCTGCGCATGCCGCTGGTCGAGCGGTTCCTGGCCGAGCATCAGCCTGACGTGCTGTGCCTTCAGGAAACCAAGTGCCCGGATGACCTGTTTCCGCTGAACGCCTTTCGCAAGGCGGGCTATGAACACATCGTCATCAGCGGCCAGAAGGGCTATCACGGGGTTGCGACGGTCGCGCGGCGGCCTCTCGAGGTGGTCGAGAAGCGGCGCTTCTGCGACAATGGCGATTGCAGACACCTCTCCGTCAACGTCGAAGCCGGCGGACGGCGTATACTGCTGCACAATTTCTACGTGCCGGCGGGTGGCGACGAGCCGGACCCGGACATCAACCCAAAATTCCGCCACAAGCTCGACTTCGTCGCGGAGATGCACGACGTGCCGGCGCTGGAGGATGACGTGACGTCGTCGGTGCTGGTGGGCGACCTCAACATCGCGCCGCTTGAGACAGACGTATGGTCGCACAAGCAACTGCTGAACGTGGTCAGTCACACGCCGATAGAGACAACCAGCTTCGAGGCCATGCGGAGAGCGGGCAACTGGGTGGATCTGATGCGCCAGGCGATCCCGCCCGAGCAGAAGCTCTATACGTGGTGGAGCTATCGCGCGCAGGACTGGGCCGCGTCGGATCGCGGCCGGCGGCTCGACCATGTCTGGTCGTCGCCCAACCTCGCGCCGGCGCTGACCGGCGTCGAGGTGCTACGCAACGCGCGCGGCTGGGACCGGCCGTCCGACCACGTGCCGGTGATCGCGCGTTTCGACCTGGACTGAAGCCTATTCGGTGAATCTCGACGACAGGCGCTCGATGTTCTTGAGGAAGGCCTGAAGCTCGTCGAGCATCTTGGCATGCAGCTCGGCTGCGGCTTCCGGATATTCCTCGAGGATGCGGCGAAACAGCGAACGGTTCAGCCTTATGGCTTCGACATCGCTTTCGGCCGCTGCATAGGTGAGGCGCTTCGTTTCCGCGATCAGCGCCAGTTCGCCGAGGATTGCGCCTTCGCCGAGGCGCGAAACGGCAACCGCCTCGCCATTGCCTTCGCGGTAGAGCACGACCTTGCCCGAGACGACGACATAGGCGCAGTCAGCCGAAGCTCCCTCGCGATAAATCTCGCGTCCGGCCTGAAAGCGCACCGACTCGGCCCCGAAGGCGAGCAGCCGCAATTGCTCCGCCGTCAGCCCGGCGAACAGCCGGACGCCGGACAGAATGCGGATGTCGTCGTCAAGCGCCAAATCGCTGTCCCCGGTTGCGCCCCCTCCCGGTTCTTCCGCCGCGAGGGGAAAACAGTCAAGGGACGAGCTTGTAACCGCCGCTTTCGGTCACAAGAATCTCCGCATTCGACGGATCGCGCTCGATTTTCTGACGAAGACGGTAGACATGCGTTTCAAGCGTATGGGTCGTCACGCCGGAATTGTACCCCCAGACTTCCTCCAGAAGCACATCGCGCGTGACCACCTTCTGGTCGGCCCGATACAGATATTTGATGATCGAGGCTTCCTTCTCGGTAAGCCGCACCTTGCCACCCTTGGGATCGGTCAGGAGCTTCTGGCTGGGCTTGAACACGTAAGGCCCGACCGAGAAGGTCGCGTCCTCGCTCTGCTCGTGCTGTCGCAGCTGGGCGCGTATGCGCGCCAGAAGCACGGCGAAGCGAAACGGCTTGGTCACGTAGTCGTTGGCGCCGGCTTCCAGACCGAGGATGGTGTCCGAATCGGTGTCGTGCCCGGTCAGCATGATGATCGGCGCCTTGAACCCGCCCTTGCGCAGCAGCTTCACCGCCTCGCGTCCATCCATGTCGGGCAGGCCGACATCCATGATGAGCAGATCGATGATCCCGCCGCGCGCCGTCTGGACGCCTTTGCCCGCCGTCGCTTCCTGCAGAACCTCAAATTCCTCATAGAGCGAAAGCTGCTCCACCAGAGTTTCGCGCAGGTCGGGGTCGTCGTCGACGATGAGGATGGTGCGAGACGTCATGTTGTATCCGTTGCTGGAGCCGGCGGTTGACCGCGCTTCGGTTTATGCGGAAGCATATGGCCCGAAAAAGAATATCACGGCGATTTGTTCCACAGTGCCATCATACTCCAAATTTCGTGAGCGCAATGAGGCGGCGGTTCGCAGCCTGACGAAACCCCGTAACATCGTCGTGCGCGCGCGGCCGGGAAAGCCGACGCAGGGGCTGCTTTCATGGGGCGGCGCGGTGTTTCCATGCGCGCTTGGGCGCGGCGGCATCCGCGCGATCAAGCGTGAAGGCGATGGTGGTACGCCGCTCGCCTCGATGCCGATGCTCTACGGCTGGTTCCGTCACGGGCGACTGGCGACGACCCGGTCCGCGCTGCCGCTGCGCCAGATCAAGGCGCGTGACGGGTGGTGTGACGCGCCGGGCGACCGCAACTACAACCGTCCCGTCGCACTCCCCTATCCGGCAAGCAGCGAGGCGATGACGCGCGGCGACCGACTCTACGATTGCTGCGTCGTGCTGGACTACAACATCAGGCCGCGCCGGCGCGGCATGGGCAGCGCCATCTTCTTTCACATTGCCAAGCCGGGCTTCCAGCCCACGGAAGGGTGCGTGGCCGTCGCACCTCATGTCATGAAGCGGCTGTTGCCGCATCTGTCGAAGAAGACGGTGCTGACCGTATTACGCTAGACCGTGATGCCGAAAAGTGGGAACCGGTTTTCGGAGGACATCAGGGTCAAACTTATTGATTTAGCCGCATGTATGCGACGCCGGTTGATTCCATCCGCCTGCAACATGCTTTAGGCGCCAGACCGTGGTCTTCTTGACTTCGGCGTCTTCCAGCGCGCGGGTGACGGGGACCTGATAGGTGGCAAGTGCTTCGATGCCGGTTTTCGGCAGGTAGGCGCGGCCGGGATCGCCGACAAGCACCGTCCTGCCGCTTGCGCGCAGGGCGGCGAACCACGGGAGCAGGCGATCTGCGAAAGCCCTGTCGTAGAACACGTCGCCGGCGAGGATCACGTCCCAGTCGCCATCCATTCCGACGAGATCGGCAGAGGTGAAGTCGATGTGCACGTTGTTGGCGGCGGCGTTGAGCTTTATGGCCCCGGCGCAAAAATCATCGATGTCGGCTGCCAGAACACCTGCTGCTCCCGACTTCGCGGCCGCGATGGCGACCAACCCCGAGCCACTGGCGAAATCGAGCACGCGCTTGCCGCGTACGATGGCGGGATGGTCGAGAACAAATCTCGCCAAACCCTGTCCGCCTGCCCAGGCGAAGGCCCAGAACGGCGGCTGGAGGCCGATGGCCTCAAGTTCCTCCTCCGTGCGCTGCCACAGAGCGTGGGCCTCGTCTGCCAGATGCAGGGTGATTTCCGGCACATGCGGCGGGGCCATTGGCTCGGTGTTGGCGCGGATGAAGGCTTCCGCTTTTTCTGGGGGGAGCTTTCGGCTCACGGCGCTGGGACGAGGCCTCCCATGCGGCAGACCTCTTCCCATTCGTCGGGCCTGACCGGCTGGACCGACAGCCGCATCGACGTGACCAGCGACATGTCGGCCAGCTTCGGGTTGGCCTTGACGTCCTTGAGTGTGACCGGGTTGGGCATATCGCGCACGGCGCGTATGTCGACGCATTCCCAGCGCGGGTCGTCGGTGGACGAGTCGGGATGGGCGAGCCTGCACACTTCCACGATGCCAACGACCTCAAGCCCCTCGTTGGAGTGGTAGAAGAAGCCGAGGTCGCGGAGCTGCATCTCTCGCATGTTGTTGCGCGCCTGGTAGTTGCGCACGCCGGTCCACTCCTCGCCGGCCATGCCCTTCGCCTTCTGCTGGTCCCAGGACCAGGTGTCGGGCTCCGACTTGAACAGCCAGTATGCCATCACTTCGTCTCCGGCGCCTTGAACACCCAGTTCCACGGCAGGATCTCGACGCTTTCGAAAAGGCCCGCCTTGGAATAGGGGTCGCCGCCGGCCATCTGCTCGGCACCGGCCCGGTCTTCCGCCTCCACCGCCACGAGGCTGCCGATCGGCTTGCCGTCCTCACCAAGGAAGGGGCCGGCGAATTTGAGCTTGCCCGCCTTGTCCAGCGCCATCAGGTAGTCGACATGGGCCGGGCGGTTCGCCAGCCGGACATCCAGCTGCCCCGGCTTGTCCTTGCAGATGAGGGTGAAGATCATCGGTCGTCTCCGTTGCCTTGCTCTATCTTTCGCTCTTCAGCGGCCGCCCCATCAGGGCGGCCACGGCCTGTGCAATCGTCACCTCGCCCCTGAGGAGGCGGTCGACTGCCTCAATGATCGGAGCCTGCAAGCCCTTTTCGCGAGCGATGCTGGCGGCGATACCGGCCGTCGACGCGCCTTCGGCCAGAGGCCGCCCCTCCAGGCTTTCGCCGCGTCCCAGCGCCACGCCGTAGGAGAAGTTGCGCGACTGCGACGATCCACATGTCAAGATGAGGTCGCCAAGCCCCGACAGGCCCATCAGCGTCTCGGGCTCGGCGCCGAAGGCCGCGCCCACTCGGCGAAGTTCCACGAAGCCGCGCGTCACCATCGCCGCCTGCGCGCTGGCGCCGAGGCCCGCGCCCGCCGTCGCGCCGGCGGCGATCGCCAGAACGTTCTTCAGCGCGCCGCCGACCTCGACGCCGATCAGGTCGCTGGTGGAGTAACAGCGGAAGGTGGGAGACGACAGCAACGCAGCCAAATCCGACGCTCGCACTTCGTCGTGCGCCGCGACGGTCACGGCCGTCGGCAGGCCGCGCGCCACATCGGTTGCAAAGCTCGGGCCGGACAGTGCGGCGACGGGCGTATGCGGCAGGAGTTCCACGGCGATCTCGGAGAGGAGCTTGCCGGTGCCACGTTCTATGCCCTTGGCGCAGAGCACCAGCGGGGTGCCGGCGCGAATGCGGCCCGCAAGGTCTTCGAGCAGCCCGCGCATCGCCTGTGCCGGGACGACGGCGAGGACGCAGTGTGCTCCGTCCAGCGCCATGCCGATGTCGGCCGTGGCGGCGAGGCGCTTGTCGAGCCCAATGCCCGGCAGGTAGCGGGGGTTCTCATGCGTTTCATTGACCGCGGCGACGGTGTCGGCATCGCGCGCCCACAGGCGGCAATCGTGCCCGGCCCGCAACATGGTGACGGCAAGGGCGGTGCCCCACGCGCCTCCGCCCAGAACCGCGATACGGCCTTCTGCGTTCATGCCCCCATTGGTCATGCCTTGGCCCCTCGCTTGCCCGAGCCGATCAGGGGCGCGGCGTCCTCATCCAGCGGCCAGCGCGAGCGCGGCGTGAACGTCATGGCGTCAGTCGCAGTCATCCTCGCGCGGATGCGCTCGATGCCCGCCCAGGCGATCATGGCGGCGTTGTCGGTGCACAGCGCCAGCGGCGGCGCGACAAGCCGCATCGACCGGCCGGCGCAAAGTTCCTCGAGTGCTGTGCGGATGGCCTTGTTGGCGGCCACCCCGCCGGCCACGACCAGTGCGGGTTCGCCAATCGTCGGGAACTCCCCGCGAAAGCGCGCAAGGCTGCGGCCGACACGCTCGACCAGCGTTTCTGTGACGGCGAGCTGGAAGGCGGCGCAGATGTCGCAGACATCTTGTCGAGACAGCGGCGCGATGGCTGTTGCCGCCTGCCGGACCGCGGTCTTGAGCCCGGAAAAGGAAAAGTCGAGACGGGCTTCGCCCCGAAGCGGACGAGGAAAGGCGAAGCGGGACGGGTCGCCTGCCAGAGCCTGCTTCTCGACGTTCGGCCCGCCGGGATAGGGCAAGCCCAGAAGCTTGGCCGTCTTGTCGAAGGCTTCGCCCAGCGCATCGTCGATGGTAGAGGCCCAGCGCTCGTAGTCGCCAACCCCGCGCACCAGGATGATCTGGGTGTGGCCGCCCGACACGAGCAGCAGCAGATAAGGAAACTCGAGGCCGTCGGTCAGCCGCGCCGTCAGCGCGTGGCCTTCCAGATGATTGACGGGGATGAGCGGTTTGCCGGCCGCTGCAGCGACGGCCTTCGCCGTCATGAGGCCGACGATCAGCCCGCCGATCAGGCCCGGCCCGGCGGTGGCGGCCACCCCGTCGATGTCGCCCAGGACCGTACCCGCCTCCGCAAGCGCGGTTGCCACGATCCCGTCCAGCGCCTCCACATGGGCGCGCGCGGCGATCTCGGGCACCACGCCGCCGAAGGCTGCATGGTCGTCGATCTGGCTGTAGACGACGTTGGACAGGATTTGCGGCGTGCCGGCATCGTCGAGCGCGACCACCGAGGCCGCCGTCTCGTCGCAACTGGTCTCGATGCCGAGAATTCGCATCATTGCTGTGCCGGTCATTCCTAGCTAGGAGTTGGCCGGCACTATCACGGACGAAGCGGCGCATGCAAATGGATGTCTTGAAGATCGGTACGCGCGGCAGCGCGTTGGCGCTGGCACAGGCGCACGAGACCCGGGCGCGGCTGATGGCGGCACACGGGCTGCCCGAAGCGGCTTTCGAGATCGTCGTCATCTCCACCAGCGGCGACCGGATACAGGACAGGCCGCTCTCGGAGGCTGGCGGCAAGGGGCTGTTCACCAAAGAGATCGAGGAGGCGCTGCTCGACCGGCGCATCGACATCGCCGTACACTCGTCCAAGGACATGCCGACGGCGCTACCTGCCGGGCTGGAACTTTCCGCCTTTCTCGAGCGCGAGGACGTGCGCGATGCATTCATCGGTAGGGCGGCGGCAAGGCTCGAGGATTTGCCGCAACGCGCGGTGGTGGGTTCGTCGTCGCTGCGTCGGCAGGCGCTTATCAGAAGGCTTCGGCCGGACATCGAGGTGGTGATGTTCCGCGGCAATGTGCAGACGCGTCTGCGCAAGCTGTACGAGGGACAGGTGGCCGGCACGCTGCTCGCCAATGCCGGCCTGAGGCGGCTGGGCATGGCGGACGTCATCACCGAGCTACTGCCGCTAGAGCGTTTTCCGCCCGCGCCTGGGCAGGGCGCCATCTGCATCGAGAGTCGCATCGGCGACGAAAAGGTCAAGACGATGCTGGAACCGATCGGGCACGTGGCCACCGCGCAGGCTCTTTCGTGCGAGCGCGCGTTTCTGGCGGCCCTCGACGGGTCGTGCCGTACGCCGATCGCCGGCTATGCCCAGATCGACGGCGAGAGGCTTGCCTTTGCCGGCATGATCCTGTCGCCCGACGGGCAGGCCGTGCACGAAGTTGCCGCAGAAGGGCGCGCTGCGGAGGCGGCACCGCTCGGGACCGACGCGGGTGAGCGCATCCGCGAAAAGGCGGGAGCGCGCTTCTTCGAAGGATGGTCGTGAGCAAGCGCGTCCTTGTCACCCGGCCCGAGCCCGGCGCGAGCGAAACAGCCGCGCGGCTGACGAGGATGGGGTTTTCCCCAATCGTGTTGCCGCTGACGCGGATTGTCGCGACAAGACCGGAGAAACTGCCTGATCCCGCAACCGTCGATGCAGTGGCGGTGACCAGTGGCAACGCCATCCGTCATGCGCCGGCGGGGCTTCTGGCCGGGTTGCTCGACAAGCCGGTCTTCGCCGTCGGGAGTGCTACAGCGGCGGCAGCACGGGATGCGGGTTTTTCGACGGTCCATGAGGGGGCCGGGACTGCCGCCGATCTTGTGGAAGCGATCGGTTCGACAACTGCGCATCGTGCCCGCATCCTTCATCTTGCCGGGGTGGATCGAACGGAAGGCTTTGCTGAAGCGCTTGCTGCAAAAGGGCACCAGATAGACGTGCTGGAAATCTACGCAGCAGAAGAAGTCAGTTACCCGACTGACTTTGTTCTTGAGGCGTTGGGAAACCAGCCGGTCTGGGGCGCGCCCGTGTTTTCGACCCGAGGCGCAGAGTTGCTGGCCACTCTCCTGCGGCAGGCCGCCGCAAGCCAGCTCTTTGATAAAACGAGCTATTTCTGCATTTCGGAGAAAGCTGCCGCGCCACTGAACGCGTCTGGACTGCGGCGGGTTAGTGTCAGCCAACAGCCGACCGAGGAGGCGGTATTGCTGCTGCTTTCGTCGCACCGTCCGGCCTGATCGCAATCCTACCCTTTTCAGCGATCAATGATGTCTCTAGATCATGGGGTGCTCATCCCCAAGTAGCCGCCGAAGGAAAAGCCGGAATGGTCAAGACGCCGCGCACCCGCCACTCCAGGACCACGAAGGATCCGGTGACCATAGACCTGACGCCCGGTGAGGTTTCGCGCGTGAAGGCGGAGGCGGAGCAGCAGGCCGAGGCAGAAAAGACGGCCAAGGTGCCACCTGCGGAGCCGGCGATCGCTGATTCTGTGAAGCAGGACATGGCCGAAGAGGCCGCCTCGTCCAATGAGAGACCGGCAGCGCCCGCGTCCGAGATGTCCGGTGACGGCCAGGAAACCGCCGCGGAGGCTGAAGCCGCAGCCAGTGCCAGCTCCGGGAACTCACAAACGACCCATGGCTTCGGGCGCGCCGGCCGCGACAGCGAGCCGCTTGCCGCTACGCCTGCGCCGCCTGCTCGTGGGGGAATGTTGACCGGCGCGGTGGCCGGCGGGCTGGCCGCGCTCGCAGTCGTGGGCGGTCTGTCCTTTTCCGGCCTTCTCCCCGGGTCGCAGTCCGCGCGGGACGATGCAGCACCAGTGATCAACGCGCTGGACGCGGAAGTCGCTTCGTTGCGCGAGCAGTTGAGCGCGCTGGAAGCGGCCGGATCGCAGAGTGGGACGACCGGCGACGCACTCGCAGAGGCCGAACGGCGGATTTCGCAGCTAAGTTCGGAAGTTGAGACGCTTCGTGCCGACCTCGCGCAACTGGGCGAGAGTGGCGGTGGCGATGCAGCACCGGTCGACCTGACGCCATTGGAGGGCCGGATCGCGGCGCTCGAGACCGGCATCGCCGACCTTGGCGAAAGGGCGACGCCCGATGCAGCGTTTGAGGAACAGGTCGTGGCGATTCGCAAGGAGGTCGTTGCCGTGCGCGAAGCCCAGACGCAGGCAGCCACGCGCCTCGACGCGCTCGAGCAGTCGCTCGGGGAGCTGACGGGCCGTGTGGATGAGGCCGCAGAAACGCCGGCAACGGCGGTCATCATCGCGGCCTCCGCCCTCAAGGCAGCGATCGATCGTGGCGCGGCCTTCTCCACTGAGCTGGATACATTCGCATCGCTCGCTCCGGATGCGCCGGAGGTTGCGGAGCTGCGCCGGCTGGCTGCCGACGGTGTGCCGACCCGCGCGGAAATCGCCGCGGAATCGGACGCCGCAGCCAATGCCATGATTGCGGCGGGCCGGCCCGTCGATCCGGACGCCGGGGTGATGGACCGGCTGCTGGGCAGCGCCATGGGTCTGGTTCAGGTGCGCCCGGTCGGCATGGTCGAGGGAGAAGGCGTGCCGGAGATCGTTGCACGGCTGGACGCCGCGGTTGAACAGGGCGATTACGAACGTGCGCTCGAGGAATACGAAAGCCTCCCGGAGACGGCCAAGGCTGCCGGCGAACCGTTCATTGCGAAGCTGCGCGCCCGCCACTCCGCAGACCAGCTGATCGACAGCGCGCTTGCCGCCGCGCTCAAGTCCTGAGGAAAGTCCGATGTTGCGTATCCTGTTCTTCCTCGGTCTCGTTTTCCTGATGGGGCTGGGCTTCGCCTGGCTGGCGGACCGTCCCGGCGACATGGTTATTACTTTCGGGGGCTACCAGTATCAGGTGTCACTGATGGTTGCGGCCGTCGCGGTGTCGGCCATCGTGCTGACGGTCATGCTGTCCTGGTGGCTGCTCAAGAGCATCTGGTACAGCCCCCACGCGATCTCGCGCTATTTTAGGGTCAGGCGACGCGACCGCGGCTATCAGGCGCTGTCGACGGGCATGATTGCCGCCGGCGCCGGCGATGCCGGGCTGGCGCGCAAGAAGAAGAAGGAGGCGATGAAGCTCATCAGCGCCGATCAGGAGCCGCTGATCCATCTGCTGGATGCACAGGCGTCGCTGCTCGAAGGCGACCACGAAGCTGCGCGCGGCAAGTTCGAGGCGATGTTGGCCGATCCCGAAATGCGGCTTCTCGGCCTGCGCGGCTTGTATCTGGAGGCGGAGCGCCTGGGCGACCGCACGGCCGCCCGTCATTATGCGGCACGTGCGGCGGAGGCTGCGCCACAGCTTGGATGGGCAGCCGAAGCCACGTTGGAGGAGAAAACGGAAGCGGGACTGTGGGACGAAGCGCTTCGCCTCGTCGAATCGCAAAAATCTACCCGCCAGATCGAGCGCGAGGCGGCCAGCCGCCGCAAGGCCGTTCTCTTGACGGCCAAGGCGATGGAGATGCTGGACGCCGACCCTACCGGCGCGAAGACCGCCGCCGTAGAGGCCAATCGGCTGGCGCCGGACCTCATCCCCGCAGCAACCACGGCCGCGAAGGCGCTTTTCCGGCTCGCAGATACGCGCAAGGGCGCGAAGATCCTCGAAGCCATCTGGAAAAAGGAGCCGCACCCGGAGGTGGCGGATGCCTACATCCATGCGCGGCCGGGGGATTCAACACATGATCGACTGGAGCGGGCCAGGAAGCTGCAATCGCTCAAGCAGAACCATGCCGAATCGTCACTGGCGGTTGCGCGTGCGGCACTCGACGCGGGCGAATTCGCCATCGCGCGGCGCGAGGCGGAGGCAGCGATCCGCCTGGACGGGCGCGAGGGTGCATGGCTGGTGCTGGCCGACATCGAGGAGGCGGAAACCGGTGACCAGGGCAAGGTGCGTCAGTGGCTTGGCAAGGCAGTGCGCGCGCCACGCGATCCGGCCTGGGTTGCCGACGGCGTCGTTGCGGAGCGCTGGGCGCCCATCTCGCCCGTGACGGGCAGGCTCGACGCATTCGAGTGGCGTGTGCCTGCCGAAAGGCTGGGCCAGCTCGTCGAATCGGTCGAGGACAAGCCAGTGGCCCCCGCTGCTTCCCTGCCGATGGTCGCCGTACCCGTGGCTCCGGCCCCGCCAGCGGTGGTGACTGAAGCGAAGCAGCCTGTCGAGGAAGCTGTGGTCGAGCCGGTTGCGGTGCCGCCCGCTCCTGCGGAGGCGTCGTCCGCCCCAGCAACTCCCAAGCCGCCTGCCAGACCCGAGGCAGGCAACGGCATGGCTGCGGCAGTGGGTCCCGCGATGGTTGCACCGGCACCCGTGCTGGACGCGCCGCCGCCCGAATCCGACGAAACCGAGCAGCAGCCCATCCGCCTGCCCGACGACCCCGGCGTCGAGCCGGACGAGGCGGAGGGGGAAGAACCTCGCCGCTTCCGGTTGTTCTGAACGCCGGCTTCGCGCTAAGGAAGAGGCAGATCAAGGCATGCTGTACATGGGCGGGAAATGCTCGATAGATTGAAGTCGTTTTTCGGTTCGCTTCCCGACAAGCCTCGAAGCAAGGGGCTGGCGGCAGACGATCCTCGCGTTGCAGCCGCCGCCCTGATGTTCTTCGTCATCGATGCTGACGGCGTGCGCTCGGAGGACGAGCGCAAGCGGATGCGTGAGCTTCTTGCCGGTTCGTATTCGCTGTCGGGCGGCGAACTGGAAGCGATCGTCAAGGCCGGCGAGGATGCGCATCGCGAGGCCGTCGATCTCTTCGCGTTCACCAGTGTGCTCAATCGCGGGCTCGACGAGGACGCCAAGGTCGAGTTCATCGGCATCCTTTGGGAGATGGTGTATGCCGACGGCGAAATGCATGAGCTGGAAGACAACATCGTCTGGCGCACGGCCGAGCTGATCGGCGTTTCGCCGCGAGACCGCATGCGGATGCGCAGACGGGTGCGCGATGCGCAAGACGACGATGCGCCGGAGCAGGAAGACTGAACTGACCATGACGCATGCGGACAAGGGCAAGATACTGATCGTGCTCCATCAGGAGATGTCCAGCCCCGGCCGGGTCGGCCAACTGCTCACAGCGTCCGGTTTCCATCTCGATATCCGTCGCCCGCCTCTGGGCGATCCGCTGCCCGATACACTCGCCGATCACCGCGGCGTGGTGGTTTTCGGCGGGCCGATGAGCGCCAACGATCCCGACGAGTTCATCCGCCGCGAGACCGACTGGCTGTCCGTGCCTCTCAAGGAAGAAAAGCCGTTTCTCGGCATCTGTCTTGGCGCGCAGATGCTGGTCAACCATCTCGGCGGCAAGGTTGACGGCCACGACGACGGGCTGGTCGAGATCGGCTGGTATCCGATCCGCGCGACCGAAGCCGGCTCGCGCCTGATGGACTGGCCCGGCATGGTCTACCAGTTTCATCGGGAAGGCTTCTCCTTGCCCTCTGGCGCGAAGCTGCTGGCGGAAGCCGATCACTATCCCAACCAGGCCTTCCGCTATGGCAAAAAGGCCTGGGGTATCCAGTTCCACGCCGAGTTGACCCGGGTTATGATGCAGCGATGGGTGGTACGCGGCGCACACCGCTTCGTGCTGCCCGGCGCGCAGGTGGGCAACGACCATCTGGCCGGCCGCATGATCTGGGACTTCAGGCTGAAGCGCTGGCTTGAGGACTTTCTGGCGTTGATCTTCGAGGACAAGGAACCTGCGCGCAGCCCTGCCATTGTGCACGCGGTGGCGACAGGCGTTACACCCGACCGTCGAGACGCCGAGCCTTCCTGAGTTCGGGAAACAGCCGGGCCCACAGAACGGCAACGCCAACGGCGCCGACACCGCCGAACACGACGGCCGGGACCGTGCCGACGAGCGCCGCCATCGAGCCGGCGCGGAACTCGCCCAACTCGTTGGACGCGCCCACGAACACCATGTTGACGGCGTTGACGCGGCCGCGCACACGGTCCGGCGTCCAGAGTTGGATCAGTGTCTCGCGGATATAGACCGAGATCATGTCGGCAGCGCCCAGCAACGCCAGCGCCGTGATCGAAAGCCAAGGAATGGTCGAGATGCCAAACACCGCCGTGAAAACCCCGAAAAGGCCGACGAAGAAGAACATGATGAGGCCCGCGTGGTCGCGGATGGGGTGACCGGCAAGCCAGATCGCGACGACGATTGCGCCTATGCCGGGGGCCGCGCGCAACAGGCCCAGCCCCCATGGGCCGAGTTCCAGAATGTCACGCGCATAGACGGGCAGGAGCGCGACCGCGCCGCCCAGCAGCACCGCGAACAGGTCCAGCGAGATCGCGCCCAGCACTATCTTCTCGCTGCGAATATAGCGGAAGCCGGCGAAAAGCGTTTCCAGCGACGGCCGCTCCGTCTCGGTATGCTGCTGCGGCTTGGGTATGGAGAAAATCAGGATGCCGGCGCTGGCCATCATCGCGGCGGCCACGGCGTAGGCGGCTTCGGGCGCGAGCCCGTAAAGCAGGCCGCCGGCGACCGGGCCGACAATCGTCGCCGTCTGCCAGGCAGAGGAGTTCCATGCGACTGCGTTGGCGAAATCCTGCGGCGGGACCAGATTGGCGACCAGCGATGCAGAGGCTGGGCCGAAGAACGATCGCGCGACGCCGAAGACGGCCAGCACGACGAAAACCTGCGTCACCGAGGTTAGGCCTCGCAGGCTGAGCGTGAGCAGCGCCAGCGCGCACAGAGCCTCCAGCAGAATTGCCAGCGCCATCACGAGCCTGCGGCCGAAGCGGTCGGCTACCGCGCCGGTCACCAGCACCAGAAGCAGCGAGGGGGCGAACTGAACGAGGCCGACAAGCCCGAGATCGAAAGGGTTGCGTGTCAGATCGTAGACCTGCCACCCGACCGCTACGGACACGATCTGCGTGGCGAAGGTCGTCAAGAAGCGCGCGGCCCAGAACCTCAGATAGGAGGAATGGCGAAAGGCGGCGTAGCGATCTTCGGATTGCGGTGATGGGGACATGGGCATGGCGGGACGATGCGGGAGCCTTTCCTTACCGCACATCAACGGCCCAAGCTTGTGTTTCGACGCTGCTGGACCAACGACTGGCGCTCGCGCGGCCATATGCGTGGCAGGGTGCGAGGCGGGTGTTTGCCTCTTTGAAACGTGCTGCGATGCAGCTAAATGACCTCCATGCGCTCCCGAGAAACCGGTATCCGGACCCTTCCCGCGACGATCCTAGGCTGGGTGGCCGCCCTTGGCGGATCGTTCTGCACGGTCGGGCTGCTGCTAGGGACGCTGTTTTTCGCCGCCTCGCTCACGCCAAGTCTCATCCCGCGCGACTTCGTCCTGCAGGGCGTGCTTTCCGGATGCTCGTTTGCGGCAGGCTACGGCATCGGCGTGTTCGCGCGCTGGCTGTGGTCTTACCTGGAACTGCCGCAGCCCTCGCGCCAGATCGAGTTGTCCGCCAAGCTTTCGGCAGCGGTTTTCACCATAGCGGCCGCGCTGCTCTTTCTATGGCGCGCGTCGGAGTGGCAAAACTCCATCCGCATATTGATGGACCTCGAACCGGTTGCCGGTGCGCGGCCGATGGAGGTTGGGCTGATCGCGCTTGCCGTATTCATCGCGATCATGATGCTTGCCCGCCTTTTCAAGCTCACGCTCCATCTGGTTTCGCAATATCTCCACCGCTACATCCCGCGGCGCGTCGCCAACGTATTGGGCGCGCTGATCGCTATCGCGTTCTTCTGGTCGGTGGTGGACGGCGTCCTGCTGCGGTTCGGGCTGAGGGTGGCGGATACGTCCTTCCAGCAGTTCGACGCGCTGATCGAGAGCGGGGTGGAACAGCCCGCCGATCCGCTGAAGACGGGCAGCGCGGCATCGCTCATCGGCTGGGAACTGCTCGGCCGCGCCGGGCGCCAGTTCGTCTCTTCGGGCCCGACGCGCGACGAGATCGCCGCGCTGTCCGACGGTGACGCAATGGAGCCGATCCGCGTGTTCGTGGGCCTCAACTCGGCCGAAACGGTCGAGGCGCGGGTTGCGCTTGCCCTGGAGGAACTCAAGCGCACCGGTGCTTTCGAACGGTCGCTGCTGGTGCTTGTGACGCCGACCGGCACCGGGTGGATCGACCCCTCGGCAACCGACGCGCTGGAACATCTGCATCGCGGCGACGTCGCCAGCGTGGCAGTGCAATATTCCTACCTGACGAGTTGGCTTTCGCTGCTCATCGAACCGGGCTACGGGGCCGAGACATCGAGGGCGCTGTTTGCCGCCGTCTACGAATACTGGACGGCGTTGCCCGAAAACAGCCGGCCGAGACTCTATCTGCACGGGCTGAGCCTCGGAGCGCTGAACTCGGACCTCTCCTTCAACATCTTCGATGTGGTCGGCGATCCATTTCACGGGGCGTTGTGGAGCGGCCCTCCGTTTTCCAGCGTCACGTGGCGCGCCGCAACCTCCGGCCGCAACACCGGCTCGCCTGCATGGTTGCCCCAGTTCCGCGATGGCTCGGCGATCCGCTTCGCAAACCAGACCGGAATGACCAAGCCGCCTGGCGCCGAGTGGGGACCGATCCGCATCGTCTATCTCCAGTACGCAAGCGACCCGGTGACGTTCTTCGAGCCGGGAGCCTTCTACCGCGAGCCGGCATGGATGACTGGACCGCGCGGACCGGACGTATCGGACGAGTTGCGCTGGTATCCCGTCATCACGCTGCTTCAACTCGCGCTCGACATGGCGCTTGCTACCACGGCGCCTATCGGTCATGGGCACACCTATGCGCCGGAACATTACGTCGATGCGTGGATGGAGGTAACGCAGCCGCAAGGGTGGACGCCTGCCAGCATCGAGCGGCTCAAGGCGGCGCTGACGCCCGAACCGGAAATCCTTCGTCAAGCGCGATAGGCCGCGCGATACGATACCCGCAAAGATTGAACGCGGCGTCCGAAGCTGGCATAAGCCGACACCTCGCACCATGCGACAGCTATTGCAGGCGCGCCTGCACATCAGGGAGAGAATCACGGATGACGCATTTCACCAAGCATATCGGGGCAGCCGCCATTGCGCTGGCCGTGAGCGGACCAGGCTTTGTCGGCGTGGCGCAGGCGCAGCAGGAAGTGAAGCTCGGCTACGCGCTGGCCGTCGAGTCGCACTACGGTGTGGCCGCCGAGAAGTGGGAAGAGGTCGTCGAGGCTGAAGCAGGCGACCGGTTCACCTTCCGCCACTTCCCCTCGTCTGGACTGGGCGGCGAGCGCGAAGTGATCGAGGGCCTTCAACTCGGTACCGTCGAGGCCACCATCGTGTCGTCCGGCACGCTTTCCAACTTCGTTCCCGAAACCGGCGTGTTCGACATCCCGTTCCTGTTCCGTGACCTCGCCCACGCGCGCACGGTGCTGGATGGCCCCATCGGACAGGACATCCTTGCGAAGTTCGACGATGCGGGGCTCGTGGCGCTGGCATGGGGTGAGCAGGGCTTCCGCCACATCACCAACAACCGCAACGCTATTGCCGGGCCTGCCGATGTTGCCGGCCTGAAGCTGCGCACGATGGAAAACCCGATCCACATCACCGCCTTCGAGACGCTGGGTGCTGCTCCCACGCCGATGGCATGGCCGGAGGTTATCGGCGCGCTGCAGCAGGGCACGATCGACGGACAGGAAAACCCGCTTTCCGTCATCACGTCGGCCAATCTTTCCGAGGTTCAGAAGTACCTGACCGTGTCCGGCCACGTCTATTCGCCGGCCATGCTGCTCGTCTCGCAGCAGCTCTGGGACGGCATGTCGGCGGAAGACCAGGAACTGTTCCGCAAGGCGGCCAGCGAAGCCGCTGTTGCCATGCGCGGTTTCGTCGACAACGTAGAGACCTCCGGCGTGGCCCAGCTTCGTGAGGCCGGAATGGAAGTGGGCGAACTCTCGACCGAGCAGAAGGCCGCGTTCCAGGAAGCGCTGGGTTCCGCGTACGAGCAGTACTACGGTACCTATGACAAGGAACTGGTCGACCAGATCATCGCGACCGAATAGTCGGTCGGGATGATGGGACCTGCCGGCGCGGTCTTGCCGCGCCGGCGTTTCGGGGACGGGTTCATGAAGACCTTCGAGCGCTGGTTCGTGGAACTCAACAAATGGGTTCTGGTGCTGCTTCTTGCCGCCATGTCGGTGATCGTCTTCGCCAACGTCTCCTTGCGATATCTGAGCAACTTTTCCATCGTCTGGGCCGAAGAGGTGGCGCGGTACCTGATGATATGGCTGACCTTTCTGGGCGCCGGGCTGGTGCTCCGCTTCGGCGGACATGTCGCCATTACGAATTTGCAGGATGCGTTGGGCCAGCGGATGCAGCGCGCGGTGCGCCTGCTGATCGCGGTCCTCCTTCTCGGCTTCTTCGTCGTGATGATCTGGATCGGCCACGACTACATGTTGCGGATGGGGCGCCAGATGACCCCGGCGACACGCATACCCTTCAGCTATGTCTACGCGGCCATGCCGATAGGCTTCGTGCTGCTGGTCGCCCACTTGCTGTTGATCGCGAAGCACTATGTGCGTGGCACCATGCCCGACAGCGATGCTCAGGCCATGGACAAGCAGGCGGTGGCGGGATGAGCCGCACCGGCGCGACCGCGGGAGCGGTGGGGAAACGATGACCGCTATCCTCTTCGGTGCATTCTTCGTCCTGCTCGTCATTGGCGTGCCGGTGGCGTTCGCGATGGCCATATCGGCCGCGCTGGCGGTCTATTTCGGCTCAAGCTATCCGCTGATCGTCGTCGTCAAGGAGATGTTCTCCGGGCTGGATTCCTTTCCGCTCATGGCCGTGCCATTCTTCGTGCTGGCGGCCGAACTGATGACCGGCGGCGCGATGACGCATATCCTGCTGCGCTTCGCCTCCCAGTTCGTCGGCCACCTGCGCGGCGGGCTTGGCTACGCCAACGTGCTGTCGTCCACCATGTTCGCGGGCATTTCGGGGTCGGCGCTGGCCGACGCGGCCGGTCCAGGCGCGATGATGGTGCGGATGATGGAGAAGGGCGGCTACGACAGGCCGTACGCCGCCGCGCTTACGGCGTCGAGTGCGGTGATCGGGCCGATCATCCCGCCGTCGATCATCATGATCCTCTATGCGATGCAGGTGGATCGCGTGTCCGTGGGTGCCCTGTTCATGGCCGGCATTGTGCCGGGCCTGATGATGGCCGCGATGCTGTGTGCGGCTAACTGGTATGTCTGCCGCCAGCGCGGCTATCGCAGCGCCGAACCGCGGCCTTCGCCGGGCGAAATGATGCGTACCACGTTGCATGCGATACCCGCGCTGATGCTGATAGTCATCATCATCGGCGGCATCAGGGCAGGCATCTTCACGCCCACCGAAGCGTCCGTGGTGGCGGTGTTCTACGCCCTCGTCTGCGGCATGTTCGTCTACCGATCGCTCAAGCTGCGCGACCTGCCCGAGATCGTCTATCGCGCCGCACTCGTCAGCGTGGCGGTGCTGCTGATACTCGCGGCGGCGCGCGCCTTCGCATGGGTTCTCATCATACAGAGCGTGCCGCAGACGCTTGCGGCCACCATCGGCGGCTGGGAACTCAGCCCGATCGTCTTCCTGCTTGCCGTGAACCTCCTGCTGCTGGTCTTCGGCCTGTTCATGGACCCGCTACCGGGAGTGATGGTGCTGGTTCCCATACTGGCGCCGATCGCCCACTCGCTCGGCATCGACCCTGTGCACTTCGCGATCGTTGTTATCGTAAACCTGACACTGGGGCTCATCACGCCGCCTGTGGGAAGCCTGCTCTTCGTCGTCTCATCTACAGTGAAGATCAGGGTGACCGATCTTGTGAGGGAAATGCCGCCCTTCTTCATCGCACATCTCGTGGTTCTCGCGCTGCTGACCTTCGTGCCGGCGCTATCGACATGGCTGCCGCGCGTCAGCGGCTTTTGACGCCCATCACCCTGCGTTAACCGGCCTGAAATCGGCAGTTGCCATAAGAGTTGCGGTTGCGCATTGTGCGGTGCGGTAGAACCGGTTCCTTGAATGGCGAGGGTTTGACGAATGGCAGTCTTGGTGACAGGCGGGGCCGGCTATATCGGCAGCCACATGGTGTGGGCCCTGCTGGATGCGGGCGAGGACGTGGTCGTGCTGGACCGGCTCTCTACCGGCTTCGAATGGGCGGTCGCGCCGGAGGCAAGACTGGTGGTGGGCGACATAGGCGATGCCGAACTGGTGGGCTCGCTAATCGAGAAGCATTCGGTGGACGCGATCATCCACTTCGCCGGCTCAATCGTGGTGCCAGAGTCGGTGGCCGACCCGCTCGGCTACTACTCCAACAACACCTGCAAGACACGCACGCTGCTGGAAGCCGCCGTCAAGGGGTCGGTCCGGCATTTCATCTTCTCCTCCACGGCCGCCGTCTATGGCGCGGCCGGAATAGACCCGGTGCAGGAAACGGCGCCGCTCCTGCCGGAATCGCCCTATGGCACATCCAAGCTGATGAGCGAGCTGATGCTGCGCGACGCCGCCGCGGCGCACGATTTCACCTACACCGCGCTGCGCTACTTCAACGTGGCCGGCGCAGACCCGCGCGGCCGCACCGGCCAGTCCACCCCGGGCGCGACGCATCTCATCAAGGTGGCAAGCGAGACGGCCTTGGGCAAGCGAGCCTCGCTGACGGTTTTCGGCGACGACTATCCCACCCCCGACGGCACCTGCGTACGCGACTACATTCATGTGTCGGACCTCGCAAACGTTCATCTGCTGGCGCTTCAGCGGCTGCGTGCCGGCGGTGGCAATCTTGTCGCCAATTGCGGCTACAACCACGGCTATTCGGTGCTCGAGGTGCTCGATTCGGTTCGCCGGGTCTTCGGCAGCGACTTCAACGTCGCGATGGGTCCGCGCCGGCCGGGTGATGCCGCAGCCGTCGTGGCAGACTCGACACTGGCGCGCTCGGAACTCGGCTGGAAACCCGCCCACGACAATCTCGACGGGATCGTGGGCGACGCGCTCGCCTGGGAGAAGGCGCTGTCGCACCGCAACAGCCGGGGTTGACGTTCAGTTTCCGGCACAGCCGTCCAAGCGCGTTGACGCGAGCGTGAACAAGCGCTAGCACCGATATCGGAACAGGTTCCGCCGCAAGGTGGATGAAAATGGGAACGCGGTGAGGCCTTCGGGCTGATGCCGCGGCTGCCCCCGCAACTGTAACCGTTGAGCCATCTTCCGGACGCCACTGACCCCAACAAGGTCGGGAAGGCGGAAGAACCAAGGCGATGACACGGAAGCCAGGAGACCTGCCCGTTCCGGTCACCCATGCCAGGATACGGGGTGTGTCCAGGCGCGGTCGTCCGTCGCGGTGACATCGAGAAGCTACCGCATGCCGGAAACGGCCGGGCGATCGATGTGCATCCGCCATCACTGCCCCCAGCCATGAACGCCTGCGGTCTGATGCAACCGGGGCGCATGGCGCTTCCATTCTGGAAGTTGGGGACCGACATGAACAGACTTATTCTTTCGGCAAGCGTATTGGCGCTCGCGGCAGGCGGCGGGGCACACGCGCAGGCGCCTGACAACGCCGATAGCGGCGCAACTCTGCTCGAGACGATCGTGGTGACGACACCGCTGCGGCGCGAGACGCCGCTGGTGCGTTCGACATCATCCGTCACCGTGATCGAGGAAGAGGAGATTGCACGTTCGGCCGCGCCCGACCTGCCCTCGCTCCTGAAGCGCTATACCGGAGTTTCGGTGACCACCTATGGCGGGCAGGGGTCAACCTCGAACGTCCAGCTTCGCGGCATGTCATCCACGCAGACGCTGGTTCTGGTCAACGGCGTGCGCACCGCCGCGGCGACCAGTGGAACGAGCACGCTGTTTGCCATTCCGTTGTCCGCGATCGAGCGGATCGAGATCGCAAAGGGGCCCCATTCGGCCCAGTATGGCGCCGACGCAATGGGCGGCGTCATCAACATCATTACCAAGCAGGGCGGAAGCTGCGGCGACGGGCGCGACTTCTGCGGCAGCGTAACGACGGGTGTCACGCATCCTTGGGGCGCGCATCTCTCTGCGGACGTGCGGGGGCAGACCGGCGGGCTGGACTATGCCGTCGGCGGCAGCCTTCTGGGAACCAGAGGCTACAACTTCACCTACCCGACCGCATGGGGCTACGAGCCCGACGATGACGGTTTCATGCAGGGCTCACTGAACTTCTCGGTCGGCAGGGACTTCGACTGGGGGCGCATTTACGCCGACGGCCTCTTTTCACGTTCGCGCTCGCAGTACGACGCCAATTCGTTCGAGTACAACGAGGTGGATAGCACCACCTTCGCCGGCAAGATCGGCGCGCGGATCGACCATGCGCATGACTGGAACACCCGGGTCGAGCTCTCCAGCGGCATCGATCTGAGCGAGAATTTCCGCGATGGCCTGCCTGGCTCCGACCAGTTCGACACCGTGCGCTACGGCGTGTTCGCCTCGACGGAGAAGACCTTCGAGACGGACGCCGCAACCCATACCCTGCTTGGCGGCGTAGAAGCCTATCGCGAGAGCATCGACGTAAGCGTAGATAGCTTCGGCCCGGTCATTTTTCCGGTGACGTCGAGAACGCTTGCTGCCGGTTTCGCGCAGTATTCGGCGGAACTCGGCGCCCTGACTTTCGACAGCGGCATCCGTCACGACTACAACGAGCAGTTCGGCAGTGCGACGACCTACAATCTGGGCGCCAGCTACGAGATCGTGCCGGATCTCGTCGCGCGTGCGTCCTACGGAACGGGCTTCCGCGCGCCGACCTTCAACGACCTCTACTATCCGGGCTTCTCGAACCCGAACCTGCGTCCCGAGAAGTCGCAGACCTACGAGGTGGGCCTGACGTGGAGCCCGACCGTCGATACGACCATCGATTTTGCCGTCTACCAGAGCAACCTTCGCGATCTGATAACGCTCGATTCCACCTTCACGCCGATGAACATCGGACGGGCGAGGATCAGGGGTTTCGAGGCTTCGGTGGCGCATGCCTTCGATGCCCGTTGGTCGGCCAAGGCCTCGATCGACGTGCGCGAGCCGATCAACCTCGATACGGGCCTCTACATTCCCAACCGGGATCGGTTCAAGGCGGCGGCGGAGGTCACTTTCGCGGCGACCGAAAAGCTCGACGTAACGGCGAAGGTGCTCTACGGCTCGTCGCGGCATTCCAACGTCGCCAATACGGCACGGCTGCCCGACTATGTGACAGTGGATGTTTCGGCCGACTATCGCTTCGATGACCAGTCCAGCCTGAAGTTCGCCGTCGAGAACCTGTTCGATGAAGAATACTCGACGCAAACCGACTATCGCGCGCCCGGCCGGACCATCAATCTGAGCTTCACGCGTCTCTTCTAGGAAAAAGAAAAGTTGTCCGTCGCCCGCATTGCCGGTTTGATTGTCGCTTTGACCGGTTTCTGCGGCGCGACGGATGTGTTTGCATCGGGCGAAACGGCGCCGAAGCGCGTCGTGTCCATGAACGTTTGCACGGATCAACTCGCCATGCTGGTGGCGGGCGAGGGGCAGCTTCATTCCGTCTCGAATCTCGCCGCCGATCCGGGGATTTCGGTTCTGGCGGACGAGGCTGGACGCTACGTCGTCAATCACGGCATGGGCGAGGAAGTATTCCTGATGGGGCCCGATCTCGTTCTTGCAGGCACCTTTACGGCGCAGCCGGCAGTCGAGATGCTGCGCCGGCTTGGGTTCCGGGTCGAGCAGTTTCCGCCAGAAAGCACTTTCGAGGGCATTCGGGACAGCATCCGGCGCATGGGACAGTTGCTTGGCAGGCAGGAACGCGCCGAAGAACTGGTTGCGGAGCTCGAAGCCGGGCTGGACGACCTTTTGCGAGAGCCTGTGGCGAACCTCTCGGTCGCCGTCTATTCCGCAAACAGCTACACGTCGGGCGAGGGGTCGTTGTCGCATGCCGTGATCGAGGCGGCGGGGCTCACCAACATCACCGACAAGCTCGGCATTGCAGGCGTGCAGCGGATTCCACTGGAGCAGCTCGTGCTTGCCGATCCCGACATCGTGGTTCTCGGTGAGCAGCACTACGAGAAACCGGCCCTCGCGCAGGAGAATTTCCAGCACCCGGCTTTCAGGGCGATCGCGTCCGGCGATCGGCTGGTGCGCATACCGGACCGCTACTGGATATGCGGTGCGCCGTTCACACTGGAGGCTGCCAGAATGCTCAGGCAGGCTGCCGGCGAGGTTGCCGAGCAATGAGCGAGCAAGCCCGATATGCGGCGGTTTTGCTGGCTCTGGCCGTTCTCACGCTATCGCTTTTCATCGCCTCGCTGACGACGGGGCCAGCCGAGGCGGGTTTCCGGCAGAGCCTGGCTGCGCTGTTTGTCGATGAGGGGGACCTCATGTCGCTGGTGATGCGTGAGATACGCCTGCCGCGCGCCGTTCTGGGCCTGATGATCGGCGCGACACTCGGCCTTTCGGGCGCAGTGCTGCAAGGCTACCTGCGCAACCCGTTGGCCGAACCCGGACTTTTAGGCATCAGCGCTTCGGCGTCGCTCGGCGCGGTGCTGGCCATTTACACGGGGTTGTCGGCCACATTTGCGCTCGGCCTCCCGCTTGCCGCACTCGCAGGCGCTGTCATTGCCGTATTGCTCGTACGCGCAATGGCGGGAGAACGCGGCGGCACGCTGACGATCATCCTGGCCGGTGTGGCTATCTCCGCCTTTGCCGGAGCGATGACCTCGCTCGCATTGAACCTTTCTTCCAACCCTTTCGCAGCGCTGGAGATCGTGTTCTGGATGCTCGGCTCGCTTGCCGACAGGTCGATGACGCATCTGTGGCTGTCGGGCCCCTTCATGGTTGCCGGATGGGTGATGCTGGCGATGCTGGCCCGGCCGCTCGACGTACTGACGCTGGGCGCGGACGCCGCCTCCAGCATCGGGATAGACATGCGCAGGGTGCAGTTTCTGGCCATCACCGGTACCGCCGCTTCGGTGGGCGGAGCAACTGCGGTTGCCGGCGCGATCGGCTTCGTCGGGCTGGTCGTTCCGCACCTCCTGCGCCCGCTGGTGGGTTCTGTGCCTTCGCGGCTGCTACCGGCCAGTGCGCTCGGCGGAGCATCCGTGCTGC
Source organism: Neoaquamicrobium microcysteis (assembly GCF_008180155.1). GTDB lineage: Bacteria > Pseudomonadota > Alphaproteobacteria > Rhizobiales > Rhizobiaceae > Aerobium > Aerobium microcysteis. The sequence continues at coordinate 57,784 of NZ_VSZS01000057.1, read as the reverse complement.
TGGCCGCCGATGTGCTGGTACGGCTTATCGCGCCCGGCCGGGATCTCAAGCTGGGTGTGCTGACGGCAATCGTCGGCGCGCCGTTCTTCCTGTGGCTGATCTGGCGGACGCGGAGGCAGATGCTGTGAGCCTGCTTCGTCTCAGCGACGTTTCGGCTCGGCTCGGTGGCAAGGCGGTGCTGGATGGCGTCGATCTTTCCATCCGCGAAGGAGAGTTCGTCGGCCTGATCGGGCCAAACGGCGCAGGCAAGTCGACGCTTCTTCGGGCGGTGCTCGGTTTGACGCCGTCTTCGGGAGAAATCGACATCGGTGGAACGCCGGCCTTAAACCTGAGCGCGACGGCGCGAGCGAAGATCGTCTCCTATCTGCCGCAGGAACGCGAGATCGCATGGCCGGTTACTGCCGAGCGGCTTGTAGGGCTGGGTCGCTCGCCGCATATGCCGGCCTTTGCCGGCCTAGGCGAACGCGACAACGCAGCAGTTCTGCGCGCCATGCAGCGCATGGACGTTGCCGAATTTGCGGCACGGCCTGCAACCGAATTGTCCGGGGGTGAGAAAGCTCGCGTGCTAATCGCCCGCGCGCTGGCGCAGGAAGCGCCGCTGATGCTGGCGGATGAGCCTACCGCCGGTCTGGACCCTTTGCATCAGATTGCGCTGATGCGGGTCTTCGCAGCGCTCGCGCGGGAAGGCGCCAGTGTCGTCGCATGCCTTCACGATCTGGGCCTGGCGGCGCGCTGGTGCACTCGGCTGGTGCTGCTGGATGCCGGCAGAATCGTGGCGGACGGCACCCCTGCCGAGGTGCTGACGCAAGCGCGGTTGCGCGACGTCTATAACATCGAGGCGTATATCGGCGAGGTCGGCGGGGGGCTCGTGGTATACCCGCTCGATCTTTCAAGCTTGCCTGATGCCCAGCGGTAAGGCGCTACGCACGCACGACCTTGAGAGACTTGTCGAAGACGGTGAGCACGCGGGCGAGGTCGTGGCCGCGTTTCATGATAAGACCGCTTGCGGCTATGACGGAGAATGCGCCCTGCTTTCGCGCGAGAGCCGGCGTCTTGACGATCTGAAAGAGCGGCACTTCGCTGGTGCGCCGGAATACCGAAAATACCGCGCGGTCGCGCATGTGGTCGATCGCATAGTCGCGCCATTCGCCGGCACCGACCATCACGCTATAAATTTTGAGGATTTCGTCGAGCTCGCGCCGATGGAACGTTACAGGCAGATTCTCCCGGACACGCCTTGCCTCGTGCAGCGGGATCAGTATTGCGGAGTCGTCCCTATCCTCCGCGCCCGCGCCGTGATCGGTCATGCAGTGGCCTTTCGTGACAGTTCTACGACTGAAGAAAGGTCGTCCTTCCGGCGCTGAAATGCAAGCCCCTGACGGGTCGTCTATATGCGGATCTACCACCGGTTGCGGTGCGGCGACGCTACGTTTCCTCACGAACGATCACAAAGAGCCACAGCGTGTCGCCATTGGTGATGATCCGCCATATTTTGGCCGTCTTTTATCCAATCTCGCGCCCCAATGTGCCGCGACCATCCCCCTGTTGCCTGAGACGGTTCGGTCCGGCAAGGCCCTGTAACCCCAAGCCCCCCGCCCACGGGGCAAGGTCGGATCGAACCAACTCCAGGTCCAACCGGATCATCGACGGTACGACGATCCCAAAGCAATCACCGGTGCTGACTTCAGTGCCGGTTTTTGTTTTTGTGGGGCTGGCGACCTTACCAGTTTTGTGGACGGGTGATGATGGCTGCCCCGAGGATCGCGCCCGGCAGGCCGCCCTCCCGCCTTTCCTGCACCAGCACAGCGCAACCGCCGGCGCCTTTCTTGGCGATCTCGCTCATTGGAAGCTCGAAGCGCGCCTTGCTGCCATGCCACATGCCTGCGGTGTGGAAGCCCGCCACGGCGTTCCAGTAGGTGAAGCTGCGCCCCTTGTTCTCGCCGCGGGTGATCTCGACCTCGGTAGCCGAATTGAAATACACCAGCACTACATGGGCGTTATCGACCTTACGCTCCGCTGCTCCGGTCTCGATCACCACGGAGTCACCACTGTAGGAAACGTCCACGTCGATGACGAGGCCTTCCCGCGTGCCTTTCATGCGGTCGATCGCTGCGTGAACCTTGTAGTGCTTGGCTCCGTTCATCTGCTGGCGGCCGTTCACGACCGCCTGGGGCGTGTATACCGAGCGGTTGCCGAAGCTGCGGCTGTACTCCTGCTGCCGCGCGGTGTTATCGGGGCTCGCCAGCGTGTCGCGCCAGCCGAGGTAGTCCCAGTAGTCGACGTGATAAGCAAGGGCCACGACATCGCCGCTCGCGGCCAACTCGCTCAGCATCTCGTCGGCCGGCGGGCAGGATGTGCAGCCCTGGCTTGTGAAGAGCTCGACGACTGCCACGGGCCGCTTGACATGCTCCGCGGCTGTCGCGCCCCAGGGCAATACAAGGATAAGCAGAGCCGTCGCCAGCTTCAGGAGGTTCACGCCCAACGATCTTGTCCGAATGTCCTCACCGGGCCCGAAGGACCCGTCTTGATGCGCGCACATTAGGCAGGCCCAAGCTCAACGGAAAGTCACGTTGCGGTGAAAAATTTAGGCCAAACACCAATTTCGAGCGTCCAGTGCGAGGTTTGACGCTTCGAAGCTCAGCATCGGCGCCTTTGCAGGCCTGCGGAGCGTGGATTTTTGGACTCAAGAGCGGCCGGCTGGCGATTGGCTGCCAGTCAAAGAAAGGCCGCCGGCGTGATTGCGCCGGCGGCCTTCGATTTCGTGCTTTGCGGCGACCTTACGCGGCGAGGTCGCGGAGGACGTATTGCAGGATGCCGCCGTTCTTGAAGTAGTCGAGTTCGTCCAGCGTATCGATGCGGCAGAGGATCGGAACATCCTTTACCGAACCGTCGGCGTAAGCGACCTTCGCCACCATCTTCTGCCGCGGCGTGATGGTGTCGATGCCGTCGATCGTGACGGTCTCGTCGCCCTTCAGCCCGAGCGAAGCCCAGGTGGTGCCTTCCTCGAGCGTGTAGGGAACGATGCCCATGCCGACGAGATTGGAGCGGTGGATGCGCTCGAAGGACTGGGCGATGACCGCGCGAACGCCGAGGAGGTTCGTGCCCTTGGCCGCCCAGTCGCGCGACGAACCGTTGCCGTATTCGACGCCGGCGAAGATGACCAGCGGCACGCCCTCGGCCTTGTACCGCATGGCCGCGTCGTAGATCGACATCTCTTCCTTGGACGGATAGTGGATCGTGTAGCCGCCTTCCTTGCCGTTCTCGCCCAGCATGTGGTTGCGGATGCGGATGTTGGCGAAGGTGCCGCGCATCATCACCTCATGGTTGCCGCGCCGCGTGCCGTACTGGTTGAAGTCGGCAACGGCCACGCCGTTGTCAGTCAGATAGGCGCCAGCGGGTGATGCCGCCTTGATCGAGCCGGCAGGCGAGATGTGGTCTGTCGTGATCTTGTCGCCGAACAGGCCGAGGATGCGTGCACCCTGGATGGGTGCCACGCCGCTGGCCGAGCGGCCCATGCCCACGAAGTAAGGCGGGTTCTGCACATAGGTCGACTTGTCGTCCCAGGTGTAGGTCTGGCCCGACGGGGCCTGCACCGCCTGCCAGTTTTCGTCGCCCTTGAAGACGTCCGCATACTTCCTGGCGAAGATCTCGCGGGTGACGTACTTCTCGATGAACTCCTGGATTTCCTGTGTGGTCGGCCAGATGTCCTTGAGATAGACCGGCTTGCCGTCAGGCGTTTCGCCCAGCGGTTCGGTGGTCAGGTCCCGGGTCACTGTACCGGCCAGCGCATAGGCGACGACCAGCGGCGGCGAGGCGAGGTAGTTCGCCTGCACGTCGGGCGATACGCGACCTTCGAAATTGCGGTTGCCGGACAGCACGGCTGCCGCGATCAGGCCCTTGTCGTTGATGGTCTTGGAGATCGGGGCTGGTAGCGGACCGGAATTGCCGATGCAGGTTGTGCAGCCGAAGCCGACGAGGTTGAATCCGATCTTGTCGAGTTCGACCTGAAGGCCGGACTTTTCCAGATATTCGGCGACGACCTGCGAACCGGGGGCAAGCGAGGTCTTGACCCAGGGCTTCTGCTTGAGGCCGAGCCTGTTGGCGTTGCGCGCCAGAAGCCCGGCACCGATCAGGACCGACGGGTTCGATGTGTTGGTGCATGAGGTGATCGCGGCAATCGCGACGTCGCCGTGGCCGAGATCGAAGCTCTCACCTTCGACTGCATAGCGTTTGGCCGTATCGATGGTCTTCTTGTACTCGGTCTCGAGCGCGACGGCGAAGTTGGCTGCGATATCGCCAAGCGGCGCGCGGCCTTCGGGGCGCTTCGGGCCGGCCATCGAAGGCACGACCTCGCCGAGGTCGAGTTCCAGCGTGTCGGTGAAGACCGGATCCTCGATGCCATCCTCACGCCACATGCCTTGCGCCTTCGAATAAGCTTCGACCAGTGCGATGCGATCGTCGGCGCGGCTGGAGGTGGTGAGATAGCGGATGGTCTCGCCATCGACGGGGAAGAAGCCGCAGGTGGCGCCGTATTCCGGACCCATATTGGCGATGGTCGCGCGATCGGCAAGCGTCATGTTCGACAGGCCGGGGCCGTAGAATTCGACGAACTTGCCCACCACGCCCTTCTTGCGCAGCATCTGGGTTACGGTGAGCACGAGGTCGGTGGCCGTCAGGCCTTCCTTGAGCTTGCCGGTGAGCTTGAAGCCGATGACCTCCGGCAGCAGCATGGAAACCGGCTGGCCCAGCATTGCGGCCTCGGCCTCGATGCCGCCGACGCCCCAGCCAAGAACGCCGAGGCCGTTGATCATCGTGGTATGCGAGTCGGTGCCGACGCAGGTGTCGGGGTATGCGGTCGTTTCGCCGTCCTCTTCCTTCGTCCAGACGACCTGGCCGAGATATTCGAGATTGACCTGGTGGCAGATGCCGGTGCCGGGCGGCACGACGCGGAAGTTGCGGAATGCCTGCTGGCCCCACTTGAGGAACTTGTAGCGCTCCTCGTTGCGCTGGTACTCCAGCTCGACGTTGCGTGCGAAAGCCAGCGGCGTACCAAATTCATCGACGATGACCGAATGGTCGATGACCAGATCCACCGGAACCAGCGGGTTGATCTTCTGCGGGTCGCCGCCGAGCGCCGCGATCCCGTCGCGCATGGCCGCAAGATCGACAACCGCGGGAACGCCGGTGAAATCCTGCATCAGCACGCGCGCCGGACGATAAGCGATTTCGACGCCTGCGGTGCCCTTGTCGTTGATCCACGCCGCCACGGCGGAGATGGCGTCCTTGGTGACGGAGCGGCCATCCTCGTTGCGAAGCAGGTTCTCAAGCAGAACCTTCATCGAGAAGGGCAGGCGGCTTACGCCCTCGAGCCCGTTCTTTTCGGCTTCGGCGAGATTGAAATAGGTGTAATCCTTGCCGCCCACGGTGAGCGTTCTGCGGCAATTGAAACTGTCGAGTGAATTTGACACGTGCGATCCCTAACGTTCGGTTGCCGATTGGGTAACGGACGCCAGTGCATGCTCATCACGCGCAAAGGTGCGGGTACGGTCATTTCCGCTGTCCGTCCCCGTGCGACCCGGCCGTTCAAGGCGGCGCGCGCGCTGGTTCGGCGCAATATGGTTCCCGTGCCGACCGCTGGCACGGTTGCCCCGCATATAGAGAAATTCTTAAAATGATTCTAGAGCGGTTCTGGTGAAATTGCTGCGTGGCCCCTTCAGGTTTCGCGCCAAGACGAAAGCGGGACGGGCATGAGGCTGATTGCCGAAAATCTGTGCGGTGAACGCGGCGGCGAACAGGTCTTTCAAGGTATCGGCTTCGATCTGGGTGAGGGCGATGCGCTGCTCGTCACCGGGCCGAACGGATCGGGCAAGTCGACGCTGCTGCGTGTGGTGGCGGGGCTGCTGCCGGCATCGGGCGGGCTGATTCGCCTGGCCGGTGGCCGGGAGACATTTCCCGACGCGGCCTCCGCCTGCCACTATCTCGGCCATGGCAACGCCTTGAAGACCGCGCTGTCGGTGAATGAGAATCTGCGTTTCTGGCAGGAATTTGCCGGTGACCCGCATCTGTCCGTCGGCGAGGCACTCGATATGGTGGGGCTGCCACAGGTGGGCGACCTGCCCTACGGCTATCTTTCGACCGGGCAGAGGCGGCGTGTCTCGATCGCCAAGCTGCTGGTGAGCTATCGGCCGGTGTGGCTGCTGGACGAGCCCACGGCGGGACTCGACAAGGCTTCGGAAGCGCAATTCGCAGCGCTGATGGGCGCACATCTTGAAGATGGTGGCATCATCCTCGCCGCCACGCATATCCCCCTTGGGCTGGAAGGAGTTGGAGCGTTGCGGATGGGGGAAGGGCTATGATGCGCCGTCCGGGAACGAGCCCGACATGCTAGCCCTCTTCGTCCGCGACCTGCGCCTGGGCATCCGCGCCGGTGGCGGGGCGCTGGTGGGTGTCCTCTTCTTCCTCGCCGTCGTTGCCGTGGTTCCGTTCGGCGTCGGGCCGGACCTCAATCTTCTGGCGCGCATTGGCCCCGCCATCCTCTGGATCGGCGCGCTGCTTGCCTCGCTGCTCGGGCTCGACCGGCTATTTCAGGCGGATAGGGAAGATGGCTCGCTCGACCTGATGATCCTGTCCGATGCCCGCCACATGCTTGCCTTCACGGTGTTCGTCAAATGTCTCGCCCACTGGGCGGCCTCCGTACTGCCGCTGGTGATAGCGTCGCCGCTTCTCGGGCTGTTCATGAACATGGAGCCGACCGGCATAGCCGCGACGACGCTGACGCTGCTGGTCGGTACGCCTGCCATCGCCCTCATCGGCGCGGTCGGCGCGGCCGTTGCCGTATCGCTCCCGCGTGGCGGTCTGCTCGTCTCGGTACTGGTGCTGCCGCTGACCATACCCGTGCTGATTTTCGGGGTCACGGCTGCCTACGGGGCGGTCAACGATCCCAGCCCGTTCCTGCCGCCATTCCTCATTCTCGCCGCCCTGACGATGTTCTTTGCCGTCATCGGGCCGTTTGCGGCCGCGCTGGCGCTAAAGCATTTGTCGGATTGACCGCGAAGGAGGCATGGAATGCCCGACGCAAAGCAGCATATTCAGCGACACAGGGACGGATCGCTCTGGGCGCGTGGCCAGACGGTCGAAGGATTGGCGGACGGCTACTGGGAATGGTTTCGCAAGAATGGGACGAAGTTGCGTTCCGGACACTTCGACAACGGCGAGCAGGTCGGGGAATGGACGACCTACGACAAGGCCGGCGAACCCTACAAGGTGACCACGATCAAACCGGGCAAGGGCCAGAGTGCCAAAACCCTGACGCGCATTTGACCTCGATCACAATCGCTTCACCGCGAAGCTGCGACAAGAGCGGCGAATTGCGGACCAAAGCGACCGCGTTTATGTAGGCAGCCATGAGCGACACTGCGACACAACAAGGCGTCCGCTGGATCGACCTCGCCAACCCGACGCGCTTCATCGCGCTCGTGGATCGGGTTCTGCCCTGGCTTGCCGTCGTGACGCTGGTGACGCTCGCGGCAGGCCTGTGGATGGGCTTTGCCGCACCGGAAGATTACCAACAGGGCATCACGGTGCGCATCATGTATATTCACGTGCCGTTCGCGTGGCTGGCGATGATGTGCTACTCGGTCATGGCGCTTTCGGCGCTCGGCACGCTGGTCTGGCGGCATCCGCTGGCCGATGTATCGCTCAAGGCGGCCGCTCCCATCGGGGCCGCGTTCACTCTTCTTGCCTTGGTCACCGGCTCGGTTTGGGGCAAGCCGATGTGGGGAACGTGGTGGGTGTGGGACGCGCGCCTCACCTCCGTCTTCGTGCTCTTCATCATGTATCTTGGCATCATGGCGCTGACACGCGCGCTCGACGATCCGGGCAGGAGCGCCAAGGCGGCCGCCATCGTCACGCTGGTGGGCTTCATCAACATCCCGATCATCAAGTTCTCGGTCGACTGGTGGAACACGCTGCATCAGCCGGCGTCCGTCATCAGGCTCGACGGCCCGACGATCCACCCGTCGCTTTTGTGGCCGCTGCTCGTATGTGCGCTCGGCTTTACGCTTCTGTTCTTCACGCTGCACCTGATGGCGATGCGCACCGAAATATGGCGCCGCCGGGTGTCGGCCATGCGCCGCTTGGCTGCGCGCAATGCGGAGGCGACGGCCCCATGAGCGCACACGCCATCTACGTTGCTTCCGCCTATGGCATCTCTGCGATCGTGCTGGCCGGGCTGGCGCTGTGGATCATGATCGACCAGCGCGCGCGAAGGCGTGAGCTTGCCGCGCTCGAGGCGGCCGGCGTACGCCGCCGCTCCGACCCGCCGGCGAAGTCGACATGAGCACGCAGGCAGAAGGCGGCCAGCCGACGCGGCGGCCCCGCCGCTGGCTGGCGTTGCTGCCGCTGGCGCTTTTCCTTGCGCTTGCGGGCATCTTCATGGCGCAGCTTCTGTCAGGCCGCGACAGCTCGGTCGTGCCGTCCGCGCTGATCGACGCGGAGGCGCCCGATACGCCGCTGCCGCCACTGGACGGGACGGGCCTGCCCGGCCTCGATCCCGCGATGTTCGAGGGCAAGGTGACGCTGGTGAACGTGTGGGCATCCTGGTGCGCGCCGTGCCGGCAGGAGCATCCGCTGCTGATGCAGCTTGCCGCCGACGAGCGCGTCGAGATCGTCGGTCTCAACTACAAGGACCGCCCCGAAAACGCGCGCCGCTTCCTTGGCGAGTTGGGCAATCCCTACAGCGCGGTGGGTGTGGACGATTCAGGCCGTGCGGCGATCGAATGGGGCGTCTATGGCGTGCCCGAGACCTTCCTCGTCGGCAAGGACGGCAGGATCGCGTGGAAGCATGTCGGCCCCTTCACGCCGCAGAGCATGACGAGTGGCTTGATGCCCGAGATCGAGAAGGCACTCGCGCAATAGTCCGGCCGGGGCCGCATCTGTCGTGCGGTTTCCCGGTGCCGGCTCCCCTCAATTGACGGAACTGGGACGGTACGTCAGGCGGCGCAGGCGCGCCCGATCCGCTCCTCCGCCATCGCCTGTGCGATGTCGTTGGTCGGACGTCCCTCGGCGTGGGCGCGCTCGAAAATGTGCGTCAGTGTTTCAGGGATGCGCCGGACATGCGCCATCACCGCCTCGCGGTCATAGCCGTCGGCGTCAAGCTCCGCCGCCACGTTGATAAGACCACCGGCATTGATGACGTAATCGGGCGCATAGAGTACGCCGCGAGGCATCAGGTGGCCGGCGTCCTCGTGTCGGGCAAGCTGGTTGTTGGCAGCACCGGCAACGATCTTCGCACCGAGATGCGGGATCGTATCCTTCGATAGCACCGCGCCGAGCGCGCATGGGGCGAAAAGGTCTGCTTCCGCCGTCACGATGGTCGCGCTTTCCACGACGTCGGCGGCAAAGGCTTCCTTTGCCTGTCTGGCGCGTGTTTCGTCGATGTCGGCAACGATGAGCGAGGCGCCTTCCGCATGAAGCCGCTCGCACAGAGACCAGCCGACCGAGCCGAGACCCTGCACCGCGATGCGCAGGCCCTTCACACTGTTGCTGCCCAGCGCGTGCTTCAGCGCGGCTTTGACGCCGAGAAACGTGCCCAGTGCGGTGACGGGAGAGGGATTGCCGCTGCCGCCGGTGGTCGTTCCCGAAACGTTGGGCGTGCGCTCCCGCAGGAAATTGGCGTCGGCCAGCGTCAGGCCCACATCCTCGCCGGTGTAGTACTGGCCGTTGAGTGCCGCCAGCATCTCGGCATAGGCCTCCAGCATGGCGGGCGTCTTCTCGGTCTTCGGATCGGCCTTGATAACCGCCTTGCCGCCACCGAAGGGCATGCCGGCAATGGCCGACTTGAACGTCATCCCGCGCGAAAGGCGCAGCGCGTCGGTAAGGGCATCGTCGAATGTGGCGTGAGGCCAGACGCGGGTGCCGCCCAGTGCAGGACCCAGCGCGGTGTTGTGGATGGAGACGATGGCGGTAAGCCCGCGTGTCTCGTCCTCGCCCAGCCAGACATGCTCGTGGCCGTCGAACGCCGAAAGCCGCGCAGCCCTCTCCGTAATATCCGTCATTTTCAAGGTCGACGCTGTTTTCTGTGGGCGCAGCGTCCGCGCCTCGTGTGCGTGCAGCATGGCATTCCTCCCGAATGTTGCTCTGCTCGCGGATACTAGCGTGAAAACGCGGTTTTTGGTTTCGAAGTGTGCATTCCTCGCGATCTTCCGTTGCGGGTCCAATCGGTTCATCTTGCCTAATATGTCGCGGGCGGGTCTTTCGGCCCGCCCGCCCTAAACCTCAAACTCAGGCCAGCTTTGCGTCGAGAGAGACGTCGATCGCGCCCAGCGCCTTCGATACGGGGCAGCCTTCCTTGGCTTTGTTGGCAAGTTCCTTGAACTTGGCCTCGTCGATGCCTGGAACGGTTCCGACCAGGGTCAGCGCGCTACCGGTGATGCCCGTGCCCGGAACGAGCGTTACCACCGCCTTTGCGTCGAGCTTTTCGGCCGGTGTGCCGTTTTCGGCGAGAAAGTGCGAAAGCTGCATGGCAAAGCAGCCCGCATGGGCGGCGGCGATGAGTTCCTCCGGGTTGGTGCCGGATTTGCCGCTCTCGTCCTCGAAACGCGCCTTGAATGAGTATGGTTGGCCGGAAAAGACTCCGCTCTGCAGATCGAGCGTGCCGGCCCCTTCTTTCAGATTGCCTTTCCAGACTGCGGTTGCGTGGCGATCCATGATCGTCTCCCTGAATGGTGTTGAGGCTGCTGCCCGCCACCAAGATAGGGTACCGGCGCGGCGCGTCTACTGGCAGACGTCTACCCATTGCGCTCCGGTCAGCAATGCCAGTCGCTCCGGCGGGATGCGAACCGCCGCATTGGTTGCGCCCGCCGCCGGCACCACTTCATCGAATGCGCGTAGCGAGGCGTCGCAATAGACCGGCATGGGCGCGGGCAGGCCGAAAGGACACACGCCGCCGACGGGATGGCTCGTGATTTCGACCACCTCGTCTGCACCCAGCATCCTCGGCTTGCCACCGAACATCGCCTTGAACTTTTTGTTGTCGAGTCTTGCAGTGCCGCTCGCCACGATCAGCATCGTCTGCTCTCCGGAGCGCAGGCATATGGTCTTGGCGATCTGGGCCGGCTCGACCCCGTGCGCCTGCGCTGCAAGGTCCACCGTGGCCGAGCTTTGCCCGGTCACGATGACGGAAATATCCGGAGCTTTTTCGGCAAAGAAGGTGCGGACGGATTCGAGGCTCATAGGCCCGAACTAGCCGATGGCGTGGTGCCCGGCAATCCAACGCCAAAAATTTCGCATCCTGCGCCAGACAAAAATGTCGGCTCGGTGCGGTCGCGCCCGTCACTCCCGTGACAGCGCCATTTCGGCGCGTCAAATCGGAGTAACGATCATGGAACCCATGCTGATACTCGATCATCTGCGGCAGATGCCGCAGAGCCGTCAGCAGCGCACGGGGCTGCGCCTCGCGCGCGGCGCTTTCGCAATGCTGGTGGCTATACTGGCAGCGATTGCCGTAGCCTCGTTCGCGCACGATGCGAAGATGCGGCCATCGGTGGCCGACGCGCTGCTTACGGAGGCGCAGAGATGAAATTCGTCTGTCTTATCCATCACACGCAGGAAGCCTTCGCCCAGATGTCGCCGGCCGAACATGGCGCGATGGAGACCGATTCGGTGAGCTACGACCAGCAGCTCATGCGTGAGGGAAAGTTCGTCTTCGCCCATGCGCTCAAACTTCCTGGCGATGCGAAGACGGTGCGTACGCGCCGCAAGAAGCCTATAGTGACTGACGGGCCGTTTGCCGAGACTAAGGAGCAGATCATCGGGCTTATCGTTATCGAAGCCAGGGACATGGATGAGGCGGTCTCCATTATCGGCAAGCTGCCGCTTGCTCGCAGCGGCCATGTGGAAGTCCGCGAGGCCTACTCCATCCACGAGTAGTCAGATGGGCTCGCCTCGCAGAAGGCGCGGCGCTCGCTCGGAAAGTCCGGATGCCTGTCGGATGAAGAAATCCTTCATTCGCGGCATCCGCTCGACCAGCCCCAGCCCGAAATCGCGCACCGCCCGCAGCGGGCCGAAGTCGTTCGAGAACATGCGGTTGAGCACGTCCGTGGTCGCGCCCATCTGGAAGGTGTCGAACCGCCGCCACAGCTGGTAGCGCTCCAGCACGTCGATCGCGCCGATATCCTGCCCTAGCCGATCGGCCTCGACCACCACTTCGGCGAGTGCGGCGGCATCCTTGAAGCCGAGGTTCAGGCCCTGCCCGGCGATAGGGTGGATGCCGTGTGCTGCGTCGCCCGCCAGCGCGAAGCGCGGCTTGACGAAATCGCGCGCAAGGGTGAGGCCGAGCGGCCACGCGCGCGGCTTGTCGGCCACGCGGATTTCCCCAAGCTTGAAGCCGAAGCGCGTTTCGAGTTCTGCCTCGAAGACGATGTCGTCCTCGGCCACCAGCCGGTCGGCATCCTCGGTCCGTTCGGTCCACACGATGGACGAGCGGTTGCCGCCCTTCTCATCCGGTTTGAGCGGCAGGATTGCGAAGGGGCCGGCGGGCAGGAAATGCTCTTCGGCGCGGCCCATATGCGGCCGCTCGTGATGGACGGTGCAGACGATGCCGGACTGGCCATAATTCCAGCTCACCGTCCTGATGCCGGCCATGTCGCGCAGGCGTGACCGCACGCCGTCTGCCGCAACCAGCAGGCGCGTGCGCAGGCCGATGCCATCGGCAAGGTGAACGATGGTTTCCTGCACCCCTTCCTCGAAGCCCGAGACCCCGACGCCTTCTATCAGATCGATATCCAGTTGGACCGCGCGCCGCCGCAGCGCGGCGTTGAGATCACGATTGGCCACCATATGGGCGAATGCCTCGCCGGGCGCGACCTCGCCGTCGAAAGTAAGCAGCACCGGACGCACCGGATCGGCCGTTCGCGAATCGGTGACGATCATCTCGGTCATCGCCTGCGCGTTGGGAGCGATCTCCTCCCAGCATCCAAGCTGGTCGAGCATGCGCGTGGCGGCAGCGGCGATGGCAGAAGCGCGTGTGTCCTTCTTCCACACGCCCGCGGGCGCTGCATCGACCACGGCGATCGAAAGGTTCGGGCGTGCTTGCGCGATGCCGACGGCAACCGCAAGCCCCACATACCCGGCGCCGGCCACGATCACGTCGAAGCGATTGTCACGCGCATCCATCTTCAGTTCCTTTCTGTCGGTCGCCAGACCCCAACCTGCGCCGCCTTGACTTGTTCCGGCCTTATGTCGGAAACGAAGCCGGTTCGATATCCGGAGACATACCAGATGACGCAGGCGATGCAGGAACTTCTCGAGATACTCGACCTCGAGCAGATCGAACACAACCTGTATCGTGGTCGCAGCCACAAGGTAGGTTGGCAACGCGTATTCGGCGGGCAGGTCATCGGCCAGGCGCTGGTTGCAGCCCAGCGAACGGTCGTCGAAGAACGCCTCGTACACTCGCTCCATTGCTACTTCATGCGACCTGGCGACCCCTCAGTTCCCATCGTCTATCAGGTCGACCGGCTCCGCGACGGCGGCTCTTTCACGACGAGGCGGGTGACGGCAATCCAGCACGGACACGCGATCTTTTCGCTCGAATGCTCCTTCCAGATCGAGGAGGAAGGGCTGGAGCACCAGATGCCGATGCCGCTCGACGTGCCGCCGCCCGAGCAGCTGCGCTCGCAATTCGAGCTCTTGGAGGAAACCGGCCACGAAGTGCCGGAGACAGTGCGCAAATTCTGGGCTCGGGAGCGGCCGCTGGAGATCAAGCCGGTCAACATCGAGCACTATACCAGCCGCGAAAAGCTGCCGCCGCGCCAGAATGTCTGGGTGCGCGTCAACGGTTCCGTGCCGGACGACAGGCGGCTGCAGGCTGCGATCCTCGCCTATCTGTCCGACATGACCCTGCTCGACACCTCGACCTTCGCGCATGGGCGCATCGGGTTCGACCCGGAAATCCAGATGGCGAGCCTCGACCACGCGATGTGGTTTCACCGTCCTCACCGGCTCGATGACTGGCTGCTCTATACTCAGGACAGCCCCAACACGATCGGTTCCCGCGGGTTCTCGCGCGGGTTCCTCTACGCACGAGACGGGTCGCTCGTCGCTTCGACGGCGCAGGAAGGTCTGGTGCGCCTGCGTACGAGGCCTCCAAAATAGTCGAAATGGTGCATTTGCATATTTTTTAAGCAATTGAATTGCTGCACCTGCGAACGGCTACGCGCCGTTGCGACTCATTTATCAGCATTTACAAAGGATTAAGCCGCTGTCGGGGCAACTGGCACGCGGCTTGATTCACCTTTCGCACTCCTCGGCTGTCCAGGCAGTCCGGCGAAGTCACGGCAAACGCGGGGGATCCGCATAAGCGAAGGGTGAAACCTTATGAAAATCGTGATGGCAATCATCAAGCCGTTCAAGCTCGACGAGGTGCGCGAGGCGCTCACCGCCGTCGGGATACAGGGCCTGACCGTCACCGAAGTCAAAGGCTACGGGCGGCAGAAGGGTCACACGGAAATCTATCGCGGCGCGGAATACGCCGTTTCCTTTCTTCCCAAGGTGAAGATCGAGGTGGCCGTCGGTGCCGACCTCGTGGAAAAGGCCGTGGAGGCGATCTCCGGCGCGGCCAAGACCGGGCAGATCGGCGACGGCAAGATCTTCGTCTACGGCATCGATCAGGCCGTGCGCATCCGCACCGGCGAAACAGACACCGACGCGCTCTGAGCTGCACGGTCCATCCATGGAGATTGCTATGAGAATTCCAACTGTTCCTACCGCCGCGCGGTCGCTGCTGGGCGTGGCGGCACTGGCGGCCGTGCTGGCGATCGAGCCGGCTCTCGCGCAGGAAGCTGCTGAGGCGGCAGAAGAGGCTGCGGAAGCAAGCGACGTGCTCGTAGAACCAAGCACTCAGGTCAAATTCATCCTCAACAGCCTGCTGATGCTGCTGGGCGGCATCCTGGTGTTCTGGATGGCAGCCGGTTTCGCCATGCTGGAAGCCGGCCTGGTCCGCACCAAGAACGTGTCGATGCAGCTTCTGAAGAACATCGCGCTCTATTCCACCGCGTGCTTCATGTACTACCTGATCGGCTACAGCATCATGTATCCGGGCGATGCGTGGATGATAAGCGGCATACTCGGCGCGTTCGGCACGGCCGGCCTCGAGGCAGTCGCAGTCACGGCCGATGCCGCCGACGACATCACCTACGCGACGACAAGCTCGGACTTCTTCTTCCAGGTCATGTTCTGCGCAACGGCTGCCTCGATCGTCTCGGGCACCGTCGCCGAGCGCCTGAAGCTGTGGCCGTTTCTCGTCTTCGTCGTGGTTCTGACCGCACTGATCTACCCGATCCAGGCATCGTGGAAGTGGGGCGGCGGGTTCCTCGACGAGATGGGCTTCCTCGACTTCGCCGGTTCGACCGTCGTTCACTCGGTCGGCGGCTGGGCCGCTCTGGCGGGCGCCATCCTGATCGGCGCACGCAAAGGCAAGTACAACTCCGATGGCTCGGTCAACCCTCTGCCGGGTTCGAGCATGCCGCTGGCCTTCCTCGGCACCTTCATCCTGTGGATGGGCTGGTACGGCTTCAACGGCGCGTCGCAGCTTGCCATGGGCACCATCGGCGACATCGCCGATGTCGGTCGCGTGATGGCCAACACCAATGCCGGTGCGGTCGGCGGTGCGCTCGCCGCGCTCATCCTGACGCAGTTCCTCTACAAGAAGGTCGATCTGACCTTCGTGCTGAACGGTGCGCTGGCCGGTCTCGTGTCCATCACGGCCGAACCGCTGACGCCGAGCCTCGGCGCTGCGACGCTGATCGGTGCGGTCGGCGGCGTGATCGTGGTGCTGACGGTGCCGCTGCTGGACAAGTTCCGCATCGACGACGTGGTCGGCGCGATCCCGGTCCACCTTTTCGCCGGCATCTGGGGCACCATCGCCGTCGTGTTCACCAACGGTGATGCGAGCATCGGTACGCAGCTAATCGCCATCGTCGTGGTCGGCGTGTTCGTCTTCGTCACCAGCTTCGTCCTGTGGGCGATCCTGAAGGCGGTCATGGGCCTGCGCCCGACCGAAGAAGACGAAGTGCTTGGTCTCGACAAGGCGGAAGTCGGCGTCGAGGCCTATCCGGAGTTCGGTGCGGGTACTATTCGCTAAGCGCTCTCATTATCCCGTCGTGGCGGCTCCGTAGGCCGTCACACATTGAGGCCCGCGCCATCGGCGCGGGCCTTCTTTCATCCGATCTCGCGCTGCAGGGCCTGCAAGTGCTCCGATGCGGCCGCTTCTGCAGCCCGCTCGATCGCCCGGTAGCGCGTGACGAGTGCCATGCCCACGGTCGTCAGGCCCGCACCGCCGCCTTTCGCTCCGCCTTTCTGGGCTTCGACGACAGGCTTGCCGAAAAGCTGGTTCAGCTCCTCGATCAGCCCCCAGGCGTGCTTGTAGGACATGTTCATCTGCCGCGCGCCGGCGGAGATCGATCCGAAGGAGGCGATGTGCTCCAGCAGCTCGATCTTGCCGGGTCCGATGCGACCTTCCGGATCGAGATCAATGCGCAGGCTGAGCGAAGGCATGGCGGTTCCTTTTCGCCGGCAGGCGGCCGGATGCCGACCCCCTCGCCGATCTAGCGCGTCGGGCGCGCAGTGTCATTACGCGACGTCGTGGCCGTTGCCTACGGTGACATCGCCGCGCGCCACGGCCATGGATTTAAGGATCGCAAAGCAATGCGCGCCCGGCACCAGTTCGAGCGTTCGCGCCGAGCGGGCGGTGATGCGCGCCAATATCTCGTGCCCCCTGATGTCCAGCCGCACGATGGCCCCCGGCCCTTCGCCGACCGCGACATCGGTCACCACCGCCGGAAGCGCATTGAGGGCAGATAGCCCTTCAGGCCTTTGGCGCGCTACGATCACCTCATGGGCAAGGATACGCACCCGTACGCTCAGGCCCGGCCCGCCCTCGACCTTAGGCAGCCAGATGGGGCCGGCAGGGGTTTCGAACCGCGTCAGCCCATCATCCTCCTGTGCTTCCAAAACTGCCGGAAGGCTGGAGCCGACATCGCGCAGCCCCATGGCCCGCAAGGCGACAGGGTCGAACAGCACATCGGCGGCCGCGCCGGAGCGCACGATCTTACCATGCTCGATCACCACCATCCGGTCGGCAAGCATCCGCGCTTCCTCCATGTCGTGTGTCACCAGCACGGTGGGCATTTCCAGATGCGCGCGAAGCTGTCGGATTTCTTCGTAGAGCCGTTCGCGCGTCGCGCGGTCGACGGCAGAAAACGGTTCATCGAGCAGCAGCGCCGCCGGCTTCCGGGCCAGCGCCCGCGCCACCGCCACACGTTGTTGCTGGCCGCCGGACAGGGCTGCGGGCCGGCGTTCTTCCAGCCCGGCAAGGCTTACGAGTGCGAGCAGCCGTCGCGCCTCCCGCTCCCTCTCTGCCACCGGGCGCCCTTCCATCGCCGCCATCACGTTCCCCAGCGCTGTCATGTGCGGGAACAGAGCATAGGACTGGAAGACGAAACCTACAGGCCTGCGAAACGCGGGAACGTTGACCCGCTCTTTTGTATCCAGCCACGTATGGCCGTTGCCCGTCACCTTTGCCTCGGTTGGGGTCCACAGGCCGGCGATGGTTCGCAGCATCGTCGATTTGCCGGAGCCCGAATGCCCCACCAGCGCCAGCAGTTCACCTGGCTCGACGCGGAAGGCAATGTCCAGCGGAATGGGCCCCGCTGCCCGTGCCATGACCTCCAGCGCCATCAGGAAAGCCTCCGGCCGACACGCGCCGACAGCCAGAACGTCACCGTGATCGTCACCAGCGAGATCGCCAGCAGCACGGCCGACATGATGCCCGCCGAACGGTCGTCGAAAGCCTGCACCCGGTCATAGATGGCTATGGCAATGGTCTTGGTCTCGCCGGGAATGGACCCGCCTACCATCAGCACGATTCCGAACTCCCCCAGCGTGTGGGCGAAGGTCAGAACCATGGCCGTCACCAGCCCCGGCCAGGCGAGCGGCAACTCCACCTTCCACAACGAGCGCCAGGGCGAGAGGCCGCAGCATTGCGCTGCCTCGCGAACCTCGACCGGAATGGCCTCGAACCCGCGCTGCGCCGGCTGGATGGCAAAGGGAAGGTTGAAGATGACGGACGCGACCACAAGCCCTTCGAAGGAAAAGACGAGCTGGTGACCAAACGTCTCGCGCCAGAACTGGCCGATGGGGCTGTTGGCCCCAAACGCCACAAGTAGGTAAAAGCCGAAGACGGTCGGCGGCAGCACCAGCGGCAGCATCACCAGGGCTTCCACCAGCCCTTTTGAGCGGAACTGACGGTAGGCGAGGAAACGTCCCATCAGGATGGAGATAGGCAGCAGGACGACGACCGTCCAGCCCGCGAGCCGCAGCGACAGCCAAAGCGCCGTCCAGTCCATTCACTCTCCCTTCGGAAGGACGAAGCCGTATCTTTCCATGATTTCCCGTGCCGGCGGCCCCTGGAGATAATCGTAGAAAGCCTCCGCCGCCGGCCCGGCATCTTTGAGCAGAGCCATACGCTGACGCAAGGGCTCATGCCAGTCTTCCGGGATGAGTTCGAAAGTCCCGTTGCCGCCGACTTCGGCCGCAAGCGCCAACGAATAGGCGATGATGCCGCCTTCGGCATTGCCAGAAAGCGCGAATTGCGCTGCCTGGCTGATATTCTCGCCCAGCACGAGATGCGTCTGAAGCGCTTCCCAGAGTCCCTTGTGCTGGAGGGCTTTACGTGCGGCCACTCCGAATGGAGCGTGTTCGGGATTGGCGATGGCGAAACGGGAAATCTCGCCCGCCTCGAGTGCGGAGGCGAGGCCATCGAGGTTTCCGTCCACGCGCAGCGGCGATCCCGTGGGCGCGATGATGACGATACGCCCCACCGCATAGATCATCCCTTCGTCGCGGGTCAGCCCTACATCGTCCAGCCCGGCGATGGTCGTATCGTCGGCCGAAAGAAAGAGTTCGAAGGGTGCGCCCTGCCTGATCTGTCGCGCAATATTCCCAGTTGACCCTATCGAAAGGCGCACTTGCGATCCGGTATCTTCCGTGAACTGCTCCGCGATTTCCTCGATGGCGAATTGCAGATTTGCGGCCGCGGCAACGACAGGCACTTCATTTTGCGCCAGAACGGGGGCGCCAGACAAGCCTGTCGCAAGCGCCAGACCGTAAAAAAGGTGTGTAACACTCTTCAGCATCGTCTCCTCCGTTATATTCACGAGGGAATAACGACACGATTTGCGAGGGTTTGCAACGCCCGCGATTGCAGACATTTCGAATCACCCCCCGGCGTCTTCCGCCACGACACGGAATCGGCGCAGACGGAGCGCGTTGCCGATCACGAAGACGCTGGACATCGCCATCGCGCCCGCCGCCAGTACCGGGGAGAGCAGCAGCCCGAACTGCGGATAGAGGATGCCGGCCGCCACGGGAATCAGCGCGGTGTTGTAGGCGAACGCCCAGAACAGGTTCTCGTGGATGTTGCGTATCGTGGCCCGCGAGAGCGCTATGGCGTGAGCGACCCCCTCCAGGTTGCCCGACATCAGCACCACGTCCGCCGCGTCGATGGCGATGTCCGTGCCGGTGCCGATCGCGATGCCTACATCGGCTTCCGCCAGCGCCGGCGCGTCATTGATGCCGTCGCCGACATAGGCGAGGCTGCCATGCTCACGCTTCAGCCGCCGAACCGCCTCGACCTTGCCTTCGGGCAGAACCTCTGCGACGACATCATCGATGCCAAGCCTTCGCGCGATGGCCTGTGCCGTGCGGCGATTGTCTCCGGTTATCATCGCCACCTTTAGACCCTGCCGGTGGAGGGCTGCGATCGCCTTCGGCGTGGTCGGCTTGATCGGATCGGCAACGGCGAGAATGGCGGCAAGCTTTCCGTCGATCGCCGCAAAAAGCGGGGTTTTGCCATCTTCGCCCAGCGTGGCCGCCGTTTCGGCGAAGAGCGAAACGTCGAGCCCGAGCCTTGTCATCAGACGGTCCGCGCCCACCTCCACCTGCCGTCCGCCGACCTCGGCCTTCACGCCGAAGCCGGTAACGCTTTCGAATGCCGAAACATCCGGGAGAGCAAGCCCTTCTGCTTCCGCCGCCTGCACGATGGCGCGCGCGATCGGATGCTCGGATCTGGCTTCCACGGCGGCAACCAGCGGCAGAACTTCCGCGCGGTCGAACCCTTCCGGCACATGAATATCCGTCAGCGCCGGCCTGCCTTCCGTCAGCGTGCCGGTCTTGTCGACCGCCACAACGCCGATGCTTTTCAGACTTTGCAGCGCCTCGCCCTTGCGGAACAGCACGCCCATTTCCGCGCCGCGCCCGGTGCCGACCATTATGGATGTCGGCGTGGCAAGGCCCATCGCGCAGGGGCAGGCAATAATCAGCACAGCCACCGCGTTGACCAAGCCGAATGTCAGCGCTGGTTCTGGGCCGAAAGCCAGCCAGACGACGAAGGTAAGCGCGGCGGCGGCCATCACCGCCGGCACGAACCACATCGTCACGCGGTCTACCAAAGCCTGGATGGGCAGTTTCGACCCCTGCGCCTCCTCGACCATGCGAATGATCTGGGCGAGCATCGTGTCGGCGCCAACGGCGGTCGCGCGGAAGGTGATCGCGCCAGTCTGATTGACCGTGCCGCCAACCACCCTGTCGCCATGGCCCTTGCCAACCGGCATAGGCTCCCCCGTTATCATCGATTCGTCGATGAAGGACTTGCCTTCCACCACCTCGCCGTCCACGGCGATGCGTTCGCCGGGCCGAACCGCAACGAGATCGCCTGCCACAACGTCTTCGATCGGCACCTCGACCGTGCGGCCGTCGCGGCGCAGATGCGCGGTGCGGGGCTGCAGGCCGACCAGTCGCCTGATGGCATCGGAAGTGCGTCCCTTGGCCCGTGCTTCCAGATATCGACCCAAGAGAATGAGCGTAACGATGACTGCTGCCGCCTCATAGTAGACGTTGACCGTTCCCGACGGCAACAATGCGGGCGCGAACGTGGCTACCACCGAATACGACCACGCAGCCAGCGTTCCCACGGCCACCAGCGAGTTCATGTCCGGCGCGCCTTTCAGGAGCGCGGGGATGCCGATGCGGTAGAAGCGCAGCCCCGGCCAGAAGAGCACGATGGATGTGAGCACGAACTGGAGATACCAGCTCTCCCTCATGCCGATCGTGCCCATGACGAAGTCGTGGATCGCCGGGACGAGGTGGGAGCCCATTTCGAGCACGAAGACTGGAAGCGTCAACGAAGCGGCAATGGCCAGGTCGCGCTTCAGCTTTTCTTCTTCCCGCTTTTTGCGTTCTTCATGCGCCTTGCCGTCATCGGCGCCGGCGATCGCGCGGGCGCCGTAGCCGGCCTGCTCTATCGCGCCGACCAGCGTTGCCGTCCCCACACTGCCTGCCGCAGTCACTGCGGCGCGCTCCGTGGCGAGGTTGACCGTGGCCGCCTTTACGCCGGGCACTGCCTTCAGCGCCTTTTCCACCCTTGCAACGCAGGATGCGCAGGTCATCCCGTCGATCGAGAATGTCTGCGTGCGAGCCGCTAGGTCGTAGCCCGCATCTTCCACAGCCTTGGCCAGCACCGAGGCATCGACCGGCCGTGCCAGCGTCACTTCGGCGCGTTCCGTTGCGAGATTGACGTTCGCAGTCGCCACGCCTTCGACGCGAGAAAGCGCCTTCTCGACGCGGGCGACGCAGGACGCGCAGGTCATGCCTTCGATCTGGAGCGTCACCTTTTCGGCCTTTGTCGCCGTGGTTTCGCCTGTTGCGGATATCCGCGCGTTCACCGTCTGCTCCATGACAGGTTCATCGCACCCTATGTGGGGCTTCCAGTCGATGGAAGGTCAACGCCCAACGGTGCAATAATTGTAAGTGCGACCCTTGACCTTCCCGTCACTGGAATCCCTATCTTCGTTTCGATCGAACGCTTGCGAAGGACATGGCGATGAAGTTCCGGATCGACAACATGAACTGTGGGGGATGCGCAAAGAGCGTCACGAAGTCGATCCATTCGGTCGACCCGGGAGCATCGGTCGAGATCGATCTGGAAACGAAGAGCGTCACCGTAGGTTCTTCACATGATGAACAGGCGTTTCGTGGGGTGCTCGAGGACGCAGGTTTTCCGTCGCAGCCGATGGCCTGATCGCGAGGAAAGATGAGATGAACATAGGAGCCGCCGCGCGCCAGTCTGGCCTGCCTGCCAAGACGATCCGCTACTATGAAGAGATAGGGTTGTTGCGTGCCGACCGGGCGGCCAACGGCTACCGCGATTATTCCACCGAGGACATCCACCGCCTGCGCTTCGTCCAGCGGGCGCGAAGCCTCGGTTTTTCGGTTGAAGAATGCCGCCAGCTTCTTTCCCTCTACTCCGACCGTGACCGCGCCAGCGCCGACGTGAAGGCGATCGCACAGGAAAAGCTGGGCGAGATCGACCGCAAGATCGCCGAACTCACCGGCCTGCGACATATGCTGGGCCATCTGGTGTCGAGCTGCCACGGCGACGACCGCCCCGATTGTCCGATCATCGACGGGTTGGCCGGCAAGGTTACACACTGAGCGGACGCAGGGCCTCGGCCTGACAGTCTGGCAGCGTGAAGATTGCCGGTCGTCGGGCCCTCCAGCGGTGCTCGCCTGTGCCACACGGCTGCGCGACCACCTCCTCCCGTACCCGAACCTTACTTTCCTGCCCCTCCCGACGCGGCTCCAGCCCTCGCCGGATGCGCATTCTATTCGGCCAGGTCTGGGCCGCGTGGATATCCAATCTGGACGCGATGGCGGGCGGGCAGACGCTCGCTTGAAGAAAACGGTAGCGAAGTCCGAAATCCTGTTGTATGTAACACATAACAGAAGCCGGACAGGAGGAGGTCTCGGTTGTCAGGCGCTCGCCAGTTACGCATCAAGCAACCCCAATCGATCTCGCAGATGGTCGTCGAACGATTGCGCGAAGCGATCGTCGACGGCCATTTCGGGCTTGGTGAAAACATTTCCGAAGACAAGCTCGCCGAGGCGTTCGGCGTCAGCAGGACCCCGGTGCGCGATGCGCTGTCACAGCTTCAGAACTCGGGGCTCGTGGTCGTGCGGCCCAAGCGGGGAAGCTTCGTCTTTTCCCCGACGCTTGCCGATGTCGAGACGCTTTGCGAATACCGGCTGATGCTGGAAATGCAGGCATTACGCCTGTCGTTGAAGCGCAATCACGCACAGCTTGTCAGTACGATCCAGTCGGCCGTGGCCGCAATGACTGATGCGCTCGAAGCCGGCGATCAATTCGCCTATGCGCGCGCCGACGCCGCGTTTCATCGGGCATTTTTCGAGTCCTGCGGCAATCGGCTGATCGAAGACGCCTATACGGTCGCCGAAGGTCAGCTCGGCGCGATCCGCAGTTCCCTGAGCGTAGCTTACGGCCGCCCCGGCGATCAAAGCTATGCCGAGCACAGGCAGATGGCCGACCTGATCGTCGCGAAGGATGCCGACGCCCTTGCCGCCATCATGGATGAGCATGTCTGGCGAACGCTGCGTGTCGCCCGCGATGCACTGCCCAAGGAAGAGGGCGGCGGGAGCCGGTAGGAAATCATGACCCAGGCAAACGAATTGCGCCGCCTTCTGCAAGGCGGAAGGATCATCGCGGCCCCCGGTGCCCCGGACAGCCTAAGCGCCCGGCTTGTGCAACGTGCCGGCTTCGAGGCCATCTACATGACAGGTTTCGGCGCGACCGCGACGCGGCTCGGCACGCCCGACATCGGGCTTTTGACGCAGACCGAGATGACGGAGCATGCCCGCAACATGACCCGCGCGGTTTCGATCCCGGTCATCGCGGACGCGGATACAGGGTATGGCGGGCCGTCGAACATTCATCGCACGATGCGCGAATACGTGCAGGCAGGCGTCGCCGCGATCCATCTTGAGGATCAGGTCGCTCCCAAGCGCTGCGGCCAGATGGCCGGCGTGAAGTTGATGGGCCGCGAGGAATCCGCGTTGCGGCTGAAGGCGGCGATCTCGGCACGCGGCGAGGACGATCTCGTCATTATCGGGCGCACCGACGCCCTGCAGGCTGAGGGCATCGACGAAGCGCTTTACCGGGCGAAGCTCTATCAGGATGCGGGCATCGACCTCGTTTTCATCGACGGGATCAAGAGGATCGCTGATGTCGAGACCGTGGCAAGGGAGCTGGCGGGGCCGAAGGTTGTGTCCATCGTCGATGGCAACGAGACCACGGCGCTGAAAACGGCCGATCTGCAGGAGATGGGTTTCAGCGTCGTTTTCTATGCGCTTACAGCGCTTCTGAGTGCCACGCGGGCTATGGAAGACGCCTTCGCACAGCTGCGCGCGACCGGCGCTCCGGAGGGCGGGCCGGCCAAGCACAGCTATGCCGAATTCTGCGAGATGGTCGATCTTGGCTTCCACCAGAAGCTCGACGAAAGCTACGGACAATGACGGCCGTCGTGCTCATAACCGGTGGTGCGGCCGGCATAGGCCGCGCCATCGCGGATGCCGTGGCGGCCGAGGGTGCGCGCGCCATCCTGTGGGATGTCGATGCTCAACGGCTCGAAAAAGCGGGGGCCGATCTCGGCGACCAGGTGCGCACCCAGCGCGTCGACGTGTCCGACACAGATGCCGTCGATGCTGCTTCGGCAGAACTTCGCGACGACTGGGCACCAACCCATCTCGTCAACAATGCCGGCATCATCGGCCGTCGCATGACGCTGGCGGAGGTCGATCCGGCCGAGGTCGATCGCGTCCTCGCTGTCAACGTCCGCAGCGCGTTCGTCGCGACACGTGCTTTCCTTCGCATGCGCGCCGAGCGCGCGGATGCGGCGATCGTCAACCTCTCGTCCATAGCTGCCGGCAATGGAGGGGCTGCCGGCAATGCAGCATACGCGGCCAGCAAGGGCGCTTTGCAGTCTCTGACGTTCGCGATGGCGCGCGAGTTGGCGCCGGCGATCCGCGTCAACGCGCTCGCGCCGGGCATCATCGACACAGATATCCAGAAGGATGTCTTTGCCGATCGCGACGAGATGAACACCCGCATCGCAACCATACCGCTTCATCGCCTCGGCGAGGCCGTCGATGTGGCGCAGGCCGCCGTGTGGCTCCTTTTCCGCGCCACCTACACGACCGGCGAGGTGATGACCGTTTCGGGAGGAAAGAAATGATCGAACGAACGATCGACCTGTTTTTCAAGCTGCTTGAGGCGGTTCTCGTCGCCCTCCTGGCCGGGATGACCGTCATGGTCTTCGCCAACGTCATCCTGCGCTACGTTTTCAGCTCGGGCCTCGACATCTCCGAAGAACTGTCGCGCTTTTTCTTCGTTTGGCTGATCTTCATCGGCGCGATCGTGGCCATGCGCCATCACGCCCATATGGGCTTCGACCTTCTCGTGACCGCATCGAGCCCCGGCATAAGGCGCGTGCTGCTGTTCATATCGAACGGTCTCATTCTCTTCGTGTGCTGGCTGCTCCTGAATGGAGCGTGGCTGCAGTCGGGGGTCACTGCGACCGACCGCTCGCCGGTGACCGGCCTGTCCATGATCTTCGTCTTCGGCATCGTCATTCCGTCCGCCATCGGCATTGGCATTATCGCAATCCACCGGATGATCGGTGCCGTGCGCGGGTCATATGATCCCTATGCCGCGGCCCGTTCGCCCGAAGCCATGGCGGAGCATGCGGTATGACCCTCGCGATCTTCATCGGCACTCTGGGGGCCACGCTTGCTGTCGGCGTTCCTGTCGCCTTTGCGCTCATCCTGTGCGCCTTGACGATGGGCATCTATCTCGACCTGTTCGATACGCAGATCATCGCTCAACGCCTGGTCGTCGGCGCAAACAGCTTTCCGCTGCTCGCGATCCCGTTCTTCCTGCTCGCAGGAGAACTCATGAATGCGGGCGGCATGTCGAAGCGCATCATCGCTTTCGCAAGCTCCTTCCTCGGCCATCGCCGCGGCGGCCTCGGCTTCGTCGCGATCCTGGCCGCCGTCATCATGGCCAGCCTTTCAGGATCGGCGGCAGCCGACACCGCAGCGCTCATCGCAATGCTGCTGCCCATGATGCGCGCGGCAGGCTACGACCAGGGCCGCTCGGTCGGCCTGATGGCCGCCGGCGGAACAATCGCCCCGATCATTCCGCCCTCGATCGCCTACATCATCTTCGGCGTCGCGACGAATGTTTCGATCACCCAGCTTTTCCTCGCCGGCATCGTGCCCGGCCTGATGATGGGTGTCGGCCTCGCCATTGCCTGGGCGATCGTATCGCGCAAGGACAATGTCGATGTGATGCCACGTCAGGGCTGGAGGGTGCGCCTGCAGACGCTGGGTGCTGCCGGCTGGTCGCTCGGGATGCCGGTCATCATCCTCGGCGGCATACGGTTCGGCATCGTCACGCCGACGGAGGCGGCCGTTGTGGCGGCAGTCTATGCGATCGTCGTCGGGGCGATCATGCACCGCGAGCTGACCGTTCGCGCGACATACGAAGCGCTGCGCAACGCTGCCGTTACCACGGCCGTGGTGATGCTTCTGGCCGCAGCCGCACTGACGACGGCGTGGTTCATCGCGATTGCCGACCTTTCCGGCGTCGTCATGGATCTCGTCGGCCCGCTGGCGGACAATCCCAAGCTGCTGCTCGCAGTCATCATGCTGATCATCCTCGTCATCGGCATGGCGCTCGACATGGGGCCGACCATCCTGATCCTGGCTCCGGTCCTGCTGCCTGTCGTGACTGCAGCGGGTATCGACCCGGTCTATTTCGGCGTGCTGTTCGTCATCAACTGCGCCATAGGCCTCATCACGCCGCCGGTCGGCATCGTCATGAGCGTGGCGAGCGGTGTGGCGCGCATACCGCTGCATGAGGTGATCAAGGGCTCGCTGCCGTTCATCAGCGCGCAGGTCATCGTCCTGTTCCTGCTCGTCATGTTCCCGCAACTCGTTCTCGTGCCGCTGGAATTCCTGCGGTGAGGCTCTGGGCGCGGTGAAATCGTTCACTGCGCCTCAATTCTGGAGGAAACTGAAAATGAAGCTGAAGATTTTCGCCGCCGCCCTGATGGCTGCAACCGTGTTCGCCGGCACCGCGTCCGCCGAATTCAACAGCCGTACCATCAAGGTGTCGAACGGCGCACCCAAGGACCACCCAGTGGCCGCCGGCGTCGATGCCATGTCTGCATGCCTAGAAGCCGGCTCCGACGGCAAGATGACCCTGCGTGGGTTCTATTCTGGCGCGCTGGGCGACGACCTCGACGCGACGCAGTCCACCCGCTCCGGTTCGATCGAGATGGTCGTTGCCGGTGCCGATGCGCTCGCCGGCATCGAGCCGGCGATGAACGTGTTCGGCCTGCCATTCCTCTTTGCTTCCGACGAGGAAGCCGACGCGGTCCTGACCGGTCCGTTCTATGACTATGTCAAGGAGCGGATGCCCGGTCATGATCTCATCCTGCTCTCCTTCTGGGAGAACGGTTTCCGCAACACGACCAATTCCAAGCACCCGATCACCAGCATCGAGGACTTCCGTGGCCTCAACTTCCGGGTCATGCAGAACAACATCTTCCTCGATACGTTCCGCCGCCTCGGTGCCAACCCGGTTCCGATGGCGTTCGGCGAAGTCTTCACCGCGCTGGAGACCAAGGCTGTAGACGGCCAGGAAAATCCGCTGCCGCTGATCGAAGCTGCCAAATTCTACGAGGTGCAGAAGTATCTGACGATGACGCGCCACGCCTATTCGCCGACGCCCGTCCTGTTCTCCAAGCGCGTCTGGGACAGCTACACCCCACAGGAGCAGGAGCTTCTCCAGACCTGTGCCACCGAGGCCCGCACCGCCCAACTCGAGCGCAGCCGCGCCGCGGCGCTGGAGGCGCTGGATGCGCTGAAGGGTCATGGCGTGGAGGTCGTCGAGACGCTCGACGAGGCCGAGATGGGTCGCCTGCGCGAAGCCATCCAGCCAGTGTACGAGGCCAACAAGGATGCGATCGGCGAGGAAGCCTTCACGCTCGTTCAGGACCAGCTTGCCGCAATGCGCGGCGAATAGGCTGCATCCTCCCAAGCCGGCGGCGCGGCGCATGTCGCGCCGTCGGAACTTCTTCCATATCCCAGGACCAGCCACGACATGACCGCTCATCCCCGCGCCGGCGACTGCATCGAAGCGCTTTGCGCAAAGTTCGACCGAAACACTGTTCTGGTCGGCGAGGACATCCCGGCCCGTAATATGGCGGATACGAGCTTTCTGCCGCGCCTGCGCCCGCTCGCCGTCGTCCGGCCAGACACGCCGCAAGGTGTCGCCGACGCGTTGGCCATCTGCTCGGCGCACGGCGTCGCAGTCGTTCCCCAAGGCGGTATGACAGGACTGGCCGGTGGTGCCCATCCGATCGAGGGTGCGATCGCATTGTCGCTGGAGCGCCTGCAGGGCATCGAAGAAATCGACCGCGCCGCCGCGACCATGACGGTGCGCGCGGGCACGCCGCTCGAAGTGATCCAGAAGGTCGCCGATGACGCCGGCTTCTTCATTCCGCTTGATCTGGGCGCGCGTGGAAGCTGCGCCATTGGCGGCAATCTGGGAACCAATGCCGGCGGCAATCGCGTGATACGCTACGGCATGGCGCGGGAGATGGTGCTCGGCATCGAGGTGGCGCTTGCCGACGGTACGTTGATGACCAGCCTCAATAAGATGATCAAGAACAATGCCGGTTTCGACCTGAAGCAGTTGTTCATCGGGTCCGAAGGCACGCTTGGCGTCATCACGCGGACCGTGCTCCGGCTTCACCCGCAGCCCGGATGCACGATGGCGGCCCTGTGCGGAGTGGACGACTATGAGAGCGTTGTGAAGCTGCTCAGCGGTGCCCGTCGCGGGCTTGGGCCTCTCCTTTCGGCCTTCGAGGTGATGTGGCCGGACTACTGGCACGCCGCAACGGTGCGTGTGCCTGGCGTGCGGCGCCCGGTGGAAGGCGACCATGCCTTCTACGTGCTTGTCGAAGCACAGGGCCTCGACGAGAAGCTGGACGGCGAACGGTTCCAGACTTGGCTGGAGAGCCAGTTCGAGACCGGCCTCATCGCCGACGCCGCGATTGCCCAAAGCAAGGCGGATGCGCTGGCGTTCTGGCGCACACGTGACGCGGCCGGCGAATTCCAGACGGTGCTCGGCCCGCATTGCGCGTTCGACATCGGCCTGCCAGTCGCGGCCATGGATGATTTCGCACAGGCATGCCGGTCGCGTCTGGAAGCTGAGGTGCCGGGCTGCCTGTCGGTCTATTACGGCCATATCGGCGACGGCAATCTGCATATCGTCGCTCTGGTCGAGGGCGCTGCCACGCAGCCCTCAAGCCGCATCAACCGGATCGTCTACGAGACGGTGCGCGCGTTTGGCGGCACGGTTTCGGCCGAGCACGGCATCGGCACGATCAAGAAGCCGTATCTCTCATTTTCCCGCAGCCCCGAGGAACTAGCCCTGATGGCAACCATCAAGAAGGCGCTCGACCCGCACAACATCCTCAACCCCGGAAAGGTCATCGACCTTAAAGCGGAGGCCGCATCGTGAACGCGATCAAAAAGCGCATTCTCGCAGGTGAAACCATCACGGCCGCCTGGTCGGAAATAGGCAGCCCGGACAATGCCGAGGCCATGGCCATGAATGGCTGGCCAGTCATCGTGATCGACGGTGAACACGGGATCGGCGGCATCGAGGAGGCGGTTCACGTCGCACGCGCGGTGGAGGCTGCGGGCGGCGAAGTCGTCATGCGGGTTCCGGACGGTTCGGAGACGACATTGAAGCGGGTTCTCGACCGAGGTATCCGCTCCCTGATCGTGCCGCAGGTCAACACGCCTGAATACGCACGCGCGATTGCCGAATTCTGCACCTATCCCTCCCGCGGGCGCAGGGGATACGCCGCCCCCATCCTGCGCGCTTCGCGATACGGCGCTCGCGCCGACTATGCGGCCAACGCGCATGAGGAACTGCTGCTGATGGTCCAGATCGAGCATCATGAGGCGGTGGACAATCTGGCGGCCATCGCGGCGGTGCCCGGTATCGACGTGCTTTTCGTCGGGCCGAACGACCTCGCCGCCTCGATCGGCAAGATGGAGCGCATGCTGGAGCCGGAACCGCAGGCCCTGCTCAAGCGCATCGAGGATGGGGCTGCGGCGGCAGGCAAGCCGCTTGGCACGATCGTCGGAGCCGGGCGCAACTTCGCCGATCTCGCGAGGCTCGGCTATCGCTTCATCATCGGCCCGAACGACGTGTCGCTCATCGTCAATGGTGCCCGTCAGGCTGCGGCGGAGCGTGATACGCAACTCGGCAGCGTGACCGGTCAAACGGCCGTCAGCCGATATTGATGCCGCCATAAGAACCTCCATCGCTACGGTGTCATCCTTTGCGACCGTGACGATGCCGGCGGCGAATATTTCCGGCTCTACAGCCGAATGTTCGGCGACGGGTTTTTCTTCCAGACCGTGTAACAGCGCAACGGCCAGAAGGGCAATGCGCCCCAAACGCCCATTCCGCATCGCTGCCCAGAAGAGACTGATGCAACCAGCGGGCACGCCGAAGCTAGGATGATTTGAATATCAAGCTGGCGGAGAGGGAGGGATTCGAACCCCCGATGGGCTTGCACCCATGCCGCATTTCGAGTGCGGTGCATTCAACCACTCTGCCACCTCTCCGCGGGGCGTGGTCGGCCTTGCGGCGCGGGCGCACACATAGCGACTGTAAAGCCTGCCGACAAGAGCAAACTCGCACAGTTTTCGTTGCATCGACCAAGCAGGTGACTGTTCTGCGAACCTGTCATGCCGGCGGCCCGTTGGAGTGTGAACGAACGTTCCACCTTCCAAATCTCCGGAAATCGACGCAGCTCCCGTAAATCGATCGGTCGCACGTTATTCTGCCGATGACAATCCGGCGCCATTTGCGGCAGGGCCGTTTCCATGACCTCCAAACGTGTCTAGTCTCCGGCGGTGTGCAAGGGGCAGCCACCAACATGCTTTTTTCAAACCGAACACGCGGGATGCGGCCAGCCGGGAGATGGGGCATCGTGTTCGGACTGGCAGGCCCGGCTCTCTTCCCGGCCGAGGCGTTGGCCCATGCCGCAGACCGTGGCCATGTACTGCTGCTTCCCACGGGCTACTACCTTCTGGGAGGCGCTGCCGCCGTCGCGCTGACATTTCTGGCGCTGGCTTTCATGCCGCCATCGCTGCTGGAGGGGCTGGCGCGGGTCAGACTCGCGATCGGCTCTGTGCCCACACGCCTGCGCATGGTCACAAGCGCCGCGACGTTCCTGCTTCTGATCGGCCTCGTCACCGCCGGCATTCTCGGCAGCCGCGACCCCCTTTCAAACCCGCTGCCGCTTGTGTTCTGGACGGTCTTCTGGATCGGGCTGACGTTGCTCCAGGGCGTCGTCGGCAATCTCTGGTGGTGGATCAACCCCCTCTACGCCCCTTGGCGCGCACTGACGGGGCTGACGGGCCACCGCGAGGGGTTCGTCCCAATGCCCGACAGATTGGGTTACTGGCCGGCGGTGGCGCTTTTCTTCGGCTTTGCGTGGTTCGAGCTGGTCTACCTAGCGCCCGACGATCCCGCGCGACTGGCCACGGTCGTGACCATATACTTCTCCGCAAATCTCGTAGCTGCCCTGGCCTTCGGCTACGAGGAGTGGACGCGGCGTGGCGAATGCCTGTCAGTGTTTCTGGGCATGATAGCCCGCCTTGCGATCGTCGAGGGCAGCAAGGTCGAGAGTGGCCGCCGTCGCATCGCACTCTGCCTGCCGGGCGCGAAGCTCGTGTCTGCGGAACCGCTGCCGCCCAGCGGCACGCTGTTCCTGCTGCTGGCGCTGAGCACGGTATCGTTCGACGGGCTGATGCGCACCTTCCTCTGGCTCGGCCTGTTCGGCGTGAACCCGCTCGAATTTCCCGGCCGCAGCGCGGTGACCGGCATCAGCAGCTTTGGGCTGCTGGCGACCTTCGTCGTGCTCGGGGCGGCCTTTCACGCGGCGGTTGCTCTGGGCGAGAGACTGGCCGGCGCATCTGAAAGCATCTCGTCGGCGGCGGGCGCGCTGGTGTGGTCGATCATCCCCATCTCGATGGCCTACCACTTCTCTCATTACCTCACCAGCTTCGTCATCAACGGCCAATATGCGCTGGCCGCCCTGTCGGACCCTTTGATGAGCGGCGCGGATCTCTTCGGCACCGCTGGCATGCATGTGCAGGCGGGCATGCTCATGGGCGCGGAGCGGGCGTGGCTTGTGTGGAACCTGCAGGCGGCGGCCATCGTCGGCGGGCACCTGCTTGCCGTGCTCGTCGCGCACGCGGTGGCGTTCCGGCTGTACGGCTCGGCGGATGCCGCAACGCGCAGCCAGGTTCCGCTGGCCGTGCTGATGGTGCTCTACACCGTTTTCGGCCTGTGGCTTCTCTCGTCGCCCACGGCTGCGTGAGGCCGAAGATTTCCCTGTCGCCTTCCGTTGCGGAATTGATCTGTTGCCACTTCCAAGGAATGGTGATTTAGTTTGTACACATGCAATTTTCTGCAGTGCGGAAATGCATCGTAAACGGCGGAACGCTCGTCAGCAGGCAGACGTCAAGGGGAACCCAGATGACCGATATTCGTAAGCCTTCCAGCCTTCTCACATCCACGATTTCAAGACGAAACGCGCTCAAGGGACTCGGCGCTGCGGCCGCCATCGGCACCGCGCCCGGCTTCGTGCGCTACGCGCAGGCCCAGTCGTCTGCTCCGATCAAGATCGGCTTTCAGGCGCACCGCACCGGCATCGGCGCCGCCTACGGCCGCTGGTACGAGCGCACGACGGCTGCGGCCGTCAAAGCCATCAACGACGCCGGCGGCATCAACGGC
Organism: Neoaquamicrobium microcysteis; assembly: GCF_008180155.1. Lineage (GTDB taxonomy): Bacteria > Pseudomonadota > Alphaproteobacteria > Rhizobiales > Rhizobiaceae > Aerobium > Aerobium microcysteis. Next base: position 24,984 of record NZ_VSZS01000057.1, on the reverse strand, counting down.
CGGCCGGTCGAGATCATCACCGAGGACGACGGCACCGATGCTGCGCGCGGCGCGGAGGTGGTGGAGAAATTCGCCAACCAGCACCGCACCGACATCGTCTACGGAACGCTGTTCAGCCACGTCGTGGTCGGCTCGGCCCCGGCCGCGGGCGAGCTGAAGATACCCTACTACGTGGTCAGCGAGGGCTACCATGTAGCGTCAGGCAAGATGAACCGCTACGTGCTTCAGCCGGGCATCACCGACGTGCGTGCTCAGTGTCGCTCGGTCGCGCCTTGGATCACGTCGAATGTCGGCAAGAAGATCACCATGATCTATCCCGACTACGCATTCGGCCACGATCACCGCGACTTCTTCGGCCCGGCTGCGGCCGAGCAAGGCGGCGAAGTGGTCGCACAAATCCCGATCCCGCCGACAGAATCGTCGTTCACGCGCTACTTCCCGCAAATCCCCGCCGATACCGACGTGATCTATCACGTGATGGTCGGGCCGGCGGTGCTCACCTTCGTCAAGGAACTGGGAGAGTTCTACGGCGGCAGCGGGCCGAAGCTGTTCGGCTTCATCGACAGCCTCGAGGCGGTAAACATCAACAGCCCCGGGCTTGAGTTCCTTGAAGGCAGCCATTTCTGGGAAGGCATGCCGCGCTACCTGCAGGAAGACGCTACTGATGCCGAGAAGGCCTATCGCGAGGCTGTCGGGCTCGACGAGACAGGCGCCAGCGTCAACGATGCCAACGACGTATCGACGGCGGCGCACATGTTCGGCTGCTGGGAGACGCTGCACATTATCAAGGACGCGATGGAGGCGGCCGACTATCGCGGGCCTGAGGATCGCGCCAAGCTGATCGAGGCTACCGAGGCGATGACGGAATTTCCGGAAGGGCCTGCACATCCGCAGGGCGCCAAGGTGTTCAACGGCAAGATCCATCAGGTGTTCGGCAGTCAGAGCATCTCGGTCGTCGAGAACGGCAGGCTCAACGTCGTGCATCGTACCTCCATCGAGGACGGCATGTACGAGCCGGAAGCGGACTACACCACACAGCCGCTTTGATCGCCGGTTGCGGCTTTCGCAACTCAGTTGGACATGAAGCGCGGACGCTCCGCCCGCGCCAGGGAAAACGCGTTCTGAATGGCTTTCGGACCCTACTTCCTGCTGGCAACCCTTGAAGGCCTCGTCACGGCGGCGGTGCTTGCGCTTACCGCGCTGGGCCTGTCGCTGGTCTTCGGCGTGATGCGCGTGGTCAACGTCGCGCATGGCGAGTTCTTCATGCTCGGCGCGGTGCTGGCGTGGGCCGTGTCCACGGCTTTTGCCGGACATCCGTCCATCGGCTTCGCCGCGGCGCTGCTGGTCGCGCCGTTGGTAGTCGGCGGTGCGGCGCTGCTTTCCGAGCGGCTGGTTCTGCGCCGGCTGAACTACGATCCCGAAGCGACGATCGTGGCCACCATCGGCATGCTCTATATCATCCAGCAACTCGCGCTTACCTTCTACGGTGCCGATGCGAGGCCGGTTCAGGCTCCGTTCAACGTGCGCATCCAGCTGCCTTGGTTCGGCTATTCCGGCTACAAGCTGTTCGTCATCGGCGCTGCCATCGTGCTGATGCTGGCGACATGGTTCGTGCTGACGCGCACCAAGGTCGGTCTCCTCATGCGCGCCACGCAATATGACAGTGAGACGGCGCAGGCTTTCGGCATCCCGGTCGACCGCGTCTATGCAGGCGTGTTCGCGCTCGGTGCGATGCTGGCGGCTGTCGCAGCCGTGCTGATCGTGCCGATCCAGCAGGCGCATTACCTGATGGGCCGCGACCCGCTGCTGCTGTCCTTCATCGTCGTCATCATCGGCGGGCTTGGTTCGCTGCGCGGCACGGTGATCGCGGCATTGCTGATCGGACTGTCCGACGGCATCATCTCGGTTTTCTTCTCGCCGACGCTGGCCAAGATGCTGGCGACGGGCCTTGTCGCCATGGTGCTGGTCTTCCGCCCGCAGGGCTTGTTCGGGGTGCCTGCACGATGAGCGCCGTCGGCAGCAACACACGTGTCTGGGCGCTGCATCTGGGGGTTATCGCCCTGCTCCTCGCGGCAAACTTCGTGCTGCCGGAATATCATCGCGGCGTGTTCTCGCGCGTGCTGGTGCTGGCGACCTTCGCGATGGGTTACAATTTGCTGTTCGGCTATACCGGCCTGCTCAGCCTCGGCCACGCCATGTTCTTTGCGGCAGGGCTCTACGGGGCCGGGCTGCCTGTCTACCATCTGGGCTGGAGTGTCCCCCTATCATTTGGCACCGGCATCCTTGCGGGCGGGACGCTTGCGCTCGTGATCGGCGTGCTGGCGCTGCGCACCACGGGTGTGGCGTTCATGATCGTCACGATGATGTTCGCTCAGGTCTTCTACCTGACCACGCTCTACTTCACGACATGGACGCGCGGCGAGGAAGGGCTGGTCCTGTCGCAGGCGATGCGGACAATCGACCCCGCGGGGCTCGACATCAGCCTCAGCAATCCGTCTACCCGCTACCTGATCGCGCTGACGCTGTTTTCAGCCGTCCTGCTCCTGATGTTGCGGCTGGTGCGCTCGCCCTTCGGTCGCACGCTGGTCGCGATCCGCGAGAACGAGGAGCGCATGCGGATGCTGGGCTACGACGTCTTCCGCGCCAAGCTGACCGCGGTCGTGCTGTCGGGACTGTTCTGCGCTTCAGCCGGCGCGGCCTACGGGCTGCTCTTCGGGTATGTCGGCTCCGGCTTCGCGTCCATCCAGTATTCCATCCTGCCGCTGCTGTGGGTGCTGCTGGGTGGCGCGGCAACGACGCTCGGGCCGCTGGTCGGCACGCTCTTCATGTTCTACATCATCGACTACACTTCCGGCTTCACCACGGCCTACCTGCTGCTGGTCGGCGTCGCGCTGATCCTGCTCATCCTGTTCTTCCCCAAGGGGCTTCTGGGCACCGTGCGCGAAAGGTGGCTGAAATGGCTGCCGTGACCCCGCTGATCGAAACCCGGGCGCTGTCGCGGCATTTCGGCGGGCTAAAGGCCGTCGAGGCGGTGGACTTTACCCTCCAGCCCGGTGAGATCCGCGCGATCATCGGGCCCAACGGCGCCGGCAAGACCACCTTCGTCAGCCTGATCTGCGGCCGCATCGCGCCGAGTTCCGGTTCGATCGCGCTGGATGGGAACGACATCACCCGATTGCCGGCACACAAGCGCGTGCTGGCCGGCATCGCCTACACGTTCCAGATCACCAGCATTTTCCCGAAGCTGACGGTCTACGACAACGTCGCGCTCTCGGTACAGCGCAGGCTTCTGAAGGCGGGGCGTGTCGTGGCGGGCGAACTCGACGCCGGCGTGGCACAGGCATTGGCGCGTGTGGGGCTTGCCGATCGTGCGCAGACCCTTGCCGGCAATCTCGCCTACGGCCACCAGCGCCTTCTGGAAGTGGCGATGGGTCTGGCGCTGGAGCCGCGCCTCCTCATCCTCGACGAGCCCACGCAGGGTCTCTCCGACGGCGAGATCGAAGGCTTCATCGCGCTCGTGCGCGAGATCGCGAAGGAAGCCACCGTACTTCTGATCGAGCACAACATGCCCGTGGTCATGCAGCTTGCGCAAAAAATCACGGTGATGAATTTCGGCCGCGTGCTGGCCGAAGGCAGTGCAGAAGAAATCCGCGCGAATGCGGCGGTGCAGGAAGCGTATCTAGGGACCGGACGCGATGGCTGATGCGCTGAAAGTCGCCGGGCTGGACGCCTTCTACGGCGAGGTGCAGGTGCTGCGCGGCTTCGAGCTTTCGCTGCTCAAGGGCGAGGTGCTCTGCCTGCTCGGGCGAAACGGCGCCGGCAAGACCACCGCGCTCAAGGCGATCATGGGACTGGTCTCCGTGCGCGCGGGATCGGTCTTGAAGGACGGGCAGGATCTGTCAAAGCTTTCTGCGCACGAGGTTCCCAAAGCCGGCGTCGCCTACGTCCCGCAGGGCCGGCGTCTCTTTGCCGAGATGTCGGTCGATGAAAATCTCGAGATCGGCCTCTCGACGCGAGGCAAGGGCAGGCAGACGCGCGAATCCGTGCTCGAACTTTTCCCTGTCCTGCGTGAGCGCCTGTCACAGCGTTCGGGTACGCTGTCGGGCGGCGAGCAGCAGATGCTGGCGATGGCGCGTGCGCTATGTCTGGAGCCCGACGTGCTGTTGCTCGACGAGCCGACGGAGGGGCTGATGCCGTCGATGATCGGGCGCATTCGCGAAGTCGTGGCCGGCCTGCGCGAGCGCGGCGTCTCGACCATTCTCGTCGAGCAGCGCGTCGATGCGGTGCTGTCTCTGGCCGACCGCGTCGCCTTCATCGAAAACGGGCAGAACCGCGAAACGGTGGGTGTAGAACAGGTCCGCGTCGACCCGGGTTATGTCCGGCGCTATGTCGGCGTGAGCTAGCCCAGCCTGACGCCCTCGGCAGCCATTTCGTCCTTCATCGCGGCCAGCGATCCGTCCAGGTCGATCGCACGGCAGGCGTCGAGAAGTACTGTCGCCGAAAAGCCCGAGCGCACCGCGTCGAGCGCGGAGTAGGCCACGCAGAAATCGGTAGCCAGACCGACCAGCGTCAGGTCGGATATGCCGCGTTCGCGCAGATAGCCGGCAAGTCCCGTCGGCGTACGATGGTCGTTCTCGAAAAACGCCGAGTAGGAGTCGATGCCTGGGCGAAAGCCCTTGCGGACAATCAACTCGGCCTTGGTCCATTCCAGCTGCGGATGAAATTCCGCTCCGGCCGAACCCTGGACACAGTGGTCGGGCCACAGCGTCTGCTGGCCATAGGGCATCTCCACCGTCTCGAACGGGTTCCTGCCTGGATGCGTCGAAGCGAAGGACGAGTGTCGGGCGGGATGCCAGTCCTGCGTCAGCACGACGTGGTCGAACTCGCCGATCAGCCGGTTGACGAGCGGCACGATCTCGTCGCCGCCTGCAACCGCTAGCGCGCCGCCGGGACAGAAATCCTTCTGCACGTCGATGACGATCAGTGCCTTGTCGGCCATGGTGTGTTTCCCCTTGTGCGCGGACGTTGCGACAGGCTTACGGCGAATTGCCGGCTTGGCAAGAGGCGAGTTCGGATATCATTTGCATACGAACGAATTTCGGCGCATGCTTCCCAATGGGAGCAGGAACGATGCGATACGCGAAACCGAAGTCGACAGACGAGGCACTCGCGCTACTGGCAGAAGGGCGCTGGCGTCTTCTGGCCGGCGGCACCGACTTTTATCCCGCGCAGGGCGCACGACCCATTCGCGAAGACATACTCGACCTCAACGGACTGTCCGACCTTCGGCACGTATCGGAAACGGAGACCCATTTCGTCTTCGGCGCGCGGGCAAGCTGGACCGATATCATCCGCGCGAAGCTTCCACCTGCGTTCGATGCGCTGAAACTCGCCGCCCGCGAGGTGGGTTCGGTACAGATCCAGAACGCAGGAACCATCGCGGGCAACCTCTGCAACGCTTCGCCGGCGGCGGATGGCGTGCCGCCGCTTCTGTCTCTCGACGCCGAGGTCGAACTGCGCTCCTCGGACCGTGCGCGGGTATTACCGCTTGGCGATTTCATACTGGGCAATCGCCGCACTGCGCTCGGCCCGGGCGAAATGCTCACGGCGGTGCGGGTGCCGAAGCGATCCGCCGCCGGCCATTCGCATTTCGTAAAGCTGGGTGCCCGCCGCTATCTGGTGATCTCGATTGCCATGGCGGCGGCCCGCATCGTGACGGACGAAGACGGCCGGATCGAGGAAGCGGCCATCGCGGTCGGTTCCTGCTCGGCGGTAGCTGTGAGATTGACCGCACTGGAGGCGGCGCTGCGGGGCGAGGTGGAGGGTGGTGCGCTGCATCACCTCATCAACGCGCATGATTTTGATGAGTTGTCGCCGATAGACGACGTGCGCGCGACGGCCGAATACCGCCTTAACGCCGCACGCGAGATCGTTTGGCGCGGTATCGCGCTCGCGCTCGCGTCTTGTGCTTCGGTGAAAGAGGGGGTGGCTGCATGAGCATGGCGTCCATCCCCCTGTCGATCGAGGTCAACGGGCAGCCGTATAGTGTGGAGGTGCCGCCCGTCATGCGGTTGTCGTCGCTTCTGCGCGACGAACTGCACCTGACCGGGACAAAGGTAGGATGCGATGCGGGCGATTGCGGCGCGTGCACGGTTCTGGTCGATGGCGCGCCGGTCTGCTCATGTCTCGTTCCTGCCGCCGGTGTCGACGGCGCGCGAGTGACCACCGTGGAGGGACTGGCGAACGGCCGGCTTTCCGCCCTGCAGGAATCGTTCCTGCGTCACGGCGCGGCACAATGCGGCATCTGCACGCCCGGCCTGCTGGTCACGGCCACGGCGCTGCTGGAAACGAATCCGAAGCCCTCCGAACAGGAGGTGAAGGACGCGCTCGGCGGCGTGCTTTGCCGCTGCACCGGCTATCGCAAGATCGTCAAGGCGGTGATGGAGGCGGGCATCGCCCCGCCCCAACCGGCCAGCGGCGGGAGTGGCGTCGGCGCGTCCGTCCCACGGCTGGATGGCGAGCCCAAGGTCTGCGGCTCGGAACTGTTCGGCGCCGACGAGCGGCCCGAAAATGCGCTGGCGGTTCTCGTCATCCGTTCCCCGCATTGGCATGCGCGCTTTTCGTTCGGCGATCTCGATGCCTTCGTCGAAAGGCATCCGGGCGTCGTGGGCGCCTTCACGGCAAAGGACATTCCGGGGCGCAACCGCTTCGGCGTCATCCCGCCCTTCGCCGACCAGCCGGCGCTGGCAGAAGGCGTTGCCCTGTTTCGCGGCGAAGCGGTAGCGGTCGTCGCCGGAGAGCCCGAGGCGATCTCGCAACTGGATATTTCCGCGTTTCCGATCACATGGGAAGAACTGCCCCACGCGCTGACCGTGCCTGAGGCGCGCAACGGTTTCGCGCCATTGCATCCTGGCCGCGAGGGCAACATCCTCCTGCAAGGAGTCGTGGAGCGCGGAGACGTGGACGCGGCGTTGGCCGGTGCGGCGGTAACCGTCTCCGGCTCGCTCGAGACCTCGTATGTCGAGCATGCCTACATCGAGCCGGAGGCCGGCTATGCCTTCATGGACGGCGATACGCTCGTCATCAAGGCATGCACCCAATCGCCGGTGATGGATCGGGACGATACGGCGGCTATCATGGGAAGCTGCGCAGACAATGTTCGGATCATACCCAGCGCCACAGGAGGCGGTTTCGGCTCGAAGCTCGATCTGTCCGTCCAGCCCCTAATCGCCCTAGTGGCGATTAAGACAGGTCGACCGGCAGCCCTCGTCTACTCCCGTCAGGAATCCATGGCCTCCACGACCAAGCGCCATCCCGCCCTGATGAATGCCACCATCGCCGCGGATGCGGACGGGCGCATCGCGGGCATGGTTTTCGAAGGCGATTTCAACACCGGGGCCTATGCGAGCTGGGGGCCGACGGTGGCGACCCGTGTGCCGGTCCACGCGTCTGGTCCGTATTTCACGCCCAACTATCGGGCACTCGGTCGCGCAGTCCACACCAACGGCCCCATCTCAGGCGCGTTTCGCGGCTTCGGCGTGCCGCAGGCCGCGCTCATGCAGGAAACGCTTTACGACGAACTGGCGGAGAAGCTCGGCATCGACCGTCTGGAGTTTCGCCTGAACAACGCGCTGCGGGACGGCCAGGCAACGGTCAGCGGTCACGTGATGGAAACCGGCGTCGGCATCGCCGCCTGCCTCGAAGCGCTCTCGGAGCCGTGGCAAAGGGCGCTTGTGGAAGCAGACGCCTTCAACGCCGCCAACGAAGCCACGAAGCGCGGCGTCGGCGTGGCCTCCTGCTGGTATGGCTGTGGCAACACCGGCATTCCCAACCCGTCCACGATGAAGATGGGCATCACCGCCGACGGGCGGCTGGTGATGCATCAGGGTGCTGTGGATATCGGGCAGGGCTCCAACACGGTGATACCGCAGATCGCCGCCGAAGCGCTGGGGCTTCCGCTGGATGATTTCACCTTCGTCCATGGCGACACGGCGTTGACGCCCGATGCGGGCAAAACCTCCGGCTCGCGCCAGACCTATATTTCCGGCAAGGCTGCCGAACTGTCGGGCAAAGCCCTGCGGGAGAGAATACTGCGCTATGCCAACGTCTCCGATGCAGCCCGGCTGTCGCTGGACGGCGGCGTGCTGACCCTTCGGGAAGGCGAGGCCAGCCGCACCATCGCGCTCGCCGATCTACCCGCCGACGAAGACGGGTTCGTCTTTGCCGCATGTGAAAGCTACGACCCGCCGACGGTCCCGCTCGACGCGAAGGGACAGGGAAAGCCCTATGCCGTCTACGGCTGGGGCGCGCAGATTGCCGAGCTCGAGGTCGACATGAAGCTCGGGACCGTGAAGCTTTTGAAAATCACCGCCGCCCACGATGTCGGCCGGGCGATCAATCCGCTGCTGGCAGAAGGCCAGGTCGAGGGCGGTATCGCGCAGGGGATCGGCCTTGCGCTTATGGAAGAGTATGTTCCCGGTCGCACCGAAAACCTGCACGATTATCTCATCCCGACGATCGGCGACGTGCCCGAGATCGAGACGATCCTGATCGAGGTGCCCGACCCGGAAGGGCCGTATGGCGCAAAGGGGCTTGGCGAGCATGTCCTGATCCCCACCGCGCCGGCTATCCTCAACGCGATCCGGCATGCCTCGGGCGCCAGGATCGAGAAGGCGCCGGCAACGCCCGACCGCGTGCTCAAGGCGATCCAGAAGGCGCGGGCGTCATGAGCGAGCTTTCAGAGCGTTTCGAGACACACGATCCCGGCGAGGCAAAGGCCGGCGAAAAGCTGCGCTGCGATGCCTGCCCGGTGATGTGCTACATCGCCGAGGGGCGCACCGGCGCATGCGATCGCTACGGCAATTTCGGTGGCCGTATCGTGCGCTGCGATGCCGTAGCGGTGCTCGACTACCGGGTTGAAAACGGCGGCGAGGTCGTCCCGCTCGCCAGCGAGGAGTGGGACGGCAATCCGGTCAATCGAGCCCGCCGTTTCGTCAGCGGCATTGGTGCTGGAACCACCTATCCCGACTTCAAGCCCGCACCCTTTATCGTCAGTCAGGAAGTCGAAGGCGTCGATCTGGTCACCGTGGTGACGGAGGGCATTTTCTCCTACTGCGGGGTCAAGGTGAAGATCGACACCGACCGCCATATCGGGCCCGAGACCGCCACGGTGTTTTCGCAGGGCGAGCCGGTCGGCCACGTGACGACGGCCGAATACGGCTCGCAGATGCTGTCGCTCGGCGGCGTGCGTCACCTCACCGGCGGCTCCAAGAGCGAAGGTCGCGTGACCTGCGATACGATGCTGGCGCTGTGCAACAAGCAGGCGGTGGAGCTTTCCATCGACGGCGGGTCGACCGTGGTCGTGCAGGCGGGTCAGCCGCCGGTCATCGACGGGCGCGCCGAGCATCGCATGCGGGTGGGGTGCGGGTCCGCCACCATCGGCATGTTCGCCACGCAGTGGAAGGATCTGGTGGACGAGGTGGTGGTTGTCGACGATCACATCACCGGCGTCGTATCCGAGCATCAGGCCGGCAAGGTCATTGGCTGGCCCGATACCGGTATCAAGATCATCGGGCGTCGCTCGACGCCGGGTCGCTATTTCAAGGTATCCGAGCCCGGCCTCGGCTGGGGCGGCACCACGCTTACCGACCCCTTGGAAATACTCGGTCCGTGGAACCAGAAGAAGGGCGCAAGGCCCGGCCTGTCGCTGCTCATGGTGTCCACCACCGGCGAACAGTTCGCCTATTTCGAGCTGGACGATGGTCTCGTTCCCGTCGAGAAGCCGTTCCCAGATCGCTTGCGCAAGTCGGTCGATCTGATCGAGGACAATTGCGAGCCCGCGCTCTGCACCGTGCTTTTCATGGGCGGGGCCGGCGGCTCGCTTCGCGCCGGCGTGACCGAGAACCCGGTGAACCTGACGCGCTCGGTCCAGGGGTTGCGGACATATGTCACCTGTGGCGGTGCGCCCGTGTACATCTGGCCGGGCGGCGGCATCACGCTGATGGTTGACGTGATGCGCCTGCCCGACAACGCCTTTGGCTATGTCCCGACGCCGGCGCTGGTGGCGCCAATCGAGTTCACCCTGCGCCGGGATCATTACGAGGCGTTGGGTGGCTATGCCTCGCAGGTTCGCTCGGTCGAGGATGTGCTGGCGGCTGGCGGCGAGTATTTCAACGAGCGGACGGCGACAGCCGCGCCGGCTGGCAACACCTGGCCGCCTCTCGCCCAGCTTCGTCGCGAGCGCCCACAATGATCGGCCCTCAGGCGGCGATGCTTTCGGACGGACGGCGGCTGCATCTCAATCACGGGCCGATCGACCTGATCGTCGAGGCGTTCGGCGACCCTATGGAAGTGGATGCCGCTTATAGGCAGGCCAAGCTTCGTTTCGATACCGTTCTGATCGAACTCGTCGGCGAGCTTGCCGAATTGCGTCGTCCGGCCTGCGCCAACCCTCGCTCTTTCACCGGTGCGACGGCTCGGCGGATGGAACAAGCGGTCTGCCGAATGTCCGGCCGGTTCATCACGCCCATGGCAGCCGTGGCCGGCAGCGTGGCCGATGAGGTTCTGGCGGCAATGACATCCGGTCGGCGCCTCGACCGCTCCTATGCCAACAATGGTGGCGACATCTCGTTTCATCTCGCGCCGGGCATGCAAATGAGGGCGGCAGTTGCCGGCACCGGCCATGGCTTTGCCGACAGGGTGACGATCCGGTTTGAGGATACGGTTCGCGGCATCGCCACCAGCGGCTGGCGCGGGCGCAGCCATTCACTGGGCATCGCCGATGCCGTCACCGTCCTAGCGCGTGACGCTGCCTCGGCCGATGCCGCCGCGACGCTCATCGCCAACGCAGTCGATCTGCCCGGCCATCCGGCGATCAAACGAATGCCGGCAAACGACCTTGCACCCGACAGCGATCTGGGGTCACGAATGGTAACCACTGCGGTTAGTCGCCTGTCTGCCACAGAGACGGCCGATGCTCTGGAAGCCGGGCTTCTTGTGGCGGAAGAATTTGTCGGGCGCGGGCTTGTCTTGTCGGCTGCACTGTTTCTCAACGGCGAGCACCGGGTGGCCGGCACGCTCCCGTCCGACCGAAACTCCACGGGGAGGGAGCTGGCCCATGCCTGAATTTGCCATCCGCAAGATTGCGGTGTTCACCGAGGAAATCCTGCATGACGGCGGACCGAAGCCGGACACGGCGCGCCGCCGCGGCGCAGCGATGGCGCTGGTGAAAAACCCGTTCGCCGGTGGCTACGCGGACGAGCTTCAATCCGCGATGGACGATCTGAAGCCGCTCGGTCGGATGCTGACGAACAGGCTCATTGCCGCGCTTGGCGGCGACACCGCGGCGATCGACGGTTACGGCAAGGGCGCGATCGTCGGGACGGCGGGCGAGATAGAACACGGCGCGCTGTGGCATGTTCCGGGAGGTTATGCGATGCGCGAACGGCTGGGCGTTTCGAAGGCTATCGTGCCCTCGGCGATGAAGGTCGGCGCCTTCGGCAGCCGGCTCGACGTGCCGCTCGGCCACACCAATGCCGCCTACGTTCGCAGCCATTTCGACGCAATCGAGGTCGCCGCGCCGGACGGGCCACGCCCGGATGAAATCCTCTTCGTGCTGGCCATGGCCTGCGGCCCGCGCATCCACTCGCGAATGGGCGGGCTGGAGGCTTGGCAGGTCAAGGGCGAGGACGGCCTTCGGTGAGTGGCGACCGGCCTTATCATCTGGAAGACCAGATCGGCTTCGTGCTGCGCAAGGCCAGCCAGCGCCACATTGCGATTTTCGCGCGCCACATCGGCGAGCTGACGCCGCCTCAGTTCGCCGCTCTGGCAAAGCTGGCCGAGGTCGGCGCGACCTCCCAGAACCAGCTGGGCGCGCTGATCGCCATGGATGCGGCCACCATCAAGGGCGTCATCGACCGCCTGAAAGCGCGGGGCCTCGTCGATCTCACCAAGCATGACGAGGACAAGAGGCGGCTCGTCGTCAGTCTCACGGCGACCGGACAGGAAGCGGTCGAACGGCTGTTGCCGCTGGCGCGGCACATTACCGAACAGACCTCCGCACCTCTGAACGAGCGCGAGATGGCGACGCTGATGCGCTTACTGGCGAAGATCAGCTGAGCGCAGCCGCACGGTCGCTTGCTCGCTTACTGTCCCGTTTTCGAGCACGACCGCGAACAGCCGCTTCGCGTCGTCGGCCGTGTAGTATCCGAGCTCCACGTCGCGCCGCACGGCCTGAGGGTCACGCATCCGTGGATCGCCGTATCCACCACCGCCGGGCGTGCCGACACGAACGCGGTCGCCGGCGGAGAGCGGAATGTCCTGCTCCTTCGAAAGATGCTTTGGCACATGCGCCTCGCCGTTGCGGAAGACGGTTACGGTGTTGACCGCCCCGTCATCGCCGCCCAGAGCGCCCTGCGGCCCGTAGCGGCCGTGATCCATGACGAAAGAAGCGCGCGCGTCGCCTCTCAGCAGCTCGATCTCGTAGTCGAGGCCGAGCCCGCCGCGCTGCTTGCCCGCCCCTCCCGAGCCTTCGCGCAGGCGATAGTGGTTGTAGAGGATGGGGTAGGCCTGTTCCATGATCTCAACGGGCGGCGATTTGGAGATGCCGATCGTGGAGCACCCGTTCGAAAGCCCGTCATGGTCGGCATTGCCGCCATAGCCGCCACCGGAAAGCTGGTAGAGAACGAAGGGCCGCCCGCGCTGGGGGTCGAAGCCGCCGAGCCCGAAATTGCCGCTCGAGCCAGCAGGCGCGGCCGTCACCTTGTCGGGCAGCGCCTTCACCATGGCAGAGAAGACGGCCTCGGCGATGCGTTGGGATACTTCCGCCGCGCAGCCCGAAACCGGCCTTGGGTACTGCGCGTCGAGGAACGTTCCTTCCGGCCGCAGGATGACCAGCGGCTCGAACGCTCCCGCGCTGATCGGCACATCCGGAAAAATGTGGCGCATGGCGAGATACACCGACGAATGCGTCGTCGCCAGAACCGAGTTCATCGGGCCGAGGCAGGGCTCGCTCGATCCCGAAAAATCGAAGGTGAGCGTGTCGTCCTTCTTCTCGACAGCGAGCCTGATCTCCAACGGCTCATCCACCACCCCGTCCGAGTCCACGAAGGCGACGCCGAGATAGGTGCCGTCATCGATGGCGGCGATGCGGGCGCGCATCTGCATGGCTGCGCGTCGGCGCAACTCCGCGATTGCCGTTACAACCGTATCGTCTCCGTAACGATCCAGGATTTCAAACAACCGGTCCCGCCCCACCTGCAAGGCGGCCGCCTGTGCCTTGATGTCGCCGATGCGCTGCTCGGCGATGCGGATGTTGGACGTGATGATGGCGTAGATTTCCGGGTCCAGCACGCCCTTCTTGAACAGCTTGACCGGCGGCAGCCGCAGCCCTTCCTGCTCGACCGCGGTGGCGGAAGCCGAAAAGCCGCCCGGTACCGCGCCGCCGATATCGGGCCAGTGGCCGGTATTGGAGACCCAGCAGAATATCGCGCCGTTGCGCCAGACCGGCATGGCGAAGCGCACATCCATGAGATGCGTACCGCCAAGGTAGGGATCGTTGACGATGTAGATGTCGCCTTCTTCCGGCGGCAGGACGCGGCCCTGCGCGATCATCTCAATCACCGTGCGCGTCGAATACTGCATGACGCCCACGAAGACCGGCAGGCCGCCCACCCCTTGGGCGATCAGCGAGCCGTCCTCGGCCGAGTAGATGCCGTCGGAGCGGTCGTTGGCCTCGGCGATGATCGGCGAGAAGGCGGAACGGGAGAAGGCCAGGTCCATCTCATCGCAGACCTGCTGCAAGGCGGCCTCGATGACGGAGAGCGTAATGGTGTCGAGCGCGCTCATCTTGCCACCTCGATGATGATGTTGCCGTCAGCGTCTCCCGTCGCCCGGTCGCCGGGTTCGATGACAGTGGTGGCGTCGAGCTGCTCCAGGATCGCCGGGCCTACGATATGTGCATCGAGCGGCAGTTTCTCGCGCGCGTAGACCGGCGTGTCGATCCACTCGCCGTCGAACCAGGCGGGGCGGGTTTCGGTCCGCGCCGCATCCAGTGTCGCCTCGCGCCCGGCAGGGTCGATCAGCACCGACAGGTCGATCTGCTTGCGCTCGCCGATGACGGAGGTGTTCAGATTGACGAGATTGGCGCGGATTTCCGGCAGCGAGACCTTGAAACGCGCGAAATAGGCCTGCTCGAAAAGCGTCTGCACTTCCTGCCGCGACACAGTCGCGCCGGGCAGCGAGACGTTGATGAGATGGGTCTGCCCGACGAACTGCATGTCGGCCGAGTGCATGACGCGCACAGTCTCGGGCCGCACCGCTTCCTTGGCGATCAGGGCGCGGCCTTCGTCGGCCTGTTCGTTCAGGATCGCGGCAAGCAGGCCCTCGTCCAGATCGGCGACCGGCCGGTTCACCGTGCGCACGAAGTCATGGCGCATGTCGGCCACCACGCAGCCTAGCGCGTTGGTGATGCCTGGGCGCGCCGGCACGATCACCCTGGGGATTGAAAGCTCGCGCGCCAGAGCGCAGGCATGCAGCGGGCCCGCGCCGCCGAAGGCAAACAGCGCGAAATCTCGCGGATCGTGCCCCTTGGCGACCGACACCATGCGGATCGCGCCGGCCATCTTCAGATTGCCGAGCCTCAGCACGGCACCTGCCGCCGCAACGCCGTCCAGGCGGGCCCTGCGGCCGATCCGGTCTTCAAAGATTTGCGCAACCGTGCCGACGGAGACCGGGCTGTCCACCGCGAGCAGCTTGTTCGGGTTCAGTCGACCCAGGACGAGGTTGGCGTCGGATATGGTGGGTTCGATCCCGCCGCGGCCGTAGCAGATCGGACCCGGCGTCGCGCCCGCGCTTTCCGGGCCCACGCGGATGAGCCCCGCATCGTCGATCCTAGCGATCGAGCCGCCGCCCGCGCCCACCGTGTGCACATCGACCATCGGAACGTGGATCGGCATCGCATATTCGATCTCGATCTCGTTCGACACTGCGGGCCGGGCGTTGCGGATCAGCGCAACGTCGGTGGAAGTGCCGCCCATGTCGTAGGTGACGACGTTGGCGAAGCCGGCACGCCGCGCGGTATAGGCGGCCGCCATCACGCCCGAGGCGGGGCCGGACATCACCGTCTTGGCGGCCTCTTCTGTCACGAAGCGGGCGGAGATCATGCCGCCATTGCCGTTCATCACCAGAAAATCACGGCCGTAGCCGCGCGACCGCAACTCGTCGGCCAGCCGGCCGATGTAGCGCTTGAGGATCGGCTGGACGGATGCGTTGACCGCCGCGGTAACGCCGCGTTCGAACTCGCGTGCTTCCGAAAGCAGAGAGTGGCCAGTCGTCACGTGCTCGTTCGGCCACATCTCGCGTGCGATCTCGGCGGCGCGCAGTTCGTGTGCCGGGTTGGCGTAGGCATGGAGGAAATGGATGACGAGGGATTCGCAGCCTTCCTCGATCAATCGGCCGATGGCTGTGCGCAGCCCGTGTTCGTCAAGAGGGATGCGCACCTTGCCTGAAGCTTCAAGCCGCTCGGAAACCTCAAGTCGCAGGTTGCGCGGGATGACGGGTGCGAAAACGCCGGTCATGCCATAAGGCTGCGGCCGCGTGCGACGGCCAAGTTCGATCACGTCGCGAAAACCGGCGGTGGTAATCATACCGGTCCTGGCAAGGCGGCGTTCGAGAACCGCATTGGTAGTGGTCGTCGTGCCGTGGACGATCAGGTCGATCTCGGATATGGGTCGCCCGGTCGCTTCGAGGGCGGACACAACGCCGAAAGCCTGGTTGTGAACGGTGGTCGGAACCTTGCCGACGCGCACGCGGCCACTATCTGGTTCCAGCAGCAGCAGGTCGGTAAAGGTGCCTCCGACGTCGATACCGGCGACAATGCCGTCTGCAGCTTCTTTCTCAGTCATGCGGGATTTCCGAAACGGAGAAACTGCCGAAGAAGCACAATTTGGAATACCGCCCTATGCTCTGATCTTGACGCAATAATCATTTGTATACTAATAATCTCGGGTGGCAAGCGCAGACCTTCCACCCGCCGAGACCTTCTTCCGGCCACCCGTCAGCACAGGATGCCATCGATGAACACAGCCGCGCGCCAGGACATCGGCACCGCACGCCCGATCGAGTTTCCCATTCCAGCCGGCGTTCATGCCGAGCGCGTGGTTTCGGTGAGGCATTATACGGATCGCCTGTTCTCCTTCCGCATCACGCGTCCGCAGAGCTTTCGCTTCCGCTCGGGCGAGTTCGTCATGATCGGGCTGCCGAATGCGGAGAAGCCGGTGTTCCGGGCCTATTCCATAGCAAGTCCCTCGTGGGACGAGGAACTGGAGTTCTTCTCCATCAAGGTGCCCGACGGCCCGCTGACGCAGCACCTGCAGAAGATCCAGCCCGGCGATACCGTTCTGATGCGCCAGAAGTCGACCGGCACGCTGGTGCTGGATGCGCTGACGCCGGGAAGCCGTTTGTGGATGATCTCGACCGGCACAGGCATCGCACCCTTCGCCAGCCTGATGCGCGACCCCGAGACCTACGAGAAGTTCGAGCAGGTCATCCTCACCCACACCACGCGCGATGTCGCGGAGCTCGCCTATGGCGAGGAACTGGCGCGCGACCTTGGCGCCGACCCGCTGATCGGCGAACTCGTCAACGGGCGCTTCGTGCACCATGCGACGACGACTCGTGAGGCCTTCGTGCGCATGGGCCGCATCACCACGCTGATCGAGAGCGGCCAGCTGTTCAGGGATACCGGCACCTCGCCCTTCGACCCCGCAGTCGATCGTGTGATGATCTGCGGCTCGATGGACATGATCCGCGACGTGAAGACGCTTGTTGAGGGTTTCGGGCTCACCGAAGGCTCGAACAACAAGCCGGCGGAATTCGTCGTCGAACGCGCCTTCGTAGGCTGACTTCTCGCCTCAGGCTACGGCCTGAAGTTCCGCCACGACCCTGTTGCGGCCGCCAGCCTTCGCCCGGTAGAGCGACGTGTCGGCACGATGCAGCACTTCCTCGAAGCTTTCGCCGTTATTCTCCACGAGTGCGACGCCCGCGCTGGCGGTGCCTGAAAGCGGCCCCTTGGCGGTAGCAACCTCGTTCTCGGCGAAGATGGCGCGAATGCGTTCCGCGGTGCTCGTGGCGAGCTTGAAGGATGCGTCGCGCAACACCAGCACGAATTCCTCGCCTCCGGTTCGCGCGGCAATATCGCCGTCGCGCAGATTCATCCGCACCGCGTCGGAAAAGCAGCGCAGCACCGCATCGCCCGCCGCGTGGCCATGGCGGTCGTTGATGGCTTTGAAGCCGTCGAGGTCGAACGCGATGATCGCGTGGCCGGGGCGTAGGTCCTGCGTCGCCATGCTATCGAAGAGGGCGCGGCGGTTGAGCAGCCCGGTCAACATGTCGGTGCGCGCCTCCAGCCGATGGCGTCTTGCCGCGCGGGCATGGTTCAGGCCCAGCGAGAGTGCGCCGATGCCGGTTATGCCGACGATGCACATGATGGCATTGAAGTGCTCGGCCCAGTTGTCCGGCCGGGCGCCCATGATCCATTCTGCCTCATGCATGAGGATGGTGCCGCAGGCGAAGAACGATAGCGCCGCCAGCATATAGAGCAGGCACAGCACCGCCATCGAAGAGGGCGCTTCCGAGCGCGCGTTCCAGTACTGGCCCGCCGTTGCGGCGAGGAAGCCGCCTGCCAGGAAATTGTAGATCATGATGCCGAGGCCGTCGAAGCCGAGCAGTATCGGCAGCGTCACCGGAACCACCGTCAAAAGCAGCGCGCTGACCTGCAGGAGCGAGGTTTGACTGCCGGTAAACTGTCGGGCCGCGACGAACACGATCACGAAGCCGACCACTTCCATGGTGAAGGCTGTGGCCACGATGGCCATGTTGTCGGGCGGCATAACCGAATAGAGGATGACGCCGCATCCCAGCAGCAGCATGCCCGCCGTCCAGCCGATAAGAAAGCGGTCGTCGCGATTGTGCAGCCAGACGCTCAGCATGGTCAGTGCAAGGGCGGCCGCACATATGCCGGCCGATATGAAAAGGGAACTCTGGTCGATCACTGATGCCGTGTCCGGATGGAGGATCCGCTTGTATCATGCGGCACATGGCCGGACCGTTTCAGTCTCGCGAAAGATGCCTGTGTGGTGAAGAATGTCTTACGCGCAAGCCGCCGTCATAGCGGCACAGCGGTCTCCTGCTTGATGTCCTTGAGCACGAGGTTGGTGCGGACATTCGCGATCCCCGGCAGGCGGAAGAGAAAGCCTTCGAGGAAGCGGTTGTAGGCATCCAGATCCTCGCAAACCACACGCAGGTGATAGTCGGCGTCGCCGGTGGTGGCGAAACAGTCGAGCACCTCAGGGCGGCGCTGGACCTCGGCAATGAAGGTATCGACGTGCCGGTGGTCGTGGCGCGTCAGCATGACATGGGCGATGGCGTGGAATTTCTGGCCGGTTCGGGAAGCGTCGACGATAGCCGCGTAGCGGCGGATGACACCTGTTTCCTCGAGCGCACGCACGCGCCGCCAGCACGCCGAGGGCGACATGCCTGCCTCGTCGGCCAGCTCCTGGTTCGAGATGCGGGCATTAGTCTGCAGGACGCGTAGCAGGCGCCGATCCTGTTCCGTCAGTTCATCCATCGAGCGCCTGCCAGTCGGTCATTTCTTTCATATTCTCCTTCTGAACGAAAGGATATGCCAAGAACGATCTGATTGCGAGGCATTCTGGAAAGTTCTGCCAGACCAACGGCGCTATCATGAGGATAGGCACCTGCAAGGAGGCACCCATGACCGCGCATCCGCCGCTCCGCGATCTCAAGCGCTACCGCCTCGAAGACCGCTACGCCCAGAATTCCGGCCGCGTGTTCATGACCGGCACTCAGGCTCTGGTGCGTATCGCGCTGGATCAGGCGCGGCGCGACCGCGAAGCGGGATTGAACACCGGCGGCTTCATCTCCGGCTATCGGGGCTCGCCGCTTGGTGGCGTCGATCTCGAATTGTGGAAGAACAAGAAGCTCGTGGCCGATGCCGGTATCGAGTTCCTGCCGGCGGTGAACGAGGATCTGGCGGCCACAGCAGTTCTGGGCTCCCAGCAGGTAGAGACCAACCCCGACCGCAAGGTCGAGGGCGTTTTCGCCATGTGGTACGGGAAGGGCCCCGGCGTCGACCGCGCGGGCGATGCGCTGAAGCACGGCAACGCCTACGGCTCGTCGCCTCATGGAGGCGTGCTGGTGGTGGCGGGCGACGATCACGGGTGCGTCTCGTCTTCGATGCCGCATCAGTCCGACGTGGCGTTCATGGCGTGGTTCATGCCGACGCTTAACCCCGCCAGCGTGTCGGAATATCTCGCGTTCGGCGAATGGGGCTACGCGCTGTCGCGGTACTCCGGCATGTGGGTGGGCTTCAAGGCCATCTCGGAGACGGTGGAATCGGCCGCCTCTTTCGATCTCCTGCCTGATCGCCGTTTCGAGACACCCGACTTCACGCCGCCATCGACAGGGTTGCACTATCGCTGGCCGGATCTCCCCGGCCCGCAGATCGAGGAGCGGATGGAGGCCAAGAAGCAGGCCGTGTTCGCCTTCGCGGAAGCCAATCGGCTTGACCGGCACATCTACGACGTGAGACGTGCACGCTTCGGGATCGTGACCACCGGCAAGGGCCATCTCGACCTGATGGAGGCGCTGCGGCTGCTGGGCATCGGCGAGGCGGAGTGTCGCGAACTCGGCATCGACATATACAAGGTCGGCATGGTCTGGCCGCTTGCCCGCCGCGACGCGCTCGACTTCGTGCGCGACAAGGAAGAGGTGCTGGTCGTCGAGGAAAAGCGCGGCATCATCGAGAGCCAGTTCAAGGAATATTTCTACGACTGGCCAGGCCACAAACCGCGCGTCATGGTGGGCAAGCGCGACGAGAACGGCGAACGCCTCATCCCGTGGACCGGCGAACTGTCGCCACGCCAGCTCGTGCCCATAGTGGCGAAGCGGCTCGACGGTGTGTTTCCGGACCAGGGGTTCATGGAGCGCGCGGCACGGATAACGCAGGCTCCGGCCATCTCGATCAGCGTCGAAGGGGCAACCCGCACGCCGTATTTCTGCTCGGGCTGCCCACACAACACGTCCACCAAGGTGCCGGAGGGTTCCAAGGCGCTGGCCGGCATCGGCTGCCATTTCATGGCGTCATGGATGGACCGCGAGACGACGTCGCTCATCCAGATGGGCGGCGAGGGCGTGAACTGGGCGGCTTCCTCGCTGTTCACCGGCAAGGGCCACATCTTCCAGAACCTCGGCGAGGGGACCTATTACCACTCCGGCTCGATGGCGATCCGGCAGGCCATCGCGGCGAAGGCGAACATCACCTACAAGATCCTCTACAACGACGCCGTCGCCATGACCGGCGGGCAGCCGGTGGACGGGCCCGTCTCCGTCCATGCCATCGCGCAGGAGGTGCGGGCCGAGGGTGTGGAGCGCATCGCGCTCGTCAGCGACCAGCCCGATAAATTCGCGGTCCGGGATTTTCCAGCCGGCACCACCATCCACCACCGGCGCGACCTCGACGCCGTCCAGCGCGAGTTGCGCGAGGTGAAGGGCGTTTCCGTCCTGATATACGAACAGACCTGCGCGACCGAGAAGCGCAAGCGCCGCAAGCGCGGAACGATGGAGGACCCTGCCCGGGTCGTCGTCATCAACGAGCTCGTCTGCGAGGGGTGCGGCGACTGCTCCGTCGAATCCAACTGTCTGTCGGTCGAGCCCATCGAGACGGAGTTCGGCACGAAGCGCCGCATCAACCAGTCTTCCTGCAACAAGGACTTCTCGTGCACCAACGGCTTCTGCCCCTCCTTCGTCACGCTCGAGGGCGCAAGGCGCAGAAAGAAGACGGGCGCAGAATTGGACCTCACCGCACTTGCGGCCTGCCTGCCCCAGCCGGAACTGCCGGCGCTCGACCGGCCCTACGATCTGCTCATCACCGGCGTCGGCGGGACCGGCGTCGTTACGGTCGGTGCGCTGGTCACGATGGCCGCGCATCTGGAGGCGAAGGGCTCGTCGGTGCTCGATTTCACCGGGTTCGCGCAGAAGTTCGGGCCGGTTCTGTCCTTCGTCAGACTGGCGCAGAAGCCGGAGGCGATCAATCAGGTGCGCATAGATAGGGGCGCGGCCGACGCGCTGATCGGCTGCGACATCGTCGTCTCCACCTCGCCCAAGGCATCGGCCAGTTACCGCCCGGGCATGAAGGCGGTCGTCAATCTGGCGAAGATGCCGACCGGCGATATTGTGCGCAAACGCGATGCCGACCTCGCCGTTGATCGGCGGCTGGGCGCGATCCGTGAAGTGAGCGGCGAGGGTGGGCTGGCCGCCATCGACGCCAACCATCTGGCCGAGCGGCTGATGGGCGACACCGTGTTCGCCAACGTGATGATGCTCGGCTTTGCCTGGCAGCAGGGCCTCGTGCCGCTGGGCGGCGCTGCGCTCGCACAGGCCATCGTGCTCAACGGCGTTGCCGTCGAGGCGAACCACAGGGCCTTCCTGCTCGGCCGCATCGCCGCCGTTGTGCCGGAAAAGCTCGGCGAACTGATCGCGCCCGCGAAGGCCGGCGGCGAGACGCTCGACGAGATCGTTAGCCGGCGTTCTTCGTTCCTCGCCGACTATCAGGATGCGGCCTATGCTGGCCGTTACCGGAAACTGGTAGAGCGCGTTCGCAAGGCGGAGGGGCTTTTAGGGTCCGAGCGCTTGACGGTTGCGGTGGCGCGTTCGCTGTTCAAGCTCATGGCCTGCAAGGACGAGTACGAGGTGGCGCGCCTGCATATGCAGACCGGCTTCGAGGCACGGCTGGCTCAGGAGTTCGAGGGCGATTTTCGCATCGTGCATCATCTCGCGCCGCCCTTCCTCGGCGGCGAAAGGGACGCGCGCGGACGCCCGCGCAAGCGCAGCTTCGGCCCGTGGATCAGGACGCCGCTCGCCCTCCTGGCGCGGATGAAGCGGCTGCGGGGCACCCCGCTCGATCCCTTCGGCTACACGGCCGAGCGGCGCGTGGAGCGCGAATTGATCGGTTGGTACGAGCGAAAGGTCGAGGCCGCCCTTGCGCGGCTGTCATCGGAGACACACGAGGCACTGTGCGCGCTGATGGAAAAGCCGATGCAGATACGCGGCTACGGTCCCGTCAAGGAGGATGCGGCGCGCAAGGTGAGAGCCGAGATGGAGGCCGGATTGCCGGGCTAGGCTTCCCGCTCCCACCTCTTGATCCAGCCGGCGAAAAAATTGGACCGGCCTGTCTGCCGGGAGCATAGTCGCGCGTCCTTGAACCGAACGATGAGGAAGCGTCATGCTTTATGCCCTTCTCTGCTACAACAACGAGGCGGCGGTCTGCGGTCTTTCCAAGGAGGAAGACGACGCGATGATGGGCCGCGTGCGTGCGGCCGAAGAGAAGATCGTCGCAAAGAGTTCCTTCGGGCCACGCCTGCGGCTGATGCCCACCACGGCCGCCACCTTCGTCAAGGCCGGGCAGGACCCGATGGTGATCGACGGGCCGTTCGCCGAGACCAAGGAGCAGCTTCTGGGCTTCTGGATCGTCGACTGCGCCTCGCTCGAAGACGCGATCGACGCCGGCAGGCATCTGGCGCGCGAACGGGAATTCGGCGGCATCGAGGTGCGGCCGATCTCCGCCTACCTACCCCCTTCGGAGGCAAAGTGAACGACCTTTCCTGGATAGATCAGGCCCTTTCCGCGGTTCGTCCGCAGGTCGTGGGCGCGCTGATGCGCTATTTCCGCGATCTCGATACGGCCGAGGAAGCCTTTCAGGAAGCCTGCCTTCGGGCGTTGAAGAACTGGCCTCGCAAGGGGCCGCCCCGCGATCCTGCTGCATGGCTGATCTTCGTCGGCCGCAATGCGGGCGTGGACGATATCCGCAAGCGCAGCCGCCAGCAGGCGCTGCCGGACGAGGAGGTCCTGTCGGATCTGGAAGACGCCGAGCCGTCCATGGCCGAGCGCCTCGACAGCGCCGACTATCGTGACGACGTGCTGCGGCTGCTCTTCATTTGCTGCCATCCCGACCTGCCCTCCACGCAGCAGATCGCGCTGGCGCTGCGCATCGTGTCCGGCCTCACGGTGGAGGAGATCGCCAGCGCCTTCCTCGTATCGGAAGCGGCGATGGAGCAGCGCATCACCCGCGCCAAGCGCAAGGTGGCCGCCGCGGGCATAGCGTTCGAGACGCCTTCGGCCGCCGAGCGGGTGGAGCGCATCGCCACCGTCGCCGCCATGGTCTACCTGCTCTTCAACGAGGGCTATTCGGCCAGCGGCGGCGAGGCCCATATCCGCGAGCCGCTCTGCGACGAGGCGATAAGGCTCGGCTACCTGTTGCTGCGCATGTTCCCGGCCGAACCTGAGCTGATGGGGCTGGTCGCCCTGATGCTGTTCCAGCACGCCCGCGTGCCCGCCCGCCTCGACGCCGAGGGCGAAATCATCCTGCTTGACGATCAGGATCGCAGCCTGTGGCGCGGCAAGCTCATCGACGAAGCCGCAGCCCTGATCGAGAAGGCCGCCCGTCACAGCCGTCCCGGCGCATACCAGATTCAGGCCGCCATCGCCTACGAGCACGCCAAGGCCAGACAGGCGAGCGACACCGACTGGTCTGCGATCGGACAGTACTACCGCATGCTGGAAGTGCTGAGCCCGTCGCCGGTCGTGACGCTCAACCGGGCCGTCGCGGTGTCGAAGCATGAGGGGCCTGCCGCCGCGCTCGACCTGATCGAGCCGCTTGCCGGACCCCTTTCCGGCTATTTCCATTTCCATGGCGTGCGCGGCGCGCTGCTGCTCGAACTGGGTCGCGACCGCGAGGCGCGCGGCGCATTCGAAAAGGCGATCTCCATCGCCAAGACGCCGGCGGAGGCAGCCCATATCCGAAGGCATCTCGACCAGCTTCAGCTGCGCGTCGTCGGTGCGTTGTCCTGATTAGCCCCACACTTCGATTCGCTCTCGAAACGATCTCGGCGGATTACCCGAGCGCCTCTCGTGCAGCGGCGACCGTGACACCTTATGATGGGCAAGGTCCGATTCGGACTCGAAACAAATTGCCCCTCAGCGCCGATATCCTTAACTTTTAGCGGTTCAGGCAAGGGTTTATTAGGCGCTTATTAAGTTTGTCACGACATGAGTGAGGTGCACGCTCGGGGGAATGGGTGTGCGCGGGGAGCTCCGGAGCGTGAGACGCACCGGGGCGGGATCACGAGACTTGGGGGTCGCCGTGTCGTTCACAAATCTGAAAATCGCGCACAAGCTGGGGCTCGCTTTTGCAGCCGTCATCACGACCATCGTGGTCATGACGGCCGTCATCTTCTGGAACCTGCAAAGGCTCGAAGATGCGGTGTATGCCGAAGACAGGGCGGGCACCTCCATTGACATCATCACCAATGCGCAATTCAGGCTTGCGCGGCAGGAAAACTCCTATCGCGGGTTCCTGCTCACCAACAACGGCTACTATCTCGAACGGCTGGCCGCGCATCGCGCCGCCTTCGACGCCCACCTGACGCAGCTTCGACAGGCCAGAGCGGGCCATGAGGGTGAAGCCGAGATCGCAGCCCAGCTCGATGCCGCCACAGCCGCAATGGATACCTGGCAGCGCGAGGTCGTGGACGAGGGTGTGACGCTCTTCGCGAACCCCATCTTCCGATACAAGGTTCTGGACATGATCGGCCCGGACGGGCAGGCCGACCAGCACATGTCCGTCGTCGAGGACGCGATGGATGCCCTGCTCGAATACGAGCGCGCAGAGTCCGCGAGTGCCATCCAGTTGCGCGATGCCGCAACCGTGCTCACCGAGCGCGTGCTCTATGTCGGTGTCGGCATTGCAGTCGTCATCGCGATCATGCTCGGCTACTTCTTGACGCGTATGATCGCCTCGCCCGTCACGTCCCTGACGGGTGTTATGGGTCGTCTTGCGTCTGGCGACAACGCGGTCGAGGTTCCGGCGGTTGATCGCGGCGACGAGATCGGCGAGATGGCGAAGGCGGT
>NZ_VSZS01000056.1 GCF_008180155.1 Neoaquamicrobium microcysteis | reverse complement strand
CTGCGCACCTGGCGCGGCTTGCCGTGCGCGCATTCCAAGAGGTCGCGGTCCCACCCGCCCAGATCGGCCGCCGCCTCGTAGGTCGAGACGAGGAAGGCCAGCAAGGCTTCGTCGGGATCGGCGGCGGATTGCACCGCATCGTAGGGGAGGACGAACTCCGACAGTCCCTCGTGCCAGAACGCGGCATCGGGCTGCACGGAGGCGGCGCGGTAGCCGCCGGGCGCGGGATAGGCGTAGGCGTAGAAGGCCGGGTAGTCGATGCCGCCGCCACCCGGCCAGAAGCCCGCCGACGAGACCTCGCGGTCATAGGCCTCCTGCGCCACATCGTCCGGCAATGCCGGGACGCCACCGGGGTGGAGCGGTGCGCGCCGCCCCGAAAACCGCGTGAGAGCCAGATCGAAGCTGCCCCAGAACAGGTGAACGGGGCTGGACTTGCCCAGAAACGACGTGCGGAACCGGTTGAAGACCTTGTCGACCGCGATCAGGGCCTGATGGAAGCGCTGAACGGCTTCGCGGTCATAGGGCCGGTCGCGATCATCCTCGGCGAAGGGAACAGGATAGGGCACTTCGTTCGGGCTGCCGTTGAAGGTAGGCGTGCCGCCGAGCTGCGTGATCAGCTGCACGAAGCGCGCGTGGAATGCCGCGACCGTCATGGGTCCGAGATCGAACGACGCCTCGCGGCCATTGCCGCATGTGCCGATCACCCTGTGCTCGCGAAGATCGAACAGGATCTCGATGCCCGGCCCATCGGGTATGGGCGAGGACGCAAGCCCCCGGGGCGTCACATAGAACGTCGCGTTCCACGAATGGTTGAGCCACGGCGTGTGGGCCAGCCGGTATTTGCCGGCGATCTGGAGATGCAGATGCAGCGCCGAACACGTCTCGCGCCAGCCGAGGTAGTCGAGTTGGGGCCACTTGTTCATGGTCGTGTCTCCGCGCTGGTTCCGGTCAATCCGGAAGGGGAATGTGCTCGTTGCGGTCGTCGACGGGCAGGTCGAAGCGGCCCGTGCCCCAGTTCGCTGCGCGCCATTCGGCCTTGGCGCGTTCGATGCGCTCCTGCGACGAGGCGACGAAGTTCCACCAGATGTAGCGCGGCCCGTTGAAGGTCGCTCCGCCGAGGATCATCAGCCGCGCGCCGCGCTCTCCGCCGGCAACCGTGATCCGGTCGCCGGGCCGGAACACCATCATCTGGCCCGCCTCGAAGTCCTGGCCAGCGACGGAGATCGAACCCTCGACGATATAGATGCCGCGGTCTTCGTGATCGTCCGGCATCGGCAGGCGGCTTCCCGGCTCGAGCCTCACATCGGCGTAGAACGTCTCCGAAAGCATCGTCGCGGGCGCTGCCTTGCCATAGGCGTTTCCAAGAATGAGCCGAACCGAAACACCGTTATCTTCGATGACCGGCAGCGTCTCCTTGCCGTGATGCTCGAAGCTGGGCGCAACGTCCTCGTGGCTGTCCGGCAGGGCCAGCCAGGTCTGGATCCCGAACAGGCTGTTCGGCCCGCTGCGCGCCGTCGCCGACGTGCGCTCCGAATGCGTGACGCCGCGCCCGGCGACCATCCAGTTCAGCGCGCCGGGCCTGATGATCTGATCGGCGCCGGTGCTGTCACGGTGATGGAAATCGCCCTGGAAAAGGTAGGTGACCGTGCCGAGGCCGATATGCGGATGCGGCCGCACGTCCACGCCGTGACCGGTCAGAAACTCCGCCGGCCCGGCCTGATCGAAGAAGATGAACGGACCGACCATCTGGCGTTTCGGCGCCGGCAGGGCGCGGCGGACCTCGAAATCGCCAAGGTCGCGGGAGCGCGGAACGATCAGGGTTTCGATAGCGTCAAGCCCGACGTCATCGGGACAGCCCGGGTCGATCGATGGGTTCCAGCTCATGTGCGTCATCCTTTCGTGGTCCCGCCAGGTGATTGACGTAGCCGCCGGCGGTCCTCGCAGCTAGCCCCGCGATCCGCCGAGCTGTGTCGCGAAAAGTGGAACGCTACGGCGTCTTTGCAAAAGCCTGTCGCTAGCGCTCGACGGCCGCCAGGCGCGGATCTTCCACGAGGCACTCGATCAGCAACTCGGTCAGG
Source organism: Neoaquamicrobium microcysteis (assembly GCF_008180155.1). Taxonomy (GTDB): domain Bacteria; phylum Pseudomonadota; class Alphaproteobacteria; order Rhizobiales; family Rhizobiaceae; genus Aerobium; species Aerobium microcysteis. The sequence goes on along the minus strand of NZ_VSZS01000056.1, from coordinate 160,543 downwards.
ACGCGTACCTTTCGTGACGGATGCTGCCCCGGCGGTCGGATGACGTATACGCCTGCCGAGGGTGGCGGGTAGCGCGTCATGATCGGCACGAGCGCCCCCGACGCTACGTAAGCGTCTGTGACGCAATCGGGCAGCCAGGCGACACCCAGTCCCGCGGCCGCCGCAGCGGCGAGCGCGATGCCGTTGTCTGCCTTGTAGCGCCCCTGCGGATTGACCGTGATGGTCTTGTCGCCATCCATGAACTGCCAGGCTTCGGTGCCCTGCATCAGCGCCTGGTGAGAGGCTATCTCGTCGGGTGCCTCCGGTGCGCCATGCGCCTCTACGTAGGCGGGGCTGGCCAGAAACTTTCCATGGATAACGCCCACGCGCCTTACCACCAGATTTGAATCCTGAAGATGGCCGACCCGGATCGCGCAATCGAAACCCTCGGCGATGAGATCGACGAAGCGGTCGCTGTAGGAGGAGTGGATGTGAAGTTTCGGGTGGCGCCGCGCCAGCTCGGCCAGCACGGGTGCCAGATGCGTCGGACCGAAGGTCAGCGGTATTGCGACGCGCAGGCGGCCGGTGAGGTCGCCGGTGGGCTGGATGGTCTCCCTCGCCGCATCGATTTCGGCGCCCACTCTCGCTGCATGGTCTCGAAACGCGGCCCCAGCTTCCGTGAGGGCCGCGCCACGGGTCGTTCTTGCAAGAAGCTGGACGCCAAGCTCCGCCTCAAGCCGGAAAAGGCGACGGCTGACGATAGACTTGGACACGCCAAGTCGGCGGGCCGCCGCCGATACGCCCCCGGCATCGGCGACTTCCACGAATGTCCGAAGGTCGTCGATATCCATCAGGCGTTCCCAGTGTCGCGACACGGCGGGGCAGGTACGAGCCCTACCGTATCGCCCCAAGAATGTCACTTACTGCCGGTTCGTTTTGGCGCCGCGTCCTGCTTACCCCTGCGACTTTTCGGAAAGATGCGCTGCCCGCTGCGCCGCAACCGGGTCGGGGTCGGCGCGCGTGGCGAACAGCGACGCGATGATACCCGCCGCGAGGATCGTGAAGGTAACGCCGAGCGAGATCAGTGGCGGAACCTTGTCGATACCCATCAGGTCGGCGGCGAACACCTTGGAGCCGATGAAGATCAGCACCGCCGCCAGCGCGTATTTCAGGTAGATGAAACGGTGCGCCATCGCCGACAGGGCGAAGTAGAGCGCGCGTAAGCCGAGAATGGCGAAGATGTTCGACGTGTAAACGATGAACGGATCGGTCGTGATCGCGAAAATGGCCGGCACGGAATCGACGGCGAAGATGACGTCGGCGATTTCGATCAGGACGAGCGCCATTAAAAGCGGCGTCATGAACAGAACCGGCTTGCCGCTCTTCGGGTCGGGCTGGCGTACCAGAAACTTCGGGCCGTGGAACTCTTCGGTCACGCGAAAGCGCCGCCGCATGAACGCGATCACCGGATTGTCGCCGATCGGCTTCTCCTCGTCGGACGAGAACAGCATCTTGACGCCGGTGATGATGAGGAAACCGGCGAAGATGTAGAGCACCCACGAGAAGTTCGTCACGATGGCCGCGCCCGCGCCGATCATGATGGCGCGAAGAACGATCACGCCGAGGATTCCCCAGAACAGGACCCGGTACTGATAGATGCGAGGAACCGCAAAATAAGAAAAGATCAGCGCGATGACGAAGACGTTGTCCATCGCAAGCGTCTTTTCGACGAGGAAGCCGGTGACGTAGTTAAGCGCGGGCTCCTCCCCGAGCGTCCACCACACAAAGCCGCCGAAGGCAAGGCCGAGCGCGATGTAGAACCCGGAAAGGGCAAAGCTCTCCTTCACGCCGATTTCGCGGTCGTCCTTGTGGAGGACACCGAGATCGAAGACGAGAAGCGCTATGACAACGGTGATGAAGCCGAGCCACATCCAGGCGGGCTTGCCGAGCCAGTCGGCGAACAGAAATGCAAATTCCATTGGAAACTCCCTCTCAGGCACCGGCATGAGCGACATCGGAAAAAGGTCCGACATCGCAAGAGAACCGGCGCTCTTGCCAGAGGGGCCCGGACCAGCGGGACGCATCGCAATTGGTTCGGTTGAACGGGAAGTTCAAGGACCCGGCTATCACGACCTCGTGACCACGGGTATGCGCAGGAAACCTGCGCTCCGCTCAGTTAACTTGCGAGCGGTTTCTGTTCCGCCTCGTTGGCCTGCCCGGCCGCTGGAACCGCACCCCGGCTTGGCCACCAACGCATAGTCCCGGTTACCCGACCCAACGAAGCTGGTGCGGCAATCAGGGCCAAGATTGACGTGGGCAAGTTGGGGCGTCGAGAGAGCCCTAGCTTGAGGCAGGTTATCCGAAAAGGCGTTTCATGCGGTATGGCGGCGTTCCAGATCGGCCTTCATCGCGTCTAGGAGAGCCGCGACCGTTTCCTTCAGCGCTTCTGTGACCAACGCCGTAGGATACGAAATGGCGATGCCTATGACTTCCCCGCTGTCGGGATCACGCAAGGCCATGCCCTGGGAGGAGACGCCTTCATACGAATCGTCCGACGAATAGGACCGGCCGGTCTCGCGGATGACGCGGATGCGCTCCAGCAACTCGGCATGATCCTTGGGCGTGTTCTTTGACAGGCGCGGAAGTTCTGCCGGCACGCGCAGCTTCCACTCCTCTTCCGACAGCAGTGCGAGCATCGCGCGGCCGTTGGAGGTGGCGTGCGGCCATGCGCGGTAGCCAGGCGTGGTAGCGATGGCGACGGGGCTGGACCCTCGCACCATGCGCAGTACCGCCAGCTGCGGGCCATCGAACACGGTTATATAGCCGGTGTGGCCGCCCACGGCGCAGACATGTTGCAGATGCTTCTGCACGAGATCGAGGAAGCTCTGATGCGCCCTTGAAATCTGGCCGAGCTCGAACAGCCTGATGCCTGGCCGGTAGAGGCGGCTGGCAGGGTCGTATTCCAGCATGCCGGTTTCACGCAGGGTCTTCATCACGCGCGACACAGTTGCCTTGGGACGTCCGACCCGCCGGGTCAGTTCGGCCTGGGTGAGGGCGGTCTCTTCAAACGTGAAGCAACCCAGAATCGCGATGCCATCTTCCAACGCGCTCATGCGCTTCCCCTTTCATTTCCCCGTTTCGTGCGTTCCGGACGAAGCCACGGAGCGCTGCCTGAAGTCATGCGCACTCCAAGCGTCACGACGGAACAGGCGAAAGATTATTTCGACATGTTGTTCCACTATTGGAACATGATGTCAAATATGAAACTTCCGCTGGACTCATCGTTCGTGCGAGCCTATAAGCAAGGCAACATTCTTCATGCTCAAATAATAGGCGTGAGGGCTGGGAATCCTTTGCCTGGTGTCAGGCGGCGGCCGGCCCTCCAAGTCAGCGGAAGAATAAAAATGGGACATCAAGCTTGATCTGCCGGCGACGGCGGTTGCGACGGAGGCTTGCCTGCGGCTGGCCTCGATCATTGAGGATATGCGAATGCAAGCCAACGCCAAAGGTTTCCGTGCCGGCATCGATATCGGAGGCACGTTCACCGACTTCATCCTGTTTGACGAGAGTGCCGGCGCCATCCGTCTACACAAGTGCCTGACGACCCCGAGCGACCCGTCGAAGGGCGCCCTCGGCGGGCTTGCCGAAGTTGTGGACGGCGCAGGCATCACCGTCTCAAACCTGGATGAGATCGTGCACGGCACGACGTTGGTGACCAACGCCGTGATCGAGCGCAAGGGCGCTCCGGTCGGTCTTATCACCACCGAGGGTTTTCGCGACGTCATCGAGATCGGCTTCGAGCAGCGCTACGACATTTACGACCTTTTCCTGACCTTTCCGGATCCACTGGTCAGCCGGTCGCGCCGGATCGAGATTGTCGAGCGCATCGGCGCCGACGGCGGGGTGATCAAGCCGCTCGACGAGGCAAGCGTTCTGAAGGCCGTGAAGAAGCTGGTCGCCGACAAGGTCGAGGCCATCGCGGTCTGCCTGATGCACTCCTATCGCAACCCGCAGCATGAGCGCCGCGTTCGCGACATCATCAAGCAGCATCATCCGGAAATCTCGGTGTCGATCTCTTCGGAAGTCGTCGCTGAAATCTCCGAATACCAGCGTTTCGTTACAACCTGCGCCAATGCTTACGTACAGCCGTTGATGGATCGCTATCTTGGCCGGTTCGAGCGCGAGCTTCACGCACGTGGCTTCAGGGGTGCGTTGCGGCTGATGCACTCTGCCGGCGGTCTGGTGTCGCTGGACGAGGCGCGCGAGTTCCCCATCCGCCTGCTCGAATCCGGTCCCGCCGGCGGCGCACTCGCGACCGCCTGGTTTGGCAAGACGGCCGGTAAGGACAACGTCATCGCCTTTGATATGGGCGGCACGACCGCAAAAGCCTGTATGATCGAGGACGGCATGGCGCACATCGCCTCCTATCTCGAGGCCGGCCGTGTGCGCCGATTCAAGAACGGCTCCGGCCTGCCGATCAAGTCGCCGGTGGTGGACATGATCGAGATCGGGGCGGGCGGCGGCTCGATTGCCGCTATCGACGAAGTCGGCCTGCTGCAGGTCGGGCCGCATTCGGCGGGTGCGGCCCCCGGTCCCGCTTGCTACGGGCAGGGCGGCGACAAGCCGACCGTAACCGACGCCAGCGTCGCCCTTGGGTATTACGACCCGTCCTTCTTCCTCGGCGGGCGCATGACGCTCGACCTCGATGCCGCCGAAACGGCACTGAAGACGATCGCTGGGCCGCTCAACGTCACGACCGTCGAGGCGGCGTGGGGCATCCACCAGGTCGTCGGCGAGAACATGGCGAGTGCGGCACGCATCCATCTCGTCGAAAAAGGCAAAGACCCGCGTGGCTATTCGATGATCGGCTTCGGCGGCGCAGGACCGGCCTTCGCCGCCCGCGTTGCCCGCATCCTCGGCGTGTCCGAGGTCATCATCCCGCAGGCGAGTGGCGCGGCCTCCGCATTTGGTTTCCTGACCGCGCCGCTGTCGTTCGACATGGTGCGCTCCCATCCGCTGGAGCTGTCGCCGGATCTGGACGCCGAGGCACTGAACGCCGCGTTCGGCGCGCTTGCGGACGAGGGCGTTGCCAAGCTGGTGGCGGCGGGCGGCGATGCGTCGGACGCGAAGATCGAGCGGACGGCCGACATGCGCCTCGTCGGTCAGGTGCACGAGATCAACGTGCCGATCCCCGAAGGCCGCCTTGATGCGTCCGCCTATGGCGCTATCCGCAAGGCGTTCGAGGACGTCTATGCCGCGCGCTACACCTTGGTGCCTGGCGGGGCAGACCTCGAAATCCTCTCCTTCCGCGTCCGCGTCAGCGGTGCGACCCCAAAGCTGTCGATCAACCAGGCCGACCTGCCGCAGGGCGGAGAGAACGCGCTCAAGGGCCACCGCAAGGCCTATTTCGGTGACGGCTTCGTCGATGCGGCGATCTACGACCGCTACCGCCTGACGCAGGGCGTCACCGTAAAGGGTCCCGCCATCATCGAAGAGCGCGAATCGACCACCGTCGTTCCGCCCGGCGATACGCTGACGGTCGACGAGGCGGGCAATCTGCGCATTGCCATTTCGGTCACCGGAAAGGGCATGGATCTCTTCTCGCCGCAGATGACAAAGGCGCAGGCTGTCGAGAAGATCGAATCCGATCCGATCTCGCTCGAGATCATGTGGAGCAGGCTGGTCACCGTCTCGGAAGAGATGTGGCACACTGTCTGCCGTACGGCCTACTCGCTCATCATCTCGGAATCGCAGGATTTCGGCTGCTCGATCCTCGACGCGACCGGCGAGACGCTGGCGCATTCGAGCCGCGTCATGCCGGTGTTCAACCTGACTCTGCCCATGGTGGTGAAGGCGGCGCTGGAGCGCTATCCGGTAGACACGCTGGAACCCGGCGACGTGCTGGTTTCCAACGATCCCTGGCTGTGTGCGGGACACCTGTTCGACATCGCGGTGATCACCCCGGTCTTCCACCAGGGCAAGGTCGTGGCCGTGATGGGAACGGTTGGCCATGTCGGCGACATCGGCGGCACGCGCAACGGCATGAAGGCCACCGAAGTCTACGAGGAGGGCCTGCAGATCCCGCCGATGAAGCTCATCAGGGCTGGCGTCGAGAACGAGGATCTGTTCCGCATCATGGCGGAGAACATCCGTGACTCGCAGCAGGTGCTTGGGGATGTAAGGTCGCTGATCGCCGCCAACGAGACCGGCGGTCGCCGCCTATCGTCCTTCATGGAAGAGTATGGTCTGCCCGACCTGACGGCGCTGGCCGAAGTGATCCAGTCGCGGTCGGAAAAGGCGATGCGCGAGGCGATCCGCGCGCTGCCGGACGGCGTCTACACATCGACCACGACCTACAACCCGCTGGGCACGCCCATGACGGTGCCCGTCAAGGTGACGATCGCGGACGACGAGATCGAGCTCGACTTCGAAGGCGCGCCGCCTGAAGTGCCGTTGGGCGGCATCAATTGCACGCTCAGCTACACGACCGCGCACTCGACCTACCCGCTCAAGTGCATGCTGACGCCGAACGTGCGCGGCAATGCGGGCTGCTACCGGCCGTTCAAGGTGAAGGCGCCGAAGGGATCGGTGCTCAATTGCAACAAGCCCGCGCCGGTCAGCCTGCGCACCCGCACGGGTTGGTACACCTCGCCGAACATCTTCCGCGCGCTGTCGGAAGCGGCACCTGACCGCGTCGTCGCCCACACGGGCCTTCCGAGCCTGATGACCGTCTACGGCAAGACGCCGGACGGCAAGGTCTTTTACGACCACCTCCTGTCGGGTGGAGGGCAGGGCGGCAGCATCGCCAAGGACGGCAAGTCGTCGGTGCTGTGGCCGACTTCTGCCGCCACCTCGTCGATCGAGTTGCTGGAAAGCCGCTCGCCGGTGGTCGTCCTTGAAAAGGGCTTCGTCACCGATTCCGGCGGCGCGGGCGAGTATCGCGGCGGCCTTGGTGCCCGCATCCGTATCGCCAAGCGCAATGACGACGGCATGCCGCTCACCGTGTTCGTGTCGCCCGAAGGCGTCAACGCGCCGATCGAGGGTCTCTTCGGCGGCCAGACCGGCCTCCTCGCCCATGGCTGCATGCGCGATGCGAATGGCGAGGTTGTCGAGGACGTCGGTTCGGGCGGATTGGTGGTTGTCGACCGCGCCGACCGGGTCGTCGAACTGCAGCTTGGCGGCGGCGCCGGATATGGCGATCCGCTCAAACGCCCTGTCGAAAGCGTCGAGGACGATCTGCGCGAAGAGCGCATCAGCGCCGAGACGGCAGAGAAGGTCTACCGCCTGAGCTCCCGCAAGAAGGTGCTGGCGGCCTGAACGTGAAACCGCAGGCCGGCGGTTCACGTCGGCCTGTTTCTAGCTACCGGCGATGCCGGCATGAAAGGGGAATGGCATGCTACTTAACAAACGTCAGTTTCTTATCGGTTCGGCCGGCGCGGCGATCGCTGCGTCCATGCCCTGGTATGCGAGCGCCCAGGGGCGCAAGGTGATGGTTCTGTCGAGCACCGTCGACATTCCGAATTTCGACCCGCATGTCGCCACCGGCTATGCGCCGCAATGGTTGTTCCGCAACACCTATGACGCCCTCGTACGCGTCGTCGGCAATCCGCCGGAGACCCAGCCGGGCCTCGCCAAGAGCTGGACCCAGTCGGAAGACGGCAAGTCCTACACCTTCGAGCTGGATGAGAACGCGCGCTTCCATGACGGGACGCCGGTGACGGCGAAGGATGTCGAATACTCCTTCGCGCGCCTTCTGCGCCTGAAGCAGGGCCCCGCATGGATGGTTGCCGGCATCCTCGACGAGAACGGCGTCAAGGCAACCGGCGACATGACGGTGACGATGTCGCTGCTGCAGCCCTTCGCCCCGCTGCTGTCGGTTCTGCCATGGATGTTCGTGGTCAACTCGGCCGTGGTCGAAGCCAATCTCGGCAGCGACGATGGCCAGTCCTACCTCCTGTCCAACATCGCCGGTTCCGGTGCCTTCACCATGGGCCGTGCACGTCCGGGCGATCTGTACGAGTTGATCCGGGCGGAGAACGACTGGCATCAGGGTGGCAACATCCAGTCCGCGATCTGGAAGATCGTGCGCGAAGCGGCAACCAATCGCCTCATGCTGCAGCGCGGCGAGGTGCATTTCGCGCTCGACATGTTCGCCGAGGACATGGATGCGCTGGAGGGCGTGCCGGGCGTCGTGCGCATTATGGAGCCCGACTACCGCAGCTTCACCATCAAGATGAATACCGCCAAGGGGCCGCTTGCAGACAAGAATCTGCGCAAGGCCATCTCCTACGCCTACAACTATCAGGCCATGCTCGACGCCGCCGGCCCGGCACAGCTGATGGAAGGGCCTCTGCCCACAGGCATGCTGGGTCACGCCGACGACCTGGCCATCTACCGCCAGGACATGGAGAAGGCGAAGGAATATCTTGCGCAGTCGGAGTACAAGGACGGCGGCTTCACCCTGTCGATCGGTCATGCGGCCGGCTACGAGAACCAGCGTCGCTGGGCGCTCATCCTGCTTGAGGCGCTCAAGGCCCTGAATATCGACCTGGACATCCGCCCGATGGTGTGGCCCGACATCGTCGCCGCCGCGAAGTCGCCGGACACGATGCCGGACTTCCACTCGATCTTCCAGTCCGCCAACTACGCCGACCCTGACAATACGCTGTTCGCGGCCTATCACTCGTCGCGCAACGGCCAGTGGCAGAATCCGGTCTACAGCAACCCCGACGTCGACAAGCTGATCGAGGACGCCCGCGCCGAAGTCGACACGACGAAGCGTGCGGACCTCTATCGCGAGCTTCAGGAATTGCTGGTTGAAGACGCGCCTGACATTTTCGGCGTCATGGAACTGCGCAAGTTTGCGATGCGGGACAATGTGGAAGGTTATTCCTTCTGCCCCGTGGCGGCTAACACGTTCGAAGTCTGGCCGCTGTCGATCACGTAACGTTCCGGCGGCGGGCAGGCCGAAACCTGCCCGCCGCCACTCAGGAGTTCTGCATGGTTTCGTTCATCCTGCGCCGGCTGCTGCTCATGATCGCGACGCTCATCGGGCTGACGCTGTTGCTGTTCGTGGTCGCCCGCATCCTGCCCGGCGATCCGGTTGGCCTGGCTGCCGGCCCGAATGCAACTGCGGCAACGATTGCGCAATTGCGCGAGCAGTTCGGCTTCGATCAGCCCCTGCCGATGCAGTACTGGACCTATCTGACCGGTTTGTTGCAGGGCGACTGGGGAACTTCCGTCTTTACGCGGCGGCCCGTCTTCTCGGACATCCTTGCCTATCTTCCCGCCACGCTGGAGCTGGTCTTCGCAGCCCTGTTCCTGGCGATCGTCATTGGCATCCCTCTCGGCCTGCTCACCGCCGTCTATCGCAACGGCGTGCTGGACTATGCCACACGCACGCTGGCGCTCGGCGGTATCGCCATGCCTCGCTTCTTTCTCGGCCTGCTGCTGCAACTGGCCTTCGCGGCCTGGCTCGGCTGGCTGCCCCTTGCGGGCCGGTTCCCCTTCATCGAGATACCGCCCGAGACGGTCACGGGTTTCTATACCGTCGATGCACTCATCGCCGGTGACATGTACGCCTTCCGTATCGCCGCAGCACATCTTGCGCTGCCCGCCATAGCCATGGCGCTTTCGCCCCTCGCCACGATCATGCGCATGATGCGTGCCTCGACCATCGAGATCCTTCAGCAGGACTACGTGATGACCGAGCGGGCGCTGGGTCTCTCCAACCGCCTGATCCTGTTCAAATACGTGCTGAAGAACGCGATGACCTCGACGCTGACGGTCATCGGCCTCTACGTCTCGTGGCTGCTCGGCGGCACGGTGCTGGTCGAGACCGTTTTCGACTGGCCTGGGCTCGGGCTCTATGCGACGCAGGCGATCCTCACGCAGGACTTCATGCCGGTCATCGGCGTCACGCTCGTGATCGCAATCATCTACCTGCTCACCATGCTCGTCGTCGACGTGCTGTACGGTGTCTTCAATCCGAAGGTGCGTTACGCATGACAGCCGAAAGCCAGATCGTCATCCCCGCCCGCGACCGGTCCTCGCGCAGGGAGAACTGGGGTCGCGCCTTCTATCGGTTCCGGCAAAGCTGGCTTTCGGTGGTCGGTCTGGCCATCGTCCTCGCACTGATCGTGCTGGCAGTTGCCGCCCCCTATATCGTTCCGCATCCAGAGCACGCACTGGGCGTGACGAATACGGCCGCGCGTTTCCAGCCGCCGTCCGCCGCGGCCTGGTTCGGGACCAATGAACTGGGACAGGACATCTTCTCGCTCGTACTCATAGGGTCGCAGGTTTCGCTGTTCTCGGGTCTGGCGGTCGTCGTGATCGCCATTGTGGTCGGCACGACCATCGGCGCCATCGCAGGCTATTTCGGTGGCTGGATCGATGAAGTGCTGATGCGCATCACCGACCTGCTTCTGACCATTCCAAGCCTCATCCTGGCGATGGCTGTCGCGGCGGCGCTCGGAACCGGCGTGTTCAACATGATCGTTGCCATTGCCATCACCTGGTGGCCCGCTTATGCGCGCCTCGTCCGGGGCGAGGTCATCGGCAAGAAGGAAGAACAGTTCGTTGTCGCGGCCCATGCGTTGGGCGCCGGCTGGGTGCGTATCCTCAGCCGTCACATCCTGCCGAACATCGTCTCGCCGATCGTCGTCAAGGCTTCACTGGACATGGGTTTCGCGATCCTCACGGTCGCCTCGCTCGGCTTCGTCGGCATCGGCGTCAAGCCACCCACACCCGAATGGGGTACGCTCCTTTCCGGTGCCCGCAGCTACATGCCAGACTACTGGTGGACGGCCGTGGCCCCTGGCATGGCGATCTTCCTCGCAGTCTTCGCGTTCAACCTGCTCGGCGACGGGCTGCGGGACGTGCTCGACCCGAAGGCACGGCGTTAGGAGGCAGGCCATGGCTCTTCTCGACATTACCGACCTGCAGCTTTCGATGAAAAGCTACGAGGGCGAAACCCAGATTCTGCATGGTATCAACCTGAAGATCGAGCGCGGCGAGATATGGGGCATGGTCGGGGAGACCGGGTCCGGAAAATCTCTGACCGGGCTTTCGGTATCGCGGCTCATTTCCACGCCTCCCGGCCGCTATCTGGCGGGCTCCATTCAGTTTCAGGGAAAGGACCTGCTAAAGACCAGCGATCGCGAGATGCGCGCGCTGCGGGGCCGACACATCGGCATGATCTTCCAGGACCCGACGACCAATCTCAACCCGGTTTTCCGGATTGGTACGCAGCTTGTCGATGTCGCTCTGCATGCAGGCCGCACCGACCCGTCCGTCCTCGGGCTTTCAGCGGGCGCGTCGCGTCGCGACTTCAAGGCGGCCGCCCGCAAGACGGCGATTGAAGCTCTCGAGAGTGTGGGAATTCCCGATGCAGCCAGCCGCATCGACGATTATCCTCACCAGTTTTCAGGCGGCATGCGTCAGCGCGTCCTGATTGCGATGGCGATGATCGGCAAGCCCGACCTGCTGATCGCCGACGAGCCGACCACCGCGCTCGACGTGTCTGTACAGGCGCAGATCTTGCGCCTCATCCACGAACTTGTTGCCGAGAGAAACATCGGTGTGCTGCTCATCACCCACAATCTCGGCGTGGTGGCGCAGATTTGCAGCCATGTCGCGGTCATGTATCGCGGTCGCATTCTCGAAGCGGGCCCGGTTCTCGACGTCCTCAAGCGTCCCAGCCACGCCTACACCCAGGCGTTGCTGGAGTCGGTGCCGACCGTGCATACCAGGCGGGGTGAATTGCGGGGGCTGAGCGGTCTGTCGCCGGAGATGTTCGTATGACCCTTGAGATCAGGAACGTCAGCAAAGTCTTCCCCGGCCAGCGCAAGGGCATGTTTGGCCGAGGCGACGGTTTCAAGGCGCTGGACGACGTGTCGTTGTCGGTCAGGAAAGGCCAGAGCTTCGGTCTGGTCGGCGAATCCGGCTCGGGCAAGACGACGCTCACGCGCTGCATCCTGCGGCTGGAAAGCGTCAGTGCCGGATCGGTCCTGTTCGACGGCGAGGACATCCATGCACTCTCCGCGCAAGCGATGCGAAGGCTGCGCGCGCGCATGCAGATCGTCTTCCAAGACCCGTATGCATCGCTCAATCCGCGCATGACCGTCCACGACATCGTCGCGGAGCCGATGGTGATCCATCAGGACACGGTCGGGTTCGGCGCGCGTCAGCGGACCGACCGCGTGGTGGAGCTCCTGTTGCAGGTGGGACTGCGTAGCGAACACCTTTTTCGTTACCCGCACGAGTTTTCCGGCGGTCAGCGCCAGCGCATCGGTATCGCGCGCGCCCTGGCCGTCGGCCCGGAACTGCTGATACTCGATGAGCCGACATCTGCGCTCGACGTGTCGGTTCAGGCCGAGGTGCTGAACCTTCTTCACCGGCTGCAGGAAGAACTGGGCCTTACCTACTTCTTCATCAGTCACGATCTGGGTGTGGTTCGCTATATCTGTGACGATGTCGCCGTGATCTATCGCGGCCAGATCGTCGAGCAGGGCCCCTGCGAGAGCATCTTCGACGCGCCGCAGAACGACTATACCCGCATCTTGCTGGAGGCGATGCCGGATCCCGATCCGGAGCGTTCGCCGTTCCGCACCGGCGAGTGACGTACAGCGCCAAGGTATCGGAAAAGGGGATCACGCATGCAGGACGGGTTGGAAGCGATCGCACAGGAAGCCGTAAGCTGGCGGCGTCATATCCACCAGAACCCCGAACTGCTCTTCGATCTGCCCAAAACCTCCGCCTTCGTCGCAGACAAGCTGCGTGAGTTCGGATGCGATGAGATTATCACCGGCATCGCCACGTCCGGCGTCGTCGCCGTGCTTCGGGGCAGTCGCGGGCCGGGCCGCACGATCGCCCTGCGCGCCGACATGGACGCTCTGCCGATGTCGGAACGGACGAACCTTCCCTATGCCTCGAAGGTGGAAGGCCGGATGCATGCCTGCGGCCATGACGGGCACACCGCGATGCTTTTGGCGGCGGCAAGACAACTTGCCGGGTCGCGCGATTTCGCCGGAACAGTGGTGCTGATCTTCCAGCCGGCGGAGGAAGGTGGCGCCGGTGGCCGGGTGATGATCGAAGAAGGCGTTCTCGAACGCTTCGGTATCCAGGAGGTCTATGGCATGCATAACGAGCCGGGCCTGCCTGTGGGCTCCTTCGCAACGCGGCCAGGCCCGTTGATGGCGGCGGGCGACCGCTTCCTGGTGACGCTGCGCGGGCGCGGTGGCCACGCAGCCACGCCGCACCACACGCCGGACCCCGTGCTTGCGAGCGGCCATCTCGTGTCCGCCCTCCAGTCGATTGCGTCGCGCCATACCGATCCGTTCGATCCGGTCGTCATCTCCGTGACCCATCTGGCTGCCGGCAGCGTCGGCGCACTCAATGTCATCCCGGCATCCGTTCAGCTTGGCGGCACCATTCGCACCATCGATCCTGCAACCCGCAAGGCGGTCGAGGCCCGCTTCCGCGACATCGTCGCGTCCTCGGCGAAGCTTTTCGAGCTCGAGGTCGAGACAGACTGGCGGCCGGGCTATCCGGTAACGGTGAACGACCCGGCGATGACGGCAGAGATTCTGGCTGCTGCGCGCCGGGTTGCCGGAGGCGATCGTGTCGACGACGACTGCCCGCGCATCATGGGCTCGGAAGACTTTTCCTACATGCTCGAACAGCGCCCCGGTGCCTTCATATGGCTCGGCAACGGCGATTCCGCTGGACTGCATCATCCCGCATATGACTTCAATGACGCAGCGATCATCCACGGCCTGCGCTATTGGAACGCGCTGGTTGAGCAAAGACTGGGGACAAGCCATTGACCGAAAACAGGCAGGACGAAGTGGTCGTCGTATCTTTCGACGAACTGACTGACCTTCTCGAACGCATATTCATCCGTCACGGCGTCTCGGCTCCCAACGCCGCCATCCTTGCGCGCAACTGTGCCGCTTGTCAGCGAGACGGATCGCACAGCCACGGGATTTTTCGCATCCCCGGCTATGTCTCGACGCTGAACAGCGGATGGGTGGATGGCGCGGCGGTTCCCGTGGTGGATGACACCGGCGGGGCCTATATCCGCGTGGACGCAAAGAATGGGTTCACGCAGCCGGCGTTCTTCGCTGCCCGCGACCTTCTGGTGGATCGCGTCAAGGAGCATGGCATCGGGCTTCTGGCCATCCGCCGTTCGCATCATTTCAGTGCACTCTGGCCGGATGTCGAGCCCTTCGCCGAGGAAGGGCTGGTGGCGCTGGCTTTCGTCAACAGCATGACCTGCGTCGTCCCACATGGTGGCACGAGACCGCTATACGGGACCAACCCGATTGCTTTTGCGGCCCCGCGCAAGGATGAGCCGCCTTTCGTGTTCGATCTTGCGACGAGCGCGATTGCCAATGGCGACGTGCAGATCGCCGCCCGGGAAGGCCGGCTGCTTCCAGAAGGCATGGGTGTGGACAAGGACGGCAAGCCGACGCGCGACCCTAAGGAGATACTGAACGGCGGCGCGCTGCTGGCGTTTGGCGGCCACAAGGGATCTACCTTCGCGCTGATGGTAGAGATCCTCGCCGCGGCGCTGACGGGCGGCTTCTTTTCCGGCGAGTTCGACTGGAGCGAGTTCAAGGGCGCGCAGACGCCCAAGACCGGACAGCTTTTCATCGTCATCGACCCGGAGCGCGGCGGAAACGGCGTCTTCCGCGAGCGCGTCTCGGAAATCTGCGCGCTGACGGTGGAGGCAGGCCAGTCGCGCCTGCCCGGCGACAGACGACTGCTCGAGCGCCAACGGTCCGCCCGCGAGGGTATCGCCCTGTCAGCGGCCGACCACGCCATGCTGCTATCGAAACTCGCCTGAGGCCATATCCTAACTACGTCGAAATTCTTCCTGGCCGCGCCGCCGCTCGGCGACACGGTCCGGACCGAGCGCCAGCGTACAACGGATTGCAAGTAGCTCTCGCCGACCCAGCCAATTCGAGAGATCGCTCGATGCGTCGTGCCGGTTTTGGAGCGAGCTTTCGAGGTTTGTTGCCCGCAGGCTCGTCCCTCATCGCTCCGAGATGTAGTGATCGCGGAGTTTGAAGCGGATTGTTTTTCCCGATCCCGTGCGGGGAATTGCGTCGATCGCCTTCACGTCCGTGGGGATCTTGTAGGCGGCGAGAAGTTTGCGGCAATGGGCGATGAGGTCGTCCGCCGCCGCCGGTTCTTCGCCCCATACGACATAGGCCACCGGCACTTCGCCAAGCGTCTCGTGCGGTACGCCGACCACGGCGGCATCGCGCACGGCGGGGTGCTCCAGAAGCGCTTCTTCGACCTCGGCAGGCGAGATGTTCTGGCCTCCGCGGATCACCAGTTCCTTTAGCCGACCGGTTATGGTCAGGAATCCGTTCTCGTCGGCGCGCGCGAGATCGCCGGTGTGATACCAGCCGTTTCGCAGCGCCTTTTCGGTTTCCTCGGGCTTGTTCAGATAACGCTGCATGAGGTTGGGCCCCGAGCAGATGAGTTCACCTTCCTCACCGCGCACGCAGTCCAGTCCTGTGGCAGGGTCGACGATGCGGACGGCGACGCCGGGCAAAGGCAGCCCGCAAGAGCCCATGATGCGACTTTTGCCCGGCCAGTTCATCGTGACCATCGTTGATGTCTCGGTGATGCCGTATCCGTCCAGAAGTTCGACGCCGAACTGTGCTTCGAAATCGCGGTTGAGCGCTGCGGGAAGGATCGCGCCCGCCGAGATGCACACGCGCAATCGTCCGAGCGAGGCGACCTTGTTCTCGCGTGCGGTGAGCAGCAGGTAGTGGAACATCGTCGGCACGCCGGGCATCAGCGTGACTTCACCCTGCTGCAGGATTTCCAGGGCACGCCCGGGCGAGAATTTGCCCATGATCCGTTCCGTCGCACCGGTCGCAAGGATCCCCAGAACGGAGATGTTGATCGCATAGGAATGGAAAAGCGGCAGGGGCGACAGGACCACATCATCGGCCGAAAGACCGGCGATTGGCACCCAGCAGGCGGCGGAAACCCACAGCATCGAGTGCTGCGAGAGCACGACGCCCTTCGGCTTGCCGGTGGTTCCCGAGGTGTAGACGATGAAGGCTGGCGCGTGAATGTCTTCGACGGGAAGCTGGCGCGCGTCCGCTCCCGATATTGTCGGGAGGCCGGCCTCCCGCCAGATGATCCGTGGCAGGGTTCGGCCGGAGGCTTCGATCTGTTCCATCACGGATCGGGTGGAGGCATCTGCGAAGATGACCTGCGCGCCGCTGTCCTCGATGCGATAGTCGGCTTCATTGAAGGTGGCCTCCACGGTGATCGGCACCGCGACACCGCCGGCGCGGAGCGTCGCCAGCGTGGCCACCACCCAGTCGACCGAATTGGGCAGCCAGACAGCGACCGACCGGCCGGGCTGGAGGCCGCCGGCAACGAGATCGTGCGCGAGTGCAGCGGTTTCGGTTTCCAGCGCCGCCCAGGTGATGGTGCGACTGTCGTCGATGTAAGCGGGCTTGTCGGGTGTCGCTGTTGCGTGGCGCTGGAGCAGGTCGCCAACCGAAGCGATGAGATCGAATCGTATCATTTCAGCCTCCCGGCGGCGGCAGCCGCCTCGTATCCACTTAGTGCCTCAACGCCCCTGGAAAGCCGGAGGCCGCTTTTCGGCGAAGGCGGCGCGGCCTTCGCGATAGTCATGACTGGCGGCTGCCTGGTCGATCAGGCGCTCCGCTTCGGTCGCATCGAATGGCGCGATGGCGTGACCGTTGAGAATGTATTTGGCTCCGCCGATCGTCAGGGGTGCGGAACTGGTGGCCAGATCGCGGGCAAACGCGATCGCCTCGGCGAGAGGATCGTCGCAGATGCGGTCTATCAGGCCTGCCTTCAGCGCCCGGTCCGATCCGAAGCGGTCCCCTGCGTAGAGAATGCGCTTGGCCTCCGTCAGCCCCACCAGCGCCAGCAACTTGCGCGTTGCCTGCACGCCGTAGACTATGGAAAGGCGCGCGGCAGGAATGCCGAACTGGGCTTCCTTTGGCGCGAAGCGGAAATCGGCGGACATGGCGACGTGCATCCCTCCGCCCAACGTATAGCCCTTGCAGGCGGCAATGACAGGCTTGGGGCACTGCGCGATGGCGTCGCAGCCGAGGTCGACGGCGACCTCATATGCGCGGGCTTGCTCGGCATCGTCCCGTATCGTGCCGAACTCCGCGATGTCGGCGCCAGCCGTGAAATCGCTTCCGGCGCCGGTCAGGACCACGGCCTTGACGCTTCGGTCGCGTCCGAGTTCGCCGAACACCCGGTCAAGCCCGTTCCACATCGCGTAGGTGAGTGCGTTGCGATGTTCCGGGCGGTTGAGCGTCACGACGGCCACGCCGTTTTCCTGCTCGACCAGAATGTCCGTCATCGCGACTGCCCCCGTACGAAAGGCGGGCGGCGCTGTCACGCGCCGCCCGTAATATCAGTTATTTACCAGCGGACAGGTGCTTTCCGACAGCGGCCGGAACGCTTCTTCCCCCGGAATGACATTGACGAGCTTGTAGACATCCCACTCGCCCGTCGACTCTTCGGGCGTCTTGACCTGGTAGACATACATGTCATGGACCATACGTCCGTCCTCACGGATGATGCCGCCCTTGGCGAAGAAGTCGTTGACGGGCATTTCGCGCATCTTGGCCATGACCGCGTCGGCATCGGTGGTGCCTGCTGCCTCGACGGCCTTCAGGTAGTGAAGAGTGGAGGAGTAGTCGCCGGCGTCGCCCATATGCGGGGGACGGCCGATACGTTCGGCAAACCGCGCTGAGAATTCGCGGGTCTCATCGTCACGGTCCCAGTAGAAACCGTTGGTGAGGATCATTCCCTGCGCGGCTTCGAGGCCGAGCGCATGGGTGTCCGTCAACCACACGAGAAGGCCCGCAAGCGTCTTGCCGCTGCTGGTCAGGCCGAATTCGCCGGCCGATTTGACGGCGTTTATGAAGGTCGTTCCCGATCCCGCGATGGCCACCACATCCGCAGGTGAACCCATTGCCTGGAGCATGAACGAGCTATGGTCGGTGGTTTCGATCGGATAGCGGATCGCACCTTCGACCGTGCCGCCAAGCGATGTGACGATAGCGGAGGCGTCGGCTTCCAGCGCATGGCCGAAGGCGTAGTCGGCGGTCAGGAAGAACCAGTTCTCGTGGCCCTGCTTCGACAGTTCGCGCGCGGTGCCAACGGCCAGCGCATAGGTGTCGTAGGCGTAGTGGATGGAATGCGGGGTGCAACCGTCGCCGGTGATGCGCGAGGAGCCCGAACCGTTGACGATGGCGATGCCGTTGTGGTTCGCAGCCACACCTGCAACAGCCAGCGCGATGCCGGAGTTGATCAGATTGGCGATCAGGTTCACGCCGCCCGATTCATACCACTCCTGAGCGGTCGAGACGGCAAGCTCCGGCCTGTTCTGATGGTCCGAAACGAGCACATCGATCTTGCGACCGAGCACTTCACCTCCGAAGTCCTCCACTGCCATGCGAACCGCGGTGACCGAGCCTTCGCCGGCCTCGTGGCTGAACTGGCCGCTCATGTCGGTCAGCACCCCGATGCGCACGGGCCCATCCTGTGCGAGCGCCCCGTGGGCAGCCGACAACATCAGCGCTGCCGCAATCGACAGCGTCGTGAAACGTCTCATGTCTTCATCCTCCCGAGTATGAAGGGATACTGAATTTTCCAGTATCATTGTGGAACTCCATATTCATTGCATTACTGAACCCCGATCGTCAATAGGTAGACTTATTGGGCAAACTGGCGCATTTGCGGCTACGCGTTGGTGCCTCCTTGACATGCATATAAGTTTCATAGTTAGACTTATCTGGGTCGGACGGAACCGTTCTCCGGAATGGTTTCTTCGACAATGCCGTTCATTCAGATGGCAGGGAGGAGACGTCGTGAGCACATCGAGTTGCATCCTCGAGGCAAGAGGATTGCGCAAATCATTTGGCGGCTTCGTTGCGGTCTCAGGTGTCGACCTGGATGTCGAGACGGGTAACATTCACGCGCTGATCGGCCCGAACGGGGCCGGCAAGTCGACGCTTTTCAATCTGCTGACCAAGTTCATTCAGCCCACCGCAGGCGACATCCGCTTCAAGGGCAAGGACATCACCCATGCGCCTCCCGCTGCGATAGCGCGGCTGGGCATGGTGCGGTCGTTCCAGATATCCTCGGTCTTCCTTCACCTTACCGTTTACGAAAACATTCGCGTCGCACTGCAGGCGCACGGTCGCGATACATGGAGGTTCTGGCGAAGCGAACGCGGATTGCATCGCTTCGACGACCAGGTTCATGAGCTGGTCTGTCAGGTGGGGCTCGAGCCTCTCATCTATACGCGGGCTGCCGATCTGCCATACGGCCGGAAGCGTGCTCTGGAACTTGCCACGACACTGGCCCTGGATCCCGAACTCATCCTTCTTGACGAGCCGATGGCCGGCATGGGCCAGGAAGATATTGAGCGCACGTCGGCGCTCATTCGCTCGCTGGGAGGCAAGCACACCGTCCTGATGGTCGAGCACAATCTGAAGGTGGTGGCGGACATATCCGACAGGATCACGGTGCTGCGCCGGGGCGAGAAAATCGCCGAGGGAAGCTACGACGAGGTCGCGGCGAACGAAGAGGTGCGCTCGGCCTACATGGGAGGAGCGCATGGCTGAAATCCGTCTTCAGGTTTCGGCGCTGGAAGGATGGTATGGCGAGAGCCACGTCCTGCATGGCGTCACGTTCGATGTGAAGCGCGGCGAGGTGGTCACGCTGCTGGGCAGAAACGGCGCCGGCAAGACGTCCACGCTGCGCGCTCTGGCCGGCGTCATGCGCAAGCGCAGGGGCAGCGCCCTGCTCGACGGCCATGATCTGTTGTCCACGCCGCCTCATCGGGTCGCCCATCTGGGTCTTGGTTTCGTCCCGGAGGAGCGGGGGATATTTTCCTCCCTGACCGTGCGCGAAAACCTCATGCTGCCGCCGGTGGTGCGTCAGGGCGGCTGGTCCGTCGATGCGATCCACGAACTCTTCCCGAACCTCAAGGGACGCGACACGACGACGGGCACGAGGCTTTCGGGTGGAGAGCAGCAGATGCTGGCGATAGCCCGCATCCTGCGCACCGGTTGCGACATCATCCTTCTCGATGAGCCGACGGAAGGCCTTGCGCCCGTCATCGTGGAGCAGATCGGCAAGGCGCTGGTGCGGCTGAAAGAGAAGGGCTTCACGGTGCTTCTGGTCGAACAGAACCTGAATTTCGCGCGCGGCGTCGCCGACCGTCACTACGTCGTTGAGCAAGGCCGCGTCGTCGATGAATTCGCCAATGACAGCCTGTCCGCGAGCATGGACCAGCTGAACCGCTATCTCGGCATCTAAGGGGGCCACATGACCGAGCTTTTCGGAGTGCCGCTCGCCGTCCTGTCGGGACAGGTGATGATCGGCCTGATCAACGGATCGTTCTACGCGCTTCTGTCGCTGGGGCTGGCCATCATCTTCGGCCTGCTCAATGTCATCAATTTCGCCCACGGCGCCTTCTATATGGTGGGTGCATTCGTCTCCTGGGGACTGCTCACCTATGCAGGGGTCGGATACTGGCCGTCCCTGGTCCTGACGCCGCTGATAGTCGGCGCTTTCGGCGCGGTGTTCGAGCGCACGATGCTGCGTCGGCTTTACGGGCTGGATCATCTCTTCAGCCTGCTGCTCACCTTCGGACTGGCTCTGGCGCTGGAAGGCGTGTTCCGCTGGATTTACGGCGCGGGCGGAAAGTCCTATCCGGTGCCGCCCAGCCTGCAGGGCGTCTACAATCTCGGTTTCATGATGCTGCCCGTTTACCGCGCGTGGGTGATCGTGGCGTCGCTCGCCATCTGCCTCGTTGCGTGGGTGCTGATCGAGAAGACGCCGCTGGGCGCGCGCCTTCGCGCCGCCACTGAGAACCCCAAACTGGTAACGGCTTTCGGCATCAACGTTCCGCTGATGCTAACCCTTACCTACGCGGCCGGCGTCGGGCTCGCCGGGCTGGCCGGTGCGATGGCGGCTCCGATCTATCAGGTCAGCCCGAACATGGGCTCGAGCCTCATCGTCATCGTCTTCGCGGTGGTCGTGATCGGCGGCATGGGTTCGATCATGGGTTCGATCGTCACCGGCCTGATGCTGGGGGTGCTCGAGGGACTTACGAAGGTGTTCTTTCCCACCGCGTCGGCGATAACCGTTTTCATCGTGATGATCCTCGTCCTGCTTCTGCGCCCGGCCGGACTCTTCGGAAAGGACAAGTAAGATGGCTCATCGCTACAAGGATTTCCGGCCGAGACTCGTCTCAGACCCGATGCGCTACGGGCTGCTCGCCCTGGCCGCCGTAGTTGCGCTGGCGGCACCGATGGCGATTTTCCCGCTGTTTCTCGTCAAGGTGCTCTGCTTCATGCTGTTTGCGGCGGCGCTCAACCTCGTACTGGGTTTCGCGGGCCTGCTGTCACTCGGGCACGCCGCTTTCTTCGGCGGTGCCGCCTATGCCTTCGCGCAATCCGCCAAGGTGTGGGGCTGGCCTTTCGAACTCTCCCTGCTGTTCGGCGTCGTCGTCGGCGGTGGGCTTGGCTTCGTCTTCGGCCTGATCGCCATTCGGCGTCAGGGCATCTATTTCACGATGATCACGCTGGCGTTGGCGCAGATGATCTATTTCCTCGCCGTGCAGGCACCCTTTACCGGCGGGGAAGACGGGATCCAGAACGTGCCGCGCGGCACGCTCTTGGGCGTTTTGGATCTGCGCGACACGCATACGCTCTATTATGTCGTGCTGGCGATCGTCGTAATCTGCTTGCTGCTTATCCGGCGGACCGTGCATTCACCTTTCGGCCACATCCTCGGGGCGATCCGGGAGAACGAGGCCCGCGTGACGTCCCTCGGGCTGAATGTCAGCCGCTACAAGCTGCTTGCGTTCACCCTTTCCGCAGCCCTGTCGGGTCTCGCAGGCGCGCTCAAGGCATCGGCGTTCCAACTGGCGACGCTGACGGATGTGTCGTGGCACATTTCAGGCGAAGTCGTGCTGATGGTCCTCATCGGAGGCATCGGAACGTTGTGGGGACCGCTGGTCGGGGCCATCTTCGTCGTCATGATCGGACATTTCCTTGCAACGTCCGGCCTGCCGGTCTCGCTCGTCATCGGCGTGGTGTTTATGGCTTGCGTCATGCTTTTCCGCAGGGGCTTTTACGGGGAAACTGTGGAATACCTGCGCGAACGCGTGCTACGCGATGTCTCCCTGCGTGCAACCGCAGGCAGGGAGGGGCAGAAATGAAAGCGAATTCGCCGCCGGCGTGGGGGCAGATTTGCGTGGGAAATTTGATAGGTATAGGGGAACGCTTCGTCCTGCGGAGGCTTACAGCGCAATGGATCAGCATGTGACTGTTTCCCCTACGATGCCGGTCGTGATGCAGCGACACTCGTCGGTCCGCAAGACGATCGACATCGTTCTCGACAGCTGGAACTTCCTCATCCTGCGCGAGGCGTTCTTCGGCGTGCGCCGCTTCGACAAGTTTCAGGCGCGTCTCGGCATACCGCGCCAGACGCTGTCGTCACGGCTCAACGTGCTTGTCGAAAAGCAGATATTCGCCATCGGCCGCAGGGCCGGAGAGCCGGGCCACCAGTATTTTCTGACCGAACGGGGCAAGGACCTGTTTCCGGCCATGCTGTCGCTGATGGAGTTCGGGGATAACTGGCTCGCCGGGGGCGAGCCCCCGCCGCTGCAACTTATCCATACGAGATGCGGACAGGAGTGCAGCCCGGTCACCGTCTGCTCTAACTGCCTCGAGCCGGTGGATGCCCGCGCCGTCGCCTCTCGTGACGGTCCGGGCGCAGGCTATGAACCGGTCGAAACCCGCCCACGCTCGCGCCGCAGTTCCGATCCCATGCTCCTGCAGCGCGGAAGGCCGTGTTCGGTCGCGCGAAGCCTGGCGATCATCGGTGACCGCTGGAGCTTCCTGATCCTGCGAGAGGGGTGGACCGGCGTTCGGCGCTTCGAGGAGATGCGCGAAAATCTCGGCATAGCGCCCAACATCCTGACCGACAGGCTGAACCGGCTAGTGGAGGCGGAAGTCTTCCGCCGCGTGCCGTATGGCAACGGCGACCGCCAGGAGTACCGCTTCACGCAGAAGGGCCTGGCTCTCTACAAGCCGATGATCGTGATGATGGCATGGGGCGACAAGTGGCTTACAAACGGCAAGCCGCCAATGCGTCTGCGCCACAAGCCATGCGGGCATGATTTCACGCCGACGGTGGTGTGTTCGGAGTGCAAGCAGGCGATCGATGCCCGCGATACCGATTATATCCTGCGCTACGAGCTGCCCGAATAGATAGATCGTCAGATCGTCGCGCGCTCGCTCGTTCGAGCAGTCCTGACCAACTGGAACAGCCTCTCCGGAGTGGCGGGAAGCATGTCCACCCCGATATCGAGATGTGACAGTGCATCGGTGAGCGCGTTGGCGATGCTTGCCGGCGTGCCGATCGTGCCGCCTTCGCCCATGCCGCGAAACCCGCCGACATTGTTTGGCAGCTCCGCTTCGATATGGACGATCTCGATGTCGGGAATGTCGGTGGCCACCGGCAGCAGGTAGTCGGCAAGGCTGGCGGCCACGCTCTGTCCTTCGTCGTTGTGGATGACCTCTTCCAGCAGCGCCGCGCCTATCCCCTGTGCGACCGCGCCATGAACCTGGCCGTCAACGATCATCGGGTTGATGATCCGCCCGCAATCTTCCGACACGACATAGTTCAGGATCTTCACGCCATAGGTGCCCGGATCGACCTCCAGCATGCAAAGATGGGTCGATGAACAGGCCGTGCCGAGATAGGGATCGTAGGTCTGCTGCGCTGTCAGGTCGACGCGTTGGTCGCGCGGGATCCGGCCCATCTGGTTGTAGACTGCCGTGGCAACCTCGCGCAGCGTCATGCTCTGGTTCGATGTGCGCGAGGTGACGAGGCCTTCATGAATGTCGAGGTCGGCTGCGTCGGCGTCCATCAGGATAGCCGCCATGGCCAGTACCTTGGCCTTCAGCGTACGCGAGGTCAAAGCCGCTGCGCCGCCGCCCAGCACGGCGGACCTGCTCGCATAGGTTCCCGAGCTCATCGGCACGAGGGACGAGTCGCCGTGAAGCACGACGATATCGCCCATAGAACAGCCCAACTCGTCGGCGACGATCTGGGCCAGCGTTGTTTCCAGCCCTTGTCCGTGGGAGGCGACGCCGAAGGCGGCCGTGACGACCCCTGTGGAATCGATCGAGATGTTCGCCGTCTCCGTACCTGTATTGATCGGCATGCCGGGGGCGACGGAGATGCGCGACCCGATCCCGGTCAGTTCGGCATAGCTTGCAATGCCGATGCCGACCCATCTGCCCTCGGCCCGCATGCGGTCGCGTCTTTTCAGCAGGCGTGGATAGTCCAGCGCGTTGCACGCACCCTCGAGGCAGTCGCGAAAGGCCGACCGGTCCCAGATGATTCCGGGCGCGGTGCGGTAAGGGAAATCCTCGTCGCGCACGAGATTGCGCCGTCGGATTTCAGCCGGGTCCATGCCGATTCTTCGCGCTGCCATGTCCACGAGGCGCTCCATCGCCAGGGTGGATGACGGCCTGCCGACGCCGCGATACGGGCCCGTCGGAGGCTTAGGCGTAAGCACGCCGCGGATACGTCCGCGATAGGCATCGATCTTGTAGGGGCCGGGCAGGAAGCTGATCACCTGTACGGTTTCCAGTGCCGCCGTCCAGGGATAGATCGAAAAAGCGCCGACATCGCCGATGACGTCCGCCCGAAGGCCGAGAAAATGGCCTTCATCGTCGAAGGCTAGCTCCGCCTCGATGAGCTCGTCGAAAGCCTGGCTCATGGCGGCAATATCTTCCAGCCGGTCGGCGACGTATTTCACGGGCCGCTGGAGTTTTCGCGCCAGCAGGCAGACCAGCATCTCCTCGCCGTAAAGCGAGCCCTTGCCGCCGAAGCTGCCGCCGACATCGGGCGCGACGACACGTAGCTGATGGCTGGAAAGGCCAAGGCAACCGGACAGCACGTCGCGCACGACGCCTGGAATGTTCGACGACGTATAGAGTGTAAGAGAGCGTCGACGCTTGTCCCACTGCGCCATGTAGCTGCGATTTTCCATAGGACTCGCGCATTTGCGGGTCATGCGGAAGGTGCCGCCGACAGTGTGGGCAGCGGTGCGGAAAACCTCGTCCACGTCGGCGCGTACGAATTCGCGTTTGATGATGACGTTGGTGCCCGCCTCTTCATGCAGCAGGGGCGCGTCGTCCTTCACCGCATCGACCTGCCGAATGGCGAAGGGCAAGGCCTCGTATTCGATGCGGATGTGCTCCAGCGCGTCCTCGGCCGCGTAGCGGCTCTCGGCCACCACCGCGACGACCGGTTCGCCGACATAGCGCACCTTGCCGCGCGCCAGCGGCCATGTCGGCGTGGCGTAGTAGTCCTTCATCCGCGAGGTCGGAACCGCCGGCTCGCATTCGCCCTCGAAATCGCTCATGTCGAACACGGCGACGATACCGGGAACCTCGAATGCGTCGGTAGCGTCGATGGAAACGATCTTCGCGTGCGGCTGGTCGGACCGGCGGATGGCGACATGCAGCATGCCGGGGGCCTGCATGTCATCCACATATTCACCGGTTCCAGTCAGAAGACGCAGGTCCTCCGTCCGCTTGATACGCTTGCCCACGAGCTTGGGGCGCATCGTCACATCGGAGTAGTCGGGTTTCGTCACCGGAAGCCCTCTTGCCTCGATGAAAGCTGCTGCCATTGCGCTTCGTCGTGCCCGCAGATCACCGTTGCGCCACGGTCCTTCTGCACCTTGATTTCTTCAAGCGCGCTGACGGCAAGGTCCATGTCCCAGCTGTTCTTGGGGGCGTAGCCTTCATCGACATGGCGCGTCATCGGCGCCGCGTCGGAAGCCAGCAGGAACGTGCCGTCGCGCTCGAGCTCCACGCGCGCGGCAGTAAGGCCGGGGGAGTGACCGGGCAGCGGCAGCAGGACGATCTTCCCGTCGTCGAACAGGTCTTTCTGCCCGTCGATCTCCGAATAGCCCTGCGCGATGTCCCACTCCTGCGGCAGGTAACCCTGCTTGTCGGCACCTTCGGCGCGTGCGGCGGCAAGCTCGGCGCGATGCACGAAAACGGTGGCGCGCCCGAAAGCGGCGTTGCAGCCGCAATGGTCGGGATGAAGGTGAGAGCAAATCACGACATCGATGTCGTCGGCGGAGAGCCCGTGCTTGGGCAGCTGGTGCACAACCGTATCGGCCGCCGAAAAGATCGGCTGCATCACCTTGGCCAGTCCGCCCCACCGCCCGGCCGGGTCATCGGCGGCCTGCGGCGCGCAGCCGGTGTCGAAGAGCACGTTGCCGGCGCTGTGGCGCAGCAGAACCGAGACCACCGGCAGTTCGACCATCTCCTCTTTGCTTTCAGCAGGCATGTAGATCGACTTGCGCATCCTCAGCCGTCCAGCGGACAGAATGTCCATCTTCATGTCAGCGGCCCTCTTTCCTTCGCCAGTTCTCGAACTGCCTTGATGATGTTGACGTAGCCTGTGCAGCGGCAGATGTTCCCCGACAGGCCTTCCCGGATCTGCTCGTCGGTCTCGAGCGCGTGATGCTTGAGCAGATCGGCGATGGCCATGATCATTCCGGGGGTGCAGAAGCCGCATTGCAGGCCGTGGTGGTCGTGAAACGCCTTCTGGATGCGCGAAAGGTTTTCCGGCGTGCCTTGTCCCTCGATCGTTTCCACTTCCATCCCGTCGGCCATGACGGCCAGGGTAAGGCAGGAGCGCGCGGAGCGCCCGTCGAGCGTGACGGTGCAGGCGCCGCAAACGCCGTGCTCGCACCCGACATGCGTGCCCGTCAGGCCGAGTTCGTGACGCAGAAAGTCCGAAAGCAGCATGCGCGGTTCCACGCGGCGCGTGACGTTGATGCCGTTTACAGTGAGCGTCACTTCCGTCTCGCCGTCATCCATGGCCGATGGTCCTCATTTCCAGCGCCCGGGCATGTGCCCTGCGAATGGCACGGCCCGCCAGCACGCCGGACAGATTGCGACGATAGTCTGCGCTGGCATGGATGTCCGCGTTCGGGCTCAAATTGTCGTTCAGCCATTCAGCGACCTCGCCGAGCAACAGGTCGTCAAGCTGGCGCTCCTCCAGCAACGTTTCCAATCCGTGCAGGCGCATGGCTGTTTCTCCCACGCCCGTCATGCCGATGCGTGCATCGCGGATCGCCCGCCCGTCGTCCGTTCGCAAGGTGACGGCGATGGCGGCCATGGCGAAATCGCCATGTCTTCGCGAGAATTCCTCGAACGCCCAGCCTGCGCCGGCAGGCGACGTGCCGATGGTGATCCCCGTCACCATCTCATCCGGCTCGAGCGCGTTGACCAGGGAGCCCACCAGAAATGCGGCAGCTGGAAGCACCCGGCGCTTCGATGCCGAGGCGATCTCGATTTCACCGTCCAGCATCTGCACGATCATCGGCATCTCGGCGGCGGGATCGGCATGGCAGACACTGCCACAGAAGGTGCCGCGATTGCGTATGGTCATATGCGCCACATGGTGCATGACTTCATGCAGGACCGGGATCTTCCGCCGGATCGTCGCATCACAAGCTGTCATCCTGTGGCGAGCCAGCGCGCCCATATGCACCCGGTCACCCTTGTCCTCGATGATCTCGAGGCCGGGGATGCGGTTGATGTCGATGAGAACCGAAGGCTTGACCAACCGGAAGTTGATCATCGGCATGAGGCTCTGTCCGCCCGCGATGATCTTCGCTTCATCGCCATTCTGCGACAGCACTTCAAGGGCGTGGTCGACGCTCTCCGCCCTGACGTAGTCGAATCGTGCGGGTTTCAACGAAGCCTCTCGAGCCGAAGGGTCGTGAGCACGCCGGTGCGCCGCGGGCTTCCTTCAGCGTTCTCGCCAATTTTTCACTTGCTTTACTAGACTAAAATGGTGCATGTCAAGGCAACGGAAGGGGTTGGCGGCGACTTGTCCGCTGGTGGTTTCCAGCTCGAAAGGGGAGGTTTTCACATGGAAATGAAGGGTCAGAAGCTGATCCCGGAGACACGTGAAGCCGTCTGGAGAGCGCTTAACGATCCCAATATCCTGCGTAGCTGTGTTCCTGGCTGTCAGTCTCTTGAAAAGACCTCCGATACCGAAATGGAAGCGGTAGCCGCTATCAGGGTCGGGCCAGTCTCCGCAAAGTTTTCCGGCAAGATATCACTTTCTGAACTGAACGCCCCGGTCAGTTATCGCATCACCGGCGAGGGGCAGGGCGGCGTCGCCGGCTTCGCCAAGGGCAGTGCGTTCGTAACCCTTGACGAGGTGGATGGCGGCACTCTGCTTAGCTACAGCGTCGATGCGCAGATTGGTGGGAAGCTGGCCCAGTTGGGCGGGCGGCTGGTCGATGCCACGGCGCGCAAGTTGTCCGAAGCCTTCTTCGACAAGTTCGCAACCGAAATCCGCAGGCAGTACCATAGTGAGGGCGCCGCGCCTATTTCGGCCGCATCTGCCGGGGCAGGGGCCGCTTCAACGGTCGCTGCGCAACAGGCCGGGCATGCTCCCGTTGCATCGCAAGACGCACACCACGCCGTGCCTCCCGCAGCGCACCCGGCGCCCGCCGGCGGGTCGCGTGCTGGGTTTCTGGTCGCGCTGGCGATGGCGGCAATCTTTGCCTTTCTGTGGCTCACGGGGCTTCAGGGGGGCGTACCTGCTGCCGTCTCGCACCAGGCCCTTTCGCCCGAGTTCGGCTCTGCCGTGCAACTCATTTTGATAGCTGCGGTCGGATATCTGTTCGGCCGACTTTCCGAACGGCGCCACTAGGCGCCCCTTTTCCAGGAGTTCTTTTCATGCAGCTTTCTCTTGCTGGCAAAGTCGCGCTCGTCACCGGCGGAGGTCGCGATACCGGAGCTGAAATCGCGCGGGAACTTGCCGCCCTCGGCGCGGCCGTTGCGGTCAATTATCGCAAATCCGAAGCCGAGGCCGCCGGGCTCGTGACCGAGCTGGTCGACGCCGGCGCGCAGGCCAAGGCCTATCAGGCAGACATTTCAGACTACGATCAGGTGAAAGCGATGGTCGCGGCCATCGTGGCCGACTTCGGCCGGGTCGACATTTTGGTGAACAACGCCGGCTATGTGAAATACCAGCGCTTCGTCGAAAGCACGCCCGCCGACTGGAAGGCGCAAATCGATACCTGCCTCTACGGAGCGCTGCATTGCAGCCATGCGGTGACCGAACATTTCATTGCGCAAAACGGTGGGCGGATCATCAACATCGTCGGCGACAGCTCGCGGATCGGCGAAGCCAATCTCGCGCTGGCCGCCGCTGCTCGCGGTGCGACCATCCAGCTCGGCAAATCCATTGCCCGCGAACTCGGCCGAAACAACGTTACCGTCAACACGGTGTCGCTCGGACTGATCCAGACCTCGCACAGCGATCCGGATTTCCTCGCCAAGAACATGGACAAGATCGTCAAGGCCTACCCGCTGCGCAGGATCGGTCAGCCAGGCGATGTCGCTCCGATGGTTGCCTTCCTGGCAAGTGACGCGGCGTCGTGGGTGACCGGCCAGGTCGTCAGCGTCAACGGCGGCTTTTCGATGGTCTGATGATTGCGGCTCTGGCGGGAGCCGTTCGCTACGGGAGGAAGACCGTGAACCCCTTCGCCTTCAACACGACCAAGTCGATCGTTTTCCGCTCCGGCGCGGCGCGCGAGATCGACAGGCATGCGGGAAGCCTGCTGGGCCCCAAGGTGTTGCTGATCACCGATCCGGGACTGACGAAACTGGGCCTCGCCGATCCGGCCATCGCCGCACTGCGGGGAGCCGGGCACGAGGTCAAGGTTTTCGATGCCGTCGAGGCGGACCCATCGGTCGCCACGCTGATGGCCGCGGTAGAGGAAGGGCGCGCTGCAGGGGCGACAGGCATTCTCGGCTTCGGCGGTGGCTCCTCGCTCGACGTCGCGAAGGTGGCCGCGCTGCTGCTGGGGTCCGACCAGCCCCTCGATGATGCCTGGGGCGTCAACAACGCGGTCGGCCCACGGCTCCCGCTGGTGCTCGTTCCCACCACCTCCGGCACCGGCTCTGAAGTCACGCCGGTCGCGATCCTGACCGTGGGCGGCGACGAGAAGCGTGGCGTTTCCTCTCCGGCCATTCTGCCCGACATCGCACTCCTCGACGCGGAGCTGACGCTCGGCCTGCCCGCTCCGATCACCGCGGCAACCGGCGTGGACGCGATGGTTCACGCGATCGAGGCCTACACGTCGGCAAGCGCCAACAACAATCCGCTGTCGCGCATGCTGGCGCGCGAGGCGCTGCGTCTTCTGGGCGCGAATATCGATACCGCCGTCATGGACGGGGGCAACGTCGCTGCACGCGAGGCTATGCTGCTGGGATCGATGCTTGCGGGACAGGCCTTCGCCAATTCGCCGGTCGCGGCCGTTCACGCGCTTGCCTATCCGGTCGGCGGCATCTTTCATATCCCGCACGGCCTGTCGAATGCGCTGGTCCTGACGGCTGTCCTGCGCTTCAACCTGCCCGCCGCCGCCGCCGCCTATGCCGAGATCGCTGCCGATGCGTTTCCGCATCTGGCCGACATGCCCGAGGAAGGCCGTGCCGAGGCCTTCGTCGCCGCGCTTCAGTCGCTGATCGGCCGCCTGCAGATGCCCATGCGCCTGCGTGACGTGAACATTCCGGAAGATGCCCTGCCGCGCATGGCGTCCGATGCGATGAAGCAGCAGCGGCTCCTGGTGAACAATCCGCGGCCGGTGAGCGAGACCGACGCACTGGCGATCTACAGGGAGGCCTGGTGATGCGCGCGCCCCCCGGTACCCGTGCCGACTACATCCATTTCCGTGCCCACACGACGCGCTGGAGCGACAACGACGTGTACGGCCACCTCAACAATGTCGTGCATTACAAGCTGTTCGATACGACGGTGAATGAATGGCTGATCCGTAACGGCCTTCTCGACACGAAGAACAGCTCGGCCATCGGTCTCGTCGCTGAAACCGGCTGCCGCTATCACGGCGAGCTGTCCTATCCGCAGGGCGTCGTTGCCGGGATGAAGGTGACGAAGCTCGGCACCTCGTCCGTCCGCTACGAAATCGCGCTTTTCGCAGACGAAAGCGACATCGCCGCCGCAGAAGGCTTCTTCGTGCATGTCTATGTCGATGCGCGCACCCGCAAGCCGTGCCCTATCCCCGAAGCGACCCGCGCCGCCCTTCAGGGCCTCGTGAAGGAGGCGTCATGACCCTTTCTCTCAATGACTCGTCCCTGCTGGAAAGCCGCAACCTGATTGCAGGCGATTGGGTTGCTGCCGCAAGCGGAAAGACGATCAGCGTCACCAATCCCGCAACCCGGGCGACTATTGCCAAGGTACCTGCGGTGGACCGCAGTGAGATTGCCTTGGCGATCGCGGCAGCCGCGACGGCTCAGGAAGCATGGGCCGCTCGCCCGGCGAAAGAACGCGCGAACATCCTGCGTCGCTGGTTCGACCTCGTCGTGGCCGCCACCGACGATCTGGCGCTGATACTGACCAGCGAACAGGGCAAGCCGCTTGCCGAGGCCAGGGGCGAGATCGCCTACGCGGCGTCCTATATCGAGTGGTTCGCCGAGGAGGCCAAGCGCGTCTACGGCGACACGGTCCCCGGTCCCGCCGCCGATCGCCGCATCATCGTGCTCAAGCAGCCGGTCGGTGTGACGGCAGCGATCACGCCATGGAACTTTCCAGCGGCGATGATCACCCGAAAGATCGCTCCGGCCCTTGCGGCAGGCTGCGCGATGGTGCTCAAGCCTGCCAGCCAGACGCCGCTGACGGCGCTGGCGCTCGCCATTCTTGCCGAGCGTGCTGGCGTCCCGAAAGGGCTCCTGTCGGTCGTGACCGGATCGGCCCGCGAAATCGGCGCCGAACTGACCTCAAATCCGGTGATCCGCAAGCTTTCCTTCACCGGCTCGACCGAGGTCGGCAAGGAACTCATGAAACAGTGCGCCGACACGGTAAAGCGCACCTCGATGGAACTGGGCGGCAACGCGCCGTTCATCGTCTTCGACGATGCGGACATCGATGCGGCGGTCGAAGGCGCCATGGCCTCGAAATACCGAAATGCGGGGCAGACCTGCGTCTGCGCAAACCGGCTCTTCGTGCAGGCGGGCGTGCATGACGCTTTCGTCGAGCGCCTGGCGCGGCGCGTCGCGAGCCTCAAGGTCGGCGCGGGAACCGAGCCGGATGTGGACATCGGTCCGCTCATCGATGACGCCGCCGTTTCCAAGGTGCGCGAACTTCTCGACGATGCGGCTTCCAAGGGGGCTACGGTCGCGGTCGGAGGCGGGGCCCATGCGCTGGGCGGCACGTTCTTCGAGCCGACCGTCGTCACCGGCACCACGCGCGAAATGGCGTTCTTCCATGAGGAAATCTTCGGCCCGATTGCGCCGATTTTCCGCTTCGACAGCGAGGAAGAGGTGATCCGCCTGGCCAACGACACGCCGTTCGGCCTCGCCTCCTATTTCTACGGGCGGGACGTCGGACGTATCTTCCGCGTGGCCGAAAAGCTGGAATACGGCATGGTCGGCATCAATACCGGCCTGATCTCCAACGAGGCAGCCCCGTTCGGCGGCGTCAAGGAGAGCGGCCAGGGTCGCGAGGGGTCGAGATACGGAATCGATGATTACATTGAGCTGAAGTATATTTGCTTGCAGCTTTAGTATTGCGAGTGTCCGGGTCGCGTCGATGAAGAGCCGATGTTCTTCGCACGCGCACCGGCCGATGATCGGCAAACGAGAGCACCGGAAGCTTGCGCGAAGAGGCCGGACCTTGAAGTAGGTCGTCCGACCGGATTGGCAGCTTAAGTGCCTTAGTTTCCTGCACAGGTGCGGAATGGCGCTTCAAATGGTGTCGCCCGAAACGCACCGTGCAAATCCAACGACTTGAAAAGGTAAATGGCTGGGGCGCCTGGATTCGAACCAGGGAATGGCGGTACCAAAAACCGCTGCCTTACCGCTTGGCTACGCCCCAACGCGGCCGGGCCGTTCCTTATCGCGTGCGCCGCGTGGCGTAAAGAGCAAGGTTGGCGGCAGCCGCACTTGCCGCTACTGCGGTGCACGGATTTTCGGCGGGTGGGCCGGTGAGGGCAAATCCGCACTCGTCGCGGGGCGAAATTTAGGCTTATTCACCTGTTCCCAATGCGCCCGCTGTGGGAAACCCTCGGGTCAATGCAAATGCGGCGCCGCCGGAAAGGCGAGGTCGCGGTAAGGACGCTTGATTCATGACTGTTGGCTTGTCGCATCTGGCGCGGTTGGAGGCCGAGGCCATCCACATCTTCCGGGAGGTAGCGGCGAGCTTTTCGCGGCCGGTGATGCTCTATTCGGTGGGCAAGGATTCCTCGGTGCTGCTTCATCTGGCGATGAAGGCGTTCTATCCGGCCAAGCCGCCTTTTCCGTTCCTGCATGTCGATACGACATGGAAGTTCCGCGAGATGATCTCGTTTCGCGATGAGATGGCGGCGAAGCTCGGCTTCGACCTGCTGGTGCACGTCAACCAGGAAGGCGTCGCGCAGGGCATCAACCCGTTCGATTCCGGCTCCAACGTCCACACCCATGTGATGAAGACCGTGGGTCTCAGGCAGGCCCTCGACAAATACGGCTTCGATGCCGCCTTCGGCGGCGCGCGGCGCGACGAGGAAAAGAGCCGCGCCAAGGAGCGCATCTTTTCCTTCCGCGATGCCCGGCACGGCTGGGACCCCAAGAACCAGCGCCCCGAGATGTGGAAGATCTACAACACCCGCATCAGCCAGGGCGAATCGATCCGCGTATTCCCGCTGTCCAACTGGACCGAGCTCGATATCTGGCAGTACATCCTGCAGGAAAACATCCCGATCGTGCCGCTCTACTACGCCGCGCCGCGTCCGGTCGTCGAGCGCGACGGCATGCTGGTCATGGTCGATGACGAGCGGCTGAAGCTGCGGCCGGGCGAGACGGCGCAGGAGCGCATGGTGCGTTTCCGCACGCTTGGCTGCTACCCGCTGACGGGTGCGATCGAATCGGAAGCCGACACGCTGGAAGCCATCGTGACCGAGATGTTGACGGCGCGCACCTCCGAACGGCAGGGCCGCCTCATCGACCGCGACGAGGCGGGCTCGATGGAGAAGAAGAAGCGGGAAGGGTACTTCTGACCATGGCTCACCTCACGGCTTCATCCGCCCTCGCATTCACCGCTGCCCAGCCTGAAGAAACCGGCACGCCGGATTCCATCCGCGCATACCTTGCTGAGCAGGAAGGCAAGTCGATGCTGCGCTTCCTCACCTGCGGCTCGGTGGACGACGGCAAGTCGACGCTCATCGGGCGGCTGCTCTATGACACGCGGCTGATCTTCGAGGACCAGCTCGCCGCTCTCGAACGCGATTCGCGCAAGCACGGCACCACGGGCGACGAGATCGACTTCGCGCTGCTGGTCGACGGGCTGGAAGCCGAGCGCGAGCAGGGCATCACCATCGATGTCGCCTACCGCTTCTTCGCCACGCCGAAGCGCAAGTTCATCGTCGCCGACACGCCCGGCCACGAGCAGTACACCCGCAACATGACCACCGGCGCTTCCACGGCCGATCTTGCCGTGGTGCTGATCGACGCGCGCAAGGGCGTTCTCCCGCAGACGCGCCGCCATTCCTTCATCGCGTCCGCGCTCGGCATCCGCCACATCCTGCTGGCGGTCAACAAGATCGATCTGGTGGACTACGACCAGTCGGTCTTCGACCGCATCGTCGCGGACTATCGCGCATTCGCCACCGATCTGGGGTTCGCCTCGATCGTCCCAGTGCCTGTCTCCGCGCGCTATGGCGAAAACATCGTCGGCCGCTCGCCCCATACGCCATGGCACGACGGGCCGACGATGATCGAGCATCTGGAAAACGTCGAGGTCGAGGAAGACAAGGTCGACCAGCCGTTCCGCTTCCCGGTTCAGTACGTCAACCGCCCCAATCTCGACTTTCGCGGCTTTGCCGGCACCGTCGCGTCCGGCACCATCGCGGCCGGCGACGAGGTGGTGGAGGCCAAGACCGGCCGCGCCTCGCGCATAGCCCGCATCGTGACCGCAGGCGGCGATCTCGCCAGCGCCCGTGAGGGACAGGCCGTGACGCTGGTGCTGGAGGACGAGATCGAGGTTTCGCGCGGCAACATGCTGGTGACGCCCGATGCGCGTCCGCAGGTGGCCGACCAGTTCACCGCGCGCGTCGTGTGGTTCGATGCCCATGCGTTGATGCCGGGCCGCGCCTATGTCCTGCGCACCGAGACCGACCAGGCCGCCGCGACGGTGACGGAGCTGAAGCACCGCATCAACGTCGACAATTTCTCGCAAGAGGCCGCCAAGTCGCTCGAGCTCAACGAGATCGGCGTGTGCAATATCTCGCTGCAGGCGCCCATCGCCTTCGACAGCTTTGCCGACGACCGCGCGACCGGCGCGTTCATCCTGATCGACCGGCTCACCAACGCGACCGTCGGGGCGGGCATGATCCTGCATCCGCTTCGCCGCGCGGCCAACATCCACTGGCAGGCGCTGGACGTGAACCGGGATGCGCGCGCCGAGCTGAAGCACCAGAAGCCGGCGGTGCTCTGGTTTACCGGGCTCTCGGGCTCCGGCAAGTCGACCATCGCCAACCTTCTGGAAAAGAGGCTCCACGCCGAAGGCCGTCACACCTACATCCTCGATGGCGACAATGTGCGCCATGGGCTCAACCGCGATCTGGGCTTCACCGAGGAAGACCGGGTGGAGAACATTCGCCGCGTCGCCGAGGTGGCCCGGCTGATGGCTGATGCCGGGCTGCTGGTGCTGGTCTCGTTCATCTCGCCCTTCCGGGCCGAGCGGCGCATGGCGCGCGAGCTGATGGGGGAGGGCGAGTTCGTCGAGGTGTTCGTGGATACGCCCTTCGAGGAATGCGCCCGCCGCGACCCCAAGGGTCTCTACAAGCGCGCGCTCGACGGCCAGATCAAGAACTTCACCGGTCTCGATTCGCCGTACGAAGCTCCGGAGAACGCCGAAATCCATATCCGGACCACCGAGACCACCCCGCAGGATGCGGTTCAGGAGGTCTACGACACGCTCAAGCGCAATGGTTATTGCTAAGGGCGGCGAGGGGTAGTATCGCGCCTGCCATGCACACTCTGCCCGATGACCGGACGATCCTTGGCGTCCTCGAACCCCTCGCGCTTGCCGCCGGCAGCCGCATCATGGAAATCCGCGCCCGGGGCTTCGAGGCCGAAGCCAAGGCTGACTCCTCGCCGGTAACGCAGGCCGACCGCGACGCCGAGGCGATCATCCTCGCCGGTCTTCGAGAGCGGTTTCCCGGCGTGGCGATCATCGCCGAGGAGGAAGCCTCAATCGGCCTGTCGCCCGAAACCGTGGGTGACGTGTTCTTCCTGATCGACCCGCTCGACGGCACCAAGGAATTCGTCAAGGGCGGCACCGACTTCACCGTCAACATCGCGCTGGTGCGCGCCTGCGAGCCGGTGGTCGGCGTCGTCTATGCCCCCGCCGCCAATGCAATGTATTCCGGCGCGCCGGGCATCGCCGAGATGGTGCGTACCGATGGCGCGCACCAGCCCGTTGATCGTCGGGCGATCGGCGTGCGCGAAGGCAGCGCCCCGCTCACCATCGTCGCCAGCCGCTCGCACAACACGCCCGAAACCGACGCCTTCATCGGCCGCTACGAACCGGCCGACCGCGTCACCATCGGGTCGTCGCTGAAGTTCTGTCTGGTCGCGTCGGGCGAGGCGGATCTGTATCCCCGCTTCGGTCGCACCATGCAGTGGGATACCGCTGCGGGCGACGCCGTCCTGCGTGCGGCCGGCGGCATGACGCGGACGCTCGACGGCGAGCCGTTCCGCTACGGGCACGGCACCTGCGCGGACGACGCCCCCTTCGCCAACCCGTTCTTCGTTGCCGAAGGACGCGTGCCGCGCGGCTGAGCCGCCATCAGGTCGATGGTGCCCGTTCCACCTTGTTGACGGTCAGGACGTGGGCCTTGCCGTCATTGGCGACCCACTCGATCGACTGGCCGACGCCCAGCCCCAGCAGCGCCGTGCCGATGGGTGTCAGGATGGAAATCTTGCCCTCCGCAATGTCTGCCTCACCGGGATAGACCAGCGTCACGCGTCGCCCGTTGCCGTCGTTCGAGGTGTATTCGAGCGTCGTGCCCATCTGAACCGTATCGGCAGGCACCGCGTCGTCGGCCACCACACTGGCGCGTTCCAACTCGCTGAGCAGTCCGTCCGCCATGTCCGGCTTGCTGTCGAGCAGCCCGTTGGCGAGTTGCGTCAGGCGTCCGTGGTCGACCTTGCTGATGACGATCTCGGGTTTGTTCATGGTCATGTCTCTCGTCTGAAAAGATGTACTGCCCCGTGGCGCGCATCGCGTCACGGTCATGCCCGCCTCAGGCAGGCTGTTCGGGGGCGGTGATTGGAAAAATGCGAAACGCGGCTCCCCGGTCCCGGGGAAGCCCGAGCCGGGGTCAGGATCCCGCGATGGGGACCACCCTGAAAATGGCGAATGCGAAGCGCGTGTTCATGCCATTCAGCTTGTCGCAATGGCCGTCTTTGTCAAGGCGCTGTGGCAAACGGGCGCTATGGAGGCCGCTGCGGGTTTGCCATTCGGCTCAGCATCCCTATAACGCGGCTCGACCCCCAACGAGCAATTGCCGACCATGACGACGATAGCCACGCCCTATTACCTCATCGACAAGCAGAAGCTTCTGCGCAACATGGAGAAGATCGCCCATGTGCGTGAGGCTTCGGGCGCGAAGGCGCTGCTGGCGCTGAAGTGCTTCGCCACGTGGTCGGTGTTCGACCTGATGCGCCAGTACATGGACGGCACCACCTCGTCCTCGCTCAACGAGGTGAAGCTCGGTCGCGAGAAATTCGGCGGCGAAACCCATGCCTATTCGGTCGCCTACGCCGATCACGAGATCGACGAGGTGATCTCGAACGCCGACAAGATCATCTTCAACTCCATCGGCCAGCTGGAGCGGTTCGCCGGCAGGGCAGGGCATATCGCGCGCGGCCTGCGCCTCAACCCGCAGGTCTCGTCCTCCACCTTCGATCTCGCCGATCCTGCGCGTCCGTTCAGCCGCCTTGGCGAATGGGACGTTGCGCGCATCGAGACGGTGATGGACCGCATCAGCGGCTTCATGATCCACAACAACTGCGAGAACGCCGATTTCGCCCTGTTCGACCGCATGCTCGGCCAGATCGAGGAGCGTTTCGGCGCACTTCTGTCGCGCGTGGAATGGGTCAGCCTCGGCGGCGGCATCCACTTCACCGGCGACGACTACCCGCTCGACGCCTTCTGCGCCCGCCTCAAGGCGTTCGCGCAGCGCTTCGGCGTGCAGGTCTATCTGGAGCCCGGCGAGGCCTCGATCACCCGAAGCACGACGCTGGAGGTCACGGTTCTCGACACGCTGTTCAACGGCAAGAACCTCGCCATCGTCGATTCGTCGATCGAGGCGCACATGCTCGACCTGCTGATCTACCGCGAGAGCGCCAAGGTCGCGCCCAACGAGGGCGACCACAGCTACATGGTGTGCGGCAAGTCGTGCCTGGCCGGCGACATCTTCGGCGAGTTCCGCTTCCCCGAAGAGCTGAAGGTCGGCGACCGCGTCTCCATCCAGGACGCCGCCGGCTACACCATGGTCAAGAAGAACTGGTTCAACGGCGTGAAGATGCCGTCCATCGCCGTCCGTGAACTGGACGGCACCGTCAAAGTCGTGCGCGAGTTCGGGTTCGACGATTATGCAGCGAGCCTTTCGTAGGCCCGTCCCGTTCAAGCAGTCTTGAAGGAGACAGACCCCAGAAATGAAGAAGAATGTCCTCATCATCGGCGCCGGTGGCGTGTCGCAGGTCGTGGCGCACAAATGCGCCCGCAACAACGATGTCCTCGGCGATATCCACGTCGCCTCCCGCACCGTTGAGAAATGCGAGGCCATCGTTGCTTCCGTTCGCGAGAAGGGAAGCCTGAAGGTGGAGGGCAGGCTCGAGGCCCACGCGCTCGATGCGATGGATGTCGCCGCCACCAAGGCGCTGATCGAGAAGACCGGCGCACAGATCGTCCTCAATGTCGGCTCCTCCTTCATCAACATGTCGGTGCTGTCGGCGTGCATCGAGACGGGCGCGGCCTATATCGACACCGCAATCCACGAGGACCCGCTGAAGATTTGCGAGACGCCGCCCTGGTATGCCAATTACGAGTGGAAGCGCCGCGAGGAGTGCGAGAAGGCCGGCGTCACGGCCATCCTGGGCGCGGGCTTCGACCCCGGCGTCGTCAACGCCTATGCGAAGCTCGCCCATGACGAGTATTTCGACCGCATCGACACGATCGACATCATCGACGTGAATGCCGGCAGCCACGGCCGCTATTTCTCGACCAACTTCGACCCGGAGATCAATTTCCGCGAGTTCACCGGTCAGGTCTGGTCGTGGCAGGACAATGCGTGGGTGTCGAACAGCATGTTCGAAATCCGCAAGGAGTGGGATTTGCCGGTGGTCGGCACCAGCACCACCTACATGACCGGACACGACGAGATTCACTCGCTGTCGCAGAATCTCGGCGTGCCGACGGTGCGGTTCTGGATGGGCTTCGGCGACCACTACGTCAACGTGTTCACCGTCCTCAAGAATCTGGGTCTCCTGTCCGAACAGCCGGTGACGACCGCCGAGGGGCTGGAAGTCGTGCCGCTCAAGGTGGTGAAGGCGGTCCTGCCGGACCCGTCATCGCTCGCACCCGACTACACCGGCAAGACCTGCATCGGCGATCTGGTGAAGGGCGTGAAGGACGGCAGGGAGCGCGAGGTCTTCATCTACAACGTCGCCGACCACAAGGACGCCTACAACGAAGTCGGCAGCCAGGGCATCTCCTACACGGCCGGTGTTCCCGCCGTCGCTGCCGCCATGCTGATCGCCACCGGCGAGTGGGATGTGAAGAAGATGGCCAATGTCGAGGATCTGGCGCCCCGGCCGTTCCTCGCCGTGCTCGACCGCCTCGGCCTGCCGACCCGTATCAGGGAAGGCGAGGACGACCGCGCGCTGGACTTCGCCTGACTGAATTTGTCAGGACGCGGGGGCAGTCCGGATCATGTCTGTGGTTCGGGCGCGCCTTCGCCCTCGCCGCCTCAAACGGGGGCGGTCAGGAAGAATGCGACGGCCAAGCACATCAGCACGATGAGAATGGCGTGATTGGCGTATCTGGTAATCACGGGTCCGTTCCTGTTTTGACGCTTCCGTACACACGTCGGTGCAAAGGCGAAACTACCGTGCGATAGCGTTTGGCCTGCCCTGCAACGTTGGTTCAAGCATTAAGTTCCACGTCGTCGCGTTTTATCCCCCGAACGGGGGATGCGGCGTTGTGACGCCGGGTGCAGGCTGCGCACGTCAATGCCCTTTGGTGACCCCGCCGGCTTCGGTTGGCGGGGCTTTTTTCCCCGAGGCTAATGGCCGTCGGCGCAATTGCGCGAAGGGGCATTGGCGCAGTTTTTCATGTCGCGATGATGGCGCCACAGGCGGGAAGGGCCGGGAAACCCTTTGAGCCGGATGGTCGGAGTGGCAGGATTTGAACCTGCGACCCCCTCGTCCCGAACGAGGTGCGCTACCAGGCTGCGCTACACTCCGTGACCGGCAGGCCGGGCTTATAGCGTCCGGCCGCATCGCCTGCAAGCGCGAACGGGCCCTTCGCGCGAGAAATATGACGCTCGTTCAGTACGGGCTCTCCACGTCGCCCGTTTCGACGTAGACGGATTTCAGCTGCGAATAGTGGGAGAGTGCTGCCAGCGAGTTCTCACGCCCCACGCCGGACTGCTTGAAGCCGCCGAAAGGCAGTTCGGCCGGCGCGAGGTTGTAGTGGTTGATCCAGCAGCTCCCGGCCTTGATCTCGGCGATCACCCGGTGCGCGCGCGGCAGGTCGCGGGTGAACACGCCTGCAGAGAGGCCGAACTCCGTATCGTTCGCCCGCTCGATCACCTCGTCTTCCCGCGAGAACGAAAGCACGCTCATCACCGGTCCGAAGATCTCCTCGCGCGCGATGCGCATGTCGTCCTTCACGCCGGTGAAGATCGTCGGCTCGACATAGAAGCCGCCCTCGAACCCCTGAAGCTGCGGCACGCCGCCGCCACAGTGCAGCGTCGCGCCTTCCGCCTTGCCGATGTCGATGTAGCCCGTCACCTTCTCGTGCTGCGCCTTGTTGATGAGCGGCCCCATCTGCGTCTCCGGATCGAGCGGGTCGCCGATCCTGATCTTTTTGGTGCGCGCGGTGAGACGGTCGAGGAACCGGTCGTAGACGCCGTCCTGCACGAAGACGCGGGTGCCGTTCGAGCAGACCTGCCCGGTCGAATAGAAGTTTGCGAGCA
The DNA here is from genome assembly GCF_008180155.1 of Neoaquamicrobium microcysteis. Classification (GTDB taxonomy): domain Bacteria; phylum Pseudomonadota; class Alphaproteobacteria; order Rhizobiales; family Rhizobiaceae; genus Aerobium; species Aerobium microcysteis. The sequence goes on along the minus strand of NZ_VSZS01000056.1, from coordinate 119,211 downwards.
TCGCGCCGCCTACGGCGTTCTCCACGTCGGCATCGTCGAAGATGATGAGCGGCGACTTTCCGCCGAGCTCCATCGTCGCGTGCTTCATCTGCGAGCCCGCCAGCGCCAGCACCTTCCGGCCGGTCGGCACCGATCCGGTCAGCGACACCTTGGCGACGAGCGCGTGGCCCGCAAGCGCGCCGCCCACATCGCCGAACCCCTGCACGACGTTGAACAGGCCGTCGGGCAGCCCGGCCTCGGTGTAGATTTCGGCCAGCATCAGCGCCGTCAGCGGCGTGTTCTCCGACGGCTTGAAGATCATCGCGTTGCCCATGGCGAGCGCGGGGGCCGATTTCCAGCTTGCGCCCTGTATCGGGTAGTTCCACGCGCCGATGCCGACGCATACGCCCAGCGGCTCGCGTCTCGTATAGGCAAAGGGGCCGCCGCCAAGGTCGATATATTCGCCGTGATAGCCTGCGACGACCCCGCCGAAGAACTCGATGGCTTCCGCCGCCGAAGCCGGATCGGCAACGGTCGTTTCCTGTATCGGCTTGCCGGTGTCGAGCGTCTCGACGCGCGCGATCTCATCGTTGCGTTCACGCAGAAGGTCGGCGGCCCGGCGCAGGATGCGGCCGCGATCGGCCGGGCGCATCCGCGCCCACTTGGCTTGCGCGGCAGCGGCAGACTGGATCGCCCGTTCAACGATCTCCGGGGTTGCGGCGTGCAGCCGCGCGATCACTTCGCCTGTGGCCGGATAGATGACCTCCAGCGGTGCGCCGTTGGTGTCCTCCACGAAGCGGCCATCGATGTAGTGGGATGCTTTCGGCTGGGCCAGCATGGGTTTCTCCTAGCGGTCGGATTCCCGCCAGCGCGGGTTGATCCATGGTTCCTGATTGGACGGGCTGAGCGGCTGGCGGCCGAGAATATGGTCCGCCGCCTTCTCGCCCGTCATGATGGACGGCGCGTTGAGGTTGCCGTTGGTGATGCGCGGGAAGATCGAGGAGTCGGCGACCCGCAGCCCCTCTACGCCGATCACGCGGCACTCGGGATCGACGACCGACATCGCGTCGTCCGCGCGACCCATCCTGCATGTGCCGCACGGGTGGTAGGCGCTCTCGGCATGTTCGCGGATGAAGGCGTCGAGCTGCTCGTCGCTCTGGACGTCGTCGCCCGGCGCTATCTCGCGGCCCCGGTAAAGATCGAACGCCTGCTGGCCGAAAAGCTCCCTGGTCAGCCTGATGCAGTGGCGGAAGTCCAACCAGTCGTGGGGGTGGGACATGTAGTTGAAGCGGATTACCGGCTTCTCGCGCGGATCGGCGGAGCGCAGGGTGACGGAGCCGCGCGACTTGGACCGCATCGGGCCGACATGCGCCTGGAAGCCGTGCGCCTTCGCCGCGGCCTTGCCGTCATAGCGGATGGCGACCGGGATGAAATGATACTGGATGTCGGGGTAGTCCACGCCCGGCGCGGAGCGAAGGAAGGCTGCCGCCTCGAAGTGGTTGCTCGCCCCGAGGCCGGATTTGAAGAACAGCCACTGCGCCCCGATCAGCGCTTTCGAAAACAGGTTCAGCTTGGAATAGAGCGTGATCGGCTGGAGCGATTCCTGCTGGATGTAGAGCTCCATGTGGTCCTGAAGGTTCTGGCCCACGCCCGGCCTGTCGGCCACCACTTCGATGCCGTTTTCCCGCAGGTGTCCGGCCGGTCCGATGCCCGACAGCATCAGCAGCTTGGGCGAGTTGATCGAGGAGGCGGCGATGACGACTTCACGTCGTGCTTTAACGACCTGAATCTGTTTGCGAACTTCGATCTCGACGCCGACGGCGCGTTGATTCTCCATCACCACGCGCCGCGCGAAGCCGTTGACGAGACTCACGTTTTGCCGCTTCAGCGCGGGGCGCAGATAGGCGTTTGCGGTCGACCAGCGGCGGCCCTTGTGGATCGTCTGCTCCATCGGCCCGAAGCCTTCCTGCTTCGATCCGTTGTAGTCCTGAGTCAGCTCGAAACCCGCCTGCCGCCCCGCCTCGATGAAGGCTGCGTAGAGCGGATTTTCCTGCGGGCCGCGCCGCACGTGCATCGGCCCGTCGGTGCCGCGCCAGCCATCCTCGCCGCCGTCGGAGTTCTCCATGCGCTTGAAATAGGGCAGCACGTCCGCATACGACCAGCCGGCAGCACCTTCCTCCGCCCAATGGTCGAAGTCGCGCGCATGGCCGCGCACATAGACCATGCCGTTGATGGACGAGGAACCGCCGATGACCTTCCCTCGCGGCGTGGCCAGCACGCGCCCGCCCAGATGCGGCTCCGGCTCGCTCTGGAAGCCCCAGTCGTACATGCTCATGTTCATGGGGAAGGAGAGGGCCGCCGGCATCTGGATGAACGGGCCGAAATCCGACCCGCCATATTCGATGACGATGACCGAATGCCTGCCGTCCTCCGACAGGCGGTAGGCCAACGCCGCCCCCGCCGAGCCCGAGCCGACGATGACGTAGTCGGCCTCAAGCATCGGCGACATGCCTCATGAAATCCGCCAGCGAGACGTTGCCGCCCGAGCAGACGACAAGCACGGTGTCGCCGGTCACGTCCACGGTGCCCGAGAGAAGTGCCGCCAGCGATGCCGCACCCGAAGGCTCCAGAACCAGCTTCAGCCGCTCGAAGGCGAGCTTCATCGCGCGGCGCACGTCGGCGTCTGCAACCGTCACCGGGCGCGCGCCCACCCGCTCCATCGCCGCGAAAGGCGCCACACCCGGCCGGCGCGCCATCAGCCCGTCGCAGATCGAGGGCGGGGTGGTCAGCGGCACCGTCTCGATGCCGCCATGCGCCAGCGACTTTCCCATCCCGTTGAAGCGCTCGGGCTCGACGGCGACGATCTCCGTGCGCGGCGAAAGGTAGTGGAAGGCCAGCGAGACGCCGCCGATCAGCCCCCCGCCGCCGACGGGACAGAACAGCGTGTTGGCGGAGACGCCTTTGGCAGCCAGCTGGTCCAGCGCCTCCAGCCCGACGCCTGCCTGTCCGGCAACCACTTCCGGGTCGTCGAACGGGTGCAGCAGCGTCAGCTTCTCCGCTTCCGAAATCTCCTTCGCGCGTTCCAGCGCCACTTCCTCGCGGGCGCGGCTGCCGTGCTCGGTCTGGATCACGCGGGCGCCATAGCCGCGCGTGGCGTCGCTCTTTGCCTTTGGCGCGTCGATCGGCATGACGATCGTGACCGGAATGTCAAGCGCCTGGCCCGCAGCCGCCAGCCCCTGCGCGAAATTGCCCGACGAATAGGCGACGACTCCCTTGCGGGCCTCTTCGGCGGTCAGGCATTTCAGCCGCCAGTACGCCCCGCGCACCTTGAACGAGCCGGCCCATTGCAGCGATTCCGGCTTGACGAATACGCGCTCCGCGCCGGTCAGCTTGGCCAGTGCGCGAGCTTCCAGCAGCGGGGTGACCTGCGTTGCCTTCGAGGTGGCGTCATAGGCGCGGCGCAGGTGGTCGAGATCGGGGATGCGGGGTTCACTCATCATTCGCCTCTCGGGAAACGTTGGCGCTCTTCGAGCACGTTGAGGTCCATGTGGTTGCGCATGTAGCGCTCCGACGCTTTCTGCAGCGGCTGGAAGTCCCAGGGGTAGTACGCGCCGTTTCGCAGCGCCGGATAAACCACCCAGCGGCGGGCCTGGCTCTCGCGTACGTCGGCGTCGAAACGGGCGATGTCCCAGCGCTTTTCCACCTCGGCCTGGAACCAGCGGACGAGGTCCGCATGGGCGGGGTTTGAGGCGAGGTTGGTCTGCTCGCGCGGATCTGCAGCAAGATCAAAGAGTTGCGGCGGATCGGCGGGGCAGTGGACGAATTTGTGGGTTTCCGTCCGGATCGCCACCATCGGAGCGATGGAGCCTTCCGCCACATATTCCATGCACACCGGGGTTTTGCGCGGGTTTCCGTCGATCAAGGGCAAGAGGGATTCGCCGTCCAGCCATGCAGCGATGGGCTCCAGATCGATGCCGGCCAGAGCGCAGAGCGTGGGTCCGAGGTCGAGGTTGGATGTGGGACGACGAATCGAGCTTCTGGGGATGATGGGATGCGCGATCATAAGCGGCACCCGCGACGAGCCCTCGAAGAAGCTCATCTTGAACCAGAGGCCGCGCTCGCCCAGCATTTCGCCGTGGTCGGAGCAGAAAACGACGACCGTGTCGTCCGCCATGCGGGTGTCTGCCAGCACGCCCAGCAGCTCGCCGACCTTGTCGTCTATGTAGGAGATGTTGGCGAAATAGCCCTGCCGCGACCTGCGAATGTCCTCTTTGGTGATGTCGAACGAGGCGTAATCGCTCGCCTTGTAGAGCCGCTGCGAATGCGCATCCTGTTGTTCCAGCGGGATAAACGGGATTTCAGGCTCCAGATGTGCGCAGTCTTCGTAGAGATCCCAATACTTGCGCCGCGCGACGAACGGGTCGTGCGGATGGGTGAAGGAAACCGTCAGGCACCACGGCCGGCGGTCCTCGTCCTGCGAGGTGCGGGAAAGCTGGTAGAGCTTCTGGACCGCGTTGTGCGCGACTTCGTCGTCATATTCGAGCTGGTTGGTGATCTCGGCAACGCCTGCGCCGGTGACCGAGCCCAGATTGTGATACCACCAGTCGATCCGCTCGCCCGGCTTGCGCCAGTCCGGCGTCCAGCCGAAATCGGCCGGGTAGATGTCGGTCGTCAGCCTTTCCTCGAAGCCGTGGAGCTGGTCCGGCCCGACGAAGTGCATCTTGCCCGACAGGCAGGTGTAGTAGCCCGCAGCCCGCAAATGATGCGCGAAGGTGGGGATCGACGAGCCGAATTCGGCCGCGTTGTCGTAGACCCCGGTGCGGGACGGCAGCATGCCGCTCATGAAGGACGCGCGGGCCGGCGCACAGAGCGGCGAGGCGGTGTAATTGTTGACGAAACGCGCCGAACGCGCCGCCAGCGCCTTGAGATGCGGGGCGTGGAGAAAATCCGCCGGGCCGTCGGGGAACAGCGTGCCGGTAAGCTGGTCCACCATCACGATGAGGATGTTCGGCTTGCTGCTCATAAGTGTGCTGTCTCCCTCGCCAGCCGGGTTTCGAGATAGTCTTCCACGAGTGCGACGGCGCGTGCGGCATCCGGCGCGCCGTCCTTCAGCGCGTGGCGGATGTAGAGCCCGTCGATCAGCGCCGCGATGCCTTCCGCCGTGCGCTCCGCCTCGTCTGCCGGAAGCAGGGGGCGAAGGCCGCTCATCAGGTTGGAATGCAACCGCCGCGCGTAGATCCGCAGAAGCCGCCGCACGGGTTGCGAGCGCTGGGCCTCCACATAGAAGGCGAGCCACGCAGCGATGATCTCCGGGCGGAACTGCGCATGGGCGAAGTTGACGGCGATGACGGCGCTTATCCTCGCGCGCGGCTCGGTCAGCTTCTCCAGCGCGGCAACAGTGTCGCGCCCCAGCGCCCGAAGGATATGGCGCATGGTGGCCTGAAGCAGATCGTCCTTCGCGCCGAAATAATGGTGCGCGAGTGCAGGCGAAACGCCCGCCTTGCCGGCGATCTCGGACATGGTGACGTCGAGCGAACCCCTCTCGCCGATTGCGAGGATGGCTGCGTCTATGAGCGCCTTGCGGCGCAACGGCTCCATTCCGATCTTGGGCATGACGACTCCTGCTCACGGTCTATTTTTGATTGAGCCATCAATCAAGAACAATTCCCATTTCGCGGTTGCGATATGCTCTTTACGGCAGCGCACAATTCGTTCATCGTTGAACAAAATATAGTGGCTCGCCGAACGTTTTCGGCGTGCTATGCTCACAACCTAGGGAGAGATAGATGACCGCTTGTATCGTGGGCTGGGCCCATTCGCAGTTCGGCAAGCTTGCCGACGAGACCGTTGAAAGCCTCATCGTCAAAGTAACGAAGGACGCGCTCGACCATGCGGGCATCGGTCCCGACGACGTCGACGAGATCGTGCTGGGTCATTTCAACGCCGGGTTCTCGGCTCAGGATTTCACCGCCAGCCTCGTTCTTCAGGCCGATGACCGGCTGCGCTTCAAGCCGGCCACCCGCGTCGAGAACGCCTGCGCGACCGGGTCGGCTGCCGTGCGTCAGGGCATCCGCGCCATCGAGGCGCGCGCCGCACGTGTCGTGCTCGTCGTCGGCGTGGAGCAGATGACCACGACGCCGGGAGCGGAAGTCGGCAAGAACCTGCTCAAGGCGTCCTATATCGCGGAAGAGGGCGACACGCCCGCCGGTTTCGCAGGCCAGTTCGGCAAGATCGCAGCCGCCTATTTCCAGCGCCACGGCGACCAGTCCGACGCGCTGGCGCGCATTGCAGCCAAGAACCACAAGAACGGTGTCGAGAACCCGTATGCGCACATGCGCAAGGATTTCGGCTACGAGTTCTGCCGCACCGAGAGCGAGCGCAATCCCTTCGTCGCCGGGCCGCTGAAGCGTACCGACTGCTCGCTGGTGTCTGACGGTGCTGCCGCGATTGTGCTTTCCGATGCGACCACCGCGCTTTCGATGCGCCGCGCGGTGGCCTTCCGCGCCAACGAGCACGTGCAGGATTTCCTGCCCATGTCGAAGCGCGACATCCTGCTTTTCGAGGGCTGCGAGGCCGCCTGGGAGCGCGCGCTGAAGAATGCCGGCGTGTCGCTGGACGATCTCTCCTTCGTCGAAACGCATGACTGCTTCACCATCGCGGAACTGATCGAATACGAAGCCATGGGCCTTGCGAAGCGAGGCGAGGGCGGCAGGATCGCGCTGGAAGGCCAGACCGAAAAGGGCGGCCGCCTGCCGGTGAACCCGTCGGGCGGGCTCAAGGCCAAGGGCCATCCCATCGGCGCGACGGGCGTTTCCATGCACGCGCTGACCGCGATGCAACTGACCGGCGAGGCCGGCGGCATCCAGGTCGAGGGCGCCAAGCTGGGCGGCATCTTCAACATGGGCGGCGCGGCCGTCGCCAACTACGTATCCATCCTCGAAAGGATCAAATGAAACCATCCGCCATCGTCACCGGGGGCGCATCCGGCATTGGCCTCGCCACTGTCGAATGGCTCCTTGACGATGGATGGCCGGTGGCCGTGCTCGACGCCGATCCGGTGGCGCTTGCGGCTGCCGAAGACATGTTCTCCGGCGAGAGCGCGGTGTTCATCTCCGTGGACGTGAGCGACGAGGAGATGGTCTCGGAAGCTTTCGATCAGGCGGTTGACGTTCTGGGCCCCATCGGCGGGCTGGTCAATTCCGCCGGTGTCGCACGCGACACGCCGGTGATGGAGACCACTGCCGAGCAGTTTCGCCAGATCCTCGACATCAATCTCGTCGGCTCGTTCATCGCGGCGAAGGCAGCGGTCGAGCGCATGGCCGAGACGCTGGCCATCGTCAACATCGCTTCGGTTTCCGGCCTTCGCGGCAATCACGGCCGTGCGGCCTACGGCGCATCGAAGGCAGGCGTGAAGCTGATGTCGGAGGTGATGGCGGTCGAACTCGCCCAGCGCGAAGTGCGGGTAAACTGCGTCGCGCCCGGCCCGGTGGACACGCCGATGGTGGCAAGGCTGCACGGCGACGAGGTGCGCCGGCACTGGCTCGATCGCCTGCCGCAGCGCCGTTATGGCGAACCGGACGAGGTTGCGGCCGCTATCGCTTTCCTGCTTTCGCCGGAGGCGAGCTACATCACCGGCCAGACGATCGCCGTGGATGGCGGCTTCATGGCGGCGGGCATCATCCGCTTCGACTGACCGCCTCTACCAGCCGACGCGGCCGAGCGCCGGGATCTTGAGCGCGGGGCGAAGAAAATCGACCCCCGCGACGACGCCCAGCAGATGGACCTCGAAGCCGCTGCGCATGCCGATGGACACACCGGCCAACCCGCCCAACGTTGCGTGCAGTTCGCGCCAGTCGGGCGAGATGCGCAGCGATGCAAAGCCGGGCGCATAGTCGCGTCCGGTGGCGTTGGGCGGCATCTGGGCGCCCAGTTCCGGCACCGTTGCCACAACGTGAGCGACGAAGCTGTTGGAGTTCGGGCCGGGCCAGATGCGGTAGCCGCCATTGCCGGCATAGGGGTAGGCGGCGATGGCGGCCTCTACCTGCGGGATCAACCGCTCGGCCTCCGCCCCGGTGACGGAATGGACCGACCATGGCAGATTGGAATACCAGAGCGCGTCGGCGGGATAGGCGTTGCGCCGCACCGGCATGCCCCAGCCGACCTTGTCGTAGCGTTCGTATTCGGCGCTGCCCGGCTTCTTGACCACGATCCAGCTGTGAAGGGAGATCGCGCCCTTGAGCCCGCCGGTTCGCGCCGCCATGACGTGGATGGCGGCATCGGAATTGTCGCCTGCGGCCGGAAGGACGCCGCTTGCCGCCCAGCTTGCCCCGCGCCATGACGTGGGCCTGTCCTGCAGCGACCACCACGCGACAGTGCCTGCAACGGGGAGCAGGAAGACCAGAAAGAAGGCGATGGCGGCGCGGCGCAGCAGGCGCAGGAAGCTGAACTGGAGCAAGCGAAACCCTTTGCGTCTGGCGATCTGGCGGATTATGGCCTCGAAACTCGCAACTCTGGTGAAATAATGTCAAATCCCATTCTGGTTGAAGTCACGCGCGGTAACATCGTCGAGAGCCGGCACCGGGGAGCGGTCTGCGTGGTCGATGGCGACGGCAAGGTGGTGCTGGAACTGGGCGATGTCGGGCGCCCGACATTTCCCCGCTCGGCGGTCAAGGCCATACAGGCGCTGCCGCTGGTGGAATCGGGTGCGGCAGACGCCTATAGCTTCGGGGATCGGGAGATCGCGCTTGCCTGCGCTTCGCATTCGGGTGAGCCGGAACACGCCGGGCTGGCAGCCTCCATGCTTGGAAGGGCAGGGCTGGATCACACCGCGCTGGAATGTGGGGCGCACTGGCCGATGCGGCAGGAGGCGGCGCTCGAACTCGCGCGCGGCGGGGCTGCGCCGAGCGCGCTGCACAACAACTGCTCGGGCAAGCATGCCGGTTTCGTCTGCACCTGCGCGCATATGGGATTGAACTACAGCGGCTACGTGAACGCCGGGCATCGCTCGCAGCAGATGGTGCGCGAGGCGATGGAGACGGTGACGGGAGCCGCGCATGAAGCCGACATCTGCGGAACGGACGGCTGCTCCATACCCACCTATGCGGTTCCGCTGAAGAACCTGGCGCTCGGCTTCGCGCGCATGGCTACCGGCGTCGGGCTGGGCGCGGAGCGGGCAAAGGCGGCACGGCGCATCTTTGCGGCGTGCATGGCAGAGCCGTTCTTCGTGGCGGGCACCGAGCGCATGGACACGCGCCTGATGCAAGCCGCCGGAGGCCGGATCATGGTCAAGACGGGTGCCGAGGGCGTCTATTGCGGCGCGGTGCCGGAACTCGGGCTCGGCCTCGCCATCAAATGCGACGACGGGGCGGGCAGGGCGGCGGAGACCATGGTCGCGGCCGTGCTCGGCAGGCTTCTGTCGGGCGATGCGGAACTGTCTGGCGCGATGCGCGAACTTGCCAACCCGGTGATGAAGAACTGGAACGGCATCGAGGTCGGCCGGGTGAGACCCGCCGGCGCGTTGGCTAGCTGACGAGGTTGCGCTCGACCCGCAGATGGCCGAAGCGGGTTTCGTCGCCCCCAGCGAGATCGCCGGTGGCGGCATCCGCCCAGCGGTAGCCGACAACCGCGCGTTCGGAGCCGTCGACGATGTTGTCGGCGACGATCGCCGACCCGGCGCCCTCCACGACTGAGACGGCAAAGCCTTCCCGCGCGTTGCGAACGACGTTTCCGGTTGCCGTCACGTTGCGCAGAAACTCGCCCCAGCCGAGCATCATGCCGAAGCGCGGTGCGTTCTCGACCACGTTGCCGCTGACGGCGGTGTCGGCTTCCACGCTGATGCCGATGCCGAAACCCACGGCCTCGAAGGCTTCGTAGGGAGCCTTGTCGACCAGATTGCGAACGATGTTGCCGTTGCAGACGGCCATCCGGCCGCCCTCGTTGAAGTTGGCGATGGATATGCCGATGGCGGCCCCATCGACCACGTTCGAGCCGATGACCGCGCCCTCGAAGGAGAACTCCGAGTAGATCGCGGTCTCGCCGGAGCGCAGGCACTGGTTGCCGGTGATCTGGACGTTGCCGGCGCTGTTGGCGCGAATCGCCGAAAATGCGCAGTCGGCGACGTGGTTGTCCGCCACGATCACGTTGTCGGCGCGGAAGACGTTGATGCCGTTGCCGTTCTGGCCCGTGCCGCCGCTGCGCGCGCCGATGCGTTCGATGCGGTTGCCGGTGACCATGGAGCCGTCGGCCGCCGGCTGCCAGCGATGGACGAGAATGCCGCCGTCGCCGCAATCCGACACGACGTTTGAGGCGATGCGCATGCGGCCGGCCTCCACGCTGTAGAGCGCGTATGCGGCCGCGCCGCTGATCGTGGAGCGCTCGACCGAGCCCGAGACGCGCTCCAGCGCGATGGCGGACCCGGCGCTGCCCAGTATCTCGCAGCGGTCCATCGCCAGATTTGCCACGCGGCGCATCTCGACCAAGGCCTGCGCCTCGCGGCCCAGCGGCCGGTTGGCGCCGTCGATCGACAGCCCGGTCAGTTCGATGAAGCCGGCATCCTCGGCGGCGAAAAGATAGCCGTCGCCGCCGTAGACGATGCGCGTCGCGCCCGGGACCCCGACAAGCCGCGTCTCGCGGGGAAGGCGGATGTTGGACACCCTGTAGTCGCCAGGTGGCAGGAAGACCGGCGCGCGGCTCTCGGCGGCCTTGGCCAGCATCTTCGCAAACGCGCGGCTCTGGTCGTCCAGCGCTCCCGGCCAGACGCCGAATTCCTCGGCATTGATGGAGCCGCGGATCGCCGACGTGACGGTCATGTCGGCCAGCGGGGCCGCGGCCGCACGCGCCGCAATGGCGCTGCCGGCGAGGCCCAGCGCGCCGGCGAGAAGCTTTCGCCTGTTTATTTTCGGGACAGTTGTAACCACCATGCCAAAGGGGGTTTGCATGATGCGTGCCACCCTCAATGGTCGTAGCAACTTGCCGACCATGCTCCCGTAACCTAGATTTGTTCCATGAGCAGAGCTTTCACAAGAGAAGAAGACAGCGAAGCCGCCCTTGCCGACATCGGCGAGCGGCCCGTGAGCACCCATCGCAACCTCGTCACGCCCGAGGGGCTGGCGATGATCGACGCGGAAGTCGCCCGCCTGCGCGAGGAGCTTGGCCGCGCGGAGGCCGAAGGCGTGCGCGAACGCATCGCCCTCGTTGCGCGCGACCTGCGCTACTGGACCGCGCGCCGCGAGTCGGCCGAGCTTTCCGAGCCCGACCCTAAAGACGATGTCGTGCGGTTCGGCATGCGCGTCACCATCGTCAACGACGACGAGGAAGAGCGCACGTGGAAGATCGTCGGCGAAGACGAGACGGACGTGTCGCAGGGCAAGATTTCGCACGTGTCGCCGATGGCGCAGGCGCTTTTCGGCAAGAAGGTCGGCGATGTCGCGACCGTCAGCGGCAAGAACTGGGAGATCGTGTCGATCGCGACGCGCTGATTTCGGCGGCTATCAGCCGCGCAGAAGTTCTTCCAGCCTGACGGGCGGCAGGCTTTCGCAAAAGACGACGCCGTCCGACGGCGCTTCCCGGCGGTCCGCCTTCAGCATGGCTATGCTGTCGTCGGCGGCGGTGCCGGACGCACCGACCACGCCCGACCCATGCTCGCGCAGTTTCTGGAGCCTGCTGTCTCGCGCGGCGATGACGCGTATTTGCACCTTGCCGGCGGCGAGGCTGGTCAGCAGACCGCCTTCCGCTTCGATCTGACGGAATTCTTCCCATGCAGCCTCGCATAGCGATGCCGTGAGGATCTCGAGGTCCTCGGAGCTGCCTTGCGGGTCGGCGAAGAGGCTGAGATGCGTCTCGCCGGCCAGCACGAGCTGCGCGTTGCGGGCAAGCTCTCTCGCCTTGCTCTCCGCCAGCCCGAGGGGCGCGGTGTGCGGCAGAACGCTGATGGTGTCGGCGCCGCCCGCCGCAGCCGAGAACGCCGCCAGCGTGTTGCGCAGGATATTGGTTTCCACGCCGCGCGCGCTCAACATCCGGTAGGACGTCTCGACATGGACCTTGGCGGGCGAGGGCGGTATCGCACAGGCTTCCTGCAACTGCGCCCACAGCCGCCGCAGCGCCCTGATCTTGGCGATGGACAGAAGCTGGTCCTGATCGGCGCAAAGCGCGAAGCCGATATGCGGGGCCGCATAGACGAGCGGCTGCCGCGCCTCCTGGAACATGCGGAGATGCGACACGGCGCTGGCGAGCATCACGCCCAGCTCCTGCGCCTCGGTTGCGCCGGCATTGTGCATGACGCGGCCATCGGCTTCCAGCAGCACGGCGGGAATGCCCATGGCGAAGAAATGCGCGAGGGACGGCGGCATCGACGCCTTCAGCGCCTCGATCGACATGCGCAGGCTGCCGTTTCCGGCGAAGATCGCGGCCGGGTCTATGCCGAAGGAGAGGCTGAGGCGCGCGGGATCGACCTTCTTGCGGCGCATGAGCTCGACGATCCAGTCGACCGACGCACGGCTGGAAGGGTGCACGTCGATACGCAGATAGATGCGGTTGAGCTGGACGTTGTGGAGCGCTGCGGCCAGCGCTTCCGGTCGCGCGGGCAGACCGTAACCGAACGCGTTGGGCGCGCCCTCGAAGACGATGGCCAGGCCTGTCGCGCCGCCCGCGATGTCGTCCTGTGCCTGATGGTTGGCGCGCTTGGCATCCGAATCGTCCACGCGCTGGACGATGGTCCATCCCGGCGCGACGGCGCCCGGCTGCGAACCGTTCTGCCTGAGGTTCTCGAACTGGAGGTCGGAATAGGACAAGGGGGGCGGGGCATCGCCGCGCCGCAGGGCGGCACCGCCGGCACGCAGCGTCTCCAGCCATTGGGCACGGCTGATCGGCGGAAAGGTGCCGGTATTGATGATCGCCGCTTCCATGTCGCTCCACATCCGCCCGGTGGCGGTAACCAGCGCCAAGTTTAGGATGCACGCGACGCTGCTGCAATGCGAAGGCCGGTCGCCCATCCCATTATCACGACGCATGACTGCATTTCATGAAGCCGTGTGTTCAATCGGCAACGGCGCGCATCAACGCGATTGGCAGGTCTCGCCGGGCTGGCTATACCGGCATAAAGGCTTAGAGCCGCCGGCAAGAGGGCATTGGAGAGGGCATATGTGGGAAGAGCAGCAGACGGGCATTTTCCTTGGCGCCAGCCGAACCCCCGACGACAGCTACCAGAAGGCCGAGGAACTGCTGCTGAAATACGCCAACCGGCACGGAATAGTGACGGGTGCGACGGGCACCGGCAAGACGGTGACGCTCCAGATCCTCGCCGAGGGCTTTTCGAGCGCAGGCGTTCCCGTGTTCTGCGCCGATATCAAGGGTGACCTTTCCGGCATCGCCATGATGGGCGAAGCCAAGGATTTCCTGCTCAAGCGCGCCGAGGCGATCAAGCTCGATCCTTACGAGTTCGGCGAATTTCCCGTCATCTTCTGGGATCTGTTCGGCGAGCAGGGGCACCCGATCCGCGCGACCGTCTCCGAGATGGGACCGCTGCTTCTTTCGCGCCTGATGAACCTGTCGGACGCGCAGGAGGGCGTGATGAACATCGCCTTCCGCATCGCGGACGAAGAGGGAATGCTGCTGCTCGACATGAAGGATCTGCAGGCGATCCTCGCCAACATGGCGGAGCGGGCGGCCGAGATCGGCGCGCGCTACGGCAACGTGACGCGCCAGTCGGTCGGCGCGATCCAGCGCCAGCTGCTGGTGCTGGAACAGCAGGGCGGCAACTACTTCTTCGGCGAGCCTGCGCTCAAGATCGCCGACCTCATGCGCACGACGCGCGACGGCCGCGGCGCGATCAACGTGCTTGCCGCCGACAAGCTGATGATGAACCCGCGCCTCTACGCGACGTTCCTGCTGTGGCTGCTATCCGAGCTTTTCGAGGAGTTGCCGGAAGTAGGCGACCCGGCAAAGCCCAAGCTCGTCTTCTTCTTCGACGAGGCGCACCTGCTCTTCAACGAGGCGCCCCGGGCGCTCGTCGAAAGAGTGGAGCAGGTGGTGCGGCTCATCCGCTCCAAGGGCGTCGGCGTCTATTTCGTCACGCAGAACCCGCTCGACGTGCCTGAAACCGTGCTCGCCCAACTCGGCAATCGCATCCAGCACGCGCTGCGCGCCTACACGCCGCGCGAGCAGAAGGCCGTGAAGACGGCTGCCGACACCTTCCGCCCCAATCCCGATTTCGACTGCTTCGAAGCCATCACCAAGCTTGGAACAGGCGAGGCGCTGGTGTCCACGCTGGAGGAAAAGGGCATCCCCTCGATGGTGCAGCGGACGCTGATCCGTCCGCCGGCAGCGCGCATGGGGCCTATCACGCCCGACGAGCGCAAGAAGCTGATGGGCATGAGCCCGGTTGCAGGCCAGTACGATCAGGCCGTGGACCGCGAATCCGCCTATGAAATCCTGCAGAAGCGGGCCGAAGATGCGGCGCGCGCAAAGGAGGAGGATGACCGCCGTGCCCAGCAACCTGCCGAACAGGGGCGGGGCGATGGCGGCGGATGGACTTTGCCGGATTTCGGCGGCGGCTCATCCGGCAATGGGGGGCAGCCCGCCCCGCGCAAGACTTCGGGGCGCAGCGGCTACCAGCGGCAGACCGTGACGGAGGCCGCCATCAAGTCGGTCGTGCGCACGGTGGGCTCGACGCTCGGCCGCGAACTCGTCCGGGGCATTCTGGGCAGCCTGCGCAAGCGATAGCCGCAAAGATAAAGCGGCGGGGCCAAGGCACCCGCCGCTTGAGATTTTATGGGAGCTGAGCCGGTCAGGCCGTGACGCGCAGGCCCGACGTGACGACGATCGGCGACTTCTCGGCTACGCGGTCGTAGAGGTCGATGACGTCCTGGTTGATGAGTCTCACGCAGCCTGACGAGACCGACTTGCCGATCGACCACCACTCGGGCGAGCCGTGCAGGCGATAGAGCGTGTCCTTGCCACCCTGGTAGATGTAGAGCGCACGCGCGCCGAGCGGATTGCTGATGCCCGGCTCCATGCCGCCCTTCCACTCGCGCGTCACGGGATCGTAGGTGGTGCTGTACTTCTTGAGCTCCGGCTGGCGCTCGATCATCTCTTCCGGCGGATGCCAGCGGGGCCATGCCTGCTTCCACTCGATCACGCCATCGCCGGACCACTCGAAGCCCTGACGGCCGAGCCCGACGCCATAACGCATCGCTCGGCCGAAGCGCTGTACGACGTAGAGAAAATGGTTGCCGGTATCGACAACGACGGTCCCGGGGCGCTCGCCAGTCGGATCGGGCACCACCTGACGATGATAGCGCCTGTCGATACGCTCGATCGGAACGGCTGGAACCGCGTGGCCGCCATCGTTGACGGCGGCGTACATCATCACCGGCGCGCCAAGCTCCTCGACCGGAGGAGGCGCTTCGGTCACGACGCGGTCGCGGCGCGGCGGGCCGCTGGTGGTGCAACCTGCGAGAGCGGCGGACGCGGCCGACGCTGTCACGACCGTGAGCAGCGAGCGACGGGAAATCATGGATTTGCTGAGGGCGGCGGACACGTCGGCTCCGTGGAAGGTTCTAACATTGGAAAGAAACGGCAGCCGGACATCACTCACGGTTTCCCCCTGAAACCAATCCCCATCCGGCAGCGGGCACAAGCTATCCTGAATTTGTCAGAAACATGGATAACAAATGCCTAACACGGCCAGCGAAGAAGCAGTGTTGCCGCGCCGCAACAAAGGCGGCAAATGACGTTGTCGTGTAGGGTATGCGAGTGCTCCAACCTTACGCGACGAGGCCCTGAAGGGATGGCAGGATGAGGTCGGGAGCATGGTCCTGATACTCGTCCGGCTGGGAGAAGCGGTTGATCCAGACGGTGCGGAACCCGAATTGCCGGGCGCCTGCGATGTCCCACCTGTTCGACGACTGAAACGAGACCGACTGCGGATAGAGCCGCCATGCCGTCGTGACGAGGTCGTAGACCTGCGGGTCGGTCTTGAAGCGCTTCACCGCGTCGACCGAGAAGATTTCGTCCACAACCTTGTCGAGCGCAGCCGACCGAACCGCCGCCTCGAGCATCGCCGGCGAGCCGTTGGAGAGAATCGCAATGCGTGCGCCCGATGCCTTCAGCGACGCAAGCATCCCCGGCACTTCGGGAAAGCAGTCAAGCTTCCAGTATGCGTCGAGCAGCTTCTGCCGCAGGGCGGGATCGACCGATGGCACCCTGGCGAAAGCGAAGTCCAGCGCGCGCTCGGTGAGTTCCCAGAAGTCGCGGTAGCTGCCCATCAGGGTCAGCACCCACGAATACTCCAACTGCTTGGCGCGCCATATCTCCGAAAGCACCTGGCCGTCGGGTCCGATCTCTCCGGCATGACGGCGCACGGCCGCATGCACGTCGAAGAGCGTGCCGTAGGCGTCGAACACATAGGCGGTGTGGTTCATGAGGGCGACCTTTCGCGCGCGACTTGACCGCAAGGCTCGATTGCGGTCAAGCAGCCGCAACGTTCTGGACCGAACGAACGGGGCGCGCTGTCGGTTGACGCGAAAGGACAAACGCCTTTCGATGGCGCCCCGCAGAAAAGGAAGGATTGCCTGTCATGACCCTGTCTACCCCGGCGCAGACGATTACCTGGACCTTCGTCGATGGCGACTGGCATGAAGGCAACGTCGCGATCGTAGGCCCGCGCAGCCATGTCATGTGGCTCGGCTCCAGCGTGTTCGACGGCGCGCGCTGGTTCGAGGGGGTAGCGCCCGACCTCGACCTTCACTGCGCCCGCGTGAACGCGTCCGCCATCTCCCTGGGTCTCAAGCCGACCGTCACCCCCGACGAAATGGTCGCGCTGACGTGGGAAGGGCTGAAGAAATTCGACGGCAAGACCGCTGTCTACATAAGGCCGATGTACTGGGCCGAGCATGGCGGCTACATGGGCGTGCCGGCCGACCCGGCGTCCACGCGGTTCTGCCTGTGCCTTTACGAAGCGCCGATGATCGCGCCGTCCGGCTTCTCGATCTCGGTCTCGCCGTTTCGCCGGCCGACCTTCGAAACAATGCCGACCAACGCCAAGGCGGGCTGCCTCTATCCCAACAACGGCCGGGCCATACTGGAAGCCAAGTCGCGCGGCTTCGACAATGCGCTGGTGCTCGACATGCTCGGCAACGTCGCGGAGACGGGGTCTTCCAACATCTTCATGGTCAAGGACGGCGAAGTGTTCACGCCCGCTCCGAACGGCACCTTCCTGTCCGGCATCACGCGGTCGCGCACCCTGGGCCTGCTGAAGGACGCCGGCCACAAGGTGACGGAAAAGACGCTGAGCGTGCGCGACTTCCTCGAGGCCGATGAAATCTTTTCAACCGGCAACCATTCCAAGGTGGTGCCCATCACCCGCATCGAGCAGCGCGACCTCCAGCCCGGGCCGGTCGCCAAGCGCGCACGTGAACTCTACTGGGAATGGGCGCATTCCAAGCCCGCTTCCTGAGGGCAAACATTCCGGCACGACGGTGTTGCGTCGTCGTGGATGAAGCCTATGTAGAAGCTGGAACATCCACCCATTGATTTGAGCAAGGGAGAATTTGTCATGGCCTTTGAACTGCCCGAACTGCCTTACGATTACGAGGCGCTGCAGCCCTACATGTCCAAGGAGACGCTGGAGTATCACCACGACAAGCATCACAAGGCCTATGTCGACAACGGCAACAAGCTGGCGGCGGAAGCCGGCATGGACGGCCTTTCGCTGGAAGAGATCGTCAAGCAGTCCTACGGCAAGAATCAGGGCCTCTTCAACAATGCCGGCCAGCACTACAACCACATCCATTTCTGGAAGTGGATGAAGAAGGGCGGCGGCGGCAAGAGCCTGCCGGGCGCGCTGCAGAAGGCCGTCGACAGCGACCTTGGCGGCTACGACAAGTTCCGCGCCGATTTCATCAACGCCGGCACGACGCAGTTCGGCTCGGGCTGGGCATGGCTTTCGGTGAAGAACGGCAAGCTCGAGATCACCAAGACGCCGAACGGCGAAAACCCGCTCGTGCATGGCGGCTCGCCGATCCTGGGCGTCGATGTGTGGGAGCACTCCTACTACATCGACTATCGCAACGCCCGGCCGAAATATCTCGAGGCGTTCGTCGACAGCCTCATCAACTGGGATTACGTGCTGGAAATGTACGAGGCGGCTGCAAAGTAAGCCCGCGCGCCAGCGTTTCTCGAAAAGCCCCGCTTGGTCGGGGCTTTTCTTTTAGTGCGCCACCGGCACCGGCCCGATCACGCAACCGTGAAATGCACAACGCCTGTTTTGACTTCCGAAGGGGCAGGAATGAGCCAAGATCGCGGCCGCGTGTTCCGCGCCAGCCGCTGCCAAATCCGGAGTGTTTTCATGAAATTATTCGCCCTTGCTACAGTCGCCTTCAGCATCATGGTTGCGGGCGCCTCGGCCGATCCCATTGCTGACCGCAAGGAGAACATGAAGGAGCGCGGAGCCCTGATGCGCATTCTGGCTCCGGTGGCCCAGGGCCAGCAGCCCTTCGACGCGGCGACCGTTCTGGACGCGCTGGAGAAGCTGAGCGCCAACGCCGAGGCGGCGACCGACATCGACGCGCTGTGGCCGGCAGGCACGGAGAGCGGCGATACGAAGTCGTCGCCGCGCATCTGGGAGGATCGGGCAGGCTACCAGGCCGCCAGCGACAAGTTCGCCGCCGACACGGCCGCGGCCGTCGAGGCCGCGCCGCAGGATATCGACGCCTATCGCGCCGTGTTCGGGCCGGTGGCGGCGAATTGCGGAACCTGCCATGAAGGTTACCGTCTGTAGCTGCTGAGGGCGGCGTACCGTGTCCATCATCCGCAAGCTGCTGCTGACCGGCGCGGGCATCGCCATCGCCGGCGGTGCGGCGTTATGGTTCCTCAGCGCGCCGCAGACGCTCGACGGTGCAGCGCTCGCCGCGCTCGGCCCGGGCGACGCGGGGCGAGGCGAACAGGTGTTCTGGGCATCGGGCTGCGCCTCCTGCCATGCAGCGCCGGGCGCGACGGGGGATGACCGGCTTTCGCTCGCGGGCGGGGTGCGGCTGGAAACGCCGTTCGGCACGTTCGTCGCGCCGAACATCTCGCAGCACCCGCGCGACGGGATAGGGGGATGGTCGGCGCAGAACCTCGCCAACGCCATGATGCGCGGCGTCTCGCCGGACGGCAGCCACTACTATCCGGCGTTTCCCTATACGTCATATGTGCGCATGGAGCCGTCGGATATCGCCGACCTCCACGCCTTCATGACGACGCTGCCGCAGGTCGAGGGCGCCGCGGCGGGCCATGAACTGGCCTTCCCGTTCAACATGCGGCGGGGCCTGGGGCTGTGGAAACGGCTCTATCTGGATGGAGCGCCGGCCGTGGCGCTCGACAATCCGTCCGACCAGATCGCGCGCGGGCAATATCTGGTCGAGGGGCCGGGCCATTGCGGCGAGTGTCACACCCCGCGCAACGCGATTGGCGGCACCGATACCGCGCAATGGCTGGCTGGCGCGGCGGCGGCGGAAGGCACGGGCAACGTTCCCAACATCACGACGGGCGAAGGCGGCATCGGCGATTGGAGCGAAGCCGACATCGTCGCGCTGCTGGAAAGCGGCTTCACGCCCGACTTCGACTCGGTTGGTGGAGCCATGGCGTCGGTGGTGCGCAACATGGCCGAACTGCCGCAATCGGACCGCGAGGCGGTGGCCGCCTACCTGAAGGCCATCCCCGGTCATCCGAACGGCTATTGAGCCTGCCTCAGGCCTTGCCGACGACCTTCAGCGCGAAGGCGTAGCCGTAGGCGATTTCCTCCAGCCTCGAAAAGCGGCCTGACGCGCCGGCATGGCCGGCATCCATGTTGATGCGGAACAGGATCGGGTTGTCGTCCGTCTTGCACGCGCGCAGCCTCGCCACCCACTTCGCTGGCTCCCAATAGGTGACGCGCGGGTCGGTAAGGCCGGCAACGGCGAGGATGGGCGGATAGGCCTGAGCCGAGACGTTGTCGTAGGGCGAGTACGACGCGATGGTGCGGTAGTCGGCCTCCGACTCGATCGGGTTGCCCCATTCGGGCCACTCCGGCGGCGTCAGCGGCAGGCTGGCATCCAGCATCGTGTTGAGCACATCGACGAACGGCACCTCGGCTATGATGCCTGCGAAATCGGACGGCGCCATGTTGGCGACGGCGCCCATCAGCATGCCGCCGGCCGAGCCGCCCTGCGCCACGATGCGGTCGTGGCTGGTGAGGCCCTCGGCCACCAGATGGCGCGCCGCCGCGATGAAGTCGGTGAAGGTATTTGCCTTCTTGTCGCGCTTGCCGTCGTCGTACCAGGCGTAGCCCTTGTCCTTGCCGCCGCGTATGTGTGCGATGGCGTAGACGAAGCCGCGATCCACCAGCGACAGACAGTTGGTGTTGAAGGAGGCCGGGATCGAGATGCCGTAGGAGCCGTAGCCGTAGAGCAGGCACGGCGCGCTGCCGTCGAGCGGCGTATCCTTGCGGTAGAGCAGGGACACCGGCACGAGTTCGCCGTCGGCCGCAGGCGCCATGAGGCGGCGGGTGACGTAGTTCTCCGGATCATGGCCGGAGGGAACTTCCTGCGTCTTCAGAAGCACGCGCTGCCTCGTGCGCATGTCGTAGTCGTAGACCTGCGCCGGCGTCGTCATCGACGAGTAGGTGAAGCGGATGATGTCGGTGTCGTATTCGTAGGAGCCCGACAGGCCGAGCGAATAGGCCTCCTCCTCGAAGGCGACGATGTGCTCGTCACCGCTCGCGCGGTCGCGCACGACGATGCGCGGCAGCCCGTCCTTGCGCTCCAGGCGGACGAGGTAGCCGCGAAAGCCCATCGCGGACAGGATGAGGCGGCCGGGCTCGTGCGGGACGAGTTCGGTCCAGTTTTCCTCGCGCGGATCGGAGACCGGGGCGGTCATGATGCGAAAGTCTTTCGCGCCGCCGGAATTGGTCAGGACGAAGAAGATGTCGCCGCCCTCCTCAAGGTCGTACTGGATACCGGTCTCCCGCGCCTTGACGAGCAGGGGTTCCGCATCCGGCCGGTCGGCGGGCATGATCCGGTACTCTGACGTCTCGTGATCGCTGATCGAGATCATGATCCAGTCGTTGAGGCGCGTTCCGCCCACGTTCATGAAGAAGCCCGGGTCCGTCTCTTCGTAGACGAGCCTGTCCGACCCGTCGTCCCCGATCCGGTGATGGAAGATTTGCGAGGGACGATGGTTTTCGTCGAGCCGTGTGTAGAAGAAGCCGGTGCCCGGCGCGTCCCACACACCACCTCCGCCAGTATCGGCAACGACATCGGCAATATCGGTGCCGCTCGCCACATCTCGCACCCGAAGTGTGTAGAACTCGGAACCCTTGTCGTCGTAGCCCCAAAGCAGACGCGCATGATCGCCCGAATGATCGACGCCGCCGATACGGAAATAGGCTGAGCCCTCCGCCTCTTTGTCGCCGTCGAGCAGGATCGACTCCGCGCCGCCCTCACGCGCGGTGCGGAAGAAGCGTGGATGTTGCCCGCCGGTCTTGTAGGAGGTGCCGTAGGCGAACGGCCCGTCCTTCATCGGCACGCTGGAATCATCTTCCTTGATGCGCCCCTTCATCTCCGCAAACAGCGTCTTCTGAAGCTCCGACGTGTCCGCCATCAGCTCGGCCTGATAGGCGTTCTCCGCTTCGAGGTGCATCCTTATGGCGGGGTCGAGTTTCTTCGGATCCTTGAACATCTCCTGCCAGTTTCCGGCACGGAGCCAGGCATATTCGTCGGTCCGCTCGATGCCATGGCGCATATCGGTCTGCGGACGGAGCTCGGCGATCGGGGCGGTGGTGGCCGGAAATTTACCAAGGCGGGACATGCTGTGCGGATTCCTCGTCATTATCTTGTCGAGAGGCGAATATCGGTGTTGGCTGGCATTACGCAAGAGCGTGCCGAATCGACCCGTGCATTGCGCCGCGCACAACGGCCCAATCGATGAGACGCGGCGGGAGACTTGCGATCCGATTAAATCATCGGTTGTGCAATCGATTTAATTCTAGGCCCGAACAAAGAAAAACCGGCCAGTCTATACTGGTTATTCACGTAGATTTTTGGGCTACGGCTAATGTTGCATTGACTTGTTGTAGTCACGGGCCCATGTATGCGGGATAACGCGAATCGGAAGGTGCGGCAGATAAGCGCCCATGCGTTATATTCCAGGGATTTACGCGCCTTGGAACTAGCAACTAATCACCATACTGGGGCCAAAAGAATGGATATAACCGAAACTTCCTCGAAAAATGACGAGATGCTGATCGAGCTGACCGCAGATGTTGTGGCCGCCTATGTCAGCAACAATCCTGTTCCCGTCGGGGAACTGCCAAACCTGATCGCTGACGTGCATGCCGCCCTTGGGCGCGTGGGCGGCGCACCGGAGATCGCACCTGCGGACAAGCAGAAGCCAGCGGTCAACCCGAAGAAGTCCGTGTTCGACGATTACATCGTCTGTCTCGAGGACGGCAAGAAGTTCAAGTCGCTCAAGCGCCACCTGATGACCCACTACGGTCTCACGCCTGACCAGTACCGTGAGAAGTGGGGCCTGGACGCAAGCTACCCGATGGTCGCGCCGAACTATGCGGCCGCGCGTTCGCAGCTTGCAAAGAAGATGGGCCTGGGACGCAAGCGCAAATAGCGCTTCCCCTCCATCAAAGGTTTCTGAAAGGCGGCTTCATCGAGGCCGCCTTTTCGTTTGTCGAAGCTTGGGCCGGTTCCTCGGGCGCGCGGAGCCGGTCCAGCGATTGTTTTAACGCGATGTGGCGGTTGAGATCGTAGCTCCAGTGGCGGCGCGCGCCGCGCAGACGCTCCCGCTCGATAAGGCGCTCCAGCCGGGCTGCAAATCGCATGCGCTGTTCGCCGGTCGATGCGAGCGCTTCGGCCAGATCCACGCCGCACGCAAGGAAGAATGCCGCCGTCTGTCCGGCCTGGCGGTGCTCCTGTCTCTTCCTGTCGGTGAAGGCGCGTATGTCGGCATCGAGAGCGGCCACGGGGAAATCTCCTTCGTCTGAGTGCCCCGATATTCCCGCGTCGGCCGGACCGCGTGGACAGAAGCCGTCGTCATTTCCGGCAATCCGAGAAAAAGCCGATTTGAACCAGCGGGTTAGTCGCCGATTTCGCAAAACTTGTTCGTGGTTTGTTCACACCCTGAATATCTGCCGATATAAGAAATCATTCCTATAATGCGGGAGGGGTGATTACGTGCAGATGTCGGCGCTGAAACGCAAAACACTATCGGACGACACAGACCCCGAGATCGCGGCGCTGCCGTCGCTGACGAAGCTCTCGGCGTCCGAGCGCGTGCCGGTGATCTGCGATGCGGTCATCGACATTGCGGCAGCCTTGTTCAACGTCAGTGGCAAGGAACTGCGCGAGCCGGGACGCTCGACGCTTGGCGTGAGCCGCGTGCGGCAGATCGCGATGTATGTCACCCATGTAGCGCTCGAGATGAGCATGCGCGACGTCGGACTGGGCTTCGGGCGCGACCGGACGACTGTTCTGCATGCGTGCCACCTGATCGAGGACATGCGAGACGACGAGGAGTTCGACGGCATCGTCGCGATGGTGGAGCGCGTGGTCACCGCCGCATTCGGGCGACAGGGGCAGGAGTAACTTCGCAGGATGGACAAGGCGGCGAACGAGCGCGCGCTTTTGCGCGTCATACGGTTTTTGGCGAAAGGCGACGCGACCCTGCGCGACGCGGCGGCAGCGGGCAGGTTGCTGCTGAACGCGGGTGAGCGCGGGGTCGTGGGCGTGGCGGAAAACGTGCTGGTCGATGCGGCGCGCCGCGGATTGATCGAGATGGCGGCCGGCGCCGTCAGCCTCACGACCCTCGGCCGCAATGCCATGAAGCGGGCGGAGGTTGCCGCCGAGCCCTACCGTGCACAGCATCAGGTGCTGGAGGAGGCGGTGATCGCGACGCCCGCACGCACGGACGAAGTGACCATCGACCATGCCGAATCGCCGCTGGGCCTGCTGTGGCGACGCCGGACCCGGGCGGGCGCGCGCTTTCTTGAGGCGCGTGAGTTTCGTGCGGGCGAGCGGCTGCGCAGCGACTACACGCGCGGCAGGCTCATGCCGCGAATGGGCATCAACTGGGGCGGCGTCGGGGGCGGACGAAGACTGGGCGATGCCAACGGCGTGGCCGAATTTACAGACGCGGCGCTGGCCGCGCGGCTGCGCGTGGAAAAGGCGGTGCAGGCCGTCGGGCCAGAACTCTCGGGCGTGCTGATCGACGTATGCTGCTTTCTCAAGGGGCTCGAGCAGGTGGAGATCGAGCGGCAGTGGCCGGCTCGCTCCGCCAAGGTGGTGCTGAAGTCGGGACTGGGCGCGCTGGCGCGTCACTACGAACCAGCCTCGTCGGGTGGTGGAAACCGCGACAGGCCGGTTCTTCACTGGGGAACGGAGGACTACCGCCCGATGCTGCGGTGATGCGCGGTCAGGAGACGGCTGGTGCGGACAGCGCGTTCTGGGCTTCGCGGCGGATGCGCTGGACCATGGACCGCAGGCCGTTGGCGCGCTGCGGCGTCAGGTGCTCGTCGAGCCCGAGCGCGCGGAGCGTGTCTTCCGCCTCGGTCGCGAGAATCTCGGAGGCTCTGCGCCCCGAGAAGATGGCAAGAACGATTGCCACCAGCCCGCGCACGATATGGGCGTCGGAATCGCCGAGAAAGGTCAGGACCGGGTCATCGCCTTCGCCGCGCGTGGTTTGTAGCCAGACCTGGCTTACGCAGCCCTGAACCTTGTGTGCGTCGTCGCGCGCGTGTTCGGGATAGGGCGCGAGGTCGCCGCCAAGCTCGATCACATAGCGGTAGCGCTCCTCCCAGTCGTCCAGGAAGGCGAAGTCGTCGCGGATGGTGTCGAGCGTTGCGGTCATCGTGGACCGCATATAGTGCGTGCGGGCGGCGCTGTCACTCCTGCGCGGCGGATACCGGCTCGGACGGCACAGGAACGGACCCGGTGTGCAGCGGCTCGTGCGGCATGGCCGGCTGTTCGCCGAAATGCTCGTCGAGCATGCCATAGGCGATGCGTGCACCTTCCCTGGCGCGGACACCTATCGTGTGCATGGCCGAGCGCCCGACCTCGCATGCGTCCGGACGCCGCTCGCACAGGCCGGCGAAATCGCCGATGACGGCGCGTGCCGCGAAGAACGCCTCGACTGCGCCGATGGTGGGCTTGCTGCCATTTTCGTCCGTTCCGCCGAACGGGATGACCAGCAGCACCAGCGACAACCAGAACGCGGATTTAATCAGGAAACCCATTTCCACACCCTCGATACCCGTTGCGGACAAACTTTCCCCAAGTCCGCGAATGTGGCCACCCTACGCACGGGACGCAAAGGACGGCTTGAAGAGCTGAGTCGCATTCGCCTCAAATTTGATTCCAATTTTATCTTTTCGGGTTCGATTAAACGTCGACGCAAGATGAAGGTGGATTTGGGCGAAGTTGCGTTCTTTCAACCAATTGAAATTATTGTGCAAAAATACGCGCGATTGTCGATGATGATCCTGGGGGTGCACGGCTTTCGTGCCGGTTTTGCCCTTACCCTCTGTTTACCATGGGGAGAATTGTTGGCCGGGAGCACCCCCTAAACCGGTGGAAAGGGGGGTGCCGGCGGTCGTCTCGGGGCGTCGTTTATTCATTCCTTAAACCGCGGGTGCGAGGGTCGGCTTCAAAGAGTTCGATCCGCAAAGCGGACGTTGTGCGAGTGCGTTGAGTTGAGTGCAGTGACAACCAGACCGGGCAATTGGCTGACCGGAATGGCCGCGGGATGCGAGCGTCTTGTCCATCCGGCGGTAACCGGTGGCGAGCGCAAGCGCCAGCGCCGGCTTCTTGCCGCGCTGCTGTCGGGGCCATTCGTGGCAGCTGCCGCCATCGTCCAGACCGTGATGCCGCATTACGGTGCGGCGACCGGCTTGGCCGTGCTGTGCGCCGTTTTCAGCGCGAGCTGGCTGGTGGCTTATCTCGTCGGTACGAGCGGAAGACGCGACCGGGCGGAGCCGGTGGCTCTCGCCGCGGGCGCATTGCTCGCTGGCACGCTCGTGGCGCTCGCAGGCGGTCTTGCCGGGCCTCTCGCGATTCTTCTCGTCGCACTGCCGATGGAAACCTACTGGATAAGCCGCTCGCGCAAGGCGGCACTCCAAGCCGGTGGCCTCGCCCTTGCCGCAGCCGTCGGTGGAGGCTTCCTCCTCGAAGGCGCGCCTTCGGGGGCGCTCGACTGGCTGTGGCTTACCCCGACGCTCTATGCGGCGACGCTGGGCCTGCGCTGGCTGCAGCAGACCGAGGCCGTGTCGGATGCGCGCGAGCGCAACGCCGAAGGATTGCCCGAGGCGTGCTTCGACGCGCTGGTGGTGCGTATCGCTCGCCATGGCGAGGTTGAAAGCGCTTCGGCGCAGGCCACCGCCATCATGGGGCTGGAGCCCGAACTGCTTCTCGCGACCGGCTTGTTCGATCGGGTTCACGTGGCGGACCGCGTCGCGTTCATGTGCGCGGTCGCACAGGCGCGCGACGAAGGAACGGCAGCGCGGTGCACGGTCCGTCTTCGGATGCCGCGCATTCCAGGCGCTGAAGGCGGCGGCTATCGCGCCTTCGACATCGAGGTCGTGCGCCCCGCGACCGACGGTTCGGTAGTGGCGCTGATCCGCGACGGGCAGGAGGCTGCGACGCTGCGCGACGAACTGGCGCGCGCGCTGGAGCAGGCCAATGCGACCGAGATCGCCAAGGGCCGCTTCCTTGCAGCCGTGAGCCACGAGCTGCGCACGCCGCTCAACGCGATCATCGGCTTTTCGGACATGCTGCTGCATCGCGAGATTTCCGGCGAGATGACGGGCAAGCAGAAGGAGCACGTGACGCTGATCGGCGAGGCGGGCAACCACCTGCTTTCGGTCGTGAACGCCATCCTCGACGTTTCCAAGATCGAGGCGGGTTCGTACCAGATCAACGTCGAGCCGTTCGATCTCGGCCCTGCGCTGGAGATGTGCCGCGCGATGCTGGAGCCGCAGGCGACCGCCAAGGGCGTGAACCTGTCGGCGCGGCTGCCTCTGGGACTGGGCGAAGTCGCGGGCGACCAGAGAGCGGTGCAGCAGATCCTGCTCAACCTGCTCTCCAACGCCATCAAGTTCACGCCGGAGGGCGGCAACGTCACCGTCAACGCCGTGCGTTCGGACGATACGATCCGCATCTTCGTCAATGACACCGGCATCGGCATTTCGGCCGAAGACCTTGCCACTCTGGGCAGGCCTTTCATGCAGGTGCAGAACGACTATACACGGCAGTTCCAGGGCACCGGGCTTGGGCTCTCGCTGGTGAAGGGGCTGGTGGAACTGCACCACGGCTCGATGTCCATCGAGAGCGCGCCGGGGCTGGGCACGACGGTTACCATCGGCCTGCCGGCAGCTTCATCCGGCGAGACGGGCGGGCGGGTAGCCAAACTTGAAACACGAGGCGAGAAGGGGGAGAGACATGGCATCGCGCTCCGCAAGACCGCCTAGAGGGCGCAGGCAGGTCGAAGAGTTCGACGATGAAAGTGGCGTGGGCGCATTCCTGATACGCCACCGGCGGGTTCTGGGCGGGCTGACCGCCTTTGCCGTCGCGTTTTCCTATGTCGGAGCCAACGCGGTCTGGTATCAGCCGCACGCCCATGGCGGCGCATTCTTCGCCACGAGACCGCTGACGGCGCCCGCAGCCGCGTCGGTCGCGCAGGACGAGGCGATGCCGGGCGAGTTCGAGACGGTCATCAGGCTGGAGCGGGAACCCGAAGGCGCGCAGCAGACGCCGCCTGCCGGCCCGAGCATCGAGACGATCATCGCAGCACCCGCGCCAACCCCGCTGCCGGCGGCACCCACGCCGATGATATCGCCGCGAGGCGACCCGGTGGTGGAGGACGTTCAGCGGATTCTGGCCGAACTGAACCTCTATGATGGCGACGTCGATGGCCTGACCGGTCCCAAGACCCGAAGCGCGATCGAAGGCTATCGCAAGATGGTAGGGCTGAGCGCTTCGGCCGACATAGACGATCAGCTTCTGGCGCAACTGGGCGCGCAGCCGCGCGCCACAAGCAGCGCTTCGCCGCTGCCGACCGGTTCGCCCGGTACGGATATGATCGAAACGTCGTCGGCCGTTTCGCACGACAACGGGCTCGTGATGCGCATTCAGGCTGGCCTCAAGGCATTCGGTAATGACGGCATCGACATCGACGGCCAGGTCGGCTCGAGGACCAAGTCCGCGATACTGGAGTTCCAGTCGCTGTTCGGGCTGCCGGAAACCGGAGAACCCGACCAGTCGGTCTACGCCAAGATGCGCGAGATCGGGCTGACGGACTGATCGCCCGATGCGGCTCACCACCGATTTCTGGGTTTCCGCCATCGTGCGAAGGGCTTTCGCCACCGGCGGGTTCGCTGCCGTCGTGCGGCGGGGTGCGACCGAGGCCGGCGCGGTGATGGTGACCCAGCGCGACCGTCTCGGTGAAATCCGGCTTTACGGCCCAGCCCCGCAGACGAGCTACGACGAGGCGCGTCCCGACGAGCGGCTGTTTTCGGAGCTGCTGCGCTCTGTCGACGACGAGGAAATCCGCAAGAGGATCGACCGCGAGCTTCGCTTCGACCCCGACATCTGGGTGGTGGAACTGGAAGTGGACGACGCGACCTTCGCCGAGCTGGTGCCGCTTACGACGCCTTGAGCTTGCCCGTCTGCGATGACCGGTTGGCCGCCAGCGGCGCGTTACGCCATTCCCCCATCAGCCTTGCCGCGGTGTCGGGCGTCACGGCCGCGTATGCGTCGAGGAACGCGGCGATCGCGCGCGTGTCGCCAGACCTCATCGGCCTTACGCACTGCACCAGCAGCAGCGCCTGCTCGTCGGAAAGCGAAAGCGAACGCAACGCCACGATGAAACCGGCGATGTCCTGGTCGTCGGTGATCGCCTCGGCTCTCGCCAGATCGATGCCCAGCACGTCCGCCAGCGCGGTGTGGAAGAGGGCCGAAACGCCCGCAAGCGCTGTCGAGCGCAGCTTGCGATAAGCCCCGGGCTCGCCGTCCCAACGCAGGCTAACGGGCGATGCGGCAGCCTTGTCCGGTGCCGCAGGGCGCATCATCGTCAGCAGGCGGGCGCGGGTTTCTTCCGCCTTGTCCGGCGTTGCCTCGGCATCCAGCGCGCCGAGCGAGCGGATGAGGCGCAGGATGCGCTCGTCGAGCTCGGCACGCATGGAGATGGCGCGCGCATGAGGCAGGCCGTGACGGCCGATGAGCGCAACGAGGTCGATATTGGTCAGCACCGGCGATGACATCAGCAGCGGCGCGGCGATCTCGATGGGCCGGTCGGCCAGCCTGCGAACGAGAACGGGCGGAGCGTAGGGCGATTCGCACAGGGCTGCCGCCACGAAGCGTAGCGCTTCTTCCGAGACGCCGGAAAGCAGCGGCACCGCCAGATCGTCCAGCTGGACGATTTCGCGGCGGGTAGGGCGGGTAAGCGAGCAGAAGGCGGTGACGGACGCACGCAGGAGCCGTTCGGACCGGCCGGCGGCGCGATGGGAGTTGAACGGAAGGGAAGCCGAGCGGTGCACGAAGGAAACGCCTGATACGCAAACTGACACTGTGAAGGCACGCAAAGCCGGAAAACGGCGAATATGCGGCCTGTTCGCTCAATTTAGACCGTATTCGTTAGCGTCGTGTTAACCCTCTCCTGCGCGTAGTCGGGACGGAGGCGTAGCGTTCTGCTCCGGTCTAACCGAGAAACGAGCATATCCATGGCTACCATACTTCCCTTCGTCGTCCGCCCGCGGACGCCGTCAACCAGGCGACCAGCCGATAGTGTCGCCGCCATCGTCATATTTCCCGGCGTCCGCTACGAGGCGCGCCGCGACGACCATCAGGCCGGCGGCAGTGAAGGACGTACCGGCGACAGCCCGCGCCGCAAGCGCAAGGGCAAAACCGCCTGAACGCTCAGACCGGCTAGCCGGGCGTGCAGGCGATGCCGTCCAGATAGCGCGAGATCGTCGGCTCCCAGCTCTCGTCGGGCACGAACGCCCTGACGACCACCATGCCTTCCCCGATATCGGCTTCGATGAACACCGAGCGGTCGTATGCCGCCGGAAGCGCGTTGCGCAGGTCGATCATCTGCGCAGGCGTGGCGATGACGAAATCCACCTGCCCGTCCGCGGAAGAGCGGTCGTTGAGGCTGAAGACGTTCTGCCCGGCCCGGTCGTAGACGGAAATCGACCAGTAGGGCGCATTGCCGCTTCCGTGAACCCGGACCGTCCCCTCCTCGAGATCGACCCGGCAGGCGACCGCGTTGAACAGCGGGTCCATCGAGCCGATGAGCGGCGCGGCGCCGGGCGGATCGAGCCTTGCGAGCGTGTAGTAGTTCGCCTGTTGCGACAGGATCGACCATGCGTCGCGCTGCGAATAAGACGGCACCATGAGCAGGATGGCGATGTGGACGATGCCGGCGCCGACGAGGCCCAGCAGCAGCGCATGCAGCAGGGCGGCCCATAGCGGGCGCGAGTAGGGCGTTCTGTGGCCTCTAGCCATCGCAAGCCTCCCGCCGTACCGGCGGCAGCTCCACCTCCGCGACCCGCGCGCTCGAGGCGACGGCGGTGTCGTAGAGCGTCAGGATCAGCCGGAACTCTCCGGTGCCGCGCACCGCGAGCCAGTTGCCCGGAGAGGGCATGCGGGAAACGACGGCCGAGACGGTATCGTCGGTCTGGCGCAGCATGGCGTAGGAATGCAGCGCTGCGGCGCGGTTGCCTTCAGGCGCGATCAGTTGCCCGTCCGCGTCGCGCGCATAAAGGGTCCAGAACCGCGCCGGCGGCAGGCTGCCTTCGATGCGGTAGTCGCACTCCAGCCTCAGCGGCTCGCCAGCGTCGTCGCGGGTGGCGATGAAGACCAGCCCCTCGGCATGGCCCAGCGCCAGGTCGGCCTCGCGCGAGAAGCGGGCCTTGGAGTAGGGGTCGGCCTGAGGCGTTCCGCGTTGCGGGTAGGCCGTCCAGTTGCCGATCTCGACCGTGTCGAACTCGAAGTCGCCGTCCAGAGCCAGCCAGACGCTGCCTGCCCCCGCGCCGAGCGCGATCGCAAGTGTCAGGGCTGTCAGGAAGATGGTCTTGAGCATGGGCCCGGATCGGTTTCCGCCGCGAAGCTGTCGCCGCTGGCGGGAGCGTCAAAGAGAGGTTTTCGGAGGCCCAAGCGGTCGCCGTCTTGGCGCGGAAAGTCAAGCCGTTTCGATGGCTTGCGGCCGCGTGGGAAGCATGGTCACAGCGAAGACAGCGCCTCCGGCTCGGGCGGCACGTCGAGGTTGGGCGCGTCGCGGAACTGGCGCGACATGTCCACCAGAAGCCGCGTCGTGCGGCCGGAAAGGACCGACGGCCGCTCGATGTCCGGCCGCTCACCGTCGAGCGCTTCCGAAGCATCGGCCACTGCGGCTTCAGGCTTGGCGTCGAGGAACGGCTTGTCGATGCCCGGTATCGGCCGCAGCTCCACGTTCTGGTGCGCATACTGCATCAGGCGCTGCCAGACCATCGCCGGCACCGAGCCGCCGGTCATGTCGCGCGTCGAGGTGTAGTCGTCATTGCCGAGCCATACGGCAGCCGTGTAGTTGCCGGTGTAGCCGACATACCAGGCGTCGCGATAAGCCTGCGTCGTGCCCGTCTTGCCTGCGGAGCGGATACCCTGCAGGGCGGCGCGGCGGGCCGTGCCGGTCTCAGGTATCTGCACCATGATCGAGTTCATGGAGGCGACCGCCTGTTCCGACACGGTTCGTCGCGGCTCGGGCGCGTCGCGGCCGTGGTCGTAGACGATCTCGCCGGCATGGGTGACCAGCTGCGTCACGCCGTGGCGCGAGCCGGTGAAGCCGCCATTGGCAAGCGTGAGATAGCCGGTGGCCTGATCCATCACCGTCATGCCCGACGTGCCCAGAACCATCGTGCGATGGCCGTTGAGTTCCGATTCCACGCCCATCGCCATCGTCTTCTCGATGATGGCGGGAATGCCCAGATGGTCCTTGGCCAGCCGCACCGGCACGGTGTTGAGCGAGCGGATGAGGGCGCTCGACAGCGGCACGCGGCCGGCATAGCCGCGGGTATAGTTGCGCGGCGACCAGCCGGCCCAGGTGATGGGGCCGTCCGGCACGACCGAATCGGGCGTGAAGCCCGCTTCCATCGCAGCGGTGTAGACGTAGGTCTTGAACGACGAGCCCGTCTGGCGCAGAGCCCGCGTCGCGCGGTTGAACTGGCTGCGGGCATAGTCGCGCCCGCCGACGATGGCTCGGACGGCGCCGGTGCTGTTCTCGATCATCACCATCGCGCCTTCGGAAACGCGATAGGCCTGGCCGTGCTGGCGCAGGTTGAATTCCATCGCCTCTTCGGCGGCCTTCTGGAGGTTGAGGTCGATGGTGGTGCGCGCCACCAGCGAGCGCGGGCCGTTGCGCGGCGCGATCTTCTTGACCTCCTCGAATGCCCAGTCGAGGAAATAGTCGGGGCTGTCCATGCCGCCCCGGTCGATTGCCGTGGCGGGATGCAGGCGCGCCGAAAGCACCTGGCCTTCGGTCATGAACCCGCCATCCACGAGATTGGACAGCACCACGTTGGCGCGGCCGCGCGCGGCAGGAAGGTTGATGTGCGGCGCATAGTTGCCGGGGGCTTTGAACAGGCCCGCAAGCATCGCGGCCTCGGCCAGATTGACCTCCTTGATGCCCTTGTCGAAGTAGAAATCGGCAGCCGCGGTGATGCCGAACGTCCCGCCGCCCATATAGGCGCGGTCGAGATAGAGCTGGAGGATTTCCTTCTTCGACAGGTTCCATTCCAGCCAGAGCGCCAGATAGGCTTCCTTGATCTTGCGCTCCATCGAGCGCTCGTTGGTCAGGAACAGGTTCTTGGCCAGCTGCTGCGTGATGGTGGAGCCGCCCTGCACGACGGAGTTGGCGCGCACGTTCTCGCTCATGGCGCGCGCCAGACCGATGAAGTCGATGCCGAAATGCTCGAAGAAACGCCGATCCTCGGTTGCAAGAACCGCCTTGATGACATGGTCGGGGATCTCGTCCACCGGCACCGAATCGCGCTGGATGATGCCGCGCTGGCCGATCTCGTTGCCGTAGCGGTCGAGGAAGGTAACGGCGTAGTCGCCCTGGCTGCGCCAGTCCTTGGCCGTCTCCTCGAAAGCGGGAATGGCCAGCGCCAGCATGCCGATGACGCCGACCGTGCCGAGCGTGAACGCCTCGCTGCCAAGCTCGACGACGCCCCGCCGCCAGCCGGATACGCGGAAGCGGCGGAAGAAGATGGTGATGTTTTCCCAAGCCTCACGGGCCTTGAAGCCGGCTTCGTAAAGGCTTGAATCGATCCAGGCGTCGACGGCGAGCAGCCTCGTCGCACGCGGAATGCGCCGTTTGCGCATTTTCTGGGGATCGTCCATTACACCACGCCCACGCCATCAAACCCCAAAGCCAGCCCGATCCCGAATTACGGCATATTCAAGGCTGGCGACGCCGGGTCAGCGCCCACGAATTTCACCGATCATACCGCGAGGCGCATAGGCCGTCACGGTAAAAGGCGAGTGATCGTAAATGTTCGCGTTAGGGTTGGTTTAACGTGTTGCCGGCACGCCACGCGAATCGCAGCTACTTGTCGCCCAGCATGATGGTCGCGCCGCATACGCCAAGAGCGATGAGCCCGAAGCCGAACACGGTGACGGCGAGGTGGCTGTGAATGAGGCCGGCCGGGGCAAAGCGGCCAAGCAGGGCAGGGTAGTAGATGGCCGCACCGAAGGCCGACCACCCGCCAGCCGTCAGCGAATAGAGACGCTCGAAAATACCCGCACGCGGACGCAGGCCCCTGACGGCGGTCCACACGATCATGAGGCCGGCAAGGATGGCAGCAGCAATCTGAAACATGAAAATGTCCTCTGGCGGTCGCGTCTCGCGATCAGCGGCGGTTCTTTAGCGGTTTCGGAATGAACCGGCAAGAACCGCCGCTGTTCCGGAAGGTCAGGACAGTGCGTGCCTCAACCGTGGAACGACGCGCAGCAGGGTTGCATCCAGCAGCAGCACGGCGACGATCGCGGCACCGGCGAGGGGAAAAGCTATGCCCAGCACAACCACCAGCGCGGCAGCGCCTTTCCACAGCGGCAGATCGCGCGGCCGCGGCGGCGCGGCGAGCCGGGCGGCGCCTGCGGGTCGACGCTTCCACCACATGACCAGGCCCGACACTGACACCCCGATCACCGACAGGCAGAAGAGCGTGTTGAAGACGAGGTTCCAGACGCCGAGATCGCCTTCGTGGAACGCGATGCCCCACGCCATCGCCTTGGCATAAGGCGAATAGTCTGCGTAGCGCACGTCGGCCAGCACGTTGCCGCTGTACTGGTCGATGTGGATCGTGCGGTCGGCGGCCGGGTTCGGGCCGTCATTCGACATGCTGTCATGGCTCACCGTCCACACGCCGGTCTCATCGCCGGGAATGTTGATCTGGAACCGCCCGACGAAACCTAGACCGCGGGCAAACTGCGCCACACTGTCGATGGTGACGTCGCCCTCGATGGCATCCGTGCCCGCAAGAGAGCCGGAAGCCGGAAGCGGCGTCTGCTCCAGCCCCCACGGCACTTCGTGCGCGCCGTCGTGGTTCATGCTGGCATGGGTCACGTCGGACAGCGGCGCGCCCCATTTTTCGGCGGGGAAGGTGTTCCACGCTTGCACCATCCGCTCGCCCCAGATGCCGGCCCAGCTGAGGCCCGAGATCAGGAAGACGACGAGGACTGCCGAAATCCAGAAACCCAGGACGCCGTGCAGGGATTTCCAGAAGGTGCGGCCTCTGGCCG
This sequence comes from Neoaquamicrobium microcysteis, assembly GCF_008180155.1. Taxonomy (GTDB): domain Bacteria; phylum Pseudomonadota; class Alphaproteobacteria; order Rhizobiales; family Rhizobiaceae; genus Aerobium; species Aerobium microcysteis. The sequence continues at coordinate 84,442 of NZ_VSZS01000056.1, read as the reverse complement.
TCAGTCGCGGCAGGAGCGTTTCGCGCCATGTCGCGCCGTTTCGCGGCCAGTGGAGATAGAGGCCGGTGACCACCATGACGATGGCGAGGCTGGCGGCGATCTCGATCATCCGGTCGCCGAAGGAGCCGAGCAGCAGCGTGCCGTGGATTTTGTTAGCGAAATCGTACCAGCCGGCGCGCCACGCAAAAGTCTGCAGCACTTCCGCCGTGTAGGGATCGACCACCACCCCGGTTCTGCCGGCGTCGGACGCAACCGCGAAGACCGCCGCGCGGTCGGCTGCGAGCGGCTCGATATATTGCACGGCCTGTCCGCCCGAAACGGCGCTCTCGGCCGCGGTCTGCAAGGCACTGACCGCAGCAAACTCGGCTTGCGGAGCGACGGCGGTGCGTTCGCCGCCGATGCCTGCGCCCCATGAAATCCACAGCATGACGAGGCCCGTCGTGGCCAGCATGACGAGGAAGGGGATCACGTACAGGCCGGCATAGAAGTGCCATCGCCAGGCGATGAAATAGAATTTGTTGGCAGCCGCAGCCGCCTGCGGAGCTTCGGCTCCGCCGGTTATGTCAGTCATGGTGACCTCGAGGTGTCGAGAAGGAGTGGAGGGTCGGAGGAATGCGGGCGCGGTCGGGCCGCGCCGCTCATCCTCCGGGATCAATGCGAGGAATGGTCACCGTGATCGTGCCCGCCACCGCCGTGGCTCTGCGCCCCGCCCATCGCCTCGACGGCGAACTCGACCTCGACGGTGCCCGCCTTCTCGAAGGTCATCGTGCCCGCGAACTTTTCGCCTTGCTTCGGCCTGCCGGTCAGTTCGAGGAACATGACGTGGTAGCCCCCCGGCTTGAGCTCGACCTCTCCGCCGGCGGGTATTTCGACGCCTTCGATCGGACGCATGGTCATGACGCCCTTGTCGTCGACGGCCATCTCGTGGATTTCGGTGCGGCCGGCGATGTCACCCGTAACGGCGACGAGACGGTCGGCTTCCGAACCGTGGTTGACGATCTTGACGTAGCCGGCGGCGACGCGCGCGCCCTCCGGCGTTTCGCGCGACCACGGGTGGTCGATCTCAAGTTCACCGACCTCGAACCCGTGGGCGAGGGCGGACTGGTTCGCGACGAACAGCATGGCGATGGCAAAGGAAGCGGCGCGAGCGGCGGCGCGGAAAGACTGGTGCATTGGAAATCTCCTGAGCGTCATGTTCGGCCACTCCGGGCTCGAAAGACGCAGACAATATGAAACAGCCGCGCGCTGGCGCGGCAGCGGGATCACATCGTCAGGGGAGGAGATCGCGGACTGCCGGGACCACGGTGCAGCGCATCCGTATACCCGGAAACGGCCTCAGGCGTTTGCAGGCGCACGGCTTTGGTGGAGAGTGGGTTTTCCAGCGAATGGCCGGACCCTCCGTCGCTGGCAGCCGGGGCAAACATGCTGCATGCAACCGTGCAGCAATCCGGCATGGCCGTATGGTCGACGTGGCCGGTATCCGATTGGTGGCTTTCGACGCTGGTGATGCAGAGCGGATTGCCGAATGCGTCGAGCATGGGCGAGGCATTGGCCGTGCCGACGGCGAAGGCGCCGAGGAAGCCCTGCAGCACGAGCATTGCGGCCGCGGCAAGCGCGACGCCAAGATTGCCCGTTTTCCGCCGAGTGTTTGCCAATAAACTGCCTCCAAGCCGTGCTTAACAGCGGAAGATCGCGTTGAGAATAGCGACGGGCCGGTTTTGCGCCGGAAGAGCGCCCATGCGCGTTTTTGACGCTTCGTTGGTTCACGCCGATCGGGAGTTCACATTGTGTTTCAGACGGCTCCCCGAGGGGTGGCGTTAACCTTTTGTTAACCATTCCGCCGATACACCCAAGTGACGGAAAATTAACGAAGATCACTCAAGTGTTAACTGACTCGCGGCCGATCCGCCTCAAGGGTCGATCCTTCCTTGCGCTCGCGCTTACCCCCGAACTGCCGCTGGCCGACTGGCTGGCGCGGCTGGACGATCTGGCTGCCCGCTCGGCAGGCTTCTTCCTTCGGCGGCCGGTGGTTCTCGACGTGGACGGGCTCGACATCGACCGAAACCAGCTGCGCGAACTGGTCGAGCAGCTCGGCTCGCGAAACGTGCGCGTCATGGGCATCGAAGGCGCGCGGCCTTCCATGCTGGCTGCCGACCTGCCGCCGGCCATGGCCGACGGGCGACCCGCATCCGACTTCGAAGCTCCCGAGAAGGCCGAGGCTGAAGAGGGTGGTGCGGCAGTTCCCGTCGTCCCCGCCGCGTCGGCCGAGCCGGGCAGGGCGGTGCCGTCGCTGGTCGTCACGCAGCCGGTGCGCTCGGGCCAGAGCCTGATCTTCCCGGAAGGCGACGTCACGATCGTCGGTTCGGTGGCATCGGGCGCAGAGATCGTCGCCGGCGGGTCGATCCACATCTACGGCACGCTGCGGGGACGCGCGATGGCGGGCACGATGGGCAACGCCTCGGCGCGCATCTTCTGCCGCAAGCTCGAGGCAGAGCTGATCGCGATCGACGGCTACTACAAGACGGCCGAGGACATGGAGCCGGACCTGCGGGGACGCGCGGTCCAGATCTGGCTGGACGGCGAAACCATAGCGGCGGGAACACTGGGCTGAAGAATGTCGGGTCCGGATAAAAAGGAGAGGTCAATGGGCAAGGTCATCGTCGTTACATCTGGCAAGGGCGGCGTCGGCAAGACGACCTCCTCGGCCGCACTGGGGGCAGCGCTGGCGCAGAAGGGCGAGAAGGTCGTCGTGGTGGACTTCGATGTCGGCCTGCGCAACCTCGACCTCGTGATGGGAGCCGAGCGCAGGGTCGTCTACGACCTGGTCAACGTCATTCAGGGCGAGGCCAAGCTGACGCAGGCGCTGATCCGCGACAAGCGGCTGGAGACGCTGTACCTGCTGCCCGCCTCGCAGACCCGCGACAAGGATAACCTGACGCCCGAGGGCGTGGAGATGGTGATCGGCGCGCTGAAGAAGGCGTTCGACTGGGTGATCTGCGACAGCCCGGCCGGCATCGAGCGCGGCGCGACGCTGGCAATGCGCCATGCGGACGTGGCGATTGTGGTAACGAATCCAGAGGTTTCGTCGGTTCGCGATTCGGACCGCATCATCGGCCTGCTCGATTCCAAGACGCTGAAGGCGGAAAAGGGCGAGCGGATGGAGAAGCACCTGCTGCTGACCCGCTACGACCCGATGCGCGCCGAGCGCGGCGACATGCTCAAGGTCGACGACGTTCTCGAAATCCTCTCCATCCCGCTGCTGGGTATCATCCCCGAAAGCATGGACGTGCTGCGCGCATCCAACCTCGGATCGCCCGTCACCCTCGCCGACGGCGACTGCGCGCCTTCAAAGGCCTATTTCGACGCGGCCCGCCGCCTCATGGGCGAGACGGTTCCCGTCACCATCCCGGGCGAGAAGCGGGGCTTCTTCGGCAAGATCTTCGGAAGGAAGGCGGCATGAACATTTTCCGTTACTTCTCCAAGACGCCGTCGGCGCCCGCCGCGCGCGAGCGCCTGCAGGTGCTGCTCGCCCATGAGCGCGTATCGGCCGGCGAATCGGACCTCGTCACCAAGCTGCGCGACGAGATCATGGCGGTCATTTCGAAGCACATGAAGATCGACCAGGACAAGGTGAGCGTGAAGATGGAGCGCGGCGCGCAGGTCTCCACGCTGGCGGTCGACGTCGAAATCCCGTTCGACGCGGGCAAGAAGAAAAAGGCGGCCTGAGGCCGCCTCCAGCATCCGACCTTTGCCGGACCCAAGAAGGAGAACTCGATGACCCGACTGGCACTTCTCGAACGGCTCAAGGAACTGCAGCAGACGCCGAAATATCAGGGCCGCGACATCACAACCGTCAGCGCAATGCTGTCGATGTCGGCGCTGGCAAAGCACGTCGAGCTTTGCGAGGCGGCGGCAGCCGTGCCGCCGCGCCACGATGCGGCGGGCAAGGCAGGCGGCACGCAGGCGCACGCCGGCCGGGCCTGAACTTTGCCGGGGCGCTTGCGCCCCGGTCCTGCACTGCCCCGACTGCGCCGAACTGCCCCGAACTGCAAGGAGACGCGGCATGGACCGATACACCGGCGGCTGCCGCTGCGGCGGCGTGCGTTTCGTGGCGACCGGAGAGCCCTACCGCGTCGGCATGTGCCATTGCCTCGACTGCCGCAAGCACCACGGCGCACTCTTCCACGCCTCCGCGATTTTTCCAGCCGACGCGGTGACGGTCGAGGGCGAAACGCGCGACTACAAGGACCGATTCTTCTGCCCCAATTGCGGCTCGCCCGTATTCGGACGCAGCGGCGACGAGGTCGAGATCAATCTCGGCGCGCTGGACGAAATCGATCAGTTCATCCCGACATACGAACTCTGGACCGTCCGCCGCGAAAGCTGGCTGCCGCCGTTTCCGGTGAAGAAGCGGTATGAGGGCAACAGGGAAGGCGAGGGACGGACGGAGGGGTAGGGCATTTCGGCGAAGCCCATCTTCACCGCTACCTTGCCGAATTTGACTTCCGCTATAACCGCCGCACCGCGCTAAATATCAGCGATGCAGAACGCGCCGAAGACTTGCTTCGCATGGCTAGCGACGAGCGCCTTACCTTTCGGCGGATTGGTGAAGCCGGTCACCTAAGCAGAAATCGCGCAAAATTCTTCGAAAACGCAAGAAGACGTTACTGTGAAAACCGGGGAGAGGGCGACAGGAGAGCTTGTCGCCACTGCGCGAGTCACTCAAACGTAAAAGGCGACCGTGGTTCAGACGGTCGCCTTTACGTTGAAACCAAGCCGTTGGAGGGCTTGTTTGTGATCACGTCCCATCTGTCGCTCGTAACGCGGTTCACGTCAAGTCATCCGAGGCATCCATACAAGGAAAATCGGAATGGCATACAGCTACTGGGTAACTATCCGCATCAAGAACGATGCAACATATGACGACCGATACGAGGGCTTCGTTGAGGCTCTCAAGGAAGCGAAACGCAAGGGTTTCTGGTCCGAACCCACGTCTTTCTGGCTGGTCGAATCAGATTTAGGCATCGATAGCTTTATGGGCGCGATAACCGCGCCGCTGGACCCGGGCACAGACCTTGTCGTGGTGCGCCGGATTGCGAACGATGAAGCTCGCTACTTTGGAGCAGTTCGGCATCCTGAGGTGCTGGAGTCTTTCATACCCAGTGCCCAAAAGTTCGAATGAACTTCAATCGGGATTCGAAGAAGTCGAGCGAGACCGAGAGCGGCCCTTAGCCTTATCCGTCTGATGTTCATTTTTTTCGGTCCTATCCTTGCCCCTCCCGGCCTTCGGATCGGGAGGGGTCTTCAACAGGCGGCGCAATAACTCGTCGCCCTTTTCCTGGTCTTTGTTTTTCGCGGTCTCGGACATGGCAGTTCTCTACGTTGATGAAGCCGGTGAAGAAGGCTTCAAGGAAACGAGTTCCGAGTGGTTCATCCTAGGCGGCTCGATGCATGCTAATAGCGGCCTCCACTCGTGCGTCGGCTGCTATGATACATTCAAGGCAGCACGCAAAAATGACGACTGGTTTTTCCACTTTCAGAAGCGCAGCCACGATGAACGAATAGGATTTATCCACGCCATCCGAGAGGCCCCGTATCAGGGCATGGCGGTAATGATCCATAAGCCGTCCATCGACAAGCCGGAACGCTTTAAGCAGCGATACTGGCTTTACTTCTACGCCCTAAAATTCCTTCTAGAACGCGCCACGAAATGGGCAGAGACGACGGCGCGCGAACCGATTCACCTCATGCTCTCGTCGCGCCGAGGGCTAGATAAGGATGAGTTAAAGGCTTACTTCGGCCGCATCAAATCCAGCCCCTTCGTCAAGCGCGACGAAATCCTTTGGAACGTATTCCAGCACGACGAAATCCATATCGAACCGAATAGGAAATATCGAGGCTTGCAAGTCGCAGATTGCATCGCGAGCGCTATCTATAAGGCCGTTGAGGTTTCCGAATATGGCACCCTTGAGCCAAGGTACATAACCGATCTTCTGCCGATCTTCGCGCGGCACCCCTACAAAGGCTTTCAGGCGGTCTCCTACTGGCCTGCGTTGCCGTTCTCCCTCCATCAACAACGAATGGCGTGGAGAGAAATAGGGCGGGAGCAAGCCGCTCCGTGAAATTGCTTTCGCAACCTTCGCGTCCTGTCCCGCCCTACTCGTACCCGTCGAACAAAAAGAGCCGGCCTGTCGAGGGTAATTTAGTATATGCTAATGTTTTGTACGTCAGGTATATTACTAGGAAAAAATTCCTTGACACCGTGACGGTGGTTTGGTAGGTTCTGGCTATCGTCGGAGAATTGTGCCTGGGACGGTGGTTTCGGGACATTTCGACCATATCACATTCGCCCCGCCGGGTGGGCGACACACGGGTGCTTTCCTAACATGACGAAGACGAAAGCCAGGCGGCCGCTTCCGGTGGCGCAGTGGCTTGCCGCGCGTGCTATCGCCGAGGGCGAGCCGCCGACGCGCAAGCTGATCGCGCAGGTGCTGGGCTGCAACGAGACGACGCTTTACGAGCGCGCGGCGCTGGAAGGCTGGAAACGGCTGGATTTCAGGCGGCACGACGTGAAGGAGGCGCACCGGATGTTCGTCGCGGTGGCGCTTGAGGAATACGGGGGTGGCGAGGCCGGCGGAGCGTCTTCCGAAGGCGGCGCTGCGGGCGTTGGCGGGGCTGGCATCGATGCCCATGGCGATGCGCAGGATGCAGACGGCGTGAGCGTCACCTACGCGGATCGGACCGACGCTGACGGGGCCGACGGGAGCGCGGCCGACGAAGACCCGGTGGCGGTGCTGGCGCGGTGCGCGTCGTTCGTCGCGCGTCGGGTGGACGCCCTCATCGTGCTGGCCGACGACGGCAGGCGTATTCCCAAGACCGAGATCGACACGCTCGGCGCGATGATGCGCATGATGGAGCGGTGGGAAGCCATCGCTGCCGAACGGACGAAGCAAGCGGAAGCGCAGAGCGATGAAGATTTGGCCGCCGTTCTCGAACGCATCGACGATCGTATCGTCGCCCTCGCTGAGGAGCTTGCAGGCCAGCTGGTCGCGAGGCGCGCTGTCGCCTGACGATGTGCGGCTGGCGGCCGGGACGTGGGTGACCCACGGCAGGCTGGCGCAGTATCCGGTGGGGCTGGAGCTTCTGGGCGTTCCGGCAATCGTCAACTGGCTGGTGATGGGCGGACGCGGCTGCGGCAAGACGCGGCTGGGCGCCGAATGGGTCAACGCGATGGCGCGGGGGCTTTCGCCGTTTTCGCGAGGACACAGGACCATGCGCATCGCGCTGGTGGGCGAGACGCTGGGCGACGTGCGCGAGGTGATGGTGGACGGGGCGTCGGGCATATTGAGTGTGACCAGAACCAACCGGCCACGCTATGAGCCGACGCGGCGCAGGCTTTTGTGGGAGAGCGGCGCGGTGGCGCAGGCGTTTTCGTCCGAAGACCCCGAAAGCCTGCGAGGCCCGCAATTCGAGGCGGCATGGTGCGACGAGGCGGCGAAATGGAAGAATGCGAACGACTGCTTCGACATGCTGCAGTTCGGCCTGCGGCTGGGTGAGAACCCGCGCCAGCTCGTGACCACGACGCCGAAGCCGGTGCCGCTGCTGAAGCGGCTGCTGGCCGACCCGACCTTCACGCTGACGCGGATGCGCACGCAGGATAACGCGACGAACCTGGCAGGGGGGTTCATCGACGCGATCAGGGCGCGCTACGCGGGTTCACGTCTGGAAAGGCAGGAACTCGACGGCGAGATGATCGAGGACCGCGCCGACGCACTGTGGACGCGCGCCGGGCTGGAAATGATTGGCGCGGACCACGGGACGCTGCAGCGCATCGTCGTGGCGGTGGACCCGCCGGCGACCTCGCGGCGCACGTCGGACGCCTGCGGCATCGTGGTGGCGGGGCTGGACGAGGCGGGCCGCGCGGTGGTGCTGGAAGACGCGACGCTGGCGGCGGCAAGGCCGCAGGAATGGGCAGCGCGCGCGGTGGCGCTTTTCAACCGGCACGAGGCCGACTGCATCGTCGCCGAAGTGAACCAGGGCGGCGAGATGGTGACGGCCGTGCTGCGCACGATCGACGCGACGGTGCCGGTGCGCGAGGTGCGCGCACGACGCGGCAAGTGGCTGCGCGCCGAGCCGGTGGCCGCACTCTATGCGCAGGGACGGGTGATTCATGCGCGGCACTTTCCCGAACTGGAAGACGAGATGTGCGACTTCGGCCCGGAAGGGCTGTCGGGCGGGCGCTCGCCCGACCGGGTCGACGCGCTCGTATGGGCGATCACCGAACTGCTGCTCGGCACGACCGGGCAGCCGCGTATCCGCAATCTGAACTGAAAACAGGACGACATGATGGGTTGGGACTGGCCATGGAAACGCGGCCGGCGCGACGGCGCGCGCCTGCAGACGAAGAGCGGCGGCTACGGCTTCGTCGCGCTGCACGCGCAGGCAGACGCGCAATGGACGCGCAGGGATTATGCAGCACTGGCGCGCGAGGGCTTCATGCGCAACCCGGTGGTGCACCGGGCGGTGCGCATGATCGCGGAGGCGGCCGCAGCGGTGCCCTGGCTGCTCTATGACGGGACGGCCGAGCTGTCGGAGCATCCGCTGCTGGATCTGCTGGAACGGCCGAACCAGCGCGGCGCGGGAACGAGCTTCTTCGAGACGCTGTACGGGCATCTGCTGATGTCGGGCAACGCCTATGTCGAGCTGGCGGAGGCGGGCGACGCGCGCGAGCTGCACCTGCTTCGGCCCGACCATGTGGCCGTTGCGACCGACGCAAGCGGATGGCCGGTGGCGCTGGAACATCGCCATGGCGGCACGGCGCGACGGGTAGCGCTGGGCGGCGAGGATGGCGGGGGCGCGCTGCATCTGCGGCTGTTTCACCCGCTGGACGACCATTACGGGTTCCCGCCCTTGCAGGCGGCACTGATGGCGCTGGACATCCACAACGCGGCGGGGCGCTGGAACAAGGCGCTGCTGGACAATTCGGCAAGGCCCTCGGGCGCGCTGGTCTATGCGCCGAAGGAAGGCGGCAACCTCACCGAGGACCAGTATGCCCGCCTGAAGGAAGAGCTGGAGGAAGGCTATTCCGGCGCGGCGCGGGCTGGGCGGCCGATGCTGCTGGAAGGCGGGCTCGACTGGAAGGCGATGGGGCTGACGCCGAAGGACATGGACTTCGTGGAGGCGCGCAACGGGGCCAGCCGCGACATCGCGCTGGCCTTCGGCGTGCCGCCGATGATCCTCGGCATTCCCGGCGACAACACCTACGCGAACTATCAGGAGGCCAACCGCGCCTTCTACCGCATGACGGTGCTGCCGCTGGTGGCCAAGACGGCGGTGGAGCTCTCGGCCTTCCTGGGCCCGCGCTTCGGCGACGGGCTGAAGCTGGGCTTCGACGCCGACCGGATCGACGGGCTTTCGGCCGAGCGCGAGGCGCTGTGGGCCCGCATCGGCGCGGCGGATTTCCTGACGGATGACGAAAAGCGGGAGGCGGTTGGCTATGGCGCTCGGCTCTGAGCCCATTTCAGGAGGCAGGAAACAGATGAACGATGCGATCTGGCTCTGGTGGGCCAAGATGGGCGGCGCGGCGGCGGGGTCGGCGATCTCGCTGGCCTATGTGCTGCCGGTCGAGCGGCGCGAGGCGGGCATACGCTTCGGCGTCGGGCTGGCGAGCGGACTGGTGTTCGGCGGCACGGTGGGCCTGAAGATCGCCGTGGAGCTGGGCGTCGAGGAGCATCTCGGCCCCTACGAGCTGGTGCTGATGGGATCGGCGGCCGCAAGCCTGTGCGCCTGGTGGGCGCTGGGCGTCGTCATGCGCGCATTCAAGGCAAACGGACGAAACCGGAGCGGCACGGATGAGGCATGAGACGATACTTGCGGCGCGCGAGCGGAAATTCGCCGACGCGGCGATAAGCCATGTCGATGGCGACGGCACGTTTTCGGGCTACGCCAGCGTGTTCGGCAGGACGGACCTGGCGCGTGACGTGGTGGAGGCCGGCGCGTTCGCGCGCTCGCTGGCGCGGCGCGGGGCGGGCGGCGTGCGCATGCTCTATCAGCACGACCCGAACCAGCCGATCGGCACCTGGCTGGACCTGCGCGAGGACGCACGCGGGCTGTTCGTTCGTGGCCGGCTGACGCGCGGCGTCGGCCGCGCCGCCGAGGTGCTGGAGCTGATGCGCAGCGGCGCGCTGGACGGGCTTTCCATCGGATTCCGCACCGTGAAGGCGAAGCGCGACGCCAAGGCGGGCGTGCGCCGGATCGTCGAGGCGGACCTTTGGGAAATCTCGGTGGTGACGTTTCCCATGCTGCCCGAGGCGCGGATCGACAGCGTGAAGGCGGGCAGGCGGTTGCCCTCGGTGCGGGAATTCGAACGTTGGCTGACGCGGGACGCGAAGCTGACACGCGGGGAGGCGCGCACGGTGATCGCGCGCGGCTTCTCCAGCCTCGTGGACGGGCGGGACGCCGCGCGGGGATCGGCGCAAGGGCTGGCGGAGCGCATTCGCCGGGCCATGGACACAATCAAGCAAGAGGAAGACAGGACATGAGGACATCTCAGGTCGCGCCTGAAACCAAATCCGACGGCGGCTATGCGGCGCTGGCGGACACGTTCGACGAGTTCATGACGACGTTCGCGGAGTTTCGCGACAGCAACGACAGGCGCCTGCGCGAGATCGAGACCCGCAAGGGCGCCGATGTCGTGACCACCGAGAAGGTGGACCGCATCTCCGATGCGCTCGACCGCCAGAAACAGGTGCTGGACAATCTGGCGCTGAAGCGCGTGCGCCCGGCGCTAGGCGGCCGCGACGACGCGCTTTCGGTGGCCGATGTGGAGCGCAAGCAGGCGTTCGACAGCTACATGCGGTCGGGTGACGAGCGCGCGCTGCGCTCGCTGGAAACCAAGGACATGTCCTACGGCTCCGGCCCGGATGGCGGCTATCTGGTGCCCGACGAGGTGGAGGCCGAGATCGGCCGGCGGCTGGCGTCGATCTCGCCGATCCGCTCGATCGCATCCGTGACGCAGGTGTCAAGCGCGGTGCTCAAGAAGCCGTTCATGGTGTCGGGGCCGGTGACGGGCTGGGTGGGCGAGACGGCGGCGCGGCCAAAGACCGGTTCGCCGTCGCTCGACGCGCTGCAGTTCCCGGCGGCCGAAATCTACGCCATGCCGGCGGCGACCCCGTCTCTGCTGGAGGACGCGGTCGTCAACCTCGACCAGTGGATCGTGGGCGAGGTGGAAGCGGCGTTCGCCGAGCAGGAGGGCAAGGCCTTCGTGGACGGCGACGGCGTGAACATGCCGCGCGGCTTCCTCGACTACGACAGGGAGCCGGAGGCCGACTGGGCCTGGGGCAGGATCGGCTATCTGGCGACCGGGGCGGCGGGTGCCTTCCCGGCGGAGAACCCGGCCGACAGGCTCATCGACACGATCTATGCGCTCAAGGCCGGCTATCGCCAGAACGCGAGCTGGGTGATGAACCGCAAGAGCCAGGCGGCGATCCGCAAGATGAAGGATGCCGACGGCAATTATCTGTGGCAGCCGCCGGCGACCGCGGGCAGCCGGGCCATGCTGATGGGCTTCCCGGTGGTGGAAGCCGAGGACATGCCCGACATCGCCAACGACGCCACGCCGATCGCCTTCGGCGACTTCCAGCGCGGCTATCTGGTGGTCGACCGGGCGGGCGTGCGCGTGCTGCGCGACCCGTATTCCGCCAAGCCCTACGTGCTGTTCTACGTGACCAAGCGCGTCGGCGGCGGGGTGCAGGACTTCAACGCGATCAAGCTGCTCAAGTTCGGCGTGGCGTAGGGGCGCGGCGGGCACCCCTCCCGCCCTCCCGATCCATGCCGCGACGGCCCCGGTTCTCCCTGCCGGGGCCGTTTTTCCTTCCCTGTCCGACGAGGTTCGAATGACACAATTCCGTACGGTGGCGCCCGAGGCCGAGCCGGTGACGCTGGTCGAGGTGAAGCGCAATTTGCGCATCGGCCACGACAGCGAGGACGAGTTGCTGGGCGGGCTGATCCGGGCGGCCCGCGAGGAGGTGGAGGCCGCCTGCGGGCTGGCGCTGATCGACCAGTCGTGGCGGCTTTCGCTCGACAGGCTGCCGCGTTCGGGCCGCGTGCTGCTGCGCCGGCATCCGGTGCGCGAAATCCTGTCGGTAACGGTTTACGGCAAAGACGGCGAGGCCTCGCTGGTTGACCCTTCGAGCTACAGCGTCGACCGCAATGCGCGGCCGGCAAGGTTGCATTTTTCGTCGACGCCGGAGCCGGGCGTCGCGATGAACGGGATCGAGGTCGATTTTGCGGCCGGCTTCGGCGAGGCAGGCACCGACGTGCCAGACGCCCTCAAGCGGGCGATGCTGATGCTGGTGGCGCACTGGTACGAGTTCCGCGCGCATTTTTCGGCCGCAGACCAGCCGGTCTCGCTGCCTGCGGGCTACGACCGGCTGATTGCGCCGTGGCGCATGCGGAGGCTCTAGATGAGGGGCGAGTTCATCGATCCGGGCCGGTTCCGGCACGAGCTGGCGCTGGAGGCGGCGACGCTGCTGCCGGACGATGCGGGCGGCCACGCCGAACAGTGGAGCGAGATCGCCACGGTGTTCGCGCGTATCGAGCCGGTGACTGCCAGGAGCCGCTTCGGCGCAGACCAGACGATCGAGACGTTGACGCACCGCATCACGCTTCGCCACCGTGGCGACCTGCGCAGCGGCATGCGGATGAGGCGGCTCGACCGGGTGTTCGACATCATGACCGTTCACGATCCCGACGAGAGCGGCCGCTACCTTGTGTGCGGGGTCAGGGAGGAGGGCTTGTGAAGGCGACGATGAAGCTTACGCTCGACGGGCTGCTGCGCACGCTGGACGCGCGGGCCCGCGAAATCGCCGAGAAGATCGCGGCGGACAGGGCGGTCCAGGCAAGGCGCGAGGCGCGCATCGCCGCCGCCGGCGAAGAAAGGGAGGAGCGCGCGACATGACATCGGCCGCGATGGAATTGCAGAAAGCGGTGTTCGCGGTGCTGAGCGCCGACGCCGGGCTGCTCGCCAAGCTGGGCGAGGCGCGCATCTACGACCATGCGCCGGCGAGGGCGGAATTCCCCTACCTGACCTTCGGCCGGAGCACTGTGCGCGACTGGAGCACCGACAGCGAGGAGGGCAGGGAGCATCTCCTGACCATCCACGTCTGGTCGAAGGCGCGGGGACGGGGCGAGACCCTGGAACTGCTGGACATCGTGCGCTCCGCGCTGGCGGATGTGGAGCCGGCGCTGGACGGGCACCATCTGGTCAATTTGCGCGCCGAGTTCGAGGAAGCCAGGTTCGACGACGATTTCGGCGTCTATCACGGCCTGCTCCGGTTTCGCGCGGTGACCGAGCCCGCAAGCTGACATCGGCGCCCAGGGCGCTTTTCGAGATCATCAAACCATAAAGGAGGCTCGCTGTGGTGGCACAGAAGGGCAGGGATCTTCTGTTGAAGATCGGCAATGGCGGAAGCTTCGTGACGGTGGCGGGGCTGCGCACCAAGCGGCTGGCGTTCAACAGCGAGACGGTCGACGTGACCGACGCGGATTCTGCGGGGCGCTGGCGCGAACTGCTGGCGGGAGCCGGCGTGCAACGCGCCTCGCTGAGCGGGGCGGGCATCTTCAAGGATGCGCAGTCGGACGCGCTCATCCGCACCGGCTTCTTTGCCGGGACGATCGTTTCCTGGCAGCTGGCGATACCGGATTTCGGCACGGTGGAAGGGCCGTTTCAGGTGACGGCGCTGGAATACACCGGCAACCACGATGGCGAGGTGACGTTCGAGATCGCGCTGGAATCGGCCGGCTCCATCAGCTTCGCGGCGGCATGACGATGGCCAACAGGAGACGCGGCGAGATCGCCGCAACGATAGACGGGCAGGAGCGCGTGCTGTGCCTGACGCTGGGCGCGCTGGCCGAACTGGAAGCCGCCTTCGAGGTGGAAGACCTCGCGGCGCTGGCGCAGCGCTTCTCGACGGGGCGGCTGTCGGCCCGCGACCTGACGCGGGTGGTGGCCGCCGGCCTGCGCGGCGGCGGCGCTGCGGTGAGTGACGGCGACGTCGCCACGATGACGACTGAAGGCGGGATCGCGGGCTTTGCCGCCATCGCCGTCGACCTGCTGAAAGTGACCTTCGGCGCAGGCGACGGAACGCGCCCGGACCCCTGAACGCCGCAACCGGCACGACGCGCCAGTTTCCCTGGGACGAGCTGATCGCCCTGGGGCTGGGCCGGCTGCGGCTTTCCCCACGCGATTTCTGGGCGACGACGCCGCGTGAGCTTGCGCACGTGCTGCGCGCGTTCGGCGCGGGCCAGCCCCTGCGCCGACCTGTGCTGGAAAGGCTGATGACGATGTTTCCCGATACGAGAGAAGGGGGCTGAAGATGATCGACGGCGTGGAGCCCATCGAAGTGCGCTTCGATGTGGATACGCAGGCATTCACGGCGGCGCTGGACGATCTGGCATCGCTGTCGGATGCGTTCGGCCGACAGCTGACCGGCGCGCTGCGCGACGCCGTCGTGAACGGCCGTTCGCTGGAGCAGGTGCTTCAGCGCATCGGCCTCAACCTAGCCGGCATGGCGCTGAACATGGGCTTGCGCCCGCTTTCGGGCCTGATTTCGGGGCTGTTGCCGGGCTTTCTGGGCGGCGGTGGCGGGCTGCCTTTCCTCACCGAAGGAGGGTTTGCCGCGCCGAGCTATCTGCCTTCGGCCTCTGCGATAGGTGCAGCGGGCGGAGCGGCTGTTTCCGCCGCGATCGGCCAGAACATGCAAGGCGCGCCAATGGAGGGGAGCCGCGCCGGCGCGCCGACGAACGTGGTCTTCAACGTGACGACGCAGGACGCCGCATCCTTCCGCAAATCCGAAGCGCAGGTGACGGGGATGCTGGCACGCGCCGTCTCACGCGGCACGAGAACCCTTTGAGGCAGAGAGGCTGATGCAGAGTTTCCACGAAGTCCGGTTTCCGGTCTCGGTATCGTTCGGAGCGACGGGCGGGCCGGAACGGCGCAACGAAATCGTGACGCTGACATCGGGACGCGAGCGCCGCAACCTGCGGTTCTCGCAGTCGCGCCGCCACTTCGACGCGGGCACCGGCGTGCGCTCCCTGGCCGAGCTGAACGAGATCATCGCGTTCTTCGAGGCGCGCAGGGGTTCGTTTCACGGATTCCGGTTTCGCGATCCGTTCGAGATGAAATCCTGCCCGCCGGACCAGATGCCGGCGCCGACGGACCAGCTTGTGGGTACCGGCAACGGCGCGACGGCCAGCTTCCAGCTCGTCAAACGCTACGGCACCGGCGCGGACATTTATCTGCGGCCGATCCGCAAGCCGGTCTCGGGCACGGTGCGGGTGGCGGTCGCGGGTGTCGAGCGGACGAGCCCGACGCATTTCACCGTGAACCACCAGACCGGCGTCGTGACGTTTCAGCCCGCCTCGATCCCGGCCAGCGGCCAGACCATCCATGCCGGCTACGAGTTCGACGTGCCGGCACGCTTCGATACGGAGCGCATCGCCATCAGCCTCAACGCCTTCAAGGCCGGGCAAATCCCGTCCATACCCATCGTGGAGATCGACCCTTGAGCGCCTATTCTCCCGCGTTCCGCGCGCATCTCGAAAGCGAGTGCACGACGCTGTGCCATTGCTGGCGGGTGACGCGCCGCGACGGCCAGAGTTTCGGCTTCACCGACCATGACCGTGCGCTGACGGTGGATGGCTTCGCCTACGAACCCCAGAGCGGATTTGCGACGAGCGAGGCGCGCGCATCGCTTGGGATGGCGGCCGATGCGGTGGACGTGGAGGGCGCGCTGTCTTCCGACGTGATCGCGGAAGACGACATCGCGGGCGGCCTGTTCGACGGCGCGACCGTGCAGACGCTGCTGGTGAACTGGCAGACGCCGGCGCAGTTCGCCTCGATCCGCAGGGCGGTGATCGGAAAGATCGTGCGGACCGATGGGCGGTTCGTAGCCGAGCTGGAAAGCGTGGCGGCAAGCCTCGACCGCCCCAATGGCCGGTATCTGAGGCGGACCTGTGATGCGCGGCTGGGCGATGCGCGCTGCGGGGTGAACATGAGCGCCGGCGCGTTGAACGGGCGCGGCGCGGTCGTGCAGCAGACCGCACCCGCGACCATCCGGGTGAGCGGGCTTGGAGGCTTCGCGGCCGGGTGGTTCTCGTTCGGCGAGATCTCCTGGACCGGCGGCGCGTTGCAGGGCCGCTCCGCCATCGTGGTGGACCATCGGATCGCAAGCGAAGGCGTGCTGATCGCGCTGCCGGCCGACGAGGCGATGCCGGGGCCGGGAGACACGTTCAGCATCGTCGCCGGCTGCGACAAGCAGTTTGCGACCTGCAAGGCGAAGTTCTCCAATCCCGTCAATTTCCGGGGGTTTCCGCATCTGCCGGGCAATGACGCGGCCTATGGCTACGTCACCGGTGGCGGACAGTTCGACGGAGGGCCTATCGTCGAATGAGCAAGTCTAGTGGGAATGCGGCGGCGGCCGTGCTGGCCGAAGCCGAGACGTGGATCGGCACGCCGTATCGCCATCAGGGCGCGACGAAGGGGCTGGGCTGCGACTGCCTGGGGCTGGTGCGCGGCATCTGGAAGGCGGTGTACGGGCGCGAACCCGAAACGCCCGGCCCCTACGCCGCCGACTGGGCCGAGGCGGGCGGAAAGGACCGATTGCTGGAGGCCGCGCGCCGACACTGCCGAGAAAAGCCGCTGGACGCGGCGAGGCCCGGCGACCTGATCGTGTTTCGCTGGCGGCTGCAGCACGCAGCCAAGCATCTGGGCCTGCTGATGCCGGGCGACCGCTTCGTGCACGCCTATGAAGGCCACGCCGTGACGATCTCGGCACTGGTGCCGCAATGGCGACGCCGGATCGCCGGCGTGTTCGCCTTCCCCGACCTCAACGCGAGCTGAAAGGCCAGGCGCAATGGCAACGATCGTATTGCAGGCCGCAGGCGCGTTTCTGGGCGGCTTTCTAGGGCCAGTCGGGTTCGCGATCGGGCGGGCCGCGGGAGCCATGGCCGGCTACATGCTCGACCGCAGCGCGTTGCAGAGCCTGCAGCGCGTGGAGGGGCCGCGTCTCAGCTCGATGAAGCCGTTTCTGGCCGAAGAGGGCGCGCCACTGGCGCGGCTCTATGGCACGGTGCGGGTGGGCGGCAACGTCATCTGGGCGACGCGGTTCGAGGAGGCGAGCCAGTCGCGGCGCGGCGGCGCCAAGGGCGGGCCGAAGGTGACGACCTATTCCTACTACGCCAACGCGGCGTTCGCGCTGTGCGAGGGCGAGATCGCGGGCGTGAGGCGCATCTGGGCGGACGGGCGCGAGATCGACCTGGAACAGGTGACGGTGCGGGTCCATCGCGGCAGCGAGAGCCAGCCTGTGGACCCGCTGATCGCCGCCAAGCAGGGCACCGGCAATGCGCCCGCCTATCGCGGCGTCGCCTATGTCGTGTTCGAGCGGTTTCCGCTGGACGATTACGGCAACCGCCTGCCGCAGTTCCAGTTCGAGGTGATGCGGCCGGTAGACCGGCTGAACGAGCAGATAAGATCGGTGGTGCTGCTGCCGGGATCGACGGAATACGGACTGCTGCCACGTGCGGTGACGCGCAGTCCGAGGCGCGGCGAAACCGTGCAGGTGAACCGCAACGTGCTGCACGGGGCGTCCGACTTGATGGCCTCGCTGGACGAGCTTCAGGCGCTGTGCCCGAACCTTCAGGAAGTCGCCGTCGTCGTGACGTGGTTCGGCAGCGACCTGCGGGCGGGCGCCTGCACGGTGCGCCCGGCGGTGATGTACAACGACGCGTCGGGGCATGCGGAGCCGTGGGAGGTTTGCGGGGTCTCGCGCGCCGCCGCGGCGACGGTGAGCTTCGTGGGCGACAACGCATCCTATGGCGGCACCCCGTCCGACCGCTCGGTGATCGAGTGCATTTCCGAGATAAGGCGCAGGGGCCTGCGGGTCGCGCTCTACCCCTTCTTGATGATGGACATTCCGCCAGACAACGCGCTGCCCAACCCCTATGGCGGGACGGGCCAGCCGGCCTTCCCCTGGCGCGGACGCATCACCTGCAGCCCCGCACCGGGGCATGGCGGCAGCGCGGACAGGACGGGCGCGGCGCGAAGCCAGGTCAATGCGTTCTGCGGGGCGGTGTCGGCCGGCGACTTCGCTGTGGCCGGCGGGCGCGTGACCTATGCAGGGGCAGCCGACGACTGGGGCTATCGCAGGCTGGTGCTGCACTACGCGCATCTGGCGGTCGCGGCGGGCGGGGTCGACACGTTCCTGCTGGGCTCCGAGATGCGCGGTCTGACCACGCTGCGCGACGGGGCGAACGCGTTTCCGTTCGTCGAGGCGCTGTGCCAACTGGCGGGCGACGTGCGCGGGGTGCTGGGCGCGGGGGCTGGGATCAGCTACGGCGCCGACTGGTCGGAATATTTCGGCCATCAGCCGGCGGACGGCTCGGGCGACGTCTATTTCCATCTCGACGCGCTGTGGGCGCATGAGGCGGTGAGTGCCGTCGGCATCGACAACTACATGCCGCTATCGGACTGGCGCGACGAAGACTATGGCGGCGGCAACCCGGACGGGTTCGCATGGCCCTACGACCTCGCCGGCCTGCGCGCCCAGATCGGCGCGGGCGAGGGGTTCGACTGGTACTATGCCAGCGATGCCGCCCGGGCGGGGCGAAACCGCTCCTCGATCGCGGACGGTGCCTACGGCAAGCCGTGGGTCTACCGCTACAAGGACATCCGGTCGTGGTGGGAGAACCAGCACTTCGATCGTATCGGCGGGGTGGAGGCCGCAACGCCGACGGCCTGGACGCCACGCTCCAAGCCGGTCTGGTTCACCGAACTGGGTTGCCCGGCCGTGGACAAGGGACCGAACCAGCCGAACGTGTTTCCGGATGCGCTGTCTTCGGAAAATGCCGTCCCGTATTTCTCGTCCGGCGGGCGCTCGGACATCGCGCAGGCGCATTTCCTGCGTGCGCACATGGACCGCTGGAGCCCGGCAAGCGGGCATTTTCAGCCAGCCCACAACCCCATATCGCCGGTCTATGGCGGACGGATGGTCGATCCGTCCAGGCTCTATGTCTGGGCGTGGGATGCAAGGCCGTTTCCGGTATTCCCGGCCGACGGCGAATTGTGGAGCGACAGCGCCAACTGGCATCGCGGCCACTGGCTGAACGGACGTCTCTCGGGCGTATCGACCGCCGGGCTGATCCGCGCGATCCTGGCCGACCATGGGCTGGGCGATACCGATACCGACCATGTCGGAGGCAGCGTCGCCGGCTATGCGGTCGAAGCGCCGACGACCGCGCGATCCGCGCTGGAACCGGTGGTCGAGCTGCACGGCATCGCCGTGCGCGACGAGGACGGGACGCTGGCATTTCGGGATCGCGGCACGGTGGCCGGCGAGCCGCTGACGATCTCGGAGATGGTGGTGGAGGAAGGCGGCGCGACGCTGGAGCGCACGCGCCTGCCGCGCCACGAACTGCCGGACGAGGCGGAGCTGGCGTTCGCCAATCCCTTTCTGGACTATCAGGCATCGGTGGCGCGCAGCGCGCCCTTCGACGGTGAGGGTGGAGGAAGCCGCTCGCTCGGCTTTCCGGGGTGCCTGGAATCCGGAGCGGCGGCCGCGCTGGTGGACGACTGGCTGCGCCGGGCGCAGAGCGCGCGCGAAAGCGTGACGTTTTCGGTGCCGCCGGGAGCCGTGGAGGTGGAGCCGGGCGCGCTGGTGACGCTGCCCAACGATGCAGATGGCCGCGAATATCTCGTGACCGCGGTGGAGACGGGCATGGCCCGCCGCGTCTCGGCAACGAGAGCGGCGCGTGCAGCGCCCACGCCGTGGCGCGCAGGCGCGACGGGCCGGGCGGGCGCGAGACCGGCCATCGCGGGCGCACCCTACGTGCTGATGCTGGACCTGCCCGCCATGCCCGGCAGTGCGGCGCCGCAGGACGCTTTCCGCGTCGCGGCCTATGCCAGCCCGTGGAAGGGGCAGGTCGCCTATTCGTCGCCGGAGGAAACGGGCTTCGCCTTCACTGCCGGCCTGGCTGCACCAGCGACGATGGGTGAACTGGTCGATCCGAGCGGCGAGGGGGTCGAGGGCCGGTTCGACACACATGGTGCGCTGACTGTCGCGCTCTACGACGGCGAGCTGTCGAGCATATCCGACGCCCAGCTTCTCAATGGCGGCAACACGGCCGCGATGCGGGCCGACAACGGCGAATGGGAGATCGTGCAGTTTGCAGGCGCGGAGGAGATCGCGCCATCGACCTGGCGGCTGACGCGGTTGCTGCGCGGCCAGCAGGGAACGGGCGACGCTATGAAAGCCGGACATTCGCTCGGAACGGCCTTCGTGCTGCTGGACGATGCTGTCAGCAGTGCGGGCCTTTCGCCCGAACAGGCCGGGCTGACGCTCAACTGGCGCGTAGGCCCGCAGGGCGAGCAGTTCGGCGGGGCGAACTATGTCGAGCTCAACGAGGCGGGAGGCGTGCGCTCGCGGCTGCCGCTGTCGCCGGTGCATCTGCGGCTCGCGCGTCAGCCCGACGGAGCCGCGCGCCTGACATGGACAAGGCGCGGGCGCGTCGATGCCGACAACTGGCTGGCCGAGGACATCCCGCTGGGCGAGGAGTTCGAGCGCTACCGCGTCGAAATCCGCTCCTCTGCCGGCAACCTGTTGCGGACGGTGCAGACCGGCGTGCCGAACTGGACCTATGGCAGCACGCAGATCGCGGCCGATCTGACCGTACTGCCGGCGCAGATCGACGTGACGATCCGCCAGATCAGCGCGACCGTCGGCGCGGGCCTGCCGGCCACCAAACGCTTTCACCTGACATGAACCCGAGGAGACCCCATATGGAAGATGCCAAGCCATGGTATATGTCGCGCACGATCTGGGCCGCGCTGGTGATGGTCGGCGCGACGATTGCGGGCGGTTTCGGCTTCGCGCTCGACGATGCGGACACCGAGGCGCTGGCCGACGCGCTGTTCCAGACCGTCGCTGCGCTGGCCGGCGTGATCGCGATTTTGGGCCGGCTTGGGGCGACGACGAGAATTGAATGAAACCCAAGCGGGAATTGTTCATTCCGTGTTCAGCCGCCATGCGTTAGAAACACTGCCATGAACACGCTCCACACCCTCCTTCGCACTGCGACCATCGTCGTTTCGATGGCGGGCATGCTCGTCTCCTCGGTGATCGCCGCGCCGGTGCCGGCACCAGCGGTCCCCACCGCGCCGATCCAACTGGCGCAGTCGGGCGATTGCTACGCCATCGGCATGCAGACGGCCGCGCAGGAAGGCGGCCAGCTCGCCCGTGCGACGCAGGAGGTGAGAGGCGGCCAGCAGGTCTGCGTCATCGTCGTGCTGGTGGCAGCACAGGGCGGCGAACGGCCCCGCCGCAAGGAGATCGTGGTGCCGATGGGCTGACGGCCCAGCTTGGCCGCCAGCACCGAATCCGGCACAATCGGCAAAACGCAATCACATCGCCAGGAAAACGCATGCGCATACTCGTGGTCGAGGACGACAAGGACCTGAACCGCCAGATCGGCGACGCGCTGACCGATGCGGGTTACGTCGTGGACCGCGCCTATGACGGCGAGGAAGGCCACTTTCTCGGCGACACGGAGCCTTATGACGCGGTGGTGCTGGATATCGGCCTGCCGCAGATGGACGGCATCAGCGTGGTCGAGCGCTGGCGGCGGGACGGCCGCAAGATGCCGGTGCTGATCCTCACTGCGCGCGACCGCTGGAGCGACAAGGTGTCGGGCATCGACGCGGGCGCGGACGACTACGTCACCAAGCCGTTTCACATCGAAGAGGTGCTGGCGAGGGTGCGCGCGCTCATCCGCCGCGCCGCGGGCCATGCATCGTCCGAGCTGATCTGCGGGCCCCTGCGGCTGGACACGAAGGCCTCGAAGGCCGACGTGAATGGCGTGCCGCTGAAGCTGACCTCGCACGAGTTCCGCCTGCTGGCCTATCTGATGCACCACATGGGCGAGGTGGTGTCGCGCACCGAACTGGTCGAGCATCTGTACGACCAGGATTTCGACCGCGACTCCAACACCATCGAGGTGTTCGTCGGCCGCCTGCGCAAGAAGATGGGCATCGACATGATCGAAACCGTGCGCGGCATGGGCTATCGCATGCGCGAGGCGCAGGATTGATTCTCGCGCCGCCACGCCGACGATGACGGGCGGAAGCGCGATGGCCAAGCTGAGACGCCGGCTCAACTCACTCACCTTCCGCGTGGTGGCGTTTTCCACGCTGTGGGCCGTGGTTGCGCTGGTGGTGATCGCGACCGTGATTTCGTCACTGTTCAGACAGGCGAGCGAACGGGGCTTCGAAAGCCTGCTGACCGCCCATCTCTTCAACCTCATCGGGTCGGTGGGCGTGAGCCCGGCCGGGATGCTGCAGGGCTCGCCCAACCTCGGCGACCTGCGTTTCACCGTTCCGCAATCGGGGTGGTACTGGGCGGTGGAGCCGGTGACGGGCGCGACCGGGCAGCTTCGGTCGCAATCGTTGACCGGGCAAATCCCGTCTCCGCCTTCCTCCGAAGTGCCGTTCGACAGCGACTTCCAGCGCAGCTATCTCGCGGAAGGACTGGCCGGCGAAACGATCGAGGTCTTCGAAAGCGAGTTCGTCCTCGATGCGGACAACAACATCGCGCGGTTCCGCATGATGGGAAACCGCACCGAGCTGGAAGACGATATCTCCGCCTTCGAGCAGCAGATCTATCTCTACCTGCTTATTTTCGGCGCCGGCATGATCGCCATCAACGCGCTGGCCATCCTTGTGGGACTTGAGCCGCTGCGACGCGTGCGCAGGGCGCTTTCGGAAATACGTGCGGGCGCTGCGCAACGGCTGGACGGCACGTTTCCCGCCGAGATCGCGCCGCTGGCCGATGAGACCAACGAACTGATCGAAAGCAACCGGCGCATCGTCGAACGCTCGCGCACGCAGGTGGGCAATCTGGCGCATTCGCTGAAGACGCCGCTGGCGGTGCTGACCAACGAGGCGCGCAGCATAGGCGGCGCGAAGGGCAGGCTGATCGAGGACCAGGCCGGCTCGATGCGCCAGCAGGTCGAGCATTATCTGCAACGCGCGCGCATGGCCGCGCAGCGCGACACCATCGTTTTCCGCACCCCGGTGAAAGCGACGATGGAGCGCATGGTGCGCGTGGTTGCGAAACTGAATCCGCATATGAAGCTGGACGCCAGATTTCCGGATGGCGAGATCGTGTTTGCGGGCGAACGCGAGGATTTCGAGGAGATCGTCGGCAATCTGCTCGAAAACGCGATGAAATGGGGCCGCAAGGCCGTGTCGGTGAGCGTGACGCCCGGCCCCGACGGAAGCGGTGGACGCAATTTCACCCTCGTGGTCGAAGACGACGGCCCCGGCATACCCGAAGAAAAGACTCGCGACGCGCTGGTGCGCGGCCGAAGGCTCGACGAGACGAAGCCGGGAACCGGTCTCGGCCTCGCGATCGTGGCCGACGTTGTCAAGGAATATGGCGGCAGCCTGCATCTCGCGCGCTCGGACCTTGGTGGCCTCAAGGCAACAGTGGTGCTGCGACGCGTGCAGGAAGAGGTGTAATTTGCCGCAGCGCCATTTCTGCGCCAAAGTCGGAAGCAAGAAGGCTTGAAGTAACGGCGGTTTGTGCCGATCTATCGCTTAGCGAGAGTGGAAGGGCATTCAAGGATGAGCTGGAAGCATGTTGCAGCAGGCATGGCGGCGGTGGCGCTGCTCTCGGCGTGCTCGACGTCCGGCAGTGGCGGCACGGGTTCTGCGGTGCAGGCCTTTGTCGAGGACATCAACCCGGCCGAACCGCCGCTCGCCTCCGCGATCGTGGACGCGATGGCCGGCGGGCTCATCGGCGGCACGCTCGGCTCCAACCTCGATTCGCGCGAGCGCCGGCGCGGGCTTGAAGCCGAATACCGGGCGCTGGAATACACACCGGCGGGGCAGGCCGTTGGCTGGGGCAAGGAAGGCAGCCGCCGTCACGGGCAGGTCGTGGCCGGATCGCCCTATCGCGTCGGTTCGCAGGACTGCCGCCAATATGCCCATACGGTGTATCTGAACGGGCAACCGCGAATGGCGCGGGGATCTGCCTGCCGCAACCCGGATGGAAGCTGGACGCCGCTGGTCTAGACCTCATCTCGGTCTAGCCGCTCTCCGGCGGCCCGCAGGCGACGTCCAGTGAAAAAAGGCCGCATGCCCGCGTCATTGGCATGGGCCGACGCAGGGTTTATCTGGTGTCCATGCTGTTCTGGATCGTCGCCGCAGTTCTCACACTTTGCGCGTGCCTCGCCGTGCTGCTGCCGGCCATGCGGGTGCGCGGGCGGGCGGTGGCGGATGCCGACCACGATCTGGAAGTCTATCAGGACCAGCTGGGCGAACTGGAACGTGACGCCGCGCGCGGCGTGATCGACGCCGTGGAAGCCGAGCAGGCGCGCGCCGAGATCGGCCGGCGCATCATCAAGCTGGCCGCAGAGCGAAAGCAGGACGGGAGCGCCGGCAGCGGCCGGCTGGGGCGGATCGTTGCGACGATCGCGGTGCTGGCGGTGCCGGTCGCAAGCTGGGGCATCTACGCCGCCATCGGCTCCCCCAACCTGCCGGCGCAGCCCTTGCAGGCGCGGCTCGAGAAGAACCCGGCGGACAGCTCCATGCAGGAACTGGTGGCGCGCGCCGAGGGGCATCTTGCCGCCAACCCGGAGGACGGGCGCGGCTGGGAAGTGCTGGCCCCGATCTATTTCCGCATGGGCCGCTACAATGACGCGGTAGTCGCCTATCGCAACGCCATGCGCCTTCAGGGCGTGACCGCCGCGCGCGAGATCGGGCTAGGCGAGGCGATCGCCGCGAACGCGGGCGGCATGATCACGACCGAGGCGCAGGCCGCGTTCGAGCGCGCGCTGGAGATTGAGCCCGACAATGCGAAGGCCCGCTTCCTCCTGGCCACCGGTTTCGCGCAGGAGGGCAGGACGAAAGAGGCCGAGGGCATGCTGCGAACGATGCTGGACGGGCTTGCAGCCGACTCGCCCTGGCGCGGCGCGGTGGGGCAGGCGCTGGCCCAGCTTGGCGTCGAGGCGGACCCGGCGCGCCCCGGCCCCAGCGCCGACGATATGGAAGCCGCCGCCTTGATGTCGGACAACGACCGTGCCCAGATGATCGAGAATATGGTAGCCGGCCTTGACCAGCGGCTGCGCGACAACCCGCAGGATGCGGAAGGCTGGCGCAGGCTGGTGCAGTCCTACGTGGTGCTGGGACGCATGGAAGACGCAGGCGATGCACTAAAGCGCGGTGTCGAGGCGCTTGGCGACGAAGGCGAGGCGGCCGGCGATCTGGTTGCGTTCGCAGCCGAACGCGGCGTGGTGCTTGAAGGGCAGGTGGAACAGTGACGCGCAAGCAGAAGAGACTTTCGGTGATCGGCGGCGCGATGGTGTTCCTGGCGCTGGCGTCCGGGCTCACCCTGTATGCGCTCGGCCAGAAGACCTCATATTTCTTTATGCCCGGTGAGTTGCAGGCGGCCGTTCTGGAGCCCGGCCAGCGCATCCGTCTGGGCGGGCTGGTCGAAAAGGGCACGGTCGTACGCGGCGAGGGAACGGCCGTCGCCTTCGCGGTGACGGACCAGGTTCATTCGGTGAAGGTCGCCTATAGCGGCATCCTGCCCGATCTCTTCCGCGAAGAGCAGGGCGTGGTGACGGAGGGCACGTTCCGTGAGGACGGCGTGTTCGTCGCCGACAGCGTGCTGGCCAAGCACGACGAGAACTATATGCCCAAGGAAGTCGCCGACGGCCTCAAGGCAACCGGCCTGTGGCAAGATGACGACTGAACCGGCCGGGAGGAAGACTGCTTGATCGTCGAGACCGGCCATTTCGCGCTCGTGCTGGCATTCGCACTGTCGCTGGTGCAGTTCGCCGTGCCGCTTGCCGGCACTAGGCTGGGCGACCAGCGGCTGATGGCCGTTGCCGGCCCGGTGGCGGTGGCAGGCTTCGCGCTGACCGCGCTGTCGTTTGCCGCGCTGACGGCTGCCTATGTCCAGTCGGACTTCTCGGTCGCAAACGTCTGGGAGAACTCCCATTCGCTCAAGCCGATGCTCTACAAGGTGACGGGCGTGTGGGGGAACCACGAAGGCTCGATGCTGCTGTGGGTGCTCATCCTGGCCTTCTTCGGCGCGCTGGTGGCGTGGTTCGGCGCCAACCTGCCGGCGACGCTGCGCGCCAACGTGCTGTCGGTACAGGGTCTGATCGGCGCGGCGTTCTTCCTGTTCGTGCTGGCGACGTCCAACCCGTTCGCGCGTATCGACCCTGCGCCGATGGAAGGGCGCGACCTCAACCCGATCCTCCAGGACATCGGCCTCGCGATCCACCCGCCGCTGCTTTATCTGGGCTATGTCGGTTTCTCGATCTGCTTCTCCTTCGCCGTCGCAGCGCTGATAGAGGGCCGCATCGATGCGGCCTGGGCGCGCTGGGTGAGGCCGTGGACGCTGGCCGCATGGGTCTTCCTGACCGGCGGAATCGCGATGGGCTCGTACTGGGCCTATTACGAGCTCGGCTGGGGCGGCTGGTGGTTTTGGGACCCGGTCGAGAACGCTTCGTTCCTGCCGTGGCTGTCGGGCACCGCACTGCTGCATTCGGCGATCGTGATGGAGAAGCGTTCGGCGTTGAAGATCTGGACGCTGCTGCTGGCCATCCTGACCTTCTCGCTGTCGCTGCTGGGCACCTTCCTCGTGCGATCGGGCGTGCTGACCTCGGTGCACGCATTTGCGACCGACCCGTCGCGCGGGCTGTTCATCCTGATGATCCTGATCCTGTTCATCGGCGGATCGCTGGCGCTCTTCGCGCTGCGCGCGTCTTCGCTGACGCAGGGCGGGCTGTTTCATCCGGTGTCGCGCGAGGGGGCGCTGGTCCTCAACAACCTGTTCCTGACGACGGCGACCGCCACGGTGCTGATCGGGACGCTCTATCCGCTGCTGATCGAGGCCGTGACTGGCGAGAAGATCTCGGTCGGCGCGCCGTTCTTCAACCTGACCTTCATTCCGCTGGTGATGCCGCTGCTGCTGGCCGTGCCATTCGGGCCGCTGATGGCGTGGAAACGCGGCGATCTCTACGCCGTGGCTCAAAGGCTGTTCGCGGCTTTCGGCGGCGCGCTTCTGGTCGTGCTCCTCTCGTTCTTTTTCGTAGACGGCATCGGTGTGCTGGCCGCGTTCGGCATCGGCGTGGCGGCGTGGCTGATGCTGGGAGCTGTGACGGATCTCGCGCTCAAATCCGGGATAGGTAGCGTCGGCGCGGCCGTGGCTTGGCGCAGGTTCGTCGGTCTGCCGAGGTCCGTTTTCGGCACGGCGCTGGCGCATTTCGGGCTGGGCGTCACGACGCTCGGCATCGTTGCCGTCACCACGCTGGAAGTCGAGCGGATCGTGACGATGCGGCCGGGCGAAACCATGCCGATTGCCGGCTACACGCTGCGCTTCGAGGGCATCCAGCCGTTCCAGGGCCCGAACTTCACCGAAGAGCAGGGGCGGTTCGTCTATTTCGATGCCGCCGGGCGCGAGCGCGGCGCGATCATGTCGTCGAAGCGGCTCTACACGGCCCGCCAGATGCCGACGACCGAGGCCGGCATCGCCACGCGCGGGTTCAGCCAGCTCTATGTCGCGCTCGGCGACCCAACCTCCGACGGCGGTGTCGTCGTGCGCGTGTGGTGGAAGCCGCTGGTTCTGCTGATCTGGCTCGGTGGCGTGGTGATGATGGCAGGCGGCACCATGTCCCTGCTGGATCGCCGCCTGCGCGTCGGCGCGCCGTCGGCACGGCGATCGAAGGACGTTCTCAAGCCGCAGGTGGCGGCCGAATGAGACGCCTTGCCGCCATCCTGCTGCTGCTGGCCGTCGCGTCGCCCGCCCTGGCGGTAAAGCCGTCGGAAGTGCTGGATGATCCGGCGCTGGAAGCGCGCGCCCGCAATCTTTCCGCCGGCCTGCGCTGCATGGTCTGCCAGAACCAGTCCATCGACGATTCGGACGCCGAGCTTGCGCGCGACCTGCGCGTGCTGGTGCGCGAGCGCCTTGTCGCGGGCGAAACCGACGAGCAGGTGATCGACTACGTCGTGTCGCGCTATGGCGAGTTCGTGCTGCTGCAGCCGCGCTTCAGCGCGCGCAACGCACTGTTGTGGGCGACGCCCGTGCTCCTGCTTGTGGCGGGGGGGAGCGTGATCGCACTTCACGCGGCCCGGCGCAGGCGTGCGGCACCCGCCGGACTTTCGGCGGAAGAGGAGCGCCGCCTTCGCGACATTCTCAAAGAGCCGGACTGATTTTGTCGCCGAGGCGCGCCGCTGCGATCAAGATTACGAAAGTTTCATGTAGCGGAAAGAGCGCCGTAAGGTTCACGCTCCTATCTCTTGTGCGAAGGATGCGGCCCCCGCGCGTCCATGTGGATTTCACAAGGGATTCCAGAAATGCAAAACCAGACAAACCCCGTGTCCAAGACCCGCAGCCGCCTTCTGGCCGCAGCCGCGTCGGTTGCTATCGCCGGCGCGATCGGCTTCGGCGCGGTGACCACCGGAACCGCCCCCGTTCTGGCCGAAGCGGTACGCGTTGAAGGCGTACAGGCTACCGGCTTTGCCGATGTGGTGGAAAAGGTAACGCCGGCTGTCGTCAGCGTGCGCGTGCAGGCTAGGGTCGAACCCGCTTCCGACCGTGGCGGAGACGGCACCTTCCAGTTCGGCATGCCCGGCTTCGAAGACCTGCCGCGCGATCACCCGCTCAACAGATTTTTCCGTGAGTTCCGCGGCGACCGAGAGTTTCGTGGCGAGCGTGGCCCGAGGGGCGGCGAGCGCTTCGGCAATCGTGAGCGCGGCGAGCGTGCACGGCCTGTCTCGCAGGGCTCCGGCTTCTTCATCTCCGAAGACGGCTATCTCGTCACCAACAACCACGTCGTGGAAGGTGGCTCGACCTTCACCGTCGTCAACGACAATGGCGACGAGTTCGACGCGCGGCTGGTCGGTACCGACCCGCGCACCGACCTTGCCGTGCTGAAGGTCGATGACGCCGACCAGAAGTTCACCTACGTCGCCTTCGCCGACGATTCCGAGGTGCGCGTAGGCGACTGGGTGGTCGCTGTCGGCAACCCGTTCGGCCTCGGCGGAACCGTGACGGCCGGCATCGTCTCGGCTCGCGGCCGTGACATCGGCGCAGGCCCCTACGACGACTTCATCCAGATCGACGCGGCGGTGAACCGCGGCAATTCCGGTGGCCCGGCCTTCAACCTGAACGGCGAAGTCGTGGGCATCAACACCGCCATCTTCTCGCCTTCGGGCGGCAATGTCGGCATCGCGTTCGCCATCCCGGCCTCGACCGCCAAGGAAGTGGTCGGTACGCTTGTCGAGAGCGGTGCCGTTCTGCGCGGCTGGCTGGGCGTGCAAATCCAGCCGGTGACGGCCGAAATCGCCGAGTCCATCGGGCTCGAAGGCACGCGCGGCGCGCTGGTTTCGGATGCGCAGGCCGATGGCCCGGCCCGCGATGCAGGCATTCGCGCCGGCGACGTGATTACAGCCGTGAACGACCGCGAAGTGGCTTCCCCGCGTGAACTGGCCCGCATCGTCGGCAACTACGCCCCCGACACGAAGGTGGACGTGACCCTCTGGAGAGGCGGCGCGCAGGAAACGGTGAGCGTCGCGCTCGGCCAGTTGCCGGGCGAGGAGCAGCAGGCAGCGGTCGAAACCGAGACGCCCTCCGGCACCGACACCTCGCTTGAGGATTTCGGCCTGACGGTAACCCGCGCCGATGACGGCAAGGGTCTCGTCGTGACCGATGTCGAGCCCGGCAGTGCCGCAGAGGAGCGTGGCATCCAGGCTGGCGACGTCATCATGACCGTCAACTCGATGGAAGTTGCCAACTCCGAGGATGTCGCCAAGGCGGTCGCCGCAGCGACGGATGCCGGCCGCAAGGCCGTGCTTATCCAGATCACCCGCGACGAGGCAAACCGCTTCGTAGCCCTGCCCATCGGCTAAGCGGGCGGCTGTGTGAAGGTAACAAGCGGCGGCGGGTCTGACGGCCTGCCGCCGTTTCTTCGTTTCTCCTGTTTTCGCGTATAGTCCTGCCATGAAGATTCTTGTCATCGAAGACGACCGCGAAGCGGCCGAATATTTGGAGAAGGCGCTGGGGGAGGCGGGGCACAACGCCCATGTCGCCCGCGATGGAGAAACCGGCTTCGAGCTTGCGGGGCGCGGCGATTACGACGTGCTGGTGGTCGACCGCATGCTTCCCAAGCGGGACGGGCTTTCCGTCATCGCCGGCCTGCGTGCGCGTGGCGTGGAAACGCCGGTGCTGATCCTGTCGGCGCTCGGCGAGGTGGACGACCGCGTCACCGGCCTGCGGGCCGGCGGCGACGACTACCTGACCAAACCATACGCGTTCAACGAACTGCTCGCGCGTATCGAGGTGCTGAGCCGCCGCGTAGGCTCGAAGGATGTCGAGACCATGTACCGCGCCGGCGACCTCGAACTCGACCGTCTCTCCCATACCGTGAAGCGTGCGGGCAAGGAGATCGTTCTGCAGCCGCGCGAGTTCCGGCTGCTCGAATATCTGATGCGCCACGCCGGCCGCGTCGTCACCCGCACCATGCTGCTGGAGAACGTCTGGGATTATCATTTCGACCCGCAGACGAACGTCATCGACGTGCATGTCTCGCGCCTTCGCTCCAAGATCGAGAAGGGCTTCGACGCACCCGTTCTGCATACAGTTCGCGGTGCCGGCTACATGCTGAAGGCCGGCTGACGGTGGCGATTGCCATGCCAGCGATCATGAAGACGACGGCGGCGCGGCTTTCCGCGCTGTTCCTCATCCTGTTCGCGCTGTGCGCGACCGTGCTGGTCTTCTACATGTCGTCGCTGTCGGTGCGGATGCTGGAAACCCAGACGCAGGAGACGGTGGCCGCGGAAGTGCAGGTGCTGGGCCGGGCCTACCAGCGCGGCGGCCTGCCGCTGCTGGTGCGGTTCGTCGAGACGCGCTCGCGCCAGCCCGGCGCGAACCTCTATCTGATCGCAGACCCCAACGGACGCATTCTTTCCGGCAATGTGGAAAGCCTCGAGCCGGGCGTACTGGAGATCGACGGCTGGACCGAGCGGTCGTTCGAGTATCGCCGTTTCGGAGAGCAGCAGGGCGCGGCGAACGGCGACGAGGATGCGGCGGGCACAGGCCAGCGGCACCGGGCCGTTGCGCTGGTGCTGCGCCTGCCGAACCAGATGATCCTGCTCGTCGGGCGCGACCTGGGCGAGCCGGAGATCGTGCGCGACATCGTCAACCGTGCGCTGATCCTGGCGTTCGGCATGATGGGCTTCGGCGCGCTGCTCATCTGGTTCTTCGTGGGTCGCCGGGCGCTCAAGCGCATCGACACCGTTTCCCACGCCAGCCAGCGCATCATGGAGGGCGACCTGTCGGAACGGCTGCCCGTGAGCGGTTCGGGCGACGAGTTCGACCGGCTGTCGGAAAAGCTGAACGTCATGCTGGGACGGATCGCCAGGCTCAACGACGGGCTCAAGCAGGTCTCCGACAACATCGCCCACGACCTGAAGACGCCTCTGACACGGCTGAGAAACCGCGCCGAAGGAGCGCTGTCCGGCAAGAAGAGCTCCGGCGACTATCGCGAGGCGCTGGAAGCGACCATCGCCGAATCCGATCATCTCATCCGCACCTTCAACGCCATCCTCATGATCTCGCGGCTGGAGGCCGGCTATTCGGCCGAGCAGACCGGCGAGGTGGATCTGGCCGAGATCGTTGCCGACGTCGTCGAACTCTACGAGCCGGTCGCGGAGGAGCAGGGCGTGGCGCTGGAAGCGGCGGTTTCCGGCAAGGCACCGGTCACGGCCAACCGGGAACTGGTGGCGCAGGCGCTGTCCAACATCGTCGACAACGCGATCAAATACTCGGCCGGCACCTGCGACGCGCCGAAGGTGGTCGTCTCGCTTCGAACCGACGGCTCGAGCTTCACCCTCGAAGTCGCCGACAACGGCCCCGGTATCCCCGAGGACGACCGCGAGCGCGCGACGGAGCGTTTCGTCCGGCTGGAGCAGAGCCGTTCCCAGCCCGGATCGGGCCTCGGGCTGAGCCTTGCGAAGGCGGTGATGAAATTTCACGGCGGCGGGCTTGAACTTTCGGGCCGAAACCCCGGACTATCGGTCAAAATGACCTTTCCGGGGGAATCGCGCCAGACATGAGCAAAACCGAAAACGGCGATAAATGGTTCGGGAAGCCGGCCGCCGCTCTCAAGCCGCTCGACGCGGACAATGCAGCTTCGGAGCTGGCCGATCTGGCGGAACTGGCCGAGGAGCGCGGGCTCAAGCGGCTGGCGAAGCTGGCCGAAGGCGGGTCGCCGCTCTCATCCTTCCTCGCCGCCGTCTTCGATCTCTCGCCCTTCCTGCGCGATTGTGCCCGCCGCCACCCCGATGCGCTGGAGGCGCTGTTCGATGCGCCCGTGCAGGCGCGGCTCGATGCGCTCGTCGAAGACATCGCGGGCGTGGGGCTGAGAGATGACCAGACGGAAGCGGGCCTGATGCAGCGGTTGCGCGCACTGAAGGGCGAGGCGCATTTCCTGATCGCGCTGGCCGATCTGGCCGGTGAGGCGGACGCCGCAACAACCGTGCGGCGGCTGAGCAGGCTTGCCGACGCCTCCGTGTCGACGGCGGTGGCCTTCCTGTTGCGGGACGCACATCGCACCGGAAAGCTCGTGCTGCCCGATCCTGCGGAGCCGGGGAAGGGTTCGGGCTGGATCGTGCTGGGCATGGGCAAGCTCGGCGCGCACGAACTCAATTTCTCGTCCGACATCGACCTCATCGTATTCTATGACCCCCACGCGCCGGCTGTCACCGACCCGCTGGAGGCGACCGAGCTGTTCTCGCGGCTGACGCGGCGGCTGGTGCGCATCCTCCAGGACCGGACCGAGCATGGCTACGTTTTTCGCACCGACTTGCGGCTGCGGCCCGATCCGGGCTCGACGCCGCTGGCCATCCCAGTGGAAGCGGCCCTGAACTACTACGAAGGGCGCGGCCAGAACTGGGAACGCGCGGCCATGATAAAGGCGCGGCCGGTGGCCGGCGACCTCAAGGCGGGCGAGGCGTTCCTGCGCGAGCTGACGCCCTATGTCTGGCGCAAATACATGGACTTCGCCGCCATCGCGGACGTGCATTCCATCAAGCGGCAGATCCATGCCCACAAGGGCCACGGCGAGGTCGCGGTCAAGGGCCACAACGTCAAGCTGGGGCGCGGCGGCATCCGCGAGATCGAGTTCTTCGTGCAGACGCAGCAGCTTATCGCCGGTGGCCGCTTCCACGAGCTGCGGGGCCGCGAGACGGTGGCGATGCTTGGCGAACTGGCGGCGCGCGGGTGGATCAACGAGGAAGCGCGCGACGCGCTGGCGGCGCAGTACTGGTTTCTGCGCGATGTCGAGCACGCGATCCAGATGGTGGCCGACGAACAGACCCACAACCTGCCGGAAGACGACGAGGGCATCGAGCGCATCGCCCATATGCTGGGCTTCGAGAATGCCGATGCGTTCGCGACCGCTTTCCGCGCCTCGCTGCATCTGGTGGAAAAACACTACGCCGCGCTGTTCGAGACCGCGCCGCAGCTCTCTCGCGGTGTCGGCAACCTCGTCTTCACCGGCGACGTGGACGACCCGGGCACGTTGCAGACCCTGCACGAACTGGGCTTCTCGCGGCCGAGCGACATCTGCCGGGTGATCCGGACGTGGCACTTCGGCCGCTACCGCGCGACGCAATCGGCCGAGGCGCGCGAGCGGCTGACCGAGCTGACGCCGGCGCTGCTCGAGACCTTCGGCCGCACACGCCGCGCCGACGAGGCGCTGCTGCGCTTTGACGAATTCCTGTCGGGGCTGCCGGCGGGCATCCAGCTCTTCTCGCTGCTCCAGACCAATCCGGCGCTGCTCGATCTCATCGCGACGATCATGGGTGCCGCACCGCGGCTCGCGGCCATCATCACCCGGCGCGCGCATGTGTTCGACGGGCTGCTGGACCCCGGCCTGATGTCGGAACTGCCCAACAAGGCCTATCTCGCCGCCCGGCTCGACGCCTTCCTGCAGGGGGCCGAGCTGCACGAGGAAAGGCTCGACCGGCTGCGCATCTTTGCCGCCGAGCAGAAGTTCCTCATCGGCGTGCGCCTGCTGACGGGCGCCATCGACGCGGTGCGGGCGGGAAAGGCCTTCTCCGACCTTGCAGACCTGACAATCGGTGCCGCGCTCGACGCCGTGAAGGCCGAGTTCGCGCTACGCCACGGCCAGGTAGCGGGCGGGCAGGTGGCCATTCTGGGCATGGGCAAGCTGGGCAGCCGCGAGCTGACCGCAGGCTCCGATGTCGACCTGATCCTGCTCTACGACCACGAGGAAGGCGCGGACGAATCCGACGGCGAGAAGGGGTTGGCCCCGTCGCACTACTATGCCCGCCTGACGCAGCGGCTCATCGCAGCCGTCTCCGCGCCGACGGCCGAAGGCGTGCTCTACGAGCTCGACCTGCGCCTGCGCCCCTCGGGCAACAAGGGCCCGGTCGCCACGCATATCGAATCCTTCCGCAAATATCAGCGTGAAGAGGCCTGGACGTGGGAGCACATGGCGCTGACGCGCGCGCGGCCGGTTGCCGGTGACGAGGCGTTCTGCCAGGCCGTCGAGGCCGAGGTGGCGGATGTGCTGGCGCGGCCGCACGATGCAGCGAAGGTGCTCAAGGATGCCGCCGAGATGCGCACCACCATCGCGCAGGAGAAGCCGCCGCGCGACATCTGGGACCTGAAGCTCATCGCGGGCGGGCAGATCGACCTCGAGTTCATCGCGCAATGCGCGCGCCTGACCGGAAATATCGAGCCTGAGCGATGGCCGCCTACGTCAACGGGCGATGCGTTGGCCCGGCTTTCGCCGGGGTTCTGCGAAGCGCAGGCGCGCGACGAGCTTCTCGCGGCCTATTCGCTCTACCTGACGCTCACGCAGATCATCCGGCTCTGCCTGACCGGCCCGTTCGAGCCGGACGACGTGCCGCCGGGCCTGGCCGACCTGCTGCTGCGAAGCACCGACCTTCCCGATCTGGGCGTGCTGGAAGCGCACATACGCGACACCGCGAAGGGCGTGGAAAGCCATTTCGACGCGCTGGTGCGAAAGAAGCGGTAAAGGCGGTCAAGCCGCCTTTTTCAGCTGCCGCCCTACCGGAATGCGCACCGACACGATGGTGCCGGCGCCCTCGGTGGAGCGGATCTTGAGCGCACCGCCATGCAGCTCGGCAAGCGAGCGCGAGATCGCCAGACCCAGCCCCGAGCCCGTGTGGTTCTTGGAGAACTGGTTCTGCACCTGCTCGAACGGCCTGCCGAGCTTCCTGAGCGCGTCCTTGGGAATGCCGCAGCCCGTATCCTCGATCGTCAGCATGATCGCGCCGGCCACCTTGCGCGCCCGCAGCGAGATATGGCCGCCATGCCCGGTGAACTTCACCGCGTTCGAGAGCAGGTTGATGGCGATCTGCTTGATGGCGCGGCGGTCGGCAAAGAGCACCATCTGGTCGGAAATCTTGGTATCGACCGTGATCGACTTTTCCGCCGCCTGCAGCGCGACGACACGCACCGTTTCGGTGATGAGCGGGGCGAGGTCGATGCCCTCGCGCTCGATCGAGAACTGGCCGGCCTCGATCTTGGACATGTCGAGAATGTCGTTGATGACGCCAAGCAGGTAGGAGCCGCTGGCGTGGATATCCTTGACGTATTCCTCGTATTTCTCGGAGCCGAGCGGGCCGAAATAGGCCTGCTGCATCATTTCCGAGAAGCCGATGATGGCGTTGAGCGGCGTACGCAGCTCATGGCTCATATTGGCCAGGAATTCCGACTTCGCGCGGCTGGCGGCCTCGGCGCGCTCGGTTTCCTTCATGTACTTGCGGTTGAGTTCGACCAGTTCGGCAGTGCGTTCGCCTTCGGCCTTTCGCGCAAGGCTGAGATCGTGGATGGTCGCCATCTGCCGGCGTTCGCTGACCACCAGCTTTTCCTGATGCAGCTTGAGCTGCGTGATGTCGGCGCCCACCGACACCATGCCACCGTCGCGGGTCTGCAGTTCGTTGACCTGCACCCAGCGACCGTCCGCCAGCTGGCGCTCGAACGTGGCGCCGCCGGAGGGCCCGTTGGGATTGGCCAGCCGCCGCTCGTGGATCGGCGCCTTCATGCGCTCTTCCACGGTGGCGCGCGGCGTGCCCGGCACCATGTGGTCGTCGCGCAGGCCGTTGTCCTGCTGGTACTTGGAATTGCACATCACGAGACACTGGTTCGCGTCCCACAGGACGAACGATTCCGAAATGCTTTCGATGGCGG
The DNA here is from genome assembly GCF_008180155.1 of Neoaquamicrobium microcysteis. GTDB lineage: Bacteria > Pseudomonadota > Alphaproteobacteria > Rhizobiales > Rhizobiaceae > Aerobium > Aerobium microcysteis. The sequence continues at coordinate 48,137 of NZ_VSZS01000056.1, read as the reverse complement.
TGCGCAGCCGCATGTCGGCCGTCTCGGAGCGCTGCGCAAGCGTGCGCTGCTCGGTGATGTCGACGGCGATGCCGATCAGGTGAACCTCCGGCGCATCTGGGTCGCTCACCTGCGCCTTGGCGCGTATCCAGACCCACTGGCCGTTGGCGTGGCGCATGCGGAAGATGTGGTCGATCTGGTCCACCTCGCGGCAGACGATGCGGTTGGCGAGCGCGAAGAGGTCGCCATCCTCCGGGTGGATGATGTCCGAAACCGCGCCGAAGGAGAGCATCGAGTCCGACGGCTCATAGCCGAGCATGTCGTACATCGATCGCGACCAGTACATCTTGCCGCGCACCATGTCCCAGTCCCAGAGCCCGCAGCGGCCGCGCACCAGCGCGAGATCGACGCGCTCCTGCGCTTCGAGATAGAGACGATCGGCGGCCTGCGCGCGCGCCGCCTGTCCGAAATAGGCGTAGAGGATCACCAGCAGCACCGCGGCGGTGGCGACGAACAGGGTGACGTTGAGCGTCACCGATTTGCGCCAATCGGCGAACACATGCTCCTGCGCGATCATGGCAAGGGCCGCGCCGCGCCGGTTGTTGTCGATGCCCATGGCGGCATACCAGACGCTTTCGCCCACGCGCACTTCCATCACGCCGGCGCGTTCGCCGAAAAGGAACAGCGGCTGCGCGCCGGAGATGATGCTTTCCAGCGAGCGACCGATCCAGGCCTCAGCCGTCGGGGTCGCGCTTTCCACAATGAAGGCGCCATCGGTAATCAGCAGCGCATGGCGACCGCTGATCGAACCGTGCAGCGCGACATCCTCGATCAGGGCGTTGAGCGCTGCGCGATCGGGCTCGCCCTGCATGCGGGCCACGGTCATCGCATGAGTGAGCTGGCCCGCCGCCAGCGCGAGCATGCCCCGGGCCGAACGTTCCACATCGTCGCGATGCGCCATGAGCGAGAGGCAGCGCGTGCCGGCCACCACGATCAGGAAGACGACGATGAGGATAGGAATGAGACGCTTGAGAAGCGGTTCGGCTGCGAGCAGTCGCTTGTAGGCGGGGGCCGCGATCATCTTCGCATGACCGGTCAGCCCGGCACGAGCGTTTCGTGCCGCCCTGCGCCGGGCGCGAGCCGTCCCTTCGGCCGCGTGCCACGCGTCCGCGTTTGCCATCGAATGGCTCCCCGATCCCTGTCCCTCTGATGATCCGGCAACGCCGCACGCCCGAATCGTCCCTAAGGAATCAGAGGTGATTCGCGCTGTCTAGAGGCGCGCGCCCAAAAGTTACGAAATTGTTTATGCCCGTCGCCGCAGGCGTCAGGCCAGCGTCCGCTCGATGATGTCGCGCAGGTCGCTCGACAGGTTCTCGGGCGCGGCGATCGACAGCAGCGCATCGCGCGCGGCAGCCTGTCTCGTGGGCTCCAGCGAGCGCCACGAGCGCAGCGCGGTGGCGAGCCTTGCCGCCACCTGCGGGTTGCGCTTCTCGATCTCCAGCACCGTCTCCGCGAAGAAGCGATAGCCCGCGCCGTCGGCACGGTGAAAACCGGTCTGGTTCATGGTCGAGAACGTGCCGATCAGTGCGCGCACGCGGTTGGGATTGCTCAGCGAGAAGCCGCGATGGCGGGTCAGCGACCTGACCAGATCGACCGCGCCCGCGCCCGGCACGGTAGCCTGCGTCTGGTACCACTTGTCCATGACCAGCGGGTCGTCGCCATACTGGTTCTCGAAGGAGGCAAGCGCGGCGACGCTCTTTTCGTGCCCGGAGAACTTGTGGGCCAGCACGGTCAGCGCCGCAGCCCTGTCGGTCATGTTGGTCGCGGTCTCGAACTGGCGTACCGCCAGATCGGGTGCGCCTTCTCCTACCGCGAGATAGTCGAGCAGCACGTTGCGCAGCGCACGCCGGCCGGCACTTTCGGCATCGGGGCTGAAGGCCGCGCCGCCGTCCAGCCCTTCGTACAGCGTAGCGAACACGCCGGCATTGCGTTGCGCGATTGCCTGCGACAGCGCCTCGCGGGCGATGAAGATCGCGTCCGGGTCGATATGCGAGCCGATTTCGCGCGCGATGTCCGCTTCGGCCGGCAGGGTCAGCGCCAGCGCGCGGTAGGCAGGTTCCAGCGAGGCGTCGGCCGCGATCTCGCCGATGGCTTCGACGAGCGCGTCGTCGAACACCGCCTGCTTCTGGCCGCGTACCGCACGGAAGCCCTGGATCAGCGCCTGCGTGAAGAGGGTGGTGGAAGCCTGCCAGCGCGCGACGAGGTCGCTGTCCTTGCGTGCGAGGAAAAGCAGGTCCTCCGGCTTCTGCTCCACCGACAGGGTGATGGGAGCCGAAAAGCCGCGGTTGAGCGACAGGGACGGCCGCTCCTTCACGCCCTGAAAGCGCACGACATGTCGGCGCTTCTTCAAATGGATCACGCCGTCCTCGACGGTTGCTCCATCCACGGCTGCGGGCTGCATGTCGTTGCCGTCCGGCCCCACGAGGCCGAATGCCAGCGGAATGTGCATCAGCCGCTTGCGGCTTTCAGACGGCGTGGGCGGCACCGACTGCTCGATCTCGATGCGAAACTCGCCGCGCTCCGCGTCATGCGCCGTGGACACCGACAGGTTGGGCGTACCGGCCTGATGATACCAAAGCGCAAACTGCGAAAGATCCTTGCCGGAAGCATCCTCGAACGCCTTGACGAAATCCTCGATGGTCGCCGCGTCGCCGTCGTGGCGGGTGATGTAGAGGTTCATCCCCTTGCGGAAATCGTCCGGGCCCAGGATGGTACGGATCATGCGCACCACCTCGGACCCCTTCTCGTAGACCGTCGCGGTGTAGAAGTTGTTGATCTCGCGATAGCGCCTCGGCCGCACGGGATGCGCCAGCGGCCCCTGGTCCTCGGGGAACTGGTGGGCGCGCAGGGTGCGCACCTCCGCGATGCGCTTGACGGCGCGCGAGCGCTGGTCGGCGGAGAACTCGTGGTCGCGGAAGACCGTGAGCCCTTCCTTCAGGCACAGCTGGAACCAGTCACGGCAAGTGATTCTGTTTCCTGTCCAATTGTGGAAATACTCGTGCGCGATGATGGCTTCGATGTTGGCGAAGTCCGCATCCGTGGCCGTCGCCTCGTCGGCGAGCACGTATTTGTCGTTGAAGACGTTGAGGCCCTTGTTTTCCATCGCGCCCATGTTGAAGTCGGACACGGCGACGATGTTGAAGACGTCGAGGTCGTATTCGAGGCCGAAGATGTCCTCGTCCCACTTCATCGACCGCTTCAACGCGTCCATGGCATAGGACGCGCGCTCCTTCTTGCCGTGCTCGACATGGATGCCCAGCGCGACCTTCCTGCCGGACGCGGTGATGAATTCGTCGTGCAGCACGGCGAGGTCGCCGGCCACCAGCGCGAAAAGATATGACGGCTTGGGAAACGGATCGTGCCAGACGGCGAAGTGCCGGCCCCTTTCCAGCTTGCCGGTCTCGACCAGATTGCCGTTGGAAAGCAGGATCGGCGCTTCGTCCTCGCCGGCCTCGACGCGCACGGTGTAGACCGAGAGCATGTCGGGCCGGTCGACGAAATAGGTGATGCGGCGAAAGCCTTCCGGCTCGCACTGGGTGCAATAGACGCCGTTGGAGCGGAAGAGGCCCATGAGCGAGCTGTTGCGCGACGGATCGACCTTGGTGACGAGGGTGAGCGTGAACCTGCTGCTGCGGGGCGGGCGGGGAATGGACAGGAGCTGGCTGGTCGCCTCGTAGGCCGATGCGTCGAGCGGTTCGCCGTCTACGGCCACGCCGAGAAGCGCGAGTTCGTCGCCTTCGAGCCGCAGCGGCGTACCGGGCGCGACGCCTTCCCGGCGCTCGATCTCAAGCTGCGCCGTCACGATCGTCTCTTCCGGCGCCAGCGCGAAAGTCAGGCCGGTTTGCGGGATGAGATAGTCGCTCGGCCTGTAGTCTTCTATGCGGAAGACCTGCCCCGTATCCTTGCGCATTCGCTGTCGTCCTGCCGGTGGCGCGGCCGATGCGTCCGCGCATGTTTTACGAGTCGTGGTCTTTACATGATCCGTGCGCTCGACAAAACTGGGCTGCAACCTATCTGACAACCATCGCCAGATCGTTTCCGGGAAATCGCCATGAACGTTATGACCCCGAAGTTCGGCATGGGCGCGTCCGTGCTGCGCGTCGAAGACGAAACCTTCCTCACCGGGAAGGGACGTTACACCGATGATATCGCACCCGAAGGCGTGCTGCATGGCTATGTGCTGCGCTCGCCCGTCGCCAACGGCACGTTCACGATCGCGTCCGTCGATGCCGCCCGAGAGGCCGACGGCGTGCATTTGGTGCTGACGGGCGCCGACCTTGCCGAACTCGGCGACCTGAAGTCCGGCGGTATGCAGAAACAGGCCGACGGAACGCGCGCGCCGACCCGCGACATACCCATCCTGTGCCGCGACCGCGTCCACTATGTCGGCGATGCGGTCGCCTTCGTGGTGGCGGATACCCGCGCGCAGGCGCAGGACGCCGCCGAACTCATCGACATCGAGTTCGAGGCGGAAGATGCAGCCTCCGGCACGCGTCAGGCACTGGAGGACGGTGCGGCGCTCGTATGGCCGGAACTCGGGTCCAACCGCGCATTCGAATACAAGCTCGGCGATGCTGCCCGGACGGAGGCGGCGTTTGCCAAGGCCGCGCACGTCACCCGCATCGAGTTCGTCAACAACCGCCTGGTCTGCAACTACATGGAGGCGCGCGCTGCCATCGGCGAATGGGACGAGGTCGATGCGCGCTTTACGCTGACCACCGGCTCGCAGGGCGTCCATTCGGTGCGCCGCATCATCGCCGATCAGGTGCTGAAGATACCGCACGAGAAGCTGCGCGTCATAACGCCGGATGTCGGCGGCGGGTTCGGGCCTAAGGTCTTCGTCTACCGCGAATATCCGCTGGTGCTTGAAGCGGCCCGCCGCCTCGGCCGCCCGGTCAAATGGACCGGCGACCGCAACGAGCATTTCCTGACCGATGCGCAGGGGCGCGACAATGCCGTGACCGCGGAGATGGCGATGGATGGGGAGGGACGGTTCCTGGCCCTCCGCGTGCACAACATCGCCAATATGGGTGCCTACACGCACCAATTCGGGCCTTACATTCCCTATGGCGGCGCGTCGATGTCCACCGGCGTCTACGATATTCCCGCGATGGATGTGACCATCACCGGCGTCTACACCAACACCTGCCCGGTCGATGCCTATCGCGGCGCCGGGCGGCCGGAGGCTGCCTTCCTCATCGAGAAGCTGGCGGATGCCTGCGCCCGCGATCTGGGCCTTGCGCCCGATGAGATCCGCCGCCGCAACTTCATCAGGCCCGAGCAATTCCCCTATCTGACCCAGGGCGGCCGCAAATATGATGTCGGCGAGTTCGAAGGCCACATGACCCTTGCGATGGAACGCGCCGGGTGGGCTTCCTTCGAGGATCGGCTCAAGGCCTCGACGGCAGGGGGCAAACTGCGGGGCATCGGCATGGCGACCTATATCGAGGCCTGTGCCTTTGCAGGCTCGGAGCCGGCCCATGTCGAGCTCAACGACGACGGCACCGTCACGCTCATCATCGGCACCCAGTCGAACGGGCAGGGGCACGCAACCGCCTATGCTCAGCTCGTCGCAGAGAAGCTCGACCTCGACGTGTCGAAGATCACGCTGCATCAGGGCGATACGGACCGGCTGAACGACGGTGGCGGTACCGGCGGCTCGCGCTCCATTCCGCTCGGCGGCGTCTCGGCCGCGCGTGCGGGCGAAAACCTTGCCGAGAAGATCAGGAAGATAGCGGCGGACGAACTGGAGGCTGCGGCCGCCGACATCGAGCTTTCCGGCGGCGAGGCGCGCATCGTAGGCACCGACCGGCGCATCGGGTTTGCCGACATCGCTCGTGCGGCGAAATCGCGGGAAGATATCAAGGGCTTCGGCGAGTTCGTTCAGGACGAGGCGACTTATCCCAACGGTACGCATATCTGCGAGGTGGAGATCGACCCGGATACGGGACACACGGAGATCGTCAACTACACGATCGTCGACGATTTCGGCGCGACGGTGAACCCGGTGCTTCTGGCGGGGCAGGTGCATGGCGGCGTCGTGCAGGGTATCGGCCAGGCGCTCACCGAAGACACCGTCTATGGCGAGGACGGCCAGCTTCTCACGGCGAGCTTCATGGATTATGCCATGCCGCGCGCCGACGACGTGCCGTCATTCAGTTTCGAGACCCGCAACGTGCCGTCGACCACCAATGCGATGGGCATGAAGGGGGCAGGCGAGGCCGGCACCATCGGCGCGACGCCGGCGGTGATGAGCGCGGTGACCGACGCGCTTCACAGGGCATGCGGAATCGGCCATATCGAGATGCCCGCTACGCCCCGGCGCGTCTGGCAGGCGCTTGCGGAGGCCGGCCTGTCCAGATGAGACCTTGCTGATGTGCGTAACGAGAGCCGCCGGCCGTATCCGGCGGCGTCAGGCTTTCTGATATGGCCAGCCAGCACGCGCCGGTTGTGGCTGCAACCGCAAACCCGCTACGCGGCATCGCGCTCAAGGTCGCATCGGTCGCGATATTCGTGGGCATGTCGGCCCTCATAAAGGCGGCCGGGCAACTGCCCGCCGGGCAGATCGTCTTCTTCCGTTCGTTCTTCGCCATCCTGCCCATCGTGGTGATGCTGGCGTGGCGACACGAACTGCGCACCGCTCTGCATACCTCCAACCTCGGCGGGCACATCGCGCGCGGCGTCGTCGGCGTCACTGCCATGGGGCTGGGTTTTTTCGCGCTTACCCGCCTGCCGCTGCCGGAGGCCATCACACTCAACTATGCCCAGCCGCTTCTGGTTGTCGTCTTCAGCGCCATGTTCCTGGGCGAGGCGATCCGCGTCTATCGCTGGACGGCGGTTATCGTCGGGCTGTTCGGCGTCGTCATCATCTCTTGGCCCAACCTGACCCTGTTTGCGGGTGAAACCGGCATGGAGCGCGAGCAGGCGCTGGGTGTCGCCGCAGCGCTTGCGGCCGCCGCGGTCTCGGCCGTCGCAATGCTGCTCGTGCGCAAGCTGGTGCATACCGAGAAGACGTCCACCATCGTCCTGTGGTTCTCGCTGACGGCATCGATCGTGGCGCTCTTCACCGTGCCGTTCGGATGGTCGTCGCTGACGATGTGGCAGACGATCTTCCTCGTATCGGCCGGCATTTCGGGCGGCATCGCGCAGATCTTGATGACGGAAAGCTACCGCCACGCCGAAGCGTCCACCGTCGCGCCGTTCGAATATACCTCGATGATCCTCGGCATCGCCGTCGGTTACCTCGCATTCGGCGATCTGCCGACGATTTATACGCTCGTCGGCGGTATCATCGTCGTTGCGGCCGGCATCTTCATCATCTGGCGCGAGCGGCAGTTGGGGCTGGAGCGGGGCAGGGCGCGCAAGGTCGCGCCGCCGCAATAAAGCGCGTCGCGATCTTTCAGATTCGCTCCATGCGCTTTAGCTGTTTGTCTTGACGCATGTCTTTGTCCCGAAACCGGTTCCCACTTTCGGGAGACATGCTTTAGCCTACGGCTTCGCCATGCGGCGCAGGAACGCGCCCGTTTCAGGGTCGGCGGGAAAGAAGGATTCGATCGCAAGCTCGGAGAGCGTCACGTCGAGCGGCGTGCCGAAGACCGTGATAGTGCTGATGAACGACAGCATCGCGCCGTCCATGTTCAACCGCAGCGGCACGGCGACGTTTGCGGCAGGGTCGTAGGCCTTTGCGTTGCCGCGCGGGCGGCCCGGATAGGACGACAGCTCCTTCTCCAGCGCTTCCAGCGCGGGGTCCCCAGACGCCTCGACCTGGATTTTCAGCCGCTCGATAAGGTGCGTGCGCCATTCATCGAGGTTGACGATGCGCGGCGCGAGGCCTTTCGGATGCAGGCTGAGCCGCAGCACGTTGACGGGCGGCTCGAGCAGTTCCGCCTCCTCGATGCCTTGCAGGAAGGGCGCGATGGACGCGTTGGCGAGCACCATGTTCCATCCCTTATCGACGGCGATGGCAGGGTAGGGCTCGTGCCCTTTCAGCACCAGCTCGACGGCGGCGAGCGCGGGTTTGAAAGCCTCGTCTTCCAGCCCGCGCTCGCCATATATCGGCGCGAAGCCGGCCGCAACGAGCATACGGTTGCGCTGGCGCAGCGGCACGGAGAGGCGTTCGGCCAGCCGCAGCACCATATCGCGCGAAGGCGACGAGCGGCCGCTTTCGATGAAGCTCAGATGGCGCTGCGAGATTTCCGCATCCAGCGCGAGATCGAGCTGGCTCATGCGGCGGCGCTGCCGCCACTCCCTGATGAGCATGCCCGCCGTCATCGGTGTCGCGTCCATTGGCAATGGTCCCTGTCCGTGTAGGTCATCGAAACCTATCCGTCGCAGGTGTCATTTCCTATTACCTCGCGCGTAATCGCCAGCCGCAATTTTCGCGGTCATGTTCCCGTCCATCGAATGCCTCTCAACACAGGAGAACGACGATGGCCATCGAGAACACCCCCTTCCTGCGCAACACCCTTCTGGCCGATGCCGGCGTCGGCGCTTCGGCCGCCCTGCTCACCATCTTCGGCGCAGGCTTCCTGTCGTCGCTGCTCGCATTGCCGGAGGCACTGATCTTCTGGGCGGGCGTGGCGCTCCTGCCGATCGTGGCCTTCCTGCTGGTGATGGCGCGCAAGGCGCACATTCCCCGCTCGTGGCTGGCCGAGATCGTGCTGATAAATTCGGCCTGGGTGGTCGCCAGCTTCGGTCTGCTCGCCCTCGGCCTCGTGCAGCCCAACCTGCTTGGCATCGCCTTCGTGGTGGCTCAGGCGCTGGCGGTAGGCCTCTTTGCGGTGCTCCAGTACACTGCCCTGCGGCAGGCGCGACCCGTTGCCGCCTGAAACGACTAGCCGCGAAGCTCTTCCAGCTTCGCCCTGATCTCCAGGAAATCCCGCCACGCAAGCTTCTTGTGGGCGGGGTTTCGCAAAAGGTAGGCCGGGTGCAGCGTCGGCATGGTGGGGATCGACAGGCCGGAAGCGGTGGTGTGCGCTTTCCAGTTGCCGCGCATGCGCAGCACGCCTTCAGTGGCGTTCAGAAGCACCTTGGCCGACGGCCCGCCCAGCGTCACCAGCACTTTGGGATTGGCGAGTTCGATCTGCCGCTCGATGAACGGGCGGCAGATTTCCGTTTCCAGCGGCGTCGGTGTGCGGTTGCCGGGCGGACGCCACGGGATCACGTTGGCGATGTAGGCGTTGGCGCGGTCGAGGCCGATGGCGGCGAGCATCCGGTCGAGCAACCGGCCCGAGCGCCCGACGAAGGGCAGGCCTTCAAGATCCTCGTCGCGCCCAGGCGCTTCGCCGACCAGCATCAGGTCGGCCTGCGGGTTGCCGTCGGCAAACACCATCTGCTTCGCCGTCAGCCGGAGATTGCAACCCTCAAACCCGGCAAGAAGCTCGCGCAGCTCCTCAAGCGATCCGGCCTGCCGCGCCAGTTCGCGTGCCTTTGCGGCCTGCGCCTCATCCGGCACCGCCATGGAAGGCGCGGGGCGGGGAGGGGCTGGGGAGGGAGTTGTCGCCGGTCCCTTGGCGGGCTCCGGCGCGGTTTGCGGCGCTCTCACGGGCGGCATCGCGGTGGCGGTCTCGGCGAACCGGTCCGCCGGCTCGTCCAGCAGCGCCTCGTCCACCCCGGCATCGGCGTAGAACCGCAGCAGGTCGGCAAGGTCTATCGGAGGAATGGCGGGGTCGGCGGTCGGCATCACGCCGGCGACCATATGCGACGGGGGCCGTCAGGAGAAGGGCACGGTGGGGTCCTGTATGAGAAAGAACTCCCAGCGCGGGGTGAAATCGGTGATGAGAAACTCGAACGCCACCGTTGCCAGAGGGTCGGTGTAGCCCTTCGAAAACACCAGCCGGTCGTAGGGTTCGTAGTCCCGGCTGAACTCGGCATAGCTGTCGGAAAAGATGTTGGCGGAATCGGTTCGCCGCTGGTCGAACGAAAGTCCGTCGCCGAAGCTGCTCGGCTGGCCGTGGATTTCCTGCAGCTCGAACTCGAATTCGAGCCACGGCAGGCCGCTGCTGTTGAGCGTTTCGAGGCGGATGTAGATGATTCCATGCGCGAAATTGCCCGAGTAATCGCCTGCGCGAATTGGCTTTTCGGCGCGTATCATCAGCGTGACCGGGCTGGCCGAATAGAGCTCCTGTATCAGAACGACCGGATCGTCGAGGGTTCCGGAGCCCGAAATTCCGCGAATGGTGAAGCCGCCCATCTCGTCGGAATAGGAGTAGGGGCCGGCATGCCAGCGGCCGAGATCGTCGGCCGGCCACGCTGGGCCTGCCGTCAGCAGGCCCGCCAGCGGAAACAGGACATGCGGCAGCTTCACCATGCATCCTCCCGTATGCCGGCAACTCTACAGGCAAAGTCGGCGCGGTAGAAGATCGCCGCTTCCTATCATCCCCAGAGACGAGAATCGGCTGGCAGCATCCAACCTCGGATGAAATTGACGTTTACGTCAAAGTAATATAGCCCTTTGCATAAGGGGAGAGATTTGCGTGACCCTGCGTCGCAGGCGGTTTCTCACCGCCGATTCATGCGTTAAGAGCGCAAGGGTCATCATCTTGGTTGTAATGCCGACGGGCGGACGCAGAGGATATTTCAATGAGCGAGATTGAACGCGAAAGCATGGAATTCGACGTGGTGATCGTCGGTGCCGGGCCGGCGGGTCTCGCCGCGGCGATCCGACTGAAGCAGGTCAACCCCGAGCTTTCCGTCGTCGTGCTCGAAAAGGGCGCTGAAGTCGGCGCGCATATCCTGTCCGGCGCGGTCGTCGATCCCATCGGCATCGACCGGCTGCTGCCCGACTGGCGTTCGGAAGCCGACCATCCGTTCAAGACGCCGGTGACCGACGATCATTTCCTTATTCTCGGGCCGGCGGGCTCGGTGCGGCTGCCCAACATCCTCATGCCGCCGCTGATGAACAACCACGGCAACTACATCGTCTCGCTGGGCAATGTCTGCCGCTGGCTGGCCGGCCACGCCGAAGCGCTGGGCGTCGAAATCTACCCGGGCTTTGCGGCCGCCGAAGTGCTCTACGACGATTCGGGCTCCGTCATCGGCGTCGCCACCGGCGACATGGGCATCGAGCGCGACGGCACCAAGGGCCCCAACTACGCGCCCGGCATGGCGCTGCTGGGCAAGTACGTGCTGATCGGCGAGGGCGTGCGCGGCTCGCTGGCCAAGCAACTCATCCAGAAGTTCGGGCTGGGAGAGGGGCGCGAGCCGCAGAAGTACGGCATCGGCCTCAAGGAGCTCTGGCAGGTCAAGCCGGAGCATCACAAGCCCGGCCTCGTGCAGCACTCCTTCGGCTGGCCGCTGGGCGGCGCGACGGGTGGCGGCTCGTTCCTCTACCATCTTGAGGACACCCAGGTCGCCGTCGGTTTCGTGGTTCACCTGAACTACAAGAACCCGTATCTCGCGCCGTTCGAGGAGTTCCAGCGCTTCAAGACACATCCGTCGATCGCAGGCACCTTCGAGGGCGCCAAGCGGCTCTCCTATGGCGCACGCGCCATCACCGAAGGCGGATTCCAGTCGGTCCCCAAGCTCTCATTCCCCGGCGGCGCGCTGATCGGCTGCTCGGCCGGTCTCGTCAACGTTCCGCGCATCAAGGGTTCGCACAATGCGGTCCTGTCCGGAATGATGGCCGCCGAGCACGTGGCTCAAGCCATCGCCGCTGGTCGCTCGCATGACGAGCTGACCGCCTACGAGAACGCCTGGCGCGCGAGCGACATCGGCAAGGATTTGAAGCGTGTGCGCAACGTCAAGCCGCTGTGGTCGAAGTTCGGCCTGTGGCTGGGCGTCGGCCTCGGCGGGCTCGACATGTGGCTCAACACGCTGTTCGGCTTCTCGCCCTTCGGCACGATGAAGCACGGCAAGACCGATGCGGCCGCGCTGGAGCCGGCGTCGAAGCACAAGAAGATCGACTATCCCAAGCCGGACGGCGTGCTGACCTTCGACCGGCTGTCTTCGGTGTTCCTGTCCAACACCAACCATGAAGAGGATCAGCCGATCCACCTTCAGGTCAACGACATGGAATTGCAGAAGCGGTCCGAGCATGACGTCTATGCCGGCCCGTCCTCGCGCTACTGCCCCGCGGGCGTCTACGAATGGGTGGATGCAGACGGCAATGCTGCCGCCGACCGGATGGGCATCGACGTGAAGTTCGTCATCAACGCGCAGAACTGCGTGCACTGCAAGACGTGCGATATCAAGGACCCGAACCAGAACATCAACTGGGTGCCGCCGCAGGGTGGCGAGGGACCGGTCTATCCGAATATGTGAAATCGGGCAGTCGGCAGATCGGCAGATCGGCAATCGGCATTCGGACCTACTGCCGATCTGCCGACTGCCGAATTTGCGCCTGCAGCACCGTCGCGCGCTGCTGCTGCGGCAGCAGCATGAATTCGAGCAGCAGCGGCAGATGGTCGGAGCCGACGGCGTCGAGCCGTCGGACGCCTGTCGGTATCACGCCGCCCTTGACCATCAGGTGGTCGATGGGCAGGCCAGCCGACGTGCGCAGCCACGCGGGGAAGCGGCGGTCGAGATAGGTGGGCCCGATGCCGCGCAGCATCTCCGTGCCGCTTGCGCGCTCGACGCGGCGCGCGGTCTGGCTCCACGGCACGGCGTTTAGGTCTCCGGCCACGATGGCGGTGTCGCCGACCTGAGCCAGCAGCGGCTCCATGCGGGGAAGCTGCCACGGCTGCGCGAACGGCCACGGCCAGCCCAGATGCAGTGCCGCTACTTCAAGGGTATTGCCGTTGATGTCGAGGATCGCATGAGCAAGCGAACCTCGATCACCGCACTCGGGCGTGAAGCCGTGCGCGAAGGGGCGGCGCGACAGGATCGCCGAACCGCCGATGAAGGCCGGCGGCGGACAGATGATCTGGTGGGGATAGGCGGCCTTCAGCGCCGCCAGCTTGTCGATCCAGTAGGCCGAGACCTCGTTCAAGGTAACGATGTCGGGCTTCTCGCGCCCGATCATCGAGAACACCGCCTGCGGCGTCGGATTGTCGTAGCGCAGGTTGAGCTGGATCAGCCTGTAGGTGCCGCCATGGATCGCCCCGCGCTCGAACGCGTGGCCGGTCATCGGTAAGCCGACGGTCTGCACGATGGACATGGTGCCGACAAGCAGGGCGCAGACCGTCTCTGGCCAGTAGCGCAGCAGCGCCAGCAGCGGCACGCCGCAGACGAGCAGGCCGGCCGCCAGATGAATGCGCAGATGCGAGAAGGAATCGAAGGCCGGATGTATCCAGCCCAGATAGCCGAACGCCAGCGCTCCAACGATGCCAAGCAACGTCGCCAGCGCCAGAAGCCGCAGCAGCAGTGATCCCCTCAGCCGATCCATCGTTTCTCAGGTGGTTGACGATTTTGGCGCGATCAAGACCGCGCCAGGGGGAAAGCTAAAGGAAGGCGGTTTCCGAGAAGCTGCGCAGCTTGCGGGAATGCAGCCTTTCCGACGGCATCTCGGCCAGCTTCTCCATCGCACGAATGCCGATGGTGAGGTGCTGGGCCACCTGCCGCTTGTAGAATTCGGTCGCCATGCCCGGCAGCTTCAGTTCGCCGTGCAGCGGCTTGTCGGAGACGCACAGCAGCGTGCCGTAGGGCACGCGGAAGCGGAAGCCGTTGGCCGCGATGGTTGCGGATTCCATGTCGAGCGCGATGGCGCGCGACTGGGACAGGCGCTGCACCGGCCCGCGCTGGTCGCGCAGCTCCCAGTTGCGGTTGTCGATGGTTGCGACCGTACCCGTGCGCATGATGCGCTTGAGGTCGTAACCCGAAAGGCCGGTCACCTCCGCCACAGCTTCCTGCAGCGCCACCTGTATCTCGGCAAGCGCGGGGATGGGCACCCAGACCGGCAGGTCGTCGTCCAGCACGTGATCCTCGCGCACATAGGCATGCGCCAGAACGTAGTCGCCCAGGGCCTGCGTGTTGCGCAGCCCGGCGCAGTGCCCCAGCATCAGCCATGCATGGGGGCGAAGCACGGCGATATGGTCGGTGATCGTCTTTGCGTTGGACGGGCCGACGCCGATATTGACCATGGTAATGCCGGCATGGCCGGGCTTGGTCAGGTGATAGGCGGGCATCTGCGGCATGCGGGTCAGCGTCGCGCCGTCGTGCGGCATGGTCTCGCCGGCCGAGGTGGTGACGTTGCCCGGCTCGATGAAGGCCTCGTAGCCGCCGCCGCCCTTGGCCATCAGGTCGCGGGCCAGAACGCAGAACTCGTCGATGTAGAACTGGTAGTTCGTGAACAGCACGAAATTCTGGAAGTGGTTGGGGCTGGTCGCCGTGTAGTGCGACAGGCGGTGCAGCGAATAGTCGATGCGCTGGGCCGTGAAAGGCGCAAGCGGAGACGGGTCGCCCGGCAGCGGCTCGTATGTGCCGTTGGCGATGTGATCGTCGGTGGCGTTGAGGTCCGGCACGTCGAACAGGTCGCGCAGCGGCCGCTGGATGCGGTCGGCAAAGGCGGAATCGACATGCGTGCCCTCGAGGAAGGCGAAATGCAGCGGGATCGGCGTTTCGGACTCGCCCACCGTCACCGGCACGCCGTGGTTGCGCATCAAAAGCTTGAGTTGTTCGAGGAGATAGCTCTCGAACAGGTCGGGCCGTGTGATGGTAGTGGAATAGTGCCCCGGCGCGGGCATATGGCCGTAGGCCAGGCGCGTGTCGATCTGGGCGTAGGAGGCGGTCGAGACGCCGACCTCGGGATAGAAGGCGCGGTAGCGCCGGTGCTGGTCGACGCCTGTCGCGAGTTCCTCGAAAGAGGTGCGCAGGAAGGCCGTGTTGCGTTCGTAGAGAGCCTTGAGCGCTTCAACGGCTTCGGTCGCGTCGGTGAAGCTCTGACGGGTGTATGGCTCCGGGGTGGAGACCGATTCGATAGGTTCCGGGTAGATTCGCTTTTCCATGACCTATTATAGAGACTTGCCCCTCACGTTTCGAGGGGCTGCCTGCAATTTCGGTTTGAAGCTGTTTCGCCGGGCAGACGTGGTCAGACGCGCTGCAGGCTGGTGAGCAGGACGAAGCCGATGCCTTTCTTGGGCGTATCCCCGCCTTCGATGATCGTGCTCGAGCCCGCCTGCACCGTCTGGATCGCGACCAGCGGCGAGAACAGGACGACCACGAGCAGCGCGACGCGGATCAGCGTGCCGAAAAGATCTATCGTTGCGCCGTGGTTCATCATCATGGGCTCCTTAGCGCCGGGCCGGAAGGCCGCAGCCATTTGCGTCGCAGCTGAGGAAGCCGGTGCCGCGCACATGGTTGGCGCGGCTGTCCTCGGCGACCAGCACCGAGAGCATCATTCCGAAGACCGAAACCAGCAGGCAAACGATGGTGAAGCGGCGGGCGAGCATTCGGGCGGTTCCTCGTTTATGGCGAGAACATGCCCGACTGCGGCTGAACCATGTCTGAGATGTGCGTTCATCCGGCGTTCAGCTACCTTGACGGCGCGTTAACGCGGGATGGAAGGCGGCTGCGCAGGCGCGCAGCCGCGAGATCATGGACTTGCTACTGGCGCTGCCAGTTCTGCGTCCGGCAGAAGATGGCGGCGACGCAGCCCTGCATGGCCAGACGGTTGCCGTTGAGCGTGGCGTTGCCGGAATAGGTCTTGTCGTTGGCCGGATCGGTGATCGTGCCCTTGTACTTGCCGGCGCCGTTGGGCTGCATCTGCCCGATGCGCTTGCCGTTGTGGTCGCCGCTGCGCAGCGTGATCGTGAACGCGCCTCCGGCAGAGGCGATCTGCGCAATCGCGCCGCTGTCGGTCTTCCAGTTGCCAAGGATCGGATCTGCCGAAGCCGCGCCGGCAAGCATGACGGTGGCCGCAAAAGCCAGGGTGAGTGTGCGAAGCATGTTTCCTCCCATGCGGCCACGCCAAAACGGCAAGCGCCGCTCGTTTCTTACGCAAACGTAAACGTAATCCACTTTCGAGCGGCTTGGAAGGGCCGCTCGAGGTGGAGCGATGAAGATTTTTGCTGGCGGGGAAACGTGTTTTCGGCGCGCCGAAAAATGCATCGGGCGCATAATCCTGACGCGCAAGGCTGTGGCGTGGTTAGCAAAGGCTTTCGCCTACCTCGCGCAATTTTCATCGCATTTTCGGCAAACCCCGCAGAACGCCGCGCTTCCTATCCTTAACGAATTACGAGGTTTACCTCTTGTTTTAATTTTGTTTTCTTCAAATTAAGCACGCCATTTAACGACGGATTCAAGCCTGCCCGGCATTCTCCAAACCATCGGATCACACAACGAGACCCGCACAAAACAAGGGTTCTCGGGAGATAGACAGGGGACTTGAAAATGGCTCGTTTCGATATGCTTGAAGCCGGGATCGGCTCCACCGCACAGGCGGAAATCCTGTTTGAACTGGGACTGATGTACGCCACCGGCCGCGACTGCGACATCGACCTCGTCGCCGCTCACAAGTGGTTCAACATCGCAGCGATCAAGGGCTCGGACCGCGCCGCGGAACTGCGCGCCGAACTGTCGGCCTCGATGTCCAAGCAGGACATTGCGAAGGCACTGCGCGAAGCCCGCGAGTGGATGACGGTTCACTAAGAAACCGCGTCAAAGGAATACGCAGGGCAAGGCACCGAGGGGAAATCAACGACGAGCAGGCCGCAATGACGGCCGGCCGCAAAAACAGGGATGGCAGGCTTGGGCGTGGGGCGCGCCGGGGGCTTGACTAGGGCGCATGGCCGCGACCGACGGAAACAGTCGGCGCGGCCTTCGTCGTTGGAGGTGCGTCAGGCCTGTTCGGCTTCCTCGAAGCGTACCAGCACGGTGCCGTCAGTGACCTGTGCGCCCTCCGTCGCGATCTCGGCAATGATGCCGTCATGCGGCGCTGCGATGGTGTGCTCCATCTTCATGGCTTCCAGCACCAGCAGGGGCTGTCCCTTCTGGACGGCATCGCCGGCCGCCGCGCGAACCACCTTGACGAGGCCGGGCATGGGCGCGCGCAGCGCATCGCCGCCTGCAGTTGCGGCCTCCGCCTCGGCGAAGGGGTCGGCAACCGCGAAGGTGTGGCTCGCGGCGCCGGCAAACACCGTCACATGGCCCGGCCAGCGGGCGGCGGGATGGCGGCCGCCCGAGGCTGGCAGGGTTGTCGTATGGTCTGCGACGGTCACCGTGGCGTTTCCGTTGGCTGCGACCGACAGGCGCGCGAGGATCGGCTGCCCGTCATGGGCGAGGCGAACCTGCTTTTCTGGCGCATGGAAGTGCGCGTAGCCTGCCAGCGCGGTCCATGGATCGTCGGCGGTCGTGTCGACGGCGGGCTCGGCTGCGGCCAGCGCTGCCGCCGCGATATCGCGCGGCGAAGGCGAGGGCAGGGCGACCAGCGCCTCCTGCCGACGCGCGATGAGCCCCGTATCGACGTCGCCGGCCGCGAAGGCAGGATCGGCGGCAAGTGCGGCCAGAAAGGCGGTGTTGACCACGGAGCCGGCGATTTCCGTCCGTTCCAGCGCATGGATCAGCGCGTCCAGCGCCGTTGCGCGGTCGTGGCCGTGAACGACCAGCTTGGCGATCATCGGATCGTAGAAGGGCGAGATGGCGTCGCCCTGCCGCACGCCGGTTTCGACGCGCAGGGCTTCGCCCTCTGCCGGGAACCGCAGATGATGCAGCGTGCCGATGGCGGGCAGGAAACCCTTCGCCGCATCCTCGGCGTAGAGCCGCGCCTCGAAGGCGTGGCCGTCGAGAGAAATCTCGGGCTGCAGTTTCGGCAGCCGCTCACCTGCCGCGACGCGCAACTGCCATTCGACGAGGTCGATGCCAGTCACCATCTCGGTCACGGGATGCTCGACCTGCAGCCGCGTGTTCATCTCCATGAACCAGAAGCGGTCGGGGCGAAGCCCTTGCGAAGCGTCGACGATGAACTCGATCGTCCCGGCGCCCGCATAGTCGATCGCCTGCGCGGCCTTAACCGCAGCTTCGGTCATCGCAGCACGCATTTCCGCCGTCATGCCGGGGGCGGGGGCCTCCTCGATCACCTTCTGGTGGCGGCGCTGGGCCGAACAGTCGCGCTCGAACAGGTGGACGACGTTGCCGTGGCTGTCGCCGAACACCTGAACCTCGATGTGGCGCGGCTTCTCGACGTACTTCTCCACCAGCACCCGGTCGTCGCCGAAGGCGGCCTTGGCTTCACGCTTTGCCGCCGCCAGCGCCTCGGGAAAATCGTCGGGGTGATCGACCTTGCGCATGCCCTTGCCGCCGCCGCCCGCCCGCGCCTTGATGAGCACCGGATAGCCGATCTCGCGGGACTTGGATGCCAGGATGACGATCTCCTGCCCTTCGCCGTGATAGCCGGGCACGACCGGAACGCCGGCCTTTTCCATCAGCCGCTTTGCGGCGTCCTTGAGGCCCATGGCGCGGATGGAGGCCGCCGAAGGCCCTATGAACACCAACCCCGCCGCTTCCACCGCATCCACGAAACCGGGGTTCTCGGAAAGAAAGCCGTAGCCGGGATGGATCGCCTGCGCGCCCGTAGCCCTGGCGGCGGCGATGATCTTGTCCGCAACCAGATAGCTCTCTCCGACGGGTGAGGGCCCGATATGGACGGCCTCGTCGGCCATTTCGACATGCAGCGCGCGGGCGTCGGCGTCGGAATAGACCGCGACGGTGGCGACACCCATCCGCCGCGCCGTGCGGATGACGCGACAGGCGATCTCGCCGCGATTGGCTATCAGGATTTTCTGGAACATTTCTGCCGCTCCCTATGCAAATGCCGGCAAGGACGTGGGTTTGTACGTGGTCTTGCCGTGCATTGTGCGGTGCACTACGTCTTTTATTAATTGGTTGAGATCATTGGACTTTTCTTCACGCGAGGGTGGAACAAACCGCCCCGCCCGGAATTTTGCGAACAGACTGCGCGTTTTGAAGGGATGTTCGCCGTGCTTATTCGTGTCGGGTACAAGATAGCCATCGAAGTCGATCGGACAACGCCGCTCTACACGCTGATGGGCGTGCATCCCGAACGACATGGCGACATACGCTGGTCGCGCCCGCCTTTGGCCGAGGCGCGTCCGGACGCGCGCACCTTCGTCGATTGCTTCGGCAACGCATGCGAGCGGCTGGTGGCCAAGCCGGGCATCAGCGTGCTTCGCTACGACGCCGTCGTGGAAGACCCCGGGCTGCCCGACGACTATGAGCCCGACGCCGAGCAGATCGATGCCGACAAGCTGCCCGACGAATGCCTCGTCTACCTGCTGGGCAGCCGCTACTGCGAGACGGATCGTCTCGCGCCGCTGGCGTGGAAGCTTTTCGGCGACACGCCGCCGGGATGGCAGCGGGTGCAGGCGATCTGCGATTACGTGCACTCGCGCCTGACGTTTTCCTACGGCTTTGCGCGCGCCACCCGCACGGCCGTCGAGGCGCACGAGGAGCGGGTGGGAGTGTGCCGCGACTTCACCCATCTGGCGGTCGCATTCTGCCGCGCGATGAACATTCCGGCCCGCTACGTCAACGGCTACATGGGCGATATCGGCGTCGAGCCCGATCCCGCGCCGATGGACTTCAACGCGTGGTTCGAGGCCTATCTGGGTGGACGCTGGTACACGTTCGATGCCCGCCACAACCAGCGCCGGATCGGCCGCATCGTGGTGGCGCGCGGTCGCGACGCGACAGACGTGCCGCTTCTCCACACCTTCGGCTCTCACAGGCTGCACAGGTTCGAGGTCTGGACGGAAGAGTTCAAGGGCGCGCTGCCCGTGGACGTGCCGCGCGCGCGCCGGCGCGAAGGCAGCACGCGCTACGGACCGCCGGGACGTTCGCCGCGAGACTTCGGCCTTCCCGAGATGACCACCAATCTGCTCTGAGCGACGGCCTGCGGGTTGCGCGGTCCCGAAACCCCCTCTAGCTTCCGCGGCTGAAACGAGCCGGGAAGCTTCATGAGCAGCGGAATCCGAACAAGTATCGTTTGCGCGATGGTTGCGCTGGCGCCAGGCACGGCCTCCGCCAACTGGCAGCCGGTCGAAAAGGTCGTGCATTACAACGTGTCCGGCAGTTCCGGTATCGAGCTCTATCGCTCGATCGGCGAGAACGGCCCGCAGGTCGGCGTCGGCCGAGCCATCGCCTACACCGATTTCGACCTGCTCTGGTCGCGAGACTATCGCCCGCAGCCGGACGGCTCGTGCACGCTCGTTTCCGCGCGGCCCAGCCTGACCATCACCTATCGCCTTCCTCGCGCGTCCGGCGACATGCCGGCGGGCACGCGCCGGCTGTGGGAGACGTTCGTCGAAGGCGTGACCGCGCATGAGAAAATCCACGGCGATTTCATCGTCGATCTGGTGAAGGCCATCGAAGCCACGTCGGTCGGCCTCAGCGCGCCCAACGATCCCCAATGCCAGAAGGTGCGCGCCGAGCTTCAAAGCCGGCTCGGGCCGCTGTCTCAGGAGCAGCGCCGGCGCAGCCAGGAGTTCGACCGCGTCGAGCTGCGCGACGGCGGAAACGTCCACCGTCTGGTGCTCGATCTCGTCAATGGCGGTTGAAGGCAAGGCCGGCAAACCCCTGTTCATCCTACATCCTGAACACGCCGAACTTCGTGTCCTCCACCTCGGCGTTGAGTGCCGCAGACAGGCTTAGCGCCAGCACGTCGCGGGTCTTGGCCGGATCGATGATGCCGTCGTCCCACAGCCGCGCGGATGAGTAGAGCGGGTGGCCTTCGTGCTCGTATTTCATCAGGATCGGCTTACGGAATTTCGCCTCGTCCTCGGCGGACCACTCCTCGCCCCTGCGCTCGAAGCCCTCGCGCTTGACCATGGCCAGCACCGTGGCGGCCTGCTCGCCGCCCATGACGGAGATGCGGGCATTGGGCCACATCCACAGGAAACGCGGCGAATAGGCGCGTCCGCACATGCCGTAATTGCCGGCGCCGAACGAGCCGCCGATGATGACCGTAAGCTTGGGCACCTTGGCGGTGGCAACGGCCGTAACGAGCTTTGCGCCGTCCTTGGCGATGCCGCCGGCCTCGTATTTGCGGCCCACCATGAAACCGGTGATGTTCTGCAGGAAGATCAGCGGGATCTTGCGCTGGCAGCACAGCTCGATGAAGTGCGCGCCCTTGAGCGCGCTTTCCGAGAACAGCACGCCGTTGTTGCCGAGAATACCGACCGGCATGCCGTGCAGGTGTGCGAAGCCTGTGACTAGCGTGCTGCCGTAATTGGCCTTGAACTCGTCGAACTCCGAGCCGTCCACGATGCGGGCGATGACCTCGCGCACGTCGTAGGGCTGGCGCAGGTCGGTCGGCACCACGCCGTAGATTGCATCTGGCGCATAGAGCGGTTGAATCGGTTTCTTGAGAGCAAGCCCGATGCGCTTGTTCCGATTCAGGTTTTTCACGATCCGCCGCACGATGGCCAGCGCGTGGGCATCGTCGGTGGCATAGTGGTCGGCTACGCCGGATTCGCGCGTGTGCAGGTCGGCCCCACCCAGTTCCTCGGCCGTCACGTCCTCGCCGGTGGCGGCTTTCACCAGCGGCGGCCCGCCCAGAAAGATGGTTGCCTGCTTGCGCACCATGATCGTCTCGTCGGACATGGCAGGCACATAGGCGCCGCCCGCCGTGCACGAACCCATGACGCAGGCGATCTGCGGAATGCCTGCCGCCGACATGTTGGCCTGGTTGAAGAAGATGCGGCCGAAATGGTCGCGATCGGGAAACACCTCGTCCTGGTTGGGCAGGTTCGCCCCGCCGGAGTCCACCAGATAGATGCAGGGCAGGTTGTTCTGAAGCGCGATCTCCTGCGCGCGCAGATGCTTCTTCACGGTCAGCGGATAATAGGTGCCGCCTTTGACCGTCGCGTCGTTGACGACGATCATGCACTCCGTGCCTTCGATGCGCCCGACGCCGCAGATCATGCCGGCAGACGCGATGTCATCTCCATACATGCTCCAGGCAGCGAACTGTCCCACCTCCAGAAACGGCGCGCCGGTATCGAGAAGCTGGGCGAGACGCTCACGCGGCAGGAGCTTGCCGCGCGACAGGTGACGTTCGCGCGCCTCGGCGCTGCCGCCCAGCTCGACGGCGGCGGCCTTCTCGCCGATGTCGGCGACAAGCTCGCGCATCCGCTCGGCATTGGCGCGAAACGTGTCTGACGAAGGTGACAGTTGTGACTGGATGACAGGCAAGCTCTTTCTCCTATCGGATCACTTTTATCGTGCAGCCGAGGTCGAGGTCGGCCCATTTGCGGTCCGCCGTGACTGCCGTGCCGTTCTCGCGGATGGCCAGCGCCAGGCACGCCCTGTCGCCCAGCGACAGCCCTTTGTGCCGGGTGGCGGAGCGCAGAAAACCTGTCGCGATAGCAAGGGACTCATCGAAGGCGATTACCTCCAGCCTAAGATTTTCGTATCGGGCGCGGACCTCAGCTCCCGGCAATCCTCGATCGACTAGCTTGGTGATGATCTCTGCGGCGTTGATCGACGATATGACGCTGTCGTCGATCACGGCATGGACGTTGTCTGCGCCGCTCTCATTGAGCATGGCCGCCAGCACGGCGGAACTGTCCAGAACGATCATTCTTCGCCCCACATGGCGCGGCGCTCCGCGAGAAACTCATCGACGACGCTCTCGCCCGGCTTGCGGTACTTTGCCATTTCAGCCTGCACCTGTCGCAGGGCCATCCTGCGGGAGATCAGCCGCAACTCGCCATCCTTTACCTCAGCGATCAGCGTGTCGCCCGGCTTGACGCCCATTTCCTCCCGCATGGCGGCGGGGATGACGATCCGGCCGCCATTCCCGAGTTTCAGTTTCTCATAGCGGGGTGGTCTGCGCAGAAGCTGCTCGCGCAATTCCGCATCGTACGAAGTCTGTGACTGTTCCGCGAAGCCGCTTTTCTCGTCCGGGCTCATTGTGTGCATTCCCTTATGGCGAAAAGGAGAAAATATGCCACGTTCGGCAATTTATGGCAAATATCCAAAAGGCTGCCATTTATCCTTCCGCCATCATCTCCCGCCCGATCAGCCAGCGCCTGATCTCGCTGGTGCCAGCGCCGATCTCGTAGAGCTTGGCGTCGCGCAGCAGGCGGCCGGTTGGGTAATCGTTGATGTAGCCGTTGCCGCCAAGAAGCTGGATGGAGTCGAGCGCGATCTGGGTGGCCTTTTCAGCCGAATAGAGGATGCAGCCGGCGGCGTCCTTGCGGGTCGTCTCCTTGCGGTCGCAGGCGGTGGCCACCGCATAGACATAGGCGCGGCAGGCGTTCATCGTCGTGTACATGTCGGCAAGCTTGCCTTGCACGAGCTGGAACTCGCCGATGGCGTTGCCGAACTGCCGGCGCTCCTGCGCGTAGGGCACGGCGACATCGAGCGCGGCGGCCATGATGCCGAGCGGCCCGCCCGACAGCACCACGCGCTCATAGTCGAGACCCGACATCAGCACCTCGACGCCCTTGCCCTCCTGATGCAGCACGTTCTCGTAAGGCACCTCGACGTCTTCGAACACCAGTTCGCCGGTGTCGGAGCCGCGCATGCCCAGCTTGTCCAGCTTCTGCGCGACCGAAAAGCCCTTCATCCCGCGTTCGATGAGGAAGGCGGTGATGCCGCGCGAGCCCATGGTCGGTTCCGTCTTGGCGTAGACCACCAGCGTATCGGCCGTCGGGCCGTTGGTGATCCACATCTTCGAGCCGTTCAGCACGTAGCAGTCGTTCTTCTTGTCGGCCCGCAGCTTCATCGACACCACGTCCGATCCTGCGCCCGGCTCTGACATCGCCAGTGCGCCCACCGCCTCGCCAGCGCACAGCGCGGGAAGATATTTCGCCTTCTGCTCTGCCGTGCCCCAGCGGTTGATCTGATTCACGCAGAGGTTTGAGTGCGCGCCGTAGGACAGGCCGACCGAGGCGGATGCGCGCGAGATTTCCTCCATCGCGACGACGTGGGCGAGGTAGCCCATGCCGGTGCCGCCATATTCGGGATCGGCGGTCATGCCCAGGAGGCCGAGCGCGCCCATTTCGGACCAGAGGTGAGCCGGGAACTCGTTGGAACGGTCGATCTCGCCCGCTGCCGGCGCGATCCGGTCCTGCGCGAAGCGGCGCACGGTGTCGCGCAGCGCGTCGATGTCCTCGCCGAGCCCGAAATTCATCACGCGGTCGTACATGGGCTTTCTCCCTAATTCTCGCGTGCGCCCACGAGGCGCATCGTCATCTTGTGATAGGTATCCGTAACTTCGGCCACGGAAAGGCGCTCGTCGGGCCGAAACCAGACGATCACTCCCGTCACCATCTGGATGATGGCCATGGCGGTAAGCGTCACATCCTCTACGGTGAACGCGCCTTGCTCCGCGCCGTCGCGCAGGATTTGCCGCAATTCCTTCTCGTAGGATGCACGCAGACGCAGGATCGCCGTCAGCCTGTCGCGCGACAGCGAGCGCAGCTCCATGTTGTTGACGTGGGTAGAATGACGCCGCTCGACATGGAAGCGGATGTGGTTTCTGACGAAGGCAGCAAGCCGGGGCGCGGGCTCGGCGGTGGAAGGGCGTGCTTCCTGCCAGCTTGCCAGCAGGGCCTGCATGTGCGCCGTCATCAGATCGTAGAGCAAATCTTCCTTGGTGGGAAAATAGCGGTAGAGCGCGGCCGCCTGCACGCCGACCTCGGCGGCGAGCTGGCGCATCGACACGGCCTCGTAGCCGAAGCGGGCGATGAGGCTGATGGCGGCGTCGCGTATCGCGGCCTGCGTCTTTCCTCCATCCGATCCGGCCGTTCGCGCCATCGTTCTCTCCCGTTCCGACAAGAATAAAACGAACGTTCAATTAATTCAAGGTCGGTGTCGCGGGACTGTCCACAGGAACCCTCCGCGGAAAAACTCGTTGAGAAACATGCTGCAGTCGACACGAGACCCTGCCGCGCGATTTCGACGACTGCCGCTGGCAACGGCCACAGCAATCCTTGTCGCTGCCTGCGCCATCGTCCTGTCGCTCGTTCCCGAATGGATCCTGTTTCGCCAGCGGCTGGCGTTCAACGTCTTCGATCTGGACGGCCACGCGGTTCTGCGCCCGTTCGATCACACCACGCACGACAGGCTCAAATTGCGCTCCTGGTACGTCGCGCCGCAAGGCGACAAGCCGGTGCTCGTCTATTTCCCTGGTAGGGACGGTGACATCATGCGCAAGCCGGGCCATCTGCTGGAACTAACCACGCAGGGCTACGGCCTGCTGCTCGCAGGCTACCGCGGATATGGCGGCAACAGGGGCACGCCGCGGGAGTTTGACCTGTATCTGGACGCCATGTCGATGCTGACGCAGTTCCGCGAGCGGGTGGAGGCGCCGGGCGGTTTCGTGCTCTACGGCTACTCGATGGGCTCGACGATCGCGGCCAACACCGGCGCGCAGCTGGATGTGCGCGCGGTGATCCTTGAGGCGCCGCTGTCCAATTTCCTTCAGGCGGTAAGGCAGCAGGCCGGCAACATCCCTGCGCTACTGGTGCGATCGCGCTTCGACAATGTCGCGCGCGTGGCCGAAATCCGTGCGCCGGTGCTGCTGCTTGCCGGAAGCCGCGATCTAGTCACGCCGCCGCTGTTTGCCCGCGTACTGGCGGAAGCCAACCCCGCGTTGGCGAGCGTGGCGGTGATAGAGGACGCAAACCACGTCAACATCATTCGGCTCGGCGGTGGCCAGGTGGTGCGCGAATTCCTGGCCGGCCTGTCGGACTTGCACATGGCCGTCGCCGAGGGTGCGGGAGCGGGGCCCATGTCTGCGGCAGTCTTGCCTTTCGGCGGCCGTGCTGCACAATGAGAATAGTTGACGCAGTCCACTAATTGTCATTATCCTTGAGGCGTGATGGCGAGGAGCGGTGCGATGACTTCGTTGCAGGACAGCGTAGGCAGGGTTCGGGAGTTCAACCGCTTCTATACGCGCACCATCGGCGTGCTGAACGAGACGCTGACGCAGAGCGAGTTCACGCTGGCCGAATCGCGCGTGCTTTATGAGCTTGGCCATCGGGCATCGCCGAACGCGGTGGATATCGCCCGCGACCTGTTGCTCGACCCTGCCTATCTGGCGCGCATATTGCGCCGGTTCCGGGAGAACGGGCTGGTGAAGGCGCACGCCGATGGCGAGGATCGCCGCCGGCGCAGGCTTGAACTGACGGCCAAGGGACGTGCCGCGCTCAACACGCTTCAGGCGCGTTCCAAGCAGCAGATAGAAGCGCTTCTGGCGCCGCTGGATGCGCTTCACCGCGAAAACATGGTCGATGCGATGGCCCGGATCACCGAGACGTTGCAGGGCGACGCCGAGCCGGACGTCCCCGTGGTGCTGCGGCCCCACCGGCCCGGCGACATCGGCTGGGTCATCAGCCGCGAGGCAAGCCTTTATACCGAGGAATATGGCTGGAACATCGAGTTCGAGGCGATGGTGGCGCAAATCTGCGCTGACTTCCTGCGAAATTTCCAGCCCGCCCGAGAGTTCTGCTGGATCGCGGAGAGGGGTGGCGAG
Organism: Neoaquamicrobium microcysteis; assembly: GCF_008180155.1. Lineage (GTDB taxonomy): Bacteria > Pseudomonadota > Alphaproteobacteria > Rhizobiales > Rhizobiaceae > Aerobium > Aerobium microcysteis. The sequence continues at coordinate 21,724 of NZ_VSZS01000056.1, read as the reverse complement.
CGGCTTGGGGCGATCTTTCTGGTGCGGCAGGACGACGAGGTGGCGAAGCTGCGGCTTCTGCATGTGGAGAGCGCCGCGCGCGGCAGGGGCGTCGGCCGCATGCTCGTCGAACGCTGCGTGCAGCAGGCGCGCGACAGCGGCTACCGCCGGCTCACTCTATGGACGAACAGCATCCTCGCCGAGGCGCGCCGCATCTACGAACGCGTCGGCTTTCAGTTGGTCAGCGAGGAGGCGCATCACAGCTTCGGCGTGGACCTGACCGGCCAGTACTGGGAACTCGAGCTCTAACCCCGCGCAGCCTTCAGCGCCTCCGGCAGTTCCTGCTCGAACAGGTCGATTTCGGCTGACGGGCCCACGCTCACGCGGATGCAGCGGTCGAGTACCGGGGCCATGGGCTTGCGCACGAACACGTCTCGCTTGATGAGTTCCTGCATGACGCGCAGCGCCGGCGCGCCGTCGCCGCCGCAATCGAAGGTGACGAAATTGGTGGCCGACGGCAGCGCCACAAGCCCGTTTGCCACCGCAATGCCCGCTATCCGCTTGCGGCACGCATCGACATCGGCGACCACCGAGCGGAGGTATTGCTGGTCTGCAAGCGCGGCCAGAGCCGCAGTCTGCGCCACGCGGTTGACGCCGAAATGGTTGCGCACCTTGTCGAACGCGCGGATCATCTGCGTCTCGCCGAGCGCGTAGCCGCAGCGCAGGCCGGCCAGCCCGTAGGCCTTGGAGAAGGTCCGCATGCGCAGCACGTTGGGCCGCGAAACGTCGAGTGCGGGCATCGCCGATGCAGGCGCGGTTTCGCCATAGGCCTCGTCCAGCACAAGCATGGTCGTTTCGGGCAGCGCTTCGATCAACCGCGAGATTTCATCCGCCTCCCACCATGTGCCCATCGGGTTGTCGGGATTGGACAGATAAAGCAGCGGCGCGTCCTCGCGCTTCACGGCGGCAAGAAGGCCGTTGAGATCCTCGCGGTCGTTGGCATAGGGCACGGTGACGAGCCGCCCGCCGAACCCGGCGACGTGATAGTTGAAGGTGGGGTAGGCACCGAGCGAGGTGACCACCGGCTGCCCGGCCTCCACGAACAGCCGCACGATCAGGCCCAGCAATCCGTCTATGCCTTCGCCGATCACGATGTTTTCCGCCGCGATCCCCAGATGCGCGCCCAGCGCCGCCTTTAGATCGTGGTTCTCGGGGTCGGCATATTTCCAGACATCGCCGGCCGCCGCGGCGATCACGGCCTGCACGGCGGGGGAGGGGCCGAAGCCGCTCTCGTTCGCTCCGATGCGTGCGCGGAACGGGCGTCCGCGCTGGCGCTCCTGCGCCTCCGGGCCAACGAAGGGAACCGTTGCCGGAAGAGATTCGGCAAGGGCGGTGAGCTTGGGATGCGTGGTCATGGCGGGCTTTCCAGCGGTACGGCGGTTCACGTCGCTTTACAGCGTTTCAAAGGCTTTTGCGATCTGTGCGAGCATGCGGATTTCAAGCGCGGTCGCATCGTCATTGCTGGCATCCGGCCGCGACGCCGTCTTGGCGATGACGACGCGGCTTTGCGGGTCGTCCCACAGCCACTGGCCATGGATGCCGATGGCCGCGAAGCTCCCACGCCCGTCGCCGACGTCGTACCAGCAGGAGCGATAGCGTCCATCCGCGAACACATCGGCGAAGTTGCCGACGATCCACGCCTGCCTGTTGCCGTTCCTGTGCATATCGTCGATCCATGCGCGCGGAATGACCTGATGTCCGTCAACCGTGCGCCCGCCATCGAGCACGAGCTGGCCCAGCCGCGCCAGATCGCGCGTGGTCACGCATACGCCGCCGGCCGCTCGCGCGGTGCCGACACGGTCGACCGTGACGCAGGCAGCACCCCGTGCGCCCATCGGCGTCCACAACCGCTCGGCCAGATAGCGGTGATACCGGATGCCGGTAGCCCGCTCGATGACGAGGCCCAGAAGGTCGGTGTTGGGCGAGGCGTAGTAGAACCGGCTCCCGTGCGGCTCGCCGCGCCTGCCGAGCGTCGCTAGAAACCCTTCCATGGTTTCCGGGTGCGTCTCCGACCTTTCCGGGTTCCACAGCATCGCGCGCCGGTAGCGGTCGAACGCGCCGCCATTGTCCAGATATTCCTCGTCGAAATCGAGATCGACGGTCATGTCGAGGAGATCGCGTACCCGCGCATCGCCATAGGCCGAACCGCGCATGGAAGGCACATATGAGGTGACCGGGGCGTCGGCATCGAGCAGCCCTTCGTCCGCCGCGATGCCGGCCAGGATGCCGGTCAGCGACTTGCTGATCGAGAAGATGACGTGCGGGCGCGAGGCATTCGCGTGGTCGGCCAGCCACTCAGCGATGACCGCGCCGTCGCGCATGACGACTGCATGGTCTGTGTGCGAGCGGCGCATATGCGCAAGCGCGGTAATCGGGCTTCCATCGGTGTCCTCCAGCATCATCTCCGCCAAAGCCGCCGGGCCCGGGGAGGGCGCTTCCCTTTCGCCCCGAGCGGACACGTCGGCCGTCGGCACGAACTCGGCGACATGCTCGAAGCTGTAGCGGCTAAAGGGAGAAAGACGCCAGTTGGCCAGCGTGATGTCTGTGCGCTGGAAGGCTTCGGTCATGCATGGCTCTCCGATTGCGGCTTGTGCCTCGATATGCTCGTGCGGCGCCGCGATAGGGAGCAGATGGGTTGGCGAAGTCAACAAAAAACCCGGCGGTCGCCCGCCGGGTTTCGCAATCGAAATGTCGCGCTTTTAGACAATGATGCCGAAAAGTGGGAACCGGTTTTCGGACGACATCATGGTCCAACTTATTGATTTAGCCGCATGTATGCGACGCCGGGTGAGTCCACCCGACTGCAACATGCTCTAGAAGCTGCGGGTGAAGCGCAGAACGCCTTCCCAGGCGTCGCCGCCGCCCGAAACCTTGGTGTAGCGCACCTCGGGGAGGATCTCGAGGTTTTCGACCGGCGTCAGGCCCAGGCCACCCTTGACCTGATAGGCGCTCGGGCTGCTGGTGGTTGCGTCGAACCATTGGAAGTAGCCGTTGACGGAAACCTTCTCGCTGACCTGCACGCCGGCATGGGCCAGAACCGACCACTCCGAGGTCTCGCCGGAATCCGGGTTGGCCGCGCCGTAGACGCCGCTCTCGCTGCTCGAGTACAGCACGTGGACGCCGACGGAGAACGGGTCGAAGTTGAAGCGGGCCACACCCTTGGCGCCCCACGAATCGTCGGGATTGTCGTAGCCGACGATACCGCCGATGGAACCCCAGTCCTGCTCGTAGATCGCGCCGGCTTCGATGTTTGGCTGGAACTTGCCGGTGCCAGCGCCGGTCGTGATGTCAATGGATTCAATCGCGGCGATCACAGCCGAGAAGCCGTTCGCGCCGGTATAGGTGTAGGACAGCTCGCCGCTGTTGTAGATCTGGCTGCCGTAGTCGCCGTCCAGGTCGCCATCGGCGCCGTAGCCGCCGAAGAAGCGGGCATAGGGCGTGTCGTTCTTGCCGATGAGGAACGAGCCGCTGGCCGTCTGCAGCTCGATGAAGGCCATGTCGGCATAGACGTCATTGCCGGTCACAGAGTTCCACTCGAAGAACAGGTGCGCGAAGCTGCGCAGCGTGCCCCACTCGGTCTCGTTGCGGGCATCGAAGCTGGGCGCGAAACGGGCCGTCTTCGAGAATTCGTAGGGCTGACCGCCGATCTTCACATAATCCATGCGGTAGCGCATGTAGCCGCCGATCTGCAGGCAGGTCTCGGTTCCGGGAATGTAGAAGAACCCGGCACCGTAGACGTCGCAGACGCGCACATATTCCATAGGCTCCGGCTCTGCCATGATGATGGCATCGGCGGCCTGAGCGCCAGACACGGCCAGCAGCGCTGCGGCCTGGCCAAGGAAAAGCCCCTTGATGTTCATGAATGTCTCCGTTTCGACATTGTTATCGCCCGGGCTTTCCCCGACCTCATCCGCGCCTTGGGAGGAATCGCGATCAGGCTCCGGGTGTCCCCACGGCAAAAATGTGCCTTATTTGCTTTGCCGCGCAATCTAAATGTTCCGCGCGCGTTAGGGGCGCATCTCGCACCACGCCAACTGTGGCGGAAATGTTACTTTTGCATGGCGCGCAAATAGGCATATGCCGAAAGATGGTTCGTGCCATGGAGTTTAGGGAAGCCGGCCAGCCTATTTCGGTTCGTTTAGTGGCGGAGCGCAGGGGGCCGAACCTTCATTTTTCAGTAGTTGAAGCCGCCGCTGCCATCCTGTATGAACCGCGTCATCGGCGTTATGTTTGCGCTGGCGTCGGGCTCAGCCCGACAAGCACCCGTAGCTCAGCTGGATAGAGTGCTGCCCTCCGAAGGCAGAGGTCACAGGTTCGAATCCTGTCGGGTGCGCCAATTCGGTTCGAAACTATGAACTTTTTTTCGGCAAATGAAGGTGCGCCTACGGTCTCCGCAATCGTCGGCTTGTGGCCTACGATTCGGATTCGATCCTGTTCAACTACGACTGCGCCGATGATCGATTTTAGGTAGTTGCGTCGCAGGACGGGATTACCCTCGCGAATGCGTTCTCGCAGAGTTCGACTGAATGTCGCAAGTTGGGGCGGCCGCTTTTCAATCGATGATCTTTCAGGGCAAGACGCTTTGGACGGCACCAGAACTTCGTGCCTTGGTCGAGCGGAAGGCCGCAAATTTTCGCGCCTATGCTAGCGAGCGCAGGCGCGGCATCCCGCTGCTTGGGAGCGATGAGCTGAAAGCCAGACTGCTCTACAACGGCATCACCCGCGCACGTCGAACCTGTAAGGTGTTCGTCCGCGGGCCAGACCTGCTCCAGCAAGCACCGTTCGACTTCAACGCTGCCTGATGCGAAAACGGACGGCGGCTTCTCACTAACCGAGCCAGCCCTGTGAACGACCGCAAAGGCGTCGTTTGCCGAAGGTCGGCTTTCCCAGTGTCTCATCCTGAACCGGACGGACCGTAGATGGCCGCTGAGCGGTAGTGGGAAAACATTTCCCGGCTCCAGCGGGTCGGGACGACGCCAACGACTTGCCCGGGGTTGAGAACTGACTGGCAGGTTTTGAGCGGCTATGCGGAGAAAGCTGCCAATTGCCTAGCCAATAATTTCCTTCCGCTACGCACGCATGTCTTTCGGTTGGTACCTGTGACGCTCCAACCAATGAGCCTAGGGCATCAGGTTAAAACACCTTGCCGCGTGCAGTTACCGGCCAAAGCGTCTCGACCTTGCCGTCGCGAATGCCGACATACCAGTCGTAGAGATTGCAGGTCGGGTCACAGTGACCGGGGATCAATTGCAGACGCTGATTGATCGCAAGACGTCCCTGTGGGTCGTCGAGCTGGCAGTGCTCGTCAGAGAGGCCGGTGCATATGACGCCGTCGAGATCGTGAACGACTGGAAGGCCGCTATCGACCGAGAAGCACTTGAGCCCCGCATCTGCCACAGCGCGGCCCGGCGCCCTGCTCATCACAGAAGAAAGAACGAAGAGCGCATGCTCGAAACCGGCGTTGGCCAGGGGACCGAGCGCGCGGCGATAGTCGGCATCCATGAAAATGTAGGAACCGCATTGCAACTCGTTCCAGACGCCGCTGGCGGCCTCCAGCGGATACGTGCCGGTGCCTGCCCCGCCTACGATGTTGCAGGAAAGCCCTTCCGCCGCGATAAGCTCCACGGTTTTGCGCGTCAGGGTCTCGGCTGATGCGATGGCGTCGCGGCGCTCCAGTTCCGTCGCCAGATGCTGGGCCCCGCCGTGATAAGCCTGAATGCCGGCAAACTGCAGGCCAGGTGCGCAGGAAACCGCCAGCGCCAGGTCGCGGGCTGGTTCGCCTGGCGCTATGCCGCAGCGTCCGGCTCCGCAGTCGATTTCGACCAGTACTTCGATCCTGGTTCCGGCCTTTTGTGCAGCGGCTGACAGGTCTTCCACTGCCGCCGGATCATCTACGCACACGATAATGCGTGCACATCCTGCCAGCCGTGCCAGCCGGTCGAGCTTTGCCGGATCGCGAACCTCGTTGGCGACGAGAATGTCGGCAATGCCCGCACGCACCATGGCCTCGGCCTCCGACACCTTCTGGCAGCAGATGCCGCAGGCGCCGCCCCGTTCCATCTGAAGGCGTGCGATGTCGGCCGATTTGTGGGTCTTGGCATGCGCGCGAAGCCGCACGCCAGCCCCTTGGGCCGCCACACGCATGCGCTCCATGTTGCGGTCGAGGACGTCGAGATCAACCAGTAGCGCCGGCGTCTGAATTTCGTGTAAAGCCATTCCGGGCAAAGCGGGAACGTCGAAGCCCGGCTCTGCAGCCTCGATGGGGACGTGGCGGATTAGGTCTGTCACAAAATTCTCCTGAGGGCCGATGTTGCGGGTTGAAGACGACCGGCGAACGCAGCTACTTTTGCAAAGCAGAAGAACAAAAGAAAGAGGCATCGTTTGCGGCCACCATTCGAATCAAGCCCGGCAGGGTCGCTGACCGCCAGTGCGAAGTCGATATTCCGACTGCTGGCCGAGGGCGATCCCTCTACCCGGCCGCAGCTTGGGGAGGCATTGAACCTGTCGCGGCCGACCATGTCGGCTGCCATCGCCGAGCTGGAGCAGCTCGGCCTCGTCGCAAAAATCGGTGAGGTGCAAGGCCTGATCGGGCGCAAGGCCGCAATCTACCGCCCCGGTCCGACGGCGGGCCATGTGATCGCCATCGATGCAGGTTCCACGCATGTGCGCCTGCGCGTATCCACAATCGACAGGCGGCTCCTGCACAGCCGCGTTTACCGGCTGCCGGCTAGCCAGCTTCTGCTAGGCGAGGAGATCAGCCGCGCGGTGGCAGAAGAGGTGGCAGCAACGCTGACAGAGACCGACCCCGGCTGGGGGCCGTTGCGCATGATCGGCATCGCCGTGCCGTCGCGGGTCGTGGGCCCCCAGGGCGACCGAAGCGCGACGCGACAGGAGGAAATCTTCAGCTGCTTCGAGCCTCCGGCAAACGTACCGGTCGTGCTGGAAAACAACGTCAACTGCGCCGCCGTTGCCGAGCGTTCCTATGGCATCGCTAAGGATTCCGAGACATTCGCCTACGTACAAATCGGGCTGAAAATCGGCATGGGGCTGATGCTTGGCGGCAGATTGCTGCGGGGCCGCAATGGGGCGGCGGGAGAAATCGGGCATCTCGCTTTCCCGATGGCGGACGGCAGCAAACCGATAGCAGGCGAAATCGAGCGCTATATGGGCACCGAGGGTTTCATGCAGCGCGTGGTGGCGGCGTGGCCTGAACCCTCAGGTAAGGCACCGGCGGATGCTGCAGACCTTATGGCGCGGGCGGGCGAGGGTTGCGCCACCGCGCTTGCGCATGTGACGCGCCACGCCGAGGACATCGGCGCGATCGTCGCAAGCTGCGTCAGCGTTGCCGACCCCGGGCTTGTCGTGTTGGGCGGCGGGATGGGCGGCAGCCCGCTCCTGATGCCGACCGTTTCCGAAGTGGCGAACCGACTCAGCTATCCTGTAGAGGTCCGCACCAGCACACTGGGCCAGGATGCGACCGTTCTTGGCATCGAAAAGCTCGCCTGCGAACAGACCGTCGATTTGCTGCTGGGTGAGAGCCGGGACTGACGGCTTGTCGGAATCGCGCCCGAATACGATTTTCGTTGCGTCACCGATTTTTTTTGTTAACTTGCCTAACATAATAAGCGGCCGCTTGGGCAGGTCGTGTTTCGAGGGTGTTTTGACAAGGGAGACTATCATGATCGCAACGACGTGCCGCGCTGCCATACTGGCGACAAGCGCAACCTTTCTGGGTGCCGGCGCCCTTTCTGCGCAGGAACTGCAATACTGGGTCTATTCCGACTTCGCACAGGGCGAGGCGCTGAAGCTGCAGCAGGAATTCATCGCCGAGTTCGAGGCGGAAAACCCCGGCGTCAAGATCGTTATCTCGGGCAGGGGCGACGACGACCTCACCTCCGGGCAGATCGCGGGTGCCGCATCCGGCACGCTTCCCGATGTGTTCATGAACGGTCTGGCCGTCGGCGCGCAGCTGGTGGAAGTGGGTGCGTTGGCCAATATCCATGAAGAATGGATGGCCATGCCGCAGGAATTCCGCGACCAGTTCGACGCGGCCGCTATTGCAAGCTGCACGCCCAAGCCCGAGGAGATGTACTGCATCCCCTACACCGGCTTCGGCGAGATCATGTATCGTAACCTGACGGTGCTTGAGGAAGCTGGCGTCGACACCACCACGCCGCCCGCCACCTGGGAAGAGTGGCATGAGCAGATGGTGAAGGTAAGCGAAGCCGGCAAGTTCGCCGTTCCGGACCAGACTCAGGTCTTCAACTCTGTCGCCAGCATGTACGCCGTACGCGGTGACAAGGAAAAGTGGGGCATCGACTTCGAGGCTCGCGAGACGCTGATCGAGCCTGAGTCGATGACGCGTACCATGCAGATGTTTATCGACATGGCGCCCATGAACAGCGGAACCAGCCGCAACGACCAGGGCACGCGCGACCTGTTCATCACCAACCAGCTCGCCTTCCACGTCGTCGGGCCGTGGGTCAACCCGACCTACGCGCAGGCCGCCAATGATTCCGGCCTGAAATACGACTTCGTGCTCGTGCCCGGTGCCACGGAAGGCGACCATGGCGGCATCAAGAGCTACGAGTTCGTCAGCATCGCGCCTGGCCCGAACCGTGAGATCGCGTGGAAGTTCGCTTCCTACATCACTGAAAAGAACCAGATGGCGCGCTGGGCCAAGCTGCTGTCGCGCTACAACGCCAACGCAGCCGCCATGGCCGATCCGGAAGTCACAGCGCTGCCGCTGATCGTCAAGTCGGTAGAGGCGGTGAAGTACGCCATGGACGTGATGCCGCCCTACTTCGTCGGTGCGGTGCCGAACTGCTACCGCTCGATCATGACCGACATGGCCTCCGCCGTCGCCGACGGCGAATACACGGCCGAAGAGGGCGCAGAGGAACTGATCGCAGAGCTGAACGACTGCCTGGCACGATAAGCCGGCATCCCGGATGGCGCGTGAAGTCGCGCCATCCGTCCATCCTAATCAACCCATGCCCCTCACTTTTTCGGAGCCGTCATGAGTGCCAGACGACTTCTGCCGCATTACGCGATGGTGCTGCCATTCGGCGTGCTCTTTGCGGCGTTCTTCCTCTACCCGATCGTGAGTGGGCTCTATTACAGCTTCCATGACTGGAATGCCGCGACCGAGGCGCGTTTTGTCGGCTTGGCCAACTACGAGGCGGTGCTGAACTCGCGCGACTTCTCGCGCTCCATGTCTAACCTGCTCACCTATATCGCGATTACCGTGCCGCTTGGCATTACGGTGGCATTCGGACTGGCATTGCTGGTGGACAGCTTTAGCGGCTTTTGGGCCAATTTCTTCCGGAGTGCCTTCTTTCTGCCCGTGGTGCTGCCGGCGTTTCTGGCCGCGACCATCTGGCGCTGGATGTATGCGCCCAATTTCGGCCTGGTGAACATGGTGCTGGGCTGGTTCGGCATGCCCTCGATCAACTTCCTCAACGACACCGGCATGATGCTCTACGCGCTTATCGCCGTGGACGTTTGGGTGTCGGCCGGCTTCAACATGGTCATCCTGCTTGCCGGGCTGAAGAATATCCCGCAGGACCTCTACGAAGCCGCACGGCTCGATGGCGCAAGCCGAATCCAGCAGGTGCGCTACATCACAATACCGATGCTGGCGCCGGTGCTGTTCTTCGTCATCACCTACGGGTTTATTTCAGCCCTGCAGGTCTTCGACGTGCCATGGCTGCTGACCGGATCGTCGTTTACGGCCTACGGCGGACGCCGCAGCGCGCTTCTGTTCCCCGTCATGGACATGATGGGCAGGGCGTTCGGTTCGGTGCGCTTCGGCGAAGCCGCAGCTTATGGCTTTATCCTCACCGCCGTCATCATCTTTATAACGGCCGCCATGTTTGCAGTGCGCGCCTGGAGGACGCCGAAATGAGCGCCAGCCGAGCCTCCGCCGCCAACCGGTACGTTATCGCCGATCTTTGGACGTGGCGTTTCCTCAAATGGGTCGTCGCCATCTGCGTGGCGATCGTGGCGGTGTTTCCGATCTGGTGGATGATCAACGTCGTCTTCTCCGACCCCGGAACACCCGTATCGATCAATCCGCGGCTCTATCCGACTTCGCTCAGCTCGGGCCTGTCGAAGATCCAAATGATCCTGACGGAGACACAGTATCTGCGCGCCTACTACATCACCATCGCCTACGCCCTGCTGACCATTCTTGGGGTAATGCTGATCGGTTCGATGGCGGCCTTCGAGTTCGCGCTGTTCGACTTCCCCGGCAAGCGGATTCTCTTCGGGCTGGTGATGCTGTCGCTTATGGTTCCGACGGTGGTCACGATCATTCCGACCTACCTGCTGGTTGCCGATCTAGGCTGGCTCAATACGATGCAGGGCCTGGTCGTTCCGGGGCTCGCATCTGCCTTCGGCCTCTTCATGCTGGTGCAGTTCATGCGCACCCTGCCGATGGAGATGATCGAGGCGGCGAGGCTCGACGGGGCGAGCCACTTCAAGATCTACTGGTACATCGCCCTGCCTCTGTCGAAGAATGCGATGGTGACGCTGGCCATCCTCACCTTCATGAAGACGTGGGGCAATTTCGCCTGGCCCCTGATCGTGGCTCCGCGTCCCGACACCTACACCGTCGGGCAGGTCGTCGGCCTCTTCAACGCACCCTTCTCGCACCAGACGGTGGATGTGGTGATGACGGCGAACCTGCTGGCTGCCGTGCCGCCGCTGATTTTCTTCCTCATCTTCCAGCGCAAGATCGTCGAAGGCATCGCCATGTCGGGCTCCAAGGGCTGAACGGATACAGTGAGAAAATCATGGCTGAAGTAGAAATCACATCCGTCTCGAAGTCCTTTGGCGCGGTCGAGGTGCTCAGAGACGTCAACCTGAAGATCAATTCGGGCGAATTCGTCGTGTTCGTCGGCCCGTCGGGATGCGGCAAGTCGACATTGCTGCGCATGATCACGGGGCTCGAAACCGAAAGTGCGGGGGATCTGTTCATTGACGGGCAGCGCGTCAACGACATCGATCCGGCCAAGCGCGGCACGGCGATGGTGTTCCAGTCCTACGCGCTCTACCCACATATGACGGTGGCCGAAAACATGGGTTTCGGCCTCAAGATGGCGGGCGAGCCGAAAGCGTCGATCCGCGAGAAGGTAGGGCAGGCCGCTGCGATCCTCAGGCTCGAGCAACTGCTGGAGCGCAGGCCTGGCCAGCTCTCGGGCGGTCAGAAGCAGCGCGTCGCCATCGGCCGCGCCATCGTGCGCAAGCCGAAAGTATTCCTGTTCGACGAGCCGCTGTCGAACCTGGATGCCGAGTTGCGTGTGCAGATGCGCGCCGAGCTGATCGACTTGCATCGCCGCCTCGGCGCCACCATGATCTATGTCACGCACGATCAGGTCGAAGCGATGACGCTGGCCGACCGGATCGTGGTGATGAACGGCGGCGTGGTTCAACAGTACGGCCGTCCGCTCGATCTCTACGACGATCCGGACAATCGCTTCGTTGCCGGCTTCATCGGATCGCCGAAGATGAATTTTCTCGACGCTTCTGTGCAGGAGGTCGGCGCCGATCATGTCACGCTCGCTGGTGTCGGCGGCAGCGACCGCACTCTGCGTGTGCCATTCCGAGGCTTCGATGCATCGGTGAAGATCGTCACGCTCGGCGTGCGGCCGGAGCATGTCAGGATCGGGACCGGTGCTTCCAGCGAACTGCCGGTTTTCGTCAGCTTCGCAGAGGAGCTTGGGGACGTCACCTACATTCACGGCAAGCTGCCTGCCGGCACGCCGGTGATCGCGCGCAGCGACGGCAAGCGTCATGACGGCGCGGAAAACTGCACGGTTGCGATCGACCCGGCAGGCATGCGCCTCTTCGATACCGGCGGTCGCCGGCTGCGTGAAAGCGGGGCCTGACCGACATGACAACACGTCAGGTGACGCCGCTGGCCCCTCAGGCCAGTGTCGTCGGCGTCGATATAGGGGGCACCAAAACCCACCTGCGCCTGCGCGAGGCGGCGGGCCAGCGCGATCTCGTCGTGCCGACCGGGGACTGGCGACATCGTGAGTGGCAACGCGACGCGCGATCGCTGCTCGAGCTGATCGCGCGCTTCACCAACGATGCGCCGCTCGCGGCAATAGGGATCGGGGCGCATGGTTGCGACGACAAAAGCGAGTGTGAGGCGTTCGAGGATGCATTTCGCAGCGCCGGACCGCTTCCGGTGCGCGTTGTCAACGATGCCGAGCTGATGCCGGCGGCTTTCGGGCTGGAGCAGCAGATTGGTGTGGTGGCCGGAACCGGCTCTATCGCAGTCTGCCGTACGGCCGACGGGGAAATGCTGGTGGCCGGCGGGTGGGGATGGATCATCGGTGATGAAGGCAGTGCCGCGAGCCTCGTGCGCGAGGCGGCCCGCACGGTCGCGCTGCACCTGGATGGCGGCGGGAGCGAGGACGACCCTCTCGTGCGCCGCCTGTTCGCTTCCCTGGAAATTCCGTCCGCCGCGCGCATCGGCAGCCGGCTTGGCAGCCTGGGAAGTGCGACGGCTGTCGGCCGCCACGCCAGCCTGATATTCGACGCGGCCGACGAGGGGTCGCCCCTTGCCGACGCGGTGATCAAAGAAGGCGGTCGCGCACTCGCAGACCTTGTCGCACGCCTCAGGCTGCGTGGTTCGCAAGCCGGTTCGGCCGTTGCAGGCGGCAGCGTCATCGCCTCGCAGCCCCGGCTGTGGAACGCGTTCCGCGCCGGTGTCGCCGCGCTGTGCGGGACCGAGTTTTCGTTGTTCCTGCACGAGGGGCCACCCGTCGAAGGCGCCATCGTGCTTGCCGACAGATTGGCTGCCGATCTCCACGCCAGCCCTCACACCGCCGTTTCCTAATGTACGAAAGGTCAGTTCAATGAGCTATCGCTCCACCGTCGCCCGGCAGCCAGAATCGCTAGCCGACACTCTCGCAGCAGCACAAGCGGAACTGGCCAGCCTCGATCTTTCACCACTCTCATCGGGCGTGATGGCCGTCACCGGCATCGGCGCGTCCTATGCCGCCGCCGTGGTGGTGGCCGCCGAACTGCAGCGCCGTGGTCGCCGCGCGTTTCCGGTCCGTTCGGGCGAGATGATGGCTGGATACGACATCGCGGACACAGTTCTGGCGCTGTCGCATCGCGGCCGCAGCGTGGAAACCGTCGAGGCATTGCAGAAGCTTCCGAACGCCAAGACCCTCGCCGTCACCAACAACCCTGAAAGCCCGCTAGCGAAGACTGCAACCTTTCACATCCAGCTGAACAACGGCTCTGACGCCACACCTTCCAGCACCGGTTACACCGCCACGCTGCTGGCAGCAGGTCTTGCAATCGATGCGATACACGGCAGCGGCGGTGCAGACTGGGCCAGCCTGCCGGAACTGACGAAGGACGTGCAGGGCCGCGCGGCCGAAAAGATGCCCCGACTGGCCGAGCTGTTCCGCGACCGCCGCGCCATCGATTGCGTCGGGGCGGGCGCATCCATCGGCACAGCGGACGGCGCATCGCTGCTGATTCGCGAAGCGGCACGCCTGCCCGCCTCGGGCTACGAGACGCGTCACTATCTGCACGGTCCGATGGAATCGATGGACGCAGCTACGGGTGTGGTGATCTTCGGCGACGCGCGCGAACTGGCACTGGCCGAAAACCTCAACGATATCGGCTGCCCAGCCTTGCTGGTGACGAGCAACACCGACATATCGGATAGCGGCAAGCTGACCGTGGTGCATGTGCCCGCCAGTGACGATCTCGTGCTGCGGGGCATCATCGACATCTTCACAGCGCAGCTTCTTGCAGCAGAACTTTCGGATGCGGCCGGTCTCACCGACGTCAAGTTCCGCTACAAGCAGTCCGATACCAAGATCGTCGACCAGGCAAGCTGACAGGCTTCTCGTCGACGACGCTACGCTGATGCGTTAGGCGGCCATGGTGCACCCCTTGGCGGCATCCTTGGCGTCTTGGTCTGCGGTATTGGCAAAGATAGGTGCTGCGGTGTGAAAACTTTCCATCCTGACATGCCCGCATTCGGCCGGTGGAAGTTCAATACATACGCCGACCGCTGTGGCGCGACGAGCAGTTGTGATAAACCTAAGAAACTCGGTTGGTGCAAAAGCTGGCGCGGCATTCGCCACTCACCAACGGAGTTATGCGCAACCCTTCAACAAGGGGAGACGGAACGGCCCGGCCCACTGCTCGACGCACTGTGCGGCCGTAACAACGGGAAGGTATTCGGCTGTTGCCGGAGCGCCGGCGATAGGAGTTCCGCTGCGGATCGCGAAGATGAACTGCTGGTAACCTCCCCTCTCTGTCAGCTCGGCCCGAGGCAGCTTTCCACGATCGGCCGGAACTGGTTGGTGTAGTGGTCTCGGCCCTGAATAGGGGTCGGAAACAGTATCGAGACGGTAGTTGCGTTCGCGCCGGATGCACTGAAATCGATGCGACCGGCGGCGACAGTGTTGGTACCGAGAACCAGTTCCGTCTTGTTGAGACTCGGCAGATCGTCCTTCCGCCAATATCCGTTCTCGCGCAACTTCAGGTAGGTGCAATCGGCGATCGCCTGATAATCGCCGGTGACGCTAAACACGCCGCTAGGCTGGTCAGGGTACGACTGGCAGGCTGTAAGCATCGCCACCAGCGAGGCTGCCCCAACGGCTTTCTCCATCAAATTCCCTCCCATCCCTGTGCGCCTCAATAGCAGAGTTCGCTGGGGCGCACTATCGGGGGCGATTTCACCGGGAGGAATAGGTGCAAGAAGAAAAGGCGCTGTATACAGCGGGCATCCCTCGCCCTCTCAATTTCCTCTGCGATATCCAGTTCTGGCTAGGGTTCGCAAAAGCTTCTGCCGTCTCAGAGTAATAGCCACACAAGCCCAACGATCACGGCTAGCCCGATCAGCGCGTGAACCCCCTAGGTGGAGATCGCCGGTGGGCGCTGTCGCTTAGGTGCCATCAACTCCGTCAGGCGCTTGCCTAGTTCAGAAGAAAATCAGAATCGTCAACCGAACCATCTACGCGAAGATCGTTTTTCTCTTTCTAATTCAATGACATAGAAGTTCACTCTGTCATTGCGAGTGGTGCGCCAAATTCCGCAGATTGCCTTCATCAACAAGTTGTATCCTTGAACGCACACGCCTTTGCCCGGCGGTGGTCGACCCACGCGCGGCTCAGGAGGCGTTCGAGCGCCTGATATGGTCGACCAGCGCGCGCAGCTTGGGGGCCATGTTGCGGCGCTGGGGGAAGTAGAGGAAAAACCCCGGGAACGGCGGCAGGAACTCGCCGAGCAGAGGCACGAGTTCACCCGTTTCCACGAACGGCCGAAACGTCTCTTCCGGCGCGAACGTGATCCCGCCGCTCGCAAGCGCGGTGCGCAGCATCAGGCGAAGGTCGTTGGTGGTGATCTGGGGCTGGACGGCAACGTCGAAGGCAACGCCGTTTTCCTCGAATTCCCAGCGATAGGGCGCGACATTGGGTGCGGGGCGCCAGCCGATACAGCGATGACGGACGAGTTCGCGCGGATGCGCGGGGGTTCCGTGGGCGGCGAGATAGGCCGGGCTTGCGACCACCATCTCCCGCTGATCGCCGGCGATGGGGATGGCGATCATGTCCTGCTCGATCACCTCGCCCAGCCTGACGCCGGCGTCATAGCCGGCAGCAACGATGTCGAATTCGTCATCGGTGACCGTGACGTCGATCGTCACACCCGGATGGGCCGCTGCAAATGACGCGATGAGCGGACCGGAAAGGAATTGCTCGGCGATCGAGGTGGCAGCGATCCTGAGGAGCCCGCGTGGCGCGTTCTCCGCCGAGACGCTTTCAAGTGCGGTTTCGATATCCGAGAGCGGCCGGGAAAGCGCGTCGTGCAGACGCTCGCCGGCTTCCGTCAGGCGCACCGACCGCGTCGTGCGCATGACGAGCGCCGTACCCACCGTGTCCTCCAGTCGCCGCATGCCCTGGCTGACGGCCGAGCGCGTCACGCCCAGCCTATCGGCAGCGGCCCGGAAATTATCCTCCTCCGCGACGGCGAGAAAGAGCGGCAACAGGTTGAGATCGACAGTCATTGTCCAGCATTGCTAACCAGTCAGTCCAGTACGCGATGGATACCATCACCGATAGCGAGCGTCCATCTTCCCTCGCAACTGATGCAGGGAGCATGAAATGAACAGGACCATCCTTGTCACCGGCGCCTCCAGCGGGATCGGCGAAGGCATAGCCCGCGAGCTTGCCGGTGCCGGCGCGAAAGTCTTGCTGGGCGCACGCAGGCTGGATCGGATCGAGGCGATCGCTGCGGACATCCGCGAAGCTGGCGGGACCGCCGAGGCACGATCGCTGGACGTCACCGACCGCTCGTCCATGGCCGCCTTCGCTCAGGCCGCGAAGGAGAAATGGGGACGCATCGATGTGCTCGTCAACAATGCCGGCGTGATGCCGCTCTCGCCGCTTGCGGCCGGCAAGCAGGACGAGTGGGATCGCATGGTGGACGTGAATATCAAGGGCGTGCTCTGGGGCATAGGCGCGGTGCTGCCCGCCATGGAAGCGCAGGGAAGCGGCCAGATCATCAATATCGCGTCCATCGGCGCGCTGCAGGTCGTGCCGACCGCGGCGGTCTATTGCGCCACGAAATTTGCGGTCCGGGCGATATCGGACGGCCTGCGGCAGGAAAGCACGAGTATCCGCGTCACCTGCGTCAATCCCGGCGTGGTCGAAAGCGAGCTCGCCTCCACCATCACCCACGAGCGCACGCGGGCGCTGATGGACGAATACCGCGCCGTTGCGCTTCAGCCGGCCGATATCGCGCGCGCCGTCCGACAGGTGATCGAGGCGCCGGCCGGGGTCGACACGACCGAGATAACCATCCGTCCGACCGCATCGACGAATTGATGACCGATGCGCCGATGCAAAGCGGCCACCTGGTGGCTGCCCCGGCCAATACCGCAACCCTGCAAGAATGGAGTGAACCGATGATCCCTGCTTCGAGAAAAAGGCCAGCCGCCGCCCGCAATCTGCTGATTGCACTGGCATTCTTCGTTGCTGTCGCACCGGCGCAAGCCGGCACCACCGCCTCGAGCGCCGAAATCCGCAATGAAACGCTCGTGCGCGAGGCGTTCGAGCGATGGGCTGCCGGCAGCGGCAGTGTCTTCGACCTGCTCGCCCCTGACGTCCGCTGGACCATCCACGGTTCCGGCCCGGTCGCCGATACCTACGAAGGCGCCGAGGATTTCATGCAGCGCGGCTCGGTCCCGCTCGTCAGCCGGCTGGCGTCCCCGCTGACGCCGCAGGTCCATCATATCTGGGCCGCGGAAGACAGGGTCATCATCCGCTTCGACGCCTCGGCGACCACCACTTCAGGCGCACCCTATCGCAACCAGTTCGTCTGGATATTCCGGATGGAGGAAGGTTCGGTCGTCGAGGCGGAGGCGTTCCTCGACCTCGTCGCCTATCAGGAAGTCGTCGATACCAACGAGCCGCGCCAGCAATAGGCAGCCCAGTAGACAGAAACGTCACAGCCGAGACGGCCGCCAGGCGGTCGTCTCTCCGCCACCAACCCAATCGTGAAACAGGGAGTTCGACCATGCGGCGTACCTTTGCAATGTTGATCGCGGCAACGCTTCTGGCCCACCCCGTGACAGCCGAGGAAACCGAAATGCAAGCCAGCCATCCCTATGTCGGGCTCTGGGTCACAGAGGACGGCCATATCCGCCACGAGCTGCTGCCCACCGGCCGCTACGTGGAAGCGCGCGGGACACGCGAGCGCGCCTACGAAGGCCGATACGAAGTGACCGGCACGCACATCGAATACTGGGACGACACCGGCTTCACCGCCGATGGAGACTTCATCGACGACGTTCTCCATCATGCCGGGATGATCCTCTACCGCCGATGACGGCAACCAGCGCTCCACACACCCTGCATGTTTGCCTTCAATGAAGGGCGATTATCCCGTCGACTGCCTTCCACTCGGAAGGCTGGATGAGGCGGTGGTGGGCGACGCGCACGGAGTGAAGCGCCCCTTCGAGCGTTTCTGTCCAGTAATCGAGAAAGCCGCGCAGTTCGGGAAATTTCGGAGCGAGGTCGTATTCCTGCCATACGTAAACCTGCAGCAGGCTGGGATGGTCGGGGAGATGGTAATGGATCTGCGCCGTGGTCAGGCCGTAGCCTTCCATCTGCATCCGGAATTCGCGACTGGCGATCGCTGGCATCTGTCTCTCCGTTACTGCTTCATGCGTCCAGACGATGCGGCTCATTCGAACCGGCACATGCGCCGTCCCGCGCTCCCGGATGCGTCTGGTCGAGGCGACGCAGCGCATCCATGATGCTGTCGAACGGGACCGGTCTTTCCGCCCCCGGCGGCTGACGCAAGGCAGGCATCGATTCCACCGCACATGCATCCGACGCCCATGACGACAGGATGGCGCGTTTTTCGCCATGCTCCAGCGTGGCGTCGCGAAGCACGTCATCAGGGTGTTTGTAGTGACGCCCCGGCGAGAGAAGCCGGTCTAGGGCGATGTCTTCCGCCCGAGGCGCGAGAGAGGGAATGATCGTCGAAAAACCGGTTCGGCGCATCGCTGTCCTCCTTCCGTTCTGCCGTTCCAAAAAACTCCGTTTCGATCCGATATCCGGGCCGTGCGATCGTACACGGGACTGCGGAAATTTTGCTCGACCCGCCGCAATTTTCAAGAGCGAAATCTTCGCCGTGCGTGTTTTTATCTCATGATTTCATCGTACTAGCAGCCGTCGCACGAGAGTGCTGAAATTTTTGCGTTCGCCTCTTGAAACGCCGGAATCCGAAAACTAGCTCGTTGAAGCGCGATGCCCTCTCGGGGTCGCAGCACCCCGCACCGGCCCGATATTGCCTGTCCGGTGTGGAGGAACTTCAAAATCTGTTTGTCCTTGAAGGAGAACGAATATGGCGTTCCGTCCATTGCATGACCGTATCCTGGTCCGCCGCATCGAAGCCGAGGAAAAGACCGCTGGCGGCATCATCATCCCCGACACTGCCAGGGAGAAGCCGAGCGAAGGCGAGGTGATCGCCGTCGGACCCGGTGCGCGCGACGAGACCGGCAAGCTGGTCGAACTCGACGTCAAGGTCGGCGACCGCATCCTGTTCGGCAAGTGGTCCGGCACCGAGATCAGGCTCGATGGCGAGGACCTGCTCATCATGAAGGAAAGCGACGTGATGGGTGTCATCGAACATGCCGCCACGCTGAAGAAGGCCGCCTGACGGCTTCTTCCCCACGTTTCAGTCCATGAAAGCTGCCTATTGAAGGAGTGATCCAATGGCTG
This sequence comes from Neoaquamicrobium microcysteis, assembly GCF_008180155.1. Lineage (GTDB taxonomy): Bacteria > Pseudomonadota > Alphaproteobacteria > Rhizobiales > Rhizobiaceae > Aerobium > Aerobium microcysteis. The sequence continues at coordinate 2,417 of NZ_VSZS01000056.1, read as the reverse complement.
CCAAGGAAGTCAAATTCCATTCCGACGCGCGCGAGAAGATGCTGCGCGGCGTCGACATTCTCGCCAATGCTGTGAAAGTGACGCTCGGTCCCAAGGGTCGCAACGTCGTCATCGACAAGTCGTTCGGCGCACCCCGCATCACCAAGGACGGCGTTTCCGTCGCCAAGGAAATCGAGCTGGAGGACAAGTTCGAGAACATGGGCGCCCAGATGGTGCGCGAGGTGGCCTCCAAGACCAACGACCTCGCCGGCGACGGCACCACGACCGCGACGGTGCTGGCGCAGGCCATCGTCAAGGAAGGCGCGAAGGCCGTCGCGTCTGGCATGAACCCGATGGACCTGAAGCGCGGTATCGACAGGGCGGTCGACGCGGTGGTCGCCGAGCTCAAGGCCAATGCCCGCAAGATCTCGAAGAACGACGAGATCGCCCAGGTCGGCACCATCTCGGCCAATGGCGACGCTGAAATCGGCCGTTTCCTCGCACAGGCGATGGAAAAGGTCGGCAATGAGGGCGTCATCACGGTCGAGGAAGCCAAGACTGCCGAGACAGAGCTCGAGGTCGTGGAGGGTATGCAGTTCGACCGCGGCTATCTCAGCCCCTATTTCGTGACCAATCAAGACAAGATGCGCGTCGAGTTCGACGAGCCCTACGTGCTGATCCACGAAAAGAAGCTGTCGAACCTTCAGGTGCTGCTGCCGGTGCTCGAAGCCGTCGTCCAGTCCGGCAAGCCGCTGATCATCATCGCCGAGGATGTAGAGGGCGAGGCCCTGGCGACGCTGGTGGTCAACAAGCTGCGCGGCGGGCTTAAGGTGGCGGCCGTCAAGGCTCCGGGCTTCGGCGACCGCCGCAAGGCCATGCTGGAGGACATCGCCATCCTCACCGGCGGCACCGCCATCTCGGAAGACCTCGGCATCAAGCTGGAAAACGTCGGCCTCGACATGCTCGGCCGCGCCAAGAAGGTGGTCATCGAAAAGGAAAACACCACTATCGTCGATGGCTCAGGCCGGAAGGATGAGATCGAGGGCCGGGTGAGGCAGATCAAGGCGCAGATCGAGGAGACCACCTCCGACTACGACCGCGAAAAGCTCCAGGAGCGTCTGGCAAAGCTTGCGGGCGGCGTTGCGGTGATCCGCGTAGGCGGGGCGACGGAGGTCGAGGTCAAGGAGAAGAAGGACCGCGTCGACGACGCGCTGCACGCGACCCGCGCTGCGGTCGAGGAAGGCATCCTGCCCGGCGGCGGCGTGGCGCTGCTGCGCGCGGCGAGGGCGCTCGACAACGTTCAGGTGGACAACACCGACCAGAAGCACGGCGTCGAGATCGTGCGCCGTGCCATCGAGGCGCCGGTTCGCCAGATCGCCGAGAATGCCGGCGCGGAAGGTTCGATCATCGTCGGCAAGCTGCGCGAAAGGACCGACTTCGCATTCGGCTGGAACGCCCAGACCAACGAATATGGCGATCTCTTCGCGCAGGGCGTAATCGACCCGGCAAAGGTCGTTCGCACCGCGCTGCAGGATGCGGCGTCCGTCGCCGGCCTCCTGGTGACGACGGAGGCGATGATCGCCGAAAGGCCAAAGAAGGATGTCGCCCCGGCGCTTCCCGCCGGCGGAATGGACTTCTGACGATCCGTGCCGGAACCGCCCGCTCCCTGTTCGGGGGGCGGGCGATGACCAGACGTCGATCGGAGACTGACATGACGGTCATGCCAGACTTTGACCATGTGCCCGCACCGCACCATCCGCCCGCGGAGTTCCTGGCGCATGATGCCGAGGCAAGGACCGCGCTCGCCCCGCTGGTCGACACTTTGCTCGACCGGCTGGCGATGGCCGGATGGGACAGGCGGACGGCCGCGTCCGCGCTGATGTTCCACGCAGCGGCGCAGGTGTCGGCCTTCTACAGAAACGGGACGACCCAGTAACTCGGCCAACGACTCTTGGCCCTCGCCTACGGGCGGGGGTCTGGCGGGCGCGTTTCTTTAGATTGCCGCTCCTTATCCGCGATTGCCAATCGGTGCGGCACTATCGGTCTGGCTGACGGTGGTGCCAAGGCATCATCCGCTTGGATATCGCCGCAAGAACTCTGTGGCGAGGTGACTGGGATTCCGCTCGATCGCTCAGCGCCATCCGTCAGGCCGTTGTCAATGAACCAGATGCAAGGCGCTGTGATCGTGCTGTTGAAAAAAAGCCCCGCAACGTGAGCTGCGGGGCTTCTGTTGGTCTTTGTGCGGCACGCTATCTGAGGTGTGCCTCTTGGCGTGCCTGGCAGGTTCCGGCGACTTCGGTGCAGATTGGCGTGGTTGTGGTTGCGACGGTTTCGCCGTTGCTGGTGAAGTTGACGATCAGGCCGGCGGGCGCCGCGTCGAGCGGAACGTCCGTTTGCTTGTGGCTGACGAAGGCGGCGAAGGTGACGAGTTCGCCGGT
>NZ_VSZS01000055.1 GCF_008180155.1 Neoaquamicrobium microcysteis | reverse complement strand
GTTGACCGACAGCTTGTAGGCCGGCTCTTCGCCCTTCTCGCCCTTGAGGGTGGGGGCTGCGTCATTCAGCTGCTTGCGCAGCGCCAGAAGCGCGTCGATCTCGCAGTCGAGGGTGAGGTAGAAATGCGGGATGGTGCTCTTGGCTTCCACCAGCCTGCGCGCGATGGTCTTGCGCATGCTGTCGTGCGGGATGAGCTCGTAGGAGCCCTCCTCGAACAGCTTGAGCACCGCATCGTCGGACATCGGCTTCGGTGCAGGCGCGCCTGCTGCCGGAGCCGCCGCGGCATCGGCAGCCTTCGACGCAGGTGCTGCCTTGCCGCTCCCGGCAATCGCCGCGTCTACATCGACCTTCACCACCCTGCCCTTCGGCCCCGAACCGGAAACGGCGGAAATGTCGATGCCGGCGCCACGTGCCAAGCGACGGGCGAGAGGGGTTGCGCGGACGGCGCCTGCCGGCTCGGGCGTTTCCGAAGCAGCAGGCGCTGTCAGCGCGGGCCTGTCCTGGGAGGACGATACGGATGCGGAAGCTTGCGTCGGTTGCGCGGCCTCGGGTGCCTGCACGGGCTGGGCTCCCGCCTTTGCCTCGTGCTTTTCACCCTCGGCATAAATCCACGCGACGGCCTCGCCGACCGGTATGTCCACTCCCGGCTGTCCGGTGATGTTGCGCAAGATGCCGCTTGCCGGCGCGTCGATTTCCATCGCGGCCTTGTCGGTTTCGATCTCGAAAAGCACGTCGCCCTGTTTGACGGTTGCGCCTTCCTGGACATACCAGCGCGAGATCTGGCCCGTCGTCATGTCCATATCGACTTTTGGAAGGATGACCTCGACCGGCACGGTTCAGCGCCTTCCCGAGACGAGGTCGCGGATAGCCGCAACGATATCGGGCACCTGCGGCACCACCGCCTTCTCGAGTTCGGGATTGTAGGGAATAGGGGTTTCGGCCCCGCCCAGCCGCACGATCGGCGCGTCCAGATAATCGAAGGCGTCGCTCTCGGCGATGGTGGCGCTGATCTCGGCACCGATGCCGAGCGTCTTGACCGACTCATGCACGCTGACGAGACGCGAGGTCTTGCGCACGCTTTCGATGATGGTCTGACGGTCGAGGGGCCGCACCGTCTTGAGATCGATCACCTCGACGTCGATACCCTCGCCGGCGAGCGTCTCGGCGGCATCCAACGCCTTGTGCACCATGATCGAGGTCGCCACCACGGTTACGTCGCGCCCTTCGCGCCGCACCTCGGCCTTGCCGATCGGCACAGTGTAGTGGCCTTCGGGCACCGGGCCCTTCATCTTGTAGAGCAGCTTGTGCTCGAAGATCATCACCGGATCGGGGTCTTCGATGGCAGCAAGCAGCATGCCCTTGGCGTCATGCGGGGTCGCGGGCTGGATGACCTTCAGTCCCGGCACGTGGCCGAGCCACGCTTCGAGGCTCTGGCTGTGCTGTGCGGCCGCGCCCGTGCCGGAGCCTGCGGGAAAGCGCATCACGACAGGCACCGACACCTCGCCGCCCAGCATGTAGCGCATCTTGGCCGCCTGGTTGACGATCTGCTCCATCGCCAGCGTCGCGAAATCGGAAAACTGGAACTCGAAGATCGGCCGCATGCCGGTCATGGCAGCACCCACCGCCACGCCCGCGCCGCCAAGTTCGGAAATCGGCGTGTCCATCACGCGGTCGGCACCGAAGCGCTCGACCAGATCGCCCGTCACCTGAAACGCACCGCCATAGACACCGATATCCTCGCCCATAAGGAAGACACGCTCGTCGGCTTCCATGGCAAGCGCCATCGCCTCCTGGATGGCCTGCGCATAGCTCAGTTCACGCGGCGTCGCGTCCATCAGGCGGGCTCCTCGGTATATACGAACTGGGCCACGTCGCGCACATCCGGCGAAGGGCTCACCTTGGCGAACTCGATGCCTTCCTCGATCTCGCGTTTCACATCCTCGCGGATCGCCTCGATGCCCGCGTCGTCGATGATGCCGAACTCCTTGAGCTCGGTCTCGAAGGCGAGAATGGGATCGCGATTGGTCATCCAGTCGTCGATCTCTTCCTTGGTGCGATAACGGTTGCGATCGCTCTTGGAATGGCCGCGATAGCGGTAGGTCTTGGATTCGATCAGCGTCGGCCCCTCGCCGGCGCGCGCGCGCTCGACGGCGGCATGCGAGGCTTCCGCAACCTCGCTGAAATTGTTGCCGTCCACGATCACGCCAGGCATCGAATAGGCGACCGCGCGGTCGGCGATGTTCTTCACCGCAGTAGACCGCTCGGTCGAGGTCGACATGCCGTAGCCGTTGTTCTCGCACACGAAGATAACCGGCAGCTTCCAGACGGAAGCCATGTTGAGCGCCTCGTGGAACGCGCCCTCGTTGTTGGCTCCGTCGCCGAAGAAGGAGACGACCACCTTGCCGGTCTTCATCTTCTTGGCCGACAGGGCGGCCCCGACGGCGATGGGAATGCCACCGCCGACGATGCCGTTGGCGCCCAGATTGCCGCCCGCCACGTCGGCGATGTGCATGGAACCGCCGCGCCCCTTGCAGTAGCCCGTCGTCTTGCCGAAGAACTCGGCGAACATGCGCTTCACATCCGCGCCCTTGGCGATGCAATGGCCGTGGCCGCGATGGGTCGACGTGATCTGGTCAGCCGGCTGCAGCGGCATGCAGATGCCCATGGCGCTCGCCTCCTGCCCGATGGACAGGTGCATCGTGCCGTGGATCAGCCCACGCGTATAGGAATCCTCCGCCCCTTCCTCGAAGCGGCGGATCAGATACATCTTGCGCAGCACATCGCGCAGCGTGGCAGCGTCGTATTGCCGGAATGCGAAAGGCAGGTTTGCCAGCGCATCACCGCTTGCCGTTCGTTTGCGCGCAGCGCCCATGTTCAAGCCTCGCCGTAAACCAGTCTGTCCTGACGCGCGCGAAGCTCGGCGAGCTTCGAGCCCGGAGCCGTCGCGGCGTTTGCGTAGGTGATGAGTTCGCCCTTGGCGATCGGGGCGGTGACCGAGCCGCCCTGCAGCATCCCGCACGGGATGGCGCGCGCCGTGTGCGCTTCAGGAGCGGTCATGATCCACGCGCGATAGCAGTACTCGCCGATGGCATCGAGCTTGTCGCCGGGCTTCAAATCCTTCTTGGCCACGGCGCAGACCTCCGCCACGGGCGTTGCCAGCGGCACCATGTCGGCCTTGCCGTAAAGGACGGCGCGGGCGCAGGTCAGCGGCACTTCCAGGGAAGTCAGGTGATACGGGCGATGGAAGGTGAAGTAGGGACCCTTGCCCATTTTCAGGTCTTCCATGCGCTCGCTGATGCGTGGATGCGACATGTCGGCGACCACGAAGACACCGGGTGCGACACCCTTGCCTATGGAGTAGTCCACCACGCCGACCCTGGAGAGCACGCCGCCGTCCTTTTCCGGCACCAGCACCTTCGAAAGCTCGCCCAGCGTCGCGGCAGGACCGTGCATGCCGGGCCTGTCGGGCACCAGCCCGGTCGCATTGGCGATCGCCGCCATCTCCACCATGGTCTTGGAGCCGTCCACGAACTCCACCAGCATGCGCACGTTCATGTGCCGGCGGGCGGCTTCTTCCTCATATTCCGGCGGGGTCGCGTCGATGTTGAGCGGGTTGTTCTTGCCCTTGCCTGCGGCCACGATCGGATGGCCCATGGCCGAAACGAACTCGATCAGCTCCATGCACGACGAAGGCTCGTCGCCGGCGCCAAGCGAATAGACGACGCCCAGCCGGTCCGCCTCGCTCTTGAGGTAAGCGCCGATGGTGACGTCGGCCTCGACGTTCATCATCACCAGATGCTTGCCGTGTTCCATCGCGTGGAGGCCGATCTCGGCGCCCACGGCCGGAACGCCTGTCGCGTCGATGACGACGTCGATCAGGTCGTTGCCGTAGACGAGTTCGGCATCCCCGGTCACCGCGATCTTGCCGGCTTCCATCGCTTGCGTGACTGCGGCGGCATTGGACGCCTCGCGGGCGTGGCCCTTTTCCTGAAAGGCCACATCGACCGCCTTGACTGCATTGGGCAGGTTCAGCTCGCAGATCGCCCCGATCTCGATCCCCTGCATATGCGCGACGCGGGTGACGATGTCGGTCCCCATCTCGCCGGAGCCGATGAGGCCGATGCGGATCGGCTTGCCGGACTTGGCGCGTTCCTGCAGGTCGCGGGCAAGCCCGGTGGGGGCGACGTTAATGCTCATGACATGTTCCTCCGAACGGCTTCGCAGCCGCTTTCCATCATCAATATTGAACATCTGTTCTTCAATCAAGGCGAATGTTCAATTTCCGACCAAAGAATGAGCGATTGTGCTCGACGCGCAAGAGGTTGCACGCGAGGCGACGCAAATCGAGCCCAACGATGGGTTTGTGAAGGAGATTGGGCTTGTGGAGGAATTGCTGGTACGCCCAAGGGGAATCGAACCCCTGTTTGCGCCGTGAGAGGGCGCCGTCCTGACCGCTAGACGATGGGCGCTTGCCAGAACCGGCGATATAGAGGGGAATTTCGGTGATTGCAACCGTGACGACAGCTTTTTCCTAGCGCTGGGCCGAGGTCCCCCTAGTCGCGGCGGGGCTGTATCAGGTCGAAGAGATTGCCGTACAGGTCGGCGAACACGGCGACCGTGCCGTAGGCTTCGAGGCGGGGTTCTTCGTGAAAGGTCACCCCCAAGGCAACCATGCGCGCGTGGTCGCGCTCGAAATCGTCGGTCTCGAGGAAGAAGCCGACGCGCCCGCCGGTCTGGTCGCCGATGCGCGCTTCCTGCCGCTCGCCCGAAGCGCGGGCTAACAGGATTTGCGCGCCATCCTCACCAGCCGGCGCCATCACCACCCAGCGCTTGCCGCCGCCGAGGTCGAGATCTTCCACGAGGCGAAAGCCCAGCCTGTCGCGATACCAGGCGACGGCCTCATCATAGTCGCGAACGACGATGGAGACTGTGGCCAGCCGGCCAATCCGGGGTGCTGGACTGTCGGTCACTGTTCTTCCTGCACGGAAAAGCGCCCGATCATCCGCCCCTGCGCGGTGTCGTAGAGCATGATCGCGCGTTCGCCGCCGGCAAGTTCCACCTGCAGGCTGAGCACGCTGCCAGAGAGCGCCTGGCTGGCGATGCGCGCGCCGGCCGGCAACACGATCTCGCCCGTCAGCATCTCGCCCTCGGCAGGCAGGGGCAGGTCACTCACGGCCACCGGCGGCGTATCGCCCACCCGCGTCGCGCGGTAGACAAGCGCCACCACCACAGCCATAAGGGCCAGGAACAATATCCCCAGATTGATCGCGACGAAGCGGACAAGCTTGCGCCTGACCCTTTCCACCGCCGGGTCGAGCGGTTTTTCTTCCTCTTCGTCGTGATGCGTCATGAAATGTCCGGTCCGATTGATCGATGAGCGACCCTGATAACGAAGCCGACGCCGCATTGAAAGAGTTCGCAGCCGACGACGAGGCCGCAGGCAGCCGCCTCGATCAGTGGCTGGCGGGCAAGGTCGGCCCGGACCTGTCGCGCAGCCGCATCCAGGCGCTCATCCGCGAGGGTGCGGTCAGCGTCAACGGCGCGCCGGCAGGCGAGACCAAGCGCAAGCTTGCCGCCGGGGATGTCGTTACCATCACCCTGCCCGAGCCCGAACCGGCCGCCCCAGAAGGCGAGGATATCGCGCTCGATATCCTCTTCGAGGACGCCGACCTCATCGTCATCAACAAGCCGGCCGGCCTCGTCGTCCATCCCGGCGCGGGCAACTGGACGGGCACGCTGGTCAACGCGCTCATTCATCACTGCGGAGACACGTTGTCGGGCATCGGCGGCGTCAGGCGGCCGGGCATCGTCCACCGCCTCGACAAGGACACCAGCGGCGTTCTCGTGGTCGCCAAGAACGACCGCACCCACCGGGCACTCTCGGAAGCCTTTGCCGACCATGGCCGTACCGGCGATCTCGAACGCGCCTACGATGCGCTTGTGTGGGGCACGCCGGCGCGCGTGTCGGGCTCGGTCGATGCCTATCTCGGCCGGTCCGGCACCGACAGGACGAGACAAGCGGTGGTGCGTGAAACGGCGGCCGATGCCCGCCATGCTGTCACGCACTTCACGATCCTTGAACGCTTCGGCGAACGGCCCGACGCCACGGCCATGGCCTCACTTGTCGAGTGCCGGCTGGAGACGGGCCGCACCCACCAGATACGTGTCCACATGGCGCATATCGGCCACCCGCTGGTCGGCGACCAGGAATATGGCCGAGCCTTCTTCACCAAGGCGAACAAGCTCGGCGACCCGCTGGCGTCGCTGGTGCGTGGTTTTCCGCGGCAGGCGCTGCACGCCCGCCTGCTGGCGTTCAGGCATCCCCGCACGGGCGAGTTGATGCGCTTCGAGGCGCCTTATCCCGACGATTTCGCGGAACTCGTGACGGGCTTCCGTCGTTGGGGTCACGACAGCAAAAGCTGAGTGCGATTGTTCACTTTGGCGTGACAAAGTGTTTCGGCTCGTTACGTGCCGTGCAATCGCCGCAAACGTACCTATATAACACCCACGGTGAGGTGCGCCCGGGGCGCGGCCTCTCCGCTTGCCCGCCGATACCGGGGGCATGACACGCTCAAGAGAGGGAGGGCGCATTTATGGCCCAGTCACTACCCAGCATCGTTTCCGGAGAAGGCGGCCTTTCGCGCTATCTCGAGGAAATCAGACGTTTTCCCATGCTCCAGCCGCAGGAAGAGTACATGCTCGCCAAGCGCTATCATGAGCATGAAGATACCGGCGCTGCACACAAGCTCGTAACAAGCCATCTGCGTCTCGTGGCGAAGATCGCCATGGGCTATCGCGGCTACGGCCTGCCCATCGGCGAAGTGATTTCCGAGGGCAATGTCGGCCTGATGCAGGCGGTGAAGAAGTTCGAGCCCGAGCGCGGTTTCCGCCTCGCCACCTATGCCATGTGGTGGATCAAGGCCGCTATCCAGGAATACATTCTGCGCTCGTGGAGCCTCGTGAAGATGGGCACCACCGCGAACCAGAAGCGCCTGTTCTTCAACCTGCGCAAGGTGAAGGGCAAGATTCAGGCCCTCGACGACGGCGACCTGAAGCCCGACCAGATCGCGGAGATCGCGACCCGCCTCAACGTGTCGGAGGAGGAGGTCGTTTCGATGAACCGCCGCCTCTCCGGCGACGCATCGCTGAACGCGCCGATCCGTGCCTCGGAAGGCGAATCCGGCGAATGGCAGGATTGGCTCGTGGACGACCACGAGAGCCAGGAAGCCATGCTCATCGAGCAGGACGAACTGGAGAACCGCCGGGGAATGCTCTCGGATGCCATATCGGTGCTCAACGAGCGCGAGCGCCGCATCTTCGAGGCGCGTCGCCTCTCGGACGAACCGATGACGCTGGAAGAGCTTTCGGCCGAGTTCGACATCAGCCGCGAGCGTGTGCGCCAGATCGAGGTGCGCGCATTCGAGAAGGTTCAGGATGCGGTGAAGGCGGCCGCCCGTCGCCAGGCACAGTCGCTGCGCACCATCGACGCCGAACCGGCGCACTGAATTTAAAGAACTGTTTGAAATCGAAGCCGTCGCGTCGCAGGACGCGACGGCTTTTTCTTATCCGCTCGTTGCCGCGTCCCAGGCCTGCATGACTTCCTGGAAGACCCGGTCGCCGGGGATACCCTTTTCCATCGAAAGCAGCGCGCGGCGGCCCGACTGGTAGACGATCGGGATATCCACCCAGCTCTGGCGGCGTAGCAGGGTCATGTTGGCTTCGATCTCGGCCGGCGCGTCGCCCAGCGCGATCAGGAAAAAGCCATCGGCGATCTTTGCCGGAATGCCGATGAGCGGGTTGCCCGCCGCCTGCTCGGTCTCCTTGAAGGAGATGCGCGAGACGTTGGAAATCGCACCGCCCGAAAAGCCGTCCGGCGTCAGGAAGATCATTTCAATGATGTGGCTGGCCGGCAGCGTATCGTCGCCGTTGCGACGGATCGTCATGCGAAGCTGCACGTCCTTGCCGGGGATGGTCGCCTCAGCACGGATCGCCGGTTCCGGGGGCAGGTCGCCGCCGGGTGATTCCTGCACCGTCGACCAGACGATGGAGCCCATCTCGGCCGAGCCCTGCGCAGCGCTGGTGCGCTCCTCGTAGAAGATCGCGCGCTGCCCCACCGCCACGCCGGGCGTGGTCGGGTCGGCACCTTCCTGCCCGGCCTCGGCGGCTTCCTCGCCGCCCGGCTGTGCATCGGTCTGGGCTTCGCCCGGCTGGGCGACGGCGGCTACCGACGTGCCCTCGCCTACGCTTCGCTCCCCGCCCGCCGGGCCTTCGTCGACTTCGGTGCCGTCGGGCATCAACCGCTGCGTGAATTTCTCGGCATCCGTCGGGGCGGCCTGCTCGGCGCCTTCTTCGGCAGGAGGCGGCAGCGCTGCCACTTCCTCTTCCTGCGCCGCCGGTTCCTCGGCGGGAGGCTCGGTTTCGGCCACTTCCCCGGACGGCTCGGTGGCGCCGTCTGCAGCCGTTTCGGAAGCCGGCGGAGTGGTATCGAGAGCCACAGGCGCAGACAGGTCGCCCCTGTTCATCCAAAGCGCATAGCCGCCGCCGGCGACGACCAGCAGCGCGACGAGCGCTGCAATCAGCCCGAAGCGACGGTTCGTACCCGTCTTCCTTGCCGGTTCCCTACGCTCGCGGCGGTCTGCGACCACGGCATCTGCTGCCGGCGCGTCCTGCCGTTCCTCGGGTTCGACATCGTCACGGGCGGGGTCGAAGGCCCGCGAAGCCGCCGCCTGACGCGGAGCATCGTCCGCCGCGCGCACAGGGATGGGAGCAGGCGAGGTTGCCTCCTCCGTTTGCCCCGCCGGGTTCGTCAAATCCGGCTTCGGCGCAACGGGAGCGGGCGCAACGGGAGGCGACGGGGGCGTGGTGGCAACGGATTCCAGCGCTGCGAACGCATCCTCGAGACCATCGTCCTCCTCCGCCTCTGCTTCCGCGTAGTCGGCGCGCACGACAGCGATCGCGTCTTCCAGCGCCTTCTTCTGCCGGTCGATCACGGCCTGCGGCGGCGCCGGGTTTATGGCGGCCAGCTTGGCGTCGATGGTGGTGCGGGCCTTGTCATAGACTTTCTCACGCATCTCGGGCGTGTTGTCGCCGAGCGCGCCGATCGTCTTTCTCAGAACCGCTACGAAATCCGCCATTATCTAACCTGTCCTCGCATGGCTCCGGAGCGGCGGGAGGACCAAATCAGCCGCTTCGGAAAGGTTGCCGAACCTAGTCTTGAAACGGGTCCGTAACAAGTATCGTGTCCTCGCGCTCGGGGCTGGTCGACAAAAGCGCCACCGGCGCGCCGATCAGTTCCTCGATATAGCGCACATATTTCACCGCCTGCGCGGGCAGGTCGTTCCAGCTCCTCGCGCCGGCGGTCGTGCCCTTCCAGCCTTCGAGCGTCTCGTAGATCGGCTCGACGCGCGCCTGAGCGCCCTGACTAGCCGGCAGATAGTCGATCGTCTCCCCGTCGAGGCGATAGCCGGTGCACACCTTGATCTCGTCCAGCCCATCCAGCACGTCCAGCTTGGTAAGCGCGATGCCGTCGATGCCGTTGACAGCAACCGCCTGCCGCACCAGCACGGCGTCGAACCAGCCGCAGCGGCGCTTGCGCCCCGTTACGGTGCCGAACTCATGGCCGCGCGTGCCGAGGAACTCGCCGACCTCGTTGTCCTGCTCGGTGGGGAACGGGCCTTCGCCCACGCGAGTGGTGTAGGCCTTGGTGATGCCCAGCACGTAGCCGATGGCGCCAGGGCCGACGCCCGAGCCGGTCGCCGCCTGCCCGGCGATGGTGTTCGACGAGGTCACGAACGGGTAGGTTCCGTGGTCGATGTCCAGAAGCGTACCCTGCGCGCCTTCGAACAGGATGCGCTCGCCCGCGCGGCGCGCATCGTCGAGTATCTTCCACACCCGGTCCATGTAGGGCAGGATCTGGTCGGCCACCGAGGTCAGCTCCTGCATGATCGTCTCGTGCGCAACCTCGCCATGGCCCAGCCCACGCCGCAGCGCGTTGTGGTGCGTGAGCAACCGGTCGACCTTCGCCGGCAAGGTTTCCATGTCAGCCAGATCCATGACCCTGATTGCCCTGCGCCCGACCTTGTCCTCGTATGCCGGGCCGATGCCGCGCCGCGTGGTACCGATCTTCGTGCCCGAATTTGACGCGGCGTCCTCGCGGAAGCCGTCGAGCTCCCTGTGAAGGGACAGGATAAGCGCGGTGTTTTCGGCTATTTTCAGGCGGTCCGGGCCGATATCCACGCCCAGCTCCCTGATTCGCGACATTTCGGCCACAAAGGCGTGCGGGTCGAACACGACACCGTTGCCGATGACCGAAAGCTTGCCGGGACGCACCACGCCGGAGGGAAGCAGAGACAGCTTGTAGACCTTGCCGTCCACCACCAGCGTGTGGCCGGCATTGTGCCCGCCCTGGAAGCGCACGACCACGTCGGCGCGCTGCGACAGCCAGTCGACGATCTTGCCCTTGCCTTCGTCGCCCCACTGCGAACCGACGACCACCACATTGGCCATGGAAACTTCCCTTCTCGCTGCGCCCGGCGGGCGGCCGGGCAAAATGACAGGCCTCTATAGCGTCAAGTGTTCCAATGCGCGACCCCGCAAACGCATGCCCGGTCCGCACGACCGACGATTGTTGCCGCTGGCTCATTGACGCCCACGGATACGAGGGGTACGCGCGCCAGACGTCCCTCTCGCCTCCGGCCGCATCCATGTTCCGCAACGCCTATGTGCTTCTCCTGCTGACCACCCTGTTCTGGGGCGGCAACGCCATTGCCGGCAAGCTGGCGGTCGGCCACATCACCCCGATGCTGCTGACGACGCTACGCTGGGCGATGGCGCTTGCGATCATGGTGGCGATCGGCCTGCCGCAACTGCGCCGCGACTGGCCGGTCGTCAGGCCCAACCTGCTTTTCCTGTTCGCGCTGGGCACCGCCGGTTTCACGCTGTTCAACGCAGCGCTCTATTCCGCGCTGACCTTCACGACGGCTATCAACGTGTCGATCGAGCAGGCCGGCATGCCGATGTTCATCTTCCTGGCCAATTTCCTGCTCTACCGCATGGGCGTCTCGCTCGGGCAGATCGTCGGCTTCACCATCTCGGTGGTCGGCGTCGCACTCACAGCCGCGCATGGCGACCTGACGCGCCTTGCCCAGCTCGACGTCAACTTCGGCGATGCGCTCATGCTGGCCGCCATCCTTCTCTATGCCGGCTACACGGTGGCGCTGCGCTACAAGCCCGCGATCCACTGGAAGAGCGTGATGCTGGCGCTGAGCGCAGCGGCGCTGGTATCGTCCCTGCCCTTTGCGGCGTGGGAAATCGCAACCGACAGGGCGATCTGGCCCGACATGCGCGGCTGGGTCATCGTCGCCTATACCGCGATCCTGCCCTCCATAGCGGCGCAGGCTTTCTACATCCGCGGCGTCGAGCTGATCGGCGCCAACCGCGCGAGCCTGTTCATCAACCTCGTGCCGATCTTCGGCACACTGCTGTCCATCGTGATACTGGGCGAGGATTTCCACCTTTACCACGCCGTCGCGCTGGCGATGGTGCTGGGCGGCATCTGGCTTGCCGAGCATAGCGGCCGCAAGCGGGCGGCAGCGCAATAAGCTCAACCGCAGAGCACTCGCGCGGCCCAGCGCTCCACCGCCGCGCCGAAACAGTCGTGCACCGAATCAGTAGCGATCACCGAGCCGTTTGCGAGCCTGCCCAACAGCGAAAGCCCGTCGACGGGCCGGCCGTCGGCATCGACCACCTGCCCGCCGGCGGATGTTCTCGCGCCGAGCTTTTCGTCCAGCGGCACCAGATATCCGTCATCGCGAAGACCGGAGACAAGCGGCGAGGAAACGTTTGCGAGGTCCGGACCGGCAAGCACGGAATCGACCATCGCCGTGGCGATATCGGCCCCACCATTCTCCGCGATCCGCCAGCCACTCCCGACGAGTTCGATGTCGGGATCGTCCACGCGGCGCAGCGTCAGCGTCCCAGCATCTATCAGCGCCAGAAGCCGCGCGGTGGCTTCGGCCGGCGGTCCATAGGAAAACCGCTTCATGCCGTCGTCGAACGCGATCAGCGCGCCGGCCGTCGCGGCCGACTTTTCCGCCGGATTGTAGGCCTTGCGCAGATCGTTCTGGAGATGCCGCCAGACCTGCCCGGTCGCATATCCCACGGACAGCGCGGCCTCGCCGTGCGCCATCGCAAGATACAGCCTCATCGCCTCGGCCGGGTGCTGGTCGTCCGGCACATCAGGGTCGTCTTCAGCGCCCTCGCAAAGCCAGTCGTGCACCCTGTCGCTGCCATCCTTGTCGAGCTTTGGGCCTGCGATCTCGCCAAGCACGCGGAAGATCGGCTCCAGACTGCCATCGCCGGCATCGATCGCGGCCGCCACCGCCTCGCGAAATTCCGCCTGCTGCGCGTCCGTGACGGCAAAGGCGCTGTCGATCGCGCCCGTGGCCGGCTTGGGCGCGGGCGGCATTCCGTTGAGCGAGAACGGCACTAGCCGCGCCGGTTCGCGGCCGCTGGCGCGGTAGACGAGGCCGCCTTCACGATCGGTTTCGAAACGCCCGCCGAGCCCTTCCGTGAGCATCCGCGTCGTATCGATCATCGCAAGGCCGAAACCGCGTATCGCGACCGTCCGTCCGGACCAATCGGCAGCTTCCAGCAGCCCATCGGCTGGGTAGGCAGGCGCGAGCACAGCGTCGCTCTTTCGCGCATGGTCGCGCCAGCGCTCGATTTGGCTGTCCTCAACCGGCTGGTGCCCCGCGCACAGCAGCACTTCGTCGAAAGGCCCCTTGTCGTGCATGTCGCGCGTCCACAGCAGCCAGCCGCTCTGCGCGCGGCGGCAATGGACGACCTCCTGCGCCACGATCTCCACCGTCAGGCCATCGCGTTTGCTTTCAAGAAGTGTTTGCAGGCGTGCGTGGAGGTATGCGCCCAGCATCGCGCGCGGCGGATAACCGTCCTCGCCCGGCGCACTGCGCTGCGCCGCCAGCCAGTCCTCGAAAGAGGCTCCCTGCGGCGGCGGGGGCAGGTCGATGGCACGGACAGGAATGTTCAGAAGGTTGAGGTCGCTCTGGCCGGGCGCATAGTTCGGCCCGCAGCCGATCTCGTCGGTGCGCTCAAACAGGGTAACGTTGACCGACCGGCATCCCGCATGGCGCGCCAGCACCTCCAGTGCGGAGAGCCCGCGCGGGCCGCCGCCGACGATCGCGACGCGAAGCGGCGACGATGCTGTTGCTTGAACCGACACTGTGCCCCCATACGAACCGGAACGCCGGCGCATTGGCGCGGGCGTCCCGGATAAGGCCTGGGAGGCAGGTTGGTTCCTAGGCTGCCACGTCGAAATGCAGCGGCTTGGCCGAGTCGATCTTCGGGTCGGCGCGCAGTTCGGCAAGCACGTCCTGCGGGAACGGCGCATCGAGATAGAGCAGCGCGATCGCGTCGCCGCCCGGCCGGTTGCGGCCGAGCTGGAAGTTGGCGATGTTGACGCCCTTCGAGCCGCAAATGGTGCCCAGCAAACCGATGATGCCCGGCACGTCGGCATTGGTCGTGTAGAGCATGTGCTCGCCCACCTCGGCATCGAGGTTGATGCCTTTTATCTGGATGAAGCGTGGCTTGCCGTCGGAGAAGCACGTGCCGGCGATCGAGCGCGTGCGGTTCGCCGTTTTGACCTTGAGCTTGATGTAGCCGTCGAACACGCCGGACTTGTCCCGCTTGACCTCCGACAGGATCACCCCACGCTCCTTGGCCATGATTGGGGCGGACACCATGTTGACGTCGGCCACCTGCGGACGGATCAGTCCGGCAAGCGCGGCACTGATGAGCGCACGCGTATTCATCTCGGCCGTCGCGCCGTCGAAAAGGATTTCGACTTCCTGGATCGGCTCTTCCGTCACCTGGCCCACGAACGCGCCCAGCACCTCGGCCAGCTTTATGAACGGCTTGAGCCGGGGTGCTTCCTCCGCCGTGATCGACGGCATGTTGATCGCGTTGGAGACCGCGCCCTTCATCAGATAGTCCGCCATCTGCTCGGCCACCTGCAGCGCGACGTTTTCCTGCGCCTCGGAGGTCGATGCGCCCAGATGCGGGGTCGCCACCACGTTCTCCATGCCGAACAGCGGGCTGTCGGTCGCAGGCTCCACCTCGAACACGTCGATGCCGGCACCCGCCACCTTGCCGCTCTTCAGCGCCTCGATCAGGTCGGCCTCGACGATCAGGCCGCCGCGCGCGCAATTGATGATGCGCACGCCGTCCTTCATCTTCGAAAACGCCTCCTTGTTGATGATGCCGCGGGTGCGGTCGGTCATCGGCGTGTGGAGCGTGATGAAGTCGGAACGGGTGAAGATTTCGTCCAGTTCCACCTTCTCGACACCCAACTCCTGCGCGCGATTTTCCGATAGGAACGGGTCATAGGCGATCACGTGCATCTTCAGACCGACGCCACGCATGGCCACGATCGACCCGATATTGCCGCAGCCGATCACACCCAGCGTCTTGCCGGTGATCTCGACACCCATGAAGCGGTTCTTCTCCCACTTGCCGGCGTGGGTCGAGGCATTCGCCTCGGGAAGCTGGCGCGCGACCGCGAACATCAACGCAATGGCGTGCTCGGCCGTCGTGATCGAGTTGCCGAAGGGCGTGTTCATCACAATGATGCCGCGACGCGAGGCGGCGGGGATGTCGACATTGTCGACGCCGATACCGGCACGGCCGACGACCTTGAGGTTGGTCGCGGCTGCGATCAGCTTCTCGGTGACTTTGGTGGCCGAGCGGATGGCGAGGCCATCATACTGGCCGATGACTTCGAGCAGCTTTTCCTTGTCCTTGCCGAGGTCGGGCAGGTAGTCGACTTCAACGCCGCGATCCTTGAAAATCTGCACGGCGGTGGGAGAAAGCTTGTCGGATACGAGTACGCGGGGCGCCATTGTGGCCTCCTTCGTCATGTCTTTTCTGGGATGCGAGGAAGGGCCGCCTCGCAGGCGGCCCGAACGTGAAATCAGGCCGCAGCCTTGAGCGCGGCTTTCTGACTGGCGAACGCCCAGTCGAGCCAGGGCATCAGCCGTTCCAGATCGGAAGTCTCGACCGTCGCTCCGGCCCAGATGCGCAGGCCGGGGGGTGCGTCGCGATAGGCGCCGATGTCGTAGGCGACGCCTTCCTTCTCGAGAGCTGATGCCAGCCCCTTGGCGAATGCCGCCTGCGCTTCGGCGTCCAGCGCCGTTATGTCGGGATCGATGATCGACAGGCACACGGAGGTGTTGGATCGGGTCGCCGGCTCGACCGCCAGATGGCCGAGCCATCCGCTCTTTTCGACGAACGCGTCAATGGCGGCGAAGTTGGCGTCGGCCCGACCGATCAGCCCTTCGAGCCCGCCTACCGACTGCGCCCATTCGAGCGCGTCGATGTAATCCTCGACGCACAGCATGGAAGGCGTGTTGATCGTCTCGCCCTTGAAGATGCCTTCGATCAGCTTCCCGCCCGAGGTCAGGCGGAAAATCTTCGGCAGCGGCCATGCCGGTCTGTAAGTCTCAAGCCGCTCGACCGCACGCGGCGAGAGGATCAACATGCCGTGTGCAGCCTCGCCGCCCAGCACCTTCTGCCAGGAGAAGGTAACGACATCGAGCTTTTCGAACGGCAGGCGCTGCGCGAATGCGGCCGACGTCGCATCGCAGATCGTCAGGCCCTTGCGGTCGGCTGGAATAAAGTCGCCGTTTGGCACACGCACGCCGGAGGTGGTGCCGTTCCAGGTGAAGACCACGTCGCGGTCGAAATCGAGCTGATCCAGATCCGGAAGCGTGCCGTATTCGGCCTCGATCCTGCGCACGTCTGGCAGCTTCAGCTGCTTGACCACGTCGGTAACCCAGCCGGAGCCGAAGGATTCCCACGCGACCATGTCGACGCCGCGCTCGCCCAGCAGCGACCACAGCGCCATCTCGACAGCGCCGGTGTCGGACGCCGGCACGATGCCGATGCGCCAGTCGGCGGGAACCTGAAGAATTTCGCGGGTAAGGTTGATGGCCCGTTCGAGCTTGGCCTTGCCGACCTTGGCGCGGTGCGAACGACCGAGCGGGGCATCGCAAAGCGCTTCAAGCGACCAGCCGGGACGCTTGGCACAGGGACCTGAAGAAAAATTGGGGTTCGCCGGACGCACGTCCGGCCTGGAGATAGTCGTCATCTGTTTCTACCCTTTCAGATAGCACGCCTCTCGTTGGGGAGAGGTGGCCCGCTGCGGGCATTACGCCTGCGCGCTTAAAAGTGCAAGGGGCAAACTGACAACACCGGCCGCAAAAGAAAAACGGCGGGCCGAAGCCCGCCGCGTTGCCTGAGATGCCGCCTGCCTACCAGAGATCGTAGCGCAGGCCAACCCTGATCTGGTGATGCTTGACGCCTTCCTCGACGCTGAAGGTATCCGTGTTGAGATACTGCATGCCCGGCGTGTGCAGGAACTGGTAGCCCATGTCGATCGAGACGTTTTCCGATACCTTGTAGCTCGCGCCGGCCATCAGCGCGTAGGCGAAGTTGTACTGGCGGTCGGACCAATCCTCGAAGGCGCCCAGGGTGGGCGAATCGACGAGTATGTTGTGCTTCGAGTAGGTCGCGCCGATGCCCGCGCCGACATAGGGCGTTACGCCCATTACGGTCGCGATATCGAAATAGCCGTTGACGAGACCGCTCCACACCTCGTGCTGGGCACTGAACAGGTCCAGCCCGTCATCGTAATAGTACTTGTCGCCGCCTATATAGGCGAGCGTCGCGTCGGCGCGGAAATTGTCGGTGAAGTGGTAGCCGACGCCGACACTGCCGCCGAACCGGCGATGCGAGACATCCTCGCCGAACAGCTCGAAATCGTAGACCCGGCTGCCGAGGTCGTAGCTGACATCGCCGCGCAGGTACCAGCCCGAGCCGATCTCGACCGGCACCCATTCGGGCGCTTCCTCGATGAAGATCGGCGGGTCGTAGTCGGCGGCCACCGCAGGCAGCGCGGCTGGCGTCGCAAGGGCCGCGCAGGCGGCAAGCAGGCGGAACTTGTTGCTCATGAAAATCCACTCCGGGAGACGCGGCACCCCAGCCGCACTTGTCTTCAGGAGCCATTCTTAACCATCTTGGTTAAGCCCCGGTTAAGGATAACAATCGGTTAGCACAATCGGCTTGACGCAGGACTCAGATGCGAAGAAGCCCGGCATTGCCGGGCTTCTTCAATCATTTCTTTTCGGTGCGACGGGCTAGTTGAGCGCGTAGCGAACGCCAAGCTTGAAGTCGTGCGAGGTGATGTCGCGGAAGTGCATCGGATTGTCGATGTCGTTCTGGCCGTCATAGGTAATGATGTCGCCGGTGCGGCCGTCACCAAGGTGCAGGAAGCTGTAGCCAAGGTCGATCGTCATGCGGTCGGTAGCCTTGAAGCCGACACCTGCATGGAGCGCCCAGGCGAGGTTCCACTTGGAAGCCGCATCGGCATAGGCCAGCGTCGGCGCGCCCGAGGGATCGATGCCCGCGTCGCGGAAGGAGTGGATCGTCACCCGGCTGGCACCGATACCGGCGCCGACATACGGCACGAAGCCATGGAAATCGCCCAGGTCGGCATAGGCGTTGGCCATGAGCAGCCATTCCGACTTCTTGCCGGTGTAGTTGTTGAAGCGGTTGTTGCCTGCATCGTCGATCCAGGTGTCGAGGCCGTGGAAGCCCGTCTCGCCGCGATATTCGACGATGCCGTCCACACGCAGGTGTCTGCTCACCTGATAGCCCGCGCCGATACCGAAGGTGGGGCCGGCTTCGAAATTCTTGTCGACGATGGTGAACTCGTTGTCGGGACCGAAATTGTCGAACAGCACGTTGTAGAGGCTGTCGACGCGCTGGTTGGACATGCCGATGTGGCCGCGCAGATACCAGCCGCCGAAAGACGGGATCGGCTCCGGCTCGTATTCGATGATCGGCGGCTCGTAGAGGTCCGCGGCCGCAGCGGGCATCGCCGCCGCGACAAGCAAAGCGGCTCCCGCCGCGAGTGGCATCAGGAATTTCTGCATGGGACCCGCCCTCCGGAGAATCCGGGAGCGCACAGCACACCCGGCATCGATTGAACTCGGCACGGATAATGCTTGGTAAAGGTTAAGTGCTGCTTAACCCTGCGAATTAACCACGTTCGGCGCAATAGTCGTTCGCAGAATCACAAAGGCCCGCTTTCGCGGGCCCTCGAATACTGTGCTGTCACTGGGATGTCAGGCAGCGCTCTTTTGCTCCGAGATCACGCCGATGATGTCATCGACCACCTGCTCGACCAACGAGCGGTCGTCGGCTTCGGCCATCACGCGGATAAGCGGCTCCGTGCCCGACGGGCGGATGACGAGCCTTCCCTTTTCGCCCAGCCGCGCCTGCGCTTCAGCGATGGCCTCCTTGACGGTCTTGTGCTCCAGCGGCGCGGATCCCGCGAAGCGCACGTTCTTCAGCACCTGCGGCACCGGCTCGAACTTGCGGCATACCTCGCTGACGGGCCTGTCTGCACGCTTGATGCAGGCCAGAACCTGCAGCGCCGACACGAGGCCGTCGCCGGTGGTGGAGAAGTCCGACAGAACGACGTGGCCCGACTGCTCGCCGCCGACGTTGAAGCCGTGCGCCCGCATGTGTTCCACAACGTAGCGGTCGCCCACCTTGGTGCGGTGAAGCGACAGGCCGATATCGCCCATGAAACGCTCGAGGCCGAGATTGGACATGATGGTGGCAACCAGGCCGCCACCTGAGAGGCGGCCGCTGCGGTGCCACGATTCGGCGATCAGAGCCATGAGCTGGTCGCCGTCGACGATCGCGCCAGTCTCATCCACGATCACCACGCGGTCGGCGTCGCCGTCGAGCGCGATGCCGATGTCGGCGCGCACCTCGTGCACCTTTTTGGCAAGGCCGAGCGGATGGGTCGAGCCGCAATCCTCGTTGATGTTGAGGCCGTTCGGCTCGTCGTTGATCGCGATGACCTCCGCGCCGAGTTCCCAAAGCGCGGCGGGCGCGACCTTGTAGCCGGCGCCGTTTGCGCAATCGACCACTATGCGCAGGCCCGAAAGAGACATCGAACGCGGCAGCGTGCGCTTGGCGAATTCGATGTAGCGGTCGTGCACGCCGTCCACGCGCTTGGCGCGGCCCAGCGCCTCGGCATCGGCAAGCGCGATATCGACGTCACGATCGAGCAGTTGCTCGATGCGAGCCTCGATCTCGTCGGACAGCTTGTAGCCGTCCGGACCGAACAGCTTGATGCCGTTATCGTAATAGGGGTTGTGCGAGGCCGAGATCATTACGCCGATGTCGGCGCGCAGCGAACGAACCAGCATGGCCACTCCCGGCGTGGGAATGGGACCGAGCAGGAAGACATCCATGCCGGCCGCGCAGAAGCCCGCAACCATGGCGTTCTCGATCATGTAGCCCGAAAGGCGCGTATCCTTGCCCAGCACCACGCGGTGACGATGGTTGCCGCGCTGGAAGGACATGCCCACGGCCATGCCCACGCGCATTGCGACCTCGGCGGTCATGGGCAGCCTGTTGGCGCGGCCCCGAATACCGTCCGTTCCGAAATACCGTCTGGTCATGTTCGCTCTTGATTCCCCACTCAACTTTCGCCCGGGCAAGATTTGCCACGAGGCGAAACACTGTTGGTATCACAATATATTAGTATCCGTTACGAAATGCTGTGCGCTTGGTAAACCGCTGACGGCAAGGCGACATGCCTGTTTGCGACACTATTTCGGCCGCTCCCGATGCTAGCCGATTGTGGCCGTTAGACGGCAAGCTACCTCATCGGAGGCTAGCTACCCACTTTCGCAGCAATTCCGCCGCCGCGTGGTCCTCCAGCGCGCGGCCCAGCTCCGGCATCATGATGCCGGGCTCGGTGCTCTCGACGCGATAGTTGAGGATCGAGCCTTCCGGATCGCCAGGCTTGATGTCGAACAGCCGGCCACCCGAGCCCCGCCCGGCCGCCACGGGCCGCTTGTTGATGCCCAGTGCGGGGCCGGATGGCTCCTGCCAGGTCAGGTACAGGCCGGAATTGCTGGCCGGCCCCTCGCGTCGATGGCAGTGCGCGCAGTTAACGTCCAGCCATGTCCGCGCCCGGGCATCCAGCTGCGCATCCTCGTCGCGCCAGTCCGGAACGGTGTCCAGTGAGGCCAGATCATCGGGCAGCCCCTTCAGGATGCCCGCCTCGCGCCAGCGTTCGAGCTGGCTCGCTCCACCGTCGTGATATTCGTGCTCGAAATTGAGGTTGCGCGCCTTCGGACCCAAAGGGACGATTTCGCCGCCCAGCGCGTGGCACGCCTTGCACTGGTTCTTGTTGGGAACGGAGTAGGTGAAGGACAGCGCCGTTCCTGCCTCGTCGATGGTGTCTATCTCAACCCGCGCACCGGCGATCTTCAGCTCGGCGTCCGTCTGCTCGTCGTTCCACAGATAGGCCCAGGCGTGCCAGCCATCCTCGTGCTTCAGCATCACACGCGTCTCGATCAGCCTCACATTCGCCTCGGGATCGCGCCGATCCGCGGGGAAGGAAAAGCTCTTGATGAGCGCGGAACCGGTAGGGAACTCGAAAGCCTCGTCGGCCACATACGTTGCGGCCGTGCCCAGCGGGACATAGACGAAGCGGTCTTTCTGCGCGCCGTCCGAAAACAGCGCGGTGCGCGGGGCAAAGGGCATTACGCGGTCGGAGGGGTTCTGCGCGCGCGCATCCTCGAAAAACCCGAACTCCGAAAGCAGCGCCGGCGGCCGCTTCGCCAGGATGGCCTCGTCTGAAACGGCGAAAACCGGCACGGTCGTAGCAAAAAAAGCGACCGTTCCGGCGATCAGCCATGGAACCTTGCGGATCACACGCCTTCGTCCTGCGGCAGTTTCACCTGGGCGGGCTCCGGCAGCGACCCCTTGTAACCTGTAATGTCGGTATCCGGCCACCAGCCCCACGGCAGAAGCATTTGCGAGATCATCTTGAGATTTGCGAAGGTCGTGCCGTCGGCCTCGTCGATATAGATGCGGTCGCCGGAAGCGACCCACGAGAAATACTCCGGTATGCGCGTCACGCCGTCCCATACGATGTCCGGCACCGGCGTTCCTGAAATGTCGGAGATGATCTTGCCGACCTCGCCGTCTGGCTCCCACCCGCCTTCGCCATAGGTGTTGCCGTGCACGTATACGCCGCGCGGAACGAACATGTACTGGTCGTCCTCATACTCGTTCGGATAGGCGTTTATCAGCACATGCGTCGTGCCGTTGCGGTCGAACCGGTTGTTGAAGACATGCACGTTGCGGTTGGCCATCACCATCACACCCATGCCCTTGGGCACGATGCCGACGATGTTGCCTTCAGGCGCGAAGTTCGGCGTGTCGTTGTCCGTGATGTCGTTGTCGAAGACGCGGATGTCATGCCCGCCCTGCACCGGCAGGTTGGGCAGGTCGAAAATGAGAATGCCGCCGGTGTTGTGCCGGGCGACGTTGCCGTATACATCGGCGCGATACGAGTTCTCGATCTCGATACCAGCGACGTTGTACTCGGCAACTGAGTTGCGGACGATGATGTCCTCGCTCTGGCCTACATAGATGCCGGCATCCGATGCGCCGCGAACCGTCACGTCCTCGATTAGCACGTTTTTCGAGGATACCGGATAGACCCCGTAAGCGCCGTTCTCAGCCTTTGGGCCGCCTGTCCATTCCACCCGCAGCCTGCGGAACGTGATCTGGTCCGACCCTTTGGATTTGATGCCGTCGCCCCTGGTGTCCTCGACAGCGAAATCTTCCATGACGACGCGGTCCGACGTCACAAGGAACCCTTCGCCGGAGCCGGTCTGTCCCGCGAAAGAAAGGACAGTGCGCCCGGCTCCCTCGCCGCGCACCGTCACGTCGTCCACGTCCAGCGAGAGGCCCTCGGTCAGGTCATAGCGGCCGGCTGAGATGGTGACCGTATCGCCCGGTTCGGCCAGGATCAGCGCCTCCATAAGCCGCTCGTTCGCATCCTCTCCCGGCTCGACTCGATGGTCGGCGGCAAGCGCCGATACCGAAGACCAGAGCAGCGCAACGGCCGCGACAAGACCTCGTTCGACACGTTGCATGGCAAATCCTCCCGTTTGCCTGCTACGATGCGCCCGCCACCAACCGGTGTCAATAAAGATGAAAGCATTTCAGATATGAAGGCGAATGCCGCCGTGAATACCGTCGAGCCGCAGCAGCGGCGCGCCATCGCCACCCGGGCCGCACTGCTGGCCGCCGTTGAAAAGATCGTGGCCGAGGAAGGGATAGCGGCCGTCACCACAACCCGCGTTGCGAGCGAGACGGATGTCGCCGTCGGCACCATCTACCGCTATTTCGCAGATCGCGAAGCCATGCTTCTTGCTGCCTACGACGAGACGGTCGGCCGCGTTATCGGCATCTGCCACGATGCGCTTGAGGAACTGCCGGAGGATGCCGCGGTCGAGAAGGCAGCGCGCCACCTGCTCGCCATCTATCTCACCGCGGCCGAGGCCATTCCAGCGCATGCAGGTCTGCTTGCCGCCATGCGCAGCCTGCGACCGATCGCAGTGGACCAGCCTGCCAACCAGGACAGGATCATCATCGAGCTGATCGCCCCCTTTTTTCAGCATCTCATGCCCGCCACCGCCGTCGATCCGCTGCGCCTGCGCCTGATGAGCAACGTCCTTGGCACGCTCGTCGATCTCTATCTCGTGATGCCAATGGGCGGCGACCGCGACGCGTTGCGCGAGGAGATCGAGGCGCATCTGGTGTTCATGCTGGGGAGAGCGGCATGAGCCGCCCGCTGTTCAAGCGGGCCGGCTTGGTTTATGCCGCATTCCAACCATCATCGGCGGCCATGTAGGCCCCAGCCTGCAGGAACAAAATGAACCCGACCGAAGCGCCCAATCGCTGCCGCATCGTCCTCATCGCTCCGCCGCGCATCGAGCCGAAGCGGCTGCTTTCGGCGCTGGCGGGAGGAGATGTCGCCTCGCTCATCCTGCCTGCATGGGAGATGGATGACGACACCTTCCAGCGCGACGCGGAAGCGGTCGTGCCGGAAGCGCAGCACAACGGCGTGGCCGTGGTGATTGCCGGCGATCCGCGCATAGCGATGCGCGCCCATGCGGACGGGCTGCACGTAGACGGTAACAAGGCGGCTCTCGAGGAGGTCATCGGCAAGCACCAGTCGAAGCTGATGATTGGCGTCGGCGGCGCAACCACCCGCGACGACGCGCTGGAACTCGGCGAGGCGCGGCCCGACTACATCTTCTTCGGCCGCTTCGGCTACGACATGAAGCCCGAGCCCCACCCCCGCAACCTCAAGCTGGGCCAGTGGTGGGCTGAGATGGTTCAGATTCCGTGCATCGTGGCAGCCGGCTCCGACATGCAGAGCGTCATCCCCGTCGCAGCCACCGGTGTCGAGTTCGTCGCCCTGTCGGAGGCGGTTTTTGCCGACGGCCTTGATCCGGCGAAGGCAGTCGCCGAAGCAAACGGCCTGCTCGACGCCGAAGCCGCGCGCTTCGAGGGCTGATCGATGCGCCGCGCTGCCCTTGTCCTTGCATCGACGCTGCTGGCCGTGCCGGCATTTTCACAGTCGAGCGGGCCTGACGGCGGGCGCGTCACCACGCCAGCGCCCGATTCCGTCTCGCCGGAACGTTTCTCGGAACGGCCGGCCGACCTCGCCTACGGCGCATACCAGCGCGGCCTCTATATCACTGCCCTGAACCTCGCCACGCCGCTGGCACTTCAGGGCGATCCGGCTGCGCAGACCCTCGTCGCCGAACTTTACTCGCGCGGCTTCGGTGTGCGCCGTGACATGGTGACCGCGATGGAGTGGTACGAGAAGGCGGCCGAGCAGAAGGTCCCCGAAGCGCTGTTCCAGCTTGCGATGATCCTGCTGGACGGTGGCGAGGAACTGGGCGACCAGGAACGGGCCTACACGCTGATGCAGGAAGCGGCCGATGCCGGCAACCGCATGGCACAGTTCAACTTCGCGCAGATGACCGTCAGCCGCGACCCCTCGGCTGCCGGCATGGAGAAGGCCATCTCCTACTATGAAAAGGCAGCGCACGCGGGCCTTGCCGATGCGCAATACGCCATGGCGCAGGCCTACGAGTTGGGCATCGGCGGCAGGCAGGTCGATCTCGCTGAGGCCCGCAGCTGGCTCGAGAAGGCGGCGAGCCAGAATTTCGATACCGCGCAGATCGACCTCGGTGCATGGCTGGTAGAGGGCAAGGGCGGCGATCGTGACCAGCAGGCGGGCTTTTCCTGGCTGCTGCGCGCGGCTGCCGCCGGCAACCCCGCAGCACAGAACCGCGTCGCCCTGCTCTATCGCGCCGGCGTCGGGGTCGAGCCCGACCGCGTGACGGCCGCCGCATGGTACCTGCGTGCCCGCCGCGCAGGCCTGATCGACCAGGTGATGGAAGACCAGCTGCAGGGCCTGACCGAGGAAGAGCTGGAACTCGCCAACCGCCGGGCCGCCATTCTGTGACCCGGCGGTAGGGCGCCTCTCTTGCCTCTCCGGCCGTTTTGTGGTCTTGGAGGCCCCGATGAACGCGCCCCTCGCGGCGCGGCGGCGAAAAATTCCGGAAACAGGCAATGGCTAAGATCAACGGCAACGAAATCCGTCCCGGCAACGTCATCGAGCACGATGGCGGCCTCTGGGTGGCGGTCAAGACCAACGCGGTGAAGCCCGGAAAGGGCGGCGCCTACAATCAGGTCGAACTCAAGAACCTCATCAACGGCACCAAGTTGAACGAGCGCTTCCGCGCCGCCGAAACGGTGGAGCGCGTGCGCCTCGAACAGAAGGATTTCACGTTTCTCTACGAGCAGGGCGAAGCGCTTGTGTTCATGGACGACGAAAGCTACGAGCAGCTTGAGCTCGACAAGGATTTCGTCGGCGAGCGTGCGGCCTTCCTCCAGGACGGCATGAAGGTCACGGTGGAACTTCACGAGGAACGCCCGATCGGCATCAAGCTTCCCGATCAGGTCACGCTCAGCATCACCGAGGCCGATCCGGTCGTTAAGGGCCAGACGGCTGCGTCGTCCTACAAGCCGGCCGTACTGGAAAACGGCATCCGCGTCATGGTCCCGCCCTTCATCTCGTCGGGCGAGAAGATCATCGTCGACACCAACGAGATCACCTACATCAGCCGCGCCTGAGCGGCTGACCCCGAACTTCGGAGACTATGAATGGCGCGTTCAGCGATCATCAACGTCATGGTGCAGGCCGCCATGAAGGCGGGACGCTCGCTGGCGCGTGATTTCGGCGAGGTCCAGAACCTCCAGGTCTCGCTCAAGGGCCCTGGTGACTATGTCAGCCAGGCCGACCGCAAGGCCGAAGAGATAATCTACGCCGAGCTGTCCAAGGCGCGGCCCGGCTATTCCTTCCTGATGGAAGAGCGAGGCGCGGTGGAGGGTGACGATCCCCAGCATCGCTGGATCGTCGATCCGCTGGACGGTACTACCAACTTCCTGCACGGCATCCCGATCTTCTCGATCTCGATCGCGCTTGAGCGTCAGGGCCAGATCGTCGCGGGCGTCATCTACAACCCGGCGATGGACGAGCTTTACACCGCCGAGCGCGGTGGCGGCGCCTTCATGAACGACCGCCGCCTGCGCGTGGCTGCGCGTTCCAAGCTTTCCGACGCGGTGATCGGCACCGGCGTGCCGCATCTGGGCCGCGGCCATCACGGTATGGCGCTCATCGAGTTGAAGAACGTCATGGGCGAGACGGCAGGCATCCGCCGGCTCGGCTCGGCCGCTCTCGACCTCGCCTATGTTGCGGCCGGCCGCATGGACGGCTTCTGGGAGAACTGGCTTTCGCCCTGGGACATTGCGGCAGGCATCCTGATGGTGCGCGAGGCCGGCGGCTTCTGCTCCGATGGGACGGGCGGGCCGCATATGTTCGAGAACGGCACGATCGTCGCCGGCAACGAGGCGATACACAAGGCGCTCGTCAAGACGATCCAGCGCAAGGGCTGAGCCCGGCGGTGCGGGCGTGAGCCAACCCATGAACGCACCCTCCTTCGACTGGCGACCGCTCACCTCCTTCTCATGGGACGCGATCGCCGAAGCGTTCCGGCGCAGCTACGAAGGCTACGTCATCCCCATCCGTCTCACCGCGCAGCAGATGGAGACCCGTTTCGCCGCGGAAGACCTCTCAATGGCGCAAAGCGGCATCGGCTATGTAGATGGCGAACTCGCGGGGATAGGCCTTGTCGCACGCCGTGGCCGAGCCGCGCGTCTGGCTGCATTCGGCGTCGCGCCATCGTTTCGCGGCAAAGGTTTGGCATCCGCCATGCTTCAGCGCATCGTCAACGCCAACGCAGCGCATGGCGACGGGACGATGGAGCTTGAGGTTTTCGAGCACAACACACCGGCGGTGAAGCTTTACGAGCGCTTCGGATTCACGCGGAAAGACCGCTTGATGGGTTTCGAGAAGCCGTCGCAATCATCTGCCGCCGGTCGGGACTTGCAGTTCTCGACACCGGAAGCTTTTGCCGAGCGCATCGCAGCGGAGGGTGAACTCGACCTGCCATGGCAATTGCAGCCGGAAACCCTCGCGCGTCTGTCGGCGCCCTGGCAGGTGGCGCATGACGGTGACGGCGCGTGTGCGCTTGTCGACCTGTCAAAGGAAGCCGTCGTCGATCTGCGCCTGCTCCACGTCGCGCCGCATCTGCGTGGCAAGGGCAAGGCGCGGGCTCTGCTGACCGCCATAGAGGCCAGCGCCGGCGAGAGGCCGATCCGCGTTCCCCAGCTCATCCCATCGCGTCACCAGGCACTCGCAAAGGCGCTCGGCTTTGCGCCGCTGCAGCATTGCCAATGGCGGATGGTGCGGTAGGTTGCCTATGCAATGGTCACCTCGTCTTTCAATTTAGTCACAATTCCGTCTAGAGTCGTGACACCTTCCTGCCGGCAATCGATTCAGAGGCGCGCGAATGGCATTCTTGAGAACTCTGGGAGCGGATGACGGCCTGACCGACGACGCGGAATACGACCCGCGCAACCTGTCGAGCCCCCAGGTCTTCCTGCTTTCGATGCTGATCTTTCTGGCCATCGTCGGCTTCGTGGCAGCTATCCTATACCGGCAGATTTCCAGCGCCTTTCAAACTAATCCGGGCCTCAACGGCCTGATCCTCGGCGTGCTCGCCGTCGGCATCGTTCTCGTCTTCGGCCAGGTGGTGCGGCTCTTTCGCGAGGTGCGGTGGGTCAACTCGTTCCGGGCCGGAACGCCCACGCACGACCCGGTCCTGCTCGCGCCGATGAAGGCTCTGATCGGCCGCTCGTCGGCCATGTCGCTTTCCACCAGCTCGATGCGCTCGATCCTCGATTCGATCGCGACGCGGCTGGACGAAAGCCGCGACATTTCGCGCTATCTTACCGGCCTGTTGATCTTTCTAGGCCTGCTCGGCACGTTCTGGGGCCTCCTGCAGACGATCGGCTCTATCGGCACGACGATCCAGACGCTCGATCCGGGCTCGGGCGACGTCAACGATGTGCTTGAGACCCTGAAGGCCGGCCTTTCCGCGCCGCTCGGTGGCATGGGCACGGCGTTTTCGTCCTCGCTTTTCGGCCTCTCCGGCTCGCTGGTGCTGGGCTTCCTCGACCTTCAGGCGGGGCGTGCCCAGACGCGCTTCTACACCGAGCTCGAAAACTGGCTTTCCTCTGTCACGGACCTGGGATCCGACTTTGTTGTCGGTCCGGACAAGGCGGACAATTCCGAGGAACTGAAGCTGCTGTCCGAGCGTCTGCGCACCATGCAGGAAGGGGACGGCACGTCCAATCCGCGCATCGCGGCTTCCATGGCCAGCCTCGCCGACGGCATCTCGGGACTGGTCAAGAACATGCGCTCCGAACAGCAGCTCATGCGCGACTGGGTGGAGGCGCAGGCCAATGAGCAGAAGGCCATGCGCGTGACGCTCGACAAGCTGGCGGACGCTATCCGCAAGCAGGAGAAGGGCTGACATGGCCCTGGCGCGCAGACGCGTCCAGCGCGGCATCGACTACTGGCCCGGCTTCGTCGACGTGCTGTCGACGCTGCTGCTGGCGATCATGTTCCTGCTGTCGGTCTTCGTGCTGGCGCAGTTCCTGCTCAGCCAGGAGATCACCGGCCGCGACCAAGTGCTCAACCGCCTCAACTCGCAGATCAACGAGCTCACCCAGCTCCTCGCGCTCGAACAGTCCAACACGCAGGATCTGGAGGACATGCTGTCCAACATGCGCGCCTCGCTGGCCGAAGCCGAGGGCGAACGCTCGCGGCTGGAGCAGCTGCTGTCGCAGGGCGCCGGCGCGGGCGCGGCGGCCGAGGAGCGGGCATCCCAACTTTCCGGCGAACTCGATACCGAACGCCAACTCAGCCAGCGCGCGCTCAGCCAGGTCGAGTTGCTCAACCAGCAGATCGCCGCGCTGCGTAGCCAGATAGGCGCGCTGGAAGCGGCCCTCGAAGCGTCGGAGGCGCGCGACCGCGAGTCCAACACCAAGATCGCCGATCTCGGCCGCCGCCTCAATGTGGCTCTTGCCCAGCGTGTGCAGGAGCTGAACCGCTACCGTTCTGATTTCTTCGGCCGCCTGCGCGAAATCCTGTCGGACCGCGAAGGCATTCGCATCGTCGGTGACCGTTTCGTGTTCCAGTCGGAAGTGCTGTTTCCAGTCGGGTCCGAGGTCATCAACGACGCGGGCCGCGAGGAAATGGCGCGTCTGGCGCAGGCGATTCTCGAGCTGCAGCGCGAGATCCCGCCAGAGATCGAATGGGTGCTGCGCGTCGACGGCCACACCGACAACATTCCGCTGTCGGGCACTGGCCGCTACCGCGACAACTGGGAGCTGTCCTCGGCCCGCGCGACGTCGGTGGTGAAGTACCTGATCGAAAACGGCGTTCCGCCGGAGCGGCTAGTGGCCGCCGGCTTCGGTGAGTTCCAGCCGCTCGATCCTGCCGATACGCAGGAGGCACGCGACCGCAACCGCCGCATCGAGCTGAAGCTCACCGAGCGCTAGACCAAGATGCCGAAAAGTGGAAACCGGTTTCGCGACGCGCTTCAGATCCGCGCTATCAGCGCCGCCAGCGCCAGCGCGGCGGGCAGCGCCTGCACATAGAGTATCCTGGTGCTTGCGGTAGCCGCGCCGTAAAGGCCGGCGACGATCACGCATGCGAGGAAGAACACCTTCACCGCAAAGCCCGCCTCACCAAGCCATAGCCCCCACACCAGACCGGCGACCAGAAACCCGTTGTAGAGGCCCTGATTGGCCGCCAGCACCTTCGTTGCGGCCGCGAACTCGGCAGTTGTGCCGAAAGCCTTGCGCCCTCGCGGCGTGTCCCACCAGACCATTTCCAGCAGCACGATGTAGACATGGATCAGGGCAACGAGCGAGATCAGGACGGTGGCGATCATGGCATACCTCGTATCACGACAGCAGTGGCATTGAGCACCGCCTTGCCGATACCCGCAAGGGAAATCCGGGGTCGCCGTTGACAGGGCCATGCCGGTGCGTAGCTTGCCCTGCGCCCGCACGCGGAACAGCAGAGAAAGAGCAGGAATGTCCTTCGAGAAACTTGACCAACTGGGCCGTCGCATCGAAGCGCTCGATCACGCGCTGGCAATACTCGGTGCCGACGAGGCGACCCACATGGCAGTCGGCGGCGGCGAGGCGCGCGCGGAGGCGATGGCAAGTCTTGCCGGCATGCGCCACCGCATGGCGACCGCGCCCGAAATCGGCGATTGGATCGTCGCGGCCGAAGCCGAAGCATTGAACGAGGAGCAGGCTGCCGCCCTGCGCGAGTTTCGCCGCGACCACGTCAACCTCACCTGCCTGCCGCCCGAGTTCGTGGAGCGCCAGACACGCACGCGCATGCGCTGCGAGCAGCTCTGGCGCGAGCTGCGCACGAGGAACGACTGGGCGGGCTTCCAGCCGGCGCTTGAGGGCGTGGTGACCATGGTGCGCGAGGAAGCCGCCATGCGCGCCGGCGCCCTTGGCCTCGATCCCTACGACGCTCTGATGGAGCAGTACGACCCGGGCAACCGCCTCGCGGATGTCAGCCCGGTTCTGGAGGAGCTGAAAGGCTTTCTCGTCGATTTCGTGCCGCAGGCGCTGGCCGTGCAGGAAGAACGTCTGGCAAAGACGCCGCTCAAGCCTCTCTCTGGCTCTTACCCGGTCGAAAAGCAAAGAGACCTCGGCCTGGCGATGATGGCCGCCGTTGGCTTCGACATCACCCATGGCAGCCTTTCCGTCTCCCATCATCCGTTCTGCGGCGGCGTGCCGACCGACGTGCGCATCACCACGCGATATCGCTCGACCGAGTTCCTGTCCTCGCTGATGGGCGTGCTGCATGAGACGGGGCACGCGCTCTACGAGCAGGGCCTGCCGCGCGCGTGGTCGCACTGGCCGCTCGGCAAGGCGCGCGGCATGGCGATCCACGAAAGCCAGAGCCTGTTCGTGGAAAAGCAGATCGGGCGCAACCCGGCCTTCTGGACATGGGCGCTCCCCGTGGTCGAGCGCCATCTGGGAGAAAGCTGGACCCTGGACGACATCCTGCCCCACGTTCACCGGGTTGAGCGCGGCCTGATCCGCGTCGATGCCGACGAAGTCACTTATCCGCTGCACGTCATCCTGCGTTTCGAACTGGAACAGGACATGGTTGCTGGTCGCCTCGAAGTGGCCGATCTACCGGAGGCGTGGGATGCGAAGATGCAGGCCTATCTCGGCCTCTCCACCATCGACACCCCTGCCGACGGCCCGATGCAGGATGTGCACTGGCCGGCTGCCGCCTTCGGCTATTTCCCCTCCTACACGCTCGGCGCCATGATTGCCGCGCAGCAATGGGCCGCCATAGAGCGCGAACATCCCGGCGCGTCCGAAGATTTCACCCGCGGTCATTTCGATCATGTCAACGACTGGCGGCGCGCGCATGTCTGGTCGCAGGGCTCGCGCTGGTCGACGCCGGAACTCATCGAGCGCGCCACCGGCGAGCCCCTCAACGCCGATCATTTCCGGCGGCACCTGCAAGCCCGCTACGGTGCCTGACGTATAAAAAATGACGTTCAAAAAAATTCAACCATGACGTGAAAGCCCGGATTTTCTGGGCTTTCACGCGCCGGCGAACGACATTCGCGTCATCACCTTACCTTGCGTAAGTTTGAACCGTCCAGACGGTACACCTATCCTTCGTTGTGGCCGGAGCCTGCCGGCGGCGTTTTGGTGAGGACGCTGTGACAAGGCAGGTTTTGACGGCCGCCATCTGATCGCTGGCTCCCAACGGCGATCATGGAAGTGGACGAAAGAAAATGAACAACATTGCTCTCAAGACGACCCTCTCCGCTTTTCTGGTTTCGCTGCCGCTGGCAGGTGCCTTTGCGCAGACGGACCGCGACAATCACTTCGCCGACCGCGTCACCGCGCCGGTGGACGTGACCTATACCTCCTCAATCGGCTCTGCCTCGACCTCCTATGCACGCCAGCTCGACGCGGCCCTGAATGCCGCCGAGACCAACCTGCGTCCGGGCGGCCGCGACAATGTCGTCGGCAACGGCGCGGCGGCGCAGTTGCGCGGCGAGATCAACGCCGTGCGCCAAGCCGCGGCTCAGGAGAAGAACGCCAATGGCGGCGAGCTGAGCGCGGCGTCGTACCAGAACCTGTCGGGTCAGCTCCGCTCGATCCAGCAGTCGATCTATGGCCTCCAGAACGGTAGCTGATCCCGTTCAGAACGCCCGAGACATTCGAAGGCCGCCCATTGAGGCGGCCTTCTTTTTTGCCAGACACCAACAAACAAAGACACTTCGTCACGGCCGCCGCGAAACCTTCCCGCGGACGAAATGCCGCCTAAAGAGTTTCAGGAAAAAGCTCGCGATTGGATCACTAACATTTGTGATGCGCCGCAGATCGCAGATTCGCTGGCTTTGCGCCTCTTGCAGCCAGTTTCGAGCTGCATCTTTTTACACAACGTTGAAACCGTTAGCCCCTTTCATACGTCCTTATGAACGCCGAGGCCGGACACAGCGTGTGGTGAGAACGCTCCCTGTTCGACCTGACGGCGGAACCCGGACCGACGGCTCCCCAACGCCGGTCCTCAAAGTCGAAATGGAACAGGAAAATGAACAAGCTCATGATCAGGACTGCCCTCGCCGCCCTCTTTGTCGCCGCCCCCTTCGCCGGTGCTTCGGCACTCCCGTATGCCGGCGTGAACGAGGATGTTCATATCGCCGACATCGCGACGGTACCCGCCGTCGATACGATGATGACTGCGTCGACGGGCGAGTGGTCGCGCATGCAGACCCTGGATGCGCAGATCGCCGCCGCCGAAACCAACGTCGCCCCCTCAATGAGCGGCGAGTATGACTCTGGCCCGGTCAACGCCATCCGTGCGCAGATCGCCGCAGTGCGTGCCGAAGCGGCCCGTGACGCCGGCGCCAATGGCGGCGAGTTGAGCGCTGAGGCCTACCAGACGCTGTCGGCGCAGCTTCGCACCATCCAGCAGGAAATCTACATGATGCATAATGGCTGACGCCATCACATCTGCCTCCCGCATGAAGGGCCGCCCCACGGGGCGGCCTTTCTGTTGAGGGCGATTGACCGAACGCCGCAAACAGCGGCAATCTCCTTTTCCAAACAACAAGAAAGCCGGGAGGAACAATGGCGCAGGGGGCGGATGCGATCGTCATCGGCGGCGGTCTGGCTGGGCTGGTCGCTGCTGCGGAACTGGCCGATGCGGGCCGGTCCGTCATCGTACTGGAGCAGGAAGGCGAGAACTCGCTAGGCGGCCAGGCCTTCTGGTCGCTAGGCGGCCTGTTTTTCGTCGACAGTCCCGAGCAGCGTCGCATGCGCATCCGCGACAGCCGCGATCTGGCGCTGCAGGACTGGATGGGTTCCGCCCAGTTCGACCGTGACGAGGATTACTGGCCGCGCCGGGTCGCCAAGGCCTATGTCGACTTCGCGGCCGGCGAGATGCGTGCGTGGCTGCACGCTATGGGCATGCGCTGGTTTCCCGTCGTCGGCTGGGCCGAGCGCGGCGGCGCGATGGCGCATGGCCACGGCAACTCGGTGCCGCGCTTTCACCTGACGTGGGGCACCGGGCCCGGTGTGCTGGAGCCCTTCATCCGCCGCGTCGGCGAGCATCGGGCCTCCGGTCGAATTACGCTCAAGTTCCGCCATCAAGCAAGCCGCCTTATACGCACCGCCGGGGCAGTGACCGGCGTTGCCGGCGAAGTGCTGGAACCCTCCACCGTCGAGCGCGGCCAGCGCTCGGGTCGCGGAGTGGTGGGAGGTTTCGAAATTTCCGCGGGCTGCGTGCTGGTCACCTCCGGCGGGATCGGCGGCAATTTCGATCTCGTACGCAGCAACTGGCCGGTCGAAAGGCTGGGCCAGCCGCCGAAGACCATGGTCGCGGGCGTTCCGCACCATGTCGATGGACGCATGGTCGCCATCGCACAGGAGGCCGGCGGTGCCGTCATCAACGCCGACCGCATGTGGCACTATACCGAAGGCGTGCAAAACTGGGCGCCGATCTGGCCCGACCACGGCATCCGCATCCTGCCCGGCCCCTCGTCCATGTGGTTCGACGCGCTGGGTCGCCGCCTGCCCGCGCCCTGCCTGCCGGGCTTCGACACGCTGTCGACGCTGCGCCATATCCTTGCCACCGGCTACGACTATTCCTGGTTCGTGCTCACGCAAAGCATCATCAAGAAGGAGTTCGCGCTGTCCGGTTCCGAGCAGAACCCGGACATCACCTCGCGCAAATGGCTCAATGTTCTCAGGAGCCGCCGCGGCGCGGGCGCGCCACCCCCTGTCGAGGCGTTCAAGAAGCACGGCGCGGACTTCATCGTGCGCGACACCTTGCCCGAACTCGTTTCCGCGATGAACGTCATGACCGGCGAAAACCTGATCGACCATGGCCGCCTGTCCGCCCAGATCGAGGCCCGTGACCGCGAGATCGACAATCCGTTCTCCAAGGACGCGCAGGTCACCGCCATTCGCGGCGCGCGCTCCTATCTGGGCGACAGGCTGATCCGCACTGCAAAGCCGCACAAGATTCTGGACCCCGCCCACGGCCCCTTGATCGCCGTGCGCCTCCATGTGCTCACCCGCAAGACGCTGGGCGGCCTGCATACCAATCTCGATGGGCAGGTACTCAGCGCGGCGGGCGATCCCGTCCCCGGCCTCTACGCGGCGGGCGAGGTTGCGGGTTTCGGTGGCGGCGGCTACCACGGCTACAACGCGCTCGAAGGCACCTTCCTCGGCGGCTGCATCTTCTCGGGCCGCAATGCCGGCCGTCACGCGGCCGCAAACAGCTAGACGGATCATTATGGAACTGACCAATCAGGACATCGCCGATCTCGTCGCCTTCCGGCGCGAGCTGCACCGCTTTCCCGAGATTTCCAACGAGGAAGAGCAGACAGCCCGGCGCGTCGTTGCCTTTCTGTCCGAAACCGGCCCTGACGAGGTTCTGGAGCACATGGGCGGCCACGGCGTGGCCGTCGTCTACGACAGCGGCAAGCCCGGACCGACCGTGCTGTTTCGCTCCGAGCTCGACGCGCTGCCGATCGAGGAATTGTCGGATGCCCCGCACCGCTCCGCCCTACAAGGCAAGTCGCATATGTGCGGGCATGACGGTCACACCGCCATCCTTGCAGCCATGGGCCGCCAGCTTGGCCGCAGGCGTCCCGCGCAGGGCCGCGTGGTTCTTATGTTCCAGCCGGCGGAGGAAACCGGCAACGGTGCTGCCGGCGTGGTCGCCGACCCTCGCTATGACACGATCCGGCCGGACTTCGCCTTCTCACTGCACAACCTGCCGGGCACGCCGCTCGGTCACGTGCGGCTGAAGCCCGGCGTGGTCAACTGCGCATCGCGTGGGCTTCGCATCGTGCTGGAAGGCAAGACCGCCCACTCGTCGATGCCAGAGACCGGTTTCTCGCCGATGCTGGCCGTCAGCCGGCTGATGCCGGCGCTGGCGAAGCTCGGCGGCGGCAGCTTCCACGACGACGATTTCGCCATGGTCACCGTCACCCACGCCGCAATGGGCGAGGCCGTCTTCGGCATCGCCCCCGGCCGTGCCGAGCTGTGGGCGACACTGCGTACCCGCCTCGACGGGCGGATGGCGGACTTGTGCGCGGCCGCGGAAGCGCTGGCGCAAAAGGCGGCGGCCGAAGACGGACTACGAGTTGCCATCGACTATCACGAGATTTTCCTCGCCAGCCTCAATGCGCCTGAAGCCGTCGACCGTCTGCGCGCCGCGCTCGACGCAGAAGGCGTTAGGCACGATGAGGAGGAGCTTCCCATGCGCGCCTCGGAAGATTTCGGGATCTTCGGCC
Source organism: Neoaquamicrobium microcysteis (assembly GCF_008180155.1). Taxonomy (GTDB): domain Bacteria; phylum Pseudomonadota; class Alphaproteobacteria; order Rhizobiales; family Rhizobiaceae; genus Aerobium; species Aerobium microcysteis. The sequence continues at coordinate 119,722 of NZ_VSZS01000055.1, read as the reverse complement.
ACACGTCGAAATCGGCGATGTTCTTCCTCGGCGCAGGCACCGATCTCCCGGCTCTACATAATCCCGATTACGACTTCCCCGACGATCTCATCGCTATCGGCTCAGGCATCTTCATGCGCACGGCCCGCGACCTGCTGGGATAATGCGGCCTATTCCGCGGCGCTCTCGAACGCGCCGGCGCCGTGGTCGAACTGCAGCTTTGCCAGCCGCGCATAAACACCGCGTTTTGCGACGAGGCTGCGATGCGTTCCCTCTTCCACGATCCGGCCCTGATCCATCACGAGGATACGGTCGGCCTTGAGCACTGTCGCCAGCCGGTGTGCCACGACGATGGTGGTGCGACCCTCCATCAGCCGTTCCAGAGCGGTCTGCACCAGTGTTTCGCTCTGTGCGTCCAGCGCCGATGTCGCCTCGTCCAGCAACAGGATGGGCGCGTCGCGCAGGATGGCGCGGGCGATGGCGATACGCTGGCGCTGCCCGCCTGAAAGGGTGACGCCGCGCTCGCCGAGCTGTGTGTCGTAGCCCTCGGCCAAGCGCCCGATGAACTCGTCGGCATGGGCCGCGCGGGCTGCCGCCTCGATTTCCCCGACCGAGGCGCCCGGACGGCCGAAGGAGATGTTTTCAGCGGCGCTTGCGGCAAACACCGTCACATCCTGCGGCACGATGGCGATGCGGCTGCGCACCGCTTCGGGATCGGCCCTACGCACATCCACGCCATCGATGAGAACCGCGCCCGTATCGGGGTCGTAGAAGCGCATCAGCAGCGAAAAGATCGTGCTCTTGCCTGCCCCCGAAGGGCCGACGACGGCGACGGTTTCTCCCGGGCTGATGGTGAATGACAGCCCTTGCAGGGCCGACTGGCCGGGCCGGACCGGATAGGCGAAACATACTTCGCGAAACTCTACCGCGCCACGGGCAGGCTCCGGCATCCGCTGTGGGTTGGCGGGTGCGCGCACCGTCGGCTCCTCGGCCAGCAGTTCGGTCAGCCGCTCGGCGGCACCCGCCGCCTGGCTCAGCTCGCCCCACACTTCCGAAAGCGCGCCCAGCGCGCCGGCCGCAAACACGGCATAGAGCAGGAACTGGCCGAGCGTGCCTGGCGACAGCGTGCCCGAAAGAACGTCGTGCGAGCCGATCCACAACACTGCCACGACAGAAGCGAAGATGGTGAAGATGGCGAAGAAGGTGAGGAACGCGCGCGCGAAGACGGATGCGCGCGCCGCCGCGAACGCCGTTTCCACGGCCCCGGCGAAGCGGCCCGTGACCAGCCTTTCATTGGTGAATGCCTGTAAGGTGCGCACGGCGCCGATCTGCTCGCTGGCATAGGCCGTGGCTTCGGCCAGCGTATCCTGGGCGAAGCGCGACTTGCGGCGAACCGAACGGCCGAAGGCAACGAGCGGCAGAACCACGACGGGTATGGCCGCGATGACGAGCGCGGAGAGTTTTGGGCTCGTCACCACCATCATGCCGAGCGCGCCGAACCCCATGATGAGGTTGCGCAATGCCACCGACGCGGTCGCACCAACGGCCGACTTGATCTGCGTCGTGTCGGCCGTCAGCCGCGAGACGATTTCGCCGGACTGCACGGTGTCGAAGAAGCCCGGCGACAGCCGCGTGACATGGGCGAAAACATCACGCCGCACATCGGATACCACGCGCTCTCCCAGCGTGATGACGAAATAGTACCGGCACGCCGAAGCGACCGCCAGCACCGCCGCCAGCACGATGAGCATGGTGAAATAGTTCGCGATCAGGATGGAATCGGAATCGCTGAAGCCATGGTCGATCATCCGCCGCACGGCGATGGGCAGCGTCAGCGTCGTCAGCGCGGCCGCCATCAGCGACAGCACCGCGCCTATAACCAGCCTGCGATAGGGCAGCATGTAGGGAAAAAGCCGCCGCAACGGGTTGAGCGACTTTCTGCCGGCTTCGCCTTCCAGAACCAGTTCCGCCATCCGCCCCTTCCCGTTGCCGTCGGCCGCTGCGAAATTGCGCTGCCGTTGGCCTTGTGATTCTCCGCCGGCTCCTGTATAGGCCAGCCGACCGTTTTTGGAGCCGCGGCTTTTCAATAGCTGCGGCTTCAGGTTTTGACAGTGGGCGCATCGCCGCAGCGCAGCGCCGCGCGAAAGCCCTTAAAGCCAGGACGACACCGATGAAAGCCGATATCCATCCCAATTACCACACCATCAAGGTCGTCATGACCGATGGCACCGAGTACACAACGCGCTCCACTTGGGGCAAGGAAGGCGATACGATGAACCTCGATATCGACCCGACGACGCACCCGGCCTGGACCGGCGGCTCGCAGACGCTGCTCGACCGTGGCGGCCGCCTGTCGAAGTTCAAGAACAAGTTCTCGGGTCTCGGCCTCTGAGGCCTTGCGCTCGATCAAGTGATTTCGAAGAACCCGCCGCAAGGCGGGTTTTTTGTTGCAGGCGGAACGCGTCGCACGCTCGGAAGTTGTGAAGCTGAAACGTTCGGAGACGTGTGATGAAGTATTCCGACATGGGCGCGGGCATTGCCATAGGTATCGCGGTAGGCGTCGCCATCGGCGTGACGATGGAGAACCTGCCGATCGGCATCGCCATTGGCCTTTGCCTTGGCGCAGCGCTCGGCGGCACCTGGGCCCATCACAAGAATCGCGACTAGTCGCTTTTTCTGTCGGAGTGGCCGAGGTCGCGATCCGGCCAGACCCGGTCGCGCACCAATTGCTTGAGCACCTTGGCTTCGGGGAAGCCGCCGTCGCGCTTGCGCTCCCAGACCGTCTCGCCATCGATCTCTATCGTGAACACGCCGCCCGTGCCGGGCACCAGCGTCACCTCGCCCAGATCGGCCCCGAATGTGGAGAGCAGTTCCTGCGCCATCCACGCCGCACGCAGGAGCCACTGGCACTGCGTGCAGTAGGTTATGCGGATGGCCGGGCGGGCATCGCTCACGCAGCGCTCAACTTGGCCATCGTCTCGTCGTCGACCTCGAAGTTCGCGTAGACGTTCTGTACGTCGTCGTCGTCGTCCAGAGTACCGATGAGCTTGAGGATCGACTGCGCGCGATCTTCGTCAACAGGCGTCGTGGTCTGGGGCTTCCAGATCGTCTTGACCGATTCAGCCTCGCCCAGCGAGGCCTCCAGCGCGGAAGTCACCTCGCCAATGCTCTCGAAGGCACACAGGATCACGTGGCCGTCCTCGTCCGACTGCACGTCGTCGGCTCCGGCCTCGATCGCCGCCTCCATCACCTTGTCGGCGTCGCCGGCCTCGGGCTTGTAGACGATCTCGCCAACGCGGTCCCACATGAAGGATACCGAGCCGGTTTCGCCCAGCGCCCCGCCGGCCTTGGTAAAGGCTGCGCGCACGTTGGATGCGGTACGGTTGCGGTTGTCGGTCAGCGCCTCGACGATGACGGCGATACCGCCGGGGCCGTAGCCTTCGTAGCGCACTTCCTCGTAGTTCTCCGCATCGCCGCCCGCCGCCTTGTTGATGGCGCGCTGGATGTTGTCCTTCGGCATCGACTGCGCCTTGGCGTTCTGCACGGCGAGACGCAGGCGGGGGTTCATGTCGGGATCTGGCAGTCCGGTCTTTGCCGCGACCGTGATTTCGCGTGCGAGCTTGGAAAACATCTTGGATCGAACCGCGTCCTGCCGGCCCTTGCGATGCATGATGTTCTTGAACTGTGAATGACCTGCCATAACACCCCTATGCGCACTTCTTCGCGATGTCGTTGAATGGCGGGCTATATAGAGAAAACGCCCCGCCGCGTCCAGAAGCCGGCTGTCGGGGAGGTTCATCGTTCTTCCCGCGCAGATTCTGCTTGCGGCAGCCGTTTTCGGGCTGGAAACTGGGTGGGGAGCAACGGGAGGCTGCAGCCATGACCGCGCAGGGGGACAGCTATTTCAATCCGGTGAGCAGGACGCGTCTCGTTTTTACCGAACTGCCCGCCGACAATGGCGGCACGCGGCTGGTGATGGACTGGTTCGTTGCGCCGGGCGAGACGCTCACCAGCGCGCGGCACTATCACGCCGGGCCGAAGGGCTACGTCTCCGAGCGCTTCGATCTCATAGCGGGAAGCACTGTCTGCCGGGTCGGGGAAACCGAGCATCGCCGCGATGCGCCGCATATATTCGAAGTTCCCTGCAACACCGCCCATGTCCATCCCCGCAATGTCGGGACGGGCGAGATGCACGTGCGGCAGACGGTAACCTCGCGCGAACCGGACATGCACAACCTGCAGCGGGCTCAGCGCTTCTTCGAGACGCTGACGGCCCTAGCACAGCAGGGCAAGGTCGACCGCGAGGGCAACATCAAGAACCCGCTACAGTCGGCCCTGACCATCAGGGAAACCCTGCTCGATCCGACATGGCTGGACGGCCGCCCGCAGACAGCCCAGCGGCTCATGCTTGGGGTTGCCGCCACCCTCGCCCGCGCGCTCGGCTACACGCCGCACCACCAGCCGCAAAAGGAACCGGCCTCCGCCGGCTGAGCGCAACGCCGGGCGCAGAGCTCGCACAATCGTGAAGCGGCGTGCGCCCGAGCCGGGTGGCGATATGTGACGCTTGGCTTAACCTGCCGGAGACGCCCGCCGTTCCGGAGCCATGCCATGCGCCACGCCCGCCGCCTCGCCTTCGCCGCCGCGTTGCTGACGCTCGCGCTTCCCGCATCATTCGCGCAGGCTCAATCACCGCAGGAAGAGCCCGTTCCCAGTCGCTGCGTGGCGATCGCCGAGGGCCTGCCACAGGTTACCTACGCGAATTTCGCTCCAGCCGGGCCGCTCGCCGTTCAGACCTTCGTCGACGGCGACGTTACCATCACCTATGCGGGTCACTCCACCTACGTGATCGAGACGCCCAGCGGCGTGCGCATCGCCACAGACTTTTCAGGACACTACGGCGCCGAACCGCTGCCGCGCGTTGTCACCATGAACAAGGCGCATCGCACCCACTTCACCGACACTCCCGATCCCGGCATCGAGCATGTATTGCGCGGCTGGAACCCGGACGGCGGTCCGGCGAAGCACGCGGTCGTCGTTGAGGATGTCTATATCCGCAACGTCCCGACCGACATCCGCAACTGGGGTGGGCTCGAGCCCGACGGCAACTCGATCTTCATCTTCGAGGTGGCCGGCCTCTGCATCGGGCACCTCGGCCACCTGCACCATCATCTGGAAGACGAGCACTACGGCGCGATCGGCCGGCTCGATATCCTCATGGTGCCGATAGACGGAGGCATGACATTGTCGGTCGGCGCGATGAGCGACATTGCAAAGCGGCTGTTCTCGTCGATCATCCTGCCCATGCACCGCCATGCGACGCCGCTTGGCGAGTTCACCGGTCGCATGGGCGAGACCTTCGACGTCAGGCTCTCGGAGGAGCGCTCCTTCTCGGTCTCGCTGCGTGACCTGCCGCGCAGGCCAACCATACTCGTCCTGCGCGGCGTCTAGACCGAGATGAGGTCTAGATTTCAGTGGCCGGGCTCGATCCCGGCCGACTTGTCTATCGTCTTCTTGCGGCGTGCCAGCATGTTCAGGCTCTCCACCAGGGCGGAGAAACCCATCGCCGCGTAGATGTACCCCTTGGGCACGTGGAAGCCCATGCCTTCCGCGATAAGCGTCATGCCGATCATCAGCAGGAACGCCAGCGCCAGCATCACGATCGTTGGATTCTTGCCGATGAAGTTGGCGAGAGGAGTGGCGGCGATCAGCATCACAGCTACCGTTATGATGACCGCGATGTACATGATCGCGATATGCTCGGTCATTCCGACCGCGGTGATGATCGAATCCACCGAGAAGACGAGGTCGAGCAGGAGAATCTGGAATATGGCGCCACCCATCGTGACGGTCGCGGCGCGGGAGACCACGTCCTCCTTGTGGTCGACAGGATCGACGGTGTGGTGAATTTCCTTCGTCGCCTTCCATACCAGGAACAGGCCACCGACCAGCAGTATGATGTCCTTCCAGGAAAAGGGCTCGCCGAAGAGCGTGAACACCGGCTGCGTAAGCTGCACGATGAATGCGATGGTTGCCAGCAGGACCAGGCGCATGATGAGTGCCGCCCCGATGCCAAGACGGCGGGCCCGCTCGCGCTGATGTTCGGGCAGCTTGTTTGACAGGATCGAGATGAAGATGAGGTTGTCGATGCCGAGCACGACCTCGAGCGCGATAAGCGTTACCAAAGCGACCCAGGCGGTAGGATCGTTCAGCCAGTCGAAATGGCTCGCCAGAAATTCCATGTCGGATGTCCCCGGAAGAAGAAGAGCGGATAAAAGCTAAGGCTGCGCCGTGACATCGTCAACGAGACCGGCAGCGACTTTAAATGCGCGACGGCTGTTTCGGTTCCGCGGCTCTACGCAAGAATTTTTCGCCTTGGCCTACAGCCAGAACGCCGGCACGGTCTCTTCCAGTCGCGGCCCGAGCCGCAACGGCGCGATCTTTTCGCAAAGGCCGGTTCGGTCGGAAATGTCCACGCCGACGCCGCAAATTGTAGCCGGCCCGCCTGCCGCCTCGAAACGACCTTTCGGCACCTTGGATAGAAACCGGTTGAGCGGCTCTTCCTTGTCCATGCCGAGAGAGGAGTTGTAGTCGCCGCACATTCCGGCATCGGTCAGGTAGCCGGTTCCCCCGTCGAGAATCTGGTGGTCGGCTGTGGGCTGGTGGGTATGCGTGCCGACGACGAGGCTCGCTCGCCCATCGACGAAATGGCCCATGCACATCTTTTCCGAAGTGGCTTCGGCGTGGAAGTCGATCACTACCGCGTCTGCCACCTCGCCCAGCGGGCAGGCTTCCAGCTCGCGTTCCGCCGCCTGGAACGGGTCGTCCAGTTCAGGGTGCATGAACACACGGCCCATGATGTTGGTCACGAAGACGCGCGCACCGTTTTTCGCCTCGTAAAGGCCCGTACCCCTGCCCGGAGTACCGATGGGAAAGTTGGCGGGCCTGATGAACCGATCCGAGCGCGAGGCGAATTCCAGAGCCTCGCGCTGGTCCCATACGTGGTTGCCTGTCGTCACCACGTCGGCGCCGGCCTCCAGCGTCTGGAGGTAGATGTCCTCGGTGATGCCGAAACCGCCCGCCGCGTTCTCGCCGTTGACGATCACGAAATCGAGCCGAAGATCGGAAATCAGCCCGGGGAGCCGTTCCCATACCGCCGTCCGGCCGGTACGGCCCACCATGTCGCCAAGAAAAAGAAGCCTCATGCCGGCTCTATAAAGCAGATGCAGGAAAAGTGTGAAGCGGTTTTCCGTTCGCGGCCGCCAGCTAGATCGGAAACCGGCGCAACCCGCTTTCGGTGAGAATTTCACCCAGTTCCACGTCGTGGTCCTGGTTCGGCACCTCCTCCACCTGCTGGCAATCGAAGGCGATGCCGATCAGGCGCGGCGACAGCCCTTTTCCATGCAGGCTGTCTATCGCGCGGTCGTAGTATCCCGCGCCGTACCCGATGCGATGGCCGCGCGCGTCGAAGGCGGCCAGCGGCACCAGCATCAGCGCGGGGTCTAGCACCTCGGCCTCTTCGCCGGGTCCCGCCGTGCCGAAACCCATGTCCACCAGGGGCGCACCGCGCACGAGCTCCCGAAACACTATGGTCGTCCGGTCGAGGATGGCGGGCAGGCACAGTCGCGCGCCCTGCTCGCGCAGCGCAAACATGAGCGGCCGGACGTCCACCTCGGAACGCATCGGCCAGAACCCGGAGACCACCATGCCTGGAGCGATCTCGATATCGCGCGCGACCTGCGCCATGTCCAGCGACGCTTCGATGCGCCATTGCGGGTCCAGCGCGTCGCGCCTTGCAAGTGCCTGCTGGCGCAGTTGCTTCTTGAGTTGAGCGTGCATCGATCCTCCGTCCGCGCCCCTCCGGATAGGATTTAAGGCGCGCGGCCACTATCGGGAAATCGGCGCGTCAGCGAAAGAGATGAAGGAAAGGAAGGGTGACGATCCACGACAGCCGATGGAACGGTTGATCCCGGGTGCCTACAAAGTAGGTGGGCGCCGTATGTCCGAGCCCACGGGCCCGGCCAGGGACAGCTCCCTAAGGATCAATAAGGCCCCGGGGATAAGTTGTTCCTGTCGGGAAGCGCAGATCGTCACCGCCAATATAGGCTTCTCGGAGCCTTGCCGCCAGTGAAATGAGACGTTTCCCCGGCCTCCACGCGCGCGGCCAACGCCGTTGGCAGCGGGATGAGGCGTCGGAGCGAGGTCGCCTTGCTCTCTCCACGGCCGGCCCCTACTGTCGCGTCGACGAACAGGAGAGCATGGATGCGCTTTGAAGGAACGGCGGCTTATGTTGCCGACAAGGATTTGATGGTGGCCGTCAACGCGGCGATCGCGCTGGAGCGGCCGTTGCTGGTCAAGGGCGAGCCGGGCACCGGCAAGACCGAGCTGGCCCGGCAGATCGCGCAGGCGCTCGCCCTCGATCTGATCGAATGGAACGTCAAGTCCACCACCCGTGCGCAGCAGGGGCTCTACGAGTATGACGCCGTGTCGCGCCTCCGCGACAGCCAACTCGGCGACGAGCGCTTCAACGATATCTCCAACTATATCCGCCACGGCAAGCTGTGGGAGGCGTTCACCGCCGACCGCAAGGTGGTGCTGCTTATCGACGAGATCGACAAGGCCGACATCGAGTTCCCCAACGATCTCCTGCAGGAACTCGACCGCATGGAGTTCCACGTCTACGAGACCGGCGAGACGGTGCGCGCTAAGCATCGCCCGATCGTCATCATCACCTCGAACAACGAGAAGGAGCTGCCGGACGCCTTCCTGCGCCGCTGCTTCTTTCACTATATCCGCTTCCCCGACGTGGAGACGCTGCAGCGCATCGTCGATGTGCACTATCCGGGCATCAAGCAGAACCTCGTACGCGCCGCCCTCACCCAGTTCTACGAGGTGCGCGACGTGCCGGGCTTGAAGAAGAAGCCGTCCACCTCCGAGGCGCTGGACTGGATACGACTGCTCGTGGCCGACGACATCGACCCGGCCGACCTGCGCGCCGACCCGAAGAACGCGCTGCCGAAGCTGCACGGCGCGCTGTTGAAGAACGAACAGGACGTGCACCTGTTCGAGCGGCTCGCCTTCATGGCAAGGAGACAATGATCATGCGCCAGACCATCGCGACGCTTGCGGCCCTCTTGTTTTCGGCCGCGCCGGCCTTCGCCGAAAGCTACACCGCCGTGAGCAACACGGCGATGAGCATCACCGGCGACATAGAGCTCGACGAAACCGGCATCACCTTCGCCAACGGCAAGACGATGGCCTTCTCGGAAAAGGCGGCCGACAATCTCACGATCGACGGACGAGCAAGGCAGGCGTCAGTCTACAGGGTCGAGAACCCCGACGATCCGACACTCGAGAGCGGCAACGAACTATGCGGCAATGGCGACGTCACGTTCATCGCCGCATGGGAAGGAAGCTATGGACTGACCTCGCTCGCGGTCTTCACAGGGGACATGCCGCCGGAGAGCGACGAGTCCATGTGTGCATCCTATTCCTATCAGGCGACAAGGTGACGGGGTGTCGACGGCTTCAGTCTCTATGCGCCCGCTGCAAGCATCCGATCACGACGCGTGGCGGCGTCTGTGGACGGATTATCTGACGTTCTACGAAACGACGGTCCCGGAGACGGTCTATCTGACGACATGGCAGCGGCTGTTTTCCGAAGGTGATTTCGAGCCCCGCGGGCTGTTGGCGCTGATCAATGGCCGGCCTGTCGGACTGGTGCACTATCTGTTCCACCGTTCCTGCTGGTCGATCGAGGGGAATTGTTACCTGCAGGATTTATACACGGCGCCGGAGGCGCGCGGCATGGGCGCGGGCGAGGCGCTGATAGAAGCGGTGCGCAAGGCAGCAGCAGAACGCGGTGTCACCAATGTCTATTGGATGACGCACGAAACCAACGCCACCGCCCGCCGCCTCTACGATCGCGTTGCCCGCAAAACCGGCTTCATCGAGTATGATCTGCTTTAATCTCGGCGACGGCATGGAGGGCAGCGGGTTCGTAGGAGGTTTCGGCGCATTTGAGAGCGGCAAGTACGCTCACAACCCAGAGGTCATGGATAGGCCACTTCTTTCGATGTTTTTTAAGGCGTATCGTGCCGAAATGCTTGCTCTCAAGAAACTCGGGCAACGACAACTTCCCCTTTGCAGCGTTGCATCCCAGGCAAGCGGGAATCGTCACGCCACCTCCCTTGTGAGCCTTTGGTATAATGTGATCTCGCGTAGCCTTGTTGGGCGGAAGTGGCTTTCCTTTGGCTCCGCGCTTTCGCATTGGAATACCGCAATAGGCGCACCAGTTGCGACGATCATACTTCCACCACGCGCCCAGCAAACGCGTAGCGGCCAGATGGAGATCGCTTATTTGATCCAGTTGCATGACAAGAAGTGTATGCTTGCCCCGCTAAAGACCCGTAACGCAGGAAGCTAGAATTTTAGCACATGTTTCTCCCCTTCTTCCTTGAACTCAAAGCAGCCCGGGTGCCGGTTTCCCTGCGCGAATACCTGACCATGCTGGAAGGCATGGAGGCGGGGCTGGTCGACTACGACGTGGAAGGCTTTTATTACATGTCACGCGCGGCGCTGGTGAAGGACGAGCGCCATATCGACCGCTTCGATCAGGTTTTCAGTCATGTCTTCAAAGGCGTCGAGGCGGTGTCGGGTGAGGGCGCCATCGACGTTGCCAACCTGCCGGAAGAATGGCTGCGCCGGCTCGCCGAAAAGCACCTGACAGACGAGGAAAAGAAGCTGGTCGAGTCGCTGGGCGGCTTCGAGAAGCTGATGGAGACGTTGAAGCAGCGCCTCGAAGAGCAGAAGGGCCGCCACCAGGGCGGGTCTAAATGGATCGGCACCGCCGGAACTTCGCCCTTCGGCGCCTATGGCTACAATCCTGAAGGTGTGCGTATCGGCCAGCACGAGAGCCGCCATCGCCGCGCGGTCAAGGTGTGGGACCGGCGCGAGTTCAAGAACTTCGACGATTCCGTCGAGCTCGGTACCCGCAACATCAAGGTCGCGCTCAAGCGGCTGCGGCGCTGGGTGCGCGAGGGCGCGGTGGAGGAACTCGATCTGCCCGGCACCATCCACGCAACCGCCGAGCACGGCTATCTCGATGTGCAGACGCGGCCCGAGCGGCGCAATGCCGTGAAGCTGCTGATGTTCTTCGACGTGGGCGGCTCGATGGACGATCACATCAAGGTTGTCGAGGAGCTGTTTTCAGCAGCCCGCGTCGAGTTCAAGCACATGGAGTATTTCTACTTCCACAACTGTCTGTACGAAGGCGTCTGGAAGGACAATCGCCGCCGCCACGCGGAAGTGGTCCCCACCTTCGACGTGCTTCACAAATATGGCCCCGACTACAAGGTCATCTTTGTCGGCGATGCCTCCATGAGCCCATACGAGATCGCCTATCCCGGCGGCTCGGTCGAACACTGGAACGAGGAAGCCGGAAACGTGTGGCTGTCGCGCGTGCTCGCGCAGTGGCCGAATGCAGTCTGGCTCAACCCCGTGCGCGAAAAGCACTGGAGCTACACGCACTCCATCGCCATGATCCGCGAACTGTTCTCCGCACGCATGTACCCGCTCACCCTGAAAGGGCTGGAACAGGCTACGCGCGAGCTTTCAAGGAAGCATTGAGGACCGCCCCCGCCCGCATTACATATGCGACGATCCCCTTTCAGGAGCTATCGCATGGACACTCACACCTATCCCGTTACCCGCACCGACGCGGAGTGGCGCGCACTGCTGACGCCGGAACAGTATCAGGTGATGCGCCAGCACGGCACCGAGCGCCCGGGAAGCTGTGCACTGCTCTACGAGAAGCGGCCCGGTACGTTCAAATGCGTCGGCTGCGACCAGCCTCTGTTCGAGGCAACGCTGAAGTTCGAGAGCGGTACTGGCTGGCCGAGCTTCAACGATCCGGTTCCCGGTTCGGTCGAGACCACTGAGGACCGCAGCTACGGCATGGTCCGCACCGAAGTGCATTGCGCGACCTGCGGCAGCCATCTCGGCCACGTCTTCCCCGACGGCCCTCCGCCCACCGGCCTGCGCTACTGCATCAATGGCGTCGCGCTGGAATTCGAGCCGGCCTGATTGCGAGATGGTGCGTCCTTCGAGGGTCGCACTATAGAGTTTAACGCTTACCCAGCGCCGTCTCCGCCAGCTTTATCCAGTAGCTGACGCCGGCGGGAATGGCCTCATCATCGAAGTCGTATGCGGGGTGATGCAGCCCCGCCGTGTCGCCATTGCCGATGAAGACGAAAGCGCCCGGACGCGCCGTCAGCATGTGTGAGAAATCCTCGCCTGCCATCACCGGCCGCACCGTCAGATCGACCGTTCCACCCACGTCCCGAGCGACCCCTGCGACGAACTCGGCCTCTTCTGGACGGTTGAAAGTGACGGGATGGGCCTGGTCGTACTCCATGACTATCTCCGCGCCGGTCGCCATCGCGATGCCATCGCAGATGTCGCCTATGCGCCGCTCCGCCATGGCTGCGTTATCCATGTCGAGCGCGCGCGTCGTACCCCAGATCTCGATCGTTTCAGGAATGATGTTGTAGGCGGTTCCTGCGATTATGCGCGTCACCGTCACAACCAGCGAGGCGACCGGGTCGGTCCCCCGCGCCACGATGGTCTGAAGCGCGTTCACGATCTGCGCCCCGGCGATGATCGGGTCGATTGTGGTGTGAGGACGCGCGGCATGGCCGCCGCGCCCCTTGATACGGATGGTGAATTTCGCCACCGCCGCCATCATCGCCCCGGCCCTCACCGCGAACTGGCCCGTCGGCAACCCCGGCATGTTGTGCATGCCGAAAACGCGCTCGATGCCGAAGCGCTCCATCAGCCCGTCGCCCAGCATCCCAAGCGCGCCCTGTCCTATTTCCTCGGCGGGCTGGAAGATCAGGACGGTGGAGCCTGCGAAATTGCGCGTTTCGGCCAGATATCTCGCAGCGCCGAGGAGCATCGCCGTGTGGCCGTCATGGCCGCAGGCGTGCATGCGCCCTTCCACCCGCGAGGCATGCGCGACGCCGCTATCCTCTGACATGGGCAGCGCGTCCATGTCGGCGCGAAGCCCTATCGTCGGGCCCTCGCCGAGACGGCCATGGATAACCGCGACGACGCCCGAGCGCCCTACCCCGCGAACGACCTCGTCGCAGCCGAACTCGGTCAGCCTGTCCGCCACGAAACCGGAAGTGAATGGCAGATCGAAACCGATCTCCGGCGTCTCGTGCAGCCGCCTGCGCCAGCCTGCGATCTCGTCCTGCATTTCGCTGGCGCGGTTGAGAATCGGCATGAGGTCTCCTTCGTTGCGGCGCGCAACCGCGCCGTTAGAGACCCAACCCTAGAAGGTGAAGAAACGGATCGCCAGAGACGTGGCGGATTATTCCATCCCGAGCGCGGCTTTGTAGAGGTCGAGGATCGCCTCTTCCTCCTGCCGTTCCGCTGCGTCCTTCTTGCGCAGGCGAATGATGGTGCGCAGCGCCTTGGTGTCGAAGCCGGTGCCCTTGGCCTCGGCGAAGACTTCCTTGATGTCATCTGCGATGGTCTGCTTTTCTTCTTCCAGACGCTCGATGCGCTCGATGAAGGCGCGCAGCTGGCCGGCAGCTACGGTCTGGGCGGATTCTGCGGTGATGTCGTCAGCCATGTCGGGTCTCCGGATTGGGCGCGCCGCGACTCGGAGGCGCAAAAGATCGGCGCTTGGTTGCCCGACACGGGCACAATAATCAATGGTCTTTCGGGCGGTTCTGTTCGAAGGCGGCCTGCTTGTCGGCCGGCGCCTCGGTCTGGTGTTTCGCGCGCCACTCGTCATAGGGCATGCCGTAGATGATCTCGCGCGACTGCTCCTTGTCCATCGCCACACCCGTTTCGTTCGCCGCGTCGCGATACCAGTTCGACAGGCAGTTGCGACAGAAACCCGCGAGATTCATCATGTCGATATTCTGCACGTCGGTCCGCTCGCGCAGGTGCTGGACCAGCCTGCGAAAGGCGGCCGCTTCGAAATCGCGCTTCTGGTCCTCGCTCAGTTCGGTCATCGCACGCCTCCTTCTTTGTCCCTAGATCGGCCCGGTGCGCGAGCCGTACTGCTTCACCTCGTGCATATCGGGCACGGCGTTGATCGCTTCAAGGATGGGTGCCAGCCGCAGCGCCCATTCGTCCGCGCTTTCCTGCTTTGCAATCAGGTCCTGACGGATTTCGATCAGCGCATGCGCGTAGCCATTGACGATGGCGTGTCGAAACATCGTATCGCCCCGCAGCGCGCCGTCGTATGGCTCGTTGTCGCCCACCGTCAGCGCGGGATCGGCCGCCAGCATGTCGAGCAGGGGTCGCACGGCGCGCTCGTCGGAATCCCAAAGGACGCCCACCTGCCACGGTCGCGCGCGGCCCTGCATCGTCGGCGTGAACGAATGTATGGAAAAGATGAACGGCGCGGCACCGGTCGCATCCGCAACCGATGCCACCATCGAGCCGACCGCGTCGTGATACGGCCGGTAATAGCGGTCGAGCCGCCTTTCGCGTTCGGCGGCGCTCATGGGATAGTTGGCGGGCACGATGGTGCCGTCATAGAGCTGGCGGATGAGCGTGGGATCGTCCTCGCCGCGATTGGCGTCGATCAGCAGGCGCGAGAAACGCGCCATGACGCCCGGCACGCCCAGCTGTGCGGCAAGCGCGCGCATGACCATCTCCACACCGATGTCGTATGCGATGTGACGCTCGAACTCCGAGGCAGGCAGTCCGAGATCGCCATATTCCTCTGGCAGCTCGCGCCCGGCATGGTCAGCCAGCAGCACCAGTCCACGCGTCCGGTCGCCTTCTATGACCTCGAAAGGAGCGAAAAGTGCGTCGCGGGTCATGTGAACGTCCGGTTGTTGGCGGGAGCCGTCTGTTTTTCACGAAGTCGTGCCTCGTGCAATGCCGCCGTTTCGACAACCTTTGGCGCAACATCGGCACACGGGCCGCGAAGGTCGCGAACTGACGATCTAAATCGGTTCGGTCCGGCAGAATCCATGCGTTGACACGCGCCTGCACTTCTCCGAAAAGGGGCTAGAGAGATGACGATTCCATCGGCGAGGGTCATGAACAAGGTGTTGGCGACGGCTGGACGCACCTGCCTTCTGGCAGGGCTTTCGGCGCTGGCGGTGGCATCGGCTGGCCTCGTCGCGGCAACACCGGCACTGGCCGATTTCCGCGTCTGCAACGCCACGCAGAGCCTCGTCGGCGTGGCGATAGGCTACCGGGCGCAGGCGGGCTGGGTGACCGAAGGCTGGTGGCATGTCGAAGGCTCCACCTGCAAGACGCTGATCGAGGGCGCGCTGTCTTCGCGCTACTACTATCTCTATGCCGAGGATGCCGAACGCGGCGGTCGCTGGGACGGGCCGGTCAACATGTGCGTGGCCGAGCGCGAGTTCAAGATCGCCGGCGCGGGTGACTGTTTTGCGCGCGGTTTCCAGCGCGCCGGCTTCCAGGAATACGATACGCGGGAACAGGCAAGCTGGATGGTCCAGCTCACCGACGATCCCGCCACGGGCGGCCCTGCCGTCACGGGAACAGGCGATCAATGAGACGCAGCCGCAAGGTCAAGATACTCGCAACGCTGGGTCCGGCCTCATCTGAAGAAGTCATGATAAAGCGGCTCTTCGAGGCGGGCGCCGACGTCTTCCGCATCAACATGAGCCATACCGACCACGAAGGCATGCGCACGCTCGTGGCGCGCATCCGAAAGGTCGAGAGCGAGGTCGGGCGCCCGATCGCCATCCTGGCAGACCTTCAGGGACCGAAGCTGCGCGTCGGCTCGTTTGCCGATGGTTCGGCCGAACTGACACCGGGCCAGACTTTTACGCTGGACGACAACCCCGCCCCTGGCGACGCGAAGCGCGTGCATCTTCCCCATCCGGAAATCCTCCAGTCGGTAAAGCCCGGCCACCGACTGCTGATCGACGACGGCAAGCTGCACCTCAAGGCCGAAAAGACCACCGGCAAGAAGATCGTTTGCAAGGTCATCTCCGGCACGAAGATTTCCAATCGCAAGGGCGTGAGCCTTCCCGATACCGACCTGCCGATCGGCGCGCTGACCGAAAAGGACCGCAAGGACCTGGACGCAGTGCTGGCCACCGGCGTCGACTGGGTTGCGCTTTCCTTCGTGCAGCGGCCCGAGGATCTCGCCGAAGTGCGCAAGGTGGCCCGCGGCCGCGCGGCGCTGATGTCGAAGATCGAAAAGCCGCAAGCGGTTTCAAGGCTTGCAGAAATCATCGAGCTGTCGGATGCCCTGATGGTGGCCCGCGGCGATCTCGGCGTCGAGATGCCGCTGGAAGCCGTGCCCGGCATCCAGAAGCAGATCACGCGCGCGGCCCGGCGCGCCGGCAAGCCGGTCGTCGTCGCCACGCAGATGCTTGAGTCCATGATTTCGGCGCCGGTGCCGACGCGCGCCGAAGTGTCCGACGTTTCGATCGCGGTGTTCGAGGGTGCCGATGCCATCATGCTGTCGGCCGAATCTGCTGCGGGTGACTATCCCGTCGAGGCGGTCGCCACCATGGACGCCATCGCCACGCAGGTGGAGAAGGACCCGCTCTATCCCGGCATCATCAATGCCCAGCGCTCGGAGCCTGAAGCCACCGGAGCGGACGCCATCTCGCTTGCCGCGCGGCAGATCGGCGAGACGCTGAAGCTATCCGCGATCGTTACCTACACCTCGTCGGGCACGACCGGACTTCGCGCCGCCCGCGAGCGTCCGCAACTTCCCATCATCGCGCTGTCGCCGGTGATAGAGACGACCCGCCGGCTGGCTCTCGTATGGGGGATGCACTGCGTTCTGACGGAAGACGCAAGCACTCTGGACGATATGGTCGATCGCGCCTGTCGCATCGCCTACCGCGAGGGCTTCGGCAAGTCCGGCGACAGGGTCATCATCACCGCAGGCGTTCCGCTCGGCACGCCCGGCGCGACCAACATGCTCCGCATCGCCTATATCGGCTCGGATGGGCTGAGCGGGCTTTAGAGCATTTTGCAGCCAGACGGAATCGTCTGACGTCCGCAAAAATGCGACCGGGAAAGTGAAGTTGAGCACCGAAACGGCGTTCGTCAGAATGGCCGCGGCTCGAACGCTCAGCCCGTTGGTGCGAGCTCGGGCTTTTCGTCCGCGCAGCCGGCCCCGAAGGCGTCATCAGCGATCCTGGCTTCGACGATACGCGCGGCAGCGTCTAGATCGACCGCCCTGCCCGCCACCTTTTCGATGGCTGCTACGACCAGGTCGCTCGCGATCCAGTCCGGCTTGTGGCCGAGATTGTCGACCCAGACCAGTTCCGCACCCGGAATATCGCGGGCAAGCCCTACCGAGTGGATTTCCTCGTAGACGACCGTGTCGCGATTGCCCGAGATCACCACTGTCGGCGCATCGATCTCGCCATATCGTTTCGCAGCCTCGACCACGTGGTCATAGAGCCCCGCCACATCGACCGCATTCCACCGGAACGCGCCGGGGCGCAGCACCAGCGGTATAGCCGCCTCTTGCAGATAGGCTTCCGGCATGGGGTTGGGCGCGAAGACGCAGGCCGACGCGGCTCCCATGCGCAGCATGCCGCCGGGCCATGCAAGCGTCTCGGTAAAGAGACGGCCAACCAGGGGAACGGTCGAAAGCTTGTAATACCAGGACGTCGCCCCGCCGGGCCACGGATGGGTGGCGGCGGCCAGAAAAACCAGACCGCGAATCTTTTCAGGGTGATTGAGCGCCAGCGCCGCAGCTACCGCCCCACCGAACGAGTGCCCGACGACGATGGCGTTCTCAATTTCGTAGCGATCCATCAGGGCGGCGATTGTCGCGGCCTGCTCGTAAGGATTTCCGTTGCCGGACCCTCGCTCGGACCAGCCGTGGCCTGGCCTGTCGAGGAAAAGCATCTCGGCACGCTCGCCGAGCGCCGCACGAAGCGGGATCATCTGGTCGAGCAGGTTTCCGCTTGCCCCATGGATGAAGAGCACCGGCGGCAGGTCGGCGCTGGGTGCGGCAGGCACATGCACATGGTGAAGCCGCGTGCCGTTGACATCGGCGAACGTGCCGACGGGCAGGTTTCTCCGCTCGATCAGCCATGCGCCTGCCCTGCTTGCACCGGCGAACACGAGCAGAAGCGCGAGCAGAAAGCAGACGGCGGCGGTAATCAGGTTCATGCGGAGGAATACGCTATGAGGTTGCGGGCAGTTTCAGGCGATCCGGATGGCCTGTCAAATACCTTCGCCTGCCAGTTCGTCAGCCAGCGTGCCGAGTTCTGTCTGGGCGCTTCGCATCATTGGATAGACGTCCAGCACGCGCTCATAAGCGTGCATCGCGGCTTCCTTTCGCCCCGAATTTTTCAGGATGGTGGCCATCCCGCCCAACGCACCGAAATGACGCGGCTCAAGCTGTAGCGTCCGGCCGATATCGGCCATCGACTTGGCATAGTTGTCCATCGCGAAATGCAGCGTTGCGCGGCGATTCCAGCCCTCCGCATAGTCGGGAGCGAGCGTGACGACCTGATCGAGGAAATCCATCGCCGCGTCGTTCTTCTTGTCCTCGATGGCCTTTTGCGACCATCGCATCAGAAGATCGATGGAAGCGCTGCCGGAGCGCATCCATTCCTGCCGGATGCGATTGGCGAGCCGTTCGGCCGCCTGCTCGCTGCGCGCGCGCTTGAGCTCGACGAACAACTGGTCCACCCGCGCCTGCGGCTCCTCCACGCTGAGGCTGGCGTTGGCGCGCCCGGTGGTCTGGGCCACCGCCCCGGCCGGCAAAGCAAGGAGAATCGCGAGCGCAATGGCAAAAACGTTCCGCATGCGACGGAATCTACCCTCGCATCGCGGAACGTCAAACTGAAATTCGCGTGAGAAGCCGCCGGGGCTCAGCCCTGGCGAGCCTTGAAGCGCGGCGCGGTCTTGTTGATGATGTAGACGCGGCCCTTGCGGCGAACCATGCGGTTGTCGCGGTGACGGCTCTTCAGCGCCTTGAGCGAGTTCTTGATCTTCATCGGTCTAGCCCGTTTTTCCTGATGCCCTGACGGGCCGAACATAAAGGCGCGCTCAAGGCGCGCCGCAAATCTGCGCTGGCTCTTAGACGAGATGGCGTAGGGCTGTCAACCTTCGAGCGGTCGTGGGACCGCCCTTTTCAGACGACGGGAGCGGGCTCGCACCGTATGCGAGCCCGCCTGAAGTTCGGACTCAGCCGTAAGGCGACGTGCACTGACGGCGCGGACCGTTATAGGGCTGATACGTGTTGTCCGACGCACGGTATGAACGCCAGCGATCATAGCACCACTGCACATGCGCGGAGCCGCCGCCGGGACGTGCCGCGGGCGCCTGGTTCATCGCGCCGCCGATGATGGCGCCGGCGATGAACGCTGCGGGCGGGAACCACCAGCCATTGTGCTGGCGATAGCCCGGACGATGATCCCGGTAACCTCGGTGTCCACGCCAGTAGGCGCTCTGGCCGCGACGTTCGAAACGATCGCGCCCGCGATCCCTGTCTCGGCCTCTCCAGTTGTCGCGAAGAACCTCGCGATCTCGGCGCATCTCGCGATCCCGTCGAAATTCCAGCTGCACGTTGGAAACATCCGGTGAAGCGATCGGCGCGTTCGGCACGACTACCGGCACAGCGGCAGCCGGAGCGACCGTGCCGACCATGAATGTCAACGCCAGCGCGTGGCACATGGCGGAT
Source organism: Neoaquamicrobium microcysteis (assembly GCF_008180155.1). Classification (GTDB taxonomy): domain Bacteria; phylum Pseudomonadota; class Alphaproteobacteria; order Rhizobiales; family Rhizobiaceae; genus Aerobium; species Aerobium microcysteis. The sequence goes on along the minus strand of NZ_VSZS01000055.1, from coordinate 100,080 downwards.
GAGAATTTGAACATTATGTAAGCCTCCTGCTGAGTCCCTGTCGCAGGAAGAACGGCGCGCACGCAATTTTGTTTCGTTACAAAATCGCAATCTTTGCGCGAGGCGATGTTGCGGTCGGTCAATCTTGGCGCGCGTCCTGGCAGACGGGTTACCGCACCAGCTTCGTGAAATGGCCCATCTTGCGGCCGGGCCTCGCCTCTGCCTTGCCGTACAGATGCAGGACGAGGTCGCGCTCGCCCAGAAGCACCGGCACGCGCGCTACGTCGTCTCCGATCAGGTTCTCCATCACGCAGTCGGAGTGACGCTCGGTTTCGCCCAGCGGCAATCCAGCCACGGCGCGGATGTGCTGCTCGAACTGCGAGATCGAACAGGCGGCCTCGGTCCAGTGGCCGGAATTGTGAACGCGCGGTGCGATTTCGTTCGCCACCACCGAGCCGTCGCCAAGCACGAAGAACTCGACCCCGATAACGCCGACATAGTCGAGGCCTTCGAGGATGGCTCTTGCGGCGTCGCGTGCAGCATCCATCGTCTGCGCGGAGGCCTCTGCTGGCACGGTCGATGTATGGAGGATGCCGTCGCGGTGCACGTTCTCGGCGGGTTCGTACACGGCCAGACGCCCGTCGCGTCCGCGTGCGGCGATCACCGAGATTTCGCGCTCGAAGGGCACCAGCGCCTCCAGGATGAGCGGGACGCCGCCCATAGCCGCAAAGACGCCCGTCGCCGGTTCGGGGCTTCCGTGGCGGAACACACGCTGACCCTTCCCGTCATAGCCAAGCCGCCGCGTTTTCAGCACGCCCTCACCGCCGAACTCCGCAAGCGCTGCGTCAAGGTCGGCCTCGCTGTCGACGGCGCGGAAACGGGCGGTCAATATGCCCATGTCGTTGAGCGCGGTCTTCTCCGTTAGCCTGTCCTGAGCGACCTCGAGCGCGTGTGGCGGCGGAAACACCGGCACGTCGGCGGCAAGCGCCAGAGCGGCCTCGACGGGAACATTCTCGAACTCGTAGGTGACGACCGCGCATTCGCGGGCAAGCTCGGCCAGCGCGTGCGCATCGTCATAGGCCGCCACGATCTGCCGGTTGGCAACCTGGGCTGCGGGGCAATCGCCCTGCGGCTCCAGCACGGTGATGCGATAGCCCAGCCGCGCGGCAGCCATGGCAAGCATGCGGCCCAGCTGGCCGCCGCCGATGATGCCGATGGTCGAGCCGGGCGAAAGCGGCAGGGTCATGCTTCGTCCGAAGGCCGCTCCGCGACCCTGTCCGTCTGGGCGGTGCGCCAAGCATCGAGGCGGCGCGCCAGCCCGTCATCCGACAATGCGAGCACCGCGGCTGCCAGCAGCGCGGCATTGACGGCGCCGGCCTTGCCGATGGCCAGCGTACCGACCGGGATGCCCGCCGGCATCTGCACGATGGAGAGAAGCGAATCTTGCCCCGACAGCGCCTTCGATTCGACCGGCACGCCGAAGACCGGCAACGGCGTCAGCGCGGCGGCCATGCCCGGCAGATGCGCCGCACCGCCGGCTCCCGCGACGATCACCTTGAAGCCGGCCGCTTTCGCACCGGTGGCGAAGTCGTAGAGCCGCTTGGGCGTGCGGTGCGCGGAAACGATGAGGCTTTCATGCGGCACGCCCAGCGCATCGAGCGTTTCCGCGGCGTGGCGCATCGTGGCCCAGTCGGACTGGCTGCCCATGATGATGGCCACGTCGGCTTTGGTTGTCGTCATGTCCTCACGCGATGATGTCGGGGATGATGCGGTCTTCCAGCTCCTGAAGCCGATCCTTCAGCGCCAGCTTTTTCTTTTTCATCCGCTGGACCTGGAGCGCGTCGCAGCCCATTGCGATCATGGCGTTGATCGCGGCGTCGAAGTCCGTGTGTTCCTGCTTGACCTTTGCAAACTCGAGACGAATCTCGGCTTGTTCCTGTTCCGACATGCTCTACCGTCTGAAGAATCTGGGCGACTGAACGCCTGTGCGGGCGGGCTCCGGGGCTTCCGCGACCGGCGCGCGCCTAATACCACATTTCGACGTGTCGGGAAATAATACTACTCACTATTCGACACTGCCACATTTCGGTGCCACAGTGTCATCGCGCTGTCATGCACAGACGCCCTGCGGTGGACGCCTGCGACAGTGCGATCGAGGAACCATGAAGGGAGAGCCTATCATGTCTCTTGCATCCCATCTTGCAGAGCTGCAGCGTAAACACGGTGATATCGAGCGTGAGATCGACGAAGCCTTGGCACATCCATCGGTCGATGGCTTGGATATCGTGAAACTCAAGCGGCGCAAGCTGGCCATCAAGGACGAGATAGAAAAACTGAAGTCGCCGACACGGCATTGACGAACTTCGGTTTGGACTTGAAGGGCGGCGCATGCCGCCCTTTTTGCATCCGGCGAAACCCGCCTCATTCTTCCCAGAACTGATCCAGCCATATGTTGAGTTTCAGGAATCCCTGCTGGCTCAGCGCATAAATGCGTTTCGTCCCCTCGTTGCGCGCGCTGACGAGACCCGTATCCAGCAAGACCTTGAGATGCTGCGAAACCGCAGGGCGGGAGACCGGCAGGCCGCTGGCCAGTTCGTTGACGGTCTTCGGCCCGCGCCTCAGCTCCTCGAGCAGATGGCGGCGATTGGCGTCTGCTATGGCCATGAACGCATCGGGCTGTGTCATGGCCATTTGTAACCCGACGTTGCGGAAACTCAATCGGGTTGTCGCGCCTCGTCTGCCGACTTGCCGTCATCGGGCGAAGGCATGTCGGTCGGGGGCGCGTCGGGCGCGGCATGGCTGTCGGTGTCGCTGCGCGGATCGAGCAGCACTGCCTGTGGAGTAACCGCACGCTCTGCCGGCAGTGTCTTGAAGGCCTCGCGATCCTCGACCGGCACCGCCGCGCGCTGCCTCGTGCGCAGCATCGCATAACCGGCAAGCACGAAGTGGGCTGCGGCCGTCGCCAGAAACAGGCTTTCGGGTCGCATCCGCGCCATCAGGAACGCGCCGACAAGAGGCCCTATCATCGTGCCGAACCCGTAGAGCAGCAACAGGCCGCCGGAAACCTTGACGAAATCCTCCGTGCTGGCGTGGTCGTTGGCATGCGCGACGGCTATCGAATAGAGCGTGTAGGCAAGCGAGCCGTAAGATGCGGTGAGAATGAGGATCGCAGTGCCCGAACGTGGCGCGAAGAAGAACAAGACAAGCGCGAAGATCGCCGCACCGAACGCTGCGGCCGCGAGCACATAGCGTCGGTCGGTGATGTCCGAAACGCGGCCGATGGGCAGCTGCGTCACCGCCCCGGCCACCACGACGAGGCTCATCATCAGGGCGATCTCGGCCGTGGAGATGCCCACTCGAGCGCCGTAAACCGCGCCGAGCGTGCCCCATGCGCCGTTGGCCACACCCACGAGCACGCAGCCTACAGCCGCCACCGGAGAGTTGGAATAGAGTCCGCGCAGGTCGAGCGTCACGTCTGCAAGCGGTTTCGGCGTCGCCGCTGACGAAACGGCGGTTGGGATGAGCGACGCACAGAAGAAGATGCCCGCCACCATGAAGAGCGCTGCGGTGTTCACGTCCGCGAACGCCACGATCATCTGGCCGCCCATGATCGAGGCGTAGGTGACCATCATATAGAGGCCGAAGACGGTGCCACGGTTTTCGTTGGTCGCCTTTTCATTCAGCCAGCTCTCGATGATCATGAACGCCCCGGCCATGGTGAAGCCGGTGCCCGCCCTGAGCACGATCCAGACATATTCGTCGATCCACAGGCCGGTGAGCAGCGCGATTATGGCTCCCGAAGCGGCAAATGCGCCGAACGCGCGCACATGCCCGACCTTGCGCACGAGGCGCGGCGCGAAATAGCAGCCGGCGATGAAGCCGCCCGCCCAAGCCGTTCCGAAAAGTCCCAGCGAGGCGGTGGAGAAGCCTTCCGCCTGCCCGCGCAGCGGCAGGAGCAGTCCGTGCAGGCCCGAGGCGGCAAGCAGAAAGGCCGTGCCGCGCAGAAGCGAAAAGATCGGGCGGTATGTGGCAAGCATGTCGGCGGGCTATCCGTATCTCGCGTCGGTGGGTGATTCGAACCTAACGCATATTCTGGCGATACCGTGCCCATATGCGACGGATCGCCTGCGATCCACTCCTATTCGCGACGAAAGAGCGCTTCGGCTGCAAGCCGTGTCGAGCCCTTGGCTTGGAGCTCGCTTTCGAGGCGGCCTATCTCGGCCTTGAGCTGACCGATCCGCTCCTCCAGGTCGCCGACCGAAAGCATCGACAAATCCTGCCCGATCTCGTGGGCGCGCTTTGGCTTGACCGGTTCCTCGTCGAACAGTGCCATTCTGCTGTTCCTCCGCTTTGCCTTACGGGCGATAAGTCTACATAAGTGAGGCGGGTGGTGGCAAATTGCCTCACGCCCAAGCGAATGACGCATGAGGACAGCATGGCCGCGCACAGCATTCCCGACAAGATGACCGCGATCGCGATCACCGAGCCCGGCGGGCCGCTCGTGCTGAAGCCGGAGAGGCGTGACGTACCCACCCCGGCTGCAGGCGAAATCCTTATCCGCGTGCGTGCGGCGGGCGTGAACCGTCCCGACATCCTGCAGCGCAAGGGCGCCTATCCGCCGCCTCCCGGCGCGTCCGACCTGCCGGGTCTGGAAGCTGCTGGCGAGGTGGCCGCCATTGGCGAAGGGGTGAGGCGCTGGCGTGTCGGCGAGACGGTTACGGCGCTGACCCCGGGTGGCGGCTACGCCGAATATGTAGCGGTGCATGAGACGAATGCGCTGCCCATTCCCCACGGCTTCACCTTCACCGAGGCAGCGGCCATTCCCGAAACCTTCTTCACCGTGTGGCACAACGTCTTCCAGCGCGGCGGGCTGACGAAGGGCGAGAGCTTCCTCGTCCATGGCGGGTCTTCCGGCATCGGGACGACGGCGATCCAGCTTGCCAGAGCGCTCGGCGCAAGGGTGTTCACGACCGCCGGCTCGGCGGAAAAATGCGAAGCCTGCGTAAGGCTCGGCGCACACCGCGCGATCAACTATCGCGAGCAGGACTTCGTCGCCGCCGTGAAGGACGAGACGGGCGGCAAGGGCGTCGATGTGATCCTCGACATGGTCGGCGGCGACTATGTCGACCGCAACTACGAGGCAGCGGCCGTTGAGGGTCGCATCGTGCAGATCGCCACGCTGGGAGGCCCGAAGTCTACCGCCAATTTCGCGCGGCTGATGGTCAAGCGCCTGACCCACACCGGCTCGACGCTGCGGCCCCGTTCGGTCGAGTTCAAGGGCAGGATCGCCTCGGAGCTTGAGGCGCAGGTATGGCCGCTTCTGGCCGATCGCAGGATCGCGCCTGTGATGGATATGATCTTCCCGCTCAAGGAAGCCTGGCGCGCCCATGAGCGGATGGAGGAAGGCGAGCACATCGGCAAGATCGTGCTGGACGTAGCCTAAAAGGCAATGACCGGGCATATCTCGACCCGCCTTCTGACGATCGTCGATGCCCTGCCGCTTTTGCTCGGCATGCGGGTGCTGGAGATCGGCTGCGGCCCCGGTTCGGCAGCCCGCGAGATAGCACGGAGGATCGGCGGCGGCCACGTTGTTGCCATCGACCGGTCGCAGAAAGCCATCGCGCAGGCGGTGGTCTCATGCCATGAAGAGATAGCCTCCGGTGCGCTTTCCTTGCGCCACGCGGCCATCGAGGATTTCGAGCTTGCGGCCGGCGAGCCGTTGTTCGATCTCGCATTTGCGATCCGGGTCGGCGCGCTCGATGGGCGGCACCCGGAGGCCGGCGCAATGGCGATGGCGCGGATAGCAGCGCTCCTGAAACCGCAGGCCCGGATGTTCATCGATGGTGGTGACCCGCTGCGAGAATTGCCGATCCCCCGCTAGCCGGTCGGCTGCTTCGGCTGTCGTGGATTCGCGCTTTTCGTTGCGGATCGAACAAAATGCCGCTATATGCGTCACTGATTTCCCAAATTGGTGGCTCTGCCCACCGCCCGCGACAGGGACGCGGGCGAACGAGAAGGATTTTATCCATGGCCAACACGCTTCTGATGCCCAAGGCGACCGCCGTCTGGCTTGTCGACAACACCGCCCTGTCGTTCGACCAGATCGCCAATTTCTGCAAGCTGCATCCGCTGGAAGTGAAGGCGATCGCAGACGGCGAAGCCGCACAAGGCATCAAGGGTCTCGATCCGGTAATGACAGGCCAGCTTTCGCGCGACGAGATCGCCAAGGGCGAGGCCAATCCGGAGCACCGGCTCAAGCTCAGCGACCCGAAGGTGCGCGTCCCCGAATCCAAGCGCCGCGCGCCGCGCTATACGCCGCTGTCCAAGCGCCAGGACCGGCCCAACGCCATCCTATGGCTGGTCAAGAACCACCCGGAACTGAAGGATGCGCAGATTTCGCGCCTCGTGGGTACGACGAAGTCGACGATCGAGCAGATCCGCAACCGCACCCACTGGAACTCGAACAACCTCGTTCCGATGGACCCAGTGACGCTGGGCCTGTGCTCGCAGATCGACCTCGATCTGGAAGTCCAGCGCGCCTCGCGCGGCCAGCCGGCCGCCGCACCCACCGGCGATACGCTGCTTCCCGCCTCGATGACCGAGACGCTGGAGGTGCGCGAGAAGACGCCCGCCAAGGACGACGACGAACTCGACGCCGATGCCGTCTTCGCCAAGCTTTCGTCGCTCAAGTCGACCGCGACGGACGAAGACGAAGATCAGTAGGCTTGCGGCGCGGGCTGTGTGTCAACGCGCACGGCCCGCTTCGATTTCCTCGACCCGGCGTTCAAGGTTTGCCTGCCTCAGCATCGACGGCAGCAGGAACAGATCGATGATCTGGCCGATGCCCAGCAGGCCCAGGGTGAAAAGCCAGAGGAGCCCGGTCCAGAACCGACCGAGATAGATGCGGTGCAGCCCGCAGAAACCTGCAAGGCCCACCAGCCACAAGAGAAAAGCCACGGGTCCCGATTTCATCGCAATGTCCAATCCTGTCCGTTGCCGTTCAGATAGGAAGCCGGACGGAGCAATGCGAGATGGAATGCGTCAGCCGTGGCCGCGCACTTCCCAGGTGCGGTAGAAGTCCGCGAGCTGTTTGCCGCGCTCATGGCGAAAGGTGCGGCCCGCCGACACGGTTCCTGCGATGCGGTCTATCCGGAACGCGCGGAAATCGTCGCGCAGTTCGCACCACGCAACCAGCGTCCAAACCTTTCCCCAGAACCAGAGGCCGAGCGGACGAATCTCGCGCTTGGAGGCTTTGCCGGCCTCGTCGCTGTAGTCGATGGCGAGCACGTCGCGCGCATCGACGGCGCGCTCGAGCAGGTCGATCAGTTTGCGCTGCTCGTCGCTGACCACCCAGTCGGGCATGTGGATTTCGGTTCGTGCGATGCGCGCCTTTTCCTGGTCCGGCAGCACTGCGCCGATCTTGACCAGCGCCTCTTCGGCCGCCCGCGCCATCTGAGCACCGCCGAAGGCGCGAACCATGCGCGCACCCGCCACCAGCGCCACGATCTCGTCACGGGTGAACATAAGCGGCGGAAGGTCGAAGCCTTCCCTCATCAGGTAGCCGACGCCAGCCTCGCCATCGATCGGCACACCCGTCGACTGCAGATCGGCAATGTCGCGATAGATGGTGCGCTCCGACACCTCCAGCCGCTCGCCAAGCATGCGCGCGGTCACGAGGCGTCCACCGCGCAGATGCTGGACGATCTGGAAAAGGCGGTCTGCGCGGCGCATGGAAGTCGGTCCTCGAACGACGGAACGTGGGAGGCCGACTATGGCAGGAGCCTCCTGACAACATTCTGTCAGGAGGCTGGCGGGAGGGAAAGCCATATGCGGTCATAAGGACCGCCGTCAGTTCCGGCGCGTGCGGTCGGGCAGCGCATCCGGCCAACCGATGTCCTTGCGCAGTTGCGGCGGCAGATCGCTGATGATGCGGCGCGCCTTCATGTTCTGGCGATAGGCGCGCCAGCGGCTGAGCGTGTCTTCGACGAGGGCGAAAATGAGGGGCGAGCGGTGCATGGGATCTCTCCTTTCGTTCTGGAAGGAGACTTTGCCACACCCCTGCCGACAGCCTTGCGTCAGCAGGTTTCCAACACCCTGCGAACGCTCAGGCGAAGCGCCTTGCCGCGTCCACCGCCAGCCCGAGCCCCACTGCCCCGAAGCGGTCCGTCTGCGCAATGCGGGCGTGGGCAAAGCGTATCACGGCTGCGCGCCTCACGGCGGGCACCTGCGCGCCGCCGCCCGTCATCACCACCGTGTCGATGGCTTCTGCCGCGACACCGGCAGCCGCCAGCGCGTCGTCGATGGCGATTTCGATCCTGCCGACCAGCTCGGCGCTGGCATCGTCGAACTCGCCCCGCGTGACGGGCACCGCCAGCGACAGGCCGGGTTCCTTCAGCGTGATTTCGGCCTCTGCCGCGTCGGTCAGCTCGATCTTCGCCTTCTCCACCTGCGCGGCAAGCCGGTGGCCGGAACGGTGCACAAGCAGATGCTCGTAGATGTCGAGCTTTTCCGGCTCGGCAGCCTCCCGCTTGAGCTGCTGGATGTCGCGCATCGTGCGCGGCGTATAGAGCTGGTTGATCTTGTGCCACGTCGCCATGTCGTTGAAGTACCAGACCGGCAAATGACGCTTGCCGTCCTTCGTCAGGCTGCCCAGCCCCATGTTCGGCATTACCCTGGCGATGTTGAGCTGGCGGTCGAAATCGGTGCCCCCGACATGAACGCCCGACGTGCTCAGGATATCGTCTCGGCGATCCGCCGCGCGGCTGCGCTCCGGCGAAAGCCGCAGCACCGAGAAGTCCGACGTGCCGCCGCCGATGTCGACTACCAGAGCCAGCGCCTCTGCATTCAGCTCGCGCTCGAAATTCATCGCGGCCGCCACCGGCTCGAACTGGAACTCGACATGCTTGAAGCCCTCCGCGCGGGCGGCCGCCTCCAGCTGGTCCTGCGCGGTTCGGTCGGCTTCCTCGTTGCCGTCGATGAAGAACACAGGCCGCCCCAGCACGACATGCTCCGGCATCTCGCCGTGCTGCGTTTCCAGCCTCTCGCGCAGATTGCGCAGGAAGCGTGCGATCAGCCCCTGAAAGGTCATCCGGTCGCGGCCGACCTGCGTCGTCTCCTTCATCAGGCTGGTGCCGAGAATCGATTTCAGCGCACGCATGAAGCGCCCCTCCGCGCCGTCCATGTATTCGTGCACGGCGGAGCGGCCGAAATGGACGCTGCCGTCCTCGAGGCTGAAGAACAGGGCCGAAGGGATCGTCACCTGCTCCCCTTCCAAGGGTATCAGATGGGGCGCGCCACCCGGCGCGCACAAGCCGACGGTGGAGTTGGTGGTGCCGAAATCGACACCACAGTGAAGTCGGGTCATGGAAAAGGCTCGCAAGGCGTTGCCGCCGACGCAGGCGCGTCGCGGCTCGGGGATGATCGGAAAGGGTGGCCCCTCTACCGCATCGGGACCGTGAAGGGAACCCCGAAACCGCCTGCCCTGCCCGCTCTAGATCCCGATGCCTTTGCCTTTCAGCGCAGCCGTGATCTCGTCGAGGATCGCCGGATCGTCGATCGTGGCAGGCATAGCCCAGTCTTGCCTGTCGGCGATCTTCTGCATCGTGCCGCGCAGGATCTTGCCGGAGCGCGTCTTGGGCAGCCGCTTGACCGCGACGACCGACTTGAAGGCCGCGACCGGCCCGATGCGTTCGCGCACCAGCGCCACGACTTCCTGCTCGATCTCGGCCCCGTCGCGCGCCACGCCCGCGTTCAGCACGACGAACCCGCAGGGCACCTGCCCCTTCATTGGATCGGCGATGCCTATCACCGCACATTCCGCCACATCGGGATGCTCAGCGACCACCTCCTCCATGCCGCCGGTCGAAAGCCGATGCCCGGCGACATTGATGATGTCGTCCGTACGGGCCATGATGAAGAGGTAGCCGTCATCATCGACGAGCCCAGCATCCGCCGTCTTGTAGTAGCCTGGAAACTCTGAGAGATAGGCTTTCCGGAAGCGTTCGTCGGCGTGCCACAGCGTCGGCAGGCAACCCGGCGGCAGCGGCAGCTTGATGACGACATTGCCGAGCGTTCCATTTGGAACCGGATGCCCCGCATCGTCGAGAACCCGCACGTCGTAGCCTGGCATGGGCACCGCCGGAGAGCCGTACTTGACCGGAAGCTGCCCGAGCCCGATCGGGTTCTGGCTGATCGGGTGGCCGGTTTCCGTCTGCCACCAGTGATCGATCACCGGCACGCCGAGCTGCGCCTCCGCCCATTTGATGGTCTCGGGGTCGGCCCTCTCGCCTGCCAGAAACAGGGTGCGGAACTTCGACAGGTCGTGCTTGCGTACGAACTCGCCCTTGGAATCCTGCCCCTTGATGGCGCGAAACGCGGTCGGCGCGGTAAACATCGCGACCACACCATGCTCGGCGATCACGCGCCAGAACGTGCCCGCATCGGGCGTGCCGACCGGCTTTCCCTCGAAGAGAATGCTCGTGCAGCCATGCAGCAACGGGGCGTAGACGATGTAGGAATGGCCAACCACCCAGCCTACGTCGGATGCGGCCCAGAACGCTTCTCCCGGCTCGACGCCGAACTCGTTCCACATCGACCATTTGAGCGCGACCATGTGGCCGCCATTGTCGCGCACGACGCCCTTGGGCTGTCCGGTCGTGCCGGAAGTATAGAGCACGTAGAGCGGGTCGGTGGCGGAGACGGCCACGCATTCGACCTCGGCTCCCGATGCCTTGGCGGCAGCGACTGCCTCTGCCATGTCTATGTCGCGGCCGGCGACGAGATCGCATTCCTGCTGTTCGCGCTGCAGGATCACGCAGCTTTCAACCTTGTGCTTTGCCATGTCGATGGCGCCGTCGAGCAGCGGCTTGTAGGCCACCACGCGGCCCGGTTCGATGCCGCAGGACGCGGACACGATCAGCTTCGGCCGGGCATCGTCGATGCGGGTTGCAAGCTCGCGCGCGGCAAAGCCGCCGAAGACGACGGAATGCACCGCACCCAGCCGGGCGCATGCGAGCATCGCGAACACCGCTTCAGGCACCATCGGCATGTAGATGATGACGCGGTCGCCCTTGACCACGCCTTGGTCGCGGAGCACGGCTGCCAACGCCACCACTTCCTGCTTCAGCTGCGCGTAGGTGAAGCTCTTCTTGGCGCCGGTGATCGGGCTGTCGTAGACAAGCGCAAGCTGGTCTGCACGCCCGCCCTCGACATGGCGATCGACGGCGTTGAAGCAGGTGTTGCACACGCCGTCCACGAACCAACGACCATAGACGCCCGCCTCCGGATCGAAAACAGCCCGCGGCGCGGTGATCCAGTCTATCCCCCTTGCCGCTTCCGCCCAGAATGCCTCGGGATCGCTCTTCCAGCCCGCATAGACGTCGTGATACCGCGATGCCAAGTTCTCCTCCCTGCTGCGCCGCCTCAATCTCAGTTTTAGGCGCAAAGGGCCGCCGCCGTCCATCTGACTAACGACGAAGGCTATCGGCTGTCTTTGACAGGTGCCGGCGATGCTGCTCAAAGAGACCGGCCGCACTGGCGCGGCATCGGAGCCGGCATGACGAAGATACTGTCCCTGCTGATGGTGGGCCTCATGGTCATCCAGATCATCAAGCCGCTCGGGCTTCCGGGGCTCAAGCGCCGCGCGGACTTCTGGAAGCTTGCGGTGATCGCGTTTGCGATGATCGTCGTGACGGCAGGCCTCAGTCACTCCCCTTCAAACTGAAAGCCCGGCCGAAGCCGGGCTCAGGGGACGCCGTTCCGTCAGTTGGCGCGGGAAGCCTCGAAGATGCTGTCGATCGCCTCGCCCAGGGCCGCGTCGAACTCCGCATCGCTCTGCTTGGCCGAAAGCCCTTCGGTCAGTGCGCGTGAGAAGCTGGCGATCATGCCTTCATTCTGCTTCAGCTTCGCGTTCGCGTCATCGCGGGAATAGCCGCCCGACAGCGCCACCACGCGCATTACGCGCGGATCGTCGATGAGCGGCTTGTAGAGGTTCGGCTTCGTCGGCAGCGTCAGCTTCAACATCACCTGCTTGCCGACCGGCACGCTGTCCAGATGCTTGCGGATTTCGGCGAGCAGGATGTCTTCCGCCTCTGCCTTGTCGGCGATCGAGATCGTAACCTCCGGCTCGATGATCGGGACGAGGCCATGGGCCACGATTTGCCTGCCAACCTCGAACTGCTGCTCGACCACCGCTGCGATGCCCTTGGGGTTTGCCGCGTCGATCACCGAACGCATCTTGGTGCCGAAGACACCCTTCGCGACGGCGCGCTCGAGCAGCGCGTCGAGATCGGGCATCGGCTTCATCAGCTTGACGCCGTCCTTTTCGTCGGCAAGGCCCTTGTCGACCTTCAGGAACGGGACGACGCCACGCTCTTCCCACAGATACTGCGCAGTCGGCGTGCCGTCGATGTCGCGGTCCATCGTCTGCTCGAACAGGATCGCGCCCATGACCTTGTCGCCCGTGAAGGCGGGCGACTTGATTATGCGCGCGCGCATCTGGTGGATGAGATCGAACATCTCGGCATCGTTCGACCACGCGCCCTCTTCGACGCCGTAGAGCTTGAGCGCCTTGGGCGTCGAGCCGCCCGACTGATCGAGCGCTGCAATGAAGCCGTCCTTGGTGGCGGCCTGTCGGGTCATTGCGGGTACGATGTCTTGTTGCCGTTCGCTCATGTCACGTCTCCAGTTTGTTCTTCATAGCGCGCTTACCAGAAGCACCGGTTGAACGGAATGGAACGGCGATTTTCGAATCGATTGAAAGCGATTTCAATTGTTTAAGACGGCGAGCCGGGAGCGAATTGCGGGTTACCTAGACAATGCCACAACGCCGGGCAGCTCCTTGCCTTCCATCCATTCCAGGAAAGCGCCGCCGGCCGTCGACACATAGGTGAAATCGTCGGCCACGCCGGCATGGTTGAGGGCCGCCACCGTGTCACCGCCGCCAGCAACCGAAACCAGCTTGCCAGCCTTCGTCTGTGCGGCCGCAAACTTCGCAGCGGCCACGGTAGCTGCGTCGAAGGGTGCGATCTCGAATGCACCGAGGGGGCCGTTCCATACCAGCGTCGCAGCGCGCCCGATCCAGTGGTTGATCGTCTCCACGGTCTTCGGCCCGACATCGAGGATCATGCCATCCGCCGGCACGGCATCCACGGCCACGACCTCATTGGCCGCGTTGGCCTTGAATTCCTTGGCCACCACGGCGTCGGACGGCAGCACGATTGCGCAGCCCGCGCTCGCCGCCTCGATCATGATCTGCTTTGCGGTCGGCGCGAGATCGTGTTCACACAGCGACTTGCCGACATCCGTGCCGCGTGCGGCCAGGAACGTATTGGCCATGCCGCCGCCGATGACGAGCGCATCCACCTTCTTCACGAGGTTCGTCAGCAGGTCGATCTTGGTGGAAACCTTGGCACCGCCGACGATGGCGACGACTGGTTTCACCGGCTTGCCCAGCCCCTTTTCGAGGGCTTCGAGTTCGGCCTGCATGGTGCGGCCTGCATAGGCCGGCAGCACGCGCGCCAGCCCCTCGGTGGAGGCATGCGCGCGGTGGGCGGCCGAGAACGCGTCGTTCACGTAAAGATCGCCATTGGCGGCAAGCGCCTTGACGAAATCCGGGTCGTTCTTTTCCTCGCCCTTGTGAAAGCGGGTGTTTTCCAGAAGCAGGACGTCGCCGTCCTTCATCGCCGCGATGGCAGACGCAGCAGCATCGCCGATGCAGTCAGGTGCAAAGGCGACCGGCTTGCCAAGAACCGTGCTTGTCGCTTTCGCGATCGGCGCCAGCGAATATTCGGCGTTCGGCTCGCCCTTCGGTCGACCGAAATGCGCGAGAAGGATCACCTTCGCGCCCTTGTCCGAAAGTTCGGCAATGGTCGGCGCGACACGCTCGATGCGCGTCGCGTCGGTTACCTCGCCGTCCTTGGCAGGAACGTTGAGGTCGACGCGGACCAAGACCCGCTTCCCTGCAACATCAGCGTCGTCGAGAGTGCGAAATCCAGCCATGATCGACCTCAGAGTTTCTTGCCTTAGATGGTCTTCCCGAGCGCGACGGCGGTATCGGCCATGCGGTTGGAGAAGCCCCATTCGTTGTCGTACCACGACATCACGCGCACCAGATCGCCGTCGATCACCTTTGTCTGGTCGAGCGCGAAGGTCGACGAATGCGCGTCGTGATTGAGGTCGATCGAAACCAGCGGTTCCTTTGTGTAGGCGAGGATGCCCTTGAGTGCGCCGTCTGCGGCAGCGATCAGCGCGTTGTTCACTTCCTCGACCGTCACCTTCTTCTTCGGCACGAACTTGAAGTCGATGACCGAAACGTTCGGGGTCGGCACGCGGATGGACACGCCATCGAGCTTGCCCTTGAGTTCCGGCAGCACGAGGCCGACGGCCTTGGCGGCACCGGTGGAGGTCGGGATCATCGAGACGGCTGCCGCGCGGGCGCGGTAGAGGTCCTTGTGCATCGTATCGAGCGTCGGCTGGTCGCCCGTATACGCGTGAACCGTGGTCATGAAGCCCTTCTCGATGCCGAACGCATCGTTGAGCACCTTGGCCACCGGCGCGAGGCAGTTGGTGGTGCACGAGGCGTTGGAGATCACGATGTGATCTTTGGTGAGCTTGTCGTGGTTGACGCCATAGACCACGGTCAGGTCGGCATTGTCGGCAGGGGCCGAAACGATGACGCGCTTGGCGCCGCCTGCCAGATGGGCCGATGCCTTCTCCTTTGAGGTGAATATGCCGGTGCACTCCAGGACGATATCGACGCCCAGATCGCCCCAGGGCAGCTTGGACGGGTCGCGCTCGGCAAAAACCTTGAAGGAGTCGTCGCCGACCGTGATCGTGTCGCCGTCGACCTTCACCTCGCTCGGGAAGCGTCCATGCACGCTGTCGTAGCGCAGCAGATGCGCGTTGGTCTCGACCGGGCCGAGGTCGTTGATGGCGACGACGTCGATGTCCTTGCGCCCGCTCTCATAGATGGCGCGGACGATGTTCCGGCCGATGCGGCCAAATCCGTTGATGGCGACTTTCACGGTCATGGGGCGGTCTCCCGAGAGGCTGGAAAAGCGTTTTCCCGCGGCGCAGCGCATGGCGCACCGCCAGGGCAGCGCTTCCATAGCGGCGCTGCGCCCAAGAATCCAGCGTCACACCCGATAAAACCGATTAGCACACGAACCGGATCATCCGGCGCACGGTCATGCCTTGGTTAGCCGCTTCTCCACCGCCGCGACCGCGGCCTCGGCAGTGATGCCGAAATGCTTGTAGAGGTCTTCGATACGGCCGCTCGCGCCAAAGCCATTCATGCCGACAAACAACCCGTCGGATCCGATGATCGCATCCCAGCCCTGACGGATACCGGCCTCGATGGCCATCCTGACGGGCGCTTTTCCGATTATGCCTGCGCGGTATTCTGCACTCTGCGCCTCGAAGAGCTCGAAGCAGGGCACGGAAACGACGCGCGTCGCGATGCCGCGCTTTTCTAGCTCCGCGCGTGCCGCCACCGCTATCTCGACTTCCGATCCGGTGGCGAAGATGCTGACCTGCGCATCCTTGCTGGCGGGCGCCAGTTCGTACGCACCCTTCGCGCAGAGGTTTTCGGCCGTGTGCTGAACGCGCAGCGCCGGCAGGTTTTGGCGGGTAAGCGCCAGCGTGGAAGGCGTCTTGGTGGACTCCAGCGCGATCTGCCAACATTCGGCGGCTTCGACCGCGTCGGCCGGGCGCATCACGTTGTGATTGGGGATCGCGCGCAACGCCGCCAGATGCTCCACCGGCTGGTGCGTAGGGCCGTCTTCGCCAAGGCCGATGGAATCGTGCGTCATGACGAAGATCGAGCGGATGCCCATCAGCGACGCGAGACGCATCGATGGGCGTGCATAATCGGAGAACGTCAGGAACGTCCCGCCATAGGGAATGATGCCGCCGTGCAGCGTCAATCCGTTCATCGCAGCCGCCATACCGTGCTCGCGAATCCCGTAATAGACGTAGCGTCCGGTATAATCCCCAGGCTTGATCGGATTGGTCTGGCTTGTTTTGGTATTATTGGATCCCGTCAGGTCGGCCGAACCGCCGATTGTTTCCGGCACGACGGCGTTTATGACCTCGAGCGCCATCTCCGACGACTTGCGGGTCGCGACCTTCGGCTTGTCTTCCGAAAGCTTCTTCTTGTAGTCGATGATCGCCTGGTCGAAACCTTCCGGCAGGTCGCCGCGCATGCGGCGCTCGAACTCGCCGCGGGTTTCGGCATCGGCCGCGGCCAGACGCTTTTCCCACTCCCTGCGCTCCTTCGCTGCGCGCAGGCCGGCCACGCGCCAGGCGTCGAGAACATCGGAAGGAACGACGAAAGGCTCGGAATCCCAGCCCAGCGCCTTGCGCGCGCCGGAGATCTCTTCCGCGCCCAGGGGCGAGCCGTGAACCTTGTTGGTGCCCGCCTTGCTAGGCGCGCCGAAACCGATGGTCGTCTTGGCGGCGATCAGCGTCGGGCGGTCGGATTTCTTTGCCGCGTCCAGCGCGTCGGCGATCGCCTCGGGATCATGGCCGTCGATGCGCAGCGTGTTCCAGCCCGAGGCCTCGAAACGCTTGCACTGGTCGGTGGAGTCGGACAGCGAGATCGCACCGTCGATGGAGATGTTGTTGTCGTCCCAGATAACGACCAGCTTGTTGAGCTTCAGGTGACCTGCAAGCGAGATCCCTTCCTGGCTGATACCTTCCATGAGGCAGCCGTCGCCCGCCAGCACATAGGTGTGGTGATCGACCAGATCGTCGCCAAAGCGGGCATTGAGAATGCGTTCGGCCAGCGCCATGCCCACCGAGTTGGCAAGCCCCTGCCCGAGCGGGCCGGTGGTGGTCTCGATGCCGGCTGCATGGCCCCACTCCGGGTGGCCGGCGGTGCGCCAGCCGAGCTGGCGGAAATTCTTGATCTGGTCGAGGTCGATATCCTCGTAGCCGGTCAGGTAGAGCAGCGAATAGAGCAGCATGGAGCCGTGGCCGGCAGACAGCACGAAGCGGTCGCGGTCGGCCCAGTTGGGGCTGTGCGGGTCATAGGACAGGAACCGGGTGAACAGCACGGTCGCAATGTCGGCGGCGCCCATCGGCAGCCCGGGATGGCCCGAATTCGCCTTCTCGACCGCATCCATGGAAAGGAAGCGGATCGCATTGGCCATGCGGTCGTGCATTTCGCGTGTGGTCATGATCGCTCGCTTGTCGTCCAGCGCAGAAAAATGGGCCTAAACCGGCCCGCAAAGGCGACGCGACACATAGCAGGCGCGCGCCCCGAGTCAACGTCGGCGGGACTTCTGTGCGCAGGCTTTCGCACGTTCGGAGCGCTTTGACGGGGGATAGAGGAAACGGCCTCGTTGACGCCCGCTTCACACGAAGCCTAATGTTTTATTTGTAACGCGCTGGGAAACCGCGCGATTCGGCACCATCCGCGCGATGGACGGAAGCGATGACCGGGGAAGCGACCCTCAAGGAAGTTATAGCCCGCCTGGGCAAGGCGATAGACACGCTGGAAGACGCGGTTGCGGCCCGGATCGAGCGCGAGCAGGACTATGGCGAGGCCGAAGCCGAGGTGCAGCGCATGAACGCCGACCGCGCCCGGCTGGCGCAGGAGCTCGACAGTTCCGAAGCGCGCGCCGACCGGCTGGAAGAGGCCAACAAGGAGGTCTCGCGCCGGCTGGTGGCGGCGATGGAGACGATCCGCGCCGTGCTCGACAGATAGGGACGATACCGATGGCGCAGGTAACCGTAACCATAGACGGCAAAGCCTACCGGATGGCGTGCGACGAAGGGCAGGAAGAGCACCTGATCGACCTTGCGGCACGCTTCGACCGCTATGTCTCCCACCTCAAGGGCTCGTTCGGCGAGATCGGCGACCAACGGCTCACGGTGATGGCCGGCATCATGGTGATGGACGAGCTGGCGGAGTTGCAGAAGCGCATGAAGGGTCTCGAAAGCGAGATCGCGACGCTGCGCAAGACCCGCGACGACGCGCTGACCAAGGCCGACAAGAACGATGCCGCCCTCACCGGCGCACTGGCGAGCCTCGCCGAGCGTATGGAAGGGCTGGCTGACAGACTCAACGCCGATCGCGCGCCGGGCTGATCGGCTCAGAACCCTTGAACTAGCAGATCGAGAGCGGCGGTGATTTCATCGCGCCGGTCGCTCACATTTGCCACCCGGTCCCGGAGAGCCGACACGGGAACCGCAAGCAGGTGCTGGGTGTAGAGAGCGTAGCGCTTATCGCCAATGACGAACATCGGATTAAGCTTCTTCAGCGGTGTTCTGTGAGGATTTTCGGGCAGCAGCGGGATGGCAATCCGCGTGTCGAGGCCATCGAAAGTGTCGGCCTGAATGCTTACCAGCAGATTCTCGCCTCCGCGCGGATCGCGATAGACATCGTACCTTGCCATCAGAACCCGCGATATTCTGCGAACGGGAGGCCGTGCTCCTCGAAATATCTGTTGTTCTCTTCTATCGCGTCGCGATTTTCTTCAAGCCAAAGCTCGGCCTTCCGGCTGGCTATGGCCTTGGCGACGCCAGCGTCGGCGGCGCGAGACACATTGACGTTCAAAGCCTTGGCTTCAGCCAAAAGGTTCGCGTCGATGGACAGGTTGACGGATTTGCGCTGTGTCGACTTTGTCAGCATTGGCTCTACTCCTTGCGCATAACATATGCGCATGGCTCACGCGCGGCAACTACCCCTCGATTTCCTCGCGAAGCATTTCCAGTTCCAGCCATTCTTCTTCCATGGCGGAGAGCCTCTCGCGCAGAGCGTCGAGTTCGGCGGCGATCTTCGCGAAACCCGCCGGATCGCGCGTGTAGAAGGCGGGGTCGGCCATTTTGGCCTCATGAGCCGCCATCTTCCTCTGCGTGTCGTCTATCTGCCTTGGCAGGGTTTCGAGCGCGAATTTCTGTTTGTAAGACAGCTTCTTCGATGAAGCCGCCTTCACAGTAGCCGCCGGGGCATCCTTTTTCGCCGGCTCGTCCTTCCTCGCGCGCTGCGCGCGATCGTCCAGCTTCTGCCCACCTCGCTGGGCGAGCATGTCTGCATAGCCGCCGGCATATTCGATCCAGCGGCCGCCACCTTCCGGCGCAATCACGCTGGTGACGGTGCGGTCGAGAAAGTCGCGGTCGTGGCTGACCAGCAGCACGGTGCCGGGATAGCCCGCGACCAGTTCCTGCAGCAGATCGAGCGTTTCCATGTCGAGGTCGTTGGTGGGCTCGTCCAGCACCAGCAGATTGGCCGGGCGGGAGAGGATGCGCGCAAGCACCAGCCTCGCGCGTTCCCCACCGGAAAGCTCGCGCACCGGCGTGCGTGCCTGCTCCGGCTTGAACAGGAAATCCTTCATGTAGGACACAACATGCTTCTGCTCGCCATTGACGATCAGGCTGTCGCCGCGCCCGTCGGTCAGGTAGTGCGCAAGCGTTTCCGAAGGGTCCAGTTCGCGCTTCTGGTCCAGCGCGGCTATCTCGAGATTGGCGCCCAGCCGCACGGTGCCGCTGTCGGGCGCAAGCTCGCCGATCAGCATCTTCAGCAGCGTCGTCTTGCCAACGCCGTTCGGCCCGACGAGACCGACGCGGTCGCCACGCTGGATGCGTGTCGAAAATTCTTTCACGACGGTCAGGTCGCCGAAGCTCTTGGCTATGTTCTTCGCCTCAATAACCAGCTTGCCAGATTCATTGGCTTCGGCAGCCGACATGGAGGCAGCCCCCTCCGGGCCGCGCCGCGTGCGAAAGCGCTCGCGCATCGACTGCAGTTCGCCCAACCTGCGCATGTTGCGCTTTCTGCGCGCGGTTACGCCGTAGCGCAGCCAATGCTCTTCCCGCACGATCTGGCGGCCGAGCTTGTGCTGTTCGGTCTCTTCCTCGTCGAGGATCCGGTCGCGCCATTCCTCGAAATGCGCGAAGCTTTTTTCCAGCCGCCGCGTCTGGCCGCGATCGAGCCACACCACGGCGCGCGAGACGCGCTCGAGAAAGCGGCGGTCGTGCGAAATCATGATGAGGGCCGATTTCGTGCGCTGGAGCTCGCCTTCGAGCCATTCGATGACGGCAAGGTCGAGATGGTTCGTCGGCTCGTCGAGAAGCAGGATGTCGGGTTCCGGTGCCATCACCCGCGCCAGTGCTGCGCGTCGCGCCTCGCCGCCCGAAAGCGTCGTCGGATTCTCTTCGCCCGTGAGGCCGAGGCTTTCGATGAGGTAGGTGGCGCGGTAGGGATCGTCGGCCGGACCCAGCCCTGCCTCGACATAGGCGCGCACGCTCGCAAACCCGTCCATGTCGGGCTCCTGCGGCAGATAGCGCACCGTCGCCGTCGGCTGGCGAAAAATCTCGCCGTCCTGCGGCTCGACCATGCCTGCGGCGATCTTCAGCAGGGTGGACTTGCCCGAGCCATTGCGCCCGACAAGCGCGATCTTGTCGCCGGCGGACGCGGCAAGTTCCGCCCCGTCCAGCAGCGGCGTGCCGCCAAAGGTCAATCTGATGCCGTCGAGGGAAAGAAGCGGTGGGGCCATGGTCACATGCGATAGTAGGAAACGGGATGGGCGATCAACAGCGCGCGCCCGAAGAAGAGCGTAGCCGTCAATTCGCCTGCGACCTCGTTGGAAAGGGTCAGCGATGAGCCGAACGGCACGAAACGGTCGGCAAGCGGCCATTTCGCCCCGGAAAGCGAAAGGCCCGAGAGGTCGGAGAAGGGCAGCACGCTGAACACCGTACCGGCTTCGTAGTCGAAGCGGCTGGCCCCGGGCAGCAGCGGGACGCCTTCCTGATGGCCGCTGGTGAGCAGGCAGGCCGTGCCGGCCTCCGCCAGCCGCAGCGCGGCCGCCAAGTGCAGGAACGCATGGTCGGCGCGGGCGCCGCCGAAGGCGCCGACCAGCACCAGTTCGCGCGCGCCCCGGGCCAGAGCGGCT
This sequence comes from Neoaquamicrobium microcysteis, assembly GCF_008180155.1. Taxonomy (GTDB): domain Bacteria; phylum Pseudomonadota; class Alphaproteobacteria; order Rhizobiales; family Rhizobiaceae; genus Aerobium; species Aerobium microcysteis. Next base: position 79,210 of record NZ_VSZS01000055.1, on the reverse strand, counting down.
TCGATGGCGATCTCACCGTCGGTCTGATCCTTTTCGGCGGGAAAGGCTTCGACGGGGACGTCGGCATGGGCGGAACGCATGGCATCGTCGACCGAGTCGAAGTCACCGGTCCACAGTTCGGGCGTTAGCCCAAGCGCCGCCGCATGCTTCATGCCGGAATCGGCGGCGATCACCCGCACACCGTCCAGCTGGCGGGCGAGGCGTGGCGTGGCGACGAGGTCGCCGCCAAGGAGGATGGCGAAGCGGGTCATGGGCCCGCCTCTATCACGGGGAACGGCCTTCGCGAAAGCGCTTGCGCCGGCCGCCGTGCCGCCCTATGTCTCGAAACGCTCTAACGGGGTGCCGGCCGCATGTTGCGGGCCGGCTGAGAGGCATAACGGGGAAACCCGGCCAACCCGCTGAACCTGATCCGGCTCATACCGGCGGAGGGATTAGACGCTGCACACGAAGCGCCTGATTTCCCTTGAAACACGAACCAAGGAGGCGCCGATGCGCGACAAATTCGTTTCCCTTTTTGCCTTCTCGCTTGCTTTCGCGGCAATCCCCGCGGCCGCACAGGAGAAGCTGACCGTCTATACCTACGACAGTTTCACCTCGTCCTGGGGCCCCGGCCCGGCCATAGAGAAAGCGTTCGAAGCCGAATGCGGCTGCGAACTTGAATTCGTCGCGGTGGCCGACGGCGTCGCATTGCTCAACCGGCTGAAGCTGGAAGGCGCGGGCACACAGGCCGACATCGTGCTCGGTCTCGACACCAACCTGACCTACGAGGCAAAGGAAACCGGGCTTTTCGCACCACACGGCATCTCGCTCGACAAGGTGGATGTGCCGGGCGGCTGGGACGACGACACGTTCGTGCCGTTCGACTACGGCTACTTCGCGTTCGTCTATGACAGCGAGGCGATCGATACGCCGCCAGCCAGCCTGAAGGAGCTGGTCGAGGGCGACCCTGAAGAAAAGATCGTCATCCAGGACCCGCGCACCTCGACGCCCGGCCTCGGCCTTCTGCTGTGGGTCAAGGCCGTCTACGGCGACGAGGCCGCGCAGGCATGGGAGAAGCTCAGCCAACGCATTCTCACGGTCACGCCGGGGTGGAGCGAGGCCTACGGCCTGTTCACCAACGGCGAAGCGTCGATGGTGCTGTCCTACACCACCTCGCCCGCCTACCACGAGATCGCGGAGGACAGCGACCGCTACAAGGCGGCTTCATTCGAGGAAGGACACTATCTTCAGGTCGAGGTCGCGGCCGCCACGGTGAAGGGAGCCGACAATCCGCTCACCCCGCGCTTCCTCGAATTCATGACCGGCCCGGGCTTTCAGGACGTGATCCCCGAGACCAACTGGATGTTTCCTGCCGGCGAGACCTCCGGCCCGCTGAACCCGGTCTTTGACACGCTCGTCCAGCCGGCTCAAACGCTGGAGTTCTCGTCCGAGGAAGTCGCCCGCAACCGGCAGGAATGGGTGAACGAGTGGCTCGGCGTGATGAGCCGGTAAGTACGCTCGATGAGCAGCCGGCAGCCGCCCCATGTCTAGGCCAGACCGCCGCGTAATCGCCGGTGTAGCCGGGCTTGGCGCTGTCGGCATTCTCATCGGCGGCGCGTTTGCGGGGCTTCTGGGGGAAGCCGTCAACGACTGGTCGGGCGCCGTCTCGGCGTTCGACACCTATATGCTGCGGGTCACGCGCTTCACGCTGTGGCAGGCGGCGCTTTCCACCCTGCTTTCGGTGGTGCCGGCGCTGCTGGTCGCTCGCGCGCTGGCGCGGCACCCGCACTTTGCAGGTCGCGCGCTGATCCTCAGGCTGTTCGCCCTGCCGCTGGCACTGCCGGCTATCGTGGCGGCTCTCGGCATACTGGCGCTGCTGGGCCGTGCGGGACTTTTCGCAGACGTGCTAACGGCCGTCACAGGCACGCGCTGGCAGGGCATTTACGGACTGTCGGGCATTCTCGTCGCGCACGTGTTCTTCAACCTGCCTCTGGCGACGCGCCTGTTCCTGCATGCGCTTGAAACCGTGCCGACCGACCAGCGCAGGCTGGCGGCACAGCTGGGCATGGGCGCGCGCGCCTCGTTCCGCTTCGTCGAATGGCCGGTGCTGCGCGCAGCCCTTCCGGGCGTTGCGGGGCTCGTCTTCATGCTGTGCGTGACCTCGTTCACCATCGTGCTGACGCTGGGTGGAGGTCCGCGCGCAACCACGCTGGAGGTCGCGATCTACCAGGCGCTGCGCTTCGATTTCGACCCCGCCCGCGCGGTCGCGCTCACCGGAGCGCAGATCGTGCTCACCGCAATCGTCGTCGCATTGCTGATGCGGCTGGGCGCGAACATGGCGGGCGACGCGAACCTTCCGGTAGCATCGAGGGCTCCTGCCGTGGCCGGCAGGGCGGAGCGCATCCTGAATAGCACTGTCATGCTGGTGGCCCTGCTGTTCGTCGCGGGGCCGCTGGCCGCCATCGTCATCTCAGGTCTTCAGGCCGACCTCGCAAGGCTGGCCGCCGACCCCGCGGTGCATGCAGCCACCGCGACCAGTCTCGTCCTTGCGCTGCTCGCGGGCCTGCTCTGTGTGCTGTTGTCTCTTTCGCTCACCATGGCGCGCCGCGCGATGGAGCTGAAAAGGCCACGCAACGCCGCTCCCTCGCTGCTGGAGCGGATGCTGGATACGGGTGCGGGTTTCGTGCTGGTCGTGCCGCCGATCGTGGTCGGCGCCGGCTGGTTCATGCTTCTGCGCCAGACGGGGCAGGTCTTTGCGATCGCCCCCGTCATGGTCGTGACGGTGAACGCCGTGATGGCGATGCCCTTCGCGATCCGCGCCCTCCGCCCCGCCTATGATGCAGCCAGCGCGCGCCACGAGAAGCTGTGTGCATCGCTCGGCATCTCGGGCATAAACCGATTTCGCCTCGTGGACTGGCCGTCGATCCGCCGGCCGCTCTGCACCGCGCTGGCCTTCGCCATGGCGCTCTCGCTCGGCGATCTGGGCGTGATCGCGCTTTTCGGTTCGGATGCCGTGCAGACGCTGCCCTATCTGCTGCTTGCACGCATGGGCAGCTATCGGACTGCCGATGCCGCAGGGCTTGCGCTCTTCCTCGGCATCATCTGTCTTATGCTGATGATGCTGGTCGACCGTACGAGGAGCCGGACATGAGCGGCGCGGCTTTGCGCATGGAGGACGTCGCGTTCAGCTACGGCGATATGGCGATGTCGTTCGATCTGGCCGTCGAGCCGTCCTCCATCGTCGCCGTGATGGGGCCTAGCGGATCGGGGAAGTCGACGCTGCTCAACCTCGTCGCCGGCTTTGAGACACCGGCATCCGGGCGGATCATGATCGACGGCGCCGACGTTGCGCGCCGGGCTCCGGCCGAGCGCCCGGTGTCGATGATCTTTCAGGAAAACAACCTCTTTGCCCATCTCGACGTGGAAAAGAACGTAGGACTTGGCCGCTCGCCCGCCCTGCGGCTGGACGCCCCCGACAGGGCCGAAATCGCCTCGGCGCTCGCCCGCACTGGCCTTGCCGGCAAGGAGCATCGGCTGCCGGCCGAGCTTTCCGGCGGCGAACGCCAGCGTGTGGCCTTGTCGCGCGTTCTGGTGCGCGATCGGCCGATACTGCTGCTGGACGAACCCTTCGCCTCGCTAGGCCCCGCGCTGCGCCGCGAGATGCTCGAACTGGTGCGCGACCTGCACGGCGAGCGGGGCATGACGATCCTGATGGTGACGCATCACCCCGACGATGCCGCAGCGCTGGCCGACCATGTGGCGTTCATAGAGCAGGGTCGCGTCTCGGCCCTTGCCCCGTCATCAGTCATGTTCTCGCGGGATGCGCCCGCCGCCTTCAGCGCCTATATTGGGGCTTGACCGGGTCGATTCGGTGCCTTTGCCGCCCGGATGCCGACACATTTACCGGCCAAACCGGACTTGCGAGGAGGGCCTGGGCGTATCCGCAGAGAGCTGAGTGCGGTTGCAGCCTTTCAATCCTACAACTCGTTTTTGAGATTCCAGAGCTACGAGAGGACGCCGACCTGTCCATCATACTGCGGGAAAAGCTGATCGACCGGGCGATGTCGTCGTCGGGCCGCATCCCGCGGCGCGGTGTGCTGTCGCTCGTGCTCGCGCTGGGGCTGGCCGGTTGCCAGGTGCTGGACAGCGCCGGCAATGGCGACGCGTTCCGCCCCTCCGCCAACCCGGTCATCGTCGATACGGTCACCCGCAATGACCGCATGGCGGCTATCGCGCGCGAGCAGCATCCGCGCATCTTGGCTACCTATGGCGGGGAGTATTCCGACCAGAAGCTCGAGCGCATGGTCGCAAGGGTCGTCGGCACGCTGACGCTCGACCCAGACAACCCGAACCAGACCTACCAGATCACGATCCTCAACTCGCCCAACATCAATGCTTTCGCGCTGCCCGGCGGCTATCTCTATGTCACCCGCGGCCTGCTGGCGCTCGCCAATGATTCGGCCGAACTGGCAGCCGTGCTTGCGCATGAGATGGCGCACGTGACCGCCAATCACGGCATCCAGCGTCAGCAGAAGGAAGCCGAAGAGGTTCTGGCAAGCCAGGTCGTCAACGACGTGCTTGGCAGCGATCCCGCCGCCCGCGTGGCGCTGGTGCGCGGCAAGCTCCGCCTGGCGCAGTTCTCGCGCAATCAGGAACTCGAGGCGGACGCCATCGGCATACGGTCGATCGCGCGCGCCGGCTACGACCCGTTCGCGGCCGCCCGCTTCCTCCAGTCGATGGCCGCCTACAGCGCGTCGCGGAGCGTGACCGGTGCGGTGGACGAGAACCTCGACTTTCTTGCCAGCCACCCGACCGCGCCACAGCGCATCGAACTGGCACTGCGGCACGCCCGCCTGTACGCGCCGCCCGGAACCGGAAACCGCGACCGCAACCAGTTCCTCGATGGTCTCGACGGCATGCTGTTCGGCGACACGCCCGATGAAGGCTTCGTGCGCGGCCGCACCTTCCTGCATCCAAAGCTGGGCGTTGCCTTCGCTGTGCCGGAAGGCTTCGTGATCGACAATACCGCCGCCGCCGTCACCGCAGCCGGCCCCGGCGATGTCGCCATCCGCTTCGATGGCGTTTCAATCGACCAGCGCGTTTCGCTGGCCGACTATGTTCGCAGCGGCTGGGTGGCGGGCCTCGATCCCAATACCATCCGCCAGCAGACGATCAACGGCAACGAAGCGGTTTCCGCCAGAGCCCGCGCCGATGGCTGGCAGTTCGATGTCACAGTCATTCGCGCCGCGGGACAGGTCTATCGCCTGCTCACGGCAGCACCCGCGGCAAGCACCGCGCTCGACACGATCGCGACCGACGTGGGCGCGAGCTTCCGGACGCTCAGCGCCGCCGAGAGGGAAACGCTGCGGCCGCTGCGCATCAGGGTGGTGACCGTTCAGGCCGGCCAGACCGTCGCGACGCTGGCGGCGCAGATGCAGGGGGTGGATCGCAAGATGGACATGTTCCGTCTCATCAACGCGATGAACGCCGGTGCGACGGTTTCGGCCGGTGCACGGGTGAAGATAATCACGGATCGGTAGACTTACGCGGCCGTGCCCACGGCCTCCGGCGCGATCCTCATCAGCGCCGCGCGAAGTTTTTCCAGCGCACGACCTTCGATCTGGCGCACGCGCTCCTTGGAGATGCCGAGTTTCTGACCCAGCGCCTCCAGCGTCGCGCCCTCCTCGCGCAGCCTCCTTTCGCGGATGATGCGCAGCTCGCGCGCATTCAGCGTCGCCAGCGCCTGATTCAGCCAGCGCACGCGGCGCTCGTCGTCGATCGTGTTGCCGACGACCTCGTCCGGCAGGGGATCGTCCGATACGAGGAAATCCATCCGGTCGGAACCATTACCGTCTTCCGCACCCACGGAGGCGTTCAGCGAGGTGTCGGGGCCGGAAAGCCGCGCATCCATCGTCGCGACATCCGTGGTGGAGACGCCGAGCGCCTGCGAGATTTCGAGATAGAGGGCGTCGTTGGACAGCACCCGCGAATCCTGCGCCAGACGCGCCCGCAGGCGGCGAAGATTGAAGAACAGGGCCTTCTGCGCCGACGATGTTCCTCCGCGCACGATTGACCAGTTGCGGAGGATGAAATCCTGCATGGATGCGCGGATCCACCACGTGGCGTAGGTCGAGAAGCGAACGTCGCGCTCAGGCTCGAACCGGGCTGCCGCTTCCAGCAGACCGACATGCCCTTCCTGGATGAGGTCGTTCATCGAGAGCCCGAAATGGCGGAACTTGGAGGCCATGGAGATCACGAGCCGCATATGGGCCACTGTAATGCGGTGCAGCGCCTGCTGGTCGCCGTTCTCTTTCCACCGTACGGCGAGATCGTGCTCTTCGCCACGTTCCAGATAAGGCGCCTTCATCGCCTGTCGGATCATGCTTCGCTTAGCCGGATCGTCCATCTCGCGCTCCCACTGCTGCCGCGCCATTTGCCGCGTTGGATGAGGCCGGGCGGCCGATCCAGAAAGCAGGCGAAATATCGGCGCACCCCCGAAAAACAAATACGTGGGGAGATGGGCATTGGTTCCCTGCGGGACTGCACAAACGTGTGAACGGGGTGCCCCGCGGCAACATCGCCAAAACGAAAAGACCCGGCCGCAAGGCCGGGTCTTCAACAGTCTGGAAGCGCTGCCGAGAAAGTGGCTTATGCCGCCTCTTCCTGCTCGGCTTCCTCATTGTCGGCTTTCGCCCCGCGGCGCGGCCCCTTGTTGAGGTTGACCTCGATCAGGCGAACGGCCTCGGTATCCGACATCTTGTTGACGGCCGCGATCTCGCGCGCCATGCGATCGAGCGCTGCTTCGTAGAGCTGGCGCTCCGAGTAGGACTGTTCCGGCTGATTTTCGGCACGGTATAGGTCACGCACCACCTCGGAAATCGAAATCAGGTCGCCCGAATTGATCTTGGCATCATATTCCTGCGCGCGGCGCGACCACATGGTGCGTTTCACGCGGGCGCGTCCCTGAACGACCTTCAGCGCGCGATCCACATAGTCGGTCTCGCTCAGCTTGCGCATACCGATGGAAGTCGCCTTGGCGACCGGCACCTTCAGGCGCATCTTGTCCTTCTGGAAATCGATGACGAAAAGTTCCAGCTTGTGGCCCGCGACTTCCTGCTCCTCGATCGCCGCTATCTGGCCGACGCCGTGCGCCGGGTAGACGATGAACTCGCCGGTCTTGAAGCCATGCCTGGTCGCGGATTTCTTCTGCTGGGTTGCCATACGCCCTGTACTCCTTTTTATGTCCTTGTGTCGCGAACCGTGGCGGCTCGCGCAGACTTTGACCGACGAGCCGGCCCGCCAACTGCCAGGACAGGACAAAAGCCTAGCATTCCGAAAGAAGCCTCGGGCCCGGATGCAGCGCCATGGCGCTTGCCCGGCCCAGATCGCCCTGGTTCCGGATGCGTATCAGCCTTTCAATGATTAAAGCGCTCGCGCCATAAATCGACGTCTGTCATCGGCAAGTTGCAAGTATGTAACATAAAAAGTGGAAAGAATCAACAATTTGCCGCAGGCGCGAACAAATGCGCTACGCAAGCGGGACCGCAGCGTGAAATTGACGCAGCGTCATCGAAGCCGGAATCAGTCGCCCTCGCCGGGCTCCGCGGAAAAATACTTTTCGAATTTCCCCTCGACCCCGTCGAACTCCTTGGCGTCCGCCGGAGGCTCCTTCTTCGCGGTGATGTTGGGCCACTTGGAAGCGTATTCGGTGTTGACCTGCAGCCACTTGTCGAGGCCGGGCTCGGTATCCGGCTTGATCGCGTCGGCCGGGCATTCCGGCTCGCACACACCGCAGTCGATGCACTCGTCCGGATGGATGACGAGCATGTTCTCGCCTTCATAGAAGCAGTCGACCGGACACACCTCGATGCAATCCATGTACTTGCACTTGATGCAGTTGTCCGTGACGATATAGGTCATTGGCGGCTCCGGCCGAGCGGTCAGTCTCTTGCAATCCGGCGGTGAGGTAGCGCCTTTGCGACAGCCACGCAAGGGTGACGAATGCGCACAAGCCGGGCCCCGGGGAATGAAATTCCAACTACAGGCCAGATCAGTCCGGCTCGCGCAGAGCATCGGTGCGGCGGCGTTCCTTCTTTGTGGGCCGGCCGCTGCCCTGCTCACGCACCGGCACCATGACATCGGGCGGCACGTCAGCGGTCTTCTCGACGGGCGGGGTCAGGTCCTCATAAAGCGTCCGCGCCTCCTCGGCGGGGCCGCGCCGAACGCCCGGTTCCAGAACCCGATAGACGATCACCCGGCGATCCAATGTGATCGTCAGCACATCGCCGGCCTTCACCGTGTGTGAAGGCTGGTCGATCTTCTCGCGATTGAGACGCACTCGGCCGGCCTGCACCACCTTCGCTGCCAGCGAGCGTGATTTTACGACCCGCGCGAAGAACAGCCACTTGTCGATACGTTGCCGTCCTTCACCCGCCATCTACTTCTTCAACTGGTCTCGCAGGGCGGCGAGTTTCGCGAAAGGCGAATCCGGGTCCATCCTCACCGGCCGCTCCTCGCGCGGCTTGCCGGCGGCACGATCATTGCCACGCCGGTCGTCTCGGCGGGGCGGACGCCCCTCGCCTTTGCCGGCATTTCCCTTGCCACCGTCGCGCTTGCCGGCATCCCCCTTGCCCTTGAAGGACTTGGAGCGGTCGAAACGCTCGCGCCGACCGTCCGGCCGGGCCTCGCCCTCACCGCCCTCGCGACGCTGGCCCTGCTGCGGGCCACGGTTTTGGCCCCGGTTCTCGCCCCGGTTCTGATTGTGGCGCTGACCATGACGCGGGCGACCTTCGTGGCGGGCCGGCCGCCACAACAGAATCGGCTTCGGCTCTTCCTCGGCTTCGGCAGGCGCCGCATCTTCCGGCATGGCGACGGGGGTGGCTTCGGGCACGTCCGCCGGCTCGGTCGCGGTTGCAGGCTCTTCAGCAGCTTCGGCCGCAGCCTCCTGCGCCGAGGCGTCCTCCGTATCGACGGCTGCAGGTTCGGCAACGGCTGCAGTTTCGTCGGCGCTGCCCTGTACGGCTTCCGGTGCCACTGGTTCAGCGGCAGCGGTCTGCTCCGCCTCGCTGGCCGCCTGCGCCTGAGCGGCCTTTGCAGCGACGCGCTCGCGTTCGGCGGCGTCCATCGCATCCAGCCGCGCCTGAACCTCGGCGACAGGCTTGGCTTCGGCCCGATATCCGAGACTCTTGAGGATCTCTTCCATGTCGTCGGCGGTGGCGCCGAGGATCGACATCATCGCCGGCGTGACGATGAAGGCTGCGCCATCGAAGGCGCCGTCGGGACGCTGGCCTGTGCCTGCCCGCCACGCGAGTGCGGGGCGGATGAGGTCTGCAAGCCGCTCCAGAATGTCGACGCGCACCGCGCGTCGTCCGAGCGTGCGGTATCCCGCGAGCTTGTAGAAGGACGGCTCGAACTCTGCATCGACGACGACCGAGGTGCGGCCGGAGGCAAGCGCGTTCACCACGTCGCCGAAGCCGGGCTTGTCCTTGCCGTCGTTTGACAGAGACCACAGGAGCGTGACGAGACCGGCAGGCGCAGGCTTGAGCAGAGCGGGCACGAAGACGTGGAACGCGCCGAACCGCACGCCCAGCCTGCGCAGCGCGGCGCGCGCCTCCTGGTCGAGCGACTTGACGTCGTCGGCAACGTCGCGGCGGTTAAGCAGGCCGAAATTCTCGACCAGACGGAAGGCGATACCCTTAGCGATACCGGCCAGCTGCTCGGCATTCTTGAGATCGAAGAGCGGCTTGAGCAGCGTTTCCATCTGGTAGTGGACGAAACGCTCCGCCCGCGCGGCCACCCGGTCGCGCGCAGGTCCGGTCAACTGCTCGTCGGCCAGGAGGATGACGCGCGGCGAAAGCGGATCGTCGCCGGCCACGAGTGTCGCCACCGGCGCGCCGATCCAGCGCAGCAGCCCGTCGGAAGCCAGCGCAAAGTCGCCATTGGCGGCATTGGCGAAACGCTCAGCACGCGTTTCGAATTCCTGCGCCAGCGCCTTTTGCGCCGCAGCCTTCACCGCCTTTGCATCCTCGCCGTCCGCCGACTGGTCCGCCGTGAACCGGAAGCCGTGGAGCGCGCCAACATGGTGTCCTTCGACGACGACATCACCCGACGGGTTTATTTCTGCTTCAAGCATCGCATTTTCTCTCAGGCGCCTCATGAGCACGGAAGTCCTGCGGTCTACGAAGCGTTTCGTCAATCGCTCGTGCAGCGCATCGGACAATCTGTCCTCAATCTCGCGCGTTTTTTCCTGCCAGTGTGCCGGATCGGCCAGCCAGCCGGGTCGGTGGGAAACGAAAGTCCAGGTGCGTATCTGCGCGATGCGGTGCGACAGGGTATCGATGTCGCCCTCGGTGGAATCGGCGCGGCGCACCTGCTCGGCCATGTAGGCCTCGTCGACATGGCCCTTGCGGGCAAGGTCGAGGTAGATTGAGCCGATGATGTCGGCGTGCTGCGCAGGCGCGATGCGGCGGTAATCCGGCAGCGCACAGGCTTCCCACAACAATTCAACCCGTTTCGCGTCTGTCGCCAGCCGGCGCACATCCTCGTCCTGCGAGAGATGCTCCAATGCGCGCGCATCGACCGAAGGCAGGGCGCGGGTAAGGCCTTCGACACGCGGGATACGGTCGATCGAGCGCTTGAGAGCGTCGATGGACGAGAAATCGAATGCCGCGCTACGCCATTGCAACACCTTGACCGGGTCGAAGGTGTGCGACTCGATACGCTCGACCAATTCGTCGGCCAGCGGATCGACCTGCCCCGTCACCCCGAACGTGCCATCGCGCAGATGGCGACCGGCCCGGCCGGCGATTTGCCCCAGCTCTGCCGCTGTCAGGTCGCGATACTGGTAGCCGTCGAATTTCCTGTTCTGCGCGAAGGCGACGTGGTCCACGTCGAGATTGAGCCCCATGCCGATGGCGTCGGTGGCGACAAGATAGTCCACGTCGCCGGACTGGTAGAGATCCACCTGCGCGTTGCGCGTGCGAGGAGACAGCGCGCCAAGAACGACCGCCGCACCACCCCGCTGGCGGCGGATGAGCTCCGCGATGCCGTAGACCTCGTCGGCCGAGAACGCCACCACGGCAGAGCGTCGCGGCAGCCGCGTCATCTTCTTCTGGCCGGCATAGGCCAGATGCGACATGCGGGGCCGGGTCACCACCGATATGCCGCGCAGCAGCCTTTCCAGCACGCCCCGCATGGTGCCCGCGCCCAGAAGCAGCGTCTCCTGCCGCCCACGCAGATGAAGAATGCGATCGGTGAAGATGTGGCCGCGCTCCAGATCGGCGGCAAGCTGCACCTCGTCGATAGCCACGAAGGCGGCATCGGTCTGGCGCGGCATGGCCTCGACCGTGCAGACGGAGTAGCGCGCGCCGGGCGGCACGATCTTTTCCTCGCCCGTCACCAGCGCCACCTTGTCGGCACCCACCTTCTCGCAAACGCGGGCGTAGACCTCGCGCGCAAGCAGCCGCAGCGGCAGGCCGATCACACCGCTCTCATGCGCAACCATGCGCTCGATCGCCAGATGCGTCTTGCCGGTGTTGGTAGGCCCGAGAGCCGCCGTTACATCCCGCCCGGAAAGGACGAGGGGTTCGTCTGCTCTAGTCTGGATATTCATCTTCTGAGGCAGGCCCTCTTGGAGAACGCTCCCGTAGCATGGCGGCGACGTGGAGCGGAAGATGCAGGCAACCCGATAGATAGGCCACGTGGACGGCGATGCCAGAGCGGTGATGCCGGCAAACGACGTTAATGGTTGGAACGAGTCTGGAACGAATCAGCGACGAATCACTGACTCCGCGATGTTCCCGTTCCATTCACGGCTAGATGTTGAGACGAGGCCGAGTCATTTCACCAGATGCTGAATCAACCAGAAGCCGTACCCCTCTCTTTTCTCCACCGTCGTTAACCTTTGGCTGCCGACCGCCAAAAACGCCCGTCGGAGCTCCGCTGCATACCTGGCCAAGATTCAGATTTCATTAGGATTTTCTTTACGCGCCCTTCATCTTTCACTGCAGGGCGGCCTGCCGCCATTAACTTTCCGCTCAAAGGAAGAACGAATCGGCGACGAATCACTCATGGCGTCAGTTTCCCGTTTCGTTCTCTACCAGATGTTGTGCCGTACACAGCCTGCCCACAATAAACCCACAGGTTTTCAACAGTGATTCGGCACAGGCGTGGACTGGCCTGTTAACCTTTTCGTACCGAAACGGATCGAAGGCCCGCGCCCTAGCAGAACGAGAGACGGCCCCGCAAAGGGGGCCGCCGCAATACGTCGAAGCTAAGAACGGGTCAGACGAAGAACTGGCCGCCGTTCGCCGAGATGGTGGAGCCGGTGATGAAGCCGGCCTCGTCGGAGGCGAGGAACACCACGATGCGCGCGATCTCCTCCGGCTCGCCGAGACGGCCGACAGGGATTTGCGGGATGATGCGCTCGTTCAACACTTTCTCGTCGATTGCCTTCACCATCTCGGTCGCGATGTAGCCGGGACAGATAGCGTTGACGGTTATGCCGGCGCGAGCGCCTTCCTGCGCCAGCGCCTTGGTGATGCCGAGGTCGCCGGCCTTGGCGGCGGAATAGTTGGCCTGTCCCGCCTGTCCCTTCTGGCCGTTGATCGATGAAATCGTAATGACGCGACCAAACTTGCGGTCGCGCATTCCTGACCACAGCGGATGCGTCATGTTGAAGACGCCGTTCAGGTTGGTGTCGATGACCTCCCGCCATTGCTGCGGCGTCATCTTGTGGAACATGGCGTCGCGGGTGATGCCGGCATTGTTGACGACCACATCGACGGGGCCGAGATCGGCTTCGACCTGGGCTATGCCGGCCACGCATGCATCGTAGTCCGCCACCGACCATTTGTAGACCGGGATGCCGGTCTCGTCCTTGAACCGGGCCGCCGCCTCGTCATTCCCGGCGTAGTTGGCCGCGACCTTGTAGCCCGCATCCCTCAGAGCCACGGATATGGCCGCCCCGATGCCGCGCGAGCCGCCTGTGACGATTGCCGTTCTTGTCATGCTTGTCCTCCCTATTTTGGCAGTCGGCAGTTCGGCAGTCGGCAGGCGCTTCTTCCAATTGCCGACTGCCGATTGCCCTAGTTCATCGCTTCCACGCACATGGCGACACCCATGCCGCCGCCGATGCACAGCGTTGCGAGCCCCTTCTTCGCGCCGCGCCGCTGCATCTCGAAGACCAGCGTGTTGAAGACGCGCGTGCCGGAAGCGCCGATCGGGTGGCCGATGGCGATCGCGCCACCGTTGACGTTCACGATGTCCGGATTCCAGCCCATGTCCTTGTTGACCGCGCAGGCCTGCGCGGCGAAGGCCTCGTTGGCCTCCACCAGATCGAGGTCGTCGACCTTCCAGCCGGCCTTCTCAAGCGCCTTGCGCGAGGCGGGGATCGGCCCCGTTCCCATGATCTGCGGGTCGACGCCGGCCGTGGCCCACGACACGATGCGCACCAGAGGCGTGATCCCGCGCCTTGCAGCCTCGTCCTCGGTCATAAGCACGACGGCGGCAGCGCCATCATTGATGCCCGATGCGTTGGCTGCCGTCACGGTGCCTTCCTTGTCGAAGGCCGGCTTCAGCTTCTGCATCGCCTCAAGCGTCGCGCCGTGGCGGATATATTCGTCGGCATCGACGACGATTTCGCCCTTGCGCGACTTGATCGTCACCGGCACGATCTCGTCTTTGAAGCGGCCTGCCTTCTGCGCGGCCTCGGCCTTGTTCTGCGAGGCGACGGCGAAGGCGTCCTGCTCCTCACGCGAAAGCTGCCACTGGCGCGCGACGTTCTCGGCCGTGTTGCCCATGTGGTAGCCGTTGAAGGCATCCCAAAGGCCGTCGCGGATCATCGTGTCGATCATGGCGTAGTCGCCCATCTTCACTCCCGCCCGCAGATGCGCGCAGTGCGTGGACAGCGACATGGATTCCTGGCCACCGGCAACGATGATGCGCGCATCGCCGGTGGCGATCTGCTGCATGCCCACGGCGATGGTGCGCAGGCCCGAGCCGCAGACCTGGTTGAGCACCCAGGCGGTGGTTTCCTTGGGAAGGCCCGCCTTGATCGAGGCCTGCCGGGCCGTGTTCTGGCCCTGCCCCGCGGTCAGCACCTGCCCCAGAATGACCTCGTCCACCTCCGTGGCTTCGACACCGGCGCGTGCGAGCGCCTCGCGGATGGCGACTGCACCCAGCTCATGGGCCGGGGTGTTGGCGAAAGCGCCGTTGAACGACCCGACCGGGGTGCGGGCGGCGCTGGCGACGACGATGGCGGAAGCGGACATGGGCTTTCCCTCGAATAGGCATTGCGATGATGGTTGTGGAAGTTCTTGCCGTTTCCATGATGCGAGTCAAACCGGAATGTGCCCGGCGGCCCCACAGTCCCGCACTGCACAAATCGCTTTCATTTGCCGGGCTTTTGCGCATATCCTCTTGTTTCGGCTTGCAAGCTGGCCGATGGTCGACGTCTGAATACGCTGCATTCCGGGAGGTCATGAATGCCCGCAAAAGACGATCCGGTGGTGATAAAGAAATATGCCAACCGCCGCCTCTACAACACGGGCACCAGCACTTATGTGACGCTGGAGGACCTGGCCGAAATGGTGAAGAAGGGCGAGGACTTCACCGTCCAGGATGCCAAGAGCGGGGAGGACATCACCCACCCCGTGCTCACCCAGATCATCTTCGAGCTGGAGAACAAGGACGGGCAGAACATGCTGCCCATTCCGTTTCTGCGCCAGCTGATCTCGTTTTACGGCGACCAGATGCAGATGGTCGTGCCGAGCTTCCTCGAACAGTCGATGATCGCGTTCGCCAAGGAGCAGGAGCGCTTTCGCGAGCAGATGAAGGACGCCATGGGCAAGACGCCTATGGACATGATGAAGATTTCCACGCCGATGAAGGCCATCGAGGAACAGGCGAAGCGCAATATCGAGCTGTTCCAGAACGCGATGCGCATGTTCACGCCGTTCCCGACGCCAGGCGCAGGTGAAGAGCCTGACGGCAAGGCTGAAAAGGCCGACGACCTTCAGGATCTCAAGGAACAGATCGCCGCCATGCAGCGCAAGCTCGACCAGATGGGCAAGGGCTAGCTTAAGCGCGCCAATTCACGAGGCTTCGGGCCTCAAGTCGTTACACGCATCGCGCCAGGCGGTCGTTTCGGCCGGTGAGAGGTGTTCGACGATCTGCACGATGCTGGCGAGTTCTATTTCAGGATAGTGTTCGCGCATGCCTTCCAGCATCACCGCATTCGGCCATTCGTCCTGCTTGCCCAGAAACGCCGCCGCCTCGCGCAAAGGCATGTCCGTGCATCTGGTGACATGCACGAGAGCGGTCTTGTGCACATCGCCCTGACAGACATAGGTCATGAGGCCCGGCTCGATGCGCTGCTCGCGCCAGCGGATCGTTGATCGCTTTTCGCCGCTCTCGATCAGCGGAAACAGGCGGGCGACGACCAGAAGGCTTTGCATTCGGTTATCCTAAGGCGAGACCGCCTTGCCTTACCACCCCAGCGCGCAGCCGTCCTTGCGCGGGTCCGACGCGCCAACGAGAAAACCGTTGGCATGGTCGATGACGATCATCTGACCGCCCCCGTGCGGGGAAGCCGCGTTGCGCACCTGGTGCCCCATGGCGGTGAGTTGGGCCCGAACGTCCGCCGAGATGCCGATTTCCGCATCCAGCACCCCGTCATCACCCCAGAACAAGCGCGCATCGTCGATCGCCTCCTGCGCGTCCATCCCGTGATCCACGAGATTGGAGAGTACGTGTGCGTGACCCATGGGCTGGTAGTCGCCGCCCATGACGCCGAACGAGACGGCCGCCTTGCCGTCTTTGAGCGCCATGGCCGGGATGATGGTGTGCATTGGCTTCCTCCCGCCGCGAAGTTCGTTGGCGTGGCCTTGCTCAAGCGTGAAACAGCCGCCACGGTTTTGCAGCGCGATGCCCGACTTGGGCGTCACCACCTTGGAGCCGAAGGCGCTGTAGATCGAGTTGATGAACGACACGGCGCGGCGATCACGATCCACCACGGTGAGGTACACGGTGTCGGAGCCGGGCATCGGGGGAATGCGGATCGACGGGTTGCGCCGGTCTTCCAGCATCTGCGCCGCCAACTGCTCGATGAAGCTGTCGGACAGGAGCTCCTCGGGCGTGCGTGTCATGGATGACGGATCGGCGACGAGATGGTCGCGCACCGAATAGGCGAGCCGCGCCGCCTCGATCTCCATGTGGTGGCGCGCCGCACTGCCACGCTCGAACCGGCCCACCCCGCGCGCCTCCATCAGCCGCAGCAGGATCAACGCAGTGATGCCCTGCCCGTTGGGCGGGATTTCCAGCACGTCGTGGCCGCCATAGCGCACGGAAATCGGCGTCACCCAATCAGCTTCCACGGCGGCGAGGTCTGCTTCGGTGAGGAACCCGCCGCCGGCGCGCACGGTGGCCGCCATCTCGGCCGCGATCTCGCCCTCGTAGAAGGCGCGCGCTCCGCCCCGGGCGATCGCTTCCAGAGTTCTTGCCAGCGCCTGGAAGCGAAAGCGCGTTCCAGCCGCTGGCGCATGGCCGCCGATCAGGCAATGCCTTGACGCACCCTCGTCCTTTCGCAGCGCCTCGCCGTGCATCGCCCAGTCGCGGGCAACGCGGGCATGCACGGCAAACCCCTCGTCGGCATAGTGGATAGCATCTGCAAACAGCCGGTCGAAACCCAGCGTGCCGAAGCGCTCGGCCAGCCGTGCCCACGCATCGACCGCACCGGGCGCGGTGATGGCGTGGACGCCCGTTTGCGGCATCGTCTCGTATCCGTTGTCGCGATACCAGGCGGCATCGGCCGCCGCCGGCGCGCGGCCGGAGCCATTGAGCCCGTGGACGGAGCCGTCCGGCTCGGCCAGAATGACGAAGCAGTCGCCGCCGATGCCGGTCATGTGAGGTTCGACGACACAGAGCGTGGCCGAGGCCGCGATCGCCGCATCGACCGCATTGCCGCCATCCTTGAGAACCGACAGCGCGGTAGCGGTGGCCAGCGGATGCGATGTCGCGGCCATGCCGTTTTCGGCGATGACGGGCGAACGCCCCGGAAGGTCGAATCTGCGCATCGGCTTTTCCCCTCTCTCGGCAAGCGGGCAACTTGCCCTTGCCGCCTATTACCAGATGCAACCTGATGCCATAGGCTTGCGGCAGGGATCAATCAACGGAGGACGACCTTCATGACGACTTTGGGACTGGCACAGGCCAACGCCATCATCGACGCGGCATTCGCAAGAGCGGGCGAACTCGGATTGAAGCCTTTGGGCGTTGCCGTGCTGGATGCCGGCGGGCACCTGATCGCCTATCAGCGTCAGGACGGCGCCTCGTTCCTGCGGCTGCAGGTGGCCAGCGGCAAGGCCTACGGCGCTCTGGGCATGGGTGCCGGCTCGCGCTGGCTGCAGGGCGTGGCTATCGACCGTCCCCATTTCGCCGCAGCCCTTTCCGTGGCCAGTGGCGGCAAGGTGGTTCCGGTCGCCGGCGGCGCGCTGGTGAGAACGCGCGAAGGCGGCATCCTCGGTGCGGTAGGTATATCCGGCGACACCGCCGACAACGACGAAGCCTGCGCGATCGCCGGCATCGAGGCGGCGGGCTTCGTCGGCGACGGCGGTTAGCGGAAATTCACGTCGCGCGATGCCGCGCGGAGCGATACGGCGAAGCCGGCCAGCACATCCACCAGCGCAATCGCCATCAGGATGAAGAACAGCGAGCTTGCCGCGCGCCGCACCAGCAGGAACTCGACCAGAAACGCCACGAATACCAGCGTCGAAAGCAGGTGATCCAGCACCGAGGCGTTGGAGGTGCGCGTGGCCTTCAGCACCTCGGCGAAGAGGAGTAGCAGCGCCACGAGCACCAGCAGGTCCGCAAGGCTAAGCGTCCAGGTTCCGCCCGACAGCATGGTCAATGAGAACAGTTCCGTCTGCCACGGATCGGCGATGTCGCCGAACAGTCCGGCAAGGCCCAGATTGTAGAGCGCCAGCGGCACGATCATCAGCGGGACGTGGGCAAGCATGAAGTACCTCCGGCAGGCGCACCGTATCCGATGCGGGTTCTGATTCGTTTTGCTTTTCGATGCGATAGCACGAACCGAAACTGTCTCGTATCGGCACAATTTCAGGCAAAATTAACCACTGTGTTAAGCTTCGGTTAAGCTTTACATGTCATTACTGTGTGCATCCAGTGATCTGGATTCTTACCGAGTGGCTGGGCCACTCCGTTTGACGCCTCCCTGTTTAACTCCTGAGAGCCGCGTTTGCGGCTCTTTTTTTGTCTGGCGCTTCCCGAGCACCGCAATTTCGGCCGTTAACCTTTCGTTAAACACGCGCTTGCCTTCGACAGGCGGAGGGATCAAAGTCCGCTCCACATCGTTTAGGCACCGGCGTCCGAGAGCCGGCGCCCGTCTCGATCGAAGCGGCGTCAGTAATTTGCGGGGTAGCGGCATGCACGAGCAGGGTCACGAGGCAACGAACACGATCAAGCTCGCCGAAAGGCGCGTATTCTCCAATTCCTTTAAGCCTCTCTATAATGAAGGCATGAGCCTCGTTGAGCAGGCTGCGGAATATCTGGACGGCGAAGGCCGTGCCGCTGCCAAATCTCTTTCGCGCATAGGCGCCACGCTCTACGCCGCCGAATCGATGCGCCTCACCACACGCCTGATGCAGATCGCCTCCTGGCTGCTGCTGCAGCGCGCTGCCAATTCCGGCGAGATGACCCGAGACCAGGTCGCGGCCGAAAAAGCCAAGGTCCGGCTCGACACGGCGTCCGCCCCCGGCGACACCGTCGGCTGGAGCGAACTGCCTGAGCATTTCCGGTCTATCGTCGATCATTCGCTCCGCCTGCAGTCGCTGGTGCGCCGCATGGACGACCAGATTTACGGCGAAACGGCCGACCGTCGAGCACCTGCGCACCTGCGCACGGGCAACCCGGTTTCCGACCAGATCAATCTGCTCCACACCGCTTTCGCGCGCGGCTGACCCGCCCCGACATCGACAGCGATCTGTCAATTCGTTTCTGCTTTGTTCACATTTCGATGGCATTTGATTGCCGTCTGAATAGTGTGGGGTCATGAACGAGACGATTCGCATCATCGGCATCGATCCCGGCCTACGACGCACCGGCTGGGGCATCGTGGAAGCGCAGGGCAACGCGCTGCGTTTCGTGGCCGCCGGCACCGTGCGCTCCAACGACAAGGCCGACCTCGCATCCCGCCTCTGCCAGATCCATGACGGCCTGAGTGCCGTCGTGCATGGCCAGATGCCGCAGGAGGCGGCGGTCGAGCAGACATTCGTCAACAAGGACGCCACCGCGACGCTGAAGCTCGGCCAGGCGCGCGGCGTCGCCATGCTGGTGCCCGCGCTGGCGGGATTGCGGGTCGCCGAATATGCGCCGAACGCGGTCAAGAAGGCTGTCATCGGCGTCGGCCATGGCGACAAGAAGCAGATCCACATGATGGTGCGGGTGCTGATGCCGAAGGCCTCGTTCGACACCGACGATGCCGCCGACGCGCTTGCCATCGCCATCTGCCACGCGCATCACCGACAGAGCGCGACGGGGCGGCTGGCGGCTGCGGCCATCGCGGCGGCTGCCTTGTAACCGGGGACGACTGGCATGATCGGCAAGCTGAAGGGCACGGTTGACGAGATCGGCGAAGACCACTGCGTCATCGACGTTCACGGCGTCGGCTATGTCGCCTTCTGCCCGGCGCGAACGCTGGCAGGCCTTTCAGGCCCTGGCGAGGCGGCGGTCCTGTTCATCGAAACCTATGTGCGCGAGGACATGATCCGGCTTTACGGCTTCGGCACGGCGCTGGAGCGCGAGTGGTTCCGCCTGCTCCAGAGCGTGCAGGGCGTCGGCGCGAAGGTGGCGCTGGCCGTGCTTTCCACGCTGGCCCCGTCCGATCTCGCCAACGCGATCGCGCTGCGCGACATCGCCATGGTCGCCCGTGCCCCCGGTGTCGGCAAGAAGGTCGCCGAGCGCATCGTCACCGAACTCAAGACCAAGGCTCCCGCATTCGCGGGCGAGGCGACCGGCACGATCGGTCTCAAGCAGGAACTGGGCGAAGGTGTCGCCCCCGCACCCGTGGCGGACGCCGTCTCCGCGCTCACCAATCTGGGCTATTCGCGTGACATCGCGGCCAACGCGGTCGCAGCGGCGCTCAAGGCGGCGGGCAGCGAGGCCGATTCCTCCCAGCTTATCCGCCTGGGCCTGAAGGAACTGGCCCGGTGAGCGTCCTTGCAAGCGCGTCGCGGCCATGAAATGAACGGCACATGAGCACCGCACCCCGTCTCATCTCGTCGGAAAAGCGCGGCGAGGACGTCGATGTCACGCTGCGCCCTCAGACGCTCGACGATTTCGTCGGGCAGGCTGCCGCGCGGGCCAATCTCAAGGTCTTCATCGAGGCAGCGCGCAATCGCGGCGAGGCGCTGGACCACGTTCTGTTTGTGGGCCCGCCCGGCCTCGGCAAGACGACACTCGCGCAGATCATGGCACGCGAGTTGGGCGTCAACTTCCGCTCGACCTCCGGCCCGGTCATTGCGAAGGCCGGCGATCTGGCCGCCCTCTTGACCAACCTCGAAGACCGCGACGTCCTGTTCATTGACGAGATTCATCGCCTCAACCCGGCAGTGGAAGAAATTCTCTATCCGGCGATGGAGGATTTCCAGCTTGACCTCATCATCGGCGAGGGGCCGGCTGCGCGCTCGGTCAAGATCGACCTCGCACGCTTCACGCTGGTTGCCGCCACCACGCGCCTCGGCCTCATCACCAACCCGCTGCGCGACCGCTTCGGCATACCCACACGGCTGGACTTCTACACCGTCGATGAACTGGAACTGATCGTGCGGCGCGGCGCGCGCATCCTTTCTTTGCCGATGAGCGACGATGGCGCGATCGAAATCGCACGGCGTGCGCGTGGCACGCCACGCATCGCCGGACGCCTGCTACGCCGGGTGCGCGACTTCGCCTCCGTCGCGAGCGCCGAGATTGTCGATCGCAAGGTGGCCGACGCAGCGCTTTCACGGCTTGAAGTGGACTCGCTGGGACTGGACAGTCTCGACCGGCGCTATCTCAACATGATCGCGCGCAACTTCGGTGGAGGCCCGGTCGGCATCGAGACCATCGCGGCGGGCCTCTCGGAGCCGCGCGACGCCATCGAGGACATCATCGAGCCCTATCTGATCCAGCAGGGTTTCATCCAGCGTACCCCGCGCGGACGGGTGCTGACCGCCAATGCCTGGCGGCATCTTGGGCTGGAGGCGCCTAAGGATATCGCGCAGCAGCAGATCGCTTTGTTTGAAGACGAGTGAATGTCTACGCCTGAAAGCACTCCCCTCGCCGGCGAACTGACGCCATACGGCCATCGCCTGCTTGCGCGTGTCTACTATGCCGACACCGACTTTTCCGGCGTTGTCTACCATGCGCGCTATCTGGAGTTCTTCGAGCGTGGCCGTTCAGATTTCCTGCGGCTGGCCGGCGTTCACCACACCGAACTTGCCGACGGCAAGCATGGCGAGAAGCTGGTCTGGGTCGTCCGGCGCATGGAGATCGATTTCCGGGCACCGGCGCGCATAGACGACATTCTCACCGTGGAGACCCGCACGGAGAGCGTGTCCGGTGCGCGAATTTTCATGGCGCAGCAGTTGAAGCGCGGTGACGAATTGCTGGTCGAGGCCAGGGTCGAGGCGGCCATCATTTCGCAGAGCGGCAAGCCGCGTCGCTTCCCCCGCGAATGGATCGCCGCCTTCATGCGCGATCGCTAATCCAGCACTCACGCATCCTAACTGATCCTTAACCTTAACGGTCCATCAAGATCGTGGTGAAGAAAGCGTGAATCCGACACGCCTTCGTTTTACCAAATTTCGCTCTGAAAAGGCCCGTACCAGCGCATTGAGGGCGTGTTCGGGTCCGACAGGGCCGGGATCGATGGGAATGTGCGCGAGCGGGCTGCCATGGCAAACGCCCGATATTCTTAGGGACTAAGGATTCATGGAACAAATCGCTCTTGCCGCGCCCGGCGGCGACCACTCGATATGGGGCCTGTTCATGCAGGCTGGCTGGGTCGTCAAGCTTGTGATGATCGGCCTGCTCGTCGCGTCTGTATGGACGTGGGCCATCATCGTCGACAAGCTTCTCTCTTATGCCCGCATGCGCTCTTCGCTGTCGCGGTTCGAGGAAGTGTTTTGGTCCGGACAGTCGCTCGAAGAGCTTTATCGCACGCTTGCGGACCGCAAGACGAGCGGCATGGGCTCCATCTTCGTCGCGGCGATGCGCGAATGGAAGAAGAGCTTCGAGAAGGGCGTCAAGTCGCCGATCGGCCTTCAGAACCGTATCGACAAGGCCATGGACCTGGCCCTCACCCGCGAGATGGAGAGGCTGGAGGCCCGGCTGGGCTTCCTCGCCTCCGTTGGCTCGGCCGCTCCGTTCATCGGACTGTTCGGTACCGTCGTCGGCATCATGACCTCGTTCCAGGCGATTGCCGCCTCGGGCGCAACCAACCTTGCGGTCGTGGCCCCCGGCATCGCGGAAGCGCTGCTCGCAACCGCGCTCGGCCTTCTGGCCGCCATTCCGGCCACCATCGCCTACAACAAACTGTCGTCCGACGCGGGCAAGATCGCCCTGCGCATGGAAGGCTTCGCCGACGAGTTCTCGGCCATACTGTCGCGGCAAATCGATGAGAAGGTCGCCGTAAGGGCGGCGGCTTAGGAGCGGGTTCCATGGGAATGTCGATGGGTCAGACAGGCGGACGCGGCGGGCGCGGTCACAGAAGGCGCGGCCGGCACCATGCGCTGGTGTCGGAGATCAACGTCACGCCCTTCGTGGACGTGATGCTGGTGCTGCTCATCATCTTCATGGTCGCAGCCCCCCTGCTTACCGTCGGCGTGCCGATCGAGCTGCCGGAAACGCAGGCGCGCGCGCTCAATGCCGAGACGCAGCCGATTACCGTTTCGGTGAACCAGGAAGGCCAGATCTTCCTGCAGGAAACCGAGATCACGCTCGAAGAGATCGTACCCAAGCTGCAGGCCATCGCCCAGACGGGCTATGAGGAGCGCATCTTCGTGCGGGGCGACCGCGCCGCCGACTACGGCACGGTCATGCGCGTGATGGCGCGCATTTCGTCTGCGGGCTACCGCAATCTCGGCCTCGTGACCCTCCAGGAACAGGACAGCTGAGCCGTGAAGGTCGGGCTGACGACATCTGTCGCTTTGCATGCTGTCGCGCTCGGCTTCGGCCTGATTTCGCTTTCCTCGCCGCGTGCGCTCGAACTGGGCAGCGTGGAATCTTTCCCCGTCGACATCGTGCCGATCGAGGAAGTCTCGCAGAGCGTACAGGGCGATCGAAGCGCGCCAGCCGCAGAACGCCCCGCGCCGACACCCACTTCGCGCACCGAAGTGGTGGAGAACGCGCAGGAAGTGGGCGACAACACGGTCGATCTGCCGACGCCGCCCACGCCCGATCCAAGGCCGCGGCCCGTCGAGACCGCCGAAGCGCCCCCGCCGGCGCCAGAACCGACGCCACCCACGCCGGAGCCGACGCCGGAACCCCAACCGCAAGCCGAACCTGAGCCCCCGCAGCCGGTGCCCACGACCGAGGTTGCGCCCGAGCCGCAGCCGCAGCAGGAAGTGACGCCCGATCCCGCGCCTGAAACGGCGGTGGCCGAAGCGCCGCAGCCGCAGCAGGATGCGATGCAGTTGCCCACCAGCGCGCCCACGCCGCAGTCGCGTCCCCAGCCTCCACAAGCGCAGACAGCACGCACGCCCGAGCGGCGC
This sequence comes from Neoaquamicrobium microcysteis, assembly GCF_008180155.1. GTDB lineage: Bacteria > Pseudomonadota > Alphaproteobacteria > Rhizobiales > Rhizobiaceae > Aerobium > Aerobium microcysteis. The sequence goes on along the minus strand of NZ_VSZS01000055.1, from coordinate 55,466 downwards.
GAACCGGAACGGCCGGCGGAACCAAGGCGAGAGACTGCATCCAGCGACAGCGATTCACAAAACATCGAGGATCAGGTCGCCGCACTGCTGAACCGCGAGCGCGCCTCAGGCGGCGGCGCCCAGCGTTCGACCGAGCAGGCCGCGCTCGGCGGCCGCCAGACGACCGGCGCACGGCTCAGCCAGAGCGAGATGGACGCGCTTCGCGGCCAGATCCAGCGTTGCTGGAACGTGCCGGCGGGTGCTGCGGACGCACAGAACCTCAAGGTTTCGGTGCAGTTCAAGCTCAACGCCACCGGAGGGCTGGAAGGCTCCCCGCAAATCATTGCGGGTGGCGGCGGCCAGGGCATCGAGCGCGCTGCGGCGGAGTCCGCGCGCCGGGCCGTCCTTGCCTGCGCACCCTACAACCTGCCTGCCGAAAAATATGAAGCGTGGGCGGACGTCATCGTCCACTTCGACCCCCGCGACATGTTCTGACCCCCCACGAACGACCCGGCATGAGCCCATCAGGACCCATGAGGCCAAGCGAATGATGAAATTCTTCAAGACCTTTCTCAAGATCGGAATGCTGGCTGCGACAGTCGCGCTGGCCGCTTCCCAGTCGGCGCGCGCGCAGCTTGAGATCGACATCACGCAAGGCGTGGTCGAGCCGGTTCCCATCGCCATCACCGATTTCGTTTCCGCCGATGCGACGGGCGCAGAGATCGCGGGCGTCATTGCCGCCGACCTGAAGCGCTCCGGCCTGTTCGCGCCGATCGACAAGGGCGCATTTATCGAACGGATTTCGAACCCCGATGCAGCCCCCCGCTTCGACGACTGGAAGGTCATCAACGCGCAGGCGCTGGTGACCGGGCGGGTCACGCAGGAAGCGGATGGAAGGCTTCGCGCAGAGTTTCGCCTCTGGGACACGTTCGCAGGCCAGCAGCTCGTGGGTGAGCAGTTCTTCGCCAACCGCGCCAACTGGCGGCGCGTGGCGCATATCATCGCCGATGCCATCTATGAGCGCCTGACCGGCGAAAAGGGCTATTTCGACACGCGCATCGTCTATGTCGACGAGAGCGGCCCGAAGAACCAGCGCGTCAAGCGTCTCGCCATCATGGATCAGGACGGCGCCAACCAGCGCTACCTTTCTGATGGCCGATCCATCGTGCTGACGCCCCGTTTCTCGCCCAACCGGCAGGAAATCACCTACATGTCTTACGAGAGCGGACAGCCGCAGGTCTACCTGCTGCAGATCGAGACGGGGCAGCGCGAGCTCGTGGGCAACTTCCCAGGCATGACATTCGCGCCGCGCTTCTCACCGGATGGCCAGAAGGTCGTGATGAGCCTGCTCCGCGACGACGGCAACTCCAACATCTACGCGATGGATCTGCGCAGCCGCACCACGACGCGGATGACCAGCTCCAACTCGATCGACACCTCGCCTTCCTATTCGCCTGACGGCAGCCGCGTTGTCTTCACGTCCGACCGCGGCGGACGCCCGCACATTTACGTGATGGGTGCAGACGGCTCGAACCCGCAGCGCATCTCCTTTGGAGACGGCACCTATTCGACGCCGGTCTGGTCGCCGCGTGGCGATCTCATCGCCTTCACCAAGCAGACGGGCGGCCAGTTCCAGATCGGGGTAATGCGCACCGACGGGTCGGGTGAACGCATCCTTTCGACCGGATACCTGCAGGAAGGCCCGACCTGGGCGCCCAATGGCCGGGTGATCATGTTCTTCCGCGAAGCTGCCGGCGGCGGCGGGCCGCGCCTTTTCTCGATCGACCTCACCGGCCGCAACGAGCAGGCGATTCCGACGCCGCAATTTGCATCCGACCCGGCCTGGTCGCCCCTGCTCGACTAACCTGGAAAGGCGGCTTTCAAGCCGCCTTTCTCGTCAAAACGCCGCGTTTCCGCCGCATTTCGGCCTAGTGTGCGCGACAAACGGTGATTTGCCGACATGTTCGTCGGCGACTTCCGGACGGGCCATTTGGACATCGTTAACCATGTTTGTTGAACGCACATTAACCGCGTCATGGTTACTGGTTGTTCACTACACTCACTCAAATGCGAAGGAGAGGCGGCATGCGCCGTATCGCAGCCATAACCCGTAACCCTGCCGCCGTCGCTCTGGTCGCGATGCTTGCGATCGCGGGCTGTGCCAACAAGCAGACGCCGAACAACGCCGCAGACCTCGGTCTGGGCGCGGGCGGCGGCTCGGCCACGCCCGGCTCAAGCCAGGATTTCACCGTCAATGTCGGCGACCGCATCTTCTTCGACACCGACTCCTCGGTCATCCGGGCTGATGCGCAGACGACGCTGGCGCGTCAGGCACAGTGGCTCAACCAGTACGGCTCCTACGCCGTCACCGTCGAAGGCCATGCCGACGAGCGCGGCACGCGCGAGTACAACCTTGCCCTCGGCGCACGTCGAGCGGCAGCCACCCGCGACTTCCTCGTTGCGCGCGGCGTGGCGGCAAACCGCATCCGCACCATCTCATACGGCAAGGAACGACCGGTCGCCGTCTGCGACAACATCTCCTGCTGGTCGCAGAACCGTCGCGCCGTGACCGTTCTGGGCGGCGCTGGAAGCTGATCGGGCCAACCGGCATCGAAATTGAGGGAGGCGGCCGTAAGGCCGCCTCTTTTGCATTGCAATGCCAAACAAAATTTGGCCGAACTCGGCAGCACTGATAAGAGAGAGCCGGTAAGCTTTCAGGCTTGAGGAAAGACCTACAGGTGAAGAGACCCGTCATGTTTTCAAGAACCTTGTTCGGCGGCATCGTTGCGCTGGCGTTGACGCTGGCGGCGGCAATGCCGGGCGCCGCCCAGACGAACGACCCGCGTGTCGCCCAGCTCGAAGAGCAGGTGCGCCAGCTCAACGGCATGCTGGAGGAGCTTAATTTCCAGATCCTGCAGATGCAGGACCAGATCCGCCGGATGCAGGAAGACAACGAGTTGCGTTTCCAGGAAATGGAGGAACGCCGCTCGGATGCCGGCGGCACCGCACGTCCCGAGCCCCGGCAGCAGGACACCGCTGCCGCAAACGGCGGCAGCGGCGACGACGAATTCTACGATCCGGCGCCCCGGGTCGAGGGAAGCTCGCAGGTTCTGGGCGCTCCGCCGCGGAACTTCGGCACCATTACCTTCGACGAGAACGGAAACGCGCGCGGAGCGGGCCTGCCCGAGCCGCAGCCGCAGACGGGCTCGGACGACACGACGGTAGCGGCTCTGCCGACCGGCAGCGACGGCGATGACGAGCTTTACCGCAACTCCTACGAGTTCATCCTCTCGGGGGATTATGGAACCGCCGAGACGGGCTTTCGCGATCTGATTGCCCAGTACCCAGACAGCGAACACGCCGCCGATGCGCATTTCTGGCTGGGAGAGGCGCTGCTGGCACAGCAGAAGCCGCGCGAGGCCGCCGAGACCTTCCTGGCCGCCAGCCGTGACTTCCCGCAGGCGCGCAAGGCACCCGACACGCTGTTCAAGCTTGGCGTCTCGCTGGCGGCGATGAACCAGCGCGATGTTGCGTGCGCCACTTTCGCCGAAGTTCTCCAGCGCTACCCGCAGACGACGGACGCGCTGCGCGAACGCATAAGGCAGGAACAGGCGCTCGCCTCCTGCTGACCGGTCGGCCCGTGGGCCTCGACCTTGCCCGCCTCTTTGGCGGCATAGATATTGATCAGCACCGCAGGTTCATCGTCGCCGTATCGGGCGGCAGCGACTCCCTTGCCCTGCTGCTTCTGTTCAAGAGTTTTCTGGATCGCAAGGCACCGCGCACACCGCTGCTCGCGGTGACCGTCGATCATGGCCTTCGTCCTGAAGCCGCCGCCGAAGCGCGCGCCGTTGCAGCGCTTTGCAATAAAGAAGGCATTGCCCACCGCACCATGGTCTGGGATGGCGAGAAGCCCTCCGGCGGCATCATCGCGGCTGCTCGTGAGGCGCGATACGATCTGCTAGCGCTGGCAGCCGATGAGTTCGGCGCGGATGTCGTGCTGACGGCCCACACGATGGACGACCAGGCCGAAACCGTCTCGATGCGCCTGCGCCGGGCCTCTGGCGGCGGCAGCGGCATCGCCGGCATGGCCCGCGCAACGCTCTTCGACGAGCGCATCTGGATCGTGCGGCCGCTTCTGGCCGAACGCCGGCAGGCCCTGCGCGACTACCTCGCCGACAATGGCATTGCATGGATCGACGATCCGACCAACGACAACCACACCTATGAGCGTGTGCGGGTCCGCGCCGAGTTGGCGACAGCCGACACCATCGAAGAACTGGCGGCGCAGGCCGCGCGTGCCGGAACCGATCGGAGCCGGCTGTCGCGTCAGGCAACCGAGTTGATCGAGCGCTTCGTCACACGACCCGCCCCTGGCCTCTATCACTTGTCGCCGCAGATGTTCGCCGCTCCCGATCAGGCAGCCGTCCAGACGCTGCGCATCATGCTGGCGACCGCAGGCGGAATGGCCTACCTGCCCGACCTCGACCGGACGACGGCGCTAGCCCGCCAAATCGCCGCTCGAACGCTGCGCGCCACATTGTCGCGCGCGGTCATCGATGCAAGGAGATCCGGGATTTGGATCAGGCGCGAAGCGCGGGGCCTGCCGGCAGAATACCGCGCCACAGATCGCCTCCAGTGGGACGGACGCTGGCGTCTCGCGACCACGGCGTCGGAGAACCGCCTGCGGGTCTCCCTCCTCGGCGGCGTCCATGCAAAGGAGATTGCCTCCACCTTTGCCGGCGCGCCGGAAAGCCTTGTCGCCGCAGCGCTTTCGCTGGAGCCGGCTCTGTTCGACGGCGACCGGCTGATCGGTCTTCTAGGCAGTCGGGAAACGGCGCGATGCGGCGTCTCGGGCGAGCCGGTCGCAGCGCCCCATGCAAGGTTTTTGCCTGCATTTGACCTCACGGTCGCTCACGCGCTGAGGCGGATTCTGAACCGCCCGCCGCTGCCGTCGTCGCCTTGGAACAAACACATTGCCCCGGAAGCTTAACCGAGAGCCGCAGTTGCGCTTGGCAACGCTTCTGCCGCTGCCTATGTTAGTCGCTGCACTTGCTTATATGGGACCTGTGTCCACGGCCGAACCGACACCCGCCGGACACCAACGGGAAGCAACATGAATCCGAATTATCGCAACCTCGCGCTCTGGGCGATCATTGCCGTCCTGCTGATCGCGCTCTTCAACCTGTTCCAGGCTCCGCAGCAGCGCGGCGTGGCGCGCGAAATCCCCTATTCGGAGTTCCTGCGAGAGGTCGATTCGGGCCGCATCAACAACGTGACCATTTCCGGCAGCCGGATCTCGGGCAGCTATGGCGATTCCAACTCAGGCTTCCAGACCTACTCGCCCGGCGATCCTTCGCTGGTAGAGCGGCTTGAGGAACGCGGTGTCACGATCAACGCGCGCCCTGAATCGGACGGGTCCAACTCGATATTCGGCTACCTGATCTCCTGGCTCCCGATGATCCTCATCCTCGGCGTGTGGATATTCTTCATGCGCCAGATGCAGTCTGGCTCCGGCCGCGCCATGGGCTTCGGCAAGTCGAAGGCAAAGCTGCTCACCGAGGCCCACGGCCGTGTCACGTTCCAGGACGTGGCCGGCGTGGACGAAGCCAAGCAGGACCTCGAGGAAATCGTCGAGTTCCTGCGTGACCCGCAGAAGTTCCAGCGCCTCGGCGGCAAGATCCCGCGCGGCGTGCTGCTCGTCGGCCCTCCCGGAACCGGCAAGACCCTGTTGGCGCGTTCGGTCGCCGGCGAGGCCAACGTTCCCTTCTTCACCATCTCTGGCTCCGACTTCGTCGAGATGTTCGTCGGCGTCGGCGCAAGCCGCGTGCGCGACATGTTCGAGCAGGCCAAGAAGAACGCGCCTTGCATCATTTTCATCGACGAGATCGACGCCGTCGGCCGGCATCGTGGCGCCGGCCTTGGCGGCGGTAACGACGAGCGCGAGCAGACACTGAACCAGCTTCTGGTCGAGATGGACGGCTTCGAGGCCAATGAGGGCGTGATCCTCATCGCCGCTACCAACCGTCCCGACGTTCTCGATCCCGCACTGCTGCGTCCGGGCCGCTTCGACCGCCAGGTCGTAGTGCCGAATCCGGACATCACCGGCCGTGAGAAGATCCTCAAAGTGCATGTGCGCAACGTCCCGCTTGCCCCGAATGTCGATCTCAAGGTGCTGGCGCGCGGCACGCCAGGCTTTTCCGGCGCCGACCTGATGAACCTCGTCAACGAGGCGGCATTGATGGCCGCGCGGCGCAACAAGCGCCTCGTCACCATGCAGGAGTTCGAGGACGCCAAGGACAAGATCATGATGGGTGCGGAGCGCCGCTCCACAGCCATGACGCAGGCCGAAAAGGAACTCACCGCCTATCACGAGGCGGGCCACGCCATCACCGCCATCGAGGTGCCGGCCGCAGACCCGCTCCACAAGGCGACCATCATTCCGCGCGGCCGCGCGCTGGGCATGGTCATGCAGTTGCCGGAGGGCGACCGCTATTCGATGAGCTACAAATGGATGACTTCGCGCCTCGTCATCATGATGGGTGGCCGCGTCGCCGAGGAGATGAAGTTCGGCAAGGACAACATCACGTCGGGCGCCTCGTCCGACATCGATCAGGCGACCAAGCTGGCGCGCGCAATGGTTACCCGCTGGGGCTTCTCCGACAAGCTGGGTCACGTCGCCTATGGCGACAACCAGGAGGAGGTGTTCCTCGGCCACTCCGTGGCACGCACCCAGAACGTTTCGGAAGAGACCGCGCAGATCATCGACGCCGAAGTCCGCCGCCTCATCGATGAGGCTTACACCGAGGCCAAGCGCATCCTGACCAAGAAGAAGAAGGAATGGATCGCCATCGCCGAGGGCCTGCTCGAATACGAGACGCTTTCGGGCGACGAGATCAGGCAGATCATCGCCGGCCAGAAGCCGTCGCGTGACCTGGGCGACGACACGCCGCCTTCGCGCGGCACCACCGTGCCAAAGGCCGGCGCGCGCAAGGAAGGCAAGAAGAAGGGCGGAGAAGAGCCCGACGCGGGCATGGAGCCCCAGCCGCAGGGCTGAGAGCGGGCATCAAGTAACGGATGGATCAAGAGCGGCCCACGGCCGCTCTTTTTCTTTGGCCATGTCACGCTCTCGCCAAATCCCGCTTTTGCCGCTATGGCTGCGCCTGAAAGGCAGTCTCCTCCCCAGATGGATTCCCTCCTCACAGATCCGTGGTTCTATGCGGCTGCCGTCCCGGCGGTGATCCTCGTCGGCCTTTCCAAGGGCGGCCTGGGCGGCGCGATGGCGCTGATCGGCGTGCCGCTGATGGCGCTTGTCGTCTCGCCGGTGCAGGCGGCCGCGATCATGCTTCCCATCCTCATAGTGATGGACATGGTCTCTCTCTGGACGTGGCGGGGCGAACGCGATCCGGTTACCCTGAAGCTGATGCTGCCCGGCGCCATGTTGGGCATCGGCATCGGCTGGCTGACGGCGGCCGTTGTCACCACCGGCGCGGTGCGGCTCATCGTCGGCGTGGTGGCCCTGGCCTTCTTCGCCCGCTGGCTGGCGCTGAAGCTGGCGGCGCGCGAGCACTCGGCCGAGCACGGGCCCGTACGTGCCGGCTTCTGGGGTGTCGTCACCGGCTTCACCAGCTTCGTCGCCCATGCGGGCGGCCCGCCCTATCAGGTCTACGCGCTTCCGCTGCGCCAGAGCCCGGCCATCTATGTCGGCACCAGCGTCGTCTTCTTCGCCATCGTCAACGCGGTAAAGCTGATTCCCTATCTCGCGCTCGGGCAGTTCGACAGCACCAACCTTACGGCGTCCGCCGTGCTGATGCCCATAGCCCCGGTGGCTACCCTCGCCGGAGCATGGATCGTCCGCCGAATGAAGCCGGAGGTCTTCTACCCCTTCATGTACGGCATGATCTTCATCGTCGGCATCAAGCTGGTCTGGGACGGCATCTTCGAAATCTGGGGCTGATGACGGTCGCCGCGCCGTGTGCATAATCGCACGGCAAGGAGGACCTTCATGACCAATCCCTACGCGCTCGACCTGGAAAAGAACCCGGCCAACCACCAGCCGCTGACGCCGCTTTCCTATCTGGAGCGCGCCGCGAAGGTCTTCCCGGACCATGTCGCCATCATCCATGGCGAAAGCCGCACCAGCTATCGCGACTTCTGGCGACGCTCGCTCAAGCTCGCCTCCGCGCTTGCAAAGAAGGGCATCGGCAAGGGTGACACAGTCTCGGTGATGCTGTCGAACACCCCGCCCATGCTCGAGTCGCATTTCGGCGTCCCGATGGTCAAGGCCGTGCTGCATTCGCTCAATACCCGCCTTGATGCCGCGATCGTCGCCTTCCAGCTCGACCACGCCGAATCGAAGGTGCTGATCGTCGATCGCGAGTTCTCGGGCGTGGTGAGGGAAGCGCTGGCGCTGGCCAAAACGAAACCGCTGATCATCGATTATGACGATCCCGCCTATGGCGACGACGCGCCCTACTCCAAGGGCGAGCGGATCGGCGAACTCGACTACGAGGATTTCATCGCGTCCGGCAACGAGGACTTTGCATGGTCGATGCCGGACGACGAGTGGGACGCGATCTCGCTCAACTACACATCCGGCACCACCGGCAACCCGAAAGGCGTGGTCTATCATCATCGCGGTGCGGCCCTGATGGCCTACGCGAACTCGATTCATGCCGGCATGAGCAGGCACCCGGTCTATCTGTGGACCTTGCCGATGTTCCATTGCAACGGCTGGTGCTTCCCATGGACGCTGGCCGTCACCGGCGGCACGCATGTCTGCCTGCGCTGGGTGCGGGCGAAAGCGATGTATGACGCCATCGCCGACCACGGCGTCACTCATCTCTGCGGCGCGCCCATCGTCATGTCGACGCTCATCAACGCGGCGGATGGCGACAAGCGAGCGTTTGAGCAGACGGTCACCTTCAACACCGCAGCCGCCCCGCCGCCCGAAGCGGTGCTGGCCGGCATGGCCGATGCCGGCTTTGCCGTCACTCACCTCTACGGTCTGACCGAAACCTACGGCCCTGCGGTGGTGAACGAGTGGCATGAGGAATGGAACGGGCTCGACGTACAGGCCCGCACGGCCAAGAAGGCGCGTCAGGGCGTGCGTTATGCGGCGCTGGAGGATCTGACGGTCATGGACCCGCAGACGATGCTCAGGACGCCCGCCGATGGAGAGACCATCGGCGAAGTGATGTTCCGCGGCAATATCGTCATGAAGGGGTACCTGAAGAACCGGGCTGCGACCGACGAGGCCTTCGCCGGCGGCTGGTTTCACTCGGGCGACCTCGGCGTCATGCACCCGGACGGCTACATCCAGCTCAAGGACCGTTCGAAGGACATAATCATTTCGGGCGGCGAGAACATCTCGTCCATCGAGGTGGAGGACGCGCTTTACAAGCATCCCGCCGTCGCGTCATGTGGCGTGGTCGCGCGCGCCGATGAGCGATGGGGCGAGACGCCGGTGGCCTATGTCGAGCTCAAGCCAAGCAGGACGGCGACCGAGGCGGAGATCATCGAGCACTGCCGCACGCTGCTGGCGCGCTTCAAATGCCCCCGCACCGTCATATTCGCCGAAATCCCCAAGACCTCCACCGGCAAGATCCAGAAGTTCCGCCTGCGCGAGATGGCGAAGGAACTATAGGTCAGGAGCCGGCGCCCAGACGAAAAAGACCGGCGTGAAGCCGGTCTTTCAACTCATAGAACGTCCGTAGGAAAAGCTCAGCTTTCCTTGGGCTCCAGCACCTGACGGCCGCGATACATGCCGGTCTTCAGGTCGATGTGGTGCGGGCGGCGCAGTTCGCCGGAATTCTTGTCCTCGACATAGGTCGGGGCCTTGAGTGCGTCGGCGGAGCGACGCATGCCGCGCTTCGACGGCGAGGTCTTTCGTTTAGGTACAGCCATGGTCCAGCTCCGGTGTTCGGTCAAACAGCCGCTGCAACCCTTGGAAAAGAGCCTTGCATCGCGGCCGAAAACAGGAAAGTTGCGTGCCTATACACGCACGAGCGCGTTTTGACCAGCACCGGCGCGGAAATTTTTGCGCTACCGATCAGCGCAGGCAGTGGTTGTAGCCTCCGGCGTGGCCTGCGCGCCTCTCTATGGTGCGCGCGAGGCGTTCGAGCCCGGGGCCAGGCCTGCCGGGCGTACGCGTCAGCGGGCTTGGCAGCGTCACGGCCAGCAGCGCAGCCTGCCTTGCAGTCAGGTCGCGGGACGATCTGCCGAAATGGTGCTGCGCCGCGGCCTCCGCGCCATAGATGCCAGGCCCCCACTCGGCGATGTTGAGGTAGATTTCCATGATCCGCCGCTTGGGCATGACGAGATCGAGATAAACCGCGTAGGGAAGCTCGATCGCTTTGCGGATATACGACCGGCCGTGCCACAGATAGAGGTTCTTGACCGTCTGCATCGTGATGGTCGATCCGCCTCGCGTCGCCTCGCCTGCGAGAAAATCGTCCAGCACCGCGCGGAATTCGCCCAGATCCACTCCCCGGTGCGAGCAGAACTGCCCGTCCTCCGACATCATCACCGAATGGACCAGCCGGTCGCCGAACTGGTCGAGCGGTGTCCAGCGCCTGTCATAGCCGGAGAAGGTGGCGAGATCCTTCATCATCAGCGTGGAGATGGGATGGACGGAGGAAGGCAGGTACACCAGCGTCACCACCGCCGGGGTCACGCCAGCAATGAAGACGAGGAGCACGAAGCGCCGCAGCCACACGGACAGCCGGCTGCGGCCGCTGCGTCGCGTCCTGCGCCGGCTCAGCGTCATCTCGGGCTCGACCTCGACGACAGGCTCGACGGTTGGCTCCGTGGTCTGCTTCTCCACCCATACGCCTCACGTTTCATCATTCCCGAATACAGACGCGGTCGGCGAAGCGCAACGCCACACGGCGACTTGACGGGCATCGCTTTTGCGGTCATCGCTCCGGCCGATGGAACAGCTGATCGAAACAGAGGACTTCGAGACCGCGCTGGCGCGCCGCGCACGCGAGGTGGAGGCGACACTGGACCGCCTGCTGGGTTCGGCCTCTCTGGAGGGCGAGATCGCCCGGCCGGACGAACTGATGCGCGCCATCCGCCACGGCGTGCTGGGCGGCGGCAAGCGGCTGCGCCCCTTTCTGGTTCTGGAAACAGCAGCCCTGTTCGATGCTGACGACAACGCCGCGCTTCGCGTCGCCGCCGCGCTGGAATGCATCCATTGCTATTCGCTGATCCACGACGACCTCCCGGCCATGGACGACGACGATCTGCGCCGAGGCCGCCCGACTGTCCATCGCGCCTTCGATGAAGCGACGGCGATACTCGCCGGGGACGGTTTGCTCACCTTCGCCTTCGACATCGTCGCCGACGACGCAACCGACCTGCCTGCCGCCACACGGGTCAGGCTCGTTTCGGCCATGGCGCGCGCAGCCGGGGTGGGCGGCATGGTTGGCGGGCAGGCGCTCGACCTGCAGGCCGCGCGGATCAAGCCCGACGAGGCCGGCGTCGTCATGCTTCAGGCGATGAAGACGGGCGCGCTGATCCGCTTCGCCTGCGAGGCGGGCGCTGCCATCGGCGACGCTTCACCAGGCGAGCGCGAGCGGCTGAGCGAGTTCGGCCAGGCTATCGGCCTCGCCTTCCAGCTTGCCGACGACCTGCTCGACGCTACGTCCAGCGCGGCGACCCTTGGGAAAGCGGCGGGCAAGGACGCCGATGCCGGCAAGGCGACGCTCGTATCCCTCCATGGCGTGGAGTGGACGCGCAGGCAACTGGCAGGCCTTGTCGATCAGGCGACGGCGCTGCTCGATCCCTTCGGCGCGCGCGCCGGGCTCCTGCGCGAGGCAGCACGCTTCGTGGCCATGCGCTCGTTCTGAGCCTGGCGGCTCCACCGGCGTGGCGAGATTTTTGCCACAATTAACAGCACTTTAATCGGATTGCCCGATTTTGCCCCATGTGTACCGGGTAACGGGTTGGGGCCAATGTCGTTTGCTGTAACGCGCGCCTATATGCGCGGCCGTCTCATGTTCATCATGACCGGCTTTCTGCTTGCGGTCGGTCTCGGGGCCGGCCTCATCCACTGGCAGGCCGGAGAGGCCAGAACCAGCGTCAAGTTCGGCGCCGTGCTCGGCGCCATGAGCGAGGCGACGGCCGACGTCATCTACCACGCGCTGATGCTCGATCAGGTGCGGCTGCGGGCCGACCTAGCCCGCGAGCGCGCCGACCGCACGATCAGGGACATTGAGACCGGCCAGTTCGCCATGCCGAAAGGCCCGGTCGTGGCGCAGCCTGTCTTCGACGCGGCTGCGACGACGAAGGTCGTACAGGCAAACCTGCATGCGGCAATCACGCGTCTCGACCATACCTATCGCGCCTTCGGCGAAGCTGCGGGCAGCGATTTCCCTGTCGAAACGCCTCCGCAGGCCGGCGCGGACGACAGCCTGACCGGCGATCTTGCGGGCATACTCGCCGACATCAGGGGCATCGCGGTACCGCCCTCGCTGCTGAGCTTGTGGAACGGCGAGGGACAGACGTTCTCGCTTCGGCAGGACGTGCTGGAGATCATCACGCTGGCAAACCGGCTCGACATGTTCGCCGACCTGTCGCTTCCAGCCGCCCAGCGCGTGTTCACGCAAATCCAGATGATCGCCAACGACCGGGTGCGGCCCAACCTCGACTCCACAATGGTCGAGCTGCGCGCCGACACCATCAAGGGCTACGACTGGCTCGAAAAGATCCTGTACATGGTCGCCGCCGTGATCTTCGTCGTCGGCGTGTTCACCACCCTGTGGGTCTTCGTGCCCATGATGCGCAACATTGCCCACGCACATGACGACCTGCAGCGGGCCAACGCCTCGATCGAGGCGGCGCGTGTGAAGGCCGAATCCGCCGACCGCGCGAAGTCGGAATTCCTGGCCAATATGAGCCACGAGATCAGGACGCCGATGAACGGTGTGCTCGGCATGGCTGAACTGCTGGTGCGCACCGACCTAGACAACCGCCAGAAGACCTTTGCCGACGTGATCCTCAAGTCGGGCAACGCGCTTCTCACGATCATCAACGACATCCTCGATTTCTCCAAGATCGACGCAGGGCAGCTCAGCCTCGATCCCGCACCCTTCCGTCTCGGCGAGGCTATCGAGGACGTCGCGACGCTGGTCTCCACCCGTGTCGCGGAGAAAGACCTCGAGCTCATCGTGCGCGTCGATCCCGAACTGCCGGCCTGCGTCGTCGGCGATGTCGGCCGCATAAGGCAGATCGTCACCAATCTCGTCGGCAACGGCGTCAAGTTCACCGAGAAGGGCCACGTGCTGGTCGATGTCAGCGGCCATGTCGAGAACGGAACCTCGCACGTCACCGTTCGGGTCGAGGATACCGGCATCGGCATTCCACCTGAGATGCAGACCAGGGTGTTCGAAAAGTTCAGTCAGGTCGATGCGTCGTCCACCCGCCGCCACGAAGGCACGGGGCTCGGCCTTGCGATCGCCTCGCGCCTCGTCGAGCTGATGGGCGGCCAGATGGGGCTGACCAGCGAACTGGGCAAGGGCTCGACCTTCTGGTTCACGGTGCCGCTGCCCGTCTTCGAGGACATGGAGCCGGCACGGCCCGTTCCCGTCGATGTATCGGGTGCGCGCGTGCTGGTCATTGACGACAACAAGGTCAATCGCGACATCCTGCTGGAACAGCTTCGCAGCTGGAACTTCGACTGCGCGGCAGCCGAGAACGGCGAGGTCGGCCTCGCCTTCCTCGACCGCGCGACCCATCTGGGCGCGCGGGTGGACTGCATCATCCTCGACTACCAGATGCCGGGCATCAACGGGCTGGAGGTTGCGCGCCGCATCGCCGCCAACCCCGCGACGTGGAACATCCCCGTCCTGCTGCTGACGTCCGTCGATCAGGCCGTCACCGGCAAGCTCACGATGGAATCGGGCATCGCCGCGCATCTCAACAAGCCTGCGCGTTCTTCCGCGCTGCTCGAAACGCTTGTCACCATGATGCAGGTGGCGCGAGCTGCGCCGCGGCGCGAGAGCGCGGTGCGAAACATCGCGCCGGTTCCCAATTTCGCCCAGAAGGCGGCAAGCGCCGCGCCGAAGCCCGTTCATCCTGCGCCGCGCGCCGGCACCGGTCGCCAGCTCGACATCCTGGTTGCCGAAGACAACGAGGTGAACCAGCTCGTCTTCAGCCAGATACTCGACGGTCTCGGCCTCTCCTACCGCATCGCCTCCAACGGCCGCACCGCCGTCGAGATGCATCGCACGTTGCGGCCGCGCCTGATGCTGATGGACGTTTCGATGCCGGAGATGAACGGCCTTGAGGCCGCGGCCGCCATCCGCAAGGCCGAGGAAGGTATCGGCACGCGAACCCCCATCATCGGCGTCACCGCCCACGCGCTCAAGGGCGACCGCGAGAAATGCATCGAGGCAGGAATGGACGACTACCTGTCGAAGCCGGTGTCGCCCAACAAGCTGGCTGCGAAGATCAACGCCTGGATCGGCGATGAGGCGGTGGCTCTCATCGCCTGATGTGGCCGCCTACTCGGCGGCCTGCTTTTCCTGCTGCCCGAAGCGGCGCTCGATATAGTCGGCGACCATCTTCTGGAAATCCGAGGCGATGTTCGGGCCGCGCAAGGTCGCGGCCTTCTGGCCATCGACGAAAACCGGCGCCGAAGGCGTCTCGCCAGTGCCGGGAAGAGAAATGCCGATATCGGCCTGCTTGGATTCGCCCGGCCCGTTGACGATGCAGCCCATGACGGCGACCTGAAGCGCCTCGACACCGGGATACTTGTCGCGCCACAAGGGCATGTTGCGGCGCAGATCGTCTTGTATCGTCGCCGCCAATTCCTGGAACACCGTCGATGTCGTGCGCCCGCAACCGGGGCACGCCGCCACGATCGGTACGAACTGGCGGAAGCCCATCGTCTGAAGCAGTTCCTGCCCCACCTGCACCTCGCGGGTACGGTCGCCGCCGGGTTCGGGCGTCAGCGAAATACGGATCGTGTCGCCGATGCCCTGCTGCAGCAGGATGCTCATCGCCGCCGACGAGGCAACGATGCCCTTCGTTCCCATGCCGGCTTCCGTCAGGCCCAGATGCAGGGCGTGATCGGAGCGCTTGGCGAGTTCGACATAGACGCCGATCAGATCCTGCACCTGGCTCACCTTGGCCGACAGGATGATCTTGTTGCGCGGTAGGCCGATCTCCTCGGCCATGGCGGCCGAGATCAGCGCAGATTGCACGATGGCCTCGCGCATCACTTCGCCTGCCGTCAGCGGCGAGCCCTGCGACTGGTTCTCGTCCATCAGGCGCGTCAGCAGTTCCTGGTCGAGCGAGCCCCAGTTGACGCCGATGCGCACCGGCTTGTCGTGGCGGATGGCGGTTTCGATGATCGCGCCGAACTGGCGGTCCTTCTTTTCCCTGAAGCCGACATTGCCCGGATTGATGCGGTACTTCGCCAGCGCCTCGGCGCAGGCTGGATGATCGGCCAGAAGCTTATGCCCGATATAGTGGAAATCGCCCACCAGCGGCACGTGAACGCCGAGCCGCGCCAGTCGGTCGCGGATACGCGGCACGGCGGCCGCCGACTCGTCGCGATCCACCGTGATGCGGACGATCTCCGAGCCCGCGCGGTGCAGTGCGGCCACCTGCGCCACGGTGGCGTCCACGTCGGCGGTGTCGGTGTTCGTCATCGACTGGACGACGACCGGCGCATCGCCGCCCACCATGACACCGCCCACGGCCACACCTACCGAACGGCGGCGCGCAAGGGGTCGGTCCAGAAAATGCTGCATACGGGTCGAACTCTTTCTCGACTTGTCAGCGCGATATCTACGCTTTGAGGCCTTTTAGCACAATCCGGCAAATCCTTCATGAAGAAGGCGCGGATATGGTGGAAACACCACCCCGATTGGAAACGATGATGCGCTGCAATATGTAGACCCGCAGTCGAAATTGCCAACATGAAGGAAGACCATGCTGACCGGAAAGATCGCCATCGTCACCGGATCGACCTCCGGCATCGGCCTCGCCACCGCCGAAGCGCTGGCGGCCAAGGGCTGCACGCTGGTCGTGAACTCCTATTCCGACAGCCAGCAGGACCATGCCGTCGCGACGCAGCTTGCGGAAAAGCACGGCGTCGAGGCGGTCTACATCAAGGCCGACATGGCAAAGCCAGACGAATGCCGCGACCTGATCGAGAAGGCCGTCGCGCGCTTCGGCAGCGTCGATGTCCTCGTCAACAATGCCGGCATCCAGTTCGTGGCGCCGGTGGAGGAATTCCCGGCGGAGCGCTGGGACGCGATCATCGCCATCAACCTGTCGTCGGCCTTCCACACCACCGCTGCAGCCATCCCGCACATGAAGGCCTCCGGCTGGGGCCGGATCGTCAACATCGCGTCGGCGCATGGCCTTCGCGCCTCGCCCAACAAGTCGGCCTATGTCGCGGCCAAGCACGGCGTCGTCGGCCTTACCAAGACGGTGGCACTGGAGCTCGCCGGCCAGGGCGTCACCTGTAACGCGGTGTGCCCCGGTTTCGTGCTGACGCCGCTCGTCGAAACCCAGATCGAGGACCGTTCGCGCGAGGCCGGACTGGATCGCGAAACCACGATCCGCGACATCATTCTCGCCAAGCAGCCATCGAAGCAGTTCGCCACGGTGGCCGAGATCGGCGCGGCTGTCGCCTTCCTGTGTTCAAACGATGCGGCGCAGATCACAGGCACGACGCTGTCGGTCGATGGCGGCTGGACCGCGCAGTAGCCGCACTAAGGCCGAAGGGCTGCGACGAGAACCCGAACAGCGCCCTTTGCCGCGGCCAGATGCGAATGAGGATCGCTGAGCCGCGGCTTCATGCCTTCCAGCGCGTCGAGCAGTGTTTCGGCCAGGATCAGCGGTGAAATCCCGCGCGCCGCGAGGTCGACGCCGTTGCGCGTGGCTTCCTCGGCGAAGGCCGCCTTGAGCGCGATCAGCATATGCCCGCGCCATTCGTCGAATATGTCTCCGGCAAGTTTGTTGCGGATGTCGAGCAGTTCGGCGCCATGCGGCGATTCCTCGATGTCCTTGACCATGTTGAAAAGCGCGGTCTCGACCATGTGGTCGAGACGCTCGAGCAACGTGGCTTCCATGGTCAGGGAATAGCGCGCGCGCTCGACGATCTGCGTGACCACGCAGCGCGCGATGGCACGGTAGATGTCGGTCTTGTTCCTGAAGATGAGGTAGACCGCCGGGCGCGACAGCTCGGCCGCTCGCGCGATGTCGTCCATCGTCGTGCGGTTGAAGCCGTAGGCGAGAAACACCTTCAGCGCGCCTTCCATGACGCGCACGCGCTTTTGGTCGCCTTCCGCGGCCGCCGCAGTCTTCAATCCATCAATCACGTCCATTGCCCACCTATTGACAAAATGACGGATTTTGTCAAGATGTCCATTATTAGCCAGCCGCGAATGATGCGGCCAGCCTCCTTTATCTGGTGTTCCGATGAACCTGACTGTTGACGGAAAGTCCATCGAGATCGACGCCGACCCCGAAATGCCGCTGCTTTGGGCGCTGAGGGACATTGCCGGCATACTGGGGCCCAAATTCGGCTGCGGCATCGCCGCATGCGGCGCCTGCACGGTGCTGATAGACGGTTCCCCGGTCCGCTCCTGCGTGCTCCCGGTCGGGCAGGTCGAAGGCGCCGTCACCACCATCGAGGGCATATCCTCGCCGGCCGGCCTCCACCCCGTGCAGCAGGCATGGCTGGACGAGCAGGTCTCCCAATGCGGCTACTGCCAGGCCGGCCAGATCATGACGGCGGTTGCGCTGCTCGAGGAGATCGCAGATCCGACGGACGAGGATATCGACAACGCCATGGGCGGCAATCTGTGCCGCTGCGGCACTTATCCGAAGATTCGTGCTGCGATCCATCGCGCCGCATCGCTCAAGCTGGCGAGGTCCTGACCATGTCGCGTCTCGGCACCTTCACCCGGCGCGCTTTCCTGCTCGGCGCCGCCACCGTCGCGGGCGGCGTGGCCGTCGGCTACTGGTACTACCGCCAGCCCTACCCCAACCCTCTCGAAGACGAGCTTGCCGAGGGTGAGGTTACCTTCAATCCCTACGTCAAGGTGTCTTCGGATGATACCATCACCCTGATCGCGCCGCGCGCCGAGATGGGACAAGGCATATCGACGACGCTTGCAGCGTTCGTGGCGGAAGAACTCGACGTGTCGCTGGACCGCGTCACCGTCGAGCATGGTCCACCCTCATACGCCTATTACAACGCTGCCATGCTGGAAGAAGGCGGCGGGTTCAACTTCTGGGACGAGAGCTTCACCGCCGAGACGGTACGCGGCCTGATGGGCGTGGCCGGCAAGATGCTGGGCCTTCAGGCGACGGGCGGATCGACCGCCACGCGCGACGGGTTCGAGCGCATGCGGCAGGCCGGCGCCGCGGCCCGCATAATGCTGGTCGATGCTGCCGCAGCACGGCTCGGCGTTGCCGCCAATGAGCTGGCGACAGAAAACGGCACCATCGTGCACAGGGCTTCCAACCGCAGCCTCACCTATGGCGAGGTGGCGCTCGACGCCGCCCAGATCAAGCCGCCTTCCAGCGTCGTGCTCAAGGAGCGCGCCGACTGGAAGCTGCTTGGCAAGTCGCAGCCGCGTGTCGACATGCTCGACAAGGTCACCGGCGCGCCGATCTTCGGTATCGACGTGCGCCAGCCCGACATGCTGTTCGCCACGGTCCGCATCAGCCCCGTGTTCGGAGTCGCCCCCGTCCGGTCGGATATTTCGGCCGCATCCGCCATGCCGGGCGTGGTCAAGATCGTTCCGATCGAAACGCTCTACGGCAGCGGCTTCGGCGTCATCGCGGAAAACACCTGGGCCGCCTTCAAGGCCGCCGAGGCGATCGACGTGGAGTGGGGCGAGCCTGGCTATCCCAAGGCGAATGACGAGATCATGGCCACCTTCACCCAAGCGGCAAGATCCGGCGATGCATCCGCCATGCGCGATGACGGCAATGTGGACGTCGCCTTCGCCGACGCGCCGCAGGAGCGTGTCATCGAGGCGGAGTACAGCGTCCCCTACCTCGCCCATGCCCCGATGGAGCCGATGAACTGCACCGCCAGGCTGAAGGACGGCGTGCTCGACATCTGGGCGCCGAACCAGATGCCCGTTCTGGTCCGCTGGTTCTGTTCGGACCTTGCCGGCGTACCGGGCGGCAAGACCAACGTCCACACCACCTCCATGGGCGGCGCGTTCGGGCGGCGAGGCGAACTCGACTACGCGCTCTATGCGACGCTTCTCGCCAAAGAGACTGATGGGCGGCCGGTTCAGGTCACGTGGACGCGCGAGGAGGACACGCGGCGCGGCCCGTTCCGCCCTGCTTCCGCGGGCCACTTCAGGGCGCGCATCGGCGAGGATGGATTGCCCGTCGCCGTCGACATGCGGATCGCCGCGCAGAACATGATGTCCTCGCTCATGGGGCGCACCTTCCCCTCGCTGCCTGCCGGCGGGTCGGATCCGTCGATCACGGACGGCGCGCGCAATCAGCCCTACACGATCCCCAACTACCGAGTATCCGAAATCCAGGTGCCGCTGGCCATTCCGGTGACCTTCTGGCGCTCGGTCGGCAATTCGGTCAACGGCTTCTTCCATGAAGGTTTCATGGACGAAATCGCCCATGCCGGCCAGGTCGACCCGGTCGAGATGCGGCGCAGGCTGATGGCCGACTTCCCCGCAGCCATCGCCGTCGTGGACAAGGTGGCCGAGATGTCGAACTGGGGGGAGACATTGCCGGCCGGCAAGGCCAAGGGCTTCGCCTTCACCCTTTCCTTCGGCAGCTGGTGCGGACAGGTCATCCAGATCGCCGAAACTCCGGCCGGCATCAAGCTGGAGAAGATGTGGATCGCCGTGGACGTCGGCATGGCCATCGATCCCGCCATCATCGAGGCGCAGATGACCTCCGGCGCGATATTCGGCCTGTCGGCCGCGATGGGACAGCAGATCACCTTCTCGGAAGGCGTGGTCGAGCAGAGCAATTTCCACGACTACGACGCGATGCGCATCTTTCAGGCACCGGAGTTCGAAGTCGCCATCATCGAGAACTTCCACAGGATGGGCGGCGTCGGCGAGGTCGGCACGCCACCGGCGGCTCCCGCACTGGCCAATGCCATCTTTGCGCTCACTGGCAAGCGCATCCGCCAGTTGCCCTTGTCTCGCGAGGTGAGCTTCGCATGAGGTTTTCCGGAACACTCCTGACAGCTCTTGTCATTAGCCTGTCGGCCGCCGCGTTGCCGGGCGCGAGGGCGCAGGATAGCGATACCCCCGTCACCCCGGCTTCCGGCGAACAGGGGCTGGCGGAATGGGAAGGCATCCATGCCGTTTTCGCACATCCGCGCTGCGCCAACTGCCATGTCGAGGACGACCAGCCGCGCTGGTCGGGCGAAAGCTACGGCAAGACGAGGGTGCATGCCTTCAACGTGCGGCGGGGCGAAGACGGCTTCGGCAACGCAGGGCTGCGCTGTAGCACCTGCCATTCAGAAGAGAATTCCGCGGTTCTTCACGGCCCTCCGGGCGCCCATGCCTGGCATCTGGCACCTGCGGAAATGGTGTGGTTCGACAAATCTTCGGCCGAAATTTGTGCCCAGATCAAGGACCCGGAACGCAACGGAGGACGCTCGCTGGAGGAAGTTGCCAACCATGTCAGGGACGACGCGCTGGTGGCGTGGGGGTGGAACCCCGGCCCCGGGCGAGAGCCTGCGCCCGGCTCGGCGGAGGAAACCTTTGCAGCTATCGAGAGATGGGCCGCTGCGGGCGCACCCTGTCCGGAGGAGTGATGAAATCATCAACATTTCCCACTATGTTGCACTGCAAAAATGAGGTAGAACGCCGTGCCTCTCGCGCGTGGCGCGAAGTGACGGATTGAACGGCGCGGAGAGCGCCCCCATATCGACGGCTTCCCCAAGGGCAAGAACCCCTGAACGGACCCGCTCGCTGGATTTCGAACATGGCGAAGATCAAGTTTCACAAGGTAGCGGCTATCGCCGTGCTCGTTGCAACCGCGGCCTGGGTTGCCACCGGCGAGTTTTCCTCCGTCGGCAGCGCGGCCGACGAGGCTGAGGCCGCGCGCGCCGCAACGGCAGAGCAGGAACAGCAGGAGGCTCCGCTTCGCACGGTGGCGGTCGTTAATCCGCCGCGTGTCGAGCATTCCCGCGCGATCCGCATTTCCGGCCACACCGATGCCGACAAGCGCGCCGTGCTGGCGACCCGGGCGGCCGGCATAGTCGAGGAACTGCCGGTCAATCTCGGCAGCCAGGTCAAGCGTGGCGACCTGATCGCCAAGCTTGAAGCCGAAGGCAAGGAAGCCGCGGTGGAAACCGCGCGACAGCTGCTCGCCCAGCGAGAGGCCGAGGCCAACGCGGCCCGGCGGCTTGCCGAAGCCGGCAGCATGCCCAAGCTTCAGCTCGACAATGCCGTCTCTGCACTCGCCGCCGCGCGCTCCCAGCTCGAGGCGGCCGTTGCTGAACTGGAGCGTAATACGCTACGCGCACCGTTCGACGGCATCATCGACAAGGTGGATGTGGAACTCGGTAGTTCGGTTGCTGCCGGCGCGCAGGTCGCGACCATCCTCAATCTCGACCCGGTTCTTGCTCGAGGCGAGGTCTCCGAGCGCGACCTTGCCTATGTGAAGCCGGGAGACCCGGCCGAGGTTCGCCTCGTCAACGGCCAGGAAGTGGAAGGCACCATCCGCTACATCAGCCGCGACGCCACGGCCGCGACCCGCACCTTCCGCGTGGAAGTCGCCATTCCCAACAAGGATGGTAGCGTGCCGGCCGGCATGACGGCCGAGATAACGCTTCGCGCCGCGCCCATCGAATCGACGGTACTGCCGCGCTCGGTCGTCACGCTCAGCGGCGACGGCGATCTTGGCATCCGCGCGGTCGACGGCGAGGATCAGGTCGTGTTCTATCCCATCGATCTGGTGGACGACACGGCTGGCGGGCTCGTGCTCGGCGGCATCCCGGAAGGGGCGCGCATCATCGTGGCGGGTCAGGAACTCATCTCGGAAGGCGACAGGGTCAATCCGGTCGAAGCCGATGCCGAAACGGTCAGGAAGCTGGTTGAAGAAGCAACCGGCTCCACGCAGTAGCCGCAGGGACGGCGCCACACCATGGATATCGTCAAGCTTGCCATCCGCAATGCGCGGCTCACCATCACCACGCTCATCTTCCTGATGATCGCGGGGGCGATGGCGTACGTCTCGATCCCCAAGGAAGCCGAGCCCGACGTTGCGATCCCCATCATCTATGTGAGCCTTGCCTATCAGGGCATCTCGCCGGAAGATTCCGAGCGGCTGCTGCTGCGCCCGGTCGAGACCCGGATGAAGAGCATCCGCGGCGTCAAGGAGATGCGTTCGGCCGCCTATGAGGGCGGCGGTTATGTCCTGTTGGAATTCGACCCTTCGACCGACCTGAAGACGGCGTTGGACGACACCCGCAACCGGGTGGACGACGCCAAGCGCGACCTGCCGCAGGGCGCCGAGGAGCCGACGGTCAATGAGGTCAACATCTCGGAATTTCCGGTACTGGTCGTCACGCTGTCGGGACATGTGCCCGAGCGCACGCTGACGGCTGCGGCCCGCCAGCTGCGCGACCAGATCGAGGAAGTGCCGGGCGTTCTCGAGGCCGTGCTTCAGGGCGCGCGCGACGATCTCGTCGAGGTCGTCATCGACCCGATGAAGCTTTCGTCCTACGGGCTGCAGCTGGACCAGCTATTGCAAGGTGTCGGCGCATCCAACAGCCTCGTGGCGGCGGGCGCTCTCCAGGGCAATGAAGGCCGCTACGCCGTCAAGGTGCCGGCACTGATCGAAACCGTCGAGGATGTAGCGAACCTGCCCATCGTGGCCGGTCCCAACGCCGTTGTCCGTGCGCAGGATCTCGCCACCATTCGTTCCACGCACAAGGACGCCGAGACCATCACCCGTCTCGACGGCCAGCCCGCCATCGCTATCGAGGTCAAGAAGCGTACCGGCGCTAACCTCGTCGACACCGTCGTCATGGTGAAGGCACTTGCCGACAACTTCCAGCAGCAGCTGCCAGAAGGCATGTCGGTCACCTACACGCAGGACAAGTCGGTCTTCATCAACCAGCTTCTCGGCGAGCTTCAGAACCACGTCCTGATCGCCGTCATCCTGGTCTTCATCGTCATTCTGTATGCGCTGTCCGGCCGCTCCTCGCTGCTGATCGGCCTCGCCATCCCGTCCTCGTTCCTGATGGGCATCCTGCTGCTTGCGCTGATGGGGTACACGATCAACATGATCGTGCTGTTCAGTCTCATCCTCGCGGTGGGCATGCTGGTGGACGATGCGATCATCGTGGTCGAGTTTGCCGAGCGGCGCATGTCGGAAGGCATGCCGCGCGAGCAGGCCTTCGAGCTTGCCGCCAAGCGCATGGCGGGCCCGGTTGCGGCCGCGACGCTGACGCGCATCGCGGCATTCTCGCCGCTGCTTTTCTGGCCGGGCATCATCGGCGACTTCATGAAGTACATGCCGATCACGCTCATCGTGACATTGGCCGCCTCGATGCTGTTTGCGCTCGTCTTCGTGCCGACGATCGGAGCGCGCTTCGCAAAGGCGCATGTCCACGAGGAAGGCGAGCAGCGCGACGGCTGGTACATGGCCGTGGTCAAGAAGGCGGTGCATTACCCCAAGACCGTGCTCATCATGGCCGTCGGCCTGCTGGTCGGCGTCATGTACAGCTATTCGCACTACGGTGCGGGCGTCGAGTTCTTCCCCAATGTCGAGCCGGATTACGGCCTGCTCTACGTGCATGCGCGCGGCAACCTCTCGCTCGCCGAGCAGGATGCCGCGACCCGCACCGCCGAGGACCGCCTGCTCGGCTGGCCGGGCGTCAAGTCGGTCTACACCCGCGTCGGCCAGACGCGCGGCGGCGGGCAGGACATTCCCGAGGACGTCGTCGGCGTCATCCAGTACGAGTTCGTCGACTGGCGCGAGCGTAAGCCTGCCAATGACATTCTCGACGAGTTGCGCGCCGTCATGGCGGGCATTCCTGGCGTCGATGTAGAGGTCCGCGTGCCCGATGCCGGCCCGCCGCAGGGCAAGCCGATCCAGATTCGCCTTTCGGCCGCCGACCCTCAAGGGCTGGACGACACCGCGCGTGCGGTGGCGGCCCGCATCGGTGAGATACAGGGCGTGATCGACATCAGCGACGGCCTGCCGCCGCCCGGTGTGGACTGGGCGCTGACGATCGACCGCACCAAGGCCGCGCAATACGGCATCAGCCCCAATTCGGTTGGCACTGTGGTCCAGCTGGTCACCGGCGGCCTGAAGCTGACAGACTATCGCCCCGCCGGCGCCGATGATGCGGTCGACATCCGCCTGCGCCTGCCCGAAGATCGGCGCACGCTTTCCACGCTCGACGAGCTTCGCGTCGAGACCGCGCAGGGCTCGGTGCCGATCTCCAACTTCATCAGCCGCAAGCCGGAGCCGCGCACCGGCATCCTCAACCGCATCGACGGCGAGCGCACGGTGGTCGTGCAGGCCAACGTCGCCTCCGGCCTGCAGGTCGCAGCCGTCCAGGATCAGGTGGCGCAGACCGTGGGCGAGATGGAGCTGGGCAACGCCACTTGGAAGCTCGCCGGCTCCAGCCAGGAAAGCGACGAGGCCAGCGCGTTCCTCACCAACGCGTTCGGAGCGGCGATTTTCCTTATCTTCATCGTGCTTCTGGCGCAGTTCAACAAGTTCACCAGCGTGTTCCTCGTCCTGATGACGGTCGTGATGGCGACCATCGGCGTGTTCCTGGGCCTGCTGCTGACCGGCCAGCCCTTCGGCATCATCATGTCGGGCATCGGCGTCATCGCGCTGGCAGGCGTGGTCGTGAACAACAACATCGTGCTGATCGACACTTACGACCGGCTGCGCGAGGAAGGATGGACCAAGCTGGACGCCGTGCTTCAGACCTGCCGCGAGCGTGCGCGTCCGGTGGTGCTGACGGCCGCCGCCGCGATTCTGGGCGTGCTGCCCATCGCCTTCGGTCTCGGGCTGGAGCTGTTCCACCACGAGACGACAATCAATGCGCCCTCCACCCAGTGGTGGATTTCGCTGTCGAGCGCCATCGTCTACGGCCTGGCCTTCGCTACCGTGCTGACGTTGGTAGTCACGCCTTCCGCGCTGATGGTGTTTACCCGCGATGCGCGCCCCGCCGGCCACCGCAGCCTGCTGTCGCGGCTGTTCCGTCGCGGAGGGAAGGACGAGGCTGACGGCGGCGATGAAAAGCCGTCTGTCGCCGACGAGCCAGCGATCGTCTATCCCAAGGCCGCAGAATAGAAGACCGTTAGCGGCCGTTCCCCATAGGTCATGCTGCCCGTGGGGAACTTTTGTGCCGCTGCACGCATTGATAGAGCGTTTCTTGCCTCAATGCGAAGGGGACCTTCATGTCGCTCGGCACAATTCTCATCATCATCCTTATTCTCATCCTGCTCGGCGCAGTGCCGGCCTGGCCTCACTCGCGTGGTTGGGGCTATGGCCCGTCCGGCATTCTCGGCGTCGTGCTGGTGATCGTGCTGATACTGGTGCTGATGGGAAGAATCTGACTTCCGATATGCCGGCCGGCCGCAAGGCCGGTCGGCTCATCGACCAATGACGTCTACTCGGCCGGCTGATGCGCGACGAAATCGGCACTCCGCGCCAGCCCGGCCATCAGGCATACCACCACCAGCAGCCCCGCCAGCGAGACAAAGATCGGTGCAAACCCGGTCCGCTCGCCGATGAAGCCGATAGCCGAGGGCGCTACCAGTATCCCCGAATAGCCCATCGTCGTGACCACGCTCATTCCCGTTGCCGATGCCACACCCGGCTGGTTTCCGGCGGCCGAAAATGCGATCGGCACCATGTTGGCGATACCCAGACCGGCAAAAGCGAAGGCGGCGATAGCCGTCCACGCGTCCGGGGCCATGCCTGCGACCATCATCCCCGACGCCGCGATCAGCGCCGACACGCGCAGCGTGTTGACAGCGCCGAACCGGTTGCGCACCCCGTCGCCCATGAAGCGCATGGTCGCCATGGTGGCAGAGAACGCAGCGAACGCGAAGCCGGCGGTGGCGATGTCGCTCCCCATTTCCTGCTGCAGGTAGAGCGCAGCCCAGTCCAGCACCGCGCCTTCCGGGATCATGGAGAACAGGGCCATGAAGCCCACCAGATAGACCAGCGGGTTGGTCGGCCATCTGAACCGCACCTGCTCGCTCGGTGCCGGCTTGTCGCCATCGGAGAGGTAGCCATAGGCGGCGGCCACGATGGCCAGCGTCACCAGCGTCACCATCGCCGCATGCGCCAGATGGCCAAAGGCCTGGATCGCAAGGCCGCCCAGTGCGCCGCCGAAAAAGCCGCCAAGGCTCCAGAACCCGTGCGACGACGACATGATCGCCCGGCCGAGCCGCTTTTCCACGGTTACGGCATTGGTGTTCATCGCCACGTCCATCGCCCCAATGGTTCCGCCAAGGAAAAACACCATGGGGGCCGCCGCCCAGACGCTGCCGGCCAGTGCCACCAGCAGCAGCGCGAAACTCGAAAGCACGGCGAATATGCGCAGCATTGCGCGCGAGCCGTGCCGTGACATCAGGTAACCGCACCACGGCATGGCGACGAGTGCGCCAAGCCCGAATATCAGGATCAGCAGCCCGAGCGTCGTCTCGCTGATTTCCAGTCGGGACAGGACGAGCGGTATTTGCGGAGCCCAGCTGCCGATGATGAAGCCGTTG
Source organism: Neoaquamicrobium microcysteis (assembly GCF_008180155.1). Taxonomy (GTDB): domain Bacteria; phylum Pseudomonadota; class Alphaproteobacteria; order Rhizobiales; family Rhizobiaceae; genus Aerobium; species Aerobium microcysteis. The sequence goes on along the minus strand of NZ_VSZS01000055.1, from coordinate 28,773 downwards.
GCGAGAAACATCGCCGCAACGGCCATTCGGCCCCGCCGCGCCCGCAGCAGTTGATCAGTCATGGGAGGAATCCAGCAGGTTCGGTCAACGGCAACCTAAATCGATTTAATCCACAGTCAAGCAGAGAGCGTCTCCAATGATTGGGCCAGCCGGCGAACCGGATCGCGGATTGCCACAAAGGCGACCAACCCCGGCCACAATCGGGTTCCAAGGAAAAGCCCTAGTCAGGAAGGGAGAGTGGCCGGCGTTGCTTCAGGCGCGCGGCATTGGACCGGGCGGTCGCCGCCCGTATGGAGAACAGCGTGAAGAGTCCCTTCAACTTCAGGAGCAACCAGAAGCCGTTCCTCGCACCGCTGGGAACGCAGAGCCGGTTTCCCCGTCCATCGCGCGAAATGCTGGACAAGCTGCCGCCCGCCGCTGCGCCCATTGCGGTGACCGTGCTTGGCGGCGCCGCGCTGATCCTGCTGCTCGGCACCTTTCTAAGTCGCGAGGCGAGCGTCGGCCCGGCCGATCAGACCGCTGCGACGGCGCAGGAAGAGGTCCTGACGCAGGAGGTTTCCGTGGCCGCCGAACCTGTCATGGCCGACGCCCCCCCCGCCCCCGAAGTGTCACAAGAAACAGTAGAGCCAGCGGTTGCGGCCAGCGACGCTGCCCTGCAAGCGCCCGAAGACCTTGCAGCCATCCCGCCGCTTGGCGAACCTGCGCTCGAGCCCGATCAGAACCGCACCTCCTCGATCCTGTCGGCCGCGCCGCATGCAGGCGCGTTCGAGCCGCCCGTTCCCGTCGCCGAGACGGATGACGAGATTGCCGCACTGGAGGCTATACAGCGCCGCGAGGTTGAGGAAGACATCGGCCCGCCGTCGGAGGAGCAGACCGCCTCCATCGGGCAGCCTGCTTCTGGCCCCCGTGCGCAGGCCACCACCACCCGCTACGTCAACATGCGCTCGGGCCCGAGCGACGACGCCGATATTATCGTCGTCGTGCCGGCGCTGGTCGAGGTCGAGGCGGAGACCGGCTGCAACTGGTGCGCCGTCACCTATGGGGGCCGCAGCGGCTACATCTACAAGACGTTCCTCAGCTACGACTGAGCGGGCGTAGCTCGACCGGGCCGGCTTTATGCGTAGACGATCAGCAGATCCTTCGCGTCGATCTGGTCGCCTGCGCGCACAAGCACCTCGGCGATCTCGCCGTCGCGTTCGGCGTGAAGCGCAGTCTCCATCTTCATCGCCTCGATGGACAGCAGCACGTCGCCCGACTTGACGGCCTGCCCCGCCGACACCGCCACGGTGGAAACCACACCCGGCATCGGTGCGCCGACATGCTGCGCATTGCCCGCTTCGGCCTTCGCGCGCGCCTTCCCGGCGCCCGAGCCATGCGCCCGGTCGGGCACCTTGACGCGGCGCGGCTGGCCATTGAGCTCGAAGAACACGGTAACCATGCCCTTCTCGTCGGTGTCGCCGACCGCAAGGCAACGGATCACCAGCGTCTTCCCGCGCTCGATATCGACGAATACTTCCTCCTCCGGTTCCATCCCGTAGAAGTAGGATGGCGTCGGTAGGACGCTGACAGGTCCGTACTCAGCCTGCGCGGCGGCGAAGTCCGAAAAGACCTTCGGATACATCAGCCACGAGGCGAACTCGAAATCGCTGATCTTGCGCTCGAGCTTTTCTTCCACCTCGGTGCGGTCGCTGGCGAGATCTGCCGGGGCCAGCAGCGAGCCGGGGCGAACGGTGATAGGCTTCTCCCCCTTCAACGCCTTCTTCTGGAGCGCCTGCGGCCAGCCGCCGGGCGACTGGCCGAGATCGCCGCGCAGCATTGATACGACGGAGTCGGGAAAGGCGATGTCTTTCGCGGGATTTTCGACGTCCGCCACCGTCAAATCCTGGCTGACCATCATCAGCGCCATGTCGCCGACCACCTTGGACGATGGCGTCACCTTCACGATGTCGCCGAACATCAGGTTCACGTCGTGATAGGCCTGCGCCACCTCATGCCAGCGGGTCTCGAGCCCCAGCGAGCGCGCCTGCTCCTTAAGGTTGGTGAACTGCCCGCCCGGCATTTCGTGCAGGTAGACCTCGGAAGCGGGCCCCTTCAGGTCGCTTTCGAACGCCGCGTACTGGTTGCGCACCGCCTCCCAGTAGAACGAGATTTTCCTGATCCATTCCGGATCCAGCCCGGTGTCGCGCTCGTCGCCCCTGAGTGCCTCCACGATGGAGCCAAGGCACGGTTGCGACGTATTGCCGGAAAGAGCATCCATCGCCGCGTCCACCGCATCAACGCCTGCCTCTACGGCGGCAAGAACGGTCGCGGCAGCAATGCCGCTCGTATCATGGGTGTGGAAGTGGATGGGCAGGTTGGTGGCCTCGCGCAGTGCCTTGAACAGCACCTTGGCTGCCGCAGGCTTGAGCAGGCCCGCCATGTCCTTCAGCGCGATGATGTGCGCCCCGGCGGCTTCCAGCTCGCTGGCCAGCGCGACGTAGTATTTCAGGTCGTACTTGGCCCGGTTCGGGTCGAGGATGTCGCCCGTATAGCAGATCGTGGCCTCGCAGAGCTTGCCTTCCTCCACCACCGCGTCCATCGCGACGCGCATGTTCTCCACCCAGTTGAGGCAGTCGAACACGCGGAAAAGGTCGATGCCGCCGGCCGCCGCCTGCTTGACGAAGTAGCGCACCACGTTGTCTGGATAGTTGGTGTAGCCGACGCCGTTGGCCCCGCGCAGCAGCATCTGCAACAGCAGGTTGGGTGCCGCCTCGCGCACCAGCGAAAGTCGCTCCCACGGGTCCTCCGTCAGGAAGCGCATCGCGACGTCGAAGGTCGCACCGCCCCAGCATTCCAGCGAGAGGAGTTGCGGCAGCGCGCGCGCATAGACGCCCGCGACTGCCGCGATGTCATGGGTGCGCATGCGCGTCGCCAGCAGCGACTGGTGCCCGTCGCGCATGGTGGTGTCGGTCACGAGGACGCGCTTCTCGTCACGCATCCAGGCCGCGAACTTCTGCGGGCCCAGCGCGTCGAGTTTCTGCTTGGTGCCGTCGGGGATCGACGCGTCGATGTAGGGCACCCGCGGCGCGGCGGCCTCTGCGTTGGGCTTCGGGCGGCCACGCGTTTCGGGATGGCCGTTTACGGTCACGTCCGCCAGATAATTCAGCAGTTTGGTAGCGCGGTCCTGCCGCTTCACCTGGCTGAACAGTTCCGGCGTCGTATCGATGAACTTCGTCGTGTAGGTATTATCGCGGAAATGTGGGTGGTTGATGATCGCTTCCAGGAACGTCAGGTTGGTCGCCACGCCGCGGATGCGGAACTCGCGCAGCGCGCGGTCCATGCGCTGGCGCGCTTCCTCGGCAGATGGAGCCCACGCGGTCACCTTTTCCAGCAGCGGATCGTAGAAGCGTGTGATGACCGCGCCCGAATAGGCAGTGCCGCCATCGAGCCGGATACCGAAGCCCGTCGCACCGCGATAGGCGGTGATGCGGCCGTAGTCGGGGATGAAGTTCTGCTCGGGGTCTTCCGTGGTGATGCGGCACTGCATCGCGTGACCGTGCAGCTTGATGTCGGCCTGCGCCGGCACGCCCGAAGCGGCATCGCCGATCTTCTCGCCTTCGAGGATGTGTATCTGCGCCTTGACGATGTCGATGCCCGTCACTTCCTCCGTGACGGTGTGCTCGACCTGAATGCGCGGGTTCACCTCGATGAAGTAAAACTTGCCGGTGTCGGCATCCTGCAGGAACTCGACCGTGCCCGCACCCACATAGTCCGTGGCGTCGGCAATTTTCAGGGCGTAGCCGCAAAGCTCCGCCCTCTGTGCGTCGTCCAGATAGGGCGCCGGCGCACGTTCCACGACTTTCTGGTTGCGGCGCTGGATAGAGCAGTCGCGCTCAAACAGATGCACGGTATTGCCGTGAGTATCGCCCAGCACCTGCACCTCGACGTGGCGTGCACGCTCGACCAGCTTCTCCAGATAGACCTCGTCCTTGCCGAAGGCGGCCTTGGCCTCGCGCTTGGCCTCGGTGACCTCGCGGGCGAGGTCGGCCTCGGCGCGGATGGCGCGCATGCCGCGCCCGCCACCGCCCCACGATGCCTTCAGCATCACCGGATAGCCGATCTCGGCGGCCATCTTCTTCACCGCCTCCATGTCGTCCGGCAGAGGTTCGGTGGCCGGCACCACCGGCACGCCGACCTCGATGGCGAGGTTGCGCGCGGCCACCTTGTTGCCGAGCCGCCGCATCGTCTCGGGCTTCGGGCCGATGAAGATGATGCCGGCCAGCGCACAGGCATCGGCGAATTCGGGGCTTTCCGACAACAGGCCGTAACCCGGATGGATCGCATCCGCGCCGGAAAGCCTGGCTACCCGGATCACCTCGTCGATGGAGAGATAGCTCTCGATCGGCCCCAGATCTTTCGTCAGATGCGGTCCGCGCCCGATCGGGTAGCTCTCGTCTGCCTTGAAGCGGTGAAGCGAATATTTGTCTTCTTCCGCCCAGATCGCGACGGTCTTGATGCCCAGTTCGTTGGCCGCGCGAAAGACGCGGATTGCGATCTCGGAACGGTTGGCGACAAGCAGCTTTTTGATCTTCAAGGCGATCTCCGATGGGGCTTGCGAGACGTGCCGCCTTCCTTAGCCGGAAATTGCTGCACTGCAAACCGCAACATTCGGCATGCATGCCATAACGATTGCGCAACAAAACAAAACGGCCCGGTGCTCACGCACCGGGCCGTATCTAGATCGAATGATCTCGAGGCCTAGTTTTCGAGATAGTCGTAGGTGCCGTTCTTCCACTCGTAGAGAACGTAGCCCGGAAGCTGCACGTCACCCTTGTCGTCGAAGCCCGATTCGCCCAGCACGGTGTTGAAGGTGCCGGTGTTCAGAGCTTCCACGACGCCATCGAAGTCGAGCGAGCCTGCAGCCTCGACAGCTTCCTTCCATGCCTGGATCGCTGCGTAGGTGTAGAGCACGTAGCCTTCGGGCTCGACGCCCTTGCCACGGAACTCTTCGACCAGCGCGGAGGCATCCGGGTTCTTGCGCGGATCCGGCGAGAAGGTCATCAGCGTGCCTTCGCCCAGATCGCCGGTGATCGCCCAGTACTCGTCGGTGACGAGCGCGTCGCCGGAAATCAGCACCGTGTCCATGCCCTGTTCGCGCATCTGGCGCATGATCAGGCCAGCCTCGGTGTGGTAGCCGCCGACGTGGACGACGCCGATGCCCTCGGCCTGCAGCTTCGACACGAGAGCGGTGTAGTCGCGCTCGCCCGGCGTGTAGGCCTCGAACAGGGCGGGCGTGCCACCGGCTGCCTGATACGCGTCCCGTGTCGCTTCGGCCAGACCCTGGCCATAGGCCGTGCGGTCATGGATGAAGGCGACCTTCCTGTCGGGGAAGCGCTCGAGGATGAACGGGCCTGCAACCTGACCCTGCTGGTCGTCGCGTCCGCACATGCGGAACACGCCCGGTCCGGGACGCTTCTCGGTGAAGTCCGGATTGGTCGAGGCCGGCGAGATCTGGATGATCTGCTCTTCCGCATAGACGGCCGAAGCCGGGATCGATGCGCCCGAGCAGAAGTGGCCCGCGACGAACACGACGCCCTGGCTGACCAACTGGTTGGCCACCGAAACGGCCTGCCTGCCTTCACACGCATCGTCGCCGATCTCGAGCGAAAGCTGTTCGCCGAGCACGCCGCCTTCCGCGTTGATGTGCTGGACAGCCAGCTCCGCGCCGGCGCGCATCTGCTCGCCGAACGCCGCATACTGGCCCGTCATCGGGCCGGCCGTGGCGATCTTGATTTCCGCCCAGGCCGGACCGGCCATCAGAACGCCAAGCGCCGCGCCCGCCAGAAGTACCTTCTTCATGACAACTCCCTTTGAAAACACCCAATGTTCCCGTAGCGGCCCCCGGACCAGGTGTCGAACTCCGGTTCCCGCGATGCGAGGTTCTGCCCCCGCTTGTCCGGCATGAAAGCCCAATTCCAAATGTAAAGGAAGAGGCTTTCGCCGAATTGCTGCTCCCGGGTTCTTGCGACCCTGAAGCATTGTTTTCCCTCAGGCTTTCTTTTCCCAGCTCAGCAGGCCGCTGCGTCGATAGAGGAAGCTGTACTGCGTTCCCATCTGCTTTGCCCGCGTGATGCGCTTGCCCAGAAAGGCGAGCGCCAGCAGGACGATGAGGTCGACGGCGTAGTAGTGGATCGACAGCAAGCTACCCTGAAACAGCGCGAAATGAATGAACCGCGTCGCCGCCGCCAGCAGCACCATGTAGACGACCAGAGTCGAGTTGGCCTGCCATTCGCGCGCGCCCGCCCGCCCGGTCAGATAGGCGGCCGCCCCCGCCAGAAGCACGGTGACGAAGACGAACTCCCAGGCGGTGACTTCCCAGATCAGCGTGTTCTGCTTTTCCATGCCGGACCCCTCAGTGCCTTCCGCCTTCGAGGTAGGCGGCACGCACCTCCTCGCGCTTGAGCAGCTCCGCACCGGTGCCGCTCATGGTGATGTTGCCGTTGACCATGACATATCCGCGATGCGCCAGCTTGAGCGCATGGAACGCGTTCTGCTCGACAAGGAACACAGTCAGGCCCTCGGTCCTGTTGAGCTCGCGGATGACCTCGAAAATCTGCTTCACGATCAGCGGTGCAAGGCCGAGCGAAGGTTCGTCAAGCAACAGCAGCTTGGGCCGGCTCATCAGCGCGCGCGCGATGGCCAGCATCTGCTGTTCGCCGCCAGAAAGCGTGCCCCCGCGCTGCGCTGCGCGCTCCTTGAGGCGCGGGAAGAGGTCGTAGATGCGCTTCAGGTCGCCCTCGAAATGCTCCGGCGCGACCAGCTGCGCGCCCATCTTGAGGTTTTCCAGCACCGTCATGCGCGGAAAGATGCGTCGCCCTTCCGGGGATTGCGCGATGCCGAGCCGCATGATCTCATGCGTCGGCATACCGGTGATGTCCCTGCCGTCATAGGTGATCGTGCCGGCCCGCGCGCGAGGATCGCCGCAGATGGTCATCATCAGCGTGGATTTGCCCGCACCGTTGGCGCCGATCAGCGTGACGATCTCGCCGCGCCTGACGTCCAGGTCCACGCCCCGCAGCGCGACGATCTTGCCGTAATAGGTCTCGACGCCGCGTACCGACAAAAGCAGGTCTTCGGAACCCGTGGTCATTGGCCGCCCCCCTGCTTGCCCTTGCGCGTGGTCTTGGCCTTGCCCGCAGCGCGCGCCAGCACCTTCGCCTGCCCCACCCAGTCCTCGCGCTCGATGCGCCCCGGGAAGGAGAGGTAGGAGCCGACCCACTCGACCTCCTTCTTCTTCCAGGCTCCGATCTGGTCGAAATGCCAGATGCCGAGGCCGTTCAGCTTCTTTTCGTTGACCGGGCCGATGCCGTTGATACGGGTCAGCCTGTCCGGACCGCCCTCGCGGGCACCGTCGAGACCGGCAGGGCGCGTGCCGGGATGCGCCTTCGCATCGGCCAAGCCTGCAGCGGAATCCGCCTGCGCCGCGATCGCTTCGGGGGGCGGAGCGCCGTCGGCGGCTATGCCGGCTTCAGTGGCGGCCTCCTCGCCCAGGGCTTCGACCACCAGCGAGGCGATCTCGGGCTTTTCCTCGATCTCCTCGTCGTCGACGCCGAGATAGGCGGCGATGACGCGCGGATCGGTGCGCACGAACTGCGCGTCGCCGTCGGAGATTTTCACGCCGTAGTCGAGGACGACGATGTGGTCGGAAATCTCCATCACCACGCCCATGTCGTGCTCGATGAGCAGTACGGAAACGCCGTGATCGGCGCGGATGTACTGGATAAGGTCGTTGAGCGCGGAGGATTCGCGCGGGTTGAGGCCAGCCGCCGGCTCGTCGAGACAAAGGAGGTGCGGCTGGGTGCACATGGCGCGCGCGATCTCCAGCCGGCGCTGCGCGCCATAGGGCAGATCGCCGGCCGGGTCGTCCGCCCGGTCGATCAGGTCGACGCGCTCGAGCCAGTAGGCTGCCTTGTCGATGGCTTCGGCATGGGCGCGGCGATAGCCTGGCAGGCCCAGCAGGCCGCCGACAGTGTAGCTCGAGGCCACCATCAGCGTGTTGTGCTGTGCGACCAGCAGGTTTTCCAGCGCGGTCATGCCGCTGAACAGGCGGATGTTCTGGAAGGTGCGGGCCACCTTCGCCTTCTGCGAGATCTCGACGTCGGGCATGCGCTCCAGCAGGTAGACGGCGCCTTCCGCCGTCTGGCCCCACTTGTTGCTGCTGGCAGTCACGGCCGCCACGCCCTCATCCTGATGGCCGGGGCCGTGGCGCATCACGATGCGCCCTTCCGTCGGCTTGTAGAAGCCGGTCACGCAGTTGAACACCGTGGTCTTGCCGGCACCGTTTGGGCCGATCAACGCGGTGATGTCGCCGCGCCCCACGTTGAACGAGAGGTTGTCGATCGCCACGAGGCCGCCGAAGCGCATCGTCAGATTCTCGACCGTGAGGATCGGATTGCGGTCCCAGTTGGTGTCGGATCTGTCCGCAGTCGTCATCGCTTCCGCTGCCGCAATCATGCCTTGTGCCCCTCGCCCTGCCCGATCAGATCGGCACCGATCTTCTTCTTTTCCTTGAGCACGGCAGAAGGCTCGCGTGTCGAGACCAGCCCGCGCGGCTTCCAAACCATGATGAGCACCATGGCGAGGCCGAAGATCAGCATGCGGTACTGGACCGGGTCGAAGTCAGGCCCGAAGATTTGTGTCAGGAAGCCCAGATTGCGCAGCATCTCCATGCCGCCGATCATCACGATGGAGGCGATCACGATACCGATTTGCGAACCCAGCCCGCCCAGCACCACGATAGCCAGGATGATGGCCGACTCGATGAAGGTGAAGCTCTCGGGCGAGATGTAGCCCTGCCTTGTCGCGAAGAACGATCCCGCAAAGCCGCCGAACATCGCGCTGATGGCGAACGCCGTCAGCTTGGTGTTGCGGATGTTGATTCCCAGCGAACGGCAGGCGATGTCGTCCTCGCGCAGCGCCTCCCAGGCGCGTCCCACCGGCAGCTGGCGCAGCCTCGCGGTGACGAAGTAGGTGATGATCGCGAGGATGAAGATGATATAGTAGAGATAGACGAAACGGTGGATCGTCGAGAACTCGAGCCCGAAGAAGTCGGCGAACCCGCCCTCCCCACGCGTGAAGTCGAGCCCGAAGAAAGTGGGCTTCGGGATGCCAGAGACGCCGCGCGGCCCGCCGGTGAAATCAGACCAGTTGATGAGCACCACGCGGATGATTTCGCCGAATGCCAGCGTTACGATCGCGAAGTAGTCGCCTCTGAGGCGCAGCACCGGGAAGCCCAGCACGATTCCCCACATGGCAGCGAGAAGGCCGGCCAGCGGCAGCGCCACCCAGAAGCCGATGTCGAAATAGAAGGCGAGCAGGCCAAACGAATAGGCGCCCAGCGCGTAGAACGCGACATAGCCCAGATCGAGCAGGCCGGCGAAACCGACCACCACGTTCAGTCCCCACCCCAGCATGATGTAGGTCATGATGAGGATGGCGAGGTCGATATACTGGCGTTGCTGCACCGGAAACAGCGCCATCACGATGAACGGCAGCGCGGCGGCCAGCGCGAACATCACATAGCCGAACACCGTGCTGTAGCCCGACAACCTGTGCGCCATCTTGCCGATGCCGCTCTCCGGCTTCGGCGCTCCGGCAGGGGCGCGGTAGACGAAGAGGTTCAGCAAGAGACGCACCGCGAAGACGATTGCGATGGCTGTGAACCACAGGCCCCAGCGCGTCGACAGGGCCAGCCCGCCGGGCGCGATGTCCGTGCGGAGCGCCAGGAAGAAGAAGCCCAGCACTGCGACGAGCAGGGCGGCGATGAAGGCGTCGCGAATCGAATCCGCGATGCGGGTGTCTGCCGTGTTCGTCATTGCCTCAGACCTTTTCGACTTCGGGCTTGCCGAGCAGGCCCGAGGGCAGGAAGATGAGCACGATGGCCAGGATCGAGAATGCGGCCACGTCCTTGTATTCCACGCTGAAGTAGCCAGCCCAGAACACTTCGATCAGGCCGATGAGCAGCCCGCCGAGCATGGCTCCGGGCAGCGATCCGATGCCTCCGAGCACGGCGGCCGTAAAGGCCTTAACGCCTGCAAGGAAGCCGATATAGAAGTCGATCACGCCGTAGAGCAGCAGGAACATCAGGCCTGCAACCGCTGCCAGGGCCGCCCCCATCACGAAGGTCAGCGAGATGGTGCGGTCGACGTTCACGCCCAGCAGCGCCGCCATCTTGCGGTCCTGCTCGCAGGCGCGCTGCGCGCGGCCCAGCGAGGTCTTAGCGATGATGAGGGAGAAGACCGTCATCAGCACCACCGTCGTAACGATGATGATGAGCTGCATGTACGAGATCTGCACGACGATCGGGCCGGCATCCGTCATGCCGTCCATCAGCGGAATGCCTCCCTGGATTTGCGGCGGCAGCGGCTTGACGCGCGCGCCCTGCGTAACGCGAACGAAGTTCTGCAAAAGGATGGACATGCCGATGGCGGTGATGAGCGGTGCAAGGCGGAACGAGCCTCGCAGCGGCCGGTAAGCAAGCCTCTCGACGGTCCACCCCCATGCCGAGGTGAACAGCATCGCCACCAGCAGCACGATCAGCAGCACTACAGGCAGGAATGCGAAGCCGAGCACACTGGTGAGAATGAGGAACACGGCCAGCGCGATGAACGAGCTGATCATGAAGATGTCGCCGTGGGCGAAATTGATCATGCCTATGATGCCGTACACCATCGTATAGCCGATCGCGATCAGCCCATAGATCGAGCCTAGCGTCAGCCCGTTGATAAGCTGCTGGACGAAATATTCCATTTCTGTACGTCCCCTCGAGGATGTCGCGGCATGCGCGCATCCTTTTCTTTGGTTCCCCTAGTCCTATTATGTCGAGGCTGGATTGCAACACCTGAATTCGAGTGCCGCTTCTCCCCCGCGACATCGTGATGGCGTGCATCTGGCTGCAGCCCGCCCCTTGGACTAGGGCGGAAGCTATCACCGGCCAAATGCAATGTCCTTGCCTCGAAGCGGTATTCGATCTCACATCGGCGCAAGTTCGTGCGGAAATCGGTTTCGAAACCGTGTTTTCTTGCATCCCATGAATGCCGACCAAAATGCGATCCAGGGCCGGTACCTCTCATGCGCACCTCGCCTACAGGACCGAGAAGCCGTGCGCGAACGGGTCGCGATCGTCGATGAAGATGGTGTTGAGGCCAGTCATCCGCGCCCATCCACCGATGGACGGCACGATTGCGGTGTGGCCGCCCACCTGCGTTTCCTTTTCCACCCGGCCCTTGAACAGCGAGCCGATGATCGATTCGTGCACGAAGCCGTCACCTTCGCGGAGCATGTGTTTGGCGTGAAGTTGCGCCATGCGGGCCGAGGTGCCGGTTCCACAGGGCGACCGGTCGATCGCCTTGTCGCCATAGAACACCGCGTTGCGCGCATCCGCGCCGTCGACGGTCGGCGCACCGGTCCACATTATGTGGGTCAGCCGGTCGATCGAAGGGTTTTCTGGGTGCGCGAAAGCATAGAGCTCGTTTAGCCGCTGGCGCAGAACCGGGCTCCACGCGATCAGGTCGCCCGCCGAATGATCGGCCATGTCGCGATAGTTCTCTTGGCGGTCGACGATGGCGTAGAAGTTGCCGCCATAGGCGACATCGACCTTCAGCGACCCGAGTTGCGGACACTCCACCTCCAGCCCCTCGGCATAGAGGAAGGACGGCACGTTGGTGATGCGCACCTCCTCCACATACTGGCCTTCCTGCCGGTATTCCGCGATCACCAGTCCGGCCGGCGTGTCCAGCCTCAGCACACCCGGCGTCTGCGGCGTGACGAGCCCGTGCTCGATGGCCATCGTCACCGTGCCGATAGTGCCGTGGCCGCACATCGGCAGGCAGCCCGATGTCTCGATGAACAGGATAGCCACGTCGCAATCCTCCCGCGTGGGCGGATAGAGGATCGAGCCTGACATCATGTCATGGCCGCGCGGTTCGAACATCAGTCCCTTCCTGATCCAGTCGAACTCGGCAAGAAAATGCGCCCGGCGTTCCATCATCGTCGCACCGTCGAGCCGCGGCCCGCCGCCGGCAACGAGCCGCACCGGATTGCCGCAGGTGTGACCATCGATGCAGAAGAAGGAATGACGCGCCATGGTATCTTCAGAACCTCGTGGGCGAAAACGGTGACAGGTCTATCGCAGGAGTCTGGCGCGTGACGAGGTCGCGCACAAGCCGGCCCGTCGCGGCGGCTTGCGTCAGCCCCAGATGGCCGTGCCCGAACGCATAGACGATATCCGGGCTGGCGGACGATTGCCCGATGACGGGGAGGGAATCCGGCAGCGAGGGGCGATAGCCCATCCACTCGCGCCCGCCTTCGGTTTTAAGCCCCGGCAGGAAGCCCTTCGCCTTTTCCAGCATCGCGCGCGAGCGGGCATAGTTGGGTGGGCGCTTCAGCCCCGCAAGCTCCACCGCGCCGCCCACACGCAGGCCGGTCGCCAGCGGCGTCACCACGAAACCATGCCCTGAAAAGATCAGCTGGCGCTTCACGTCGAACGCATCGGCAGGCAGCGTGGTGTTGTAGCCGCGCTCGGTTTCGAGCGGCACCGCGTCGCCCAGCTTTGCCGTCAGCAGGTGCGACCAAGCACCCGCCGCTATCACCAGCGTGCGACAAGGCAGGCTTTCGCCCTGCCCCAGCTGGATGTCGATGCCTGCCTCCGACATCTCGACCTGCTCGACAGAAGCCTTGATATGCCTCGCGCCCAGCCCTTCCGCATAAGCCCACACCGCCTTGCCGAGCAGCTTCGGATCGGCCACCGTCTTCCAGTCCGGCACGAAGGTGCCCCTCGAGAATTGCGATGAAAGGCCAGGCTGCAAGGTCGTCAGCTCTTCGCCTTCGACATGACGGAATGCGACGCCGAAGCGGGCGCGGGCATCCCAGCCCGGCAAGGAGGCGCGAAATTCGCCCTTGCTTTCATAGAGTTCGAGCGAACCGTCCTCGCGCAGCATGCCGCGCGTGCCGGAGCGATCCATAAGCGCCATCCATTCGGCCTCGGCAAGCTTCATCATCGAGGCCTGCGCCGCAAGGCTCGCCTCATGGCGATCTGACAAACCTGCCCGCCAGAACCGCACGAGCCATGGAAGCAGCTGCGGCAGATAGGCCGGCGGGATCGAAAGCGGCCCCAGCGGATCCGCAAGCCAGCGCGGCAGGTTGCGCATCATCCCTTTCTGCGCCAGCGGCAGAATGTCCGAGAAGGCGAGCGCTGCGGCGTTGCCCGAACTGGTCTCCTCGCAGATGCCGATCCGGTCGATCAGGACGACCTGCCGCCCGGCTTCAGCCAGAAACGCGGCCGCGCAGATGCCGACAATGCCCCCGCCGACGATCGCGATTTCGCTCATAGGGTATCATGCCCTTTTACTCTCATCGGGTATCATACCCTGCGAGTTGGTAACCTCGGATGGGCAGGCCTAAAAAGCCGGCAGTTTCGGCCGCACGGCCAGCGCATCGACGATGACCTTCTCGACGGCGGCGCGGCGCTCGCCGAACAGCGGCATCCGCGGCGCGCGCACCCGCTCGTTCGAGCCGATGGCGTGAACTTCGGCTAGCTTGATGTTCTGAACCAGATAGGTCGAGACATCGAGGTCGAGCAGCGGGCGGAACCAGCGGTAGATGGAAAGCGCCTCGTCGCGCCGACCCTGTTTCATGAGCTGGTAGATCGCGACCGTCTCGCGCGGAAACGCCGTGACCAGCCCAGCCACCCAGCCGACCGCACCGACCGACAGCGCCTCGAAGGCCAGATTGTCCACGCCGGTGAAAAGGTCGAAGCGGTCGCCGAAGGCGTTGACGATCTCGGTCGAGCGGCGGATGTCGTCGGACGATTCCTTGACCGCGACGAACCGCGCGTCGCCAGCCAGCTCCTCCATGATCGGGATGGTGACGTCGACGCGGTAGGCCAGCCGGTTGGAGTAGATCATCACCGGCAGGTCGCCCGCCGCCGCGACCGCCTTGAGGGTCGCTACCGTCTCCTCCGGGTTGGTGTGGTAGATCGGGCTGGGCACGACCATCAGACCGTGCGCGCCGGCCTTTGCGGCGGCCTTCGCCAAGGTGCACGCATCCCGCGTCGCAGGCTCGTTCACGGTCAGAAGCACCGGCTTTCCGCCGGCCGCCGACTGCGCCGTCTTCAGCACCGCCAGTTTCTCGTCTGCATGCAGCATCGGCCCTTCGCCCAGCGAGCCACAGACGATCAGCCCGTCGCAACCCGCTTCGATCTGAAGCGCAAAGCAGCGCTCCATCTCGGCGTGATCGAGTTCATCGTCTGCCGTGAATTTCGTCGTCACGGCTGGTATGACGCCTGCCCACATGGCTTCTCTCCTTCTGATATATCAGAAATATATCTGAGGATCGAAGCCTGTCAATGGCCAGCGGGTGCTGATATATCAAATGTCGAGGACAGGGAGCAGCTTGATGAGCCAAGCCACCGAAGCGGTGACGGAGCCTGCCGCCCAGCGCGCCTACCGAGCGCTGGAGCGCATGATCGTGACGCTCGAGCTCGCACCGGGAGAAACCACCACCGAAGGAATGCTGATCGAACGGCTCTCTCTAGGACGCACGCCTGTTCGCGAGGCGATCCAGCGGCTGGCGTGGGAAGGGCTGATCGAGGTCCGGCCGCGTGCGGGACTGGCTATCGCCCCGCTCAAAGCGGCGGACTGGCCGCTGGTCGTGGATGCGCGCACCGGGGTTGAGATCGTGCTGGCGCGGTCAGCGGCCAGGCATGTGTCCGAAAGGATGATCTCGCGCCTTCACGATGCGGCAGGCGGCATGAAGGACGCAGTGTCGCGCAGCGACGTCATTGCCTTTCTCGAAGCGGACAAGCACCTGGACGAGGTGCTGGCCGAGGCGTCAGACAACGAGTTTGCCGTACGGGTCGCAGCGCCGTTGCAAACTCACAGCCGCCGCTTCTGGTATCGCTACCAGAGCGGGTCGGGGCTCGCGCAGTCTGCCGAGCACCATGTGCTCCTGATAAAGGCCGTTATGGAAAAGGACGAGCGGCTGGCGGCGCGCGAGGCCGAGAGACTCATGGCCATGCTCCGCCAGCTTGCGGAGCAGGCCGCGCGCCGCTGATGGTCAGGCGTCTACGCCGCGCACCAGCGTCGTGCTTTCGAAGCCTTCTCCGGCCGACACGATGCAGCTCTTGCCGTCCGTGCCTGTCGCAAGGATAGTCCAGCTGCCAGTCTCGGACACGAGGATCTCGACCACGGCATTGCCGTCTACCTGACCCACGGCCATCGGCGTTTCGTTGTATTGCTGTGAGAGTTCGGCGACCACTTCGTGGCGCTCGCCGCACATCGCCATGCCCAGCATGTTGACGCCCATAGCAGGCGTCTCGAGTTCCTGTGCGGGCAACGGCTGCGTCAGCAACTCCGGGCTAGTGGCGGAAGCAAGCGGCGAGGCCGCGACGATGGCGGCAGCCGTAAGAAGGGGAGTGATAAACGGAACGCGTGCCATTGCAGCCTCCTGCGCGCCGGTTGCCACTACTCTTTCCGACCTTGCCGTGGCCCCGGCTTCATCCAAAATGCCCGCGCCACATGCAGCGGACGTTGTAGATAAAAGCGATTCGCCGTCACATCGTTCCATCACGGAAACTTGTCGCCTCCCGGCGCACCCCATCGGCAAAGCAAAACGGGCGTCCGAAGACGCCCGTTTCTAAAAACTATGGAGTGCGGCTCAGTTCATCGTCGGGATCACAAACTCCGCGCCGTCCTTGACACCGGACGGCCAGCGCGAGGTGACCGTCTTGGTCTTTGTGTAGAAGCGGAAGGCGTCCGCGCCGTGCTGGTTGAGGTCGCCGAAGGACGAGGCCTTCCAGCCACCGAAGGTGTAGTACGCGATCGGCACGGGGATCGGCACGTTGACGCCCACCATGCCCACCTGCACGCGCGAGGCGAAGTCGCGCGCCGCGTCGCCGTCGCGGGTGAAGATCGCCACGCCGTTGCCCATCTCGTGGTCGTTGGCGAGCTTGATGGCGCTCTCGTAGGTCGGCGCGCGGACGACCGACAGCACCGGCCCGAAGATTTCTTCCTTGTAGATGCGCATGTCGGCGGTCACGTCGTCGAAAAGGCAGCCGCCCATGTAGTATCCGTTTTCGTAGCCCTGCATCGAGAAGTCGCGACCGTCCACGACGAGCTTGGCGCCTTCCTTGATGCCGGTGTCTACGTAACCCTTGATGCGCGCCAGCGCTTCCTTGGTCACGACCGGGCCGAAATCTGCCGAATTGTCGGTCGACGGGCCGACCTTCAGGCTCTCAACCCGGGGAACCAGCTTCTCCATCAAGCGGTCGGCGGTCTCCTTGCCGACCGGCACTGCAACCGAGATCGCCATGCAGCGCTCGCCGGCCGAGCCGTAACCCGCGCCGATCAACGCATCGACCGTCTGGTCCATGTCGGCGTCGGGCATGATTATCATGTGGTTCTTCGCGCCGCCGAAGCACTGGGCCCGCTTGCCGTTGGCCGTCGCGCGCGAATAGATGTACTGGGCGATCGGGGTGGAGCCGACGAAGCCGACGGCCTTGATGTCCGCGTCGTCGAGGATTGCATCCACCACTTCCTTGTCGCCGTTGACGACGTTGAGAATGCCGGCAGGCAGACCCGCCTCGATGAACAGTTCCGCGATGCGCATCGGCACGGACGGGTCGCGCTCGGAAGGCTTGAGGATAAAGGCGTTGCCGCAGGCGATAGCCGGCGCGATCTTCCAAAGCGGGATCATGGCGGGAAAGTTGAACGGCGTGATGCCAGCCACCACGCCCAGCGCCTGGCGCATCGAATAGACGTCGATGCCGGGGCCGGCGCCGTCGGTGAACTCGCCCTTCATCAGGTGCGGCGCGCCAATGCACACCTCCACCACTTCCAGCCCGCGCTGGATGTCGCCCTTGGCGTCGGCGATGGTCTTGCCGTGCTCGCGCGCCAGTGTTTCGGCCAGCTCATCATATTCGTTCTGGACGAGGTCGAGGAACTTCATCAGTACGCGCACGCGGCGCTGCGGATTGGTTGCCGCCCAGGCCGGCTGCGCCGCCTTGGCATTCTCCACCGCCTCACGAAGCTCGTCCTTGGAGGCCAGCGCCACCTTGCCGCGCACCGAGCCGTCCATCGGCTGCATGATGTCCTGGCTGCGCCCGCTCTTGCCCGCGACGCGCTTGCCACCGATGAAATGTCCGACCTCGATCATGACGTCACTCCCTGAAACCGTCTCTTGTCCGTTACGCCATTGTCCCCCTTCCCCCGCGTGAATGCAACGCGAGCCCGCTCGCAACCGTTGTGCGCAGGATGATGTTCCGTTTGTCAGCGAACCCGAAATTCTGCATAGTGGGGTGATGGCACCTATTTTCTGCGCAGCCTTTTCCTCAGGCAGGTTGGGGGCAAAGATACCCCCACCCCTTACCCCACCCCTCAAGGGGCTGGGGGATTCTGAGCCGATGCTGCTTGCCATTGGTTCCTTCGAGACGGCTGCCACGCTGCTGTCCCCCTCCCCCTTGATGGGTGGGGGTATCGACGCCGCCCCTCCCAACCATTGCAGCTACCCATGAACTGGGACGATGTGCGCATTTTCCTGGCGGTGGCGCGGGCAGGACAAATCCTCGGAGCGGCCCGCCGCCTCGAGCTTAACCACGCCACCGTTTCGCGCCGTATCGCCGCGCTTGAGCGCGCGCTGGGCGCGAAGCTGTTCCGCCGCCTGACCACGGGCTCCGAACTTACCGAGGAAGGCGAACGCTTTCTCAACGTAGCCGAACGCATCGAGGCGGACATGATCGCCGCGCGCGCCGAGATTGCCGGGGAAAGCGACGAGATTGCAGGCGTGGTGCGCATCGGGGCGCCGGACGGTTTCGGCGTGGCGTTTCTGGCACCCAGGCTGGGCGCACTGACCGAGCGCCACCCCGGACTGTCGATCCAGCTCGTGCCGGTGCCGCGCTCGTTCTCCCTGTCGCGGCGCGAGGCCGACATCGCCATTACGGTCGAGCGCCCCACGGAAGGCCGGCTGGTGGCCGGCAAGCTGGTCGACTACACGCTCAGCCTCTACGCCTCGCGCGACTACGCCGAACGGTATGGCTTGCCACGGAGCGTCGCCGACCTGAAGCAGCACCGGCTGATCGGCTACGTGCCCGACCTGCTCATCAGCCTGTCGCTCGACTACGGGCCCGAGATCATGCCCGACTGGCAGGCGAGCTTCGCCGTGTCCTCGGCGCTGGGGCAGGTCGAAGCCGTGCGCTCGGGCGCCGGCATCGGCATCCTGCACACCTTCATCGCCCGCGCTCATGAAGACCTCGTGCCGGTCGCCATCGCACCGCCAATCCGGCGCGGATATTGGCTGGTCTATCACGAGACGGTCAGGCCCCTGCGGCGCGTGCAGGCGGTATCGGCTTTCATCGCCGCCGCGGTCGAGGCCGAACGCGCGCGTTTCGTGTGAGCCCGCTTTTCGTCTGAGCCATTGCCTGCCCAGTGTGAAGGCAATAGAACGCGCCCAGCCAAACAGGAGAGGTTCCCATGAGCATCGTTCGTCACGAAACCGGCCCCCGCATGAGCCAGGCCAACATCCACAACGGCATCGTCTATCTGGCGGGCCAGGTTGGCGAAGGCGCGTCCGTCAAGGAGCAGACCCAGTCCATTCTGGCCGAGATCGACCGCCTGCTGGCACTCTCCGGCTCGTCGAAGGAGCGTATCCTCACCGCACAGATCTGGCTTGCCGACATGGCCGACTTCGCCGAGATGAATGCGGCATGGGACGCTTGGGTGCCGGCCGGCAACGCGCCTGCCCGTGCCACCGGCGAGGCCAAGCTGGCAGCGCCGAAATACAAGGTCGAGATCATCGTCGTCGCGGCGCAGAACGCCTGACGCACTATTCTGCAAACGAAACGACCGGCGGCCGCGAGGTCGCCGGTCGTTTCGCTTTTGCGCCCGATTCCCCAACGTAACCGCAGCGCCCTTGCAGCGTGGGGCCTGTGTTAACATCAACTAAACCAATCCCCGCTTATTCAGGCATAGGGGCTTGGTGGGGGAACGACCAAAGGCATGATGCCGCGCTCCCGATCCGGCTGGACCGGAATGTCGATTTTTCCAGATCAGCGCATGGCCGCTTCACCCGGCGGCTCGGGACTTTCCGTCAATGGTCGCATCGCATGCGAAACAGGTGACGCTCGCGCAGCGGCTCGACTTCTTCGGCATTGATTCCGGAACCCGCGAGAATCTGCGGACGCTGAAGCCTCTGCTTTCTCGTAATATCTGCGATGCGCTTTCCGTCTTCTACGACAAGGTTCGCGCCACCCCCCAGACCAGCACGTTCTTTTCCTCCGACAGCCACGTCGTCTCCGCCAAGGGCCGGCAGGAGGCCCACTGGTCGGGAATAGCCGAGGCCACGTATGGCGATGGCTACGAACAGGCCGTGCGGCGCATCGGCAAGACCCATGCACGGCTCGGGCTCGAACCCACCTGGTATATCGGTGGATACGCGCTCATCGCGGAGCATCTGGTCACCGCAGTGGTGAAGGACCAGTGGCCGCGCCTCTTCTCGCGCAGCGGCCCGGAAGCCATGAGCGCCGCGCTTGTCGCGCTGCTCAAGGCGATGATGCTCGACATGGATCTCGCCATCTCCACCTATCTGGAGGCGCTGGACGAGAAGCGCGAAGAAGCCGAAGAAGCCCGGCTGGAGTCGGAACGCCGCCAGAGCGAGGCGATCAAGGCGATCTCACGGGCGCTTGGCAGCATTGCCGCCGGCGACCTGACGACGCGGCTCGACGACCGGCTGGCGCCGGAGTTCGACCAGCTCAAGGCAGACTTCAACCAGACCGCCGCGGCGCTGGCCGGCACGCTTTCCTCGGTCGCCCAGTCGGCGGACAGCATCGGTTCCAGTTCGGAGGAGGTCGGCCGCGCGGCCGACGACCTGTCGCGGCGCACCGAGCAGCAGGCGATGCGGCTGGAGCAGACCGCCGCCGCGCTCAACCAGATCACCGACAGCGTCAAGCGCGCCGCAGAGGGCACATCTCAGGCAGCCGCCAAAGTAGTTTCCACCCGCGACGAAGCCCGCCATTCCGGCGAGATCGTGCGCAGCGCCGTCCAGGCTATCAGCGCCATCGCAAAATCCTCGCACGAGATTTCGCAGATCATCGGCGTCATCGACGAGATCGCGTTCCAGACCAACCTGCTGGCGCTCAACGCCGGCGTGGAAGCGGCGCGCGCAGGCGAAGCGGGCAAGGGCTTCGCCGTGGTGGCATCCGAGGTGCGGGCACTTGCGCAGCGCTCGGCCGGTGCCGCCAAGCAGATCAAGACGCTGATCTCGACCAGCTCCGCCCAGGTGGAGCAGGGCGTCAAGCTTATGGCCGAGACCGGCGAGGTGTCCGAGCGCATCATCGCCAGCGTGGTCGAGATCGACGGCCTGGTCGCCGGTATTGCATCGTCGTCGCGCGAGCAGTCGATCGGCCTTTCCGACATCAACACCGCCGTCAGCGAGATGGATCGGGGCACGCAGCAGAACGCGGCCATGGTCGAGCAGACGACGGCCGCCGTGCACTCGCTGCGCAGCGAGGCCGCCACACTGGCGCAGGGCGTGTCCGCCTTCGTGCTGGACGGCGCCCCGCGTGCAAGGCCGCGGGCGGCAGAACCAGTTTCACCGCCGGCGCGGGGGCGGCCGGTTTATGCAACCGCAGGGGCGACAGCTCTCGCGGTGGGGCCAGAAGCTTCCGATTGGGAAGAATTCTAGAGGAGAGGGGCATGGGCAAACCCGCTACGGGGAGCATGACGCTTCCGGACGAACTCGACATCAAGGCGGCAGGACCGCTGGCGGCCGAACTGATCGCGGCGCGCGGCAAGGATCTGACGCTCGACGCGTCGCAGGTGGAGCGCGTGGGCGGGCAATGCCTGCAGGTGCTGCTCTCGGCGGCCGCCACCTGGGGTGCCGACGGCGCCGAGCTGACCATCGAGGAGCCCTCCGCCGCATTCGCCGACGCGATCCGCATCGCAGGCCTCGACCTCACGCAGTTCACGGCAAGGAGCGCCTGACGATGCCCAAGACAATCCTGACCGTCGACGATTCGCGCACCATCCGCGAGATGCTCAAGGCCGCGCTGCTGGACGCCGGCATGGAAGTCGTGCAGGCCGAAGACGGCATCCACGGCCTCGAAGTGCTGGAAAGCTGCGAGCCGGACGTCATCATCACCGACATCAACATGCCGCGCATGGACGGCTTCGGCTTCATCGAGGCCGTGCGCGGCAACGGCAAGCACCGCGCCATTCCGATCCTCGTGCTGACCACCGAAAGCACCGACGACAAGAAGGACCGCGCGCGCCGCGCCGGCGCCAGCGGCTGGATCATCAAGCCGTTCGACCCCGTCAAGCTTGTCACCGCGATCAATCGCGTCGCCGCGTAAACGAGAGAGGATAGCGTCTCATGGATACGATGGCCGCCATCAAGCAGACCTTCTTCCAGGAGTGCGAGGAGCAGCTCGCCGAGATGGAGGACGGCCTGATGATGATCGAGCGCGAGGAGGGCGATCTGGAGACGATCAACGCCGTCTTCCGCGCCGTTCACTCGATCAAGGGAGGCGCGGGCGCCTTCGGGCTGGACGACCTCGTCCGCTTCGCCCACACCTTCGAAACCACGCTCGACGGCATGCGCAGCGGCAAGCTGGAAATCACGCCGCAGATCGTTAAGCTGATGCTGCGCTCCGCCGACATTCTGGCCGACCTCGTGCGCATCTCGCGCGATGGCGGCGAGATGGACGAGACGCGCGTGTCGCAGATGGCCGACGAGCTTTCGCGGGCCAGCGGTGCTGCGCCTGCTCCAGCCCCTGCCCCTCAGGCAGCCTTGGAACCCGTCGTGGCTTTCGGCGACGGGCAGGTGGACGAGTTCGGTTTCGCGCCGACGCCGGTCGCCTTCGATTTCGGCGGCGACACGGCAGCAAACGAGCCGGAGACCGACGAGTTCGGCTTCGCGCCGGTCAAGATCGACTTCGACAACATGCTGGCCGACGACGGGGCCGCGGGCAATCTGAAGGGTTTCGAGATCGCCTTCGCGCCCCGCGCCGAACTCTATGCCAAGGCCAACGACCCGCTGCGCCTGCTGCGCGAGCTTGGTCGCCTGGGCGACATGAAGGTTGCCTGCGACGCCTCGCAAGTTCCACTGCTGGGCGAGATTGACCCCGAAGGCGCATACCTCACCTGGAAGATCAGCCTCGAAACCGAAGCCGACGAGCGCTCCGTGCGCGAAATCTTCGAGTTCGTGGAGTTCGATTGTGACCTTTCGGTCCGGCCGGTCCGCGAGGGCATGGACGAGGCGACAGCCGAAGACACCGTCAAGGCGGTGCTGGCGCAGGTGACCGCCCAAGCAGCGGTCGAAGTGGTCGCCGCACCCGCAATAGCGCCGGTCGTTTTCGCCGAACTGGCGGCAGCGCCGTCGCCTGCTCCCGTCGAAGCCGTGGCTCCGGTGGCGCCGGCGAAAGCCCCCGCCAGCGCCAACACGCAGGCCGCACCGCAACAGGCCGGCCAACAGCCCGGCGCAACGATCCGCGTCGATCTCGACCGCGTCGACCGGCTGATCGACCTTGTCGGCGAACTGGTCATCAACCAGTCGATGCTGGCGCAGCGCGTCACGGAAGCGGGCATCGCACGCCTCTCCGACGTGGCCGTCGGCCTCGACGATCTGGAGCACCTGACCCGTGAGATCCAGGACTCCGTCATGGCGATCCGCGCCCAGCCGGTGCGCCCGATCTTCCAGCGCATGGCCCGCGTTGTGCGCGAGGTGGCCGACATGACCGGCAAGTCGGTCCGTCTGGTCACCGAGGGCGAAAACTGCGAGGTCGACAAGACGGTGATCGAGCGCCTTGCCGATCCCCTCACCCACATGATCCGCAACGCCATCGACCACGGGCTCGAAAAGCCGGAAGACCGCGTCGCCGCCGGCAAGCCGGAACAGGGCGTGGTCCGCATGATCGCGGCGCACCGGTCCGGCCGCGTGGTCATCGAGGTGTCCGACGACGGCGCAGGCATCAATCGCGCCAAGGTTCGCGAGATCGCGGTCAAGAAGGGCATCATCGATGCCGACGCACAGCTTACCGACGCCGAGATAGACGACCTCATCTTCGCGCCGGGCTTTTCCACCGCGGCCACCATCTCCGACGTTTCGGGACGCGGCGTCGGCATGGATGTCGTGCGCCGCTCTATCCAGGCGCTGGGCGGCCGCATCACCATCTCGTCGCGGCCCGGCCACGGCACAACCTTCTCGCTTTCGCTGCCGCTGACGCTGGCGGTCCTTGACGGCATGGTCGTCACCGTGGCCGGCCAGACGCTCGTGGTGCCGCTGTCGGCCATCGTCGAGACGCTGCAGCCGAAGGCGGCCGACGTCCACGGCCTCGGCGAGAAGGCGCGCGTCATCGCCATTCGCGGCTCGTTCATCCCGCTGGTCGATGTCGGCTCGGTGCTGAGCTATCGCGAGGACGAGGCCGACCCGCTGCAAAGCGTCGCGGTGATGGTCGAGACCGAGAACCAGACCCAGTGCGCGCTGATGGTCGATGGCATCATCGGGCAGCAGCAGGTGGTCATCAAGAGCCTTGAAACCAACTATGGCCACGTCTTCGGCGTGGCGGCAGCGACCATTCTGGGCGACGGCAGGGTGGCCGTCATTCTGGATGTCGATGCAATCGTCGCCGGATCGCGCCAGGACGCAGCGCGCGCAGAGGCCAATCGCAAGAGGAGCGCAGCATGACGCAGGTCAGGGAACAAGACGTGACCGCCAACAACGAGTTGATCGCCTTCCGTCTTGGCGAGCAGGAATTCTGCGTCGACATCATGTCGGTGCGCGACATTCGCGGCTGGACGCCGACGACGCCGCTGCCGCACTCTTCCGCCTACGTGAAGGGCGTCATCAACCTGCGCGGCGCGGTGCTGCCGGTGGTCGATCTGGCCGCCCGCCTCGGCTTCGAGCCGGCGGAACCGAGCGCACGCCACGTCATCATCATCACACAGGTCGGAAACCAGACCATCGGCCTTCTGGTCGATGCGGTCTCCGACATCCTGACGGTGAACTCCGGCTCCATCCAGGCGACGCCGAACGTCGCGTCCGAGCTGGCCCGCGCCTTCATGAAGGGCGTCATCGCGATGGAGGGCCGCATGATCAGCCTCATCGCGCTCGACAACGTCCTGACCCAGAACCAGAGCGGACAAGGTCTGCTGAATTGACGAAACAACCCCACCTGGACGCCCCGATGCGGAAGACGGCGCCAGGCAGGAATATTCCGCGCGAGCCGGGCCATTCTCGCGCGTGCAACGAGGAAAGCGTGCCATGTCACTTCTAGCCCAGTTGAAAATTCTCGTCGTCGACGACACGACGACGAGCCGTCTTCTCGTAAGAGATGCGCTCGAGACGTTAGGCTTCCGGAACATCCAGGTTGCCGCCGACGGCGAGCAGGCTATGAAAATGATGATGGCGACGCCATCGCATCTCATCATCTCGGACATGAACATGCCGAAGATGAACGGGCTTCAGCTTCTTCACGCGATCCGCACCTACAAGCCGACATCGCGCGTACCCTTCATGATCCTCACCGGCAGCCCCGACCGGGCCGTGCTGGACGAAGGGCGCAAGCTGGGCCTCAACAACTACCTCACAAAGCCGTTCAATCCCGACCAGCTCCGCCGGGCGCTGGAAGCGATCGTGGGCAAGTTGCACTAGCGATGACTGGTGCGGCGGGTCACCCTGCCGCGCCCGCACTTTCCGGCCGTGGTATGCGGCCGCAGGTTACGAGTAAGCGTAGGAACGAGTAGCATGAGCCTTCCCGAACGCGACGATGAGGTTTCGCTGCGCCATGCCGAGAGCATCACCGAGGTGCTCGCGCGCATCCATTCGGAACTCGAGGACATCGCGCGCCGGATCGACCACAACCAGGCCATGATCGCCCGGTCCACATGGAATATCGGCGCGATCGACGAAGACTACGTCAAGGCCATGCAGGACGCCGACCTCAGCGCACAGCGCATTGCCGGCGTAGCCGAGTTTCTCCGCGCAATCGGCGATGCGACCCATCCGCACTGGCGCATCGACACGACCGCTGCCACCGGCACCCTGAAGCTGACCGAGCTGATACGCTCGATCGGCCAGGCCGGCCTCGACATACAGGCCAAGGACGAAGACGCCGCCGGCGACGTCGACCTTTTCTAGAGCCGTCCGGAGTGGAGGCCTGTTTTTGCGTCGTGAAATGCGCAAGGACACGATGCTGAAGCGAGGCGCTTGATCCAAAGATCGCGCTGTCGCTCTGGTCCGCCCCGGCTGCGCCGTTCAATAGATCCCGATTCGGCCGTCGCAGCCGCTCCTTTGGCCGGGATGACGATGGATGGTCGGGGCACCTGCGCTGGCCCCTGTAACATTGCGGCCCGCGAGCGAGAAACGCCCACCCGCAGGCCAAGAAATGTTCCCTAGAAAAGCTCTACCGAGCCGTCGCTCTCGACCGGAGGTATCGGCCGCGTGCGCCTTTCGGCGTCGAAGACCTGAATGTTTTCGCGCTCCATCAGCGACTGGCGCGCCCTGCCCGACACGGGCCAGAACTGCACCTTGCGGCCATGTTCGCCCAGCAGGCTGCCGCCGACATGGCGGATTCCCTCATCGGCGAGAAACCGCAGTGCGAACTCGGCATTCTGCCTGCCTACGTCCGTCAGCCCGTCGATCAGTCGCGCCCCACCGAACAACTTGGCCTCCAGCCTGTCGCGCCGCGCGCCCCGCGACAGCAGCGCATTGACCAGCAGTTCCATGGCGTGCACGCCGTGGCGCTGCGCCTGCGTATCGGCGCTTTGCGTGCGCCCTCCCGGCAAAAGAAAGTGGTTCATGCCGCCGATGCCGGCGACGGGATCGCGCATGCACGCCGCCACGCAGCTCCCCAAAAGGGTGGTCAGCACCGCCTCGGGATCTTCGGAGACGAACTGTTCGCCCTGAACGACATGCACCCGCAGGCTGCCCGTCGCCGTAGAGCGAACGCTGCCGATCCGGCTGTGCTCGATCGTGCCGCTCGTCATAGCCGCAGCCTTTGCGCACGGCAGGGCGGCCTCGCGGCCCATGCCACGCGGCGATCCCCGGCGAACCAGACACGACGGTTTGCTAGATCGGAAGAACTTTCATTGAGTGTGTGCATCTGGCCCCCCTGCTGCACATCAGACTGTTTCCCTGGTGGTGTTGCACCGATTGATGATCTCGGCGCCAATGCGTTCGAGCGGCAATTGCCGCTCCACGCCGCCGATCTCGAACGCGACCTTGGGCATGCCGTAGACGACCGAGGTCTGCTCGTTCTGGCCGATGGTCGTCGCGCCCGCGTTGTGCATTGAAAGCAGCCCCTGCGCGCCGTCCCGGCCCATGCCGGTGAGGATCACGCCAACGGCGCTCCTCCCGGCCGTTCTGGCGACCGAATCGAACAGCACGTCCACCGATGGACGGTGGCCGTTGACCGGCGGTTCCGGCACCAGCCTGCACCGCAGCTGCGTCGATCCCACAACCTGAAGATGATTGTCGCCGCCCGGTGCGAGATAGATCTGGCCCGCGCGAAGCTGCGCGCCTTCGCTGGCTTCCTCGACATGGGCGGCGCAAACCCGGTTGAGCCGTTCGGCGAAGCTTCTGGTGAAGGTGCCCGGCATATGCTGGGTAATCACCGTCGGCGGGCAGTTGGCCGGAAAGGCCGAGAGGACCGACAGCAGCGCCTCGACCCCGCCGGTCGACGAGCCGATGGCCACGATGCGGCCGTCCGGCTTGAAGTTTGCGTTCGCGGCATGGTTCGGCGCGCGGTCGGCGCTGCCGCGCACGCGCGCACGCGCCGCGGCCTTCACCTTGGCGGCCAGCCCGGCAAAGGCCTGTTCGGCGGGCAGCCCGGCCGTCGGCTTGCCCACGCAATCCACCGCGCCAAGCTCGAGAGCGGCGAGGCTGACATCGGCGCCGACCTGGGTCAGCGTCGAGACCATGACCACCGGCATCGGCCGCAGGCGCATGATCTTTTCCAGAAAGGCCAGCCCGTTCATGTTGGGCATCTCGACGTCGAGCGTGATGACGTCCGGGTCGAGCTGCTTGATCGCCTCGCGCGCTTCCAGCGGATCGCCCGCCTGCCCCACGACGGTGATTTCCGGATCGCGGCGCAGCACGGCCGAGATCAGGCTGCGCATCGTGGCGCTGTCGTCGACGACGAGGACCTTGACCGAACTCATGACGTGCCGTCCTTGAGGCGGTAAGTCGTCAGGCCGTCGGTCTCGAATTTGGCCATGTCGGTGACGCGCTCCGAATGGCCGACATAGAGCCTGCCGCCCGGCGTGAGCAGCGGCGCGAAGCGCGACCAGATGCGCGCCTGCGTCGGTTCGTCGAAATAGATCACCACGTTGCGGCAGAAGATGGCGTCGAACCTGCCCTTCATCGGCCAATTGCCCATGAGGTTGAGTTCGCGGAACGAGACCAGCCGCCGCATCTCCTCGCCCGTGCCCCACGCGTCGCGGGCGCCGTCCTTCACGCGCACCATCCAGCGGTCGCGCAAAGCCGCCGGAACCGGCTGCACCGCCTCGTTGGAATAGACGCCGGCGCGCCCGGTCGCCACCACGTTGGGGTCGATGTCCGTCGCCAGGATGCGCACGTCGTACTGAGCCGCATCCGGCAGCACTTCAAGCATCGTCAGCGCGATGGAGTAGGGCTCCTGCCCGGTGGAGCACCCCGCCGACCATATTCTCACGCGGCCGCGCGCCTTGGCGCGGGCGGCCAATTCGGGCAGAACCCGCGTCTTGAGATGCTCGAAGTGATGCGGCTCGCGGAAGTAGCGCGTGACGTTGGTGGTGAGTGCGGCCAGCATGTTCTGCCGCTCGCTCACGCCCTGCGAGCCGCCGACGAACTGGCAATAGTCGCGGAAGCTTTCGAGGCCCAGCGCGCGCAGGCGCTTGGCAAGCCGAGAATAAACAAGTGAGGCCTTGCTTTCCGACAGCGCGATCCCCGCATCGTCGTAGAGCATGCGCGCGATGGACAGGAAGTCGTCGTTGGTGAAAAGGAATTCTCCTTCGACCAGCGCCTTTTGGCGCTCCCCGGCGGTCGAGCGAACTGCGGTCGTCATGCGGCATCAGCCTCGTATTGGTCGGGAAGGATGCGCTCCAGCCCGATGAGGCCGATCATGCGGCCCTCGACGGCGAGTATGCCGCGAATGAAGGAACGTACCGTGTCGCTCGCCACGTTGGGCGTCGGCTGAAGCATGTCCTCGGTGACGCTGAGGATGTCGCAGACCGCGTCGACGAGGAGCCCCGCCTCCTGCTCGCCCAGGCGGACCACGATGATGACATGCCGGGCTTCGGGTGTCGTGAGGCCGAAGCCGAGCCGTGCGGACAGGTCGACGATCGGCAGCACCGTCCCGCGCAGGTTGATGACCCCGCGCATGAATTTCTGCGCATGCGGCAGCGGGGTGGCCGGAGTCCAGCCGCGGATCTCGCGCACCGACATGATGTCGACGCAGAACTCCTGCTCGCCGACGCGGAATGCGATCAGCTCGCGTATGCGGTCGGAAGCCCTTCTGTTGTGATGTTCGCTCATTCGTCGTCCCGAGACCCCGCTGAAGCATGAAGCAGCCTGCAGCAGCTTCACGCGCCGAGAGTGTGACCGACCGCGTTAATTTCACGTTTAGTCCGCGCTGCGGCCGGTCACCACGATATGCCGCCGCCTTGTTGCGGCGGTCTGTTTTGGTTTCAGAACTCTTCCCAGCCGTCGTCTGCGGGCTGTGAAGCCAGCAGTGCTGCGGCCTGTCCGCCTGCGGTGGCCACGCTCTTG
>NZ_VSZS01000054.1 GCF_008180155.1 Neoaquamicrobium microcysteis | reverse complement strand
GGCGTGAGCGAAGCGAACTGCCGCGAGATTGGCCCCCACCGAACCCACCGGGTTCGCAAGCGCGACCGCGCGTCGGCCCGTCAGGCCGCCCCATCGGAGGCGTGAGCGAAGTGAACTGCCGTGAGATAAAACTATGGTGCCCCTGGCCGGGATCGAACCAGCACTCCTTGCGGAACTCGATTTTGAGTCGAGCGCGTCTACCAATTCCGCCACAGGGGCCCATCAGGGCGCGTCGCGCATAAGGCGACGAACGCGCCGGACTATACGTGCGAGGCGGGGTGCGTCAAGCGATCACGGCGGCTTGAGCGCTGCATTGCACCACGCGCCATTGCATGGCCGTGATTTTCTTTCTACGAGGGGCGGCCAACCGGGGATCTTCCATGCTTCGCCGCCTTTACGACTGGACGATGTCGCTCGCGCGCACGCGCCATGCAGAACGCTCGCTGGCGGGCGTCTCCTTCGTGGAAAGCTCGTTCTTCCCCATCCCGCCCGACGTGCTGCTCATCCCCATGGTGCTCGCAGACCGCACGAAATGGTTCCGCTACGCGCTGGTCTGCACCATCGCCTCGGTTCTGGGCGCGCTGCTCGGCTACGTCATCGGCGCGCTGCTGTTCGACACGATCGGCCAGCGCATCATCGCGCTCTACAATGCGCAGGACGCCTTCGACGGCATCCGCCAGTGGTATGACGACTGGGGGGCCTGGGGCATCCTGTTCGGCGCGGTGACGCCGTTTCCATACAAGATCCTGACGATCTTCTCCGGTTTCGTCGGCTTCAACATCGTGTCGCTGATTATCGTCTCGATCATCGGGCGCGGGCTGCGATTCTTCCTCGTGGCGGGCCTGCTCTACTGGTTCGGAGAGCCGATCCGCCTTTTCATCGAGAAGCATCTCGGCCTCCTTTTCACCCTTTTCATGGTGCTTCTCATCGGCGGCTTCGTGGCCGTCGGCTACATCTTCTGAGGCGCAAATGTCGCTTACCGCACCCACCGGGAAGACCCAGACGCTGGGCGCCGGCCTGCTAACGGCCGGCATGGCCGTCACCGTCGGCACGGCGCTCGGCTTCCAGCACATCGGCGGCTACATCCCCTGCAAGCTCTGCCTGGAGCAGCGCCTTCCCTACTATATCGGCATCCCGGTCGTCGTTCTGGCGCTGCTGTCGTCGGTTCTGAAATTCCCGCCGCTCGTCACGCGCGGCCTGCTGCTGGTCGGCGCGCTGCTGATGACATGGAGCGTCTGGCTCGGCGCGTTCCATTCCGGCGTCGAATGGGGCTGGTGGCCGGGGCCGACCGACTGCGGCGTGGTGGCGGCCCCCGCCGGCGGCGGCGGCAGCCTGCTCGACCAGCTCGACGCAGTCATCCCGCCCTCCTGCGATCAGGCGGCGGGCCGTTTTCTCGGCCTGTCCTTCGCCGGCTGGAACGTGGTCGCAAGCCTGTTCCTCGCGGCCATCGCCTACGTCGCCGCCTTCCGCAAGGCTTGAGCTGAAGGCACCGGATCTGATCAAAGCGCCGACGCGCGGTGGCTCCAAAATTCGCTCCGCGAGGCATATGACGTGGCTGTCGAGAACCGGAGCGGAGCGTACTTAAGTACGTGAGCACCGGAAGCGTAGACAGCCGCGTAAGATGCCCGTCGGAGTAGAATTTTCGAGCCGCCGCTAGGGCTCGAGTTCGACATCCCAGTACAGATAATCCATCCAGCTCTCATGCAGATGGTTGGGCGGGAAGAGGCGGCCATTGTTGTGCAGGTCGTGCACGGTGGGTTGCACGGGCTTCTGGCGCGGCCACATCTTCGCGTCCCGGGGCATCGCCCCGCCCTTCCGCAGATTGCAGGGCGAGCAGGCGGCCACGACGTTCTCCCATGTCGTCGCCCCGCCGCAACGGCGCGGGATCACGTGGTCGAAGGTCAGGTCCTCGTGGGTGCCGCAATACTGGCACTGGAAGCGGTCGCGCAGGAACACGTTGAAGCGGGTGAAGGCGGGATGCCGCGACGGCTTCACGTAGCTTTTCAGGCACACGACGCTGGGCAGCCGCATCGAGAAGGAAGGCGACGAAACAGCGTGTTCGTATTCGGCGACGATGTTCACGCGGTCGAGGAAAACCGCCTTGATCGCGTCCTGCCAGGACCAGAGCGACAAGGGATAGTAACTCAACGGACGATAGTCCGCGTTCAGCACCAGAGCGGGGAGTCCGTCCGGCGAGACTGCGATCGTCACTGATTGACCTCCTTGGGCTCATCCTCGATCGGCGCGGATACTGTAATCCCGAGATTGCAGGAATGTGAAGCGGGTATCTTGCGCCGCAAAACGACAAATCACACTGTTTTTGCGGCTTTTTTCGCGTCAGCCGCCGCAGGTGCGGCATCGCGGCCGCGCATCTCGCGATAATAGGCCCAGAAAAGCCGTGCCGCGACACCCCTCCACGGGGCCCATGATTCGGCCAGCGCGTAGAGCGGTTTTGCGGCCGGGCGCGGCGCGATGCCGAGCGCGTCGCCCACCGCGCTTTGCAGGGCCACGTCGTGCGCCGGAAAGATGTCCGGGTGGCCGGCGCAGAAAAGCAGGTAGACCTCCGCCGTCCAAGGGCCCACGCCGTGCAGCGCCGTCAGCCGCGCCATCGCCTCGTCGGCGTCGATAGCTGCCAGATGGTCGAGATCGAGCCCGTCCGAAACCACCGCCCGCGCGATGGAAAGCAGCGTCTTCTGCTTGGGCCGGGAAAGGCCGGCGGCGCGCAACACGTCCTCGCCCGCCGCAAGGGTGCCAGGCGCATCCAGCGGATCGACCAGCGCCGTCAGCCGGGCGAGGATAGCGTCGGCGCTGGCGCGCGAAACCTGCTGCGAAACGATGATCGAGGCGAGACTGGCAAAGCCCGGCGCTGAAAGCCGCAGCGGCACCTCGCCGGCCGCATCGACCACGCGCGCAAGCCGCGGATCGATCCGCACCAGCGCGTCGAGACCTTCCCTGATGTCTTCCTCGCGCTCGATACGCCGCATTGCCACCCGCCGCTCACGGTCTTGTCGTTTGCCGCGCGGCACCGTAGCAATCGACCGATGAGCCCCACAACCCGTTTGCCGACACCTTCATGACAGGGCCTGTCTTTCGCTTCGCGCCGAGCCCCAATGGCGAGTTGCACCTTGGCCACGCGTATTCGGCGCTGCTGAACGCGCGGATGGCAGCTGAAACCGGCGGCCGCCTGCTGCTGCGCATCGAGGATATCGACGTAGCGCGCTGCACGCCGCAGTTCGAAGAGGGCATCTACCGCGACCTCGCATGGCTCGGCATCGAGTGGGAGCAGCCGGTACGACGGCAGTCGGACCATTTCGACGACTATGCAGAGGCGCTG
Source organism: Neoaquamicrobium microcysteis (assembly GCF_008180155.1). Taxonomy (GTDB): domain Bacteria; phylum Pseudomonadota; class Alphaproteobacteria; order Rhizobiales; family Rhizobiaceae; genus Aerobium; species Aerobium microcysteis. The sequence continues at coordinate 146,139 of NZ_VSZS01000054.1, read as the reverse complement.
GACCGGCTGGTGGATGCCGGCCTCGCCTACCCGTCCTTCATGAGCCGCGGCGAAGTCCGCGCCATCATCGCGGAAGCCGAGACTGAAGGCCACGAATGGCCGCGCGACCCCGACGGCGCGCCGCTGTTTCCGGAAACGGAACGCCGCCTCTCGCAGCGCGAGCGCGAAGCGCGAATGCAGGCCGGCGATCCCTATGCGTGGCGGCTGGATACGCGGGCAGCGCTCGCCCATGTCGGAGGCCCGATCTTCTGGGAGGAGCAGGGCCACGGCCCGCAGGGCCAGACGGGCCTGCTGAGGGCAAACCCCACAGCGTGGGGCGACGTGGTCATCGCGCGCAAGGAAGTGCCGACCAGCTACCACCTGTCCGTGGTGGTGGACGACGCGCTGCAGGGCGTCACCCATGTCGTGCGCGGCCGCGACCTGTTCTTCGCCACGGCGATGCAGCGGCTGCTGCAGGAATTGCTGGGCCTTCCCGCACCCGTCTATGTCCATCACGATCTGGTTCTGGGCGACGACGGGCGCAAGCTCTCCAAGAGCAGGCAGGATACCGGCCTCGCCACCTTGCGCGCCGCCGGCCTCACGCCCGACGACATCAGGCGCATGGTGGGGCTTTAGCGCTACAGCCGGTTCAGCGCCGCCTTCAGCACCGCAAGCACGGTCAGGCAGGCGAACGCGCCAGCCAGCCCCATGGCGATCGCCATCTTCAGGTCGCCGAGCCGGAAGCCGAAATTGTTGGCGATGAAGATCGAGAGGAAGAAGCCGGCGGTGATGATGACGGCGTTGCCGACCGGGCCGAAACCGTCTTCGCCCATGATCGCGTTCAGCGCCATCGCCAGTATGAACGACATGATGCCGACGCCGGCAAAGGCCATCAGCAGCCACTCGGATCCGAGATTCCACAGCATGCCATTCCCTTTCCGAACCAGCGGAGAAGAATGCACTCCAGCGTGACACCCGCATCAGCAGCACGAAATGTAATCCTCAATTCTTATTCTTTGCTTGCGGCAATGATTGGCATTAGAGCGATCGTTTCGCCCGTTACTCCTGCCATCATTTTCTTATGTCCAGCGCAGTCCGCTTCATTCCCGCCCTGTTCGTTCTTCTGTGGGCCACCGGCTTCATCGGGGCGCGCTACGCCATGCCGTGGTCGGAGCCGTTCAGTTTTCTCGCCGCGCGCTTCGTGCTGGCGTTCGCGGTGCTGGCGCTGCTCGTCGCGGTGCTGCGCAGCAAGCGGGTCGGCGGGCGGCAGGCCGCCCACGCGGCATTCGCCGGCGCGCTGATCCACGGCGTCTATCTGGGCGGCGTCTTCTGGGCCATCCGCAACGGCATGCCGGCGGGGCTGTCCGCGCTCATCATCGGGCTCCAGCCGCTCATCACCGCCGTCATGGCTGGCTGGGCGCTGGGCGAAAAGGTGCTGCCGCGCCACTGGGCTGGGCTGGCGGTCGGCTTCGTGGGCATCGTCATCGTTCTGGCGCCCAGGATCGGCGACGCGATGGGCGGCGTCACATGGGCAACGTTCGCCGCCTGCCTGGCCGGCGCGTTCGCCATCAGCGCCGGCACTGTCTGGCAAAAGAAGTTTCTGGCCGGCGCCGACCTCGTCACCGGCACGCTGTGGCAGTATCTGGGTGCCGCCGCAGTCATGGCCGCCGGCTCGCTCGCCTTCGAGACCCGCACCTTCACGCTCACCGGCGAACTCGTCTTCGCGATGGTCTGGCTGGTGCTGGTCCTGTCCGTCGGCGCGGTCTTCCTTTTGATGTGGATGATCCGCGAGGGCGAGATGTCGAAGGTCTCGTCGCTGTTCTATCTCGTGCCTGCGGTCACGGCTGTCATCGCATGGGCGCTGTTCGGCGAGACGCTCACCCCGGTGCAGATAGCGGGCATGGCGGTCACAACCGTCGGCGTCGCCATGGCAACGCGGCGCTAGATGCTTTCGCGTTTTCGGTGAACCCCTCCCTCCCCGGCAAGGCGGGGAAGGAAGCGCCGGCTGGCGCAATGGGCGTTGGGATTCTAGCGCGTGGGGACGGGGTGCTCGCCGCGATAGTCGTAGAAGCCGCGGCCGCTCTTGCGGCCCAGCCAGCCGGCCTCGACATATTTCACCAGCAGCGGGCAGGGCCGGTACTTGGTGTCGGAAAGCCCGTCATGCAGCACCTGCATGATCGACAGGCAGGTATCGAGGCCGATGAAATCGGCTAGCTGGAGCGGCCCCATCGGATGGTTGGCGCCCAGCTTCATGGCGGTGTCGATGGCCTCGACCGAGCCGACGCCCTCATAGAGCGTGTAGATCGCCTCGTTGATCATCGGCAGCAGGATGCGGTTGACGATGAAGGCGGGGAAATCCTCGGCGACGGTGATGGTCTTGTCGAGGCTGGCGACGAAATGCTTCGCCGTCTCGAAGGTCGTATCCTCGGTGGCGATGCCGCGCACCAGCTCCACCAGCTTCATCACCGGCACGGGGTTCATGAAGTGGATGCCGATGAAACGCTCGGGCCTGTCGGTCTGGGCCGCCAGCCGGGTGATCGAGATCGAGGAGGTGTTGGTGGCCAGCAGCGCCTCGGGATTGAGGATCGGGCAGAGCTGGGCGAAGATCTTGCGCTTGACGGTCTCGTCCTCGGTGGCCGCCTCGATGACGAGATCGACGCCGGCGAGGTCTTCCAGCACGGGCGTGGACGTGATGTTGGCGAGCGCTGCCTTGCGCGCTTCCTCGTCCATCTTCCCCGACGAGACCTGGCGGGCCATGTTGCCGTTGATCGTGGCCAGCCCGCTCTCGATCTTGTCGGCCGAGATGTCGTAGAGCCGGACCTTGTATCCCGCCTGCGCGGCGACATGCGCTATGCCGCCGCCCATCTGGCCGGCGCCGATGATGCCTACCGTTCCGATCTTGCCAGTCATGACGTTGATCCCGTCGTCGTCGGGCCGTTTGCGGCCGTTATTGTTGCGCTGCAAACTAGAAGGGCGGGGCGACTTCTGTCTACCCCGCCCCGCACAATTTAATGCGACTGTTTTTCGACCGTCACAGCGCCTTTTCGAGTTCCGGCAGGACGGTGAAGAGATCGCCGACGAGGCCGTAGTCGGCCACCTGGAAGATGGGGGCTTCCTCGTCCTTGTTGATGGCGACGATGACCTTCGAATCCTTCATGCCGGCCAGGTGCTGGATCGCGCCGGAGATGCCCACCGCGATGTAGAGTTCGGGCGCCACGACCTTGCCGGTCTGGCCGACCTGCCAGTCGTTGGGCGCGTAGCCGGCATCAACGGCGGCGCGCGATGCGCCTACGGCGGCGCCCAGCTTGTCGGCCACGGGAAGGATCACTTCCTGGAACTTCTCCGACGAGCCCAGCGCGCGGCCGCCCGAGATGATGATCTTCGCGGAGGTCAGCTCAGGACGGTCGCTCTCCGACAGGCGGTTCTCCACGAAGGTCGACAGGCCGGGATTGGCGGCAGCCGAAGCGTTCTCGACCGAAGCCGAGCCGCCTTCGCCGGCAGCCGCGAAGGAGGCCGTGCGCACGGTGACGACCTTCTTGGCGTCGGTGGACTGCACGGTCTGGATGGCGTTGCCGGCGTAGATCGGGCGCTTGAAGGTGTCGGCGGAGACCACCTCGATGATCTCGGACACCTGCATCACGTCCAGCAGGGCCGCCACGCGCGGCATGACGTTCTTGCCCATGGTGGTGGCGGGCGCGACCAGCGCGTCGTAGGAGCCGGCCAGCGAAACGACGAGAGCCGCGGTGGGCTCGGCCAGCCGCTCGGCCAGTTCGTCGGCCTCGGCCAGCAGCACCTTGCGCGCGCCCTTGAGCTTGGCTGCGGCATCGGCGGCGGCCTTTGCGCCCTTGCCGGCGACGAGGATGTCGACGTCGGAACCGATCTGGAGCGCTGCGGTCAGCGCCTTCGCGGTCTGGTCGGAAACGGTTGCGTTGTCGTGTTCGGCAACGAGAAGAATAGCCATTGTCTTTTCCCTTGCTTGCCGGTTTCGCACCGACCCCCGGAATTTCGGTCAGGCCGTGCCGAAAGCGGCTGGATTCGAGACCCGGAGCGGAGCGTACCTCAGTACGTGAGCACCGGAAGCGCAGAAGCCGGCCGCTTGCAGGCCGGCTTCATCGAAATTCCTAGATGACGCCGGCGGACTTGAGGCTGGAGACGAGCTCCGCCACGTCCTTGACCTTGACGCCTGCCTTGCGGCCGCCGGGCTCCTCGGTCTTGACGACCTTGAGGCGCGGGGCGACGTCGACGCCGTAGTCGGCGGCCGACTTCTCGTCCAGCGGCTTCTTCTTGGCCTTCATGATGTTGGGCAGCGACGCGTAGCGCGGCTGGTTGAGGCGCAGGTCGGTCGTGACGATCGCCGGCAGCTTGATGTCGACGACCTGAAGGCCGCCATCGACCTCCCGCGTGACCTTGGCCGAGCCGTCGGCAAGCTCCACCTTCGAGGCGAACGTGCCCTGCGACCAGCCCAGAAGGGCGGCGAGCATCTGGCCGGTCTGGTTGGCGTCGTCGTCGATGGCCTGCTTGCCCAGAATGACGAGGTCGGGCTTTTCTTCATCGACAACGCCCTTGAGCAGCTTGGCGACCGTGAGCGGCTCCGTCGTCTCGTCGACCTTGATGAGGATGCCGCGGTCTGCGCCCATTGCCAGCGCGGTGCGGATCGTCTCGCCGGCCTGAGCGGGCCCGATCGAAACCGCGATGATCTCCTCGACCTTGCCGGCCTCCTTGAGCCGGATGGCCTCCTCGACGGCGATCTCGTCGAACGGGTTCATCGACATCTTGACGTTGGCGAGCTCGACACCCGACCCGTCGGACTTAACCCGGATCTTGACGTTGTAATCGACAACCCGCTTCACAGGGACAAGAACTTTCATGCGCGCGTGACCTTTCCGAGAATTTTCAGATGCTGGCTAGCAGCAATCTCATGCCGTTCGCTTGCCGGATACCGACATGGTCGGGACGAAACTCAGCACGTCGCACGGATAAAGCCGCGCGTATCGTGGCCGCATGAGGCTGTAGTCATCCGTCGTGCAAGCGTCAATATGCAGGCGAAACTCAAACCGTTTGAATTGCGGCACGCAGCGTCAGCGCCGCCTGCCCCATGGCGAGGGTACGTCGGCGGGTTGCGCGGTGGCCGCCACCTCGACGGCCTGCGGGGTCACGACCTCGCGGTCGAACAGGGGCACGCCACGCCGGCGCAGCACTAGCACCAGCAGCGCGCCGGCGAGGATGCCGCCCACATGGGCGGCCCACGAAACCTGCCCGTCGCGGTCCAGCGCGATCATCGCGAACTGGAAGGCTATCCACAGCGCCAGCAGGATCCATGCGGGCAGGCGCAGCGGAATGCGCCCGAAGGCCAGCACCCATATCTTCACGCGCGGGTGCAGCATCAGATAGGCCGCGACGATGCCCGCCACCGCGCCGGACGCCCCGATCAGCGGCGCATGGGAATAAGGCTCCATCACACCGTGCAGGAACGCGCCTGCCGCCGCGCAGGCGAGGTAGAAGAACAGGAACTTCACGTGGCCCAGCGCGTCCTCGACATTGTCGCCGAAGACCCACAGGAACAGCATGTTACCGCCCAGGTGGAGCAGGTCGCCATGCAGGAAGGAATAGGTGATGTAGGTGGCGTTGTCGGGCACGTACATCAGATGCGGCGGGCGCATCACGTTGTCGAAGAAGGTGGCGGGGATGTAGCCGAGGCCGATCACGGTCGCCTCGATGACCTGCTCGCTGGCCAGCGCGGTCATCAGGTAGACGAGGCAGTTGGCGGCGATCAGCCCGAGCGTGACATATTGCGCGCGGATGTGCTTGAGCCGGTTGGCATCGTGAAGCGGAATGAACATCGATCCCCCTGATGTCCCCTGCCAGCCGGTTTCAGCGGTTCTGGCCGGGCACCCATAGCACGTCGCTTTCGCCGTTGTCATTGACGGCCCGGCCGGCGACGAAGAGGAAATCGGAGACGCGGTTGATGTATTTGATCGCCTCGGGCCCGACGGTCTCGCCGTCCTTCAGCGACAGCTCCACCATCAGCCGCTCGGCGCGCCGCGCCACGGTGCGGGCCAGATGAAGGGCGGCGGCAGCCGGCGATCCGCCCGGCAGGATGAAGGAGCGCAGCGGCTTGATCGGCTTGTTCAGCGCGTCGATGTCGGCTTCCAGCCGCGCCACCTGCGAGGCGACGATGCGCAGCGGCTCGTAACCCAGATCTTCGCCAGTGTCGGGTGTGGCGAGGTCTGCGCCGAGGTCGAACAGGTCGTTCTGGATGCGGCCCAGCATCGCGTCGATATGAGGATGCGAGACGGCCGTGTGGAGGCGCGCCATGCCGATGCAGGCATTGGCCTCGTCGACGGTGCCGTATGAGGACACGCGCAGGTCGAATTTATGCCGCCGCTCGCCGGACCCCAGCGCCGTGGTGCCGTCATCGCCCGTGCGGGTGTAGATCTTGTTGAGAACGACCATGCGGTATCAGTCCTACCGTCCGGAAAAATAAAGCGCGAGCATGATGAAGACCAGCGCGATGAACTGCAGCACCACGCGCGCCTGCATCAGCTTGTTCGACGTGTTGCCGGAACCGCCCCGCATCATGTTGATCAGCCCCCTGCCGAGCACGATCAGGACGGCGACCATGAACAGGACGGCGAGGATGTTGAAGGCTGTGGACATTGTCTTCTTCCGTAAATCGGGGCATCGCCGCGTGCAACTATGCGGCGATAAAGCTCGTATCGACTTCGACGCTTGTCATCAGGGACATTCCCTTCCCATATTCGCAAGAGGGATACAATCGGCGGACTGATGCTTCGACTTTACGTCATCACCAAACGCGTACTTGGCGACGCGCTGGGACATTTCAACTATGACGACGGCTGGGCGCTGGCCAGCCATCTGGCATTGTCGGCGCTGCTCGCGCTGTTTCCCTTCCTGATCTTCGCGACGTCGCTGGCGAGCTTTCTGGGCGCGGAAGCGTTCGCCGATACCGCGGTCCATCTCATCTTCGACACCTGGCCGGATGCGATCGCCGAGCCCATCGCGCGCGAGGTGGCCAACGTGCTGACCGTGCAGCGCGGCGACTTCCTGACCATCGGCATTTTGGCCGCCGCGTTCTTCGCCTCCAACGGCATCGAGGCGCTGCGCGTGGGCCTGAACCGCGCCTATCGCGTGCTCGACCGGCGCTCGATCTTCTTCCTGCGGGCGCAGAGCCTCGCCTTCGTGGTCATCGCGACCGTGGGCTTCATGATCGTCTCGGCGCTGCTGGTCGTGGCCCCCGTCGCCATGGGCATCGCCCAGCGCCACCTGCCGTGGATCGAGCCCTACATCGGCACCATCACGCTGTGGCGCATCCTGATCGCCGTCGTCGTCATCGTCATGGCGCTGATCGCGGTGCATCTGTGGCTGCCGGCCGGCAAGCGCAAGTTCAAGGAGATCGTGCCGGGGCTGATCTTCACGCTGGTGTTCTGGGTTCTGGGCTCGTCCCTGTTTGCGACCTATCTGAGCTACTTCTCCACCTATGCCTCGACCTATGCGGGGCTGGCGTCGATCATGATCGCGCTGGTGTTCCTCTACATCGTGTCGGCCATCTTCATCCTCGGCGGCGAGCTCAACGCCGCGATCAAGCGGTATCTCGACGCGCGTGCGAGAGTGACCGGCTAGATCGTTTCGGGTTGGTCGCTGGCCCGCACCTCAGCCCGTCGCCAGCATGTCCGAAATCGACGGCGCAAGCGCCGGCACCGTGGCCAGCTCGACGCGGTTTCGGCCCTGCCGCTTGGCGGCATAGAGCCGCTCGTCCGCGAGCGTGAACAGCTCGCGAAATCCCTTCGGCCCGTCGAAGACCACGCATCCCACGCTGACCGAGAGATCGTGGGGCCTGCCCGAAGGCGCAAAGCGTGCATCGGCCACGCTGGCGCGGATGCGTTCGGCCACCTCGGCCGCGTCCGCACGCCCGGCATGAGGCAGATAGACCCCGAATTCCTCGCCGCCCAGCCGTCCCACGGCGTCGTCCTTGCGCAGGGCCGAGCGTATCGCCTGCGCGATCAGCCTCAGCGCCTCGTCGCCCTTGTCGTGCCCGTACCGGTCGTTGATCGCCTTGAAGCGGTCGGCATCCACGACGATCAGCGCCCCGCCCGGCATTTCCCCCTCGCCCGCCTCCAGCTGCCGCTCGACCAGCGACGTGAAAGCGCGCCGGTTGAGACAGCCGGTGAGGCTGTCGCTCGACGCGAGATCGTTGAGCCTGTGGTTGGCGATCGAAAGCTCGCGCAGCTTCATCGTCAGGTAGAAGAACAGCGGCCCCGCCAGCACGATCGGCAGCACCGTCGCGCTCAGGAGCCCGAGCCGCAGCGCGTCCGGCGGCTGGTGCCGGAACGCCAGCCAGTTGAAGGTCAGCGACACGGCGAGGCAGCCCAGCGTGCCGAAGAACGTCCAGCTCACCAGCTTCAGCCTGCCGCGCATCGACATTGCGGGCGTGGGCGTCGTCATCATCGTGCGCAGCCTCCCTTCCGCACAGTGCCTGATGGGCCGATCGTGCCGCAAAGACGTGAAGATCGCGTTATGCGCGGCCAAAATGCGCGGAAATCCGCGTCCGGACGCGCTCGTTAGCCAATTTACCGTTTTGTTTTCGGCATTTGGCCGCTCCCGACTTTACAAAGCCGTTGCGCGGTAAGAGTATCGGCGCCAATCCGGGTCCAGCAGGGGTCCGGGCCATAAACAAGCTCTCAGGGACAGTATAAGTGGAGGTTTTTCGTATGTCTTTTGCAACCAGCAAGCTGCTCGCCGCCTCGGTGGCAGGTGCGGCCCTTCTGGCGGCGTCCGTCGTGGCGCAGGCCCAGGAAGTGAAGGTTGGCGTCATTCTGGGCTTCACCGGCCCGCTTGAAAGCATCACGCCGGGCATGGGCGGCAGCGCCGAGCTGGCGCTCAAGGAGGTCAACGACAGCGGCCTGTTCCTGAACGGCGAGACGCTCGTTCCGGTTCGCGCCGACTCGACCTGCATCGACGCCGCGGCCGCAACCGCCGCAGCCGAGCGCCTCATCACCTCCGAGAACGTCGCCGCCATCATGGGCGCCGACTGCTCGGGCGTCACCATCGCCATCGCCAACAACGTCGCGGTGCCGAACGGCGTCGTGATGGTTTCGCCGTCGGCGACCTCGCCGGCGCTGACCGACATCGAGGACAACGACTACTTCTTCCGCACCGCGCCGTCCGACGCGCGCCAGGGCGAAGTGCTCACCGAGGTTCTGACCTCGAATGACATCACCTCGGTCGCCGTCAGCTACACCAACAACGACTACGGCAAGGGCTTTTCGGACTCCTTCGTCGCGGCTTTCGAGGCTGCCGGCGGCACGGTGACCATCAATGCCCCGCACGATGACGGCAAGGGCGACTACTCGGCCGAAGTCGGCGCGCTCGCGGCTGCCGGCGGCGACCTTCTGGTCGTTCTCGGCTACGTCGATCAGGGCGGCGTCGGCATCATCCGCGCGGCCGTCGACTCGGGCGCCTTCGACCGCTTCGCGCTGGGCGACGGCATGTACGGCCAGAGCCTCATCGACGCCATCGGCGAAGACCTCGAAGGCACCGTCGGCGTCATTCCGGGCGCTGAAGGCGAAGGTTCGGAGAAGTTCGCCGAAGCCGCTTCCGCGGCCGGCCTCGACCCGTCCTCGTCCTACACCGGCGAAAGCTACGACGCTGCCGCTCTGATCGCGCTGGCGATGCAGAAGGCCGGCTCGGCGGACCGCACCGCCATCCGCGATGCGCTTCTCGAGGTCGCCAACGGCCCCGGCGAGCCGATCTTGGCTGGCGAGCTGGCCAAGGGTCTGCAGATCCTCAAGGACGGTGGCGACATCGACTATGTCGGTGCCACCAATGTCGAGCTGATCGGCCCCGGCGAGGCGGCAGGTACCTACCGCGAGTACATCGTCGAGAACGGCGCGTACAAGACGGTCGGCTTCCGCTGAGATAGAGCCTGATTGAAAGGGGCCCGGCTTCGAAAGGAGCCGGGCTCTCTTTTTATGCGGGTTGCCTTGGTGTAACCTTGCGTAAATTGGCCCGAAGCCGCGTTATGCAGCGGTTTTCCGTACGAAAATGATCAAAAATACGCGAAATCGGTCACGCGTTCTTGCGTTTTCGGATCGTTCGGGGTCAAAACGCCCGCGCTTCAACTTGCAACGATAAAAGGGCCGCAAACGGCTCAGGGGAACCGAATGATCCGCGTAGACGATCTGCATATGCATTTCGGAGGCATCAAGGCGGTCGACGGGGCGAGCATCGAGATCGCCAGGGGCTCGATCACCGGCCTCATCGGCCCTAACGGCGCCGGCAAGACCACCCTCTTCAACGTGATTGCGGGCCACTACAAGCCCACCTCCGGCACGGTCTGGCTCGGCGACGAGGACATCACCGGCCTCTCCCCGCACGAACTGTTCCACAAGGGCCTGCTGCGCACCTTCCAGATCGCGCACGAGTTCTCCACGCTCACGGTTCGCGAGAATCTGATGATGGTGCCGGACGCCCAGCCGGGCGAGAGCCTCGTCGATGTATGGCTGCGCCCGTCCAAGGTGCAGGCCCGCGAGGAGGAAGTGCGCGCCAAGGCCGACGAGGTGATCGAGTTCCTCGAGATTTCCCACGTCGCCGACGAGCTGGCCGGCAACCTTTCCGGCGGCCAGAAGAAGCTGCTCGAGCTCGGGCGCACCATGATGGTCGATGCCAAGATCGTCTTCCTCGACGAGGTCGGCGCGGGCGTCAACCGCACGCTGCTCAACACGCTTGGCGACGCCATCATCCGCCTCAACAAGGAGCGCGGCTACACCTTCTGCATGATCGAGCACGACATGGATTTCATCGGCCGTCTCTGCGACCCCGTCATCGTCATGGCCGAGGGCAAGGTTCTGGCCGAAGGCTCCGCGCAGGAGGTCAAGGCCAACGAGCACGTCATCGAGGCCTATCTCGGCCGCGGCCTCAAGAACAAGCCGGCCCGCAGCAAGGGAGGCACGGCATGAGCTTCCTCACTGGCGAAAGCATGACCGGCGGCTATGGCGGCGCGGATATCCTGCACGACTGCACAATCTCCGTCGACAAGGGCGAGATCGCCGTCATCGTCGGCCCCAACGGGGCGGGCAAGTCCACCGCGATGAAGGCGATGTTCGGTATGCTGTCGATCCGGCAGGGCCGCGTCATGCTCGGCGGCGCCGACATCACCGCGCTCTCCCCGCAGGACCGCGTCCGGGCCGGCATGGGCTTCGTGCCGCAGACCTCCAACGTCTTCGTCTCCATGAGCGTCCAGGAGAACCTGGAGATGGGCGCCTATATCCGCCAGGACGATTTCTCCGACACGATGACGCAGGTGTTCGACCTGTTCCCCATCCTCAAGGAAAAGCGCCGCCAGCCGGCGGGCGAGCTTTCGGGCGGCCAGCGCCAGCAGGTCGCCGTCGGCCGCGCGCTGATGACGCGTCCCTCCGTGCTGATGCTGGACGAACCCACCGCCGGCGTCTCGCCCATCGTCATGGACGAGCTGTTCGACCGCATCCTCGAAGTGGCCGCCACCGGCATCGCCATCCTGATGGTCGAGCAGAACGCCCGTCAGGCGCTCAACATCGCCGACCGTGGCTATGTGCTGGTTCAGGGCCGCAACCGCTTCACCGACACCGGGGAGGCGCTGCTCGCCAATCCCGAAGTCCGCGCAACCTTCCTGGGGGGTTAGGGTCATGGATTTCCTCAACGCCCTGGTGGTCTTCGCCAACTTCGTCTTCATCCCCGGCCTCGCCTACGGCGCGCAGCTCGCGCTCGGCGCGCTCGGCGTCACGCTGATCTACGGCATCCTGCGCTTCTCCAATTTCGCGCATGGCGACCTGATGGCCTTCGGCACCATGCTCACGATCCTCGTGACCTGGTGGCTGATGAGCATGGGCGTCACGCTCGGGCCGCTGCCGACAGCACTTCTGGCGCTGCCCATTGGCATTCTCGGCGCGGTCGCCATGGCGCTTTTGATCGACCGCTGGGTCTTCCGGTTCTACCGCCAGCAGAAATCCGCCGGCATCGTCTTCGTCATGGCCTCCGTCGGCGTCATGTTCGTGCTCAACGGCGTCGTGCGCCTCATCATCGGCCCCAACGAGCAGCGCTTCGCCGATGGCGAGCGCTTCCTCGTCACGGTGCGCGGCTTCCGTGAATTCACCGGGCTGGACGAAGGTCTGGCGATCCGCCTGCCCATCGCCATCACGCTGGTGGTGGCCGTCGTCGTCGTCATCGCGCTGTTCCGCTTCCTCAACTACTCGCGCACCGGCAAGGCCATGCGCGCCTATTCCGACAACGAGGATCTGGCGCTGCTGTCCGGCATCAATCCCGACCGCGTGGTCATGGTGACGTGGATCATCGCCGCCTCGCTCGCCACCATCGCCGGCGTGCTCTACGGCCTCGACAAGAGCTTCCGTCCCTTCACCTACTTCCAGCTTCTGCTGCCCATCTTCGCCGCCGCCATCGTCGGCGGCATCGGCCAGCCGCTGGGCGCGATCGCGGGCGGCTTCGTCGTCGCCTTCTCCGAGGTGACGCTGACCTACGCCTACAAGCGCGTGCTTGAATATCTCGGCTTCGAGCCGGCCGGCCTCGTCCAGCTTCTGTCGACCGAATACAAGTTCGCCATCTCCTTCGTCATCCTCGTTCTGGTCCTCCTGATAAGACCGACAGGCATCTTCAGGGGGCGCGTGCTATGAGCAACCGCGAGCGCATCATCTGGCTCTACGGGGCCATGGCGGTTCTGCTTCTGGCCGTCGGCTTCTTCCAGAGCTGGACGCTGAGCCTCACCATCCTCAATTTGTGCCTCATCTCGGCGATCATGGCGCTGGGCGTGAACATGCAGTGGGGCTATGCTGGCCTGTTCAACGTCGGCATCATGGGCTTCGCGGCGCTCGGCGGCGTCGCGGCGGTGCTCGTCTCCATGCCGCCCGTGCAGGGCGCATGGGCCGCCGGCGGCACCGGCATCGGCCTGTCGCTTCTGGCCCTCATCGGCACCGTAGGCCTCATCGTCTTCGTGCGGTCCCGAACCACCGGCACCACGCGCACGCTGGCCTCCATCGCGGTGGCCGTCGCCGGCTATTTCGCGATCCGCCACTTCTTCGACCCCGCCGTCGCCGCCATCGAGAATTTCGATGCGGCCCGCACCGGCTATCTCGGCGGCGCCGGCATGCCCATCATCTTCTCGTGGCTGGTGGGCGGCATCTTCGCCGCTGCCGCCGCATGGCTGGTGGGCAAGATCGCGCTCGGCCTGCGTTCCGACTATCTCGCCATCGCCACGCTCGGCATTTCCGAGATCATCATCGCCGTGATGCGCAACGAGGAATGGCTGACCCGCGGCGTCAAGAACGTGTCGGGCCTGCCCCGCCCCGTCGCCTACGAGGTGCAGTTGCAGCAGGCGCAGTGGTTCCTCGACTTGTCGGCCAAGCTCGGCATGCACCCTGTGTTCTTCTCCGCCGTCTACGTGCGGCTTTCCTACGCGATCCTGTTCGCCATCGTGCTCGTCATCCTGATGTGGCTGGCCGAGCGCGCGCTGCATTCGCCCTGGGGCCGCATGATGCGCGCCATCCGCGACAACCGCGACGCGGCCGAGGCGATGGGTAAGGACGTCACCGGCCGTCACCTGCAGATCTTCGTGCTGGGCTCCGCCGTCGTCGGCATCGCCGGCGCGATGCTCACCACGCTCGACGGCCAGTTCACGCCCGGCCAGTACAACCCGCTGCGCTTCACCTTCCTCATCTGGGTGATGGTCATCGTCGGCGGCTCCGGCAACAACTGGGGCGCGGTGCTCGGCGGCTTCCTGATCTGGTTCACCTGGGTCCAGGCCGAACCTGTCGGCGCGTGGCTGATGTCGACGCTCACGTCCGGCATGGCGCCCACCAACCCGGTCCGCCTGCATCTGGCCGACGCCGCCCCCTACATGCGCCCGCTTCTGATGGGTGTGATCCTGCTTCTCGTCATGCGCTTCGCGCCCCGGGGCCTCATCCCCGAGCGCGGCGCGCCCTCGATCCAGAAGCGGTAGAGCTCTGACAGCGATCGAAGCGCCTACATCGCCGCTTCGATCAGCCTTTTGGCGTCGGGGCTGGCCCATTCAGCGGGGCCGTTCATGTTGGCCAGCAGGCAGCCGTCCGCGTCCACCAGCAGCGTCACCGGCAGGCCCAGCGCCAGCCCGCGGCGCTTCAGCTCGTTGAACAGGCCGAGCGTCGAGTCGCGGTAATAGCCGAGCGCGTCCACGCCCGTCTCGTCGAGGAACGCGCGCGGCTTCTCGTCGCCGCCCGTATCCACGTTCACGGCCACCACCTCGAACGCGTCGCTCCCCATGTCCTTCTGAAGCTGGTTCAGCGCCGGCATTTCGTGGCGGCAGGGCGCACACCACGTCGCCCACAGATTGATGAGCAGCGTCTTGCCCGAAAGGTCGGCGACCGTCATCGGCGCGCCGTCGGGTGCGTTGAAGGCCAGCGTCGTCAGCGACTGCGGCGGGCTGGCGGCCATCATCGCGGCCACCTCGCCGCGCGCCGCCTCGCCCACCGTCACGGCCAGCTCGGCCTTGGCCGCGCAGGCTGCCGCGTTCTCGTCGGGCGCGGCCGCGACCTGCGCGTTGTTGCCAGACGGTGCGCCCATCACGTATACGCCGATCGCACCGGCAGTCATGCCGGCAACGATCGCCAGCGCGATCAGCCGTCCGGTCGGCAGGTGGAATTTTCCGTTTGCCATCGATCAGTCCAGTCAGTCCTTCGGGGGCCGTTACCACGATGAGCGAGAACAAGGCCAGCAACCAGATGTGGGGCGGACGATTTGCCTCGGGTCCAGCCGCGATCATGGAGGCCATCAACGCCTCGATCGGCTTCGACCAGAAGCTCTACGCGCAGGACATCCGCGGCTCCATCGCCCACTCCGAGATGCTGGCGCAAACCGGCATAATTTCGACTGACGATCAAAAGAAGATCGCTCACGGCCTGAACACGATTCTGTCAGAGATCGAGGCCGGCACGTTCGAGTTCTCGGCCCGGCTCGAAGACATCCACATGAACGTCGAGGCGCGGCTGGCCGACCTTATCGGCCCGTCGGCAGGCCGGCTCCACACGGCGCGCTCGCGCAACGACCAGGTGGCGCTCGATTTCCGCCTCTGGGTCAAGGAGGAGATGCAGCGCGTCGCGGTCGCGCTCGAACGGCTCATCGAGGCGTTTCTGGACCGCGCCCAGCAGCATGCGGCCACCGTCATGCCCGGCTTCACCCATCTCCAGACCGCCCAGCCCGTCACCTTCGGCCATCACTGCATGGCCTATGTCGAGATGTTCGCGCGCGACCTGTCGCGGGTGCGCGACGCCATCGCCCGCGCCGACGAATCGCCGCTGGGTGCTGCAGCCCTGGCCGGCACCGGCTTCCCGATCGACCGTCACATGACGGCGAAGGCGCTCGGCTTCCGCGAACCCACCCGCAACTCCATCGACAGCGTGTCGGATCGCGATTTCGCGCTGGAGTTCCTGTCGCTGGCGGCGATCTGCGCCACCCATCTGTCGCGTCTGGCCGAGGAGATCGTCATCTGGTCGACGCCGCAATTCGGCTTCATCCGCCTGTCCGATCAGTTCTCGACCGGCTCGTCGATCATGCCGCAGAAGAAGAACCCGGACGCCGCCGAGCTGGTGCGCGCCAAGACGGGCCGCGTCAACGGCCACCTCATCGCGCTGCTCACCGTCATGAAGGGCCTGCCGCTCGCCTATTCCAAGGACATGCAGGAAGACAAGGAAGCCGTCTTCGACGCGGCCGAAACGCTCGACCTGATGCTCGCCGCCATGACGGGCATGGTCTCCGACATGACGGTCAACGAGGCCGCGATGAAGAAGGCCGCCGGCTCCGGCTATTCCACCGCGACCGACCTTGCAGACTGGCTGGTGCGCGAGGCGGGCCTGCCCTTCCGCGAGGCCCATCACGTCACCGGCCGGGCCGTCGCGCTGGCCGAAAGCCGCAAGGTCGGGCTGGAAAAGCTCTCGCTCGACGAGCTTCAGGCCATCGACAGCCGCATCGACGGCTCCATCTTCGACGTCCTGTCGGTCAACGCCTCGGTCAAGAGCCGCTCGTCCTTCGGCGGCACGGCCCCGCAGGAGGTCCGCCGCCAGATCCGTTACTGGCGCAAGCGCCTGAAACGGGGTGCGTAGCGCCCGGAACTAGGCTAGAAACACGCCCACGATCATCCAGACGGACAGGCTCATGCGCGCCGGAAATCTTATCAAGACCACTTTGCTCTTGGCGGCCATCGGCGTCGCGGTCACGGCGTGCGGCCGTCGCGGCTCGCTCGACACGCCCTACGAGGCGGCGCGCGAGGCGCGGCAGGAAGCCGAGCGCAACGACCAGCCGCTGCCGCCAGAGCCCACCCCGCCGGTGCGCGACCGCAAGTTCATCCTCGATAGCCTCATCTAGGATCATCCGGTGAACCATTTCGGCTACCGCGACGGCGTGCTGCACGCCGAGGACGTTTCCGTATTGCAGATCGCCGAGGCGGTCGGCACACCGTTCTATTGCTATTCGACCGCCACCCTGACCCGCCATTATCAGGTCTTCGCCAAGGCTTTCGACCAGCTCGACGCGCTGGTTTGCTATGCCATGAAGGCCAATTCCAATCAGGCGGTCATCCGCACGCTGGCGAAGCTCGGCGCGGGCGCCGACGTCGTTTCCGAGGGCGAGCTGCGCCGCGCGCTCGCGGCCGGCATCCCGGCCGAAAAGATCCTCTTCTCCGGCGTCGGCAAGACGGTGCGCGAGATGGATTTCGCCCTTGCGGCCGGCATTCACTGCTTCAACGTCGAATCGTTGCCCGAGCTTGAGATGCTGTCGGCGCGCGCGGTGGCCACCGGCCATACCGCCCCCGTATCGCTGCGCATCAATCCCGATGTCGATGCGAAGACCCACCGCAAGATTTCCACCGGCAAGGCTGAGAACAAGTTCGGCATCGCCTGGAAGGATGCGCGCGCCGCCTATGCGCGTGCCGCCTCGCTGCCCGGCCTCGCCATTACCGGCATCGACATGCACATCGGCAGCCAGATCACCGAGCTGCAGCCCTTCGACGACGCCATCGCGCTTCTGGTCGAACTGACCGCGACCCTGCGCGCCGAAGGCCACGCCATTTCCCACGTCGATGTCGGCGGCGGCCTCGGCATTCCCTATCGCACCGACAACGCACCGCCGCCCCTGCCGGACGCCTATGCCGCCGTCGTCAACCGTCACATGAAGCCGCTCGGCCTCAAGGTGATCTTCGAGCCTGGCCGCCTCATTGCCGGCAATGCCGGAATCCTCGTTTCCGAAGTCATCTTCGTGAAGGAGGGCGACGCGAAGAACTTCCTGATTGTCGATGCGGCGATGAACGACCTGATCCGCCCGACCCTCTACGATGCCTTCCACGAGATCCGCCCCGTGGTGGAGCCGGCCCCGGACGCCCCTCGCCTCACCGTCGACGTGGTAGGCCCGGTCTGCGAAACCGGCGACTATCTCGGCCACGACCGCGACCTGCCGAAGCTCGCCGCCGGCGATCTGATTTATGTCGGCACGGCCGGCGCCTACGGCGCGGTTCAAGCCTCCACCTACAACACGAGGCTGCTGGTTCCCGAAGTCCTCGTCGATGGCGACCGTTACCACGTCGTGCGCCCTCGCCAGAGCTACGACGACCTCATCGGTCAGGACTCCCTGCCCGACTGGCTTTGAGGGCCGGGCCGCTCTTCGCATGGCCGTGCGTCCTTCGAGGCTCGCTGCGTTATGTCGGCCTGCCCGCAACCTTAAACGCTCGTCACGAGAAACGCCCCCTCCACCACTTCGTGGTCCCCCTCCCCCGCTTCGCAGGGGAGGAACCCAGGTCTCGGACGGCCGCAGCGCGGTTCCTCCTCCGTTTACGGGGGAGGTGTCCCGAAGGGACGGAGGGGGCGTTTTTTTGGGCACCGAACCCATCAAGTTCACAAACCGAGAACGAGACGGAGCAACATAGCGGCCTGCCACCGGGGTCCTCCGCCAAGGCGGCGGCGGGTTCGTTCCAACACCCCTCCCATTCACGATTTCTTGCCCCGCCTCGCCTTCGCCGCGTTTGGTGCTATCCTTGAAACCATGGGGCGGCGCGATTCCGTGCCGCCGGTGCGGCGACCCTGAAAGGACGGGATGGCGGAGACCGGCAAGGACACCACGCCTCCGACGGCCGATGGCGGATTTCTCGCCCGGCTGACGCGCACGCGTTTCGCCGTGCGCGGCGCGATCATGCTGGAGCGCCTCTGGCCGCTCGTGCTTCCGCTCGTCGTCGCTGCCAGCCTTTTCCTCAGCCTGTCGTGGCTCGGCGTATTTCGCGTGGTGCCCGACTGGGCGCGCCTGCTGCTCACCGCCGTCTTCGCCCTTGGTGCGCTGGCTGCGCTCTACCCGCTTCGCCTCTACCGCCAGCCGACGCCGTCCGAGATCGACCGCCGCATCGAGCGGGCGAACCGGCTGGAGCACGCGCCGGTTCTGGCGCAGACCGACCGGCTGTCCTCCACCTCGCAGGATGCGTTCGCGCAGGCGCTGTGGCGCGAGCACCAGAAGCGCATGGCCGCTCGCCTCGGTCGTCTCTCGGGCGATCTGCCGCGCACCCGCGTGCCCGAGCGCGATCCCTGGGGCCTGCGCGCCGCCGCAGCGCTTCTGCTGGTCGTCGCCTTCGCCTTCTCCTTCGGCCCGCTCGGCGGCTCGCCGGCCGACGCCTTCCGCAACCATGCCCGCGCCGAAACCGTGCCGGCCCGCATCGACGCGTGGGTCACCCCGCCTGCCTATACCGGCCGCGCGCCGCTGTTCCTGAGCGCGCATGCCAATGACGACCCCGCCCCGGTCTTCCGCGTGCCTGCGGGCAGCGCGGTGGCCGTGCGTGTGACGGGCGGCGCGGGCGACGAAACGCTTTCCTGGCTTGACGCCCATTCCGGCGAGGAGGCCGACATCGAGGTCGCGGAAGGCGCGACCCCGCGCACCGATGGCGCGACCGCCCGGCAATTCGCCGCCACGCTGTCGCAGGACGGCCTTCTGGCCCTGGAATCCGCCGGCGCCGAGTTGCAGCGCTGGGCCTTCAACGTCGTGCCCGACAACCCGCCCGCGATCCGCTTCGCCGACGAGCCGAAACGCGCCGCCAACGGCGCGCTGGAGCTCGCCTACGAGGTGGAGGACGACTACGGCCCCTCTTCGGCGCGCGCCGTGTTCGAGCAGGCCGCAGCCGCAGCACCCAACGCAAGGCCGCTTTATGAAGCGCCGGAAATGCCCCTCACCCTGCCGCGCCGCAACGGCCGCGACATCGCCGCGCGCACCTCGCGCGACCTGAGCGAGCATCCTTGGGCCGGCTCTGAAGTCGAGCTGACGCTGGAAGCAACCGACGCGGCCGAGCAGCAGGCGCGCAGCGAGACGAAGACCATCGTCCTGCCCCAGCGCCCCTTCGCCAACCCGGTCGCGCGGGCGCTGGTCGAGCAGCGCCGCATCCTCGCGCTCGACGCCAACCGCAAGGGCCGCGTGCTCGACCTCATCGACGCCATCACGCTGCGCCCCGAGGACACGTTCGACAACATGGCCCACTATCTGGGCATCATGGCCGCGCGCACCCGGCTGCGCATGGCGCAGACGGACGATGCCCTGCGCGACGTGGCCGACTATCTGTGGGAGATCGCGCTCACCATCGAGGACGGGGCGCTCACCGACGCCGAGCGCCGCCTGCGGCAGGCGCAGGAAGCGCTGAAGGAAGCGCTCGAGAACGGCGCCAGCGACGAGGAGATCGAGCAGCTGATGGCCGAGCTGCGCGACGCGATGCAGGACTTCCTCCGCGAGTTCGCCGAGCGCGCGCAGCAGAACCCCGACATGGCCATGCAGATGCCCATGGACGGGCAGGAGCTGCGCCAGAGCGACCTCGATCGCATGATGGACCAGATCGAGAATCTGGCCCGCTCCGGCGCGCGCGATCAGGCGATGGAGATGCTCCAGCAGTTGCAGGAGATGATGAACAACCTGCAGGCCGGCAACCAGCAGCAGGGTCAGCAGGGACAGGGCGCGCAGAGCGAGATGCGCCAGCAGATGGACGAGCTGGGCGAGTTGATGCGCCGCCAGCAGGAGATGATGAACGAGACCTTCCGCCTCGATCAGATGCAGCGCGGCGACGGCCAGCAGCAGCAGGGTCAGCAGGGGCAGGGCCAGCAGCCTATGACCCCGGAGGAGTTCGCCGAGGCGATGCGCCAGTTGCAGGAAGGCCAGGGCCAGCTGCAGCAGGACCTCCAGGCGCTCACCGAGGCGCTGGAAGGCATGGGCATGGAGCCCGGCGAGGGCTTCGGCGACGCAGGCGAGGCCATGGGCCGCGCCGAGGGTTCGCTGGGCGAAGGCCAGGGCGAGCGCGCGGTGGGCGAGCAGGGCCAGGCCCTGGAAGCCCTTCGCCGCGGCGCACAGGACATGATGCAGCAGATGATGCAGGCCATGCGGCAGGAAGGCGATCAGGGTTCCGGGCAGGAAGGCGGCCGCCAGCAGAGCTCCGACCGCGACCCGCTAGGCCGACCGCGCGCCACCACCGGGCCCGATTTCGGCAACTCGGTCGAGGTGCCCGACGAGATCGACGTGCAGCGCGCGCGCCAGATTCTCGAAGAAATCCGCCGCCGCCTCGGCAACGCGCTCAGCCCCGAGCTCGAGCGCAACTACCTCGAACGCCTGCTCGATCTGCGCTGACCCTCAACCCCGTGTAAGCGAAAACCCCACAGCCGAAGGCTGCAAGCCCGACCGGGCGTCGGGCCCTATGGCCCGCCCTCGCGGAGCGCCAGCCGCCAAAGGCGGCGGTACGGCGCGTGAGCGAAAACTAGACAGCGCAGGCTGCAAGCCCGACCGGGCGTCGGGCCTCGTGGCCCGCCCCAGCGGAGCGCCAGCCGCCAAAGGCGGCGGCACGGCGCGCGAGCGAAGCCCCTAACTAAACCGCCCTTGCAGGCCGGATCACGCTGAGCAGCGCGCCGTAGGGCGCCAGCATCGCGACCGAGATCAGCATCTTCACGGCGAAGTCGCCCAGCGCCAGCGACACCCACAGCGGCACCTCGCCGCCGAGCAGGAACGGCACGGCGAAGCCGAGCGAACCGTCCTCGCGGCCCAGCCCCGTGTCGAGGAAGGCGAAGCGGTCGGCGAATGCCAGCGAGAAGAACAGCACCGTGTCGATGATCGAGCCGATGACCGACGAGATCAGCGGCGCCTGCCACCAGGCCCGCTCGCGCAGCCGGTCGAAGACCGACACGTCGAGAAGCTGCGCCACGAGGAAGGCCGAGCCCGACGCGATGGCGATCCGCGGCGTGGCCAGCCACACCGACAGCACCACCGCGATGGCGAAGCCGACATACACCACCTTGCGCGCGGCGGCGGGGCCGTAGCGGCGGTTGGTCAGGTCGTTGACGAGGAAGGCGAGCGGATAGGTGAACGCGCCCCAGGTCAGCAGGTCCTGGAGGCCGAAATGTCCGAAGGGGAACTGGACGAGGAAGTTGGAGGCGACGACGACGGCCGCCATTGCGGCCACGAAAGGCCAGACCGAGATGTTTCGGGTCATTTTTTTATCCTGGGTGATGGAACCAGAAAGGCGGGCGCGAAGCCCGCCTCAGCGATGATGAAGTGGCGAAAGAAGGTCGCTTACGCGGCCTGCTGCTCGGCCAGCTTCTTGGAGATCTGCTTCTTCAGCAGGCGGGCGCGCTGCGAGAGCTCGTCCGTGCTGGCCTTCAGCAGGAAGGCGTCGAGGCCGCCGCGGTGTTCCACCGAGCGCAGCGCGTTGGCCGAGATGCGCAGGCGCACGTTCTGGCCGAGCGCTTCCGAGATCAGCGTCACGTCGCACAGATTGGGCAGGAAGCGCCGACGGGTCTTGTTGTTGGCGTGGCTCACATTGTTGCCGGTCATCACGGCCTTGCCGGTCAGTTCACAAGCGCGGGACATGTCTTGCACCTTCAGTTCGTTGCCGGGCCATACCGGACTGCCGCACCATTTGCGAACGGCGCGCGGGCAGTATTCAGGCGGCCTCTTGGAAAAGTCGCCGTTCCATAGTGGCATTTGGCCTTCGGGTCAAGCGCAAGCTGCCCTTTCCTGCGCACGCCCTTTCGGCGCGATCCATACAATCGCCGAAATCGGCCTGCAAGCCTCGGGCTATCCGCACTGGAAGGGACATTCCAACCAACGGAGCCGCCATGCGCCGCCTGCTCGCACCGTTTCTGTTTCTCGCCGCATCGGCCCTGCCCGCCAATGCGGAATCGTTTCGCGCCGATTATTCGGTGACCTTGCTAGGCCTGCCGGTCGCCAAGGCGCGCTTCGATTCCACCTTCACCGACGACCGTTTCGTGATCGAGGGTTCGCTGCAGAGCTCCGGCCTCGCCCGCATATTCGACCGCACGAGGGGCACCACGCGGGTGGAAGGTGCGATCCATCGCGGCGAGGTGCGCCCGCGCGCCTTCCGGTCCAACTACGAATCGGGCCGCAAGAAGAGCCGCACCACCATCCGTTTTGCCCGGGGCGGCGTCTCCAGCTACGAAAACACGCCGGAGCCGCGGCGCGGCAACACGTGGGTTCCGGTCTCGGAGAGCCACCTGCGCGCCGCCCTCGATCCGCTGTCGTCCACCCTCATCCGCACCGACGATCCTGCAAAGGTCTGCAACCGCACCGTCAGCATCTTCGACGGCGAGATGCGCGCCGACTTGCGCCTCACCCCGCGCGCCGCGCCGAAGGATGGCCGCGTCACCTGCGATGCCCGCTTCGTGCCGGTGTCCGGCTATCGCAAGGGCCGCAAGCAGATCGATTTCCTGCAAAACGAAAGCCGCATCACCATTTCGTTCGCCCGCCTCGGCGGCACCGGCTTCTACACCCCGGTCGATGCGTCCATCGGCACGCAGATCGGCACCCTGCGCGTCACCGCAAACCGCATCGAGACGCGGTAAGCCCGCGTCCACAAGGCGGAAACCGCTTTCTGGACAAAGACAGGTAACCGGATCGTCTCCTGCTCTCGCCGAAACGCCCCCTCCGGCGCTTCGCGCCACCTCTCCCGTAAACGGAGGAGGATCCACGTTGCGGCCGTCAGCAAGCTGGATCGTTTCAGGTTTTGACTGAATCCGCTCCATAGACTTCGGCGGTCCTATGGGTGAGCCACTTGCCTCACCCGTCCTTCGCCCCCGCTTCGCGGGGGGATGATCCGGCGTTGCGCACAGCCGCAACGCCGGTTCTTCTCCCGTTCACGGGGGGTCCGAAGGACGGGCGAGACAAGCGGCTCGCCCTCTAGGACCACGCGAAGCGTGGTGAAGGGGGCGTTCGGCTACAAGGGATGCTCCGTGTAAAAGTGAAAGGCACCAGATTCCTCCTCCGTTTACGGTGGGGGCGCATGCGCCAAACCGCATGGAACGAACCCGATACACCCCGTCACGCCTTGCCGTTGCGTCTGCATGGCGCTAACCCTGCCGGCAATCGGCAGGGAGACAGGGCATATGGCGCGCGCCACGTTGATCGGATTTTCCGCGGTCGTGATGTGGGCGCTGCTGGCGCTGTTCACCGCCGCGTCGGGTGCCGTGCCGCCTTTCCTGCTATCGGCGCTCACCTTCGCTATCGGCACCATGGTCGGGCTGGCCATGCGGCTGGTCGCGCCTCCGGCCCCTCACGCGCCGATCCCCCCTGTGGTATGGCTCATCGGCATTGCCGGCCTGTTCGGCTACCACTTCTTCTACTTCACCGCGCTGCGCAACGCCCCGGCCGTCGAGGCGAGCCTGATCGCCTATCTGTGGCCGCTGCTCATCGTCGTCGGCTCCGCCCTGCTGCCGGGCGAGCGCCTGCGCTGGCATCATGTGGCGGGCGCTGGCCTCGGCCTGTGCGGCGCGTTCCTCATCGTCACGCGCGGCGGCGGGCTTTCCTTCGATCCGCAATACGCCTTCGGCTACGCCATGGCCGGCCTGTGCGCGATCACTTGGTCGTCCTATTCGCTGCTGTCGCGCCGGTTTCCCTCCGTGCCCACCAGCGTGGTGACATGGTTCTGTGCGGCGACAGCCCTGCTCTCGCTCGTGTGCCATCTGCTGCTTGAACAAACCGTGTGGCCGGCCAGCGCCAGTCAATGGCTGGCCGTGCTGGGCCTCGGCCTGATGCCGGTGGGCGCTGCGTTCTACGCATGGGACCACGGCGTCAAGCGCGGCAACATCCAGGTGCTGGGGGCTGCCAGCTACGCAGCGCCGCTGCTGTCCACGCTGGTGCTGATCGCGGCGGGTGCGGCCACCGCGACGCTCAACATCCTGCTCGCCTGCCTGCTGATAACGGCCGGCGCTGTACTGGCCGCCAGATCCATGCTGTTCGGACCGAAGGGCTCTGCCGCGCAGGAGGCCGGGGCATGATGCCGTTTGCCGGCGGCCCGGATTCGCTGTCCAACGGAACGCTGGTCTTCTCCGTCGCCGCCGCCCTCCTTTACCTGATGATGCAGGCCCGCCCGCCATCGTGGCGGCGCACCGTCGCCAAGGCCGGTTCGGTCGCGCTGCTGGCGGTGCTGGCTACGCTGGAAGGCGGGCCGTTCCTGCTCGTCGCAGCCTTGGTGCTCAGCGCGGCCGGCGACGCCTTTCTCGCCCATGAAGGGGAAAGGCCTTTCCTCGGCGGCCTCGCCAGTTTCCTGCTCGCCCACCTCGCCTATGTGGCGCTGTTCGTGGCCGCCGGCGGAGGCGCCGAAATCCTCGCCGTCCAGCCGTGGCGGCTGGCGATACCGGTGGCGGCCACCGTCGCTGCCCTGTTGCTGCTGAGGCGTCTGCTGCCGGCCGTCGGCCCGGGACTGCGCGCGCCCGTGTCCGTCTATGTGGCGGCCATCGTCGCGATGATGTGGGCATCGGCGACGGTGCCCGCCCCCATCGTCATGGTCGGCGCAGCCCTCTTCGTCGCATCCGACGCGATCCTTGCAGTCGAAAAATTCCTGCTGTCGCCCCAGTCCCCGCACCGCGCATGGGCCGGCCCGGCCGTCTGGGTGCTCTACTATCTGGCACAGGCAACCATCACGCTCGGGTTTCTTGTGTAGAGCAACGCCCTCCCGCACATGCGGAAAACCTTTGCGGCAGCGTCACAACCCACCCCTAACCCCTCCCCTCAAGGGGGAGGGGGATTCTGGATCGTCGGTGCTCGCACAACCTACTCTTGCCTGAAGGAGCGCGGCTCCAAAGTTCCCCTCCCCCTTGAGGAGAGGGGTTAGGGGTGGGGGTCCGACGCTGCCGAGACCTTGCCCAAGCGCACCACGGCAACCGCCCTCTACCCCGCCTCTGGCTCCCAGCCGGGCGGGGCGAGCTCGAACGACGAGAACACGAAGCCCGGCGCCACCGTGCAGCCCACCAGCGTCCATTCGCCGGTAGAGCGCGCCGCCTGCCACCAGCCTGCCGGCACCACCCCTTGCGGCCTCTCTCCGGCGGCGAGATCGGCCCCCAGCCGGACGTCCTTCACCGCCCCCTCGCCTTCCCGCCAGATCGACAGTTCGAGCGGAGCTCCGGCGTGATAGTGCCAGACCTCGGCTGCGTCGGCCACGCGATGCCAGTGCGAGCGGTCGCCGGCTTCGAGCAGGAAGTAGATCGCGGTCGAATGCCCGCGTTCGCCGCCAGCCTCGTCGCGAAACGTCTCGACATACCAGCCGCCTTCGGGATGCCGCTGCATCCCCAGCGTCGCGATGATGTCGGCTGCCTGCATGTCAGGCGACATCCTTGCGCTTGCGGATTTCGGCGAAGACCGCCTCGTCGGAAACGCTCTCCATCCCGAGGTTCTTGCGGATCGCCGGGTCGTGCCAACGCAGGAAGGGGTTGGTTTCCAGCTCGGTCCCGATGGTGGTGGGCAGCGTCGGCTTACCGTCCGCCCGCAGCGCCTCGATCTCCTTGGCCCGCTGCTTCAGCACCGGATTGGTCGGGTCGACCGTCAGCGCGAAGCGTGCATTGGAAAGCGTATACTCATGCCCGCAATAGACTGCGGTGTCGGCAGGCAGCGCGGTCAGCTTCTTCAGCGATGCGAGCATGGTCGCGGCCGAGCCCTCGAAAAGCCGCCCGCAGCCCAGCGCAAACAGCGTGTCGGCGGTAAACGCCACCTTCGATTTCGGCAGGTGGTAGGACACATGCCCGGCGGTGTGGCCCGGCGTCTCGATCACCCGTATCTCCTCGCCCAGCAGCGTCAGCACGTCGCCCTCCGCGACCGTCTGGTCGATGCCCGGGATCTTCGCGGCTTCCGCCTTCGGCCCGATGATGCGCAGCCCGAAGCGCTCCTTCAGCGCCAGATTGGCTTCGACATGGTCGGGGTGATGATGCGTGGTGAGAATCACCGTCGGCCGCCAGCCCGTCCGCTCCACGGCATCGAGGATCGGCCGTTCGTCCGGCGCGTCGATGAGCGCGGTTTCGCCACTCGCCGCATCGTGCACCAGCACGCCGAAATTGTCGCTCCGGCACATGAACTGTTCGATCTGGACCGTCATCGTCGCCTCCTTGTTTTCGCGCGCAAGATAGGGCCCGGCGGTGCTGCTGTCACGGTCCGCCACAGGCTTTCTTGCCGTTGCGCCTCATATCGGTCTAGGTTCGCGCCATGTTGTCGGACATCGTCGATCTGCGCTCGTTCTATGCTTCCACGCTCGGTCGTCTGGCCGAGCGGTCGATCGCCATGGCGCTGTCTTCCGTCTGGGCCTCGATGCCGAACGAGAGGCTGGTCGGGCTTGGCTATACCCTGCCCTGGCTGGAGCGCTTCGGCAGCGATGCCGACCGGGTCTTCGCCTTCATGCCCGCCTTGCAGGGCGCGGTGAACTGGCCCGCCGGCGGCCCCTCCACCACCGCTCTGGTGTTCGACGAGGAACTGCCGCTTTTCGATTCCTCGATAGACCGGATGCTGGTCGTCCATGCTCTGGAACACGCCGAAAACCCGCGCGAAACGCTGATGGAAATCTGGCGGGTTCTGGCGCCGGGCGGCCGGCTGGTGATCGTCGTGCCCAGCCGGCGCGGCATATGGGCCCGGTTCGAGCACACGCCTTTCGGCACCGGCCGGCCATTCTCCCGCTCGCAGCTCAACACCCTGTTGCGCGAAACCAACTTCACCCCCGGCGCGTGGTCCGACGCCCTGCATTTCCCGCCGTCCAAACGGCGCTGGATGATGCGGCTTCACCAGCTTCTGGAACGGACCGGCCGGCGCTTCTGGCCGATCTTCGCCGGCGTCATCATCGTGGAAGCGCAGAAACGTCTCTATCAGGGCCTGCCCGTCGCAGCCCGCTCCTCGCGCCGCGTCTTCGTGCCCGTTCTGTCGCCTCAGGGCGCGACGAGAGCGATGCGAAAACCCGCGACGGAGGGCTGACCGTGGCGATACGCCCGATCGTCCGATACCCCGATAATGCGCTCCGCACGGTCTGTGCGCCCATCGTCCGTTTCGACGACGATCTGCGCGCGCTGGCCGACGATCTGCTCGAAACCATGCGCGCTGCGCCCGGCGTCGGCATAACCGGGCCGCATATAGGCGAGCTTGGGTCCATCGCCGTCATTCAGCTTGCCGGGGATGATAGGGTGCGCGTCTACGTAAACCCCGTAATCGAGGAGTTTTCGAGCGAGACCCAGCGCCACGTCGAGGGCAGCGTCTCGATGCCCGGCATCACCGACGAGATCGAGCGGCCGGCCCATATCCGCGTCCGCTACCAGACGCTCGACGGCACGCAAGCCGTTGAAAACGCGTCAGGTTTCCTTGCCACCTGCATCCAGCACGAGGTGGACCAGCTTGGCGGCATATTCTGGCTGCAGCGCCTGTCGCGGCTCAAACGCGAGCGCGCGATCAGGCGCTGGGAAAAGCTCCGGCGCGTGACGCCTTAGTTTTTACGCAACCGCCGAGTGCTGCGTCTCCGCCGGCGCGACGAAATCGTATGTCGTGGTCTGGTAGACCTGGTTGATCCAGTTGCCGAACAGGAGATGCGCGTGAGAGCGCCACCGGTTGAGCGGCGGCCGGCTCGGATCGTCGTCGGGGTAGTATTCGTGCGGGATGTCGATCGGCGTTCCGGCGGCCACGTCGCGGTCGTACTCCTCCTTCAGAGAGGTGGAATCGTACTCGATGTGGTTGAACATGTAGAGCCGGTTGCCCGCCTTTTCCGAGAGCATGCACGGCCCGGTGGCCTCGGACTCCATCAGCAGTTCCAGCCCGCTATCGGCCGGAATGTCGGCCGAGCGCACCTCGGTCCAGCGCGAGACGGGAATGGCGAAATCGTCTGAAAAACCAGTAAGATAGGGTGAAGCGGGCGCGTTGTTGGTGTGGCGGAACACGCCGAACGCCTTCTTCTCCAGCGTGTATTTCGGCACGCGGTGGAAGTGCCAGGCGGCAGCCATCGCCCCCCAGCAGATGAAGAACGAGGAGTGGACGTTGGTCGTCGTCCAGTCCAAGATCTTCTCGAGTTCCTCCCAGTATCCGACCGTCTCGAACGGCAGCAGCTCGATCGGCGCGCCGGTGATGATGAAGCCGTCGAACCGCCGGTCCTTCACCTCCTCCCACGTCTGGTAGAAGGTGATGAGATGGTCTTCCGGCGTGTTCTTGGCCTTGTGATTGCCGATACGGATGAGCGTCAGCTCGACCTGCAGCGGCGTCGCGCCGATGAGGCGGGCGAACTGCGTCTCGGTGCGGATCTTGTTGGGCATCAGGTTGAGAAGGCCGATCTGCAGCGGCCTTATGTCCTGCCGCAGCGCCGTCTGCTCGCCCATCACCGATACGCCCTCGCGCACGAGCACGTCGCGGGCGGGCAGCTGGTCGGGGATCTTGATAGGCATTGCAAACACTCCAGACAAAAAAGACCGGCGGCGGAATCGCGGCCGGTCCCAACGGACTTGTTGCAAACGGCCCTTTAGCAATTTGTTTTACGTGGCTGCAAGCCGACCGGCCAAATCACCACGGGATCGCCAGCTTTTAGGACTGCCTGCCCTTTGCGTCAATGGCAAAGCTTGCTAGAGGCAGGCGGCCTGAAAGCTGGATAGTCCCCATGAGCACCCAATTTCGCCCGCAGCCCCGCCCCGGCGTGATGGAGATCGACGCCTACGTTCCCGGCAAGAGCCATGCGCCGCAAGGCGTGGCGAAGGTGCACAAGCTCTCCGCCAACGAGAACCCGCTCGGCCCCTCGCCACACGCGGTGGAAGCTGCCCGCGCGGTGGCGGCAAACCTCCAGCTCTATCCGGACGGTGCCGCCACACGGCTGCGCGAGGCGCTCGCCGCAAGGCACGGGCTGAACGTGGCCAACATCATGATCTTCAACGGCTCCGACGAGGCGCTTGCGCTTCTAGCCCGCGCCTATGTCGGCGAGGGCGAAGAGGGCATCTACAGCGCGCACGGCTTCCTCGCCTATCCGATCTACATCCGCGCCGTCGGCGCGACGCCGGTGGCCGCAAAGGAAACCGATGAGCGTAGCGACGTGGATTCGATCCTCGCCGCGGTGACCGACAGGACGCGTATCGTCTACCTCACCAACCCGAACAACCCGACCGGCACGTATCTTCCGTTCGAGGAAATCCGCCGCCTGCACGCCGGACTGCCGAAGAACGTCCTGCTGGTCATCGACGCGGCCTATGCCGAGTTCGTGCGCCGGAACGACTACGAGGCCGGGGTGGAACTGGTAGCCGGCAACGAGAACGTGGTGATGACCCGCACCTTCTCCAAGGCCTACGGGCTTGGCGGCGCGCGGATCGGCTGGATTTACGCGCCCTCGCATATCATCGATGCGCTGGAACGCATCCGCGATCCGTTCAACGTCAACGCGGTGGCCATCGCGGCAGGCGTCGCCGCCCTCGACGACCGCGACCATGTCGAGCGCTCCGTCAGCCACAACGAGCACTGGCTGCGCTGGACGAGCGAGGAACTGGAGAAGCTTGGCCTGCGCGTGACGCCCAGCGTCACCAATTTCATCCTGATCCACTTCCCGCAGGACGAGCGATATTCGGCGGCGGCGGCCGACGCGTATCTGGCGGCGCGCGGCTATCTGCTGCGCCGCGTTTCCGCCTACGGCTTCCCGAATGCGCTGCGCATGAGCATCGGCACCGAGGAAGCCAATCGCGGCGTTGTAGCCGCCCTTGCCGAGTTCCTGAAAGCCTGACCCATGCCCGAGAAAATGTTCGACAGGATCGCCCTCATCGGCATCGGCCTCATCGGCTCCTCGCTTGCCCGCGTCATCCGGCGCGAGGGGCTTGCCGGCGAGATCGTCGTCTCCACCCGCAGCGCCGGGACGCTGGCGCGTGCACAGGAACTGGCGCTCGGCGATCGATACACGACCGACGCGGCCGAGGCTGTGAAGGACGCCGACCTCGTCATCGTCTCCGTGCCGGTCGGCTCGTCGGGCGCGGTGGCCGAGCGGATCGCGCCGGCGCTGAAGCCCGGCGCGATCGTCACCGACGTTGGCTCTACCAAGGCGTCGGTAATCGCGCAGATGCAGCCGCACATGCCGCCGCATGTGCATTTCATTCCCGGCCACCCGTTGGCGGGTACGGAAAAATCCGGCCCCGACGCGGGCTTCGCGGAGCTCTTCGAGAACCGCTGGTGCATCCTTACTCCGCCCGAAGGCGCGGAGCCGGAGGCAGTGGAACGGCTGGCCGCCTTCTGGCGCGCCTGCGGATCGAACATCGACACGATGGACCCGGAACACCACGACATGGTGCTGGCGATGGTGTCGCATCTGCCGCACATCATCGCCTACAACATCGTCGGCACGGCAGACGATCTCCAAACCGTGACCAAGTCCGAAGTCATCAAATATTCGGCCTCGGGCTTCCGCGATTTCACCCGTCTGGCGGCTTCGGACCCGACGATGTGGCGCGACGTGTGCCTGCACAACAAGGATGCGATCCTGGAGATGCTGT
Organism: Neoaquamicrobium microcysteis; assembly: GCF_008180155.1. Lineage (GTDB taxonomy): Bacteria > Pseudomonadota > Alphaproteobacteria > Rhizobiales > Rhizobiaceae > Aerobium > Aerobium microcysteis. Next base: position 115,360 of record NZ_VSZS01000054.1, on the reverse strand, counting down.
CGCGCTTTTCGGAAGACCTCGCATCGTTGCAGCGGGCGATCCGCTGGGGTGATGGAGACAAGCTTTTCGAGCTTTTCACCCGCACCCGCGCCGTGCGCCGCTCGATCATCGAGGCCGGGCAGGAAGTGGACGCACCGGACTTCGGCCGCTTCGTCGCCGCGCACCCGGAAAAGAACTGAACGCCCGTTCCGGCCGTCACAGAGGCGGGATCGAGCCCAGCGACAGGAAGCCCAGCCGCATCCGGCTCTTGTCGATCACCAGCGGCAGCGTCGGCGCATCGCCCATCATCGCGAGGCCGGAAAGGCTGAGCTCTATTTCGCGGCGCGATTCGGGCATCAGGTCGCCGAGAAGCCCGGCCAGCGCCTCCGGTTCGCGCAGTGTCACATCCAGCCGTGCATCGATCAGGCCTTCATCGTCCACGGAGACGGGCCCGCTGACGGTCGCGCCCGCGCCGTCCGGAGTGGACACCGTGATGGTGCGGATCGTGCCCGACCGGCCGCGCAATCCCCTGCCCGATACATTTGGCAGGACACCTTCGGTCAGCGAGATGTCGACCAGACCGTCCAGCGCGGGGATGGCGTCGGTGCCCGTCAGTTCGGCATCGAGCAGCAGGCCGGAAAAGCGGGCGGCCAGATCGAGATCGTCACCGAGCGGGCGCATGTGAAACTCGAACGTCCCGGCCTGCGCCAGAAGCGGCGAGGCATCGCCGGTTTCATTGCGCCGGACGACCAGATCGCTGGCCTCCATCGAAACCCGCTCCGGCAGTGGCGAGGCCAGCCGGACGCTCGACCGCAGGCTGGCCCATTCCAGGTCGAGCGCGTTGAGCCCAGGCGCTTCAAGCGTGGCCGGGCCGTCGAGTTCACCGATGATGTGGTAAGGCGCATAGACCTGCGCGGCCGAACGCAACTGCCGCGCCCTGAAGGAGACGCCGCCACGCGCGTCCTCGAACATCACGGAACGGCAGAACACGCCGATGCGGAAGGGGTAGCCGCGCGCCTCGACATTCTCGCAGCTCGCACGCCGACCACCGGTGTTCAGCGCGGCGACATTGGCGTTGACCTGCTCCTCCAGCCTTTCGGCGGCATAGAACCAGCCGGCCGTATAGAGCCCGCCCGCAAGCAGGATCGCGACGGCGAACCAGAAGAAGCGCCTCGCATAGTTGGTTTTCTTCTCGCCGCTTGACGCCATGCACCTGCTCTCGCTACCCCTCGGCCACCGGCGGATTGCCGGTAACGAATCTGGCCTGCCGGCGGCAGTCGGCCTTTCGAATCTGGTTTGCCGATATGGGCGATTTTTGGGTCTTTGGCTATGGCTCGCTGATGTGGCGGCCGGGTTTCGCCCATACCGAAACGCACCGCGCGCGCCTGATGGGTTACAGGCGCGCCCTGTGCGTGCGCTCGCACGTCCATCGCGGCACACCGGACCGGCCTGGCCTCGTACTCGGGCTGGACAGGGGCGGCTCGTGCCTCGGCCTCGCCTTCCGGGTTCCAGACGACCTGTCGGGCGAGGTGATGGCGTATCTGCGCGAACGCGAACTGGTGACCAACGTCTATCTGGAAAAAAGGCTCCCCGTGCGCCTCGACAGCGGCGAGACGGTCAGCGCGGTGACTTATGTGGTCGACCGGCAGCATCTCCAGTATGCCGGACAGATCGACGTGGACGAGGCTGCGCGCGCCGTTTCAGGCGCGGTCGGACAATCGGGCGCCAACGAGGATTACGTGCTGAACACGCTGGAGCATCTGCGTGCGCTGGGCATCCGCGACCACTGGCTGGAGCGGGTCGGCGAACGCGTCAGGACTGTACAGGCGGCTCCACGCCCAGTTCCCTGAGCCGCCGGACGGCAGTGGGCGGAAAATGCGGCGGGTTTTCCGAGCGGGCCGCTTCCACCAGCAGTTCGTCGCAGGCGGCCTCCGTCTCGCGCACCAGCCGCGCCATGAACTCGTCCTTTTCCAGCCCCGCCTCGATGGGCGGCAGGAAGCGGGCGTGGATGGTGCCGGGAAAGCGCAGGAACTTGCGGCGCGGCCAGTAAAGCCCGGCGACATGGGCGACGGGCACAACCGGCACGCCCAGCGCGGCGTAGATCTCCACGATCCCCCATTTGTAGGCCGGCTCGTCGCCGGGCGCGCGCCTCGTGCCTTCGGGATAGATGATGAGCTGCCGGTTGTCGGCCATCCGCTCTTTGGCAACGACGAGCGCTTGCTTGAGCGCCTTGGAGCGGCTGCCGCGATGGATCGGGATCATCTTCATCTTGCCGACATACCAGCCGAAGAACGGTATCCACATCAGCTCGCGCTTGAGGATGTAGACCGGGTCGCGCAGGTAGGGAAAGAACGCGATCGTGTCCCAGAATGACTGGTGCTTGGGCGCGAGGATGAACGGGCCGTCGGGCAGGTTTTCCATGCCTTCGATATGGCTTTTCGTGCCGGCGATCCATTCCTGCAGCTTCAGGCTCGAACGCGCCCAGAACTTGGGCACGAACCAGGCGGCATGGCGCGGGGCGAGGAAATAATACGGCGTCCAGAACAGCATCTGGACGATGAGGGCGAGATAGAAGGCGACGTTGAACGCCAACGATCGGACGACGAGCATGATGACCGGCCTGAGGGATTGTCGTGCGGATCGTGGTTACACGAAGCGGGCGCAAAGGCAAATGCCGCGCCTCACCCGCCGGCGGACGCCTCGAGGACCTCGACCGGCTCGGAACCAAGCCGTGGTAGGGCCACGCGCGCGACGGCCGCCAGATATTTGGCATATTCGGTGAACAGCACGCGCAGCGCGGCCTTGTTGGTCATCCACTCGCCGCCGTCGAGCTTGGTGTTGACCACGGGATAGGGCAGCAGCAGCGTGTCGCCCACCATGCGCTTGAGCTCCAGCAGGCTGCGGGGCATGTGGTAGTTGTTCGTCACCACAATGACGCTGCCATAGGCGTGGCTGGTCACCCATTTGGCGCTCTCCTCGGCGTTGCCGATCGTGTCGAGCGCCGCATAATCGATGTCGACGCAGCAGGAAAACAGCCCGGCATCGCCGCCGGTGGCGCGCTGGATATCGACCAGCCGCGCATCGGGGTGTGCGCCGGAGATGAGCAGACGCTGGCCCTTGCCCGACTGGAGCAGGTCGAGCGCGGCGTCGAGGCGCTTCTCTCCGCCGGTCAGCACGATGATGGCGTCGGCGTCGGTCTGTTCGGCAGGGGTGGAAAGCCGCGCCACGTGCGTCGCGAAGGCCGCGAACCCGCCAAGGAACGCCATGCCGCAGCCCACGAGCACCACGAAACAGGCCGCAGCCAAGCGGAGGCCGCGCCAGCGCCCTTTCGTGCCAATGCCTGCGCGCGCCGCTGCGGGCGGCGTGTCCATCTTCCGTGGCCCCTTCATGGTGTAATGGTTAACCGCGAAATGGGGCGCTGCAAAGCGCGATTATGCGGCACGCCCCTTGCCACCTGCGACGGTTCGCCGCCCACCGCCTCAGCCCTCGTGATGGCGGGCGTCGATATCGCCCAGATAGGACACGACGGTGAGATGCGAGGTGGCCGCCGTCAGCCCGCCCACGGCCAGCACGACGAGCGCGACGCCGAGATAGCCTGTCGCCCCGATCGCGAAATTGCCGAACAGCGCCGTGGCCTGGTCGGCCTGCGGCGTGGCCATGTTGCGCGACGACCACCATGAAAACACGATGAAGACGATGGTCGCGGCGAGCCCGCCTGCCAGCGCACCCTTCATGCCCGTGAAAAGAAAATGCCGGCGGAACTCGCCTGCGATGAAGCGGGCCTCGGCCCCGACGAAGTGCAGCACCTCGATGATATGGTCGTTGCCGGCCATGGCGCCCCGCGTGGCGAACACCACGGAAAGCACGGTGGCCGACAGCATCAGCACCAGCACGGATATGCCGATGGTCACGGTGGTGTTGGCCATGGCGACCAGCCTGTCCACCCAGGTGCGATGGTCGTCCAGCGTCGCCTGCGGCACCTCGGCCGAAAGCGCCGTGCGCAGCGCGGAAAAATCAGGCGGGGAGGCCGGATCGATGGTGACGATGACGAGGCGCGGCACCGGCAGTTCGTCCAGATCGAGGCCCGAGCCCAGCCACGGCTCGAGCAGCCTGACGGTCGCCTCGCGGTTGACCACGGCCGCCGAGCGCACGCCTGAGAAACCGGCAGCGATGCGCTGCGCGGTGGCCAGCGCCGCCTCCATGTCGAAGCCCTCGGCGGGCTTGATCTGGATGGTGGCCTCGCGCGCGATCTGCGTCTGCCATGTCGCCGCCGTGTCGCGCACCAGCGTGACAGCCCCCAGCGTCAGGCACGACAGGAACGTCATGATGGCGATGACGAGGATGAGCGCGCTGCCCGCGACGTTGCGCGGCGGCACGATGGGCGCGGCCTTGCGCGGCGCCCGCTCGGCCCTCGCCGGCGCGGATTGGGCTGCGGCCTGTGCGTCGCTGGAATAGGCCTCAGTCATGGATTTCCAGCCTGCCGCCGTCGAGGATCATGCGGCGCGCGTCCACCTGCTCCATCAGCCCGAGATCGTGGGTTGCGATGACGACCGCCGTGCCCAGCCGGTTGAGTTCGAGAAAGAGCCGCAGCAGACGGCGCGCCAGCGGCGGATCGACATTGCCGGTCGGCTCGTCGGCAAGCAGGATTTCGGGCTGTTCGATGAGCGCGCGGGCAATCGCCGCGCGCTGCTTCTCGCCGCCGGAGAGCACCGGCGGCAGCACATGCATGCGCTCTCCCAGCCCCACCCATTTGAGCAGCTCGATCACGTCGGAGCGATAGCTCGCCTCATCGCGGCCGCGCACGCGCAAGGGCAGCGCGACGTTCTCGTAGGTCGTCATGTGTTCGAGCAGCCGGAAATCCTGGAACACGACGCCGATCCGGCGGCGCAGCATCGGCAACTCGCGGCGCGTGATTCGCGCCCGGTCCTTGCCGAACACGTTGATCAGTCCGCGCGTCGGCTTGAGCGACAGGAACAGCAGCCGCAGCAGCGTGGTCTTGCCCGCGCCCGACGGCCCGCTGAGAAACTGGAACGAGCGCTCCGGCAGGTCGAAGGTGATGTCCCGGAGGATTTCCGGGCCCATACCGTATCTGAGGCCGACATTCTCGAAGCGGATCACCGGAAGTCCTTGCGTGTTTGCGAATTTGCCGGTCGCGTTTCGGCCGAACGGGGCAGCCCGAACATCCACCCGCATGGTTAAGGCCGGGTTAAATTCGCCCCGTTTGCAGCGAAGCGTTAACCATTTCCGTCTAGTGCGTGCAGGAGCAACGACGAGGACGGCCGGCTGCATGAAAGAGCGCGACAAGGCACGCCCGGTTTCCGGCGAAATCATGACCGGCGGCCAGAAGCAGAGCGACCTGGCCCGCTCGGCCGACGTGTCGGACGCCGAATACGAGGTCGTCCACGCGCGCGAGGATGGACGCCAGGCCCGCTTCGAGCAGCCTGCGACCGCCACCGGAATGGACTTTCTCAAGGCAGATGCCACCGAAGCAGCGGCGGCACAGCCGCGACACGGCGGCCCACTGTTCTGGGCAACCGGGCTGACGCTGGTGATCCTCGCCTTCTGGATTTCGGGCGGGCACGCGGTGGTCCGCCACAGCGCCCTGTTCGGGCCCGCCGAAGCCTTGCAGCCGCTTCGCATCGCCGAGGTGAAAAGCCGGGTGGAGCGGCACAATGGCCGCGACGTGCTGTTCGTCGACGGACGCGCCGAGAACGCCGGCAGGTCGGCCCTGAGCCTGCCGCCCATCGAAATCGCCGTGACCGCCACGGACGGCGAGACGACGCGCTATTTTCTGGGGACAAACGGAGACGAACTCCAGCCCGGCGGCCGCTACTCCTTTTCCAGCCGGCTTGAGGCTCCTAGGAACGGGGTCAGATCCGTTTCGGTCACCTTTCAGGAGGTCATCCGCTGATGCCTGTCGTACGTGGCAAGGACATCGAAGTCCTTTTCAGCGCCTCGGCCATTGCCCGGCGCAATCTCGAACTTGCCAAGGAGATCGCCGAGCGCGAGTACGACGACCTGCTCGTCATCTCGATCCTCAAGGGCTCGTTCATCTTCGCAGCGGACCTGATCCGCGCGATGCACGACACCGGCCTGTCGCCGGAAGTCGAGTTCATCTTCATATCGAGCTACGGCACGGGCACCACCTCGGGTGAGGTCAAGGTGCTGCGCGACATCGACAACGAGGTTGCCGGTCGCGACGTGCTGCTGATCGATGACATCCTGGAATCGGGCAAGACGCTCAAGTTCACCCGCGAGCTGATGATGTCGCGCGGCGCAAAGAGCGTTTCCATCGCCGTGCTGCTCGACAAGCACACCAAGCGCCAGACGGACCTGACCGCCGATTTCGTCGGGTTCGACTGCCCCGACTATTTCGTGGTCGGCTACGGCATGGACGTCGCCCACGCCTTTCGCGAACTGCCTTTCGTCGGCGTGGTCAAGGGAGACGCATGACCATGGCCCGCATTCTCATCGTCGAGGACGATGAATCGGTGCGCTCGTTTACCGCGCGCGCCATCGCCGCCTCCGGCCATGAGGTCGAGACCGCCGAGGACGGCGACGAAGGGCTTGAGAACATCCGCAAGGCGGGCGGCGGCTACGATCTCGTGCTTTCCGACATCCGCATGCCGGCGATGGACGGGATAGAGATGGCCAAGAGGGCCGCGAGCGAGTTTCCCGGCCTGAAAATCCTGCTGATGACCGGTTATGCCGAGCAGCGCGAGCGTGCAGCCGACCTTGCCGGCATCATCATCGACGTGGTGCCCAAGCCGTTCACCCTCCACGAGATCAGGCTGAAGGTGGCGCAGGCGCTGCAATAGGCTACCGCGACAGCACGAACTCCAGATAGATCGTGCGTTGCAGGAAGGACTGGTTGTCGTCCGATATCAGCGACACGATCAGCGCGCCGTCGGCTCGCTCCCACACGTCGAGACCTTCCATATTGTCGATGCGATAGGCGAGGTCGGCTTCCATCAGCACCGGCCCGTCGACCAGCGCATCGCTGCGGATCGTATCGCCGGGAATACGCCGCAGCCGCATCGCCACGCCCTGCGCCAGCGAGAACCGGCGCTCGAGCAGGAGCAGGTCGCCATCGGGCAGGAAGACGCCGTCGGTGACGTCGAAATCGTCGCTGCGCACCACCTTGAAAAGGCCGCGCTCCGGCCCCTCGAGAATGGCGGCGAAGATGTTGCCGGCCGGATCGACGCTGCGTTCCGCAACCACGATGCGCGCGCCTTCCTGAACGCCTTGCGCAGGCGCACGCGCGACGGTCTCGAAGCCCTGATTGTGGCGTAGCTCGCGCCGGGGCACGATGAAGTCGAGGTCGCGCAGCGGCCCCCTCATGCGGGCCGGATCGATCGCGTATTCGGACACGCGCGCGATGCGCTCGAAAGCCACCGTGGCGACGCCCTCATGCACGTCCAGCCCCTCGGCATCCTTAGCCGTCTTGTCCTCGATGACGTTGCCCCTGCCGTCCACCATCGCCTGCATGGTGAAGTCGCGGACGCCGACGGGCCTGTATTCCTCATCGCGCTCTATGGCGCCGAAAAACCAGTAGCCGTGATCGGCCACGCCGATGAAATCGCTGCCCGGCGTCAGGAAGCGCAGCGCCGAAAGCTGGCCGAACACGCGCTCGCCGCGCCGCATCTCGAACCCGCCGACGAATTCCAGTTCGCCGAAGCGGGTTTCGGAAGACCCCATGCGAAAATGGGTGATGGGTGTCGCGCGAACCTCGATGCTCTGGCGGGCCGAGCCCTGCGCAAGGGATGGGGCCGGCAGAACCGCCAGCACCGCGGCAACAAGCAGCCTCACCGCCGGCCCGCGCTGCGTCGGGTCTCGCGCTGGGTTTCCTCGCCGAACAGCGCCGCAAGCTGCTCGGTCATCGCGCCGGCTAGTTCCTCGGCATCGACGATGGTCACCGCACGGCGGTAGTAGCGCGTCACGTCGTGGCCGATGCCGATGGCCAGCAGTTCCACCGGCGAGCGCGTCTCGATCAGCTCGATCACGCCACGCAGGTGGCGCTCCAGATAGTTTCCGGGGTTCACCGACAGCGTCGAATCGTCGACCGGCGCACCGTCCGAGATCATCATCAGGATCTTGCGCTGCTCGGGCCGTGCGATCAGCCGCTGATGCGCCCACAAAAGCGCCTCGCCGTCGATGTTCTCCTTCAGCAGCCCCTCGCGCATCATCAGGCCGAGATTGCGACGCGAACGCCGCCACGGCGCGTCCGCGGACTTGTAGATGATATGTCGCAGATCGTTGAGCCGGCCCGGATTGGCGGGCTTGCCGTCCTTCAGCCACTTCTCGCGCGCCTGCCCGCCCTTCCACGCACGCGTGGTGAAGCCGAGGATTTCGACAGAGACGCCGCAGCGCTCGAGCGTGCGCGCGAGAATGTCGGCGCAGGTGGCGGCAACCGTGATCGGACGGCCGCGCATCGAGCCGGAATTGTCGAGCACCAGCGTCACCACCGTGTCGCGGAACTTGGTGTCGCGCTCCTGCTTGAAGGAAAGCGGCTGCATCGGGTCGATCACGACGCGCACGAGACGAGCGGGATCGAGCGTGCCTTCTTCCAGGTCGAAGTCCCACGAGCGGTTCTGCTGCGCCATCAGGCGGCGCTGCAGGCGGTTGGCAAGCCGGCCCACGACGCCCTGGAGGTTGGCGAGTTGCTTGTCGAGGAAGGCGCGAAGCCGGTCGAGTTCTTCCTCGTCGCACAGCTCCTCCGCACCGACGGTCTCGTCGAAGGCGGTGGTGAAGACCTTGTAGTCGATTTCCTTCGGCAGGTTTGTGAAGGGGTTTTCCTGGCGGCGGGTTTCGCCCGGCGTTTCGGCGTCGAGATCGTCGTCGTCGGCCAGTTCGTCCGCGCTGGCGTCCGAGCTTTCGGTCTCTCCGGTCTCCTGATCCTCGCTGGAGGCGTCGCTTTCCTCGGCCTGCGACTGGTCGGAGCCCTGATCGTCCTGCCCGCCCTCCTCGCTCTGATCCTCGCCCTGCGGCTCGTTTTCCTCGTCCTGGCTTTCTTCGCTCTGCTCGTCTTCGCCCAGTTCCTCCGCCATCTCCATGGAGGCGAGCATTTCGCGCACGACACGGGCGAAAGCCTGCTGGTCTTCGAGTTTTTCGGCAAGCCCGGCAAGGTCGCCGCCGGCCTTGTCGTCGATCCACTTGCGCCACAGGTCGACGACGCGCTGGCCGCTGCGGGGTGCCGCGCGGCCGGTCAGCTTCTCGCGCACCATGAGCGCGACGGCTTCCTCGAGCGGGGCGTCGGCTTGGTCGGCCACGTCGGCCAGGTTTGCCTTGGCGTATTTGTCCTCGAGCATGGAGCCGATATTGTCGGCCACGCCCTGCATGGCGCGGCTGCCGATGGCCTCGACGCGGGCCTGCTCGACGGCATCGAAGATAGCGCGCGCCTGCTTGCCTTCGGGCGCCAGCTTCATGTGAACGCGGGGGTCGTGGCAGGCGCGCCGCAGCGCCATGGAATCGCCGAGCCCGCGGGTGACCGCGATGTCCTCGGCCGACGCCTTCTTGGGAAGGTCGGGCAGGCGCGCGCGGCTACCCGCAAGCGCGGGCTTTTCCTTGGCAAAGGAAACGTCCAGTTCGCCGTCGCCTGAAAGCGCGCGCATGCAAACCGTCACCGCACGCTTGAAGACGTCGGTGTCGCCGCCCTTGCCGGGCCTGTTGCGCGTGTTGTCGCCGGCGCTTGCCAAGGACTACCCCAGCACCACGTTTGCCGCGCTCTCGGGCAGTTCCTCGCCGAAGGCGCGCTGGTAGAACTCGGCCACGACTGACCGCTCGAGCTCGTCGCACTTGTTGAGGAAGGTCAGGCGGAATGCGAAGCCGACATCGTTGAAGATTTCGGCGTTTTCGGCCCACATGATGACGGTGCGTGGGCTCATCACCGTCGACAGGTCGCCATTGATGAAGGCCGAGCGCGTCATGTCGGCCACGCGCACCATCTTGTTGACGATGTCCCTGCCCTTCTCGGTGCGGAAATGCTTGGCCTTGGCCAGCACGATCTCGACTTCCTTGTCGTGCGGCAGATAGTTGAGCGTGGTCACGATGGACCAGCGGTCCATCTGCGCCTGGTTGATCTGCTGCGTGCCGTGATAGAGGCCCGTCGTATCGCCGAGGCCGACCGTGTTGGCGGTGGCGAAGATGCGGAAGGCGGGATGCGGGCGGATGACCCGGCTCTGGTCGAGCAGCGTCAGGCGGCCCGACGATTCCAGCACGCGCTGGATGACGAACATAACGTCCGGGCGGCCGGCATCGTACTCGTCGAACACCAGCGCGACATTGTGCTGGTAGGCCCAGGGCAGGATGCCGTCCTTGAACTCGGTGACCTGCATGCCCTCGCGCACGACGATGGCGTCCTTGCCGACGAGGTCGATACGGCTGACATGGCTGTCGAGGTTGATGCGCACGCAGGGCCAGTTGAGGCGGGCGGCGACCTGCTCGATATGGGTCGACTTGCCGGTGCCGTGATAGCCCGACACCATCACGCGGCGGTTGTAGGCGAAGCCGGAAAGGATCGCGAGCGTGGTCTGGCGGTCGAACAGATAATCCGGATCGACATCCGGCACATGCTCGTTGGCGGCCGAATAGGCCGGCACCACCATCGAGGAATCGAAGCCGAAAGTATCCTTCACCGAGACGGTGGTGTCGGGAAGGTTGGCGATGTCGCGATCGTGCCTGTTCATCATGCCTCCACGCGCGGAAGCAGTGCTGCCGCCGGTGTTCCTGTCATTTTCGGGGCGTCTTTAGCAGACCGGAGACCTAACACAAACCTGCTTGTTTGAGCACGCGATAGGCCTGCAGCACATCGCGGAAACGGTCTTCCGAACCCCTGTCGCCGCCATTCGCATCGGGATGGTGGCGCTTCACGAGTTCCTTATAGCGCGACTTGATGTCCGCGCCAGTCGCGTTCTCGGCAAGACCAAGCGTTTCCAGCGCCTTGGCCTCAAGGGTCTTGAGCTTGCGCGTGCGCGGACGGTCCTGGTCCTTGGCGCCGTTGAACATGCCGTAGGGGTCGCGCATGCGGTTGTAGTAGCCGGCAGCACCCGAGCGCTTCTGCGCGAAATTCGGCGTCGATTGCGCCTGGCTGTTGGCCCCCATCTTCCATGTCGGGCGATGGCCGGTCAGCGCTTCCTTCTGGAAGCGCGCTATGTCCGTGTCGGCAAGCCCGGAGAAGTAGTTGAAGCCCTTGTTGTACTCGCGCACATGGTCGAAGCAGAACTTGAAATACTCGCCCTCCGCCATGCGGCCGACGGGCGCGCGATGGGTTCCAGCCTCGTTGCACCCGTCCCACTGGCAGACCGGCGCGCGCGACTTCACCTCCGCCTGAGGGTCGGGGCGGACCTTTATCTTCTCGAAATATTTCGAATAGGGTTTCATCCGTTCCTGAACCCGAAGCTGCGCCTGATTATGGGCTCTTCGCAGTGCGATACAAGAATTGACATTTGCGGGATCATCCCCCAACCGCATGAATCATGCCGCCGGTGCGGGAGTGTCCTCATATGGTGAAGGAACAGGGTCTTGTCCATCCAGTCCACGATAGAAGCCAAGCTTGCCGAAGCATTTTCGCCGCAGCGTCTCGCCGTCGTCAACGAGAGCCATCTGCATGCGGGCCATCACCACACGGGTTCGGGACACCACGAAACGTTCGACGGCACGGGTGAAACCCACTTTCGTGTCCGCATCGTGGCGGAAGCCTTCGCCGGCAAGAGCCGGCTGGACCGCCACCGCGCCGTCAACGCACTGCTTGCCGACGAACTCGACGCAGGCCTGCATGCGCTCGCAATCGAGGCATCCGCACCGGGCGAACCGACGCGCTGGTAGGTCTACCAGATCGTCCGGATTTGGGGATAGTTCCTTATCTTCTCGTCGGCGGTGACCAGAGGAACGGACAGCTTCTGGCTGGTTGCAGCAATGAAGCGGTCGGCTGGGTCCTTGTGAAAATCCGGGCCCAGTCGTGCTCCAAGGATAGCGATTTCGTTGTCCAGAGGAACGAACTTCACCCTCCCCGAAGCCTCGACCTCGCCCAGCCACTTCCGGGCGTCTATCGACAGTCCTATCCTGCCCCGGTCGTGTAGAAGCGTGATCTCCCATGCCGAAATGGCGGAAGCCCGAATTGCCCCTCCGTGACCGGCGTCGTCGAGAGCATCCACCGCCGCGGCGCTGAGCCTCGATGTATCGCCGGCGACCCACCAGAGAAGCACATGGGTATCGATGACGATCACTTGAGCGTGTCCCATTCCTCCTCATCCACCGGATCGAACGGCCGATCGTAAAACAGCAAAGAGCCTCGCAGGCGCTCCAGCGGGTCTCTTGCAGGCTTCGCCCCGATGGGTTTGAGTTCCAGTGCGGGCTTCCCGTGATCGGTAATCACGATCGGCTCGCCAGATGCCTCCACCTGACGCATGAGTTCCAGCGCCTTCGCCTTGAACCGCGATTTTGAAACATGCACGACCATGGGGCATCTCCAGCTGGCAAGCGAATATGAAGGCGGCCATGACCATAGTCAATGACTATGGTCATTTTACGCCTCGTCCGCCGGCCTGATCCTGATGCGGGTGATTCGGTTCTTGTCGCGCTTCATCACGATGAAACGCTTGCCGTGGAAGGTGAAGGCCTGCCGCTCGTTGGGGATCGACTGCGTCTCGTGGATGACGAGACCGGCGATCGTGGTCGCCTCCTCGTCGGGCAGTTTCCAGTCGAGCGCACGGTTGAGGTCGCGGATCGGCACCGAACCGTCGACGACGACCGACCCGTCGGCTTCCTGCTTCACGCCCTGCACGTCGACATCGTGCTCGTCGGCGATGTCGCCCACGATTTCCTCGATGATGTCCTCCAGCGTCACCAGCCCTTCGACCTCGCCATATTCGTCCACGACGATGGCGAAATGCGCCTTGCGCCGCAGGAACGCGTTTAGCTGGTCGAGAAGCGATGTCGTGTCGGGCACGAACCACGGCTTCGACGCAACCTTCATGATGTCGATGCGGGAGGGTTCGTTGCCCACCTCGTGCAGCGCGCGCAGCAGGTCCTTGGCGTGAACAACGCCGACGATGTTGTCGCTGGCGCCCTTCCATACGGGCATGCGGGTGTGCGAGCTGAGCAGGATTTCGCGCACCAGAACCTCCGGCGGATCGTCGGCGTTGATCGAGCGCATGTTGGTGCGATGGACCATGATGTCGGAAACTTCGAGCTCGTGCAGGTCGAGCAGCCCGCCCATGCGGTCGCGGTCCTGCTTGATGACGGCGCCCTCGCGATGAAGCACGGCCACCGCGCCGCGCAACTCCTCATGCGCAGACAGCATCGAGACGTCGCTGCTGAGGTTGAGGCCGAAGAGGGACAGGAAGCCGCGCACGAACCAGTTTACCGTGCTCGACAGCGCACCGAACAGCACGACCACCACGCGCGCGAAGGGGGCGACGAACAGGGCGAACGGCTCGGGCCGCGCCAGCGCCCACGACTTCGGCAGGATTTCCGAGAACACGACGATGACCACCGTCATCAGGATGGTCGCATAGACCACGCCGCTCTGCCCGAACAGGTCGAGCAAAACGCTGGTAGCCAGCGCCGAAGCCAGGATGTTGACGAGGTTGTTGCCGATCAGCAGCGCGCCGATAAGCCGGTCCTTGCGCTCGATCAGGCTCTCCACGAGTTTTGCGCGGGCATTGCCGCCGACCGACAGCGCATGCAGCCTTGCGCGCGACGACGCCGTCATGCCGGTCTCCGTTCCCGAAAACAGGAAGGACAGGAAGATCAGGCAAAGGATACCGCCAACGGTCATCCAGAATTCCGGCGTCATGACGCGAGCACCTCTTTCAGGAACGAGAGCACTTCCGAGGCCGGCACATTCCTTGCGACGAAGGATTGGCCGATGCCACGGGTAAGGATGAAGGTCAGCGCGCCGCGCGAAACCTTCTTGTCCTGCGCAATGTAGTCCAGCATTCGCTCCGCGCCAGGCAGTTCGCCCGGAATCTCGTCCACCGACACCGGCAGGCCGACCGCGCGCAGATGCCTTTCGACGCGCACCGCATCGTCGGGACTGGCGAGATTGAGGCGGGCGGAAAACCGGTGCGCGAGCGCCATGCCGATGGAAACACCCTCGCCGTGCACCAGCCGCGCGCTGTCATAGGAGGTGGCAGCCTCCAGCGCGTGGCCGAAGGTGTGGCCGAGATTGAGCAGGGCGCGGTCGCCGGTCTCGAACTCGTCGCGCGCGACCATTTCGGCCTTCGCCCGGCACGATTCTGCGATCGCGTGGGTGCGTGCCGCGCCGCCGGCGAAAACGTCCCGCCAGTTCTCCTCCAGCCATGCGAAGAAATCCGGCCGGTCGATGAGGCCGTATTTGGCTACCTCGGCATAGCCCGCCCGAAACTCGCGCTCGGGCAGCGTGTCGAGCACGCCCGTGTCGGCGAGCACCAGCGCGGGCTGCTGGAACACGCCGACGAGGTTCTTGCCGTGGGCGGTGTTGATGCCGGTCTTGCCTCCGACGGAAGAATCCACCTGCGCCAGAAGCGAGGTGGGTATCTGCACGAACCGCATGCCGCGCCGCACGATGCCGGCGACGAAACCGGCCAGATCGCCGACGACGCCGCCGCCCAGCGCCACCACCACGTCGCCCCGCTCCAGCCGCGCGGCCAGCACGCCGTCCACCACCTCCTGCAGCGTGGCGAAGCCCTTGCTCCTCTCGCCGGGTTCCACGACGATCGTGGTCGAGGCGATGCCGGCGGCTTCAAGGCTTTGAGCCAGCGCGCCCGCGTGATGGCCGCCGACGTTGCGGTCGGTGACGATGGCGGCGCGTACGCCCGGAAGCCTTGCTGCGATCTCGCCGCCCGCACGCGCGACGAGCCCGCCGCCGATGAGTATGTCGTAGCTCCGCGCGCCCAGTTCCACCCGGACGTTGCGCGGCTCACCCCCGACTGCGCTCATTGCGTTTCCCCTGCACTGCCGCTCCCGGCGCGGCCCTGAAGATGGCTTGCCAGCGCCTGAAGAGTTTCCTCGGTGATGGTCTCGCGCCTCGCATCGCGGGTTTCGACGGTCAGGTCGGCCTGCGCATAGACGGGATAGCGGTCGGCCATGAGCTTGGCCATGACGGCGCGCGGATCGGCATTCTTCAGCAGCGGCCGGTTCTGCTTCTTGGCGACGCGCTCCATCAACAGGTCGAGATCGGCCTTGAGCCAGATCGACACGCCGAAGGAGGCGATGGCCTCGCGCGTGTGCGGGTTCATGAACGCCCCGCCACCGGTGGAAACCACGCGCGGCCCCTCGCGCAGGAGCCTTTCGATCACGCGCTGTTCCAGGGCCCGAAATTCGGGCTCGCCGTAGCGTTCAAACAGTTCCGGAATGGTCATGCGCGAGACGGTTTCGATCTCGTGGTCGCTGTCGACGAAGGGCAGGTCGAGCAACTGCGCGAGCTTTCGGCCGATGGCCGTCTTTCCCGCCCCCATCAGACCGACGAAGACGACGACCTTGCGTCCGAGCAGCGCACGGACATCGGTGGCGGAATGCGGCACGGCAGCGAGCGTCACCGCACGCACCGGGCGGTGAGAACCAGGTCGCTCCAGACAACCGGACTCTCGGCTTTCGTCATCAATTCCGTCCTTTCGGGGCGGTATCGACATGAAAAGGCCGTTCGCGTCAAGCATCGCAGTGCGATCCTTGAAATGCAGCCGCAGCCGTCCCATAACGGGACGGGCTTGGAAGACATGGAAATCGTACGGGCGAACTATGCCGACACTGTTCAGGTTCCTGATGACGCTGGCCATCCTGGCCGGCCTGGCCTATGGCGCCATGTACGCGCTGGTACTCTACGTCGAGCCGAACAGGGGCGAGATGACGGTGCGTATTCCGGCCGAGCGCCTTAATCCGCAGCGTTAGATCCTGTCACTCAGGATGTTCCGATAGACCCGTTAGCCGCTGGGAAATGCGGCGAAAATGGCAAGCCCCACCAGCACGACGGGGATCAGCAGCAGGCCGTAGCGGAAGCCGCCGCCCTGCGATCGCCTGCGCAGCAGGATGGGTTCGGCAGCGCGATGGTCGGCCATCGCGAGCCGGGCGGCGTTCTGCACCGCGTTCATCTGCGAAATCATGCTCCCCTCCACGCGCTAGAGCATGTTGCAGACGGGCGGAATCACCCCGCGTCGCATACATGCGGCTAAATCGATAAGCTAGACCATGATGTCGTCCGAAAACCGGTTCCCAATTTTCGGCATCACGGTCTAAGCGATCTGATCGCCTTTGAACGTTCCTCCGTCGGAGATGTTCCCTCAAAAATCTTCACCAATGGTGGAACCATATGGTCAATCACCCGTTATGTCGATGCAAGCGGTCGTTCGCAGCCCCCAATCGCCCCCCCAAATGCGAACGAACGCCCAAAGAGGTGCGATTTCCCCCGATCGCCTTCTTAAAAAGCCGGTCTCACGACCGGCTTTTTCTTTTGCGCTTGAATTGTCGGAGGCGCGGCCCGGGGTAGCCCGAGGCTGGCAGTGTCAGTCAGCCTCGAAATTAGCTGCCGGAACTTCCAGCCGGTAATTCAGGCGATCGTCGGTGAATTCGAACTCGGCCTTGCCTTCGAGCGAGAGCGGCACGACCCGCTCGAGCGCCACGCTGCCGAAGCGCTTTTCCTCCTGCATCTCCGAGGCGTCGGTATGCTCGCTCCACGTCAGCACGAGCGACGGGGCGGCGCCATCGCCCTCCCCCGGCTTGAGCGTGCTGACGAGCCTTGCACGGCCGTTAGGGTGCGCCAGCGCGCCGTGGCTCATCGAGTTCACGACGAGCTCATGAAGGGCCAGCCCGATATGCAGCGCGGCATTGGGATTGAGGTACACATCGACGCCTTCCAGCGTGACGCCGTTGTGAGCCTCGCCGCGGTAGCGGGCGATCTGTCCTTCCACGAGCTCGCTCAGCATGGCGCCGCGCCAGTTGGACGACGTCACCAGATCCTGTGACGACGCAAGCGACTGCAACCGCCCGCGAAAGCGATCGAGAAACGCGTCGATGCTCGGCGAGTAGCGGCCGGTCTGGGTCGCGATGCTCTGGATGATGGCGAGGAGATTCTTCGACCGGTGGCTGACTTCGCGCAGCAGCGTGCGCAACGTCTGCTCGCGGCGTTTGCGTTCGGTGACCTCGACGATCGTCGTCACCACGCCGCTGATGACGCCGTCGTCATCGAGGTCGGCGTCGATCCACATGTCATACCAGCGCCCGCCATCCTCGGTTCCGGCGCGGAACTCGAGCATCTCCGGCGCGCCGGAAGCCAGCACCGCGTGCTTGCGCTCGATGATGCGATCTACCGAATTGCCGGGCATGAAATCGCTGTCGGTCTTGCCCGCGATGTCGTCGGCAGACCATTCCGCAGGAACGTTCTGGCCCCACCGCACACGCAAATCGGTCGTCTGGTAGATGACGATGATGCCGGTGTTGCGCAAGGCGCGCAACATTCCCCGCCTCACTTCCACTGGCTTACCCCGACTTCCAGCGAATACATTTTCGCGTCCTCACACAATGGCATCAAGCCCGACGCATACGAAACCTATGCTCCCGCTTCCACCCCGCTTATGCAACGAAGCTTACCGCCCCGGGTTCCTCAGAAACGCCGCCGGACGACGCAAAGTTGATCCTTTGCATCGTCCGACGGTTGGCGAAGTGCGAGCTGAGGGGTCTGCGAACTCCGCCAGCCCGGTGATGCCCTAGGGCAGCCACCGAGACCTGTCCTCTAGCCTGCCCGGCGCATCAGACCCGCAATCAGCGAGATCACCAGGAAGGCGAGGAATATGAAGAACAGGATCTGCGCGATCCCGGCCGAAGCGCCTGCGATGCCGCCGAAGCCAAGCGCACCGGCGATGATCGCGACGACGAGAAACACGAGCGTCCAGTAAAGCATGGTCTATCTCCTTGGAATTTGTGCATGAAAACGCCCTGTTCCGTCTTTTGTTCCGTATGCGGCAAGGGCGGCGTTTAATGGGGGTCGAACGAAAAAAGACCGCCGAAAACGGCGGCCTTTCTCGCTTGGGAAGCATGATGCGCTGCGCTTATGCTGCCGCCTTCGCCTGACGGTCGAAGAACAGCGCCTGGCTGATGAGCGCCTTCACCATGTCCGGATTGAACGGCTTGGTGACGAGGAAGGCCGGCTCTGGCCGTTCGCCCGTAAGCAGGCGTTCCGGGAACGCGGTGATGAAGATCACCGGGACCGGGGTGCCGGCGAGGATTTCGTTCACCGCGTCGATGCCCGACGAACCGTCGGCGAGCTGGATGTCCGCCAGCACCATCTTGGGCCGCTTGCTGGAAAACAGCGCCACGGCTTCCTTGTGGGTGCGCGCGGTGCCGACCACGCGATGACCGAGGCTCTCGACCATTTCCTCGATGTCCATGGCGATGAGAGGCTCGTCCTCGATGATGAGAACGTCGGTAGCCACCTGCCGGGAGATTTCGTCGCTGGCTTGCGACAGAAGTTCGGAGAAGCGCGAGGGATCGACATCCAGCACCTCGGCGGCCTCGTCTTCGGCGAATCCTTCGACGGCGACGAGCAGAAACGCCTGACGCGGCAGCGGCGCTAGCGCCGACAGGTTTGCCGCAGCGCGGCTTTCCCAGCCCGCCGCGTCCTCGACTTCGGGCACCCTGATGCTCACCGAGGTGAAGAGCTTGGTGAAGACCCGATAGAGCGCGATGCGGTCGGATGACAGTTTTGGAAACACGCTCACATCGGCGATGATCGCCTCAAGCGTGGCGGCGACGAGTGCGTCACCGCTGTTCTGCGAACCCGTAACGGCGCGGGAAAAGCGCCGCAGGAATGGCAAGTGCGGCGCGATCCGTGCAGATAAACTCATGATAAGGCGTCTCCCTCAGTGACGTTCAAAGAAGGCCGGATTAGGCATTCGAAGACCTGAAACGTGGTTCCGGCAAAAAAGTTCCAGAATTTGCGGAACGATTTCGCAGACCATACGTTTGCCCATCCGACTGGTCGACCTGCGGGTGACCGAAACAAGCAACGCGGATATGTGCCAGGCAATGAATGATGCGGCACAGCGGGGGCAAGGAAACAGCATGAAGCCAAATATGTCGGCCGCAGCGGGTGGCCAGGGAAAAGCGGGAAACCGCAGTGATACTCTTGGGCCGAATACCGAGATTGGCCGCAAACTCAAGCAATATTATGACGAACTCGTCTCCGATGATGTGCCGGACAGGTTTGCAGACCTGTTGAAGCAGCTCGAGGACAGGGAAGAGCCGTCCCTTTCGCGCGAACCCGAACGCGAAGGCAAGTGAAGATGGCCGACGAATCGACCTTCAAGCAGGATTTGCTCGGCGCCATCCCCAGCCTGCGTGCGTTCGCCATGTCGCTGGCACAGAACGCCGACAAGGCCGACGACCTCGTCCAGGAAACCCTGGTCAAGGCGTGGGACAAGCAGGCCTCTTTCCAGATGGGCACCAACCTCAAGGCGTGGGTGTTCACCATCCTGCGCAATGAGTTCTACTCCCAGATGCGCAAGCGCGGCCGCGAGGTGCAGGACAGCGACGGCGTCATCACGGCAAGGCTCGCCGTGCATCCCGCCCAGCAGGGATCGCTCGACCTCGACGATTTCCGCGCGGCGCTCGAAACTCTGCCGGAAGACCAGCGCGAGGCGATCATCCTCATCGGCGCGTCGGGCTTCTCCTACGAGGAAGCAGCCGAGATCTGCGACTGCGCCGTCGGTACGATCAAGAGCCGTGTGAGCCGCGCTCGCAGCCGGCTTCAGGAAATCCTCAACGTTTCGGGTGAGGCGGACTACGGTCCCGACGCGATTTCCGCCCAGGTGATGGGGTCCAACGCCGCCTGACCGGCAGCTAGCCTTTATTGGAGCGGGCCATCGCCCGCTCCAGCGCGGCGATCAGTTCGGCGGCCGAATAGGGCTTGCCTACGACCTCGACGCCAGCATCCACATGCTCCTCGAAATCGGTGTAGCCGGTCGCAAAGACGAACGGGATGCGATGCTGCGTCAGCGTGCGGGCGAAGTCGGTCGTCGAGGTGCCGCCAAGCATCACGTCGAGGATCGCGACATTGACTTCCTGCTCTATAGAGCGGCCGCCAAGCTCGTCGAGCCGGCGTACGATCGTCACGTCCGCGGCACCATGCTCACGGCACAGCTCCTCGACATCCATGGCGATAAGGAATTCATCTTCCATAACAAGGACATGCATGCCGGCGAGCGGTGCGTCGTGCAATGATGTAGCCTCCGTAAATTGCAATATGTGTCGGATATTCGCTTTGCTGTCATTTAAAAAAGATGCAGGCGCAACCTTACCATTGGTCAGGCGTTCACGGGCACGAGTGCGAGTCTGCAACGTCGTCCAGCAAGCGGGGGTATTGAGATGAAGGAACCGGCGGCGCGCTCCGAGCGCAAGTTTCCCTGTGAGCAGTGCCCCCTCATGCGCCGCAAGGTTTTCCGCGACTTCAACAAGAAGGAACTGGACTTCGTATCCCGGTTGAAACGGGGCGAACTCTCGGTCGACAGAAGCGCGACGGTCCTCGCCGAGGGAACGCGCAACCCGCATCTTTATACCGTGCTCATGGGTTGGGGGTTCCGCTACAAGCTTCTTCCCGACGGCCGCCGCCAGATCGTCAACTACGTCATGCCCGGAGACCTCATCGGCCTTCAGGGCAGCCTGATGGGCGAGATGCAGCACTCCATCGAAACGCTCTCGCCGATGACCCTGTGTGTCTTCGAGCGTAGCGAACTCATGTCGCTCTATCGCGAGCACCCGGATCTTGCCTACGACGTGACCTGGCTTGCATCGCGCGAGGAGTGCATGCTCGACGAGAACCTGCTGAGCGTGGGCCGGCGCACCGCGCTGGAGAGGCTCGCCTACCTCATCGCGTTCCTCACCAACCGGGCAAGCGCGGTCGGCATGTTCAACGGTTCCGCGCCGCTGCTTCCGCTGACGCAGCAGCATCTTGCAGATACGCTCGGCCTGTCGCTGGTGCATACGAACAAGACAGTGCGGAAGCTGGTACAGAAAAATCTGATCCGCTGGCGAGACAAGGGCTGCGAGGTTCTGGACCTCGACCAGCTCGCCGCGCTGTCGGGATGGGACCCGTCCGACGAGGGCATCCGCCCGTTCATCTGACAAGGCGGAACCTGCGCTATGGTGGCGCGTTGTGAGGCGGCAATACAACAAGGAGTATCGAGATGGCGACAGCACCCAGGGCAACCAGAAGCGGCAACGGCACCAAAGCCAATCCCGAGGATCTGGAAGCCGAAATCGCACGTCTCCGCGAAGATGTAGCCCGGCTTGCCGATCAGCTGTCGAAGACGGGCGAGCACTCCTACTCTGCCGCTAGACGCGCGGCGGCAGAGGGTGCGGAGCAGCTTCGGGTCAAGGGCGAAGCGGCGGTCGAGAGCATCCGCGCCAACGCCAACGACATCGAGGCGCAGGTGACGGACGCGGTTCGCGAGAAGCCGATCACGTCGCTGGCGATCGCGGTGGGCGTGGGCTACTTCCTCGCCCTGCTTTCCCGCCGATAAAAAGTGCAGATGCTTGCAACCATACTGGCTTCGGTCGTTTCAGGTGAAGCGACCGAGGCTATCGGGCGGGCCCGGCGCACGGCCGTCGCGTATCTGATCGCCGGCCTGTTTGCGTTTTGCGGCGCGGTGTTCCTGCTTGTGGCGGGATATATCGCTGCGGCGCGCGAGTTGGGACCATTGCCTGCTGCGCTGTGGTTCGGCGGTGGCTTTGTCCTGCTGGCGGTACTGGTCATCGTCATTCACTCGATTTCGACCAGCGTGCGCAAGCGGCGTATAGCCAAGCGTCGGGAAACCGAGATGAAGGCAGTGGCGAGCGCGGCTGCGATTGCGATGCTGCCGGTGGTCGCCAGCCGCGTCGGCGGGCTGGGGCTCGTCGTTCCGGCTGTGGCCGCCCTCGCATGGGCCGTCTATCGCGAGAACAAGTCGCGAAAGCCCGGCGACACCGATCCACGCTGAAGCTGGGGTCCAACCCGCCCCCGAGATGACGGAACCGATGCGCCGCGCGGCGCATTGGGTTCCCGAATGCGTTCACGAATTTCCGGAGAATCCAATGACCAAGATCATCGACAAGAACAAGGCGCGACAGGGCCGGAGCGGCTGGCAGGTGCTGGTGATACTGGTTTGCGCGCTCGCTCTCGCGCTCGTCGTATGGTGGGGCGTGGGCATTTTCGGCAGCGCGATCCAGCCGGAAGATCCCGTCGGCGGTGCACCCGCCGAGCAGCCCGGCGAAGTGACCGAGCCCGCTCAACCCAGCCAGTAGGCCGCCTACGCTTCGGGCGGTGGCGTCAACACTTTGAGCGCGCGTGGATGGATGTGCAGCACGGTTTCGGTTTCGAGATCGCACAGCTCGCCGTCCATCGCGCAGCCGAAGCGTTCGTGACGCGAGAGCAGCCTTAGCGTCACCGTTCGGGCCTCATGGACGTCGACCTGCTGGTTCGACTTCCACCGCCCCAAAAGCATGTTCAGCGCCAGCCACACCATGTCGCGCTTGCGGCGCGTGCGGGTGACATACACGCCCAGCACGCCCCGGTCTGGTTCATCGGCGTAAGGCAGATGCCCCTCGCCGAAAAGATTGTTGGTGACGCCGACGCCGGCTGTCGCCATCAGGCGCTCTTCGCCCTCGTCTAGCGTGAGCCCGATCTTCATGCGCGGCGGGCTGAAGAAAGCCCTGAACCCGGCCCTGACCGAGGCCCACATCTTCCCCAGCCTCGAATCGAAATTGTCTTTCTCGCGCAGCCGGATGAGCTTGGCGTGGAGCCCGATCGAGAACTGATGGACGAATATCCGGTCGTTCGCGCTCGCCAGATCCACCTCGCGCACTTCGCCCTGGGCGAACACCTCCACCGCCTCGTCCAGGTCGAGCGGAATGCGAAGGCTGCGCGCGAACAGGTTCATCGTGCCCGCCGGCAGGATAGCCAATACCTTGTCGCTGTCCTTGAGCTTGCCGGCCGCGCACGAAACCGTGCCGTCGCCGCCGCCTACCATGACGACATCGCACTCGCCGGAGACGGCCTCCTCGATCGCATCGACGATGCCCTTGCCTTCGACGATGTGCGTCGAGACCTCGTGACCCGCCTGTTCGAGTGTGTTGGCGATGCGCGCGGCCAGATCGTCCACGTCGAGTGTGCGCAGGGTACCGCCGTGGCGGTTTAGGATCACGCTAAAGCGCATCTGACGGGAAGCCTCCATGCACTCGTGATCCTGACGCACCCGCCGTCACGGCCGTGCGAGGCGTTCGATAATGCGCGGCATCCCCATTGGTTCCCCGCCGAAAAGTAAGCCTCGATGCCAGGGAAAATCGGAACCAGAAGTTGTCGGGCACGTTGTGGCGATGTGAAAGGCCGCGCCCCGACCTCCCCTGCGAAGTTTGGTCAAGGCGCGGCCGTGCAAAGGAACATGCACAAGGAGAGTATATCATGATCCGCAATCTCTTGGCGACTACCGCAATCGCGACCCTCGTTGCGACCGGCGCATACGCACAGACCACCACCGAGCCGGCCCCCATGGCACCGACGGAGCAGGCTGCTCCCCAGGTCAAGCACGCCGAAGGCCATCTCGCTTCCAACATCATCGGCCAGACCGTCTATAGCAGCTCGGCCGACGATGCAGAAAACATCGGCAGCGTGAACGATCTGGTTCTGTCGCCGGAAGGCGATGTCGAGGCGATCGTCGTCGGTGTCGGCGGCTTCCTCGGCCTTGGCCAGAAGAACGTCGCTCTCGAATACGACCTGATCGAGTGGACAGAGCGTGACGGCAACGAGTGGCTGGTCGTGCAGACCAACCGCGAGGCCCTCGAGGCTCTGCCTGACTTCGATACCGCGGCATACGAGCCGCAGGCTGCCGACGCCGAGGTGGGCAACACGACGCCTGCCACCGCAGAAGAGCTTGCAGCGGCCCCGGCCCCGGCAGCTGACGACGCGGCCGCTCCGGCTGACGACATGGCCGCCGCTCCGGCTGATGAAGCTGCACCGGCTGACGACATGGCTGCTGCCCCGGCTCCGACCGACGAAGCAGCTCCGGCTGACGACATGGCCGCTGCACCGGCTGACGAGGCTGCACCGGCAGACGATATGGCTGCCGCTCCGGCCGAAGAGCCGGCGATGGGCACGGACGAGACCGAGACTTCGGCTATCGACCGCTCGACCCTGACGGACGTTGAAGAAACCGGCCTCAGCGCTGACGAACTGATCGGCACCACGGTCTACGGTGCGAACGACGAGAACGTCGGCTCGATCAGCGATGTCATCCTCACCGGCGACAACGCCACCGATGCGGTCATCATCGACGTGGGCGGCTTCCTCGGCATCGGCAGCAAGTCGGTTGCGGTGGATATGGACAACCTCGCCTTCCTGTCGGACGCTGACGGTAACTACTACCTGTACACGCAGTTCACGCAGGAGCAGCTCGAGGCTCAGCCCGAGTATGACGAGGCTACCTTCGCCGAGAACCGCGACGATCAGCTGATCGTTGTCCCGGCGCAGTAATCCAGTCAGGCTGCGATGACACGAGGCCCGCGCAATTTGCGCGGGCCTTTTCATTTATGTCACCAAAGTGAACAATGGCGTTTTCATTGTTCATCAAATGAGAACGGTCCTTTGCCCTGTCCCGCCCTTCCGCAACGCTGTATTTGAACGACATATGACGGCGAACGTCGCGATCGGGCGACGGCAAGGAAGGAGCCTCATCATGCTCGGACAGATCAAGGGACTTCACCACGTCACGTCGCTGGCGCGGGATGCCCGCGAGAACAACGATTTCTTCACCAACAAGCTCGGCCTGCGCCGCGTGAAGAAGACGGTGAACTTCGACGCACCGGACGTCTATCACCTCTATTACGCCGACGAGTTCGGTACGCCGGGGTCGGTGATGACCTATTTTCCGTTTCCCAACGCCGCGCGCGGCAGGGCAGGCACGGGAGAGGTCGGCGTCACCGCCTTTTCGGTGCCCCGGGGAACGCTTGCCTACTGGGAACAGCGGCTTGCCGACCAGGGCGTCGCGGGGCTGAAGCGTTCGGATCTCTTCGGCGAACAGCGCCTCGCCTTCGAGGGGCCCGACGGCGACGGTTTCGCGCTGGTCGAGGTCGATGACGACGACCGCGCCGCATGGACCAATGGCGGCGTCGGCGCCGACGAGGCGATCCGCGGCTTCCACTCGGTTTCCATGCGCCTTCAGGACGGTGGCGCGACGGCCGAACTCCTCAAGTTCATGAACTATGAGGAGATCGACAAGTCCGGCTCCGTGCGCCGTTTCGCGGTGAAGGGCGAGGGCAACGGTGCCGACGTCATCGACGTCGAGACGCTGCCCGTGCTGAGCCATGCGCGGCAGGGCGCCGGCTCGGTCCACCATGTCGCTTTCGCGGTCGAAAACCGGGAGCGCCAGCTCGAAGTGCGCAAGGCGCTGCTGGAAACCGGCTATCAGGTGACGCCGGTGATCGACCGCGATTATTTCTGGGCGATCTATTTCCGCACGCCGGGCGGCGTGCTGTTCGAGGTCGCCACCAACGAACCGGGTTTCGACCGTGACGAGGACACGGCGCATCTCGGCGAGGCGCTCAGGCTGCCCCGCCAGCACGAGCATCTGCGACCCTATCTGGAAAGCCACCTCCAGCCGATCGAAGGATAAGGCATGACGACCGACAGCTACACCTACAAGACCGCCGGCGCGCCCGGCGGTCCCCTGCTCTTCGTCTTCCATGGCACGGGGGCCGACGAAAACCAGTTTCTCGGGCTGGGCGGCGAGTTGCTGCCCGGCGCAACGGTCATCGCCCCGCGCGGCGACGTTTCCGAGCATGGCGCGGCGCGCTATTTCCGCCGCACCGGCGAAGGCGTCTACGACATGGCCGACCTTGCCCGTGCAACTGAGAAGATGGCCGGTTTCGTGCGCGCCCATGTCGAAGCGGCGAAACCTTCGGCGGTGGTCGGGCTCGGCTATTCCAACGGCGCGAACATTCTCGCTTCCGTGCTCTTTGCCGCTCCCGGTCTGTTCGACGCGGCCGTGCTGATGCACCCGCTGATACCGTTCGAGCCGAAGGTCGACGGGTCTCTGGCGGGCACGCGGGTCCTGATGACGGCGGGCCGCAGAGACCCCATATGTCCTCCGGCGCTGACCGAGCGCCTCCATGGCGGCCTGCGCCATCTGGGCGCGGAAGTCGAGCTTGTGTGGCATGATGGCGGCCATGAAATCCGCCAGACCGAGCTCCTCGCCGCGCAGGCCTTTCTGGAGCCCTATCGCACGACATAGCGAGGAAACCTGGACATGAGCGAGCAACCGAAGATCGAGATCGAGGACAACGGTTCCAAGGGCCGTTACGTTGTCAGAGGTCCAGACGGCGCCGAGGCCGAGATGACCTTCACGAAGATCGGCGAGCGGCAGCTCATCATCGACCACACCGGCGTGCCGGACGCCTTTCGCGGACAGGGCGTCGGCGCGCTTTTGGTGGCGCGCGCGGTGGAGGATGCGCGTGCGGCTGGCAAGACCATCATCCCGCTCTGCCCCTTCGCCGCGGCCCAGTTTCGCCGCCATCCCGAATGGGCGGACGTGCTGAAGAAGTGAGCGGCGCAATGAACGACTTCCCCATCCAGCTTGAGACCACCGAAAAGGGCGGCCGCTACTTCGTGCCGATGCCGAACGGCGACGATGCGAGGCTGACCTTCGTGCGGGTCTCCGACACGCACTGGATTGCCGATCACACCTTCGTTCCCGTGCCATGGCGCGGCCAGGGCATCGCGGAACGCATGGTCGAAAGGCTGGTTGCGGACGCACGGCAGGCAGGCGCCACGATCACGCCGACCTGCTGGTTCGTCGCCGACGAATTGCAGCGCATGAGCCCGGCATGGGACGACGTCCGGAGGGGTTGAGTCCGACCCATTCGACACCGCGCACAACCCCGCGCTATAAGTCGCCGCAGGGACTTTGCGAAACGGTTGGCGCTGATGAACGGGCTGTGGCGGCGACATTCTGTCATTCTTGGCTTGGCAGCCGTGCTGCTTTGCAGCCTGATCGCGTTCTTCGGCACGCGCGCGATGACCGACTACTATCTCGACAAGGCCGCCGCGCGCAGTTCCAACACGCTTGGCCTCGCCGTCACGGCCCTTCGCGGCCAGCTCGACCGCTATGAGAAGCTGCCCGAACTCATTGCCGATCATCAGGACATCAAGGATCTCGTCGTCAACGCCGACGATCCGGTTCGCATCGATGCGATCAACCGCTATCTCAAGACGATCAACGACCTGCTGGAATCGTCCGACATCTACGTGATGCTGCCGGACGGCATAACGGTCGCTGCGTCGAATTTCGACCAGACCCCGACCTTCGTGGGCGAGAACTTCTCCTACCGGCCCTATTTCACCGACGCGCTCGCGGGCGGCAAGGGACGCTTCTTCGCGCTCGGCACCACCTCGCTGAAGCGCGGCTACTACTTCGGCGCACCGATACGCGTGGAAGGTTCGATCGAAGGCGTCGTCGTCTTCAAGGTCGATGTCGATGCGATTGAGAGCTCCTGGCGAGGCGGCGACTACGAGATCATCGTCACCGATCCCGAAGGCATCATCTTCATGACCGGGCGGCAGGACTGGCTGTTCACCGCCATCCAGCCGCTGACGCGCGGGAGGCTGGCGCGCACGTCCGCGACCCGCCGCTACGCCAATGCGCAGCTGAAAGAACTGCCTGTCAGCCGCTCGTCCAACGCCGGTGGATACGACCTGCTCACGATCTCCGATGAGAGAGGTGCACGCGAATATCTCGCTGTGACCGAAACCATGCCGGTCGCCGACTGGACGGTAAAAGTGCTGCTCGACACCGCATCCGCACGCGCACAGGCGTTGACGGTGGTTGCCGCACTGGTGCTTCTCGTCGGGCTGGGGGCGATGGGAGCCGCGGCCTGGCTGCAGCGCCACGCCCGCATCGCCGAGAGGCTGCAGGTGCAGCGTGAGGCGCAGGAGCTTCTGGAACGGCGCGTCGAGGAGCGCACCGCCGACCTCGCATCCGTTAACGCGCGACTGGAGGAGGAAGTGGCCGAGCGCCGGGCGACCGAGCGCGCGCTGCGCAAGACGCAGTCCGATCTCGTCCAGGCCGGCAAGCTCGCAGCCCTCGGCCAGATGTCGGCCGCGCTCTCCCACGAATTCAACCAGCCGCTTGCCGCCGTGCGCACCTATGCCGACAACGCCGCATTGCTGATAGACCGAGGCCGGATCGACGAGGCCAGCGACAATGTCGGCCGCATCTCCAAGCTGGTGGATCGCATGGCCTCGATCAGCCGGCATCTGCGCAACTTCGCCCGCAAGCCCAACCAGAAGCTGGGGCCGGTCGCGCTGGACGACGTGGTGAGGGATACGCTGGAAATCGTGGCATGGCGCCTCAAGGCGGCCGATGCAGAACTCGCCATCGATCTCGGCACCGTACCACCCGTGGTCCGTGCCGGCTCGGTGCGGCTGCAGCAGGTGCTTGTCAACATCGTCTCCAACGCGGCCGACGCCGTGGAAGGCCTGCCCGACCGCCGCATCGACCTTTCGGCAGCGCGGATCGGCGACAACGTCGCCATCACCGTCCGCGACAGGGGGCCCGGCGTGCCCGAGGCGATCGCCGAGCGCATCTTCGATCCGTTCTTCTCGACCAAGGGCGTCGGCAAGGGTCTCGGGCTCGGCCTTTCGATCTCCTACAACATCGTCAAGGATTTCGGCGGCACGCTGTCGGTGGAAGCACACCCGGAAGGCGGCACGGTGGCGACGATCGTGCTGGCGGCGGACGTGTTGCCCGTGCGCGAGGCGGCGGAATGAGGTTGCCGGGCGTGCTCCTCGTCGACGACGAGGAAGAGATCAGGCGTTCGACGGCGCAGTCCCTGCAACTCGCAGGTTTCGACGTGCGCGAGTTCGGCGCGGCCGAAACCGCGCTGGACTACATCACCCCCGGCTTCGGCGGCGTCGTCGTCAGCGACATACGCATGCCCGGCATGGACGGCATGACGCTCCTGGCCCGGATACGCGACATCGACCCCGACGTGCCCGTCATTCTCGTCACCGGCCATGGCGACGTGCAGCTTGCCGTGCGCGCGATGCGCGAAGGGGCCTATGATTTCCTCGAAAAGCCCTTCGCCGGCCAGCATCTGTCGGATGTCGTCGCGCGTGCGATCGACCGCCGCTCTCTGGTTCTGGAAAACCGGCTGCTGCGGGCCGCCGCCGGCCACCCTGACGATCTGGAGACCCGACTGCCGGGCCGCTCCCCGGCGATGATAGA
Organism: Neoaquamicrobium microcysteis; assembly: GCF_008180155.1. Taxonomy (GTDB): domain Bacteria; phylum Pseudomonadota; class Alphaproteobacteria; order Rhizobiales; family Rhizobiaceae; genus Aerobium; species Aerobium microcysteis. The sequence continues at coordinate 86,162 of NZ_VSZS01000054.1, read as the reverse complement.
CCTGCGCTATCGGCTGCGCGCGGTCGCCGGCACGGAAACCGACATTCTCATCGTAGGCGAGACCGGCGTCGGCAAGGAGGTGGTCGCGCGCGCGCTGCACGACATCAGCGGCCGCGCCGACCGGCCGTTCGTCGCGATCAACTGCGCGGCGCTGCCGGCCAACCTGATCGAGAGCGAGCTCTTCGGCCACGAAGCAGGCGCATTTCCCGGCGCGCTGCGTCCGCGCTACGGCAAGTTCGAGCATGCCCGCGGCGGCACGGTGCTGCTCGACGAGATCGGCTCCATGCCGCTCGATCTTCAGGCAAGGCTCCTGCGCGTGATCCAGGAACGCGTGATCGTCAGGCTGGGCTCCAACGAGCCGATCCCGCTGGATGTCCGCTTCATCGCCACCAGCAAGGTCGAGCTTGAGGACGAGGTGGCCGCAGACCGCTTTCGCGCCGACCTGCTCTACCGGCTCAACGTGGTGACGCTGCGCGTGCCGCCCCTTGCCGCTCGCCTTGAGGACGTGCCGATCCTGTTTCTCCAGCTGGTGCGCGAGGCTGCCGGGCGCTACCGCCGGCCGATGGTCGATGTGCCTGCCCACGTGCTGGAAGGGATCGGCCGGCGCGGCTGGCCCGGCAATGTGCGCGAACTGCGCAACGCGGCCGACCGCTACGTGCTCGGTCTCGGCGCGGAAAGCCTCGACAACGAGGAGAGCTCGGAACGTCTGGCCGATCGCGTCGCCCGGTTCGAGCGCTCGGTGATCTCGGGTGCCTTGCAGGCCCACAATGGCGCGCTCAAACCGGTCTATGAAACGCTCGGCATCTCCCGCAAGACGCTCTACGAGAAGATGCAGCGCTACGCGCTCGACAAGCGCGACCACGGCTGACCGACCAGCGCGGCTGCCCCAATGTGTCGAGTCTCACACATCGCTTGGGGCGTATGTTACGAAATCCACACATTCGGCGCGGCTGCCCGCATTTGTGACGGGCAGGAACGCATCCGCTTGTTGTAATCCCCGCACCGGGCGGATCGTACTGGCCTCCCCATGGCCGGCGACGGGAGGATCACCGCCGCCTGGCCGAATGCATATTTCTTCGGGAGGATCATAATGAAGAAGCTTATCGCCGCGCTTGGCGTCGCCACCGCGCTCACCCTCGCACCCCAGATTGCGGCAGCGCAGGATTTCCCCGCCCAGCCGATCACCATCGTGGTTCCGTTCGCCGCTGGCGGCCCGACCGACACGGTCACCCGTCTCGTCGCCCAGGCGATGAGCCAGGATCTCGGCCAGCAGGTCGTGGTCGAGAATGTCGGCGGTGCCGGCGGCACGCTCGGTGCTGCGCGCGTCGCCCAGGCCGAAGCCAACGGCTACACGCTGTTGCTGCACCATATCGGCATGGCCACAACCGCGACCCTCTACCGCGAGCTGCCCTACAACGCGATCGAGGACTTCGAACATGTCGGCCTCGTCACCGAGGTGCCGATGGTCATGGTCGGCCGTCCCGATCTCGAAGCCAATTCGATGGAAGAAGTCGTTGCCTACGTGCGCGAGAACGGCGAGGACGTGATGTACGCCAATGCCGGCATCGGCGCGGCGTCTCACCTGTGCGGCCTCCTGTTCATGGACGCAGTCGACACGCAGATGACGACCATCCCGTATCAGGGCACCGGCCCTGCGCTCACCGACCTGATGGGCGGCCAGGTCGATCTGATGTGCGACCAGACCACCAACACCACGAACCAGATCCGCGACGGGTCCATCAAGGGCTTCGCCGTGACCGTGCCGGAGCGTCTCGACGCCCTGCCGGACATCGCCACCGCCGCCGAGAGCGGCCTTGACGGGTTCGAGGTCACCATCTGGCACGGCGTCTACGCGCCCAAGGGCACGCCCGAGGATGTCGTCGCAAGGCTGAGCCAGTCGCTGCAGGTCGCTCTGCAGGACGAGACGGTGATCGAACGCTTCGCAGATCTGGGCACCGCGCCCTCGTCGCAGGAAGACGCGACGCCTGAGGCGCTCAAGGCCAAGCTGGAAGCCGAGATCAACCTGTGGCGTCCGATCATCGAGGCGGCCGGGGTCTACGCCAACTGACGAACGGCTTTCTGCCTGATCTTCGCATCGCCCGCGTCGGTTCATCCGGCGCGGGCGAAAACCGATAGGGCGGGGCTTTAAGGGGAGGAAGGACGACAATGCTTTCGCGCGACTACAGAGACATCATAGGCGGGGCCATTCTGCTGGTGTTCGGCCTATGGGTGGCCTGGTACGCCGGCCAGCACTACGAAACGGGAACGTTCCGCCGGATGGGGCCCGGCATGTTTCCGATGATTCTGGGCCTGATCCTTGCCGGTTTCGGCATCGCGGTCGCCATACCCGCATTCTTCCGGACGGGCACAAAGCTCGAAATCCGCTTGTGGACACCGCTCTTCGTGCTGCTGGGCGTTGCATCCTTCGCCCTGCTCGTTCGCCCCTTCGGGCTTTTTCCCGCGATCGTCAGCGTGACCGTGATCTCCTCGCTGGCCGAGCTTCGCTTCCGTCCGGTCACCCTCGTCCTGCTGTCGGCTGCCCTTTGTCTGATGGTGTGGCTGATATTCCGCGTCGGTCTTGGCCTGCCCATGGCCATGTATCGCTGGCCGTTCTGAAGGAGCTGCAAGGATGGACCTTTTTTCCAACATTGCGCTGGGCCTGAACACGGCGCTTTCGACCACCAACCTGTTTTACTGCTTCATCGGCGTGTTCATCGGCACGATCATCGGCGTCATCCCCGGCGTGGGCGCGATCTCGGCCATTTCGATGCTGCTGCCGATCACGTTCTATCTTGAGCCGACCACGGCGCTCATCATGCTGGGCGGCATCTGGTACGGCACCACCTATGGCGGGTCGATCGCCGCCATCCTGCTCAACATTCCCGGCACGCCGGCCAATGCTGTGACATGCATGGACGGCCATCCGATGGCGCGTCAGGGCCGCGGCGGCGTGGCGCTGCTGACGGCCGCTCTGTCTTCGTTTGCAGGCGGCTCTATCGGCATCCTTCTGCTGATGCTGTTCGGGCCGGTGATCGCCACCTACGCGCTCAGCTTCGGTTCGGCCGAATATTTCGCGCTGATGGTGATGGGCCTCGTCGCGGCCTCCACCATCTCCGACGGGTCGGCGATCAAGGGGCTCGCCATGGTCGTTCTCGGCATCCTTTTCGGATGCGTGGGCGCGGACATCTACACCGGCACCCCGCGCTTCAACTTCGGAACGCTGGAACTGACCGACGCCATCAGCCTCGTGGCGCTCGCCATGGGCATCTTCGGCGTCTCCGAAGTCATCGCCTCCGTGCGCAACGTGCACACGAGCAGCATCGATCCAAAGAGCGTGACCTTTCGCGCGATGAAGCCGACGCGCGACGAGGTCAAGCGTTCGGCGGGGCCGGTCCTGCGAGGCTCGTCCATCGGAGCGTTCTTCGGGGCCTTGCCCGGTACGGGACCGTCCGTGGCGGCCTTCATCGCCTACGCTGCGGAAAAGCGTATCTCTCGCCATCCCGAGAAGTTCGGCAAGGGCGCAGTCGAGGGCATCGCGGCGCCTGAATCGGCAAACAACTCGGCCGACCAGACCGCCTTCATCCCGACGCTCTCGCTCGGCATTCCCGGCAGCCCGACGATGGCGCTCATGCTCGGCGCCCTGATGATCCACGGCATCGCGCCCGGGCCGAGCCTGGTCAACGAGCAGCCGTCACTGTTCTGGGGCCTCATCATGTCGTTCTGGATCGGCAACGTGATGCTGGTCATCCTCAACGTGCCGCTGATAAGCGTCTGGGTGCGGCTGCTGACCATCCCCTATCATCTGCTGTATCCGGCCGTGCTGGTGTTCATCTGCATCGGCACCTATTCGGTGCATCAGTCCTCGTTCGAGGTCGGGCTGGTCGTGTTCTTCGGCTTCATCGGATACATGATGCGCATTCTCGACTGGCCGGCCGCCCCGCTGCTGCTGGGCTTCGTGCTGGGCCCGCTGATGGAGGAGCACTTCCGGCGCGCCATGCTTCTGTCGCGCGGCGACTTCATGACCTTCATCGACCGGCCGATCAGCGCCACCGTCATGGCCATCACGGCTTGCCTGCTCATCTGGGGCGTCGTCGCGGCGCTGCGGGAACGCCGCAAGGTGAAGTTCAGGAACGCCGAATAGCGATTCGGTCAGGCCTGATCGAACCGCTCGAGCCACCCCTTGCCGATCCCGCGCTGGCGGATGATCGGCAGGGGGTCTTCATTGTCGAGGCGCGAGCAGAGGCGATAGACCTCCAGCGCCTCGGCGCTCATCTCCCCCTTCTTGTAGAAATACATGGCCGCCGCATAGCGCGCGCGCCCCGACCATTCCTCGCCCAACGGCGTGGTCACCAGCGCCCACTGGGCGCGCCATTCCGCATCGCTCTCGGGGTCCATCAGAAGTCGCCCGGCGGCGTCGCGCTGCGCCGCGCCAGCTTGACGAAGGGGCGCTCGACCACCCTCGCCCGCTTCATCAGTTTCACATAGCGAAGCTCGCGCATCGCATAGATTTCGACCCACAGATCGTCCGTGACCGTATCGCCATAGGGCCGGTCGAGCGACGCGATGGCGATGTTGCGCTTGGCCGTCGGCGACCAGATCGCGGCCGACACCAGCCCGACCTCACGTTTGCCCTTGTGATAGACGATGGCGTGCTCGGCCGGCACGTTGCCCTCCACCTCCAGCCCGACGAGCACATGGCGAAGGGCCCCCTTCTCGCGGGCCTTCAGGATGGCGCGCCTGCCGTTGAAATGGCCCTTCTCCCTATCCACCATCCAGCCGAGCCCGATCTCGTCGGGCATGCGCACGCGGTCGGCCCGCACCGCATGTTCCGCCGTGACGAAATCGGCATTGGCGACGATGAACCCCGCCTCGATGCGGGCGCGGTTGAGGGCGGTGTAGCCGATGGCGCGGATGCCGTGCACCCGGCCCGCCTCCATCAGCCGGTCCCACAGCGACAGCGCTTGGCGGGCATCGACGAACAGCTCGTAGCCGAGATCGCCGGTAAAGCCGGTGCGCGAGATGGTCACCGTCCCCCGCTTGTGCGGGAAAGTAGCGAGATCGAACGGCTTCAGCCTCTCGACACCGTCGAGACCGGCGGCCCGCAACACCGCGAAGGATGTCGGCCCCTGCAGCGCAAGGCCGGCAATCGTCTCGGTTTCCTCCTCCACCTCCACGTCGAAGCCTATGGCGGAATCCATGAGCCACGGCAGATGCCGTTCCTGGCAGCACAGACGAAACCGGTCGGCCGACAGCCGGAACAACGTGCCGTCGTCCAGCACATGGCCGTTCTCGTCGCACCATGCGGTGTAGTGCACCCGTCCGGGCTTCAGCTTCGCCACGTCGCGCAGGGTCAGCCGGTTGCAGAAGGCTTCGGCGTCTGGCCCCTCTATCCGGTATTTTACCATCGGGGAGATGTCGAACAGCGCCGCCTGGCTGCGGATGGCGAAATATTCCAGCTCCTCGTCCCACAGGGAAAGCGGCGCCTTGTAGCCTGCCCATGTGTACCAGTCGTTCTGCTGCGACAGCGCTTCGAGCCGGGGATGGAAGGGCGTTTCCAGCCGCAGCATTTCGATGTGCGCTTGCGCATCGCGACGGGCGGAGGTCGATTTGGTTGCTTTCGCCATCCTATTTCTCCGCCAGCACGCGCCGCGCCGCGTTCATGCCCGGCACGCCGGAGACCCCGCCGCCCGGATGCGAACCGGCACCCGCCAGATAGAGCCCGTCGATGGGCGTGTCGTAGCCGCCCGCGCCGAAGACGGGACGCGACATCAGCATCTGGTCGGGCTGCAATTCGCCGTGGTGCCAGTGCCCGCCCGGCATCCTGAACCGTGCCTCGATGTCGGCCGGCGTCAGCAGTTCGCTGGCAAGGATCGTCTTGCCGATACCTTTGGCACATCGCTCCAGCTGCGCCACGATCGCCTTGAGGAATTTCGGCTTTCCCTTGTCCCAGCCGCCCTTGAGCGCATAGGGCGCGAACTGCACATTGGCCGAAAGCACGCACGCACCGCCGGGCGCAAGCGAGGGGTCCGACAGGCTGGGCAGCACGATCTCCATCGCCGGCTCGGGCGAGAACTCGCCATACTTGGCAGGGTTGAACGCATTTTCGACCGCGTTGCTCGACGGTGCGATCACCAACCGTCCCGCATGGTCGTCCGCCGCCACGCCCGCAAAACTCGGCACGCCGTCAAGCGCCAGATACAGCCGCGCGACGTTGCCCTTCATCCGCACATTGAGGATCTTGCGCAGGAAGCCCGTGTCCAGCTCGCGCGGCCCGACGAGATCGGCAAACGTCGTGCGCGGGTTGATCGCCGACACCACCGTCCGCGCGCGGATTTCCTCGCCGTCGGCCAGAACGACCCCGACAGCCCTGCCCTTCTCGATCAGGATGCGGCTCACGGGCGCTTTTGCGCGGATGGTCACGCCGCGCCGCTCGGCTGCCGCATGCATCGCCTCGATCACCGCGCCCATGCCGCCTTTGGGCAGCATCTGGCCTCCCTCGGCCCCGCCGATTTCACCTGCCAGACGAAAATAGAGGCCGATCAGCGAGGTGGGCGAGCGCGGCCCCAGATGGCTGCCCTGCACCGCATCGAACGCCAGCAGGCCTCGCAGCGCATCGTTTTCGACGAACTCCCCGGTCACGTCATCGACGTTCATCAGCAGCATGCGCAGGAAGTCGCGCATGCCTTCCTTGCCGAGCCGCCGGAGCGACAGCGCGACGCCGCCGAGCGCCAGCTTCTCCGACAGTGACATCGCTTCCAGATCGGGCGCGCGGCGCGCCAGCAGCGGCTTCAGCACGCCCACCTGACGAAACAGCAGCGCGCGCAGCTCGGCCCATCCGGCCGCGTCGGAAAGCGAGAGACCATCGACCGTTTCGCCATAGGCGCCGCGCAGCACGACCGGCCCGGCATCAGGCGCGAGCGCGATCGTCGGCATCGTACGGCCTTCGAGCGTCAGGCCGAGCCTGTCCAGTTCCAGCGCCTTGACCACATCGGGGTGAAGGCGATTGAGCACATGCGCCACCGACGACACCCGGAAGCCGGGATGGAACTCGTGCTTGCGCGCAGCCCCGCCGGTCTCGTCTTCGGCCTCCAGCACCAGCACCTTTCGACCGGCCTTGGCCAGCACGGTCGCGGCAACCAGCCCGTTGTGCCCGCCACCGATGACGATGTCGTCAAATGACGTCATGGGCTTCGCTCATATGCTTCGTCGGCTTCTTCAGGTCGCGCAGGATTTCGGCGGCCGCGTTGCGCCCCGGCGCGCCCATCACGCCGCCGCCGGGATGGGTCGAGGAACCGCACATGTAGAGCCCGTTCACCGGCGAGCGATACTGCGCATAGCCCGGCACGGGGCGGTTGAAGAGCAGCTGGTCGAAGGTCAGTTCTCCCTGGAAGATGTTGCCCTCGGTAAGCCCCACCTCGGCTTCCAGCTCGCGCGGGGTGCGCACCTCCATATGCACGATGCGGTCGCGGAAGCCCGGCGAATAGTCGGCGATCTGGGAGATGACCGTTTCGGCAAACGCATCGCGGTCGGCATCGGTCCAGTCGCGCCCGTCCACCTTCGGCGGGCAATACTGCACGAAGCAGGACATGAAATGCTTGCCGGGCGCAGCCATCGTCGGGTCCAGCGTAGTGGGCATGACCATGTCGAGAAAAGGATCGGCCGACCAGCGCTCGGCCTTCCAGTCGTCATAGGCGCGCTCCATGCGCTCGACGCTGTCGGTGAAATGCAGGTCGCCGCGCAGGCACGGGCTGTCCTTCGGCAGCGCCGGAAACTCCGGCATGGAATCCAGCGCGATGTTGACCTTGCCGGACGATCCCCTGATCTTGAAATTGCGCACCCGCCGCAGGAACGGGTCGGGCAGTTCCTTTTCCTCCACCAGCTTGAGAAAGGTTCGCTTAACATCGGCGTTGGAGACGACGAGGCGGCCAAGCACTTCCTCCCCGCCGGCAAGCACGACACCCTTCGCTTCCCCGCCTTTCACCAGCACGCGCTCGACCTCGGCCTCGGTGCGGATCGTCCCGCCCGATGCGCGAAACGAGTCGGCCAGCGCCCGCGTCACCGCGCCCATGCCGCCGCGCGCATAGCCCCACGCGCCGACCGAGCCGTCGACCTCGCCCATGTAGTGATGCAGCAGCACATAGGCCGTGCCCGGCGACATCGGGCCGAGCGCGGTGCCGATGATCCCCGACAGCGCCAGATAGGCCTTGATGACATCCGTCTCGAAATACTCGTCGAGGAAGTCCGAGATCGACATGGTCCAGAAGCGCAGCATCTCGGCCATCTCCTGTGCCGACAGCCCGGCGAACTTCCTGCCCAGATAGACCAGCTCCGAAACGTCGCGCGGGCGAAAGCTGGTCGGGTCGGGCGCGGTCCGCATCAGCAACGGCTGGATGAAACGGCACTGCCGCGTCACGTCGCGGGCATAACGCTCATAGGCCTCGGCGTCGCGCGGCGACCATCTGGCATATTCGCGCCGGTGGGCGTCGTGGTCGCGGTAGCTGGCGAGATAGTCGCCATCCTGCGTCAGCACCGCCCCGCCCTCATAGGCGATGACCTGAAGTCCGTGTTTCGGCAGCTCCAGATCGCGCATGATCTCCGGCCGGAACAGCGAGCAGACATAGGAGCAGTTGGAATAGAGGAAGCCCGGCGTCAGTTCGCGGCTCACGGCGGCGCCGCCGATCCAGTCGTTCTTCTCCACCACCAGAACGTCGAGCCCGGCGCGCTGGAGATAGCAGGCATTGACCAGCCCGTTGTGGCCCGCGCCGATTATGATAGCGTCATAGGTCTTCATGCAGCAGCCGCAAAGATCCCCCTTGATGGGGGAAATCTGGCACGGCGAACCCGGCCCTGTCCATCCATTTTGAATGAATGTTCAACAAACACGATTGCGTTTTCATCAATGTGGGTTAGGCTTTGAGCCGAAATTCGAGCGACGGGATGAATGATGACCGACGCACATGAAGCCGAATACGACGACACGGCGATACGCTTTCTGGCGGCGCTGTGGGGCGAGGGCTACCTCTCGCCCGGCGGGCCCGACGAGGTGGACCGGGTTCTCGAAGGCATCGACCTTTCAGGCAGGAACGTGCTCGACATCGGTTGCGGCGCGGGCGGCATCACGCTGCATCTGGCGAGAGCCCACAACGCCGCGCACGTCACCGGCTTCGATGTCGAGGAACCGGTCGTAGCCCACGCGCGACGGGCTGCGGAGACGGCCGGCCTCGGCGATCGCGTCACCTTCGTTCAGAGCCCGCCCGGTCCCCTTCCCTTCGCGGATCGCGCGTTCGACGTGGTCTTCTCCAAGGACGCGCTGCTTCACGTGCCCGACAAGGACGCCCTGTTTGGCGAGATATTCCGCCTCCTGAAGCCGGGGGGCACCTTTGCGGCCTCCAACTGGATGATCGGACATGACGAAGAGCCCAGCCCGGACATGAAAGCCTATATCGAGGCGGAAGGCCTCTCCTTTTCGATGGCTTCGCCCGCCCGCTACCGGCAGGCCATGGAGCGCGCGGGCTTCGTCGATGTCGTCACCGTGGACCGCAACGGATGGTATCGCGAGGTTGCGCGCGGCGAGCTTGAGCGGCTGAAAGGCCCCCTCTACGACACGGTCTCCGCGGCGGTCGGCAGCGCCTATGTCGACAAGAACATCCGTACCTGGACAGCCATGCAGAAGGTGCTTGACTCGGGCGAGCACCGGCCCACTCATCTGCGTGGACGAAAGCCGGTTTGAGGAAGCGCCGGCATGCTGGAACAGGATCTCTTGATGAAGAACGATGCGGCGACGGCGGCCCGGCCCGCCGAAGGCGAAAGGCGTGGCCGCAAGGCCTCCAAGGAAACGCGGCGGCTGCAGCTGATCGAGGCGACGATCGATTCGCTTGCCAGACGCGGCTATTCCGAAACGACGATGGCCGACGTGGCGGACGGGGCTGGCCTGTCTCGCGGCATCGTGAACTTCCATTTCGAGAGCAAGGAAAAGCTGCTCGTCGCCACCTTGCAGCACATGGCGGAGGAATATTCCGCCCACTGGCGCGGGGCGCTGGGCAAGGCCGGGCCGGAACCTGCGGCGCGGCTTGCGGCGCTCGTGGGCGCCGATTTCGACCGCGCGATCTGCAACCGCAGGAAGCTGACCGCCTGGTGCGCCTTCTGGGGCGAAGCACGGTCGCGCCCGACCTATCAGGCTTTGTGCGGAGCCAGTGACGAAGCTTACCACGAGGCGCTGACAGCCTTGTGTGCGGAGATGATCGAGGCTGGCGGATACGCGCTCGATGCGCGCCAGACGGCGATAGCGATCGAGGCGACGCTCGAAGGTCTGTGGCTGCGGCTGATGCTGCGGGGCGGAGACATCACGCGCGAGAAGGCGCACGACGCGGCCAAGACCATGCTGACCGCCTTTTTTCCACGGCACTTTGCGCGAAAGGCCGGCTGACGACGAGCAAGAACGGGAACACGAACTGCAACGGGAGATGGCAACATGAAAATGCTGAACGAAAGCAGGCGACTGAAGATCACGCTGGCGCTGGCCGCCGCGCTCGCCGCCGGCACGGCAGGCCTTGCGCTTGCGGCGGATGGCGAGTTGACGGTGTTCGACTGGGCCGGCTACGAAGACCCCGGCTTCCACCCCGCCTATGTCGAGAAGAACGGCGACTCGCCGACGTTCTCCTTCTTCGGCGATGAGGACGAGGCGTTCGAGAAGCTGCGCGCCGGCTTCAGGGCCGATCTCGCCCACCCCTGCTCGCAGAACACCCTCAAGTGGCGCGATGCCGGCCTTCTCCAGCCGCTCGACACCAGCCGCATCGAGGCTTGGGACGATATATTGCCCGGTCTGAAGGCCATGCCGAACCTGATGACCGATGCCGAAGGCAATGCCTGGTTCCTGCCCTTCGACTGGGGCAACACGCTCGTCACCTACCGCACCGACAAGGTCGAGGAAGCCGAAATCCAGTCGCTCAAGGCCTTTGCCGATCCTAAGTTCGAAGGCCGCGTCTCGCTGCCCGACAATGTCGACGACGCCTACGCGCTGGCGGCGTTGGCCACCGGCCACACCGACTGGACGAAGATGACCGACGCGGACTGGGACGCGGCATCCGCCTTCCTGCGCGAGGTGCACAAGAACGTTCGCATCTACTGGCTCGACAACACCGAGCTTTCGCAGGCGATGGCCGGCGGCGAGGTCGATCTGGCATGGGCCTGGAACGAGACGGCGACGACGCTGGCTGCCGACGACGTTCCGGTGGCGATGAAGCGCGACACCGATGAAGGCCTTTCGACCTGGGTATGCGGTTACGTCCACCTCAAGGACGCGCCGGGCAGCACGGACAAGGCCTATGACTTCCTGAACTCGATCCTGACGCCCGAGGTTGCAAGCTACCTCGTCAACGACTGGGGCTACGGCCACTCCAACGCAAAGGGCATGGCCGAAATCGACCCGGAGGTCCTCGACGCCACCGGCTACGGCGACCTCGATGCCTTTGTCGACAAGACGCTGTTCTCGAGCCCATTGCCGCCGGAGACGAAGGCGAAGCTCATCGCCGAGTTCGAGCGGATCAAGGCGGGATACTGACCACCCGAGGGCGGGATCGTCACTCCTCGATCCCGCCGACGATGCGCGCCAGCGTATCGTGGTAGAACGCTTCGCGTTCCAGCAGCCACTCGCGCGCGGCCGGCCATGTCGCCCGGTCGGTCGTGGCGTTCGGCAGCCGGCTGAGATAGGGGCATCCGTCCGCCAGCGGCTCGACGCCGAGAGCAGCCGACAGGCGCGGCTCGTGCAACGACAGAAACCGCGACGCGCCCTTCAGCGAAAGCCCGCGCTCGCCGCGCACGAACATGCCGACGCTGCGATTGGTCAGGTAAAGCGCGATGAAGAGGTCCGTGCCCGCGACGGCGCGCCAGCGCGAATAGTGGTTTCCGCGCAAGAGCCGCAACCCCGGCCGCAACGCCGCATATCCCACCCAGAACTCGTCGCATTCGCGCACCGACAATCTGCGCAGGCCGCGTGGTTCATCGTCCATCGACGCCAAGGGCTCAATCCGCCATAGCCACGAGCGCGTCGGGATCGTAGGCGAGCCTGATGGGCGCGCCGACGGGAATGTCGTCCGCGCCGAAATTGTTGGTCTCGGTCACCGACAGCGGGGCCTCGAAACCCGGTATCTCCACCACCAGATGCGTGATCTCGCCGAAATAATGCCGGTCCACCACCGTGCCGGAGACCTGATGTTTGGCCGTCTCCTCATCCCACAGGACACGCAGGCGCTCGGGCCGGATACCCAGCGTCGCAGAACCGTTCGACGGCGCGAACTGGCGCGGGCGTTCGGCCCGCACCTGCCCGAACCCCGGCGTGTCCACGACGATATGCCCCTCCGCCTCGCCGACAATCCTGGCCCGCACGAAATTCATGCCGCCGAGAAAGTCGGCGACCTGGCGGTTGACCGGGCGCTGGTAGACCTGCTTCGGCGTATCCACCTGCGCGATCCTGCCGCCGAACATCACCGCGATGCGGTCGGACATCGCCAGCGCCTCGTATTGGTCGTGCGTCACCAGGACGAAGGTGATGCCGACGGACTGCTGGAGATGGCGCAGCTCCACCTGCATCTGCTCGCGCAGCTTCTTGTCCAGCGCCGAAAGCGGCTCGTCGAGCAGCAGCACCTTCGGCCGCATCACCAGCGCGCGGGCAAGCGCGACGCGCTGGCGCTGGCCGCCCGACAGTTCGCCCGCACCGCGCCTGCCGAGCCCGCCCAGTTCCACCTGTGCCAGTGCCTCGTCGACGCGGCGCTTTTCTTCGGCCTTCTCCAGCCTCAGTCGCTTGAGCCCGTAGCCGACATTCTGCTCGACATTGAGATGGGGGAAGATGGCATAGCTCTGGAACACCATGTTGGTGGGTCGGCGGTTGGCGGGGATGCCCGCCATCTTCTGGCCGTCGATGAGGATCGCCCCATTGGTGGGCGTGTCGAACCCGGCGATCATCCGCAGGAGCGTGGTCTTGCCGCATCCCGACGGGCCCAGCAGCGAGAAGAACTCGCCCTCGCGTATCGTCAGCGACGCATTGTCCAAAGCCTTGAAATTGCCGTAGCTGCGCGTCACGTCGCGCACCTCGATCATCGGGCGGTCAGACAAAAAGGCCTCCGTCGGTTTTGGTCCGGGCGACCGCGCGCCGGCGCAGCAATTCGGCGATGGTGACGAGCAGGAAGGAGCCGATCAGCATGATCGTTCCCAGCGCCAGCACCGCCGGCAGCCGCGAGGCGAAGCGCAACTGCCCCCAGATGTAGATCGGCAGCGTCGGGTCGGTCCCGCTGAGGAAGAACGCGACGATGAACTCGTCGAACGAGATGGTGAAAGACACCAGCAGGCTGGCAAGGATGGCCGGCGCCACCATCGGCAGCGTGACACGGCGGAACGTGCCGAATGCGGTTTCGCCCAGATCGGCCGAGGCTTCCTCGAGGCTCCTGTCGAACCCCTCGAAACCGGACATCAGCACCACCATCGAATAGGGCAGGCAGATCAGCACATGGCCCAGCGTGACGGTCACCAGCGACAGGCTCATGCCGAATGCCAGCAGCACCAGCAGCAGCGAGATGGCGACGATGATCTCCGGCAGCACCAGCGGCGCCATGATGAGGCCGCTCATCGCCCGTTTTCCGGCAAAGCGGTAGCGCGTCACCGCCCGTGCGCCGCAGATGCCGAGAACCGTCGACAGGATCGCCGCTGCGAGCCCGACGCGCACGCTGTTCCAGGCCGCGTTTATCATCTCGCGGTTGCCCCAGAGCTGCTCGTACCACTTCCATGTGAAGCCGGCGAACGGCAGGGTCGGCGTCGCGGAATCGTTGACCGAGAACAGCGGCAGCAGCAGCACCGGCCCGTACAGAAACAGGATGTAGAGCGCCGCATAGGCCGGCAGCCAGTTGATCGCGGCCCTGCGCAGCACGGCATTCATCGCGCCAGCCTCGCAGCAGCGCGCAGGATGAAGACGGCAACCAGCGCCATGGCCGACACCGCCACCATCGTCGTCACCGACAGTGCCGCACCCAGCGGCCAGTTCGCCGCCCGGCCGAACTGCGCCTGAATGGCGTTGGCGATCATCACGCCCTCCGTGCCGCCAACGAGGCGCGGCGTGACGTAGTCGCCCACCGTCGGGATCATCACGATCAGCAGCGCCGCGATCACGCCGGGCATGGATAGCGGCAGCGTCACCCGCAGGAAGGTCCGCACCGGCCCGTCACCCAGGTCGCGCGCCGCTTCCAGCAGCGAGCGGTCGACCTTCTCAAGCGCGACGTAGATCGGCAGGATGGCGAAGGCGGCCCACGCATGCGTCAGCGCGATCACCACGGCGGTGGTGTTGTAGAGGAAGGCGTTCGACGGCTCGTCGATGATGCCCACGCCCACGAGCCCGGTGTTGAGGACGCCCTGATAGCCGAGGATCACCTTCCACGCCATCACGCGCAGAAGGTAGCTGGTCCAGAACGGCACCATGATGATGAACAGCCACAAATTCTTGTGCCGCCCGCCGTGGAACGAGATGAAATAGGCCACCGGATAGGCAAGCAGCACGGTCGCGACGCTGACTGCGAACGAGATCGCCATCGAGCGCATCAGCAGGTCGCGATACATCGGCTCGGTCAGCGCCTCGCGGTAGTTCTCCAACGTCAACGTACGGTCGATGGTCAGATAGTCCTGCGTCCAGAACGAATGCGCGATCACCACGAGGATCGGCAGAAGCAGCAGGATTAAGGCGTAGAGGAAGGTCGGGCTGATGAGGGCGAGGCCCTGCGCCTGCTCGCCCTGCAGGAAGGAACGCCGCGGTAAGACGCCAGGCTCGACGGGACGGGCGCTGTCCGCGGCCGCCGTCATTGGAGCGCACCCGGTGCGGGTTCGATGACGGTCGAATGCAGGCTTTCCATTGCCTCGCCGGTTTCCGTTCCTGCTGCATCGCGGCCACCGGGCCGACAATGCCTGTCGTTGGAGCGAGCAGAGCGCATAACCGGATTGAAATCAAGGGGCATCTCTGCGATATTGATTGAACGGATATTCAATATAAGACGATTAACTTCGTAATTTCGACTAGTTGGCGATTGCCATTTCACCAAGTCGATAAACGATGACCCGAGGTGCAGGCGCAATGGCGGCGATCAGGAAACAATCGATGGTGCAGGCTGGCCGGCCACGTGCCAATACGACGGAGGAAATTGCCCGCCGCCACCTTCTCCAGCCATGGCCGGTGGCCGGTTCGATCGGCGCGGAAGCGCGCGGCCTCATCGGCGAGGGCGACGGCATCTACGTGGTCGATGGCGAGGGCCGGCGGCTCATCGACGGCCCTGCCGGCATGTGGTGCACCAATGTCGGCCACCGCAACCAGGAGCTTGCCGGGGTCATGTACGAGCAGGCGATGGCGCTGTCCTACAACACCCCGTGGTACACGATGAACGAGCCGTCGGCCGCGCTTGCCGCACGCATTGCCGCCCATGCGCCGGGCGACCTCGACCACGTCTTCTTCACCACCGGCGGTTCCTCCGCCGTCGAGACGGCGCTGCGCTTCATGCAGTTCTACAACAACGTTCGCGGCCGCCCCGACAAGAAGATGGTGGTGTCGCGCGGCGGCGCCTACCACGGCTCCACCTATCTTTCCGCCTCGCTCAACGGCCGTCCGCGAGACCGCGACTGGATGGACGGGGCCGACGGCCTCGTGGTCAAGCTCTCCTGCCCCGACCCCTTCCGTCGCCCTGCCGGCATGAGCGTCGAGGCGTTCCGTGACCTTCTCGTGCAGGAGTTCCGCGACACGGTCGAGCGGATCGGCCCCGACAGGATCGGCGCTTTCGTGGGCGAGCCGGTGATGGCGTCGGGCGGCGTCATCGTGCCGCCCGAGGGCTATCTGCCGGCGATCCGCGACATATGCCGCGAGAACGACATCCTCTTCATTGCCGACGAGGTGGTGACGGCTTTCGGCCGGCTGGGCCACGTCTTCGCCTCGAAGGATGTGTTCGGCATCGAGCCCGACATGATTACCTTCGCCAAGGGTGTCACGTCGGGCTATTTCCCGCTCGGCGGCGTCGTCATCTCCGGCGCGCTGGTGGAGGAGATGCGCCGCTCCAACCATGCCGACGCGATGTTCGCGCACGGACTGACCTATTCCAGCCACCCCGTAGGCTGCGCCGTGGCGCTGAAGAACCTCGATCTGCTCGAAAACGGCATCCTCGAACACGCCGGAGCGATAGCGCCCTATTTCCAGCAACGGCTGAAGACGCTGGAGGAACTGCCCCTCGTTGGCGAGGTGCGCGGGCTTGGCCTCATGGCCTGCGTCGAATGCGTCGCCGACCGCGAAAGCAGGAACCCGCTTGCGCTCGACAACGAGGTCGGCAAGCGCATCGACGCCCATTGCCACGAACTGGGCCTGCTGGTGCGTCCGCTGATCCACATGTGTGTGATGAGCCCGCCGCTCATCATCACCCGCGACCAGATCGACGACATGGTCGCCATCCTGCACGAGGGCATCTCGCGCACCATGGACGACCTGCGCGCCGAAGGGCTGTGGCAAGGATAACTTGGTACGAATGCGGATTGACAGCGGGCTCGCGAACGAGGCTTGCTGTGCCGGCATGCCACCTTCGGAGACTGTGCTATGGAGTTCATAGTGCCCGGCGCGGCGAGCTTGGGCCTGTTCATCGCCGCCGCCCTCGTTCTGCTGGTCGTTCCCGGTCCCGCCGTACTTTACATTTTTGCTCGCTCGGTGGAGCAGGGCCCTACGGCGGGACTTATCTCGATCCTCGGTATCCACACCGCAACGCTCGTACACGTTGCCGCCGCCACGCTGGGCCTCTCTGCCATCCTCGCTTCGTCGGCGCTCGCGTTCAGCATCGTCAAGTATGCCGGCGCTGCCTATCTGATCTGGATCGGGTTGCGCAAGATATTCGGCCCCACCGACCCGCTTCAGACGGACGGGATCAAACCAGCCGTCAGCCACCTCAAACTCTTTCGCGAGGGTTTCGTCGTCAACCTGTTGAACCCGAAGACGGCATTGTTTTTCCTGGCCTTCCTGCCACAGTTCGTCCAGGTCGAATTGGGCGGAGTCGCGATGCAGATCGCGTTCCTTGGCCTGCTCTTCACTGTCTTCGGCATCGTGACCGACAGCTGCTACGCGCTTGCGGCCGGCGCCTTGGGTGGATGGCTCAAGCGTAGCCCGGTCTACTTTAAGGCCGAGCGTTGGGTCACGGGCATCGTCTTCATCGGCCTTGGCATCACTGCAGCGCTGGCGGGAAACCACAGGAAATAGGCGGCCCTAAAACCTTCTTGCCGCCATCGCCGCGTTCAGCCCGGCAATATCCTTCTCGTCCGGCGCATCCTCCAGATCGAGCACCGGCAGCGCCGCGCGCAGATGATCGTGATGCGTGCGCACGCCATATTCCAGATCGGACAGGAAGAACCCGTCGAAGGCCTCCGAGCGCATCGATTCGTTGGACCAGATGGTCAGTTGCACATCCTCGGCCGTGGTGTCCCTGTCGATCCGCATCGACAGGTAGCGGGCGGCTGCGGCCTGCCGATCCTCGTCGCGATAGCGGTACACCGCGCCGCGCAGCAGCGTACGGTCGATCGCCAGCGGAAACTCCTGATAGAACTGCACTGATTCCGGCGTCACCGCGATCACCGCATTGGGGAAGATGCCGTAATAGACCCACGCGCGGCCCAGATGCTCCGGCAGATGGTCGGGCTGCCGTGAAAGCTGCACGTAGCGCTTGACGCTCCAGCGCCGGCCGGGCTGCTTGTTGAAGCTCGCGAACGAACGCGACACCCCGTTGACGAAGGGCTCGTCGTAATAGGTCGCGCCGTAGAGATCCTGCAACGCGGGATGAGCCATGGCGACGTGGTAGCCTTCATTGTCCACGTCGCGCACCGACTTCCAGTTGACCGGGCTTTCCTGGGTCCACATGCCTGTGGTCGGCACCACGGTCTCGGAACGGTAATGCGCCATCTCGTCCTCGACCGGCTGCATCAGCTCCGCGACCGAGGGCTGCGGCCCCGGCCGGAACCGCACGAAGATGAAGCCCATCCACACTTCGAGGTCGAGCGGCTTCAGCCCGAACTCGACCTTGTCCAGCTCGGGAAAGCTGCGCGGCCGCGCGGCGCCCCGCAGCGTGCCGTCCAGATTGTAGACCCAGCCGTGAAACGGGCAAACCAGCGCGCCCTTGCAGCTGCCGCGCTCCTCCGCCACCACCCGGCTGCCACGATGGCGGCAAAGATTGTGAAAGCCGCGCACCACGCCGTCCTTGCCGCGCACGATCAGCGCGCGCTCGCCCACCATGTCGAGCGTCAGGTAGTCGCCCGCCTCGGCCACGTCGCTGACATGGCCGGCGATCTGCCAGTGGCTGCGAAAGACATGTTCCTTTTCGAGCTCCAGCAGGGCCTTGCTGTGATAGCTCCAGCCCGGAAGGCCCCTGCGGTCCCAATCGTTCGGTATCCGCGCGTCCAGCATCGGCTGCGTCATGGATCGCCCCGTTATTATTGAATATCCATTCAATATAGCCGATATTCGATATTAAATGCAATAGGTTACGATTATTCAAGCTCTGTCGCGATCTCTTGGACGGCCGGAAAGCGGGCCAAAACAAGGAGATAGGCCGCGCCGGCCCAACCGACATCCGCCGCGCGTTCACCAGCCCCGGCCGCCCGGAACCATATGCCACGAAGGCCGTTGGGTATCGCGATTCCAGATATGGGGAGTTTTCGAGATGGCGCTTTTTTCACGCAATGACGATGTGCTTGACCTTCACCGTCAGATCGCCTTGCTGCGCAAGGAGATGGCGACGCTCAGCCGGTCTGCAGCCAAGCGTGGTGCGAGCGCCTATCGCGATACCCGCGATGAGGCCGGCGATCTTTACGGCGAGATCGTCGAGCGCGTTTCCGACGCCCTTCCGGTTATCCGCAAGCGGGCGCATGATCTGGAAGAGACCATTCGCGCCAACCCGCAGCGCACTGTGGCCGTAGTGGGTCTGGCCGCCCTCGCGGTCGCCGCGATCGCCCTGTTCGGCAGCCGGCGATAGAGGCGGCCAGAGCCTTCGTCAGGCCTGCTTGATGAGGCGGATGAGCACGAGCAGGATGACCGCGCCTATCGTGGCATGAATGATCGCCGCGAGGATGCCGCCGCCGAGGCTGATGCCGATCGCTGGAAACAGCAATCCGGCGATGAACGCGCCGACGATGCCTACGACGATGTTGCCGAGCAGGCCGAAGCCGTACCCCTTGACGAGCTGCCCCGCCAGCCAGCCGGCAATGGCACCGATAAGAATGAAAACGATAAGACTTTCAACGCCCATGAACAGCCTCCCTTTGCTTGAGACGGCTCGATCATGAACTGCGTCGCAAAACCTGTCCAGCCGCCGCCGCAGCCTCGCTGGCAAGGTGCAGGTTTCCGGCCTGGATGATGCGGCGGAACGGCGCAGCCGTTCGCGCAAGGCAGCCATGCGTTTTCAGCATTTGCAATCGCGTCGCCCGGTTCCTATTTCACTCCTGTCGGTGATCTACCTCCTCCCAGAGAGCCGACACCCAGCGCGACGAACCTCCTCCCTTGTCGCGCTTCAGATAGACCCGCCGGACCTCCTCCCCCGGCGGGTTTTTCTTTGCCGGCCTTTCCATCGACCTGACTTATCGAAACCAGTCTTCGATATCCGCGAAGCGTGGTTGCGCCCTGTCCTTGTCCGACAGCGTGACATCTGCGTCGCCCACCGGCCAGTCTATGCCGAGATCGGGATCGTTCCACAGCACGCCCCTGTCATGCGCGGCGGAGTAGTGGTTGCTCACCTTGTAGATCACCTCGGTGTCGGGCTCGAGCGTGGCGATGCCGTGGGCGAAGCAGGCCGGCACGAAGATCTGGTTGCCCTCGCTTGCGCTGATGACCGCGCTGACATGCCGGCCGTAGGTGGGTGAGCCGACCCGGATGTCGACCGCGACGTCGAGGATGGCGCCGCGCGCCACGCGGATGAGCTTGTCCTGGCCGAATGGCGGTATCTGGAAATGCAGCCCGCGCACCGTGCCCTTGCGGCGCGACAGCGCGTGGTTGTCCTGCACGAACTCCGTCTCGATGCCGCATTCGGCCAGCGTGCGCCGGTTGTACGTCTCGCAGAAGAAGCCGCGATCGTCCTGATGGCGCACCGGCCGCAGCACCATCACCTCGGGTATCGCCAGCTTCTCGACTTCCATGAAACGCCCCTGATGCGCGGACGGCCCCGCCCTTTGTCCACACCCTGCCGGTGCAGACCTATGCTTCGCCGCCGGGTCGCACGCAAAGGAGCACCAGATCGTGGAAGAAACCGCCAATTTGAGCCTACCCTACATCATGCCCTCGCAGGCGCAAAAGCACGTCACCCACAACGAGGCGCTGCGCATGCTCGACGCCATCGTCCAGCTTTCGGTGGTGGACCGCGACCGCGCGTCTCCCCCGGCGGAACCGTCGGACGGCCAGCGCCATATCGTCGGAGACGACGCCGTCGACGCGTGGGAGGGCCGCGAGAGCCAGGTCGCCGCGTGGCAGGATGGCGGCTGGACGTTTCTGTCTCCGCGCACCGGCTGGCTGGCCTGGGTCGCCGGCGAGCAGGCGCTGCTGGCGTGGGACGGCAGCACGTGGCTGTCCGTCGGAGCCCAGCCCATGGCCGACAGTCTGGAGATGCTCGGCGTCGGCACGATGGCCGATGCCGAGAACCCGTTCGCCGCCAGGCTGAACGCCGCGCTGTGGACCGCCCGCTACGATGCGGAGGGCGGCAATGGCGATTTGCGCTACGTGCTCAACAAGGAAATGCCGGCAGGCATGCTCAGCGTGACCATGCAGACGGGATGGTCCGGTCGCGCCGAAATCGGGCTTCTCGGCGACGACCATCTCGGCATCAAGGTCTCCCCCGACGGCGAGACGTGGACGCAGGCCATGCGCGTCGATGCCGCCAGCGGCAACATGCGGGTCAAGTCGATCAGCGTCGGCACCGACAGCGCCGACGGGCACTTCATGACCCTGCTGGACGACACCGGCGCCAACATGCTGGTCGATCTCTACGCCAACGGAAATACCGGCCTGCGCAGCACGCGCTACAGCGACAATGCCAACGGCCCCATCCAGGCGATGAGGAAGGCGCGCGGGACGCTTGCCGCCCCCGCCGCGGTCCAGTCGGGCGATCTGATGGGCTCGGTCATCTTCAACTACTACACCGGCGCGACATTCAACACCTCCGCGCGCATCGACGGGCGATGCGTGGCTTCGAGCCCTTCCGGCGGCGACGGCGAAAGCCGGATCGAGTTCGCGGTCGCACCCGCATCGTCCGGCGCGGCAAGCGAGATCATGCGGCTGGACCACGCCGCAGGCCTGTCGATGTTCGGCGCGAACCCAGTGATCGACGCCAACCGCCACCACCGCCTTCGCCCCTACACCGTGGCCGGCCTGCCCTCTGCATCGCCTGCGGGCCAGCTCGTCTACGTCTCCAACGGCTCGGCCAATCGCCGGCTCGCCGTCTCGGACGGCTCCAGCTGGCGCTTTCCCGACGGCGCGGTCGTGTCGTAAGCGGGACGGATCGAGGCGGCGGCAGCCGAATTTGCCGCCTCTATCCGCCGACCGTCGACAGGCAGGTCAGGAGCGCACCCTTCTTGCCCGAAAAGGCGATGGTCGCCTCCTGCCCGCCGCCGAGGAAATTTCCCGTGGCATCGAGAACCTTCAGCGGACCGTCGCCCGGCAGCAATTGCGTGCCGTCGACGCTGTAGGAGCCGGCGCCGTTCTGCTGCAGGGCCGGGTCTGCGGCCCAGTCCGGCGTGCTCGTGCCGATCATCTGGTACATGCCCTGCCCGTCCAGCAGCAGCGTGCCGAAAGGCGCCATGCTCGTGTCGTGGCAGCGGAAAATCCCGATCGGCGGTTCCTGCGCGAGCGCGGGAGCGGTCGAAAGAGCGGCAAGGGCAAGAGCGGCGGCAACACGGCGCATGGCGGCATCCATCTGAAAGGTTGAAGCCGCGCTGGATAGTCGCGGCAGCACCTCGCCGCCACCCGCCAGGCGCTATGCGCGCGCGCCAATCGCTATGCTTGCAGGGCTCGCGCCTCCCGCTACGCCTTTTGATCGCCTTCGCCGGAACTTCGCCGCATGCGATGATGCTGCCTCGCGACCGCGGGGATGCAGATGGCGACGTGCAACGTGTGCGCCGGCTACGGCTGGACCTATGGCGACTACCCGCCCTGCTATTCGTGCGGAGGCAGCGGAACCGGCGGTTTCACGCACATCGCCTGCGCGGCCTGCGGCGGCAGCGGGCGAGGTTCCAGCCGCCAGCAGAACACCTGCATCGGCTGCGGCGGCTCGGGGACGATCCCCGGCACGGAAAGCTGGGCTGCGTCGTCATCGACCGCCGCACGATCCGCACCGGCCGCCCCGTCCCGCCGCAAGCCCGCGCCGCCTCCTCGCCCGTGGACGAGAAACGAACTCTACGCGCTCGTTCCGGCCTTCGGCGTGAGCGCCGCTGCCCTCCACGCATATATGGAGGTCGCCGGGTGGTGGCTCGCATCCGCCATCATCCCCGCAATCATCGTCGTCCGGGCATGGAAGTTCCTGCTGGCTCTCGCCATCGTGGCGGCCGGCCTCTGGATCGCCGCCGATCGCCTGTAACCGGCGCGAGCTACCACGGCGCGTTTCCGGCCGGCTCGACGAAACGGCCCGACACGGCACCATCGCCCAGCAAGGCATACTCCACCGGCAGGCGCGCACCCTCCTCCGCGGTCATGAACCCGTTATTGCCGGTCAGGTCGGTTTTCACGTACCCCGGCGCCACCGAGTTGACCGCAATGGAGGTGTCCTTCAGCTCCGCGGCCAGTTGCACGGTCAGCATGTTGAGCGCGGCCTTCGACGCGTTGTAGCCGATCAGCCGCGCATCATAGTAAGGCGAGGTCGGATCGCCATTGATCGAGAGCGATCCCAGCGTCGTGGCCAGGTTGACGATGCGGCCGGCCGATGACCGTCGCAACAGCGGCAGCATGGCCTGCGTCACGGCGAGCGTGCCGATGAAGTTCGTCTCCATCAGCCGGCGGGCGGCGGCGGCGGTCGCGACCGATGGCGGGCCGTCTTCCGCATCGACGATGCCGGCATTGTTCACCAGGATATCGAGCCCGCCATGGCGACGGCCGATCGCCTCCGCCGCCGCCTCGATCGTCTTCTGGTCGTTGAGGTCGATCTCGATCGCCTCGACATCGAGCCCAGCCGAGGCGAGCGATGCGACCGCCTGGCGCCCGCGGGCGACATCTCGCGCCCCGAGCAGCACGTGGACGCCGGTCTGCGCCAGCTGGCGGGCGATCTCCAGCCCTATTCCCTTGTTCGCGCCGGTCACCAGTGCGATTCTCTGCGTCGTCATCATCGAATTCCTTCAAAAACTGGTCAGATGCCTGACGAGAATATATGAAGGATCATTCGTGTTTTGGATTCGCATATGGACGTTCCAGCACCCAGGCACCTGAATGCCCGCAAAAGGCCGCGCCAGGCCCGCTCGGCGGTCACGGTCGACGCCATTTTCGAGGCGACCATTCAGGTTTTGCTGGCCGAAGGCGTGCACCGTTTGACCACCACGCGCGTGGCCGAACGTGCCGGCGTATCGGTGGGCACGATGTATCAGTATTTCCCGCACAAGCAGGCTCTGCTCTACGCCCTCAACGAACGCTACCTCGATCGGCTGGCCGACCGCATTGAAGCGGTCTGCCTCAGCCACCACGGCAGGCCGACCGCCGCGATGGTCGCAGCCCTGATCGAAGCCTATTGGGACGCCAAGACGGAGCGCAGCGATGTCACGCGCGTGCTCTACAGTTCGGCCGTCGAACTCGACAACGAAGCGCTGATCGAGGCCTTCGCCCACCGCATGGACAAGGCGACGGCGGCAATGCTCGCCACGGCCCCCAATGCAGCCTATGCGAACCTGGATCTGGTCAACGCCACGCTGCTCTCGGTGATCTTCGGCACCGTGCGCAACGTCTTCGAGCGAAACCTGCCGGCAAAAGCCCAGGCCGCCATCCGAAAACAGCTCGTCGCCATGTGCCTGACCTATCTCGAAGGCGCCGGCGGCTAGCCGCAGCCGCCGCGCGCCAGCGATGTCGCGCTATATGCGCAGCTTGCCGCCCCCCGTAGGCAATGGCAGCTTTCGACCCAATTTCTGCCATCCGATTTGTTCCGAAGCATTCAGTAAAGCGGACATGGCAAGCCGGTTTTCCGGTTGTTCAGGGGGATGCCTTGCCACCAAGAAGCTCGACAGCTAGTTTCGGGTCATGATGATGTTTAAGTCCACATCCTTTCCGCTGATCTGACGGCCAGTGTCGTCGCGGCACCTTGGTGCCACTCAGAGCATAACGGCCCGTCCTGCGTGGAGGCCGTGCGGAGATTTATTGAATGTCGGAAGCTTCTCATTCCGGTCTGAGCCCGGCTCAGATCGAGCAATTCATTGATCAAGGTTATGTAAAACTGAAAGGCGCCTTTGATGGCGATTTAGCCCAACAAGGGCGAGACCAGCTTTGGCAAGCCATGGGGCTTTCCCCTGACGCGCCAGAGACATGGACACAGCCTGTTATCCGGTTGGGCTTCATGACTGGCGGGCCTTTCGTAGAGGCCGCCAACACTCCGATGCTGCACGCATCGTACGATGCCTTGGTCGGCGAGGGCCGCTGGGTGAGGCCCAATGGTCTCGGCACTTTCCCGGTGCGTTTTCCGTCGCCAAATGATCCGGGCGATGTGGGATGGCACGTCGATGTTAGCTTCGGCACCGACAATCTCGACTTCATGCAGTGGCGGGCCAATGTGAAAAGCAGCGGCCGCGCTCTGCTGATGTTGTTCCTGTTCTCCGACGTTGGGGAATTGGATGCACCGACGAAAATCCGCAAAGGCTCGCACCGCGCTATTGCCAAGCAGTTGCTACCGGCCGGAGAGAGCGGTCTCACGCTTGGCGAGCTGGCCGCTGATGACTTCGCTTCCACTGCGAACTGCGAAGAAGTGCTGGCAACCGGGGAGGCTGGAACAGTTTATCTCTGCCACCCTTTCCTAGTTCACTCCGCACAGCCGCATCGAGGCTCCAGGCCTCGTTTCATGGCTCAGCCACCGCTCCTGCCTAAGGGTGAATTTGACCCGTCACTACCACCGTCTGCGGTGCAAACAGCCATCCGCAAGGCCATTGGGATGGAGCTCTAATGTCAGGGGCCCGGGACATATCCGTTCCGGGCTCCGCCAGCTGAAATGGCCGCTAACGCGGGGCATTTGCTGAAAGCCGACATTCTGCACCCCACCCAACACTCCCCGTCCCCGCGTCGCTTCCGCTCGCAGCCGGACACATCCCCTTGTCAGCATCGGTCAGCAGCGCGCCAGGTATCCTGTCCACCTCCCTCCGCCCCTCACGGACAATGCCCGCCGGACAACGGAGCGGCGGCAATGGACTGGAACGAGGCACTGGAGGAGGAGCGGGCGGCGCTTGGCCGCATCGTCGCCCTGCTCTGTGCGCTTGCGGTTCTGGCCGAGCGCGCCGCCGGGCGGTCGCCCGTAGTCCGCAGCGTTGTCCTGTGGTTGCTGCGGCGGGCCGAGGCCGTGGCGCGTGATTTCGTCGAAGGCGACACGGTATGCGGCGCGATGCCGGTAGTGCGGGCAGGCACAGGCCCGGCGGATGCCATGAGGCTCGCCGCAAGCCTTCGCGCGCTGGCCCGGCAACTGGACAGGCAGGCAAGGCTGTTTTTCGCATCATGCAGGCTGGCCAACTGCGAAGCCGCCGCATCGCCGTTCGTCCGTATGCCGGCGCTGCGCGATGCTTTGGGCTCCCTGCTCAGGCTCGCGGCGGCAGCCCTTGGCGCACCGCATCTCAGCCCCGCGCCAGACACCTCGTGACCGACCGGTCCGTTTTCCAGCAGATAGTCCGCCCGAACTTTTCACCGCCGATCCGTGCCAGAGGTCGCGCGCCGCACTTTGCGTGCGTCGCTTATGGCGGGGCTCGCCAGCTATGGCCAGACTGCGAAACGCTGGCGATCCCGACAGGATTCGAACCTGTGACCCCCAGATTAGGAATATTAGTTCCTATACCCTATTCGGCACCAAGAAACCCTATAACGCATTGAAAAACCTATTGATGAGCCACATTGAACATACTGTAGCACGAGCTATTTTTAGATGATATGGTAGCTCTTTGGTATTGGAAAATACTAAATAGGTTTAACGGCATATTGAGGGTGACCATGCCAAAACGAAGCTCAATTACAATCACGAAATCTCGTGTGGACGCACTTACTATCGGTCAACAGTTGTGGGACGCCGGCACTATTGGTTTTGGGGTTGTTGCGAATGCACACTCGAAAACGTTCAAGCTGAAGTATCGATACAAGGGCCGTCAACGAATGCTAACCATCGGCCGATATGGCCCATTGACGGTAGATGCAGCCCGTAAGCAGGCCATTACATACCTGGCGGAGTTGAACGCGAATGTTGATCCCGCCACTAAGAAGGTCAACCTAGCCTTCACAGTCGCGGACCTCTGCAACGAGTACATGCAGAAGCACGCTAAGGTAACGAAGAAAGCCTCAAGCGCCGCTCAGGATGCCAGCAACATAAAGAACCACTTAAAGCCGCTCCTTGGGAAGATGGCGGTTGCCGACGTGACCTCAAAGGAGATTGATGAGTTCAAGATCAAGGTTGAGACGGGCAAGACGGCCCCGACCAACCCCAAAGATGTCCAGAAAGCCCAGAAGGGTGGATCTCCGGTCAGGGGAGGAAAGGGAGTTGCCAACCGGTGCCTTGCCCTCTTGTCGAAGATGTTCAATCTCGCGGAGAAGTGGGGGTACCGGCCTCAGCGTACCAATCCTACGGTCGGGATATCGAAGTACAGGGAGAATGCGAAAGAGCGCTACTTGTCTGACGAGGAGCTGAAAAACCTCTGGTCGCACCTCGATAGGATGGAAGCCGAGAAGGGTGCTGATGTCTATGCCATCGCCTTCTTTCGATTGCTAATCCTGACGGGTGCGAGAAGTTCGGAAATCAGGACGTTGAAGTGGTCTTCCGTCGATCTGTCAGCCAAGCGGCTTATACTTTCAGACTCCAAGACCGGCAAGAAAACCATCCACCTGTCTGACGTTGCTGTGGGGGTTTTGGAGGCCCTTCCACAGGTCACAGGCAACGGGTACGTTATAGTAGGCGCTAAGCTTGGAAAGCCCCTCCAGAACGTCAGGAAGCCTTGGGTAGCTATCAGGAAGGCTGTCGGGCTAGACGATGTGCGGCTTCATGACCTTCGCCATAGCTTTGCTTCTTTCGCTGCCGCCCAAGGCATGCCGCTGAAGACAATCGGGGCGCTTATGGGCCACCTGAATGACGGAACAACATCTCGGTACGTGCATCTGACCGACCAGTATCTTCAGAAGGCCAACGATGAGCTTGGGGCGCGAATGAAGGGTGTCGTGGGCGGCAGGACGGAGCCGTTGCCAACCGAAGACCAGCCGAAGCAGTGAAGGGCTCTGGTTGATTGCTCCGCCAGTCACCTTCCCGCTGCTAAAAGAGCAAGCTTCAACGAGCCGGTGA
This sequence comes from Neoaquamicrobium microcysteis, assembly GCF_008180155.1. Lineage (GTDB taxonomy): Bacteria > Pseudomonadota > Alphaproteobacteria > Rhizobiales > Rhizobiaceae > Aerobium > Aerobium microcysteis. The sequence goes on along the minus strand of NZ_VSZS01000054.1, from coordinate 58,641 downwards.
ATGCCGGAGCCTATATAGGTTGAAGCACTGGCGTGAGACGGTAATCCGAGCGCGCCTACCATGCCAAATCAGCATTTCTTCTCTGGTTGCATTTGCAACCGGGGTAGGTTCGTTTTGACAAAAGAGGAGAACGAAAAACATGAAAATTCCAACCGGAGAACGGAAAACAAATCTCCCTGAAAGATCCAACCTACGAATATCCGAGTTGATGTTCCCAAAGAAGTCTGCTTATCGACTAAGTTTTGAGCAGCGGTCAGCCTCTGAAAAATGGTTTCGAGACCTGATCGCGGCCTTTTACAGACGTAATAACACCTCGAAGTATGCTAACCAAGTTGATTTTCTAGAATCCTGCGCGTTCTTTACCACGATGACGTTTTCGACCTACCGCGTTGAACGCGAGAAACGAAAGCTGGGGCTGGCAAAGAATGACTTCTCCGTGGAAATGGATAATTTTCAAAAACTCTATAACGGCCTCGCCCGAAAGCAGTTTGGCTCTGGATATAACTTATCGAAGTTCGAAAAGAAGTTGCCTTTGGCGATCGCCTGCATCGATTACGAGGGTTCGAGGTACTATAACGAAATACCTGAGAACCCTAAGAACATCCATGTACATGCTATATGGGTTGTACATCCCGAAGAGATTGATGAGTTCCTCAAGATCATCAACGGAGCGTGGTTCAAGCTGAAATTCCAGAACGGACTGCATACCGACCGCATCCGGTTCGATCCATATCTTGAGAGAAAAGACAAAAAGGGCCGATGGGGAGGCTATGCGGCCAAGACGTGGATCAAAATGGCGAGCCTACCCAATGGAGCGGCTGACCTCCTGAGGATATACCCGAATTCAAACTATGGCGGGAAGCCTTACCAAGCCCAGCACAAATACGGGCGTACAAACAAAATCCTAGAGCTTATGAGACGTATCAATGCTGGGTATCGGTCCAACTCGGGCTCTCACAGATGACCTACCGCGACTGCCTACGCTGTAAATCAGCCGTTAGAAATAGGATTTTTCAGGAAACATTTTACGAAACATAGCCTTCTGGGTCACTGCCAGGTACTTTTACATATCAACCGGCAACCAAAGGAGGCGCCATGAAAGAAAATACATATCTCACTCAATTAGAACTCGCTGACGTCATTAAAATCTCCCCGAAGACTTTGGAAGCCATGCGACAAAAGGGAACTGGTCCGATCTACCGCAAATTTGGCCGTCGGGTCCTGTACGCAACGAAGGACATTGATGCCTTTCTGAACGACCACTCCTTCCGGTCAACCTCCGAGTACTGACCGGGAATCTCGGCCCTACACTTTCAAAGCATTGCGCGCTCCAGAGGATTTCTGGGTTGCGCAAACCCTTATGAAACAAGGATTATTTAAAGCTTGAATTTGGACGCTCCGAACGACGTCGCTCTTTATAAAGTAGCTAGGAGGGCCTGCTACCGTAAGATATCTGGAGTCCTTTGTTACCGTGTCTGCCGATCTGCCTGTAGACGTGAATGAACTCGCCAAGCGTCTTAAAGTCCACGTACTCCCCGTTTTGGTAATCTGACCCTTCGAACGTGTATTTCAAGCGATACGCGTTTTTGAACGGATAACTGCATATCTTCGAAATGTCCTTGGCTATCGTACTGCTCACTTTCGGCCGCCTGAGAGGCTGGACGTATAGCTGGCGATGCCGGTGATAGTGTTTGCGAAGAACCGAGAAGGCGCTTCCTCTCGTTGATTGACGGCCACCTTCCCTGGTGAGGCCGGTCGTGTCGTCCAATCCAACCATCAACGCATGCCAGTGGACGAGAACGACCATCTCGTCATCACCGTACATCGGGCGAGTAAGTGTCCCACTGAGTAAATCCTCCAATGAGGTCTTCTTCTCGGGAGAATAGAGGGGGCTCATCCGATCCATGTGCTTGAAGTCAACAAGTTCAAGCTCAAATGCTCCTTCCGCCTTGAACCAAGGGCGACGGTGCGCAGCTCTTTCAAACACCTCCCTCGCCTGCTTGATGGCGAACCGAATATCGCTTGGTTGAAGCGCTGTAATATCTACAAGTCCGCTAACATGCCTTAACTCCGTGAAGAGCCCCTCTTCGTTGTCTTGGAACTTGTGCAAGAGGTTTTTCTTTGTTCGCTTTAGAAGGCTGGTTGAGAGTCCTTCGCGACATTTTTGGCAATAAATGCTTCCGCAAATACCTTTCTTCCGGTCACACTTCGCAATCTTCTCAGCCAGACCCTGATGCCCCGAGGCAGCTAAAGCCAGTGTAACGCGTTTCGTAACTCTGATACCGGGTTGGAAAATGGCTCGTGAATCGGGAATCGACGCGGCTTGCTTTTGAGCTTTACGGATCGCCCTCATCCCAGTCGAGGCCTTCCTGCGCTGCGACAGCTCACGGAATACATCGGTAAAGTCAGTTTCGGACTCAGAATCCGATGCCATGCTTATTTGCCTAATGATATTGCTGATCGCAGGTGAACGCCCGAGAGGAGAACAGTATGAAGACGATAACCAACATAGATCAATGGCTGGGAGACAACGTCGATGACGATATCGAGAACATCTACAGTGCTTGGCAAGCTGGCCAAGGAGAAAGCGAGCGCGACTTCACCGCTAGGTTTCTTCCCAATGGTGCTCTGATTATCACCGGCCCCGGTCCGAATCCCCTCTTTCTCACACCCAACGCCCAGCCGGTCTACCTGTCGTATGTTGAAAAGCTGAACCCTCACCCCGACATGACGCTCCATGGCGCCTTGATGTACGTGCGAGAGATGAGGAAGCAGGAGCAGTAGCCGATAGCTGACTGCGGGTTATTCGCCACACGTCTTCCGATAAAAGTCGTGAGGGATGATCTCCGAATTAATCAACGGCATCCGTAGATCCTGATTTAGTTCACCCGGCCCAGAAAGATCGAAAACCGAAAACTCGTCGCCAAAGTAAACGGTCACCTCTCGCACGGGGTACCAACTATCACCTCCATCATGGGCGCAGGTGACGAGTATATCAAACACTCGTCCGTGAACTCGTATTTTTGCCTCGTAGCCCCTCGATCCTTCGCCCTCCCACCCTTTCGGCTGGCCTATCAGGTCGTACGAAAAAGGAGCTTCTGCAAGATAAGGATTGATTTCTCTGCTGGCCGCGCTGACAGACAAAGGAAAGATCACTACTAGAAAAGATATCAGAATTCTCATATATCGCCCCCACCGCCAACACACCTATAGTTTAATGTCTACTTATGCAAAGCATCACTGATATTGCATAATCTAGAAACAATTCCGTTAATATATCTGCTGTCAACTTTAAGGTTGTGATAGTTTTTTAGTTCAGTATTATCCTCATGATTAACAGCCAATATAAAAAGCCTATCGCTATCCATAGTGTTCAAATCTATACACTGGAAATATAATGTATAGTCGCCATCATGAATGAATTTCGTCTCCCAATATATGTATGCCTTCTCCGTGTTCTTTATCTCAATGAGGTCGTAGAATTTTATTTGCTCTCCATCGACCTCCACGTTGATCTCTAGGCGGTCAAATCGCGTAGCCATCGAGGTTTCCGTTTTTAGCACATCTACCGAATTAACTTCATGCACAAGCGTCGTGAGTATTGCGGTAGAGATTGCCGTGATCACCACAATTGCTGCTGTTTTCATTGTGCCCCCAAATGCGATCCGACCATAGCTTTCGTGTCGGCCTTCTCGTCGTATTAACCGACGTATTATAATACGTGGTTTCTTGCGTGGCTAGGTGATCGTTCTCCTGCAATGGAGATACAATTACTTATCGGATGGAACGTTAGATCGCTTCGTGTAGCCAAGGGGCTTTCACAGGATGACCTAGCCCTCGCAGCAGACATTGAACGTGCCTACGTAGGCCACCTCGAACGCGGCAAGAAAAACCCAACTGCAACTACGTTGGCGAAATTGGCCGGCGCTCTTGAATGCCACCTGACGGAGTTGTTCAAAGACCCTCCCGAGGAGGCGTCGCTACCCCCGCCACTCAAGGGGGGGAGACGTTCTCAGATACAACCTCGACGGGGCTAGGCAAGGAGAAGCCTTGCCAGTTACCGCTTCGCAGCACGCGTAGAAGCCCACATTGGCGCCTGCGCTAGAACAACAGTATAATATAAAATACGTTATATTACTTTATTATTATATATATGGATTCGCGTTCTCACCCATTTTATGTGGAAAATTGGAGTTGGTCTTTATTTAGTAAGGCTCAATTTCACGCGCCACCTCCAAGCCCCCGAATTAAACCTGTAATGGCGGCCACGGCACCGTCTGCGGTGAGATTGCCCGCAGCCCCCACAAGAGCATTCCGCGCATCTGTAAGTAGGCCCTGAAGCTTTCCTTTGTCAGTAGACTCACGAGCGGTCGCTTGCTCGATTGCCTCTATCGTCGCAGTCAGTAACACCGCATCAACGCCAGCACGCTCCAACTCCGGCAGGGCGGCCTTAATCTTATTGGTGACTTCCAAAATTTGAGGGGCTGAAACGTCAGACGTGTTTATGTCGCCAGACGTGTTCCCACTACCCATATTGCCGATGAAGTTGCCGATGCTTCCGATCGTGAAGTTCGCCATAACCTGCTTCGCTTCTTCTCGTTCTTTCGCTGTGAAAGACATCCCTTCTCCGGTAATGCCACGTCTCTCGAGCGCTATAGCCCAATCTAGAACCTTGTTCCTGACGACATCAAGGATAGCAGCAACGTCTGCTCTTCCAACGAAGATGGCCATGTCACCAAAGCCCCCAAACTCCGCGTTCCGGTTGAGGGCGTTTATGACCTCGGGGGGAAGAGGCTGCTGCAGAGCATCACCACTTTTCGTGGACGTTATCAGCTCCTCTATGGCGGCCACGGACTGTTTCGTGGAAGCCGTCGAGATTGCTTTGACGGTCTTTGGATCGCCGCCTATTGGTATCCAGCCGTTGTAGGGATTGAACGCTCGCGGCGATCCCCTGATCTGCCTATATGGGGGTACTTTGCCTTTGTAGCCGTTGAGTTCATTCTCAACCCATTCCTCAACCTCCGGAAGTTGAAGTTTAGCTGCTGCTAGCTTCACCTTCCTCAGAAGCGTTGAGACACGCACGGTTGGGTCAATAGCGTCGTGTTGAATTGATTCGATCAGTTTAGACATGCACACGCCTCCCACAATGTAGAGCTTCGCCGAGCATGGAGATAATCACAAGGCGGAACGTCAAAAGGGCGAGGGATGGGGAAAAGCAATAGCTGCATAATTTGCGGCGTGTCACCGACGGTTCGGTCGCATCTTTGGCCGAGGGCGCTGTCACATGATTTACGTCGCGGGGAAACTCATCTCATTTCGGGGCGCGTAGGCGACTCGCGCTTGGAGTTCCTTCAAAGCGGACGATGGAGAAGTTTTCTTTGTTCCTCCCACGAGGGCAAACTGCGAAAGGTTGATGACTATGGTGTGAGATTCGTTCGGCGCGCTCGAGAGCGTCAGCGGATGGATTTCACCGTCTCCAACCCGATGCCCGCCTTACTCAAGAAGTTTGCATTGTCTGTTGTCTGGCGGTTCGACGCCGCAGAACGGGTAGATGGCCGCTCATCCTCTCTCGGCCCGTACGAGCAGGCAATTCGCGAAGCAATTTTCGAGGACAGGTTTATTGATGCCCCAGTTATATTCATCCAGCCCAATATCGTCGCCAAAGGTGAGCCGATGGATATTGCAATGGAGCCGACCAAGGCAAGGCTGAGAGGGGCTACAGTATGGAAATTCGACTTCGGCTCGTTGGCATGTGTCGTGAGGATCAGTGGACAGGCCTGGCCTGCTGAGTGGGAAGCCGCAGACGCGGGGCGAAGTAAAGATGTCACGATCTTGGTTGCGCCGCCTTCAGAGATAACTAGCCTGCCCGCATATCGCCCTCTACTGATGCAAATGCAAACTTTCAAACCGCGCGGATAAAAACGAACGTTCAGTTCTAGAGCATACGTTTGATTTTTTATCACCCGTATGCCACTCAACCCTCGAAAGAAGATTTTAAAATTTCCAATACAATTGCATATTTTATTATATAATACCAATTATTAATAAAAATGCGATTATGAACGAGCGCCTATATCAGCAGATTGTCATGAATAATCCAAGAGTATTTTGGAGGATGCTCAGGACGGCGCATCAAACTATTTCCATAGAATGCGGCGATGGCTGGTATGACTTGATTGACGGCTTGGGTCGTGATCTTACCATCCTTGCCCGCCAAACCGACATCACAATCTTTGTTTCGAGAATTTCAAGCCATCTAGGTGCAATGCGGGTCCGATGGGTGACCCCAAACGAGCTTCTTATCGTCGAGCGTCGGGCCATCGAAGACCTCATTCTCCGACACTCGATCGCAAGCCAGTCGATATGCGATGTGTGTGCGCGACCACTTACGCCAATCCAACTTCTAAAACCACGGTGTCCAGCCCATACTCACAAGCTCTAACCGCATTGAAACTACCCCCGCTTCAATTAGGTTCGTTCCAAGCCTGATTGCCAAGGAGCCGGCCGCCGCTCGGCACTTTGTTGAGTTCTTTTCCGCGACAATCCGAAATCCGAACACACGATTGGCCTATTACCAATCGGCAATTCGGTTTTTGACGTGGGCCGAGGGCTTTGGCGTTAGAACATTGTCATCTGTTGAGCCCGTTCATGTAGCTGCTTGGGTCGAATTGAACCTCCAATCCCACGCAATCGCCACTGTGAAGCAGCGATTGGCAGGATTGAAGATGCTCTTTGACTGGCTCGTCGTCCGTCGGGTGATCAACGTCAACCCAGCCCAATCGGTTCGAAGCCCACGACAAACAATCGGCAAGGGAAAAGCCCCGGTTCTCGATCCTTCCGAAGCTCGCCGGCTAATAGCGGCAATAGATGTATCAACCGACATCGGCCTACGGGACCGGGCACTTATTGGAACAATGCTGTACACTTTCGGGCGCATCGGGGCCGTCCTGATGATGCGGGTTCGGGACGTCTATCCCCAAAATCGCCGGCTCTGGGTTCGCCTGCATGAAAAGGGGGGCAAACTTCACGACATGCCTTGCCACCATGAGCTTGAAGAATGGCTTTCCGAGTACATTGAGCGCTGTAGTTTGCTTCCCGACCCGCATGGCTGGCTGTTTCCATCGTGGGACAGGGAGAGCGGTTCCCTAGGATCAAACCGACTTGCTCATCCAAATGCCTTTGTGATGGTCAAGCGTAGGGCACGCGCGGCTGGCATCGAAACCCAGATAAACAATCACAGCTTCCGAGCAACCGGCATTACGGCATATCTTCTTAATGGCGGGACATTGGAGAAGGCTGCGAAGATGGCCAACCATGCCTCGACGCGTACCACGCAATTATATGATAGACGAGACGATCAAATCGTTCTGGGCGAGATCGAGAAGGTAAGGTTCTAGGCGGAAAAGGGCATTACCCAGAATATACTTCGTACATACAAACCCACCTAAGGCAACGTACCTTCGAATCTGTTCGAGCTACATGTTAACGGTCCCAAAAGCTGCGCATCGGTCGCTTTTTCGTCGCAGGCTAATGCTGGTAAAACGGCATCAATGGGGTTTCAGGCCTCTCTATGCCAAGGCCTTCACGTCGACGTAGAGCTTGCGCAAATGCTCATCCGACATGTCGATAATTGGTTCGTACATGAATGCGTTCAAATGTATGTTCTCCGGGGTCATGAGCATGACGCGATCCAGTATCGGTCCTGCGGCGCTCCCGGGATAATCATTTTTGAATCTTTCTAAGAGGCGCGGGGTTTGAGTGCTGGTAATGCCATTAACGAAGGCCTGATCGGCAATTTTGTCGACCATATATTGCTCGGCTTTGAGACGAATTGCGATTGACAGGGCAATCTTGTTCTCAAAATTGGCACCCGCGCCAGCTACTAGGCAATCTTCCGCCACTTGAAATATCATGTCTACCACGAATGCAGTCCCGTTTGCCGGTGACGTGGTCGTGCCAAAAAGCCCATCGTACACACTACATAGATCATTCTGCGTAATGATCGGTGAATCCGCTTTCCAATGTAGAAGCGAAGTTAATCTTACATACTCCGGATGCGCCTCCCCCTTTGTAAATTCCAGCAAGTTTCGCATAAACGGGATTGACGCGATTCGTTTCTTGTTGTCCGTAAAGAAATTCTGTTTCCAATCCTTTATAAAAACGTTGTCGATACCAGCCGCTTTGTTCAGTGTGATGCCGGCGGCGCTCTTTGACACCATCAGGCAGTTCGCGTAGCCGACGAAACGGCCCTTGACGGTGCGGAAAAAGTCGAAATTGTGTGTCAGAATAATTTGGCGGAAATTATCGCCTTCGGAAACATCCTTAAGATACTGGATTATTGCGTATTTGTTCTTGTAGTCGAATGAATCGGCGATATCGTCGACTACCACTAGCGTCTTGGTCCCGGCCTTCTGCCTAGCCTGTATTTCAAAGATTATATTCAGGACATAGAGGGCCTTTTTCTCGCCAGTGCTTAGAGCCGCCATCAAAGCCAGCCTATCTACACTAGCCGACTCCTCGCCATCTTCAAACGTGAATCCTAGGCTCAGCATGGGTTGCTGTCCTAGTATGACTTCGACCCGGTTTTTGGCAACAAGCTTGAATGGGACAAAGAAACGATCATTGAAAATATCAATTACTTCCTCCCATTGGGTCCTTTCTTTGGCAGCCTCCACCTCGATTTCACCGCGTCGCTTTTGTGCGGCCCGATATTTCCCGATCAAATCGGCATATTTGTCCTGGTGTGTCTTTAAATATGACTTCCACACCTCTTCACGGAAACTCGCCATATTTTCTAGAAATGGCAGGATGTCCTCATGCTCCGATAGGTACGCGTCAAATGTGCGCATGCCCGCGTTTTTCTGCAGCAGGTTCTCAATTTCCGCGAACTTTTTCCTAAGCTCGGCATCTTCGCTTATCGCTTCCTTTTCCTTCGCGATAAGCTCTTCAAGTTCCTCTCGGGTCGATATGTCTTTCGGAGCATCGGAATGAAGTCGTAGCGAGTGTTTGGCTTTGAAAAAGCCGTTATCAGCCAGGCTCTTTGCGATAGCTCCTGCGTTATAGTAATTGAAAACTCCCTTCTTAAAATAAACTGAGGCAGCTATAAGCTCATTGTATTTCTCAATGTATTCCTTAATAACAGAGCGCACATCGGGCGTCGACAGGAACTCAACTGCTTTCTCATCGAATAATATATCGTACTTAAGGTCGGCGAACGGCATATCTTTTTGTTCGAGTATTTCCGACTCAACTCTTAGCAATGCTTTAAAGAACTGGTTGTCACTCGCGGTAAACGCCCTAGATATCTCGTTCTCTAGATCTCTCTTCGATCCGGACTGTTTCTTCAACGCCTTGAGGAGCACCTCTTTCGCATCCTCCGTTTCGACATGGAGGCGTTCGTACTCCAACCGGAGGTCGGAATTGACGAGCAAAGTGGAGGTCTTTTCAGTATGACCGAAGACTTCATCATAAGGCTGTACGACCAGCACGTTTTCCGCATCCAAGGCTGCGCCGGTCTCATCTAAAATGGTCCGCTTGCCTATCCGAGCAGGAAATATGCGATCCCCTGATGCCAGACCCTTCGCAACATCCTGGAACGTTTTGGCGAAGGAGGTCTTCATCGCACCATTCGGTGCATAAATGGCGTAAGCTTTCGACTTTTCGAAGTCGAATGATGTCTTTAGAGCTTTGATTCCGTAACAATGCTCCAGATCGACTTCCAGCCTATCCATTGTCACCCTCCCAAATAATGGAAGGCTACACCACACGTGGCGCCTTGTCCCTCGTATGGGCGCTCAATTTCCATCGACACACAGCATTGTTGGAGCTTCAATCTGAAAGGATCGCCAGCGAGAACCGGCCCAGGAGCCCCGGCGCTTGCATGGATCGTCTACCCCGCATGGTATTGCTATAGTAGTTATTCGCACCAAAAGTGACTGGCACACAATTCATTGATGAGATTAAGGTATTGATTTTAAATGCTTTTTTATGGCGATCCCGACAGGATTCGAACCTGTGACCCCCAGATTAGGAATCTGGTGCTCTATCCTGCTGAGCTACGGGACCGCTAAGCCGCGATATAGACGTTTAGCGGGCGTTCGCCAACCGTTTTGGCGGCTGGCGAAAGGGTGTGGATCAGGCCGCGCGGCCGAGCGCGGTTTCCGTCAGCCGCACCCAGTACGAGATGCCGTGCGGTATCAGCTCGTCGTTGAAGTCATAGGCCGGGTTGTGGAGATTGGCCGTGTCGCCATTGCCCGCGAAGATGAACGCGCCGGGGCGCGCTTCCAGCATGTAGGAGAAATCCTCGCCGCCCATCACCGGGTTGATCGACCCGTGCACGTTGGGCTCGCCCGCGATCTCGCGCGCCACGCCCGAGGCGAAGTCGGTCTCGTCGGGATTGTTGTGGGTGACGGGATAGTTCACGTCGATATGCACGTCGACGCTCGCGCCGTGCGCGGCCGCGATGCCTTCGCAGATGGTGCGCATCCGCGCGCGCGAGGCTTCGCCCACTTCCGTGCGCAACGTGCGGATCGTGCCCGCGAACACCGCCTCCTGGGGGATGATGTTGTAGGCGTCGCCCGCGTTGAACTTGGTGACGGAGACCACGATGGAGTCGATCGGGTCTATCGTGCGCGCCACGATCGTCTGCAGCGCCAGCACCATCTGGCTGGCGATCACGATCGGGTCGATGGTCCCGTGCGGCATCGCCGCATGCCCGCCCTTGCCCTTGACCGTGATGGTGAACTCGGCCGTCGCCGCCATGATCGGTCCCGGCCGGATGGCGAACTGGCCGACGGGAAGCCCCGGCATGTTGTGCATGCCGAACACGCGCGAAATGCCGAAGCGGTCCATCAGCCCGTCATCCACCATCGCCTTGCCGCCCGCCCCGCCTTCCTCGGCCGGCTGGAACACCACCGCCACCGAGCCTGCGAAGTTTCGGGTCTCGGCGAGATACTTCGCTGCCCCCAGCAGCATCGCCGTGTGGCCGTCATGCCCGCAGGCGTGCATCTTGCCCGGCGTCTGCGAGGCGTAGGGCTTGCCGGTGATCTCGTCGAGCGGCAGCGCATCCATGTCGGCGCGCAGGCCGATGGTCGGCCCCGCACCCAGATTGCCGCGAATGATGCCCACGACGCCGGTCTTGCCGATGCCGGGCACCACCTCGTCGCAGCCGAACGAGCGCAGCTTCTCCTCGACGAAGGCTGCCGTCTGGTGCACGTCGTAGAGAAGCTCGGGAATGGTATGGAGATGGCGGCGCCACCCCGTCACTTCGTCATGCATCTCGGCAACGCGGTTCAGTACGGGCATCGGTCGGTCCTTGCTGGCAGGTCCCCTCCCCGTCTGCCGCGATTGTGAACCCATGACGGCTTTGCCATCTTGGCGTCACATAGGCTAAATAGCAGGGGCGAACGTTAAGGGGGCCCTGGTGTTTCGGCTGTCCAAGGGAGGCTGTGCCCCCTTTGAAGCGACCTTAATGACCCACGGGCGATCACGGCAAGAGGCGATTTCGGTTTGACCATGCGGCGGATGCTTTTCTCGACGGCTCTTCTGGCGGGTGCCGTCTCGTCACTCTTCACCATCGCGGCGGCGCAGGCCGGCCCTTCGGTGCTCATCGATCTGGCCACCGGCAAGGTGCTGGAGCAGCAGGACGCGTTCGATCCGTGGTATCCCGCCTCGCTCACCAAGCTGATGACAGTCATGGTCACCTTCCGCGCGATCAAGGCCGGCGAGATCGCGCTGGATTCGCCCGTCCGCGTGTCCGAGCGCGCCTCGAAGGAGCCGCCGAGCAAGATGGGCTACAAGCCCGGCTCGGTGCTGACCGTGGACAACGCCGTCAAGATCCTGATGGTCAAGTCGGCCAACGACGTAGCGACCGCGCTGGCCGAGAGCGTGGCGGGCTCGCGCAACGCCTTCGTCGCGCGCATGAACGGCGAGGCCCTGCGGCTGGGCATGTCGAGGACGCGGTTCGCCAATGCCCACGGCCTCCACGCAGAAGAGCAGGTCACCACCGCGCGCGACCTCGCCGTGCTGGCCATGGCGCTGCGCAACGAGTTTCCGCAATACGCGCACTATTTCTCGCTCGAGGCGCTCCAGTCCGGCAACACGGTGATGGAGAACCACAACGACCTGATGATGCGCTTTGCGGGCGCCAACGGCATGAAGACCGGCTACACCTGCCCTTCCGGGTTCAACCTCATCGCGACGGCAACCCGAGGCGGCCGCAGCCTGATGGCCGTCGTCATCGGCGAGCCCACGGTGGAGGCGCGCGCCGACAAGGCGGCCAACCTGCTGGAGCGCGGCTTCGCCACATCTGGCGACACCGCGCCCTATCTCGGCCAGCTTCGGCCCACCGGCCGCGAGGCGGCGGGCGCGGTCAACCTGCGGCCGGTCATCTGCACCGAGGCGCACTGGAAGGCGGTGACCGAGGCGCGCGGCCCGGCCGGCAAGCCGCTCTATACCTCGCCCTACCTGTCGGAACCGACGCGTGAGCCGACGGTCGTCGCCGTTTCGCTGGGCGGCGCGACGGGGCCCGAATCGACCGCGCCGCGCTATGCCGACGTGCCCATTCCCACGCCGCGGCCTGCCTATACGCCCGCAGCCGTGGCCGAAGGCGGCTGATCCTGTGCAGCATCCCCCCATTGCGGTTTCCATCCTCACCGGCTTCCTCGGCGCCGGCAAGACGACGCTGCTCAACCGGCTGCTGAAGGACCCGGCGCTGGAAAACACCGCCGTCATCATCAACGAGTATGGCGAGGTCTCCATAGACCACATGCTGGTCGAGCAGGCCGCATCCGACGGCGTGATCCAGCTTGCCGACGGCTGCCTTTGCTGCACCGTGCGCGGCGAACTGGTGGACACGCTGGCCGACCTCGTCGACCGGATGCACACCGGCCGCATCGCGCCGCTCAAGCGCATCGTGGTCGAAACGACCGGCCTGGCCGATCCGGTTCCCGTGCTTCAGGCGGTGATGGGCCATCCCGCACTCGTGCAGGCGCTGCGGCTCGACGGCGTCGTCTGCGTGGTCGATGCGGTGAACGGCCTTTCGACGCTCGACGCCCACGAGGAAGCGGTGCGCCAGGCCGCCGTTGCCGACCGCATCGTGCTTGCCAAGGCCGATCTGGCGGAAGAGCAACAGCTTGCCGCGCTGTCGCGCAGGCTTGCGAGCCTCAATCCCGGCGCCACGGTTCTCGACGCCGCCGACGCGCCTGCGACCGCGCTGGTCGATTGCGGCGTCTACAACCCGGAGACGAAGACCGCCGACGTGCGCCGTTGGCTGGGTGCGGCCGCCCATGAGCATCACCACCACCACCACGATGACGATCATGCCCACGACCATCACAACCATGGCCACGACAATCGCATCCGCACGGTGTCGCTGACGCATGAGCGCCCGGTGTCCTGGTCGACCATCGAAAGCTTTCTCGACCTGCTGCGCTCGACGCAGGGCGAAAAGCTGCTGCGCATGAAAGGCGTCGTCGAACTGGCTGAGGACCCGGAGCGTCCCCTCGTCATTCATGGCGTGCAGAAACTGCTGCATCCGCCCGCGCGCCTGCCGGGCTGGCCCGACGGCGCGCGCGGCACGCGCATCGTCATCATCGCGCAGGATTTGCCGGAGGATTATCTGCGGCGTCTGTTTTCGGCATTCATGGGCGAGCCGGTGCTCGACACGCCCGACCGCGCTGCCGTCGAGCACAACCCTCTCGCCATCGCCGGCTTCAAGGGCTGACGCCGCGCTCGATCAGGAACCTGTGACCGCCGTCGAAAGCCTCGCTCTGCACAAGGCTGTGGCCGCTCTCGGTGCAGAAGGCGGGCACGTCTATCACGGCCAGCGGATCGGTGGTCTCCACCCATAGCCGCGCCCCCGGCGCCATCCCGGCAAGCCGCTTTCTGGCGCGCAGGACCGGGAGGGGGCAGTTCAGCCCCCTCAGATCATAGACCTCGATCGTATCGTCCAAGCCAGCTCAGCCGCCGAACATGCCGAGCAGGCGGCTGCGCAGGCCGGGCTTCGCAGGCGCGGGCTGGGCCGCTGCCGCGGCTGCCGCCTCGCCCTGTGGGCTTGCCGGAGGAATGGGTGCGCCGTCGGCCGCAGCGGCTGTTTCGGGCTCGGCGGCAGGTGCGACAGCCGGAGCTGCAGTACGGCGGGGCGGGAACAGCGAGGCAAGCGGCGACGCGCTGGTGGTGGCCGCGGGCGCAGCGGCCTGCTGCTCGGCCGGTGCGGGCGTCGGCACGGCTGCAACCGTGGTTTCGAGCCGCGGCGCAGCTGCCGGCGCTGCCGGGCGTTCTTCTGCCATCAGCACGTCGGGCCGGTCGAGCGAAGGCGGCTCGCGCGTCACGCGCTCGCCACGGGCGCGCCTGCGCGACCAGTCGGCCACGAGCGCTGCTTCCTTGAGGCCGGCGATGGACGGCGCAGGTGTGCTCTTGGAAGAGCCCTTCCCGGCCGCCGCCGAGAACGCCGCGTCGTAGGTCGCCTGGTAGCTCCTGTAGGCCACCTGCAGCGTCTCCGGCTGCGTGGTCACCGGGCAGGCCGCCGTCGGCGAGAACGCCTGCCCCGGCTGGGCGATCTGGTTGAACACGTAGCGCCTGCCGCAAACGTCCACCTTGGGCGGGCTCTTGGTGATCTCGAAATGGTCGTAGCCTTCCTTCAGCATCGTCCAGAACTCGTAGTTCGGGTCGTCCTGGTAGCGCGCCATGTTGGCCGCCGTCATGCGGAAGGGGAAAGCCTGGACCTGAAATTCGGTCTGCCCGCCTTTGAAGGCGTCGCGGGCGAATGCGTAGATCTGCTCCATCTGCGCGTCGGTCATCGAGTAGCAGCCCGCCGACGAGCACGCTCCGTGTACCATCAGATGCTGCCCCGTACGGCCGTGTGCGCGGTCATAGGAGTTGGGGAAGCCGATATTGAACGCCAGGTGATACTGCGACTGCGGATTCATCTGGTGCGGCCGCACCATGTAGAAACCCTCGGGCGCCTGCCGGTCGCCTTCCGTGAATTTCGGCCCGAGCTTACCCGACCATTTGCAGATGTCGTAGTTGGTGACGAGGTCGTAGCGGCCGTTGGTCTTCTGCTTCCAGACCTCGAGGGTCGCCTCTTCCTTGAAGATGCGCACCATGATCGGCGCGGTCGTCGACATGCCCTTGGCGCGCATCGACTGTACGATCTTGTCCGGCAGGGGCCGCGTGGCCTTGGCCGGGCCGCTCGTCGGCGCGATATCTTCGAGCGAGCCGTTGCACCCTGCTATGAACAAGGCGGTAATCAACAGGCCGGCGCGTGCGATGCTGGTCGTCATGGATCGCGGATCTTACTCTGGTTGTGAATGACGAGGCCGTCCGTCCCCGAAATTACCTGTGCCCCACACCGACAATAGGTCGGTTAACCTTGAAAAATCCTTACCGCAATCTTTACCCTTTCGCACTCACGCGAAAGTCATCGCAGCGTCTTTTCCCATTGAAAGAAGACACAAGGCGATTTTGTGGCGGAACTGTACGGCTGAAGCTAGAGGTTGCGGCCCATGGCGAGGAACTTTTCGCGGCGATGTTCGCGATAGTCCATGTTCTGGCCGGCAAGATCGGAGAAGCCCTTGGCGATCTGGTCGCCTGCCGCGTTGATGACCTGCTCGGCCCCGCGATGCGCGCCGCCCAGCGGCTCGGCGATCACGCCGTCGATGATCTTCAGCTCCAGAAGGTCCTGCGCGGTGATCTTCATGTTGGTCGCGGCATCCTTCGAGCGCGTCGTGTCGCGCCAGAGGATCGAAGCTGCGCCTTCGGGCGAGATCACAGAATAGATGGAGTGCTCCAGCATGTAGACCTGGTTGGCGACCGCTATGGCGATCGCGCCGCCCGAACCGCCCTCGCCGATGATGACCGAGACATTGGGCGAGCGCAGCGAGAGACATGCAGATGTCGACCGGGCGATGGCTTCCGCCTGTCCGCGTTCCTCCGCGCCGATGCCGGGATAGGCGCCGGCCGTATCGACGAGGCTGACGACGGGAATGCCGAACCGGTCTGCCATCTCCATCACGCGCACCGCCTTGCGGTAGCCTTCCGGGCGCGCGCTGCCGAAATTGTGCTTGAGGCGCGTCTGCGTGTCGTTGCCCTTCTCCAGCCCCAGCACGGCTACGGCATCGCCGCGAAAACGCGCGAAGCCGGCGATGACGGCATTGTCCTCGCCAAAGGCGCGGTCGCCGGCAAGCTGGGTGAAGTCGGTGAAGAGCGTGCGCACATAGTCGAGGCAATGCGGCCGGTCGGGGTGGCGCGCGACCTGTACCTTCTGCCATGGGGTGAGCTGGCGATAGGCCTCTCGAAGCGCGTCCTGCGAGCGCTTTTCCAGCCGGGCGATCTCGTCACCGACATCCACCGCCTCGCCGTTCTCGGAGAGCTTCTTCAGCTCGAGGATTTTGCCTTCGAGGTCTGCGACGGGTTTTTCGAAATCGAGATAGTTGAACATTCGCCCTACTGTATCCGGGGTGATTGAGCGGTCGAAAGGCGCGAAATATGCGCTGCTGGGGGCTTCACATAACGATACGAGCGCTAGTCGGCAAGCGGGTGATGCCTGCTGACCAGCTCCACCAGCCGGTTTTCAAGCACGTGGGTGTAGATTTGCGTGGTCGAAATGTCCGCATGGCCGAGAAGCTGCTGTACCGCGCGCAGGTCGGCCCCGTTCTGCAACAGGTGGCTGGCGAAAGCATGGCGCAGCACGTGGGGCGACACCTTCGCAACTGGAACGCCGGCGCGTCCGGCCAGAGCCTTGAGGTCGCGGGCGAAGACCTGCCGCGGCAGGTGGCCGCTTTCCGATGACGCGGGAAACAGGAACGGGCTCTCCTTCAGCCTCGCGACGCCTGCGCGCGCGGCAAGCCACTCCTTCATGGCAGCGCGCGCCTTCGGCGACAGCGGCACCATGCGTTCCTTGCCGCCCTTGCCGCGAACGACGAAGAAGCGCTCGTCGCGAAGCGCGACTGTCACGGGCAGCGCCACGAGTTCTGACACGCGCAACCCGGTGGCGTAGAGCGTCTCCACCAGCGCGTTCAGCCGGCAGGCCGCCAGCCGTTCCGCATCGTCCGCAGCCTCGCGCTTTTCGATCTCCGCGCGGTCCAGCAGCCGCGTCACCGCGTCTTCCCGCATTGTCTTGGGTAGCGGTCGATCCTTCTTCGGCGCGTCGATGATGCCGGTGGGGTCGTCCTGGCGCAGCCCTTCGGCATAGAGGAACTTGAAGAACTGCCGCACGGCGGAGAGCTTGCGAGCCTGCGATGTCGGCGCGAAGCCGCGCCCGGCCACATCGTCGAGCCATGCGCGGATGTCGGCGGTGGAAGCTGCGGCAAGCCCACCGCCGATGAAAGCCGAGGCATCCTCGAGGTCGCGCCGGTAGGCGTCGAGCGTGTTGGCGCTCGCACCACGCTCCGCACTCATCATTTCCAGGAAGGCTTCAAGCCTCGCCGCGCCGTTCATGTTCGTCCTCTGGGTCGCATCGTCCCACAGCCGCGCCGAGCCTATCGCCGCATGCTTTTCAAAAGATGAAGCGCGGCCCGATGAAACCGAAACGCGTCTCAAACGTATTTTAGCTGAACGACGACGAATAACCTGCCTCATAGCGAAAGGAGCACGTCGTGGAACACATTGCTGCACTGCTTCTGATCGTGGGCTGCTCCGGCGACCTCGGCGAATGCCGCGAGCTTCCCGCTCCCGTACCGGTTTTCGAGACCATGGAAGAATGTGACGCCGTGCTTCCCGCCGAATTCGAGAATGCCCGCCCGCAGGGCGAGCGCGTCTTCGCCAGCTGCGTTTTCGTGGACCCCGCCATGGAGGAAATGGACGCCGAGCTCGTCTGGGACGTGCTTCCGGAAGGCCGTCTGGTAGCCTCTGTGGAACCGTTTGACGATTCAGGTGTTTCTGTCGCATCGCACGATGCCGGCGCGTCGGACGAGCCGCTTATGCGGTAACGCAGGATTATGCGGAGGGGGCGGACGGCTTGATAACGCCACATCCTCTCGGCATGGTACGGTGGAAGGGTTATTTTTTAAGCGCTATGGAGGCAGGAATGAAGAAATTGATGTTGGCGGCCGCAGTCATCGCAACTCTGGGTGCGGCTGGCTGCACCACCGCCGAGCAGACCGGTGTTGGCGGCGCAGCCGTCGGTGCCGCTGTCGGTGGTCTGGCCACGGGCCGCGTCGAGGGTGCACTTGCCGGTGCTGCCATCGGCGGCGCCAGCGGCTATCTGATCGGCCGCGCTGCCGACCGTCCGGGCTACTGCCGCTATCGCGACCAGTACGGCCAAGTCTACACCGACCGCTGCTGATCGGCGACATGTCGAGAAAAAGGGGCCTTCGCGGCCCCTTTTTTGTTGCGCGGGCTTCCGCTCAGGCCGCGTCTCAGGCCGCGTCGCGCATCGCGCCCGGACCCGGAATCGCGCCGGGCGGGCATTTGCCCAGAATGATCATCCCCAGCACCTCGTCCTTGGTCACGTCCTCGGTACGCGCCGTGCCGACGACCTGTCCGTTCTTCATCACGCAGACCCGGTCGGCCAGGTCGAACACGTCGTGGATGTCGTGGCTGATGAGGAAGATGCCGATGCCGTCATCCTTGAGCTGCTTGACCAACTCGCCCACCTGCGCGGTCTCCTGAGGCCCCAGCGCCGCCGTCGGCTCGTCCATGATGAGGATGCGGGCGTTGAAGTGGATGGCGCGCGCGATCGCGACCGACTGGCGCTGGCCGCCCGAAAGCTTCACCACCGGCTCCTTGAAACGCTGGAAGCGCGGGTTGAGACGGCCCATCACCTTGCGGGTTTCCGATTCCATCGCCACGTCGTCCAGCGTGCCCCACGCGGTGCGCAGTTCGCGCCCGAGGAAAAGGTTCGCAGCTGCGTCCACATTGTCCGCCAGCGCCAGCGTCTGGTAGATCGTCTCGATGCCGTACTTCTTGGCGTCGCGCGGGTTGTTGATGGTGGCTTCTTCGCCATTGACGAAGATTTCGCCCGCGTCGCGCTTGTAGGCGCCCGACAGGATCTTGATGAGCGTCGACTTGCCCGCGCCGTTGTGGCCCAGGAGCGCGACGACTTCGCCTTCGTGAAGGTCGATGGAAGCGTCGTCCACCGCATGGATGCCGCCGAACGAGATCGAGATGTTGCGCATCTCGACGAGGGGTGCTGCATGTGTCATGGCGCTTCTCCTCAACCGATCCTGCGGCGATAGACGGTGTCGAGCCATACGGCGACGACGAGCGCCAGGCCGACGACGATGTTCTGCAGCGGCGTGTCCACGCCCAGCAGGATCATGCCCGACGCCAGCGACTGCATCAGCACCGCGCCTAGCATTGCGCCCGCGATCGTGCCGACGCCGCCCGACAATGACGTGCCGCCGATCACCGCCGCGGCGATCACCAGCAACTCGTCCAGCGTGCCCTGCGCGTTGGTGGCCGCGTTCAGGCGCGCCGTCGAGATCATCGCGCCGATGGCGGCAAGCCCACCCATCAGCATGAAGATCTTCATCGTCACCCAGCGCGTGTTGATGCCGGCCAGCGTGGCGGCCTCCGGGTTGCCGCCGATGGCGAACACGTAGCGGCCGAACCGCGTGCGCGTGGCCACGAACGTCATGGCGATGCCCACGGCCAGCGCGATCAGCACCGGAATGGCGATGCCGTGCGCGATGAATGCGTTCTCCGGCACTTCCTGGCCCAGCGCTTCATAGTAGCGGCGCACGATGCCGATGGGCCACGCATAGGAATTGGCGACGGCCACCGCGCCCAGGATGATCGCGCAGACGAGTGTGCCGAGGAAGCCTTCGGCCCATAGCGGCCGCTGCGGAAAATTGAAGCGCTTGCGCTGCGCCCGCGCGTTCATCAGCATCACGATGACGGCGACGCAGGCGACGATGCCGACCACCCAGCTCCATGTCGAGCCTATCGCGCCGTCGGGGCCGCCGCCCATCAGGCGGAACGTGGCGTCCATGGGCGCGACCGTGCGGCCGCTCGTCACCCACCATGCCGCCCCGCGCCAAACCAGCAGGCCGCCGAGCGTCACGATGAAGGCCGGCACGCCCAGATAGGCGATGATGAAGCCGTGCAGCGCGCCGATCGACACGCCGACGACAAGGCCGACGAAAGCGGCGATCAGCCACATCGCCGGATGGCCGAAGCCGATGATCGCCGGCATGATCTCGGCCTGCGTGACGCCCATTATCATGCCCACGAAGCCCAGTATGGAGCCGACCGAAAGGTCGATGTTGCGCGTCACGATCACCAGCACCATGCCGGTCGCCATGACCGCGATCGAGGACGACTGGACCGACAGGTTCCAGAGGTTTCGCGGGGTCAGGAACAGCCCGCCGGACAGCACGTGGAACACGCCCCAGATCAGGATCAGCGCGCCCACCATGCCGAGCATGCGTGTGTCGAGTTCGGTTGCCTTGAGAAACCGGGCTACCGGGCCGAGTTCGCTTGCGCGTGCCCTGTCCGCCGGCGCATGTGTGGTCGCATCCGACATGATCGTCCTCCCCGTCCGGGCGCCCGGAGGCGCCGGCTGGCCAAGCTTAGTGCATCTGGGCCGAACTTGGTATCCGGTTCAGGCCCGTTGCGATGCGCGTTCGAGGTAAGTGAACGCCGCGGCTTTCGTCAAACCGCGGCGCTCATGTGCGTTCAGTTCAGCCTTAGTCGCAGGCGGCGACGGTGCCGGCAGCGACGCCCTGGCAGACCACTTCCTTGGTCACCCAGCCCGCCTCGATCACCTCGTTGAGGTTGTCGCGCGTGATCGGGTTCGGCGTCAGGAAGATCGCGTTCATCTCGACGCCGTTGGGGCCGTCGGCCCACTTGGACGCGCCGTCCACGGCATCCATGGCGGTGCCTTCCGCCAGCTGGTTGGCGATCTCGGCCGCAGCCTTGCCCAGCTCGCGCGAGTCCTTCCACACCGAAACGGTCTGCGTACCCAGCGCGATGCGGTTCAGCGCGGCATGGTCGCCGTCCTGGCCGGATACCGGAACGGTTCCGGCAAGACCCTGCGCTTCCAGCGCCGCGACAACGCCGCCGGCGGTGCCGTCGTTGGACGCCACGACCGCATCGACGTCGTTGTTGTTCTGGGTCAGGATCTGCTCCATGTTGCGCTGCGCGTTGGCGGGCAGCCAGCCATCGGTATAGGCCTCGCCGACATTCTTGATCGCGCCGCTGTCGATGGCTTCCTTCAGCACTTCCATCTGGCCCGAGAACAGGAAGTCGGCGTTCGGGTCGGCCGAAGAGCCCTTGATGAAGGCGTAGTTGCCTTCCGGCTGGGCCTCGAACACGGCGCGCGCCTGCATGCGGCCCACTTCCTTGTTGTCGAAGGTCAGGTAGAACGCGTCGGCGTTCTCGATCAGGCGGTCATAACCGACGACCGGAATGCCCTCGGCCACGGCGTTCTCGACGGCCGGCCCGATGGCGCTGGAGTCCTGGGCAAGGATGATGAGCGCGTTGGCGCCCTGCGAAATCAGCGCCTCCACGTCCGTCAGCTGCTTGGCGGCGGAAGACTGCGCGTCGGCGGAGATATAGGTGTTGCCGGCGGCCTCGATCGCCGCCTTCATCGCGGCTTCGTCGGTCTTCCAGCGCTCTTCCTGGAAGTTCGACCAGGAAACGCCGATGGTCTTGCCTTCGGCATGGGCCGCTGCCGACAGCGTGAGCGACATGGCGACGCCGGCCAGCATGGCGGTTGCAAATCTCTTCATGATGTTCCTCCCTGCGCCCCGTTGGAGCGCTTGATGACACTAGCTCTACAACAGATGCGAAGCTCTTTTTTTCGAGCCTCGAAAAAAAGAATGACTCACCGGAAGCTCTGTGTCAATATCTTCCTGCGATGCTGGCGAAGCCCGCAGAAGACGGCTAGACCCACCTCATCCGGACTAGACCGGCAGCATTGCAGGGAGGAATATGCATATGACGATCGGCGTGCGCCACGACGATCTGCGCCGCAAGAACCGCGCGATGGTTATCGCCGCGGTCCGCCGCGCAGGCCAGCCGTCGCGCACCGAGATCGCGGCCGTCACCGGCCTCAGCAATTCCACCATCTCCACCATCGCGGCCGATCTGATCGAGGAAGGCATTCTGGCGGAGGTGCGCAGCGGCGAAACCATCGCCGCAAAGCGCGGCCGCCCGCAGGTGGCGCTGGGCCTCAACCCTAGGGCGGCGACGGTCGTCTCCGTGGTGCTCTCGCTCAACTCGCTGTCGGCCTCGCTGATCGACTATTCAGGGCGGGCCATCGCCCACGACATCTCGCGCCCACCCACCCTTACCATGAACGAGGGCGATCTGGTCGAGGCGGTGACGGCATCGGTGCGCCGCCTGCTGGCGCGCGTCCAGCCCGAGCACGGCCCGTTGCTGCGCATGACGCTCGCCGTTCAGGGCATAACCGATTCCGACGCGCGCAAGCTGCTGTGGTCGCCGATCACGCCTCACAGCGACATCGCCTTCGCCGATGCGCTCGAGGCGATCTTCACCATTCCGGTCACGGTGGAGAACGACTGCAACATGATCGCGGTCGCCTTGCGCAGCCGCGCGCCGGAGCGCTACTCCGACAACTTCTTCACCATCCTCCTGTCCAACGGCATCGGCATGGGGCTGGTGCTGCGAGGCGAGCTTTTCACCGGCTCGCATTCTTCGGGCGGCGAGTTCGGTCACATGGTGCATATCCCGGACGGTGCGCAGTGCCGCTGCGGACGGCGCGGCTGCATCGAGGCCTATGCCGGCAACTACGCCATCCTGCGCCACGCGCGGGGCGAAAGCGAGCGCGCCCAGCCCGCAGCCGACATCGACGACGCCACGATGCTGGCGCTGGCCGCCGCCGCCCGCGACCATGAAGGCAGGGAACGAGAAGCCTTCCAGAAGGCGGGCGAGGCCATCGGCTTCGGGCTCGGCAGCCTGTTTGCGCTGTTCGACCCCGCACCCGTCGCCATCGTCGGCCTCGGCACCTCGGCCTTCGACGTGATCGAGCCCGCCATGCGCGACGCGATTTCGCGCACCGCCGGCGGCCAGCACAATGCCGCAATCTCCTTCGACCTCGAACCCGACGAGATGCCGCTGATACGCGACGGCTGCGCGCGGCAGGCCCTGGCCCACGTCGATCTGGAAATCTTTGCAGCAGGCGTCCTGACGACCACGATCGCCGGCAAGGAAGTCGCCTGAACCCCTACCCCGGCGTCCATGCCGCCAGTGCGGCCCCGCGCTCCAGCATGTAGAACCCGTCCGAGTCGAAACGCTGCCAGTCGCCTTCTTCCCCGTCCGGCCAGATGACGCGGATTTCGGCCTCGGCCTCCTCGCCCAGCCCGAAATGGTGCCAGCCGCTCTGCCCGCTCGCGTGGCCGCCGCCCACCGTCACCTCGCGCCGCATCACTTCGCCTGCGCAGCGGATTTCGATCCACGCGCCAACGGCGTCGCGGTTGGGGCCGTCCTGCACGAGCCTCACCTGCATCCACCGGCCGGCATCTTCGCTGGCGTTGCGCCATAGCTGCGCGCTTTCCCAGCGATTGACGACGACCATGTCCAGCAGCCCGTCGAGGTTGAAGTCTGCCAGCGCACCGCCCCGGCCGATCGCTGTGCTGGCCACGCCTGCCCGGTCGCCGGCTTCCTCGAACGTGCCGTCGGGGCGCTGGAGCAGCAGGTTGTTGGGGTCGTGCTCGGCGAAGTCCGGCATCTTCGCGACGTTGCCCTTGACCACGAAAAGGTCGGCAAGCCCGTCATTGTTCACGTCCTCGAACTGCACATGCCACGCCGTGCTGGGTCGCAGATTATCGCCGACATAGGGCCGATGCGCGGTCACGCCCTTGGCGAAAGCGACGTCTGCATAATCCGGACGTGACGCGTCGCCGCTCAGCTTCTGGAGCTTGTTGTCGGCCATGCTGGTGAGGAAATATTCGGGGTAGCCGTCGAAATCGAGGTCGTAGCCGGCAATGCCCATGCCCCAGATGCGCAGCGGCTTCCAGCCTTCTTCGGCCGTGTAGCGTGCCGGCACCTGCCCCAGCTCGATGCGCCAGAGCTGTTCCTGCCCGCCCTTGTAGTATTCGCGATCGTTGGAAACCCGCAGTGCCGGCGTTCCGGAGCGGTTCCAGTCGGTGAACAGGATGGAAAGCGCACAGTGGCTGGGCTTGAGCGCCAGCGGCGGCGCGAATTGGTCGCCGCCCTCCGGCCGGTGCAGCCAGTTGTCGGTGCACGAGCCCCACGGGAACCCTTCCTCGCGCCGGTCGATGTAATTGCCGACCGCCAGCGTCGGCCATTGCGCGCCGCGCTCCCATGTCGCCGAGAAGGCGGTCGACCACGCATCGCCGCCATCGAAGCTCCATTCTTCGTTGGCGCGCTCGAACCGGCAGCTGCCAAGCCCGCGCATCACGACGTTTTCGCCCACCCGCAGCAATACGAGATCGGTTACGCCGTCACCGTCGACGTCCAGCGGATAGGCTCCCGCGACGGCATCGAGTTCGAGGCCGCTGTCTTGCTTTTCGAAACGCAGGCTTCCGCCGCGCTCGCTGGCATTCCGATAGAACGTTGCCTTTGCCGAGCCGCCGGCGATCAGCATGTCGGCAAAGCCGTCATCGTTGCAATCGAACGTCGCGACGCCGCCGCCGACCATGTATTCCCAGTCGCCGTCGAATACGGCATTGATGCCGGCTGCCTGCGTTTCCTCGATGAAGGTCGGTACGACGGGCGACGCCTGCGCCATCGCCTGCGCAGTCAGGGCAAGCAGCAAGATCGCCGCCGACGTTGCCCGCATCATGGCTGTCTCCGGGTCCGCAACGCATTGGCATGATCGCCGATGCAGTGTCCCTGCTCCAGCCCCCGCTCTATCGCGGCGCGGAAATGAATGCCGCCATAGAGCCGCGACATCGCCGCTTCCTCCGCCGCGGCATGGAAACTTGCGTAGCTGCGCGCCGGCAGCCCGTCGTCGACATGGGTGTCGTCCTCAAAGGCGAAGGTCTCGCCGAACAGCTTCGCCAGCACCACCGCCGCCGCGCCCGACTGCGTGCTGTGCCCGCTCGGATATTCGGGGAACGGCGGCGTGTTCAGCGGCGGCTCCCACTTGGGGTCCATCAGCCGGCGGATATAGGTGATCGGGCGCACGAGGTCGAAGCGGTACTTGGCCTCCCAGCATCCGATGAAGGAATCGGCCAGCGTCACCCCCAGCAGCGACAGCGCCTCGACGCTGCGGTCGAGGTCGGCCCCCTCTTCCTCCAGCACCTTCATGGCGATGGAAATCCAGTGCCCCGGCGGCGTGGGAGACAGCATCGGATCGTCAGACCAGAACCGGGCGATCGCCCGCTGCTCGGGCGTAAGGTCCTTGACCGTGTCGTAGACCTCCCTGGCCTCGCGGTAGAATTCCGAATCTTCCTCCTCGCTGTAGGCCGGCGGCGGCGGCAGGTCGCACGACGCGCCGTTCGGCATGGCGAAGGTGCGGTTGTTGCCCCAGTCGGGCAGAAGCGGCTTCTGCTGCTGCGCGATCAGGCTGGTGGGCGTCCAGTGCGCTCCACCGGCTGTGAGTTCATGGACATGGGGAAAGCCCATGTTCTCCACCACCGCGCCGCGATCGCTCTGCGACCATTCGAGAATGTGGGCGGCTATCGTCTCGCCATGCGCCGTGCTTCTGGCCAGCACCTCCGCATCGAGGCCTTCCGAAACCCGCTCGCCCAGCCGCCGCTCGATGGCATCCATCGCGCGCTGGCCGGTGGGCCCGGTATTGCCGAAGAGTTCGCGCACCGCCTTCGCCATCGCCGCGTGAACCACCGCCGCATCGGCATAGTCCTGGCCTTCCTGCCTTTCAGGCAGGGGCGAGAGTGCGTTGAGCTGGCCGGCAAAGGAGACGAGGTCGTCCGAGCCGCCGGCTGCCGCCTCATAGGCCGTGACGCCGAGATAGGCGAAGGCGCGGCTGGCGACGGGCGGGGAATAGGTCGGCGTGTGGCGCACCAGCTCCAGAGTCAGCCTGTACCAGGTCTGCACCACCTCCACGGCGTCGCCGTCCGTCTGCGCCCGCGCCGGCTGCCACGCCAGCGCGCACGCCACCACGATCATCGTCGCCAGCGCCTGTGTGAATGCTCGCATCGCCACGCAGCGGGGCTTTCGCCCCGGCCCTCCCTTTGCGCGCAGCAAAGCATGGCCGCAGGGCCGCCTGCAAGTGTGCTCAGGCTTCCCTGATCGCGTAGCCGGCGCCGCGTATGGTGCGGATCACGTCCGGCTGGCGGCCGTTGTTCACCGCCTTGCGCAGCCGGCCGACATGCACGTCCACCGTACGCTCGTCGATGTAGATCGTCTCGCCCCAGACATTGTCGAGCAGTTGACCGCGCGAGAACACGCGGCCGGGATACTGCATCATGAATTCCAGCAGCCGGAACTCGGTCGGCCCCAGCCTTATCTCGGACTTGCCGCGATGCACCCGGTGCGTCTCGCGGTCGAGCATGATGTCGCCCACCTTGAGCACCGAGGACAGCACTTCAGGCCGCGCGCGCCGCAGCAGCGCCTTGACGCGTGCGATGAACTCCGGCGTCGAGAACGGCTTGACCAGATAGTCGTCCGCCCCCGTCGAAAGCCCGCGCACCCTGTCGCTTTCCTCGCCGCGTGCGGTGAGCATGATGACCGGCAGGCGCTCCGTCTCCGGCCGCATGCGCAGCCTGCGGCACAGCTCGATCCCCGAGATGCCGGGCATCATCCAGTCGAGCACCAAAAGGTCCGGCGGGCTCTCGCGCAGCCGGATTTCGGCCTCGTCGCCGCGCGGCACGACCTCGACCTGGTAACCTTCGGATTCGAGGTTGTACTTGAGCAGCACGCCCAGAGGCTCCTCGTCCTCTACCACCATGATCTTCGGTGCAATCATCAGCCGTCTCTTCCGCGCTCAGTCCGCTTCGACCGTCACCGACGTCTCGTCGGTCTTCGGCCGGTTCAGGGGAAGCTGCTGCCCCGTCACGACATAATAGGCATTTTCGGCGATGTTCGTCACATGGTCGCCGATGCGCTCCAGGTTCTTGGCGCAAAACAGCAGATGCGTGCAGGCAGTGATGTTGCGCGGGTCTTCCATCATGTAGGTCAGAAGCTCGCGGAACACGGCCGTGTATTGCACGTCGATCTGGCGGTCGTCGTCGCGCAGTTGCACCAGCCCGCGTGCGTCGCGTCCCTCGTAGCCGGCGATCACCGCGCCCACCTGCGCCATCACCATCTGCGCCATCGCGTCGATGGAGTGCGACAGCGAGCGGGGTGCCGCGCCTTCGCCCACCGCGCTGACGCGCTTGGCGATGTTCTTGGCGAGGTCGCCGATCCGCTCCAGGTCTGCCGCCATGCGGATCGCGCCCACCACCCGGCGTAGGTCCTGCGCCATCGGCTGGCGCTTGGCGATCAGCGTGATGGCGCGGTCGTCCAGCTCGCGCTGGCGCGCATCCATCAGCGCGTCGTCCGAAATCACCCGCTGCGCCATCGCGGTGTCGTTCTCCAGCAGCGACCGCGTCGAGGCCGCCACCATCGCGCCCGCCAGGTCGCCCATGTCGCGGATCAGCCTGTCGATGTGGCCGAGATCCTCATCGAACGACGTAACCGTATGCTCACCCATGCTTGCCTCCTCGCGGCCTTCGACGCATCAGCCGAAGCGGCCGGTGATGTAGTCCTGCGTCCGCTTTTCGCCGGGACTGGTGAAGATCATGTCGGTCGGGCCTTCCTCGACCAGATTGCCGAGGTGGAAGAACGCGGTGCGCTGCGAGACGCGGGCCGCCTGCTGCATCGAGTGCGTCACGATGACGATGGTGAAGTTCTGCTTCAGCTCGTCGATCAGCTCCTCGATCTTGGCGGTCGCGATGGGGTCCAGCGCCGAGCACGGCTCGTCCATCAGGATCACCTCGGGCGACACCGCGATGGCGCGCGCGATGCACAGCCGCTGCTGCTGACCGCCCGAAAGCCCGGTGCCGGGCTCGTTGAGCCGATCCTTCACCTCGCTCCACAGGCTTGCCTTGTGCAGGCTGGCTTCGACGATGGCGTCGAGTTCGGCCTTGTTCTTCGCCAGCCCGTGGATGCGCGGGCCGTAGGCGACGTTCTCGTAGATCGACTTCGGGAACGGGTTCGGCTTCTGGAACACCATGCCGACACGCGCACGCAGTTCCACCACGTCCAGCGCCGCGTCGTAGATGTTCTGGCCGTCGAGTTCGATCCGGCCGTTCACGCGGCAATCCTCGATCGTATCGTTCATCCGGTTCAGGCAACGCAGGAAGGTGGATTTGCCGCAGCCCGACGGACCGATGAAGGCGGTAACCGCCTTTTCGGGAATGTCGATCGACACGTCGAACAGCGCCTGCTTGGCTCCGTAGAACACGCTGACATCGCGCGCCGTCACGCGCACCGGGCGCGGGCTCTCGTCGGGCGTGCGCACAGTGGACGACGAGATCGCGTAAAGGTCGGAGCTGGGGACGATTTTCTCGGACGGCATGTGCATGGTCGAAGCCTCCGGCTGGGTCTGATTGTTCACTTGCGGCGCTCCAGTCTCGAGCGCAGGAAGATCGCGATGGCGTTGAGCGTCAGCATCAGGCCGAGCAGGACGATGATCGCGGCCGACGTGCGGGCCTCGAAGAAGTTTCTGTTCTCGTTGCCCTGCCACAGATAGATCTGCACCGGCAGCGCGCTCGACTGGTCGAGCGGCGTCCCGGGTATCTGCGCGACGAAGGCGTTCATGCCGATCAGCAGCAGCGGCGCGGTTTCGCCCAGCGCCTGCGCGACGCCGATGATGGTCGCCGTCAGGATGCCGGGATAGGTCACGGGCAGCACGTGGTGGAAGACGGTCTGCGTCTTGGAAGCTCCCAGCCCCAGCGCCGCCTGCCTCAGCGATGGCGGCACGGCGCGCAGGGCCGACCGCGTGGCGATGATGACGGTCGGCAGCGTCATCAGGGTCAGCACGAGGCCGCCTACCAGCGGGGCCGACAAAGGCAGGCGGAAATAGTTGATGAAGACCGCCGCGCCCAGCAGGCCGAACACGATCGACGGCACCGCCGCGAGGTTGTTGATGTTGACCTCGATCAGGTCGGTCAGCCGGTTCTTCGGCGCGAACTCTTCAAGATACACGGCGCTCATCACGCCGATCGGCACCGCCAGCACGATGACCACCAGCATCATGTAGAGCGAGCCGACGAACGCACCGGCGAGGCCCGCCGATGCGGGCGCGGACCGCGAGTCCACATTGGTGAAGATGTGCGAGGCGAAGGCGAAGCGGATATGGCCGTTCTCATATAGCCGGTCCGCCAGCTCGCGCGCGGGGGCGGCAAGCTGCTGCTGTGCGTCCGGCAGGTCGCGGTTGATGTTGCCCTTCAGCCAGTTGTCGGCATTGGCTGAGGCCAGCATCTTCACACGTGCCGTTGAGCCCAGGATGCCGGGATCGGCGACGAAGCGGTCGCGCAGCTCGAACCGCGCATTCGTCTCGACGATCGAGAGAAGCTGGCGCGAGTCGGCCTCGGTGCCGGGCGCGGCGTTGCGCACGGCGGCTTCCACGATCCGGTTCCAGTTCACCATGGTCGCCTGGCGCTGCCAGTCGGTCATCGCCCGCCTGAATTCGGCCTGCGACTGGCCCTGCTGCTGCACCGGCATGGGATCGACCGAGATCACCTCGGGGTCGAAGAACACCTCGACCTCGAGCGTCGCCTGCGTGAAGGCGGGCAGGCCCTTGTAGAGGATCATCGTGAACAGGATGGCCACGAAGCCGAGCGCGGCGGCGATGGCGGCGATGCCGTAGAAGCGGAAGCGGCGCTCGCGGGAATGCCGCGCGGAAAGGCCCGCGCGTATCCGGGCAAGCCGTTCCGCCGATCCGTCCGAAGCGGGCTGTGGGACGAGAGTCTCGGCCATTATTCGTACTGCTCCCGATAGCGGCGCACGATGTAGAGCGCGGCGACGTTGAGGACGAGCGTCATTGCAAACAGGGTCAGGCCCAGCGCGAAGGCCACCAGCGACTGCGGCGATGCGAAGTCGGTGTCACCGGTCAGCTGGTTGACGATGGTGACGGTCACGGTCGAGACCGGCTCGCCAGGGTTGAGGCGCAGATAGGGGCTGTTGCCGGCTGCAAGCACGACGATCATGGTTTCGCCGATGGCGCGGCTTACCGCCAGCAGGAAGGCGCCGACGATACCGGGTAGCGCCGCCGGCAGGATGACGCGCTTGATCGTCTCCGACTTGGTCGCGCCGAGGCCGAGCGAGCCGTCGCGCATGGCGCGCGGCACCTGCCGGATCACGTCGTCGGACAGGGACGAGATGAAGGGAATGATCATGATGCCCATCACCACGCCGGCCGTGAGCGCGCTGGTGGCGCGTATCTGGAGCCCGAGCGACTGGCCAAGCGTGGCCAGAAACGGGCCGACCGTCACAAGCGCGAAGAAGCCGTAGACGATGGTGGGAATGCCGGCCAGCACCTCAACGATCGGCTTGATCGTGCTGCGCACACGCGGCCTGGCGTATTGCGAGAGGTAGATCGCCGTCATCAGGCCGATCGGCAGCGCAACCGCTATGGCGATGCCCGCGACCATCAGCGTGCCCCAAAGCAACGGCAGCAGGCCGTATTCGCCGCTGGGCCCGGAGCCGGTGGTAGAAAAGCGCGGGTTCCAGACAGTGCCGAAGAAGAAGTCGGCGGGGCTGACGAAGGTGAAGAAGCGGATGGCTTCCGAAAGCAGCGAGGCGACGATGCCGACCGTGGTGAGGATGGCGACGACGGAGCAGGCGATCAGCACGATGCGGACCGCCTTTTCCACTTCGTTGCGTGCCCGCAGCGCCGTCGTGATGCGACGCCGCGCCAGCCACAGGCCGATGGCGCCGGTGCCGGCGGCAGAAGCCAGCACGACTGCGAAGGTCAGCAGACGAAATTCGCGCAGCGCCTGTGCGGCGGCGTTCTCATATGGCGCGGTCTCGCCCACGACGCCGAAGCCGGATTCGATCTGGCGTATGCGCGCTATCGCCCCTTCGAGCGCCGCGCCGGTCTGCGAGGCTATTTCCGCAGGCAGTTGCGCGATGATGTAGGCTCTGGTCGCGGTGGTGCCGAACAGCGTCCACAGCGCGAGCACGAGGAGTGCGGGAACCAGCGCCCAGATCGCGGCGAGCGATCCGTGATAGACGGGGCGCGAGTGAAGCCTGCCGCCGGTGGTGGCAAGCGAGCGGCTGCGCGACCACCCTGCCTGGTAGGCAAAGCCCAGCAGCAAGAGCAGCAAGGCAGCAACGAGAGCAGTGTTCACCGGTTTCGCCTCGAACTATCGCCCACTAGGAATTGCAGCGGCAGGGGCCGGCTTTCGGCCCCTGCCCGCCTGTCGGTGACTACTGCAGGTCGGCCGCGGTCAGCGCCTTGCCTTCCTCGAATTCCGCCAGAACGTCGGCGGTCTCCTCGGTCGGGGCCGGGATCAGGCCGGCAGCCTCGAGCGTGCCGCCCGCACCGGCCATCTGGTCGGAGAGGAAGAACTGCACATATTCCTCGATGCCGGGGATGACGCCGATGTGCTCGCCCTTCACGTAGAAGAACAGCGGGCGCGACACCGGATATTCACCGGCGGCGATGGTCTCGAGCGACGGCGTGACGCCGGACATGGTCGCAACCTTCAGCGTGTCGCGGTTCTGGTCGTAGAAGGAGAGGCCGAACACGCCGACAGTGTCGGGGTTCGACTGCAGGCGGGCCAGCGTCTCGGTGTAGTCGCCGGCGATCTCGACGACGACGTCCTGGCGCAGCGCGAGGCAGGCGGCGTCCAGCGCTTCCTTTTCCATCTCGGGCATACCAGCATTCTTGCAGCCCTCGTGCAGGACGCGCTCTTCGAACACTTCGCGCGTGCCGTGGTTGGAAGCGGGAATGGCCAGCGAGATCGGCTGGTTCGGCAGGGTTTCGTCGATCTCGTTCCACGTCGTGTAGGAGTTGGCGACGAGCTCGCCATCGACCGGCACCTGCGCGGCGATCGCCTTGAACACGTGCACCGGCTCGAGCGCGAAGTCTTCCTTGTCGGCGCCGGTGGCGAACACGATGCCGTCATAGCCGATCTGGATTTCGCGGATATCGTTCACGCCGGCTGCGTTGCAGGCCTCGATCTCGCCGGCACGGATGCGGCGCG
Source organism: Neoaquamicrobium microcysteis (assembly GCF_008180155.1). GTDB lineage: Bacteria > Pseudomonadota > Alphaproteobacteria > Rhizobiales > Rhizobiaceae > Aerobium > Aerobium microcysteis. The sequence goes on along the minus strand of NZ_VSZS01000054.1, from coordinate 26,617 downwards.
ACGAGTTGGCGATGTCGATGGTGTTTTCGCCGACGCCGCCGCAGAACTGGCGCAGGCCGCCCGACGAGCCGCCGGAACCGACGACCGGGGTCTTGAACTCGGGGAACGCGTTGCCGAACTCTTCGGCCACGATGCTGGCGAAGGGCAGGACGGTGGACGAACCGGCGATCTGGATGGTGTCGCGCGACTGCGCGGCGGCGGTGCCGAGCGAGGCGGCAAGTGCGGCGGAAGCGACCGTCGCCGCAAGCGAATATCTGTTCATTGAGCCTACTCCTGTCCGGAATTCGGATGCGACGCCTTGTTGCGTCGGGAGTGGCAATAGCGGCCCTGCATGACAGTCAGATGACAGTTTTGCGTCAGCCGGGTTACGAGCTCTGTATATGCCCGCAACCTGTACCCGGCAGCCGGCTTCGGCGACGGCTAGCCGGCTACGCGGCCGTCTTCCTCGCTCTCCTTGATCCAGCGTTCGATCTTCTGCGTGAGCGCCTTGGGACTGATGGGCTTGGAGAGGTAGTCGTCCATACCCGCATCCAGGCAGCGCTCGCGGTCGCCCTTCAGCGCATGGGCCGTCACGCCGACGATCGGCACGTGGCCGCCCGTCAGTCCCTCCGCCTCGCGGATCTTGGCCGTCGCCTCGAGCCCGTTCATCTCGGGCATGGAAACGTCCATCAGGATCATGCGCGGCGTCATCGTCCTGTGCGCCTCGACCGCCAGCCTACCGTTGCCGACGATCTCGTAGGTAAGCCCCGTCTCCCCAAGTATCTGGGTAAAGACCAGCTGATTCACCTCATTGTCCTCGGCAACCAGTATATCGACGCGGTGCTTCTGGGCCGTAGCGCGCGGCGATATGCGCAGCTCGGGCCGGGCGGGCGCGGGCTGTGCTGCCGGCGGCTCGGCCTCCACCTTCGGCGCGCTCTGCATCGGCTCGTCCGACACCAGGACGCCGCGATGCTTCTGGATCGTGGAAACCAGCGCCTCCAGCAGCGCGGAAGACCGCGCCGGCTTGATGAGATGGGCGTCGATGTCGAGGCTGCGGAAGCTAGGCTGGCCGAGCGTCTGGTCCACCGAGGTCAGCATGATGATCGGCGTGTGCGCGATGCCCGGCGTGGCCCGCACCACACGCGCCACGTCCGCGCCCGTCATCCCCGGCATCTGGTAGTCGAGGATGACGCAATCCACCTTCAGCCCGTGCGCGACCACGGCCTTCAGCACCGCGATGCCTTCCGGCCCGCTTTCGGCCGCGCAGGCGTCGAAGCCCCAGTTGGTCATCTGCTCGATCAGGATCGCGCGGTTCACGGCATTGTCGTCGATCACCAGAATTCTGGAACCCGAAACGTCGATCGGCATGGTCCTCTCCCTTTCGGATGCTCCGGCCCACGGCAGTACGATCGTGAACCAGAATGTTGACCCTTCGCCTTCCCTGCTCTGAACGCCCATGTCGCCGCCCATCAGCCCCACCAGCCGTGACGTGATGGCGAGGCCGAGCCCCGTTCCCTCATGCCGTCTGGTGGAGGACGCATCGACCTGGCTGAACTTGTCGAACACCTGCGCAAGCTTGTCTTCCGGTATGCCGATGCCGGTATCCGTCACCGACACCCGCAAAACCGTCTCCAGGCCCTGCGCCTCGCCCGTCACGTCAACCAGCACATGACCCGAATCGGTGAACTTCACCGCATTGCCGAGCAGGTTGGTGATGATCTGCCGGATACGACCGACATCGCCTAGATAGTGGTCGTGCAGCCCCGGCTGCACCCGCACGATCAGTTCGAGGTCCTTTTCTTTGGCGCGCGTGGAAACCAGCGTCGCCACGTCCTCGATGGCCTCGGCCAGATGGAACGGCACCGGGTCCAGCACGAGCTGGCCCGCGTCGATCTTCGAGAAGTCTAGGATGTCGTTGATGATCGTCAGAAGCGCGTTGCCCGACTTCACGATGATGTCGGTGAACGTGCGCTGGCGCGAATCGAGCTCCGACTTGGCCAGCAGTTCGGCCATTCCCAGCACGCCGTTCATCGGCGTGCGTATCTCGTGGCTCATATTGGCCAGGAATTCCGACTTCGCGCGGTCGGCCAGTACCGCCTTGCGCTGCGCTTCCTGAAGCTCGGCCTCGCGCTGCTTGAGTTCGGTGATGTCGGTGCTCGACCCGATCAGGTGCACCGCACCGTTGGCCCCGATAAGCCGGCTCTTCTTGGCGATGAGCGCGCGCACGGTCCCGTCGCGGTGCGTCAGCGTCTCTTCCGTCTCGTCCAGCTTTCCGCTCGCCAGCACGGCCCGGTCGCGGTCGGCGAAGCCTTCGCCCTCATCGCCGAAGAAGTCGCGATCCGTCTTGCCGATCGCCTCTTCCTTGTCGATGCCGCTGATCTCGCACCACATCTTGTTGACGAACTCGAAGGCCAGCGCGTCCGATTTCACGTAGGTGGAGACGGGGAGCTCGTCGAGCACGTGCTTGTAGAGCTCGATCTGCTCCATGCTCGCCTGCAGCGCTTCCTCGCGCTGCTTCAGCTCGGTAATGTCGAGGCGAATGCCGATGAACGATCCATCCGGCGTGCGCACGTCGAACGCCTGATACCACCGCCCGTCCGGATGCTGCCGTTCGAAGACCGAATAGGGCAGCTTGTGGCGCTCCATATACGCCTCGATCCACGCGTCGTAGTCGGTGTCGTAAAGCGCATCGATGGCCGGGTCGCCGCACTTGCGGAAATAGCCGACCTTGTATCCGTGCTCGATCGCCTCGCGATAGGTGCAGCGCCTGTGCCACACGGGCACCAGCTCGGGCAGCATGTCCTGCAGCTTCCTGTTTGCCAGCAGGAACCGGTCGTCGCTGTCGTAGATGATGACGCCGGCCGGCAGCGATTCGAGCACGCCGGCCAGATGGTCGCGCGCCCGCTTGCTTTCCATCTCGCGGCGCTTCAGCTCGCTGGCGTCGAAGATCGAGCATGCCACATAGTGCGTGTCGCTTGCCGTCTGCACCCGGTTCTTGCGCACGATCCGCCAGCCGGTGACGCCGTCCTCCACATAGGCGGCCTCGTTCTCGTAGACCTGGCCCGTATCCAGCACCTTCTGTTCCAGCGCCTCGAAGGTGCCGACTTCCTCGGCCGGCACCAGATCGGCGTCCCGCTTGCCGACGACGCCGTCCGGCGTCGTGCCGAAGAAGTTCGCGAACGCCTGGTTGGCCATCACGAAGTTGAGCTGGGCGTCCTTCACGAACATCGGGCTGGGCAGGCTGTTGAAGACCGCTTCCGCCAGCCGCGCCTTCTCCAGCGCTTCCGCCAGCTGCTCCTCGCGCTCCTTCATCGTGGTGATGTCGTAATAGCACACGAGGCGCTTGCTGCCCGTCAGCGCCGTCACCGAATAGATCAGCGTACGACCGTCGGCGCGGTGGAACTCGCGCGCCGCGATGCCGTCGCCGCGAATCTCGTCCAGCCGCTTCCCGACGTAGTCTTCCCACTCCTCATCGGCCACTTCGTAGATGCCGTTGTGGCGGTTCACGTCCATCAGCGCGCGGAACGGGCTGCCGACCGCCACGTCTTCGGCCGTCACCTTCCATATGTCGTAGAAGGCCTGGTTTATCATTTCGGCGTCGAGATTGCCGTCCAGCAGCACCACGCCGAGATCCATGGAATCGAGCGTGCGCTGCAGGTCCGTCAGCAACAGCTCGGCCTGCTGCTTGGCGCCGGCCAGCTCGCTTTGGCGCTGCTTGTATTCGGTGATGTCCTTGCGGATCCCCACCCTGTCGCCATTGTCCGTCAAAAGGTCGCGCCGCAGCATCCAGCGGCCGTCATGGGTTTCGAACTCGATGTCCTGGCCGAGCTCGGCCGCGCGGTTGGCGGCGTGGATCTCCACCCACTCCTCCTCGCGTCCGACGGCCTCTGCCACCACGCCGCTATGCGCGAAATCGAGGAAAAGCTCCCTGAAGCTGCGGCCCGGCCGCAATTCGGGCAGGAAGGAAAATTGCGCGGCAAACGCGCTGTTGAAGGCCAGCAGCCGGTCGTCCTTGTCCCACAGCACGAAGCCATCATGCAGCGCGTCGATCGCCGCCTGCAGCCGCTCCTTGGCTTCCTCGGCCTCCGCATGGGCTCGCTCCAGCCCCTCCTCGTTCTGCTTGATCGCGGTGATGTCGGTGCACAGCGCGACGGTGCCGCCGTCGTCCGTGCGCATCTCTCGATGCATGATCCAGCGGCCGTCGGTCAGTCCCAGCAGCGATTCCGAACTGCTTTCGTTGCGCCGCTTGTCCAGCACATGCGTTCGGAATCCGTCGCGGCCCGTTTCCCCGGTCGACCAGATCCCGCGGTCCAGCCCGGCATCGATAAGCTGTTCGAACGTGCATCCCGGGCGGATCACGTCTTGCAGCCCGCCATAGATGCGCGTCATCGCATCGTTGAACAGCACCAGCCGGTCGCTTGCGTCGTAGTAGCAGAATGCGTCCTGGATGACGTCGAGCGCCGATATCAGCCGGAAGGCATGGCTCTCGCCGGAGATTTCGTCTTCCACAAGCCGGTCGCGGCGTTCGCGCAGCGCGAGCTGGCGGCGGGCCTCGTTCAGTTCGTCGACGACAGACAGCAGGTGCGTGACATTGCGTCCGATGCCCGAATAGCCGGTGAACGCGCCCTTGCCGTCGAACCGGGGCACGCCTGAAATCGACACCCAGCGGCAGCTCTCGCTGCCATTGCGCGCCTCATAGACGAAATCGCGAAAGGGGCGGTGCGCTTCGAGTTCTTCCAGATGGGCGGAGGCCTTGTCGTCGTCCAGCGACGTTCTCAGCAGCAGTTCGAGACGCGAGTTGCCGACGACGCGTTTCGGGTCCATGCCCGTTACCGCGAAGAAATTTTCCGACAGGCTGACGATGCGGTGCTGCGCATCCGATTCCCACAGCCAGTCGGCATCGCATTGCAGCAGGGCCGCAGCCTCGCTGCCGTCGAGCGTTCGGCCATGACAGGTCACGGCCGCGTGCCCGCCGCTCCGTTTTCCCAACGCTGCTTTTCCACGACCGTCCTCGGTTTCCCTCGACCCAGGTGCGGTCCGCCCCTCCCGCATTGTCACCGGCAATGCTCTCCCCGCGCAGAATCATGCAACCTCCAGTCTGCCCGGCAAGGCTTAACGCTTCGCTAACCATAGGAAAATTTCACTCGTTCTCATCCGCAGGAATACCCGGCAGCGCCAAAGCCGTTGTCGCCCTCTCCTGACGTCCATATGCTTTGCGCCAAAGCAGGGAGGTCGACTTGCCATACGTCAAGCTGGAAATCGCCAAGGGCATCGCGTCGGTGGAGCAGAAGCGAGCCGTCATTCGTGGCATCACTGACGTGCTCGTCACGCAACTGGGACGTGATCCGGAGTACATCTTCGTCGTCATCGACGAGGTGGACACCGACAACTGGGGCCGCAAGGGCAAGTCGCTCACCGAGCTCTGGAGCGAACGCGACGAGAGCCAGACCTAGAGCGGTTCGGGTTCACTCGTGAAAGGCAGGGCGCCGGGCGTCGAACCCTAAACGAAGGTACGAACCACGAGTCGCAGATCCTCCGCGATCGAAATCGCGCCCATATACTCGGCGTCCGTCTCCGCGCAGCGTTTGGGATCGGACATGTCGATGCCGTGCACCTGCGCCAGACCCGTTATGCCGGGCCGCAGCGCGAACACGCCCAGCCTGCGGCGATGCTCGATCAGTTCCCTCTGTCCCGGCAGGCAGGGCCGCGGCCCTACGATGCTCATCTGGCCCGTCACCACGTTCCAAAGCTGCGGCAGCTCGTCGATCTTGGTGCGCCGCAGGAAGGAGCCTACCGGCGTGATCGCGGCGGCGGGCGCCTCATGCGTCGGCAGGTCGGGCGTGCTTTCATGCATGGTGCGCAACTTGTAGCAGACGAATGGACGCTCATCGCGCCCAACGCGCGGCTGCGCGAAGATCGCCGGTCCGGGCGATGTCGCCCGCACCACCAGCATCGCCGCAAGGATCACGGGCGCTGCAACCAGAAGGCACGGAAGCGCCACGGCCAGATCGAACATCCGCTTGCCGGGTCGGTGCCGGGTCGTGTGTGCTGCGCTTTCGTCCATCGCCCGGGGCTTAGCAGCATTGGCGCACGCCGCACAGGGGGAGATCGTGCGCCCTTCCGCCGATTTTCCAAGCTCGCCGCCGGTGGAAAAGCCCCCGGATCGCACATTGTTGCCATCATGGCGTGAATTGGCTATCTGCCTTGCCACGGGGAAGTTACGCACCGCGCTCGGCGACACGCGCTTCCTGCTTGGTGGCGCTGACCGCAGGCATGGTGGCTCGAACCGGGCGTTCGGGCCGGCCGGAAGCTGCTCCCGTGATATCGGAACGATGTGATGTATGTTGCCATGATGATGCATCCGCGATCCGGTCTCGCCATTCGAGTAGCTGAAGCCCGGGCATGAAGATGTCGTCGCCACTGCCAACGCTCACCCGCCTCCGGGAGCGGGTCCTCAGAAGCTCGCGCAACCGCAAGCGCTGGGTGCTGATCGTCTTCGACGCGGTGGCGCTCTCCTTCCTGTGCTGGCTCAGCTTCTCGATGCGTTTCGGCCAGCCTTTCGTCCCCAACGCTTCGCAGGTGTTCATCATCCTGGCGGCGCCGGCCATCGCGATTCCCATCTTCGCGCGCATGGGCCTTTACCGGGCGGTGCTGAAATATCTGCCAGACCGCGCGGTATGGACCATCCTGCAGGTCGTCAGCCTTGCCGTGCTCACCTGGGTGGCCCTCGCCTTCCTCACGGCGATGACGGGCGCGCCCGGCGTGCCGCGAAGCATCCCGGCGATCTTCTGGGTGCTTTCCGTGCTTGTCATCACCGGCAGCCGCTTCGGCGCGAAGTGGCTGCTGTGGCGCAACATGCGCGAGCGAAGCGGGCTCACCAAGACGCTCATCTACGGTACCGGCGACGCGGCGACGCAGCTGGCCGGCGCGCTGCGCTCGACCAGCGAGCGCGAGGTGGTCGGCTTCCTCACCAAGGACCAGTCGCTCTACGGCATGGACATACTGGGCATCCGCGTCTACGCGCCCAGCGAGCTGAAGCGCCTGATCCAGAACATGGGCGTCGAGGAGATCATCATCACGACGCCCTCGCTGGGTGGCGCCGGCGAACGCGAACTGCTCGCCGAGATCGGCAATGCGCCGGTCAATGTGCGCATTCTTCCTTCCATCGTCGATCTCGCGGAAGGCAAATACATCGTCAGCCACGTCCGCGACATCGACATCGACGATCTGCTGGGCCGTTCGCCCGTCCCGGCCGATCCAGCCCTGCTGCGCAAGATGATCGAGGGCCGCTCGATCATGGTCACGGGGGCGGCCGGTTCCATCGGCTCGGCGCTCTGCCGCATTATTGCGCGCATGAAGCCCGCGCGATTGGTGCTGTTCGACACAAACGAGCACGGCCTCTATCAGATCGGACGTGAGCTTCACCCCGACGCTTCCTTCCCGCTCGTGCCGGTGCTCGGTTCGGTCACCGACGCAGAGCTGATTCGACGCGTGCTGGTCGAGAACGGCATCGAGACTATCTACCACTGCGCCGCCTACAAGCATGTGCATCTCGTCGAGCTGAACCCGCTGGAAGGCATTCGCAACAACGTGTTCGGCACCGATACGCTGGCTGCTGCCGCCACCGAGTGCCGCGTGCCGAACTTCATCCTCATCTCCTCCGACAAGGCCGTCCGCCCCGCCAACGTCATGGGCGCGACCAAGAGATGGTCGGAGAAGATCGTGCGCCATCACGGCACCCGTCAGCTGGACGATCCCTACGAGCGCAATTTCGCCTGCGTGCGCTTCGGCAACGTCATCGGCTCCAGCGGCTCCGTCATTCCGCTGTTCAAGGAACAGATCGCCAATGGCGGACCTGTCACCATCACCGACGAGCAGATGACGCGCTACTTCATGTCGGTGCGCGAGGCGGCCGAACTCATCGTGCAGGCCGGCGGCCTTTCCCAGAGCGGCGACATCCTGCTGCTCGAGATGGGCCAGCCGATCCGTATCCGGGATCTGGCGGAGGACATGATCGCGCTGGCAGGGCTGACCGTGCGCGATGCGCGCAATCCGGAGGGCGATATCGAGATCGTCACCATCGGCATGCGCGAGGGCGAGAAGCTGCACGAGGAGCTGTTCTACGATCCCGACGGCGTATCGGCGACGGCCCACTCCAAGATATTGCGGGCGCGCCGCGCCAATGGCAACGGCGCCGATCTGCCGGCCATGCTGCGCAGGCTGCGCGAGGCGACCGACAGGGCCGACACCGCCGAGGCCGTCAAACTCCTCTTCAAGCATACCGAAAGATGACCGCCGGCCCGCCGGATACGGTGCTGGTCACCGGCGCAAGCGGGTTTGTCGGCAGGGTCGTCTCGCAAAGGTTGATGGCCGGGGGCTACCGGGTCCGCGCCGCTTCCCGGACGCCAGAAAACCTGCCTGCCGCCGTTAGTGAACGTGTGCGGATGCCTGCTCCCGATGCCGGGCCGCAGGAATGGGACGCCTTCGTCAGCGGCGTGGACCACGTCGTTCATTGCGCGGCAATCGCCGAAGCCGCATCCGGCATCCCGGCATCGGCATACAGGATCGCAAACGTCGAACTGACGGAGAAGCTCGCGCATTCCGCCCGCCGGCATTGCTCCGGACGCTTCGTATTCATGTCGTCGGTGCGCGCCGTCAGCGGCCCGATATCGGCGACGGTCGTATCCGAGGATACCCCCCCAAAACCCGAAGACGAGTATGGTCGATCGAAGCTTGCTGGGGAGGATAGGGTAAAAGAGGCGTTTTCAGCCGAAAATGACGCTAGCCGGGCCGTTATTCTCAGGCCTGTGCTGGTCTATGGCGGCGAGGCCAAGGGCCATCTGGCGACGCTGTTCAGGCTTGCCCGCCTGCCTCTGCCGCTGCCGCTCGGCGGCCTCGACGCGCCGCGATCTCTAATTGATATTCAAGGGCTTGCGGCCGCCGCAGTGCATGCGATCGAGGCGCCTTCGACCGGTGGCGGCACCTTCACCGTGTGCGACCGCGAACCTCTCTCGGTGGCCGCCATTCTCGCTTCGATGCGCCACGGGCTGGGCCGCCCGCCGGGCCTTTTTGTAACCTCGGATAGACTGCTCTCCGCACCCCTGATTCTGGCGGGTCGACGGGCTCTGTGGCAAAGACTTTCCGGAAGTATGCAAGCCTCTCCCGCAAGTCTTGAAGCGACCGGATGGCAGTCCCCGAAGGATACTTTTGAGCGTCTTGCGGCCTACGCGGCGACCTGGAAGTAGAAAACCCGGAACCGACTTTACTTTTGCTGATCTCGACCCGGTATGCTCGCCGCCACCAGAATGGCGGAAAATACGAAAAACGCGTCCATGATGTCGTGTTTGAACATGATCTGGCTCAGCCCACACAGCGCGTAGATCGAGCAAACCTGCAGCGCCAGAAAGAACCGCCGCCGGTGGTTTTCGTCCTGCGGAGCCTTCCACGCAACCGCTACCGGAACCGCCAGAACCGCCAGAACCGCAACGAAAACAATGATCCCGCCGTCGATGGCGAAGGTGATGAAGGCGTTGTGCGCATGGGTGAAATCGCGCATATGCCCCCCGTCCAGGGCCAGCACTTCGGCGACCTTCGCCATGCGATTCTGGATGCCGTGTCCCCAGACCGGCGATTCGAGGATGGCGGTCCACCCCGCGCCCCAGAGCCGCAGCCTTTCCCCCACATTGGCCGAGTTTTCGCCATCCATCACCTTGCCGATCTCATCGACCGTGAGCATGAAACGCGCCGAAATCAGGTCGGCCGCGCCGTAAAGCGCCACCGCAACGACACCCGCCAGCACGATCCAGGCGAACCGCATGGAGGTCGGCATCCACCTGCGCGGCGCATAGATCACCAGCACCAGCACGGTGAAAACGGCGACCATCGCCACCCCGCGGGTCAGCGAGAGAACGACCGCCAGCAGGCCTGCCACGGTGCCGGCGATCGCCAGCATGCGATAGTTGCGCCGTTCGTCGGTGATGTTGAGCCCCGCGACGCCCGCAAGGCAAAGCGCCATCATCCCGAACACTGCGGCGTTGCCCGCGCCGCCTTCGGCGCGCTGGTCGAGGCCGACGACCTGTACGAAACCGATAGCAAGGGCGCCAATCGCACCCACCGCCGCTCCGATCATGAAGATCGTCAGATAGTCCAGATCCGGCGTCGCCCGCAGCCGCGGGATCACGACCCAGACCGACAGGAACGGCGCCAGCCACAGGATATGGCCGCGTATCTGTTCGGGATTCTCGCCTATGACCGCCGTCAGCAAAATCAGGGCGACGAAGACGGTGAAGGTCCAGGCGATGGCCTTGTCGTGACGGGTCAGCCGGAACTCGAAGCGCCGCAGCGCCAGCGAGATCACGCCCCAGACGAAGAACATCCCCAGCGCAACGGAGATCGCACTGCCGGCAACCGCCGGCATCGCGCCCATCAGAAAGACGGAAATCGCATTGTTACGCTCGAATGCATTCGCGTATTTCAAAGACAAGTCCAATACGAAAATATAGCAGTAGTATTGTGCCTGCCCCGGGCAATCCGGCTCCGACCGCAGCTTGCTTTAGCGCGTGTTAGTCGATGCGTCCAGCCTTGCGCAAGCCATTGGGTAGAGGATCGCCGAGCTCATGTTCCGGGGATTCGTCACGATGGCAAGCTTAAGAAACGCCGCCTTTGCCGCCATTCTGGTGGTGGCCAGCGGCTGTTCGACCACGGCCGACGAGGGCTGGATGCACGAGCTGACCGCGCAGGACATCCAGCTCACCAAGGACACGGTGTCGGCCCATCTGATCGACCCGCGTTCCGCGCACTGGACCCACATGATGGCCGTACGCGACTCGGCCTATGGCGACGTCACCGTCTGCGGCATGGTCAACTCCAAGGCCGTCAACGGCGGCTATCCGGGCATGCGGCCCTATCGCGTGGTGCTGCAGGGCGGCTATTCGCAGCTCGTCAGCCTCGCGCCGCCGATCCGGCTTTGGGACAACAAGGCCCATCAGCGCTGCAAGCCGCACATCACCGGCGATACCCGTCGCGTCCTGAAATAGCGACTCAGGCGACGACGCCGCGCGCATCCAGCATGCGCCGAGCGCTGTTCTCGTCCGTTATGAAGATCGTCGGCGCGATCAGGCTCATCGCGCCAAGCAGCGCGTCTATCTTGTCCTCGCCGCCGGAAGTCAGGATGCGGATAGGCGCCTTGCGAAGCCGATCCACGTCCACCGACATCACCAGCTGGTTGACCGGATGATCGACCAGAACACCCTCGCGGTCGTAGAAATGGAACAGCAAGTCGCCCACGGCGCCTCGCCGCACCAGCGCCTCGCGATCCTCCTCCTTGAGGAACCCACCGCGATAGAAGGTCGTGGCCGATGCGATCCCGCCCACGCTGAGCAGCACGGCGTCGAGGTCGTTCGTCATGTCGAACGTGTCCTTGAGCCCGCAGCGCTCCACAAGCGCAATCTTCGTCTCGATGCTGTCGACCACGGCAGGCGTCGGGATCAGGTAACCTTCACCCTGGAATATCTGGGCGAACCGCCATGCGAACTCGGCTGGATTGTACCGCCTGGCCGCGCCGACACCGCCAAGCAGCGAAATGACCTGAAAGTCGTTGAGCTGCTTGGCGCCGATGAATTGCAGCGTGCTGAACAGCGTACGCCCCCAGCCCACGCCCACACGCATGCCGGACCGCATCGCATCGGAAAGATAGCTGCCGGTTCTGGCGCTTATGGCGGGGATGGGATCGGCGTCCGGCGACGACAAGGGAGCGATCAGCGCCTGCTGAAGGCCGAAGGTGCGCTCCAGAGCCCGCTCCAGACGCACCGTTTCCGCCAGCTCGCTCTCGATGCCTATCTTCACCTCGTTGCGGGCACGCGCTTCCGCCAGCATGCGCACCACGCTGACCCGCCCGACGCCAAGCACGTCGGCGATTTCGTTCTGGGTCATCTGCTCGATGAAATACATCCACGCCGCACGGACCCGCAGCCGGTCTGCCCGGCTGTCGCCCGCCGGAAGCGCAGCTTCGGCGTCTCCGCTTTCAACGTTCCTGCGCGGCCGCCTAGCCAATAGCTGTACCTTCCCTGCTCCCCCTCGCGCGGCGCAACCGTCAACGATTCTGTATGTGAACGCAATATCGACTCTTGACCGATCCCGGCTCCGCGACGCACCCTTGAGACAAGAGCGCGGACGCGAGAAGGCCGTTCGCCGGCAAAGAAACAAGGGATGGAGCGCCATCATGCTGCGAGAGATTTCCGAAGAGGTTCGGGTCGCGCTGAAGGACCGGCTGCGCGATGTCCGCCACGTCATCCGCCAGCACCGGCACGACGGATCGGCCACGCCTTCGGCGCGGCTGGGCGATATACTTCCGCTGCCGCGACCTCCATTCGCCCCCGCCGCGGTAGACCACCTGGTGGGCCATGCGGTCAGCGCGTTCGATGATGCGATGACACTGGCAGAGAGACTTACACCCGTGCGCAGGTCTGCGCCACCCGCCGGCGCGGTGCAAGGCTTTGCGACATACTTTCCGCTGGGCGAGGCGCGCGAAGGCGCACGCGCGTACCGGCGCGATCTCTACTATCTGGCACGCGAGGTGCTGGCCAACCGGCGCGTCACCGATGCGCGCATCCACGAGAGCGAGCTTGCAGCCATCCATGCCACGATGCGTACCCGCCACGGTGACCTGATAGCCGGGATCGCCGGCGCGACAGACTGGGCGGCACGTATCGAGGCCGCCTCCGCATTCAGCGCGGCACTGCTGCTGACCATGCTCGACCATCGCGCGATCCGGCTCGATGATGCGGCCCTGTCTTCAAGGGACGCACGAACGCTGGAGCTTCTGTGTCTGGTGCCGGTCGTGCTTGCCTGCGGGTTCGCAACCGTTGAGCCGGATGCGTCGCCCGAGCCCGATATCCTGGACCTGACGGTTCTGGCCACGGAAGCACGGCTCGACCGTATCGCTGACGCCTGTGCAGGGGCGGACGCACGGGCAGAACTCACCCGTATCTTCGCAACCCTGCTGGCGCACCTGCCCTAACGCGAGGCCTTATCCGGCGCTCATCTCGGCAATGCACTTCTTGGCCCGCTGGATCGACGCGGGGCTCATGCTCAGTTCGGTGAGGCCCATGCGGATGAAGGCGGGGATGAGGTCCGGTCGGCCTGCCGCCTCACCGCACATGCCGACCATGATGCCGGCCTCGACGCCAGCTCTGGCCGTCATCTCGATCGCGCCCATGACGGCGGGGTTCTCGACATGGTTGAGCCCGGCGACCACCGGATTGAGCCGGTCGGCCGCCATCACATACTGCGTCAGGTCGTTGGTGCCGATCGAGAAGAAGGCGACTTCCTTCGCCAGTTCGCGTGCGATGAATACGGCAGCCGGCGTTTCCACCATGACGCCGAGCGGGAAATCGGCATGCGACTTTCCTTCCGTCGCCAGTTCGCCCTTGCATTCCTCGATCAGTGCCCTCGTGCGGCGAACCTCGTCCAGTTCCGAAACCATCGGCAGCATCACCTTGATGTTGCCGTGGACTGCCGCGCGCAGAAGCGCGCGGAGCTGGCGCTTGAAGATGTCCGGCCGGTCGAGGCACATGCGAATGCCGCGCCAGCCCAGGAACGGGTTTTCCTCCTGCGGAAACTCTACCCCCGCAATCGGCTTGTCGCCGCCGATGTCCAGCGTGCGCACGATGACCGGATGGGGCGCGAAAGCCTGTGCCAGCGCGGCATAGGTTTCGGCCTGCATGTCCTCCGACGGCAGGTGCATGTGCCGCATGAATAGCAATTCGGTGCGGAACAGCCCGACGCCCATGGCGCCCGCCTCGCGCGCCGCGTCGATTTCTTCCAGCGAGCCGATATTGGCCGCGACCTCGATCACCGTGCCGTCGGCGCGGCGGGGCTCCATGTCGCGATAGGCCGTCAGCGCCTCCCGCTCCTTGCCGGCGGCGGTGATCCGGGCCTCGAAATCGGCTCGGATCGCATCGTCGGGATCGGGGTGCACGTGTCCGGTCGATCCATCCAGTGCAATCGCGCCGATCTCGCGCAGCGCATCGACCTGACCGCCAAGCCCGAGCACGGCCGGAATGCCGTGCGAGCGCGCGATGATGGCGACGTGAGAGGTAGCGCCGCCATGGCCGCACACGATGCCGCCGATGCGCTTCAGCGGCGCGCGCGCCAGATCCCACGCACCGATGTCTTCCGCAATGAGGATCGCGCCTTCGGGCAGCGCGTCGAGCCCCGCCTCTTCCTCGCCGAGCAGCGCCAAGCAGAGCTGCCGGCCGACGGCGCGGATATCGTCGGCGCGGGCGTTGAGATAGGGATCGTCCATTCCGGCGAACTCATCCGCCACCTGCGCCGATGCGGCCATGACCGCCGAGACGGCGTCCAGCCCGCCCGCCACCGTCCGCTCGGCCTCGCCGATCAGATCCTCGTCGGCCGCTATGTCGCGCAGCGCGGCAACGATGCCGCGGTCGCCCTCCGCGAGCGACCTGTCGGCCAGCGTCGCGTCCATGCGCTGCTGGACCGTTGCCACCGCGCGCCGCAAACGCTCGACCTCCGCACCGGTTTCGTCGGGTGCCAGAGTGCGGCCATCGGTATTTATCTCGGCGGGGAAATAGGGAAACGCCGGCCCCATCGCCACGCCTTCGCTGGCGGCAACGCCGCGCAGGCCGTGATGGGTTTGGACGAGAGACGCGGGCGCCACCGGCACTGGTGCGGCGACGGGCTCGGCTTGAGGCGCGCCGTCGTCCTGCGGCTCGTCGTCGAGACCAGAAAGCGGGTTTTCCAGATAGCCGATAAGCGCTTCGACGGCCTCGATGGAATCGGCTCCTTCGGCACGAACTGTGACTTCCTGGTTTTCCTTCACGCCCAGCAGCATCAGCTTCACCGGGCTCTTGGCGCTCACCGCCTTGCCGTCGCGCACGATCTCGATGTCGCACTCGAAGCTCTTGGCGAGCTTGACGAAGCGTGTCGCGGGGCGGGCGTGAAGCCCTTCATGCACTCGCACGATAGTGGAGCGTTCCATGGCAGTATCCTGAAGCAAATTTGCGCCGCCTGGCTAGAGGCTTATGCGGCGATGGTGATGACGGCGTCGACGGCGAGCGCATCCACCAGCGCCTGCGTGTCGACCTCCGTCGCGCAAATCTCGCCCGGTCGCTCGGCCTGCGAGGCGCCGTTGAACGAGATCACCACATGGCCGATCTCGCGCACCTTGTTCCATGCGGTGTCGCCGATCGCCGTGATGGTTGCCGACACACCGCCGATGGCGATCGACGCGCCGGCCTGCGGCGCGTCGTCGCTGGGTTCCTGCTCGCCTCTGTGCAGCACAGACACTTCGGCGAGCTCGGGCGGCGAGCCATCGGCAAACAGGATGACCACGCCGCCTTCGGCGAGGTCCGCCACTTCCGGTCCAACAGCGGTGACCCGTGTCTTCAGATGAACCGTCATATTGGCGAACCTCCTTGTTTTCAGTTTAGAGCACGACCAGGCTGACCGCCCAGGCGATCAGAACCGAGACCGGGCCCATGATCTGGCGGCTGATGAGCACCGCCGGCACGCCGATCTCGATGGTCTTGGGCTTGGCCTCGCCGAGTGCGAGACCCACCGGCACGAAGTCGCAGCCCACCTGCGTGTTGTAGGCGAACAGCGCCGGCAGGGCCATGGCCGGCGAAATCGTGCCGTTGGCTATCTGCGGACCTATGATGGCCACACCGATGACCTGTGCGATCACCGCGCCCGGCCCGAGTATGGGCGAGAGGAACGGCAGGCCGCAGATGGCCGAAATGATCAGCAGGCCGACGATGTTGTTGGCCAGCGGCCCCATCGGCTGGGCGAGAAGATCGCCGATGCCGGTGTAGAGAATGAGGCCGATGAGCATGGTCACGAAGGCCATGAACGGCAGCACGTTGCGCACCACCTGATCGATCGTGCGGCGGCCGGCATTGAAGAAGATGCCGACCACCCGGCCCATGACGCGGCCCACCGAGCTGATGAGCCCGACGATACCGCCGTCGTTCTCGACAGGCGGCGCGGACGCCGCCGGGGTGGTGGCTTCCATTGCCTGCGCTCCCCCCGCGGCCGTTACCGGCTCGCTGCCGTCAGCCAGGACGACGTTCTCCGGCTTCACGCCCGAAACGTAGATGTCCTCCGTGATGAACTGGGCCAGCGGACCGGCCTGCCCCACGGGCGTGAGGTTGACGGTCGGGATGCGCTTGCGCGGATAGACGCCGCACCGTGCGGTGCCGCCGCAATCCACCACCACAACCGCCATCTCGCTTTCGATGGGCGGGGCGCGGAAGCCGTCCACAGCTTCGCCGCCGGTCAGGTTGGCGATGTGCTGGGCGACCGGGTGAATGCCGCCGCCGGTGACGGAGACGATCTTGTTGCGCTGCGCGGTCGGCTCGATGACGAGCGGGCCGCCCCAGCCGCCGGAGCCACGGGAGATGCGTACGGCCTTGTAGGTCTTGGTGATCATGATCTTCCCTCCCGGCCTAGAGCTCGACGCCCTGGCGGCGCGCCATGAAGGCTGTGATGCGCTCCGTCAGGATGCCCTTGAGAAGGATGACGACCAGACCGACGAGGGCGTACCAGATGGCCACCTGGATGTGATAGCCCGACGCCACGGAACCGTTGCGCTCGAGTTCGAGCAGCGCCACGAGGATGCCGCCCCACACGAAGTACTCGCCCGGATTGACATGCGGGAAGAGACCCAGCGGCGGATGCACGTAGGACACGGCCGCGTCGTAGAAGGCCGGCTTGTGCTTTTCCTCAAGGAACGAGCCGAAGGTGTAGGCCATCGGGTTGGTGAGGAAGAAGACCGCCAGCACCGGAAGCACCGTGTAGCGGGTAAGCGCGATGCGGCCGGCGCCGCGTGCAAGCCCGTGGACGCGCTGCTCGCCCACCAGTTCGGTGACGGCGTAGAAGGCCGTCATCAGCACCACCAGCGTCGGGATGATGCCGGTGACGAAGCCGGCGAAGACCTTGCCGCCTTCCTGGAAGATACCGATGAAGTATTTGCCCGCGGCAGTCAGCCAGCCGAGCTGTTCTTCCTGCACGACGTTGTCCAGCCTCTCGCGGAACTCGTCGACCGTGATGTCGCCGTCGGTCGCGGCCTGCGCGAGGACGACGAAATCGTTCGAGGCATGCTCGAGCGCGAGCCTGCCGTGCAAAGCAACATCCGTGACCATCGAGCCTGCGACATGCAGGTTCTGGACGGCCATGTCGGCATGCTGCGCCAACATAGAAACTACCGACATTCTTCCTCCCTCCTCAGTGCCTGCCGGCGACCCCCGACGGCTTCGGCACGTTAAGCGCGCGTGGCGCTGATGCCCGACAGTCCGGGCTGCCTGTCAGGCTCCGCCCGTGCACGGTCGATCTGCTCGATTGCCCGCTTGACGGCCTCCGTCACACCGGGCTCCTTGTCTCCCATGATCGCCGGCTGGGAGCGCAGCCGATCGAGGGGCATGCCCTCGAATTCCTCATGCCGCCTGAACTTGGTGAACACGCTGCGCCCGCTCATCAGAAGCAGCCGGCGCACGACGAGGTCTGGCGTGACCACGACCAGCGCGATCGTGCCCTTTTGGAACCGGCCGCGGAAATTGCCCGCGCCGACGAACCCGTCCTTGTATTTTTCGGTGATGCCTTTGAAGACGCCGGAATAATGCTGCATCTGCATCCAGACGCCCAGAGCCTGAAGCGCCCAGACGGCCGCCAAGAGCAGCAATCCCCATTGCCAGATCGCCATCCGGCCTCCTCCCGTCACACACCGGCAACCTCCAGCCGGCAAGTGTCATTTAGAGAACATTTGTTTCCAGTAGTGTCAATATGTATTATCCTTGCAGTATAGACCCGACAGCGTCATGCTGCAGCGGGAGGACCGAGAAGCAAATGGACCTGCGGTTCAAGGACGAACTGGCGACCATGCCCGACCTGCGCCATCGCCTGCGCCGGCTGCGCTGGTTCCGCGCCACCTTTCGCGCCAACGCAAAGGCCGTCACGGCGGCCTGCGGCCTGCGCTACGAGATCGACGAGACGCGGCTGACGCGCGTGTTCCTCGACTGGGTGGAGACCGTGGAAAGCCAGAAGGATTTCGCGCGCGTGAACCGCGGCGACTTCATCGTCTTCGCGGCCGGCCTGGTTCTGCGGGAGCTGATTCGACAGAATCCGGCGCACTATGCGGGCGAGGATGCCGACGCACCGGCATCCGGTGACCCGGCTCTTCTTGAGATCGCGCGCTTCTGGCCGGAGGGCTTCCTTTACACGAACTATTGCATCTCGGCGATCGCGGCGATCCACGAGCAGGAGTTCGGTCACGCCCCCGCTCTCGACGCGTGCGTCGACGACCTGCGGCTATGGTGGTCCTACCGCGAGAACGCCACCGAGATGCCGGCGACCGCGGTCGCCTTCCTCGACCGCTTCCTCGGCGGCGAGCCCAACTGGGTCGTGCCGGACATGGCGCAGTCGCGCAAGGCGATGCGAGAGGCACTGGCCGTGCCCGGCGACAATGCGGCGCTTGCCTACCGCGCGTAAATCCGGAGTTCCAGCTTGAAGCCATCCCTCATCATTTTCGACTGCGACGGCGTGCTCGTCGACAGCGAGCCTCTCGCCGCGCTGGCCTACGAGCGCGTCTACGAGCGGCACGGCATGGCGGGCGTGGGGCCTGACATCATCGCCCAGTGCATCGGCATGAAGCAGGCCGACATCATCGCGAAGATACACGGCCTTACCGGTCACCTGCTATCGGACGACAGGCAGGACGATATCTGGCTCGAAACCAGGCAGCTCTTCACGGAACGGCTCGAGCCGACCGACGGGATCGCTGCGTTCCTCGACGACCTGACTGCGGCGCGCTGCGTCGCGTCGTCCTCGTCGATGGAACGTATCCACCACAGCCTCGCCGTGACGAGACTGGCGCATCACTTCGGGGACGCGATATTCTCGTCTTCGATGGTAGCGCGCGGCAAGCCCGCTCCCGACATCTTCCTGTTTGCCGCAGAGCGCATGGGTGCCGAGCCTTCGGGCTGCGTCGTGATCGAAGATTCGCCCTTCGGCGTGCAAGGGGCGGTCGCCGCGGGGATGGTCGCCATCGGCTTTACAGGCGGCGGCCACACCTATCCCGGCCATGCGGAACGGCTGATCGAGCATGGCGCGGCTGTGGCGTGTGCCGATTGGAACGCCGTGTCGCGCGAGATCGAACGGGTGCGCGCCTACGCCTGAAGCCGCGCGACAAGATCATCGCCGAGCGGCGCGCCGCCGAACCAGTTCAGCCGGTTGATGGTGACGCAGCCGGCATCTATGGCGCTGTTCTCGTCGCCGTCCTTGGTGGTGTGGGGCCGACCGCGCGGTATGATGATGACGGTGCTGTCGCCATCGCTTTCCACCACCTCCGCACGGCTGCCGATCTTGTCCCGGCCGATGCGGGGCTGGCGGACCTGAGCGGGCAACGCGTCGGGCAGGTTGACGCTAAGATAGTGTCCGTCGAGGGCCCACTCCGCCCGCGCCTCGAACAAAGTACCGATCAGCCGCGCCAGCCACTCATGATCGTCATTGCCGATCTGCGGGTTCTTGACCCGTGAAAAGCCGATGGAGGGCACGCCCCAGAAAGACGCCTCGCGGGCAATCGCCAGCGTGCCGGAATAGGCGAGATCTTCGGCCACGTTGCGGCCGTCGTTGACACCTGCAATGACCAGATCCGGCTTCTTGCCGCCTTCGAACAGCCACGTCATGGACGCGACGATGCAATCTGCCGGTTTGCCGGAACAGGAATAGCGCTGTTCGCCCAGCTTGCGCATCGTGATCGGCTTGGCGATGGTGATGGAGCCTGACGCGGCCGTGTGCTTCACCTCAGGTGCGACCACCCATACATCGTCGCTCAGGCGCGCGGCGGTCTTGGCCAGAAATGCGAGGCCCGGAGCCTCGATGCCATCGTCGTTGCAGACGAGAATCCTCATCGCGCTTCCTCTTCAAATGGTCAGGACATCGCCGGTACGGCTATCGAGGCGAAGGGCGGGAATATGCGTGCCGAGCGGAACGAGCTCGGCCGACACGCACGAATGTCCGAGCGCGGCGGGGCGGCCGGCCCCCTCCCATATCGCGACGTTTCCCGGCAGCGTCGGATGGGTCGGCATCCGTATCCAGTCCGCCCGGCCGGCAGCATGCAGCAACTGGCCCGGCGAGCCTTCCGGCAGATGCCCGCTCAACAGGATGGGAAACCCGGCATCGGCGGCGCGCGGCAACAGCCTCGCCGACGGCCCGGCCTTGCCCATGCCGTCATCCGCCAGCAGCGGCAGGGCCGGCAGGCTTTCCCCGTCGGACCAGTCGCGCGCTTCGGAAAGCCGTGCGTGAAGCCGCTCCGCCATGCCGGGCGCAAGCGCGCTTCCCGCATCGATCTGTACTGCGAGCGCCTCGCGCATGCTGGTATGGATGGCGAACGGGCCCGAAAGCGCCGCCATCAGTTCGAGCGACCTGCCGGAAAGCGGCGTTGGCAGCAGGCACCCTGCCGGGCGGGCATCCACCCATGCGGCGATGGCGCGCGCGCGCTCGACGCCCGAAATCGGATCGGCGCCATATGATGCATCGAGCGCGATCAGGTCGCATTCAGGCAGCGTGTCCATGACGAAGACGCCGCTGTCGGGCACGACATCACCACAATGGACGAAGCGGCGCGAGCCGTCATCGACGGCGAACCATACCCCGCCAACGACGTGGCCCGACCGGCCCGTCTCGATCCGCATGGCGCCGATGGAAAGCGTTTCGCCCGGCTCGAAAATCTCGATCCTGTCCCGCGGGAAAGGGCAGGCCGCGAGATCGGCTGCGTCGGCGTATCCGGCCAGCGTCGCCGGCGTTTCCGATCTCGTTTCGGCCGTCATAAGGATGCGGCCACGAAAGCCCTGAGCCAGCAGCCACGAGAGCGCGCCCGCGTGGTCTTCATGGGCGTGGGTCAGCAGCAGCGCATCGATCTCGCCGGCGGGCCACAGCAGCTTCGGGTGATAGTCCGCCAGAGCCGCACCCACCTTGATGCCGGCATCCAGCATGAGACGGGTTTCGCCGCTTTTCACGCCGATGCTGGTGCGCCCCTTTTCGCCAAAACCGCCGAACAGCCCAATCTCCATGGTCAGGCCGCAGCCCCCGACGGGATCAGCCAGCCGGAGCGGATGCGGATGCGCGCCTGTGCACCCTCCTGAAACGGGTTCGGATCCGGCAGCTCGAAATGCAGGTGGACGGTGGGGTCGGCGGCAGGCGCAAACTCGATGCGCGTCGATCCACCCTTGTAGACGGCGCGGATAACCGTCCCGTCGAGCCCCGGCTCCCCGGCGGCGGCCATCTCTATATCCTGCGCACGGCAGCAAATCTTGGCCGCCTCACGCGGCTGCTCGCCCGGCCGGCAGCGCACCACGGCCTCCTGTCCCAGCACGCTCACGCGGCAATGGCCGCCCTCCTCGCCAGACAGAACTTTTGCCGGCAGCACGATGCCCTGCGCGATGAAGGAAGCGACCATCTCCGTTGCCGGTTCGCTGTAGAGCTTGCGCGGCGCGTCGAGCTGAACCAGCCGCCCTTGATCCATGACCGCGATGCGGTCGGCCAGCGCCATCGCCTCGGCCTGATCGTGGGTGATGTAGACGATGGTGGTGCCGGTGCGCTTGTGGAAGGCAGCGAACTCGTCCTCCATCGACGCGCGCAGATGCACGTCGAGATTGGCCAGCGGCTCGTCGAACAGAACCAGCGAAGGCGCGGCGACGAGACATCGCGCCAGCGCCACGCGCTGACGCTGCCCGCCGGACAACTTGGCCGGATAGCGGTCGCCGAAGCCCTGAAGGTTGACCAGCGCGAGCGCCTCATCGACCTTGCGCTTCGCCTCGGTTTTTTCGACCTTGGCGACCTTGAGCGCGTAGCCGACATTCTCGGCCACCGTCATATGCGGCCAAAGCGCGTAGTTTTGGAAGACGATACCGACGCGGCGTTTTTCCGGCGGCACGTTGCCGTCGGCGTTCGACACCACCCTTTCGCCGATGCCGATTTCGCCGCCGGTGACGCCCTCGAAGCCGGCCACCAGCCGCAGCAGCGTGGTCTTGCCGCACCCCGACGGGCCGAGCACCGCCAGGAACTCGCCGTCGGCGACCTCCAGCGTCACGTCCTTCACAGCATCGAAATCGCCGAACGTCTTGGTGACGCCGCGCATGGTCAATCCCGCCATGGGAGCACTCCGTTGGGCAGGTGGCGCGCGAACATGTTGGTCGCAAGCATCAGCCCGAAGGTGATGGAGACCGTGATGATCGACAGCGCCGCCGCATATTTCGAATCGCCGCCCTGCTCGAACGAGAACATGACGACGCCGATGGTTTCAGACCCCGACGACCAGAGCAGCGCCGACACCGTCAGCTCGCTCAGCGCGGTCATGAAGATCAGCAGTCCGCCCGCCATCGCGGCCGGCGCGACCAGCGGAAAGATGACGGTGCGCATCCGCATGAACAGGCCCGCACCGGTAACCTGCGCGGCCTCTTCCAAAGCGCGATCGACCTGGTGATATCCGCTCACCGTCGGGCGCAGCGCCAGCACCAGGAAGCGGGCGAGGTAGGCGTAGAGGATGATCCATACCGTGTTGTAGATGTGGATGCCGGTGAGCGGGATCGGCCGCAGGAACAGCAGCAGCGACGCGATCGCGAGCACGACGCCGGGCAGCGCGTAGGGCAGCTCGATCATCAGATTGGCGAACCGCACCCATCTCTGCCTGCCCCATGCGACGAGATAGGCCACCGGCAGCGCGGCGAGCACGGCGAAGATCGCTGCCCCGAGCGCCAGCATCATGCTGTTGCCGAAGGCACGCCGCGAGCCGGCATGCTCGAACAGCACGAACTTGTAGTTGGCCAGCGTAGCGGTCTGCGACGACAGCGGAATGCCGTGGCCGGGGACCAGCGAAGTGAGCATGAGCCCAAACAGCGGCAGCACGAGAATGCCCGCGATCAGCACCCACATCGCGATCTCCAGCGGCAGGCGAAAGCGGCCGAGTGGATAGGGATCGGCCGGGAGCGAGGTCGAGCTGATGCGATAGTCGCGCCGACGGCTCATCGCCTCCTGCGCCAGAATGCCGGCCATGGCGATGACGCCGATCAGCACCGACAGGAACGCCACCTCGCCCAGCACTGCAGGCCCGCCGCCGGCCAGCCGCTGGTAGATCAGCGTCGGCAGCACGAGATAGTTTGCCGGGATGCCCAGGAAGGCGGGAATGCCGAAATTGCCGACCGACGATACGAAAGCCAGCGCCGCGGCGGCAACGATGGAGGGCGTCATCAGCGGCAGGACGACGGTGCGCAGCACGGTGAACCAGCCCGCGCCGCCGGCCCGCGCCGCCTCAACCAGCTCGCGCGGCAGCTTGCGCAGGCCCGCCCGTACCAAAAGGAACACCAGCGGAGCATACTGGATGCCCAGCAGGAGGATGATGCCTTCCGGCGAATATAGCGGATTGCGGCTTCCCAGCGGCGGCGCCATGCCTATGAGCTTGAGAAACGGGCTGGCCGGGCCGAAAAGCTGCAGCCACGCCAGCGCCGTCACCTGCGGCGCGATCATCAGCGGCATGACGAAGCACAGCACGAAGGCGTTGCGGCCGCGCATGTCGGTAAGCGCGACCACGAGCGCCACGACGGTGCCGGCGACGACCGCCACCACCGTGCCGCCGATGCCGACCACGAGGGTGTTGATCGTGGCCGTCAGGGTCGCCGGATTGGCAAGCCCCGCATTGATCGCAGAGAGCGAGAACGTGCCGCCCGGCGCGACGATTTCCCAGACCAGCCGCACCATCGGCAGGAGGGACAGGACGGCGATGATCGCAGCGACCGCCACCGCCAGGGCCATCTCCTGGCCCCGCCATTCCTTCAAAGCTTGCGCCATGATGCCTGTCCCGCCTGCTTGTCTACGGCCCGACTGTCCTTAGCCGCCGAACAGTGCGGAGAACTTCTCCTTGTCGGCGTCGATACGCTCGGCAACACCCTGGATGTCCACAGGCATCACCGTGACCTCGACACCTTCAGGCAACCACGCCGGCCGGCCGACGGAGGCATCGGCGGGCAGGTAGCCCATGTCGAGCGCGAGCTTCTGGCCGTCTTCCGACAGAATGAAGTCGACGAAGCGCTTGGCACCCTCGACATTCTTGGCGGTGGACATGATCGCCACCGGCTCGGTCACGGCAGGCACGCCTTCGGGCGGGAACACGAACTCCACCGGCGAGCCCTGCGCCTTCGCGTTCATGGCCATGAAGTCGACGAGGATGCCGTAGGGCTTCTCGCCGTTGGCGACCGAGCGCAGCACCGCGCCGTTGCCCTGCACGGTGATGGCGTTGTTGTCCTTGAGGCCGGTGTAGAACTCCCAGCCGATATCCGGGTTCATCGAGAAGCCCGACATCATGAACGCCGCAGCACCCGAATAGAGCGGGCTCGGCAGCACCACGCCATCCTTGTATTCCGGCTTGAGAAGGTCGTTCCAGGTCTCCGGCTTCTCGGCGGCGGCCGTGTTGTAGGCGATGCCCGTGGTGATCAGCTTCGAGCCGAAATAGGTCCGGTCGGCGTCGTAGGAGCCTTCGGCCAGCCCGGCCACATCGGCCTCGGGATAGGCGAGCAGGCGGTCGTCCTTCTTGAGCAACTCCATCGTGACGGCGTCGGCGATGAGAAGCACGTCGGGCTGCGGCGCGCCGGCGGCGAACTCGGCCGCAAGCTTGGTCATCAGGTCGCTCGTGCCGGAACGGAAGATCTGGACGTCCACGCCGGGATTGGCCTCCTTGAAGGCCTCCACGGTCTTGGTCGCGTCGGCTTCCGGCTGCGAGGTGTAAAGCATCAGCGTCTCCGCATGAGCGGCGCCGAGCGAGAGCGAAAGTGCAAGCGCGAGCTGGCTTGCGGCCAGCTTAATGGAAAGCGATTTCATAGGAACCTCCTGTTGCGTACTGGTGGCCTGCCTCTTGAGACAGACGGCCTGCCAGCTCCTCCCTGCATGGCGCACATGACCGCTGGATGACAAATGCGCTGGCTACCATAAAATATGTTCATTTGTTCGATGTCAAATACAAATGAACACTTCATGAGCCGGCGCATCATCGCCTTTCGGGTTGACAGGTCGGGTGGCATCCTACGAATGGTTCGCTGCAAGGGAAGAGGAGCCTGAACATGTCCACGACGAAGCGCCGCGCGGCGATGGTCTCCTCCGATCTCAATGTGAAGACTGCGTGGCTCTACTATGTGGAGGGGCTTACGCAGGAGCAGATCGCGGAAAAGCTCGACGTCAGCCGCGTCAAGGTGATGCGCACGCTGGCGGCCTGCGTGGCGGAGGGCGTCGTCGTCACGACCATAACGGCGCCGACGAGCGGCCAGATCGAACTTGAACGCGCACTGGAGGCGCGGTTCGGCCTGCACGGCGCGGTCGTCGTGCCGACGCCGTCGGGTACGGAGCATCTGGAAAAGGCAATCGGCCACGCCGTCGCGCTGTATCTCGGCGAGGTCATGCAGGACGGCATGACGCTGGCCATCGGCGGCGGCGCGACGCTGCACGCGAGCCTCGCCTTTCTCGTCCGCCGCCGGCTAAAGGACGGCTCGGTGGTGGGGTTGGTCGGCGGCCTGCCGCATTCGCAATGGGTCAATCCGTCCATCGTCGCAGCCAAGGTGGCCGACATGTTCGAGGTCGACAGCTACCAGATAACGGCACCGGTGATGGTGCACGATCCGGTGCTGCGCTCGCTGCTGTGGGAGCAGCCGGAGTTGCAGGACGTGCGCCGGCGGGCCGCCAATGCCGACATCGCGCTCCTGACCGTGGGCGAGATGGGCCCGGATGCGACCATCTTCCGCCACCGCATCGCGCCGCCCTCGCTCCTGGCACCGCTGAGGGCCAGAGGCGCTGTCGCCAATTTGCTATGCTACTTCGTCGATGCGGAAGGTAAGATGGTGGACCATGAGGTCAACGAGCGCGTCGTGGCGATCGATCTTGAAACCGTGGCGTCCGTGCCGAATGTCGTGCTGGCCGCAGGCGGAAAACACAAGGTCGACGCCATTCTCGCGGCGCTGAAGGCGGTGCGCGCCGGCGTCCTCATCACCGACAGCGAAACGGCACAGACGCTGATCGACAGATCCTGATCCTCAGAGCAGCCCACGCTCGCGCAGGAAATCGTCGATGCCGACATGCGTCATCGTCTCGAACTCCTCGACGGCTTCCACAAGCCTGCGACGCTGATCCGCGATCAGCGTGAACACCTGCTTCATCTCTGCCGAAAGGCCGAACCGCTCCCAGCGCTCGGCGACATGCGGCGGCAGGCCGACAGCGGCACACAATGCGTCGAGGTTTTCATGACCAAGTTCACGGGCAAAGGCGCGCGTCTCTTCGGGCGACATGCGCGGCTCGAACGCGTGGTCGTGCAGGCGCTGCGCCACGAACCTGATGTCGGACGGCGAGGCCTTGATGACCTTGCCTATCAGCGCGCGCATGTCCGGGGGTGCGAAGTCGGGCATCATGGCCTCCTGTAAAACGCAGCCGCCATCATCATGCAGCCGGCATCCACTGACGGCAAGATGCGGCGATCAGACCAGCATCGACATCGGGTTTTCGACGGTCTTTTTGAACGCCGCGAGCAATTCGGCGCCGAGTGCGCCGTCGACGGCGCGATGGTCGGTCGACAGCGTCACCGACATCA
>NZ_VSZS01000053.1 GCF_008180155.1 Neoaquamicrobium microcysteis | reverse complement strand
GTCGACGTGACGCTGATCGTGCCGATCGCGATGGAAGAGAAGCTGCGCTTCGCCATCCGCGAAGGCGGCCGCACCGTCGGCGCAGGCATCGTCGCGTCCATCACGGAATAAGAAGATCAACAGGGTCTGTCGCGGGCGCATCCATTGCCCGCGCCCGCGGAAGACTTGAAGGAATTGACCAGATGAACGGACAGAACATCCGCATTCGCCTTAAGGCGTTTGACCATCGGGTGCTTGATGCCTCGACGCGCGAGATCGTATCGACGGCGAAACGCACCGGTGCCAACGTTCGCGGCCCCATCCCGCTGCCGACGCGGATCGAGAAATTTACCGTCAACCGCTCGCCGCACATCGACAAGAAGAGCCGCGAGCAGTTCGAGATGCGCACCCACAAGCGTCTTCTCGACATTGTCGATCCCACCCCGCAGACCGTCGACGCTCTCATGAAGCTCGACCTTGCTGCCGGCGTCGACGTCGAGATCAAGCTCTAAGGGCTGCACCATGAGCCGGCCGGGTTCGCCCGAATGGCTCCTCTGAGGAAAAGAGACTGAAGGGGCGGTGCCCCGACAGGGAACTCTGAAGGAAAACAACCGATGCGTTCAGGTGTTATCGCACAGAAAATCGGGATGACGCGCGTCTACAATGACGCTGGCGAGCATGTGCCGGTGACGGTTCTCCGCATGGAGAACTGCCAGGTCGTTGCTCAGCGTACCCAGGAAAAGAATGGCTACACGGCGCTGCAGCTCGGCGTCGGGCTTGCCAAGGTCAAGAACACGACGAAGGCGCTGCGCGGTCATTTCGCGATTGCTTCCGTCGAGCCCAAGGCAAAGCTGGCGGAGTTCCGCGTGTCGCCGGACAACCTGATCGACGTCGGTTCGGAGATCACGGTCGAGCATTTCGTCGCCGGCCAGAAGGTCGACGTGACGGGAACCTCGATCGGTAAGGGTTTCCAGGGCGTCATGAAGCGCCACAACTTCGGTGGTGGCCGCGCGACGCACGGTAACTCGGTGTCTCACCGCTCGCACGGTTCGACCGGCCAGCGTCAGGACCCGGGCAAGGTGTTCAAGGGCAAGAAGATGGCCGGCCACATGGGTGCCACCCGCGTGACCACGCAGAACGTCGAGGTCGTTTCGACCGACGCCGATCGCGGCCTGATCCTGATCCGCGGCGCCGTGCCAGGCTCGAAGGGCGCATGGATTTATGTGCGCGACGCCGTCAAGGCTCCGCTTCCGGACAATGCTCCGAAGCCGGGTGCCGTGCGCGCCGCCAAGAAGGTAGACGCTCCGGCGGCAGAGGCTGCTCCGGCGGCTGAGGGAGCTGAATGATGGACATCAAGATCACGACCCTTTCCGGCAAAGCCGCCGGCGAGGTGAAGCTCTCCGACGAGATCTTCGGCCTCGATCCGCGCGAGGACATTCTGCAGCGCGTCGTGCGCTGGCAGCTTGCCAAGAAGCAGCAGGGCACGCACAAGGCCAAGGGTCGCGCGGAAATCTCGCGCACCGGCGCCAAGATGTACAAGCAGAAGGGAACGGGCCGCGCCCGTCACCATTCGGCTCGCGCTCCGCAGTTCCGCGGCGGCGGCAAGGCCCACGGCCCGGTCGTTCGCAGCCACGAGCACGACCTTCCCAAGAAGGTGCGCGCGCTCGGCCTGCGTCACGCTCTTTCGGCCAAGGCGAAGGCTTCGAACCTGATCGTCGTCGATGAACTGGCGCTCAAGGACCCGAAGACGAAGGCGCTGGTGGCGGATTTCGCCAAGCTGGGCCTGACCAACGCACTGATGATCGGCGGCGCCGAGCTTGACGTGAACTTCAAGCGCGCTGCGTCGAACATCCCCAACATCGACGTGCTGCCTATCCAGGGCATCAACGTCTACGACATTCTGCGCCGCGGCACGCTCGTGCTGTCGAAGGCCGCAGTCGAGGCTCTGGAGGAGCGGTTCAAATGACTGATCTTCGCCACTATGACGTGATCGTCTCCCCGGCGATCACCGAGAAGTCGACCATGGCTTCGGAGTACAACCAGGTGGTCTTCAACGTTGCCCGCAAGGCGACGAAGCCGGAGATCAAGGCTGCTGTCGAGGCGCTGTTCGGCGTCAAGGTGACGGCGGTGAACACGCTGCTGCGCAAGGGCAAGGTGAAGCGTTTCCGCGGCACCGTCGGCAAGCAGAGCGATGTCAAGAAGGCTGTCGTGACCCTGGCTGAAGGCCAGTCGATCGACGTCGCGACCGGACTGTAAGGAACGGAACGATGGCACTGAAGAAATTCAATCCGATTACGCCTGGTACGCGCCAGCTCGTGATCGTGGACCGTTCCGGTCTCTACAAGGGCAAGCCCGTCAAGGGCCTGACCGAGGGCCTGACCAAGAATGGCGGTCGCAACAACGCGGGCCGCGTGACGGCTCGCTTCATCGGCGGCGGTCACAAGCGCTCCTACCGCATCATCGACTTCAAGCGTCGCAAGTTCGACGTGGCAGGCACGGTGGAGCGTCTGGAGTACGATCCGAACCGCACCGCCTTCATCGCGCTGATCAAGTACGATGACGGCGAACTGGCCTACATCCTGGCTCCGCAGCGCCTCGCTGCAGGCGACAAGGTCGTGGCTGGCGAGAGCGTCGACGTGAAGCCGGGCAACG
This sequence comes from Neoaquamicrobium microcysteis, assembly GCF_008180155.1. GTDB lineage: Bacteria > Pseudomonadota > Alphaproteobacteria > Rhizobiales > Rhizobiaceae > Aerobium > Aerobium microcysteis. The sequence continues at coordinate 123,573 of NZ_VSZS01000053.1, read as the reverse complement.
CGATGCCGCTGGCGTCCATGCCGGTGGGCACGATCATCCACAATGTCGAGCTCAAGCCCGGCAAGGGTGGCCAGATCGCCCGCTCCGCAGGCGCCTACGCACAGCTCGTCGGCCGTGACCAGGGCATGGCGATCCTTCGCCTGAACTCGGGCGAGCAGCGCGTCGTTCACGGCTCGTGCCTCGCGACCGTCGGTGCGGTATCCAACCCGGACCACGGCAACATCAACGACGGCAAGGCCGGTCGTACCCGCTGGCGTGGCAAGCGTCCGCACAATCGCGGCGTCGCCATGAACCCGGTCGACCATCCGCACGGCGGTGGTGAAGGCCGCACTTCGGGTGGCCGTCATCCGGTCAGCCCGTGGGGCAAGCCGACCAAGGGCAAGAGAACGCGGTCCAACAAGGCGACCGACAAGTTCATCATGCGCTCGCGCCACCAGCGCAAGAGCTAAGGAAAGGTAGTCAGACGTGACCCGTTCAGTTTGGAAAGGCCCTTTCGTCGACGGCTATCTGCTCAAGAAGGCGGATAAGGTTCGTGAAGGCGGCCGTAATGAGGTGATCAAGATGTGGAGCCGTCGCTCCACCATCCTGCCGCAGTTCGTCGGCCTCACCTTCGGTGTCTACAACGGCCAGAAGCACGTCCCGGTTTCGGTGACCGAGGACATGGTTGGCCACAAGTTCGGTGAATTCTCGCCCACCCGTACCTATTACGGCCACGGCGCGGACAAGAAGGCAAAGAGGAAGTAACGATGGGCAAGGCCAAAGCTCCGCGCAGGCTCGCCGACAACGAGGCGCGCGCCGTACTGCGCACGATCCGTGTCAGCCCGCAGAAGCTGAACCTCGTTGCCGCGCTGATCCGCGGCAAGAAGGTCGGCACTGCGCTCGCTGATCTCGAATTCTCGCGCAAGCGCATCGCCGGCACCGTCAGGAAGACGCTGGAATCCGCGATCGCCAATGCAGAGAACAACCACGACCTCGACGTCGATGCGCTGATCGTCGCTGAGGCCTATGTCGGCAAGTCGATCGTGATGAAGCGCTTCCATGCCCGTGGGCGTGGCCGTGCCAGCCGCATCGAAAAGCCGTTCTCGCACCTCACCATCGTAGTGCGTGAAGTCGAAGAGAAAGTGGAGGCCGCCTGATGGGCCAGAAAATCAACCCGATCGGTCTGCGTCTCGGCATCAACCGCACTTGGGATTCGCGCTGGTACGCGAACACCGGCGAGTACGGCAAGCTGCTGCACGAGGATCTCAAGATCCGCGAATATCTCGAGAAGGAGCTCAAGCAGGCTGCCGTCTCGAAGATCGTGATCGAGCGTCCGCACAAGAAGTGCCGCGTGACCATTCACGCAGCCCGTCCGGGTCTCATCATCGGCAAGAAGGGCGCTGACATCGAAAAGCTGCGCCGCAAGCTGACCGAGATGACCAAGTCGGACACGAGCCTGAACATCGTCGAGGTCCGCAAGCCGGAAATCGACGCGACGCTGATCGCCCAGTCGATCGCGCAGCAGCTCGAGCGCCGCGTCGCGTTCCGCCGCGCCATGAAGCGCGCCGTTCAGTCGGCGATGCGCCTCGGCGCCGAAGGCATCCGCATCAACTGTGCGGGCCGTCTGGGCGGCGCTGAAATCGCGCGCATGGAATGGTACCGTGAAGGTCGCGTGCCGCTGCACACGCTGCGCGCCGACGTTGACTACGGCACGGCCGAAGCCCAGACCGCCTACGGCATCTGCGGCGTCAAGGTATGGGTGTTCAAGGGCGAGATCCTTGAGCACGACCCGATGGCGTCGGAGCGCAGGGCGATCGAGGGCGAAAGCCAGGGCGGCCCGCGCCGCCGTGAAAACGCCTGAGAAGCATAGGAATTTTGGAGAAGAACGATGCTGCAGCCAAAGCGCACAAAGTTCCGTAAGCAGTTCAAGGGCCGTATCCACGGCGCTGCCAAGGGCGGCACCGACCTGAACTTCGGTGGTTTCGGCCTGAAGGCTCTCGAGCCGAACCGCGTCACCGCGCGTGAGATCGAGGCGGCCCGCCGCGCGATCACTCGCCAGATGAAGCGTCAGGGCCGCGTCTGGATCCGGGTTTTCCCGGACCTGCCGGTGACCTCGAAGCCGACCGAAGTCCGCATGGGCAAGGGCAAGGGTTCGGTCGATTACTGGGCGGCACGCGTCAAGCCGGGCCGCGTGATGTTCGAGATCGACGGTGTTTCCGAGGAGATCGCCCGCGAGGCGCTTCGTCTCGGCGCTGCCAAGCTTTCGGTGCGCACGCGCTTCGTGCAGCGCATCGCAGAATAGGAAGGGTGCTGAGATGAAAGCCTCTGACGTGAGGGCCAAGACCCTCGACGAGATGAACGACGACCTGGCTTCGCTGAAGAAGGAGCAGTTCAACCTGCGCTTCCAGAAGGCCACCGGCCAGCTCGAGAAAACCGCGCGCGTCAAGCAGGTCCGCAAGGACATCGCGCGCATCAAGACGATTGCGGCGGAGAAATCCGCTGCCAAGAAGGCTTAAGGACGAAGAAAATGCCGAAGCGCATCATGCAGGGCACCGTCGTTAGCGACAAGAACGACAAGACCGTTGTCGTCAGGATCGAGCGCCGCTTCACCCATCCGGTGATGAAGAAGACCGTTCGTCAGAGCAAGCGCTACAAGGCGCATGACGAGAACAACACCTGCAAGGTGGGCGACTTCGTCTTCATCGAGGAGTCGGCTCCGATCTCCAAGGACAAGCGCTGGGTGGTTATTCAGAACCAGACCCAGGAGCAGGCGGCGAAAGCCGAGTAACAACGAATTTTGGACAAGCCGGGCAGGGCGCTGCTCTGCCGGAATAAAGAAGAAGGCGGCCAGTCATGATTCAGATGCAAACAAACCTCGACGTCGCGGACAACTCCGGCGCGCGTCGTGTCATGTGCATCAAGGTGCTGGGCGGCTCGAAGCGGAAGTATGCCTCCGTCGGCGACATCATCGTGGTGTCGATCAAGGAAGCCATTCCGCGCGGCCGCGTGAAGAAGGGTGACGTGATGAAGGCGGTCGTGGTTCGCACGGCCAAGGACATCCGTCGTCCGGACGGCAGCGTGATCCGTTTCGACAAGAACGCAGCCGTTCTCGTCGACAACAAGAAAGAGCCGATCGGCACCCGTATCTTCGGGCCGGTTCCGCGCGAACTCCGCGCCAAGAACCACATGAAGATCATCTCGCTCGCGCCTGAAGTGCTCTAAGGAGGCCGGTGCCATGAATAAGATTCGCAAGGGTGACAAGGTCGTCGTGCTCGCAGGCAAGGACAAGGGCCGCACCGGTGAGGTGCTTCAGGTCATGCCGAAGGACGACAAGGCCGTGGTGCGTGGGGTCAACATGATCGTGCGCCACCAGAAGCAGACCCAGAACCAGGAAGGCGGCCTTATCCGTAAGGAAGCGCCGATCCACCTGTCCAACATCGCGGTGGCCGATCCCAAGGACGGCAAGACGCCGACCCGCGTGGGCTTCGAGGTCCGCGACGGCAAGAAGGTGCGCGTCGCGAAGCGCTCGGGAGAAGTCCTCAATGGCTAAGCAGTACGAACCGCGGATGAAGGCGCTTTATCGCGACCAGATCCGCAAGGCTCTCCAGGAGCAGTTCAACTACGACAACGAGATGCAGCTTCCGCGTCTCGACAAGATCGTCATCAACATGGGTGTCGGCGAAGCGACGGCGGATTCCAAGAAGCCGTCCGTTGCCGCCGAAGACCTTGCCCAGATCGCCGGCCAGAAGGCCGTCGTCACCAAGGCGCGCAACTCGATCGCAGGCTTCAAGGTTCGTGAGAACATGCCGATCGGCGCCAAGGTCACGCTGCGCAAGGACCGCATGTACGACTTCGTTGACCGCCTGGTCACGATCGCGCTGCCGCGCGTTCGCGACTTCCGCGGCCTCAACCCGAAGAGCTTCGATGGCCGCGGCAATTTCGCCATGGGCATCAAGGAGCACATCGTGTTCCCCGAGATCAACTACGACAAGGTAGACCAGATCTGGGGAATGGACATCATCGTTTGTACGACTGCCAAGACGGACGACGAGGCCCGGGCTCTGCTCAAGGCCTTCAACTTCCCCTTCCGGCAGTAACGGCAGCGAACAAAGGAACCTGAAATGGCAAAGACCAGCTCAGTCGAGAAGAACGAGAAGCGCCGCAAGCTCGTGGACCGCTACGCGGCCAAGCGCGCTGCGCTCAAGGCGATCATCATGGATCAGGACAAGCCGATCGAAGAGCGCTTCCGTGCGCAGCTCAAGCTTGCCGCGCTGCCGCGCAATTCCGCAAAGAACCGCATCCGCAACCGCTGCGAAGTAACCGGCCGTCCGCGCGCCTACTACCGCAAGCTCAAGATGAGCCGCGTCGCGCTGCGTGAACTCGGCAACAACGGCCTGGTTCCCGGCCTTGTTAAGTCCAGCTGGTAAGGAGGACTGAAAAATGTCCATGAGTGATCCTCTCGGCGATATGCTCACCCGCATTCGCAACGCCTATGGCCGCAAGAAGAACAAGGTGACGACGCCGGCCTCCAGCCTGCGCGCCCGCGTTCTCGAAGTGCTGAAGTCCGAAGGCTACATCCGCGACTACGCCAAGGTCGACTACGACAACGGCAAGTCGGAGCTCGAGATCGAGCTGAAGTACTACGAAGGTACGCCGGTCATCCGCGAGATCGCCCGCGTCTCGAAGCCGGGCCGTCGCGTCTACGTGTCGGTTAAGTCGATCCCGTCGGTCGCCAACGGCCTCGGCATCTCGATCCTGTCGACGCCCAAGGGCGTGATGGCCGATCATCAGGCGCGCGAGCAGAATGTCGGCGGCGAAGTGCTCTGCCAGGTGTTCTGATCCTGTCGGCTGACTGAACAAGAAGAAGGACGAGGACAGCATCATGTCTCGTATTGGAAAGAAGCCGGTCGCCGTGCCGCAGGGCGTCACCGCCAGCGTCGATGGCCAGACCGTTACCGCCAAGGGCCCGAAGGGCGAACTGAAGTTCGTCGTCAACGACGAGGTTCTGGTGAAGCTCGACAACGGCGAGATTTCGGTCGAGCCGCGCGACGAGAGCAAGGATGCTCGCTCCAAGTGGGGCATGTCGCGCACGCAGATCGAAAACATCGTGTTGGGCGTCAAGGATGGTTTCGAGCGCAGGCTCGAGATCACCGGCGTCGGCTACCGTGCCGCGATGCAGGGCAAGAACCTGCAGCTTGCTCTTGGCTTCAGCCACGACGTGGTCTATGAGACGCCCGCTGGCGTGACCATCTCCGTGCCGAAGCCGACCGAAATCGTCGTCAACGGCGTCGACAAGCAGGTGGTCGGTCAGGTTGCCGCCGAGATCCGCAAGTATCGCGGCCCCGAGCCCTACAAGGGCAAGGGTGTTCGCTATGCCGGCGAGCGCATCGTGCGCAAGGAAGGCAAGAAGAAGTAAGTTCGCAACGCCACGGGGTGCGGCCGCGGGAAGCCCAGCTTACCGCATATGGCTAGCCCCGTTTTACAAGGCAGGGAATCAAGGCCATGGCCTCCAAGGAATCCACCCAGCGCCGCGCCGCGCGCGTGCGTCGTCAGTTGAAGAAGGTTGCGGGCGAGCGTCCGCGTCTTTCGGTCTACCGTTCTTCCAAGAACATCTACGCGCAGGTCATCGACGATGCGAACGGCCACACGCTGGCCGCCGCCTCGACGCTTGAGAAGGACCTGAAGGGGTCGCTCAAGACCGGCGCCGACACGGCGGCAGCTGCCGCGGTCGGCAAGCTGCTCGCCGAGCGTGCGTCGAAGGCCGGCGTCAAGGAAGTCATCTTCGATCGTGGGCCGTACATCTATCACGGCCGCGTCAAGGCGCTTGCCGACGCTGCCCGCGAAGGCGGTCTCAGCTTCTGATTTTTCGCCGCCGCCTCGGGCTAAGCCCGTGGCGGCATTTCTTCTCAACCGTGCTACCGGAAAAGAATAAGGACCAGGATCATGGCACAGGAACGTAGGGAAGGCGGCCGCGATCGTAATCGTGACCGCGAAGAGCGCGATGACGGTTTCGTCGACAAGCTCGTCCACATCAATCGCGTCGCCAAGGTGGTGAAGGGTGGCCGTCGCTTCGGCTTCGCAGCCCTCGTCGTCGTCGGCGACCAGAAAGGCCGCGTCGGCTTCGGCCACGGCAAGGCGCGTGAAGTGCCGGAGGCCATCCGCAAGGCGACCGAGAGCGCCAAGCGCGACATGATCTTCGTGCCGCTGCGCTCCGCGCGTACGCTGCACCATGACGTCGAAGGCCGCCACGGCGCAGGCCGCGTGCTTCTGCGTGCTGCCAAGGCCGGTACCGGCATCATCGCGGGCGGCCCGATGCGCGCCGTCTTCGAGACGCTGGGCGTTCATGACGTCGTCGCCAAGTCGATGGGTTCGTCGAACCCGTACAACATGGTGCGCGCCACGTTCGATGCGCTGAAGAGCCAGATGCATCCGAAGGACATCGCTGCTCAGCGCGGCATCAAGTATTCGGCCCTGCAGGCGCGCCGCGGCGCTGCCGTCTCGGCCGAGGAATAGGGCAGGGATCGCGATCATGGCAAAGAAGCAAGCCAAGACGCTGACGGTCGAGCAGATCGGCAGCCCCATTCGCCGCCCCGTCGAGCAGCGCGCTACGCTGATCGGTCTGGGTCTCAACAAGATGCACCGCCGCTCGACGCTGGAGGATACTCCTTCCGTTCGCGGCATGATTGCGAAGGTGCAGCATCTCGTCCGCGTCGTGGACGAGGCGTAACACCGCAGGAGCGTTACCATGAAACTCAACGAACTGCGTGATCGCGACGGCGCCACCAAGGCGCGCAAGCGCGTCGGCCGCGGCATCGGCTCCGGCTCCGGCAAGACCGGCGGCCGTGGCGTGAAGGGCCAGAGCTCGCGCTCGGGCGTCGCCCTGAACGGCTTCGAGGGTGGCCAGATGCCGCTCTACCGTCGCCTGCCGAAGCGTGGCTTCAAGAACATCTTCGGCAAGGACTTCAACGAAGTCTCGCTGGGCCGTATCCAGACCGCGATCGACGCCAAGAAGCTCGACGCCAAGGAGACGGTGACTGTCGAGGCTCTCGTCAAGGCCGGCGTCATCCGCCGCGCCAAGGACGGCGTTCGCCTTCTGGGCGGCGGCGAGCTGAAGTCGAAGGTCAACTTCGAGATTGCCGGCGCTTCCAAGTCGGCTATCGAACAGGTCGAGAAGGCCGGGGGATCGGTTAAGCTGCCGGAAGCGGCCGCAGCCGAGTAACGGGCTTCTAAAAGGCGGCGGCCTGCCCATGCTACACGCCGGTTGAAAAGTTCAATCGGACGAAAGCATGAGCAGGCCGCCGCTTGCATCTTTGCCGGCCGGAGCCTATCTCGTGGCTTCGGCGACACGCGGTTCGCGCTCGCGAACCATATTGCGTGACGAAGCGGAGAATTTTCCATGGCATCGGCAGCGGAACAGCTTGCTTCCAATCTGAATTTTGCGGCCTTTGCGAAGGCCGAAGACCTCAAGAAGCGCATCTGGTTTACCCTTGGCGCTCTGCTGGTCTACCGTCTCGGTACCTACATCCCGATGCCGGGTATCAATCCCGCAGCCTTCGCGCAGGCGTTCGAGCAGCAGTCGGGCGGCGTGCTCGGCATGTTCAACATGTTTGCCGGCGGCGCGGTCGAGCGTATGGCGATCTTCGCGCTCGGCATCATGCCCTACATTTCCGCCTCCATTATCATGCAGCTCATGACGTCGGTCGTGCCGACGCTCGAGCAGCTCAAGAAGGAAGGCGAGCAGGGCCGCAAGGTCATCAACCAATACACCCGCTACGGTACCGTGCTGCTCGCGACCGTTCAGGCCTACGGCATCGCCGTCGGGCTGGAGAGCGGTGCGAACATCGTCACCGATCCGGGCTGGTTCTTCCGCGCCTCGGCGGTCATCACGCTGGTCGGCGGCACCATGTTCCTGATGTGGCTGGGCGAGCAGATCACCGCCCGCGGTATCGGCAACGGCATTTCGCTCATCATCTTCGCGGGCATCGTCGCCGGCCTGCCTTCGGCCCTCAGCGGCACGCTGGAGCTCGGCCGGACGGGCGCCCTGTCCACAGGCCTGATTCTGGCCATCCTGCTGCTGGCTCTCGTTCTGATCGCGGTCATCGTGTTCTTCGAGCGCGCCCAGCGCCGGCTGCTGATCCAGTATCCGAAGCGACAGGTCGGCAACCGCATGTTCCAGGGCGACACCTCGCACCTGCCGCTGAAGCTCAACACGGCGGGCGTCATCCCGGCGATCTTCGCCTCGTCGCTGCTGCTCCTGCCTGCCACGCTTGCAGGCTTTTCCGACACCACAGCGCTGCCGCCATGGGCGGGCTCCGTGCTGGCCGCGCTGGGTCACGGCCAGCCGCTCTACATGATCCTGTACGGATCGATGATCGCGTTTTTCGCCTTCTTCTACACGGCGATCGTGTTCAATCCGAAGGACACGGCCGACCAGCTCAAGAAGCATTCCGGCTTCATTCCGGGTTACCGCCCGGGCGAGCGTACGGCTGAATACATCGACTACGTTCTGACACGCATCACCACGGTCGGTGCGATCTACCTCGTGATCGTCTGTCTCATTCCCGAATTCCTGATTTCGGCGACGGGCGTTCCTTTCTACCTCGGCGGAACGTCGCTCCTGATCGTCGTCAGCGTAACGCTCGACACCGTCGCACAGGTTCAGGGCCATCTGATCGCGCATCAATATGAGGGCCTGATCAAGAAGTCGAAGCTGCGTGGAGGAAAGAGGGGACGATGAGGCTGATTCTGCTCGGGCCGCCGGGAGCGGGGAAGGGGACACAGGCCCAGAGGCTTGTGGAGAGGCACGGCATACCGCAGCTTTCTACGGGCGACATGCTGCGTGCAGCCGTCGCCAACGGAACCGAGATCGGCAAGCGCGCCAAGGCGGTGATGGATGCGGGCGAACTCGTGTCCGACAGCATCGTCAATGCCATCGTTGCCGAGCGCATCGACCAGCCCGACTGCGCGAACGGCTTCATCCTCGACGGCTATCCGCGCACGCTGGTGCAGGCCGACGCGGTACAGGCCATGCTGGCGGAGCGCGGGCTCAAGCTCGACGTGGCGATCGAACTGGTCGTTGACGACAAGGCGCTCGTAGGCCGCATCACCAAGCGCGCCAACGACGCCAAGGCCGCCGGCCAGGCGGTTCGCAAGGACGACAATCCGGAAGTGTTCGAGGAACGCCTGCGGGAATACTACAAAAAGACCGCGCCGCTCATCGGGTACTACTACGCCAAGGGCGTGCTGAAGGGCGTCGATGGCATGGCCGACATCGACGATGTCACCCGCCAGATCGATACGCTGCTCGGTGCAAAGGAAATGGCCGCTCAATAAAGGGCGGCCTGGAGTTGACGCAGGCCGCTTTATGGACTAAAGCGGCGCGTCTTCCCATCAGGCACGAAGCCGCCGGTCCTTCCGGGCCGTGCGGCTGCTTTGACAGGAAACACCCGCATGGGCCGGCCTCCACCGGACGCGGGACAACAACGAAACGCCGGCGCAGCCGGCCCACATGGAGAAGAAGATGGCCCGTATAGCTGGCGTCAACATTCCGACGAACAAGCGCGTGATTATCGCGTTGCAGTACATTCACGGCATCGGCGCGAAGTTCGCTTCGGAGATCGTCGAGAAGGTCGGCATTCCGCTCGACCGCCGCGTCAACCAGCTGACCGACGCTGAGGTGCTGCAGATCCGCGAGACCATCGACCGCGACTACCAGGTCGAGGGCGACCTTCGCCGCGAAGTGTCGATGAACATCAAGCGCCTTATGGATCTCGGCTGCTACCGCGGCCTGCGTCACCGCCGCTCGCTGCCCGTCCGCGGCCAGCGCACGCACACCAACGCCCGCACCCGCAAGGGTCCGGCGAAGGCGATTGCCGGCAAGAAGAAGTAAGAATTTGGCAGGCGGCCGGCTTTGCCGATTGCCGCCTCGCCATGGTGTAGCCGCTGGCATTACGGCGGCGTGGATATCGAACTGAAAGGTAAGTCATGGCCAAGGAAGCCACGCGCATTCGCCGTCGCGAGCGCAAGAACATCTCGTCGGGCGTTGCGCACGTCAACTCGACCTTCAACAACACAATGATCACGATCACCGACGCGCAGGGCAATGCGATTGCCTGGTCGTCGGCGGGCGCTCAGGGCTTCAAGGGTTCGCGCAAGTCGACCCCGTTCGCGGCGCAGGTCGCGGCCGAAGACGTCGCCAAGAAGGCGCAGGATCACGGCATGCGCATGCTCGAGGTCGAGGTCTGCGGGCCCGGCTCGGGCCGTGAGTCGGCACTGCGCGCGCTGCAGGCTGCCGGTTTCACCATCACCTCGATCCGTGACGTGACGCCGATCCCGCACAATGGCTGCCGCCCGCGCAAGAAGCGCCGCGTCTAAAACCTGATACACATACCGGACGAGCGCCACCAGCCGGCGCTCCTCTCTGGTTTCCAGATTTGCCTGCCACGATTGGATGGTGGCGGGAAACGGAAGGAAAACCTGAATGATCCAGAAAAACTGGCAAGAACTCATAAAGCCCAACAAGATCGAGTTCTCCTCGAAGGGCAAGACGCTGACCACGCTGGTCGCCGAACCGCTCGAGCGCGGCTACGGCCTGACGCTCGGCAACGCGCTGCGTCGCGTGCTTTTGTCGTCGCTGCGCGGCGCTGCCGTCACCGCCGTGCAGATCGACGGCGTCCTGCATGAATTCTCCTCGATCGCCGGCGTGCGCGAGGACGTGACCGACATCGTCCTGAACATCAAGGAAATCGCCATCCGCATGGAAGGCGACGGCCCGAAGCGCATGGTCGTGCGCAAGCAGGGTCCGGGCGCCGTCACTGCCGGCGACATCCAGACCGTGGGCGACGTCGAGATCCTCAACCCCGACCACGTGATCTGCACGCTGGACGAGGGCGCGGAAATCCGCATGGAGTTCACCGTCGACACCGGCAAGGGCTACGTGCCCGCCGAGCGCAACCGCGCCGAAGATGCGCCGATCGGGCTCATCCCGGTCGACAGCCTCTACTCGCCGGTCAAGAAGGTCTCCTACAAGGTCGAGAACACCCGCGAGGGCCAGGTTCTCGACTATGACAAGCTGACCATGACGATCGAGACCAACGGTGCGGTCACCGGTGAGGACGCCGTGGCGTTCGCCGCCCGTATCCTGCAGGACCAGCTCGGCCTGTTCGTCAATTTCGACGAGCCGCAGAAGGAAGTCGCCTCGGAGCAGGTCACCGAGCTCGCCTTCAACCCGGCGCTGCTCAAGAAGGTGGACGAGCTGGAGCTGTCGGTCCGTTCGGCAAACTGCCTGAAGAACGACAACATCGTCTACATCGGCGACCTGATCCAGAAGACGGAAGCCGAGATGCTGCGCACGCCGAACTTCGGCCGCAAGTCGCTCAACGAGATCAAGGAAGTTCTGGCCGCAATGGGCCTCCACCTCGGAATGGAGGTGCAGGACTGGCCGCCGGAGAACATCGAAGACCTCGCAAAACGTTACGAAGATCAATACTGAGGCTCAGCCTCGGACCAACTGAAGGAGAAGGCCAATGCGCCACGGAAAATCCGGCCGCCGGCTGAACCGTACCGTTAGCCACCGCAAGGCGCTGTTTTCGAACATGGCTGCCTCGCTGATCGAGCACGAGCAGATCACCACCACGCTGCCCAAGGCCAAGGAGCTTCGCCCCATCGTGGAGAAGCTGGTCACGCTGGGCAAGCGCGGAGACCTGCATGCGCGTCGTCAGGTGATCTCGGCTATCGGTTCGGACGCGCTTGCAAAGCGCCTGTTCGACACCATCGCCCCGCGCTACGCCACCCGCAACGGCGGCTACCTGCGCATCATGAAGGCGGGCTTCCGCCACGGCGACAACGCGGCGATGGCCGTGATCGAGTTTGTCGATCGCGACGTGTCCGCCAAGGGTGCCGCTGACCGCGCCCGCGTCGAGGCCGAAGAGGCCAATGAGGCCGAAGCGGCATAATCGTCGCTTCGATCCTGACCATCTGTACAAAGGGGCCTTCGCGGCCCCTTTTCGCATTTGGCCCACCAAGCCTTTTATTTTGCACAATCCGCGCCAAAATGGCATCGGTCGAAACGAACCGGGGAATCTTCATGCGCCGCAAAATCCTTCCTGCCGCTCTTGCCGTCCTGCTTGCCTTTGGTCCGCTGGGCATGGCGCAGGCGCAGGACAATAGCGGGGGCAGGGGGCTCGCAGATGCACTGAGCGATCTTCTGCGCGGCGGTTCAGAAGGACAGACGGGCGAACCTGCGCGCCGTGTGCCCTTCGGCCAGCAGGAGATGCAGCTGTCGTTTGCTCCCCTCGTCAGCCAGACGGCTCCTGCGGTCGTCAACGTCTATGCCTCGCAGCGCGTGGCGGCGCGTTCGCCGTTCGCGGGCGATCCGTTTTTCGAGCAGTTCTTCGGCCAGCAACAGATGCCGCCGCGCGTGCAGTCCTCGCTGGGGTCCGGCGTGCTGGTCGATCCTTCAGGTTACGTCGTCACCAACAACCACGTCATCGGCAATGCCGACGAGGTGCGTGTCGCAATGTCGGACGGGCGCGAGTTCAACAGCACGATCCTGCTGAAGGACGAGTCGCTCGACCTCGCCGTTCTCAAGATCGAGGCGCCGGAACCGTTCCCCATCGCGCCGCTGGGTGATTCCGACGCGCTGGAGGTCGGCGATCTGGTTCTGGCTATCGGCAATCCGTTCGGTGTCGGCCAGACAACGACCAGCGGCATCGTATCGGCGCTTGCCCGCACGCATATCGGCGTCAACGATTTCGGTTTCTTCATCCAGACGGACGCCGCGATCAATCCGGGCAATTCCGGCGGCGCGCTCATCAACATGGGCGGGCAGGTCATCGGCATCAACACGGCGATCTACAGCCAGTCCGGCGGCTCCATCGGCATCGGCTTCGCCATTCCGTCGAATATCGTGCGCGCAGTAGTGGAAGCTGCCAGAAGCGGGCGCGACTACTTCGAGCGCCCCTTCGTGGGAGCCACCTTCGAGAACGTGACGGCGCAGATGGCCGAGGCGCTGGGCATGGCGCGGCCTGCCGGCGCTCTCGTCCAGTCGGTGGTTCCGGAAGGTCCGGCGGAAATCGCCGGCCTGCGGCCGGGCGATGTCGTGCTCGCAATGAACGGCGCTGCCATCGAGCACCCGGATGCATTGGGCTACCGTCTTGCCACCGAAGCTATCGGCAGCGTCTCGACGCTCACCGTCCTTAGCCAGGGCCGCGAAAAGCAGGTCGAGGTCGAGTTGATCCGCGCCCCGGAGGGTGCCTCTTCCGCTGAGATCATCATCGACGGACGCAGCCCGTTCGCCGGCGCCAAGGTTGCCTCGCTTTCGCCGCGTCTCGCACAACGGCTTGGCATTCGCGGGCAGGTGAGCGGCGACGGCGTTGCCATCGTCGAAGTAAGCCGCAACTCGCCTGCGGCCGGTTTCGGCTTCAGGCCGCGCGACATCGTGCGCGAGGTGAACGGCGAAGCCATCGACACGCCTGAAAAGCTGCGCGACGTGGCGGCGACCAATGGCCGCTGGTGGCGCTTCACCGTCGAGCGCGACGGTCGCGTCACCAACCAGATACTGCGCTATTGACGTGACCTGATGGGCGATCTTTTCCAGCCCGATCCACAGCCCGGCCAGCAGCCCGGGCGTCCGCTTGCCGACCGGCTGCGCCCGACGACGCTTGCGCAGGTGGTTGGCCAGGATCACCTGACAGGTCCGGACGGTGCGCTCACGCGCATGATCCGCTCGGGCTCCCTCGGCTCGATGATATTCTGGGGGCCGCCCGGTACCGGCAAGACCACGGTCGCGCGGCTTCTGGCCGGTGAAACCGGGCTGGCCTTCGAGCAGATTTCGGCGATTTTCTCAGGCGTCGCCGACCTCAAGAAGGTGTTCGAGACCGCACGGATGCGGCGCTCCGGCGGGCGGCAGACGCTGCTCTTCGTCGATGAGATACATCGCTTCAACCGTGCCCAGCAGGATTCCTTCCTGCCGGTCATGGAGGACGGCACCGTCATCCTCGTCGGCGCGACGACGGAGAACCCGTCCTTTGAGCTCAACGCCGCTTTGCTGTCTCGTGCCCGCGTGCTCACCTTCCATTCGCTTGCGCCCGAAAGCATCGCGAAACTGCTGGAGCGGGCCGAGGCGGAAGAGGGCCGGGCGCTGCCGCTGGACGACGAGGCGCGCGCGGTCCTGGTGCGCATGGCGGATGGCGACGGCCGCGCGTCGCTGACGCTGGCGGAAGAAGCATGGAGGGCTGCGGGAGAGGGCGAGATCTTCGATGCCGAGGGCCTTCAGCGCATCGTCCAGCGCCGTGCGCCGATCTACGACAAGAGCCAGGACGGGCACTACAATCTGATATCGGCATTGCACAAGGCCGTGCGCGGGTCCGACCCGGACGCAGCACTCTACTATCTTGCGCGCATGTTCGACGCCGGGGAGGATCCACTCTATCTCGGTCGGCGCATGGTGCGGATGGCGTCGGAGGATATCGGCATGGCCGATCCTCAGGCGCTGGTGATCGCCAACGCTGCCAAGGATGCTTACGACTACCTTGGTTCGCCGGAAGGTGAGCTGGCGCTGGCGCAGGCCTGCGTCTATCTGGCGACGGCGCCGAAGTCGAACGCCGTCTACACCGCTTTCAAGGCTGCCACCCGCGCAGCCAAGGAGCACGGTTCGCTGGCGCCGCCCAAGATCATCCTCAACGCGCCGACGAAGCTGATGAAGTCCGAGGGCTACGGCTCGGGATACGAGTACGACCACGACGCGCCTGACGCGTTTTCCGGGCAGGACTATTTTCCCGAAGCGCTGGGGCGGCAGACCTTCTACGATCCGCCGGATCGCGGCTTCGAGCGCGAGATCAGGAAGCGGCTCGACTGGTGGGCAAAGCTGCGAAGAGAGCGACGGGGCGGGTAGAGTGTATCATTTTCTGGTGGTGGCGGCCGGCGGCGCGATCGGTGCGGGAATGCGGCACCTGACAAACGTTGCCGCCCTGCGGTTGCTGGGGCCTGCCTATCCGTGGGGAACGCTGGCAGTGAACCTGCTGGGGTGCCTGTTCATGGGTGTGTTCATCGAGTTGCTCGCCCGCCGCTTCGGCGGCTCCGCCGAATTGAAGCTTTTCGTCGCGACCGGTCTGCTTGGCGGGTTCACGACGTTCTCTGCCTTTTCCCTGGACTTTGCAGTGCTTTACGAACGCGGCGCGCTCGTGCAGGCATTCGGCTACGTCGCTGCGAGCGTCGTTTTGTCCATTGGCGCCCTGTTTGTGGGATTGTGGCTCGCGCGAAGCCTCGCCTGATGCTATCTGGCCCTCTCAAGAGAGAGTTTGGCGGAAAATGGCAGGCGTAGAGCAGATTAAGGTTGAAGCCGGCGAGGCGGGGATGCGGCTCGACCGCTGGTTCAAGACCCATTTCCCTGGGCTCGGCTTCGGCCAGTTGCAGAAGCTGCTGCGCTCCGGGCAGGTGCGGGTGGATGGCGGCCGCGTCAAGGCCGACACCCGGGTCGAGCCGGGGCAGGTGGTTCGCGTGCCGCCGCTGGGTGTGGACCGCAAGGGCGACCAGCCGGTTACGGCGAAAACCATGCGCGGGCAGGACGACGGCGCAGTGCTGTCGAAGATGCTGCTGCACGAGGATCCCGCGGTGTTCGTCTTCAATAAGCCGGCAGGCCTGGCCGTGCAGGGCGGCTCGGGCGTGACGCGTCATGTTGACGACATGCTGGAGGCGTTCCGCAGCAAGAAGGGTGAAAAGCCGCGCCTCGTCCACCGGCTCGACCGCGATACTTCGGGCGTGCTCGTCGTCGCGCGTACGCGTCTGGCGGCGATGAAGCTTGCTGAGGCCTTCCGTGGGCGCGATGCCAAAAAGACATACTGGGCGCTGGTCAAGGGCGTGCCGAAGAAGCGGGAAGACAAGATTTCGACCTGGCTGGTCAAGGAGCAGACGATCGACGGTGATCGCATGCGCGTTGCCCGCCACGGCGAAGACGGTGCCGATCACGCAGTGTCCTATTATCGGATCGTCGATCAGGCGGGGCAGACGCTCTCCTGGCTGGAGATGGAGCCTCACACGGGCCGCACCCACCAGTTGCGCGTCCACGCCGCCCATATCGGTTGTCCGATCATCGGCGACCCCAAATATTTCGAGGCCGACCAGAACTGGGACTTTCCCGGCGGCATGCAGAACCGGCTTCACCTGCACGCGCGGCGTATCGTCATTCCACATCCAAACGGCGGCGTCATCGACGTGACCGCGCCGATGCCGCCGCATATGCGCCAAAGCTGGAACCTGCTCGGCTTCGACGAGGCCACCGCCGAGGAGAACGCGTGAGCCAGCCGGCCGCGGTCAGCGGTGCTCGCCCGGCGATCGACGCGTTCGCCGCTGCCGTCATGATCGGGCTGACGCTGTCGTGGGGCTTCAACCAGGTTTTGGTGAAGGTCTCCAACACCGGCTACAATCCCATCTTTTCGGTGCTGGCGCGGTCGGCGATAGCCTGCTTGCTGGTCTGGCTCTGGTGTCGCTATCGGCGCATACCGCTGTTCGAGCGTGACGGAACATTGTGGCCCGGCATTCTGGCGGGCGCACTGTTCGGCTTCGAGTTCGCCCTCATATTCCTCGGGCTCGACTACACCACGGCCGCGCGGGGCACGCTGATGGTCAACTCGATGCCCTTCTGGGTTCTGCTGGGCGGGCATTTCCTGCTTGGCGAGCGCATCACGATGCAGAAGTTCGCCGGGCTCGCGCTGGCCTTCGCCGGCGTGATCCTGGTATTTTCCGACGAGCTGAGCGTTCCCGGACCCGACGCCATATGGGGCGACCTGATGTGCCTGGCGGCAGGCATCTTGTGGGCGGCGACGATGCTGGTCATCAAGGGCACGAAGCTTTCTGCGGCAAGCGCCGAGAAGACGCTGCTCTACCAGCTGTTCGTCTCCGCCATCATCCTCGTCCCGTTCGTTCCGCTGGCAGGGCCCGTCCTTCGGGACGTGACGCCGCTGGCGACGGGATCGCTGCTTCTGCAGGCCGTCTTCATCGTCGCTTTCACCTACGTGTTGTGGTTCTGGCTGATGCGGCGTTATCCGGCCTCGGGCCTGTCCAGCTTTGCCTTCCTGACGCCGGCTTTCGGTGTTTTGTGTGCGGGGCTGCTGTTGAACGAGCCGCTTTCCATGCGCATCTTCGGTGCGCTGGCCTTGATAGGCGCCGGCTTGCTCGTCGTGAACCGGCCGGTGCGGCGCTCGCTGCCCGGCTAGAGCATGTTGCAGTCGGGTGGAAACACCCGGTGTCGCATACATGCGGCTAAATCGATAAGTTGGACCATGATGTCGTCCGAAAACCGGTTCCCACTTTTCGGCATCATGGTCTAAGGCTGCGGCGATATTCTAGAGGAAGACCATGCGCGATCTCCTGAACGATCTCGAGACCGGAAACCATCTCTCCGATCCGGACCCCGTCCGACGGGCGCAGATCCAGATGCGCCAGCCATTGCCGAAGCGCTTCTACAAAGAAGCTTCTGTCGTGGCCGTAGCCGAAGGATATGCGGTGCAGCTCGACGGCAAGCCGGTGCGTACGCCGGGCAAGGCGCTGTTGGCGCTGCCAACAAAGCCGGCCGCCGAGCTGGTCACCGGGGAGTTCTCCGCGCAGGGAGAGACGATAGATCCGGTTTCAATGCCGGTGCTGCGCCTTGCCAACACGGCCATCGACGGCGTTTCCGCCGAGATGCAGGCTGTTCTGGAGGACGTGATGCGGTTCTCGTCGTCCGACCTCGTTTGCTACCGCGCGGACGCGCCTGAGGCGCTCGTGGCGCGGCAGGCCGACGCGTGGGACCCGGTTCTGGACTGGGCGCGCGCGACCCTGGGCGCACGGTTTTTCCTTGCCGAAGGCGTCATTCACGTCGAGCAGCCGCGCGAGTCAGTCGGCGCGGTCGGCATCTGGCTCAAGCAGCGCGAAGAAGCGTTCCGCCTCTCCGCGATCCACCTGATGACGACACTGACCGGCTCCGCGCTTCTGGCGCTCGCACTTGAGGCCGGGGCGATGGACGCCGATGCGGTCTGGACCGCGGCCCATGTGGATGAAGACTGGACCATCGAGCAGTGGGGCGAGGACGCCGAGGCGACAGCGCGCCGCAACGCGCGCCGCCGGGATTTCGATGCCGCCGTCGCCCTGCTGGGCGCGCTTGCGCGTTAGGCCCCCAAGCCCAGCGCCTTCATCACGTTCGGCAATGCAGGCAGCGTGAGAACGAGCGCGCCCGCCAGCCAGATCGAGGTCGTGAGCGCCGGGTTCTGCGTGCCGCCCAGCCTTTCATGCAGGGCTGCCGGAATGCCGGCCACCATGATGGTGAGCGTCGACAGGATCAGCGCGCTCGCCATGTAGACGAGCTGGGCGTATGGCGGCAGCCACGCCGGATACCAGATCGGGTACAGCACGAAGACGGCCAGAACCCATGGCGAGAAGATGCCGTTGACGATAGCGACGGCCATGATCGGGACGAGTGCGTTTCGGTTCATCGTCTCAGCTCCCTTGTCCGCCGACCGGCGCCAGACCGAACTGGAGCAGGAAGAAGAACCATCCCAGCCGCAGCACCATCAGCCACAGCACGCCGAATACCATCACGACGCCATCGCTCAGGATTTGCGGCGTCACATAGCGCACCAGCTTCAGGTACGGATCGGTCACGCGTCGAAAGAAGCGCCAGATGTAGTTGTCCCAGTCGGCCGGCACGAAAAGGCCCAGCACCATGCGGCCGAGCAGCGTGTACATGACCGCGGCAAGGACGAAATTGGGAAGGTGAAAATACCAGTAGGACCAGAAACTCATCGGTGCGCCTGAAACCGCGGAAGAGGGCCCTTATGGACCGGGCCGTGCGGAAAAGGAAGCGGGGCCCGTCGCCGGACCCCGCTCCGTGGGTAAGAGACGAGGTTTAGGTCGTCTTTTCTTCCATCATCGTCTTGCCGCCCGGTACGCGCAGCTCGTCGATGAAGTCCTGCATTTCCTTCGAAGGAGCCTTGGTTAGCAGTGAGACCAGGATCATCACACCGAAGCCCACCGGCAGACCGAAGGCTGCAGCCGACAGGTTCTTGACACCCCACCAGCTTGCGATCGTCTGGGCGTGAGCGTCGAGTGCAACCCATGCGGCCTCCTTCGCCTCACCGGTAGCGGCGGTCCACGCAGCCTTGAGCTCGTCGAAGCGGGCTACCTGCTCGACGGTCGCGGTGCCGAGCCAGCCCCACGTCTCGTGGAAACCGACAGCGCCGTAACGGGTGCCCAGCAGGTAGTAGAGGCAGATGCCGAAGCCGGCAACGATACCTGCTACCGCGCCGGGTCCGTTCGTACGCTTCCACCACACGCCCAGCACCAGCGCCGGGAACAGGCCCGCGGCGGCAAGCGAGAACGCCCAGGAGACCATCGCGAGGATGTCCGCCGGTCTTGTCGATGCCACGTAGGCTGCGGCAATGGCCACCACGACCAGCAGCACGCGCGACACGATCAGACGACGGGACGTCGGTGCGTTCGGATCGATCATCTTGTAGTAGATGTCGTGGCTGAGCGCGTTGGCGATGGCCAGCAGGAGGCCGTCTGCGGTCGAAAGAGCCGCAGCGAGACCACCGGCCGCGACCATCCCCGAGATGACGTAAGGCATGCCGGCCATTTCCGGAGTCGCCAGAACGATCATGTCGGCGTTGAGCGCGATGTTGGCAAAGCCGATGTTCTCGATGCCCTGTGCCGAACAGGCCGAAGCGATGGCTTCCGCGCTGACTGCGGCTGCACCGCAGATGCGCACGAGAGCACCGTCGGCTTGCGCCCAGTTCATCATCCACGCCGCCTTGTCGGCGATGTTGTCCGGCGTAAGGCCACTCTGCACCAGCTCCAGCATCGTCCACTTGGCGAATGCCGCGTAGGCAGGCGCCGTGAAGTAGAGGATGAAGATGAACAGCAGCGACCATGCCACCGAAGCGCGGGCCTCACGCACGGAAGGCGTGGTGAAGTAGCGCATCAGGATGTGCGGCAGCGATGCCGTGCCGACCATCAGGCAGAGGATGAGCAGGAAGTAGTTCAGCGCATCGTAGCCGCCGGAAACGAAGGTCGAGGTGTGTCCGACTACAATGCCCTGTGCCTGTTCCAGCGAGATGATGCCCTGCAGCGCCTGGCCGTACATGAGCTGCGGAATCGGAACGCCCGTCATGACCGTGGACATCCAGATAGCCGGGATCAGGTACGCGATGATGAGCACGATGTACTGGGCGACCTGCGTCCAGGTGACCGCGCGCATGCCGCCAAGCATGGAGCAGACCAGGATGCCGGCGAGACCCACATAGACAGCGACCGTGAAGTCGAGGCCGAGGAAGCGGGCCGAGATGATGCCGGTCGCGAAGATCTGCGCGACAACGTAGGTGAACGAGCACGAGAACAGCACGACGATGCCCGCGAAGCGGGCGATGTTGCCGCCGTAGCGTGCAGACAGGAAGTCGGGAACCGTGTAGGCGCCGAACTTGCGCAGGAACGGCGCGACCAGGATCGCCACCAGCACGTAACCGCCGGTCCAGCCCAGAACGAAGGCGAGGCCGTTGTAGCCGAGCAGGTAAAGCGTGCCGGCCATGCCGACGAAGGAAGCACCGGACATCCAGTCCGCACCCGTCGCCATGCCGTTGTAGATGGCCGGAACGCGCCGGCCGGCCACATAGTATTCGCCCACCTGCATGGTGCGGCTCATGATGCCGATCACCGCGTAGATGAGGATCGTGAAGCCCACGAACATGTAGCCGATGATGACGTTCGGGACGCCCATGGCGCTCAGGATCGCCATCAGGATGATGAAGGCTATGAAGCCCCCGGTGTACATGCCGTACACCTTGTTGAGATTGGCGGTAAAGCTGTCACCGCCCTGTACGTTTGCCATTGTTTCGATCTCCCCCGATCAGTCTTCGGCAACGCCATACTCTTCGTCGATCGCGTTCTGCTTCCTTGCGAAGACGAACAGCATGATGACGAAGGCGATCAGCGAACCCTGCGCGGCCATGTAGAAGCCGAGCGGGAAGCCGAGAATGACGATGTTGTTCAGTACGTTGACGAACATGTGGATGACGAATCCGAAGAAAACCCACAGACCCAGCATGACGAACATGAGGCCTCTGGTCTTTTCCCAATGCTTTGCGCGGTTAGATGTGCTCATAGCGCGCTACCCTCCTCCTCTTGCGCGATCCGGCCGTCCCTCCTGGAAAACCGGATGCTGTTGCGGAGCCGCGGCAGGTCACGCCCTCCCGGGAAACCATTCACGGCACATCGCGAGCCGGAGTCCCGGACTCAGAGAGCCCGCAATGTTGGCGATTCAGTACCACTTGGCGGGCGGGTTGTTCATTCGACTTTAGGATCAGCCGTTGCGGAAGCTGTGCAGAAGGCGCTGGCGTGCGCTGGCGGGGGCGGATAGGCTTCGCGCAAACAAGGTGCGGGAACAAGAAACGATGGGTCTTCTGGACAAACTGGGCACGAACCTCTTCGGCAGGCGCGACAGGATCGACTCGGTCGAGGCTCTGGCCGATTTCATCGACAGCCGCGCCGCCTTCCTGTGCCAGAAGTGCGTGGTGGAGTTTTGCCGCGTGCGCGCCGGTGTTTACTGGCAAAAGCTCTTCATGGAAGAGGAGTTCATCACCGAACTGGGCAAGGCCAACTGGAAGGCGTTCCCCCCGTCGGTCGCGATGATCGTGGAGATGATCGAAGGGGTGCTGCGCGAGCCCGCTGGCCTGCGCCAGCGCCAACTGCCCGGCGTTCTGACGGCGGCTGCAAAGGGCGTTTTTGCTCGCCACCCGGTGCCCGCGGCCATGGAGCCGGACTTCTGGGACAGGGCGGCAGAGCTGGTGGCCGAGCGGTTGCAGGCCACGCAGGCGGACGCTCCACGACCGGTGCGCTTGATACCCGACCCGCTGGCGAAGGTGGTATTCGACGCGCTGCCCATCCACGAAAGCGTGGTCACCAACGACTACGACTACATCTTCAACAATCTGCGCATGAACCTGCTGCGCTTCCATTCGGATTTCATCGACACGGTCGATACGCGTGCGCTGCTCGACGACATGCTGGGCCGACAGCAGGCTTGAAAACCCCAGCATCGAAATGAAGAAGGCCGGAGCGTTTCCGCTCCGGCCTTTTCCTTTACGACAATCCGATCCGAAGGATCAGACCGAGTAGTACATGTCGAACTCGACCGGGTGCGGGGTCATCTCGAAGCGCATCACCTCGGCCATCTTCAGCTCGATGTAGGCGTCGATCTGGTCGTCATCGAACACGCCGCCGGCCTTCAGGAAGCCGCGATCCTTGTCGAGCGACTGAAGAGCTTCGCGCAGCGAGCCGCAGACGGTCGGGATCTTCTTGAGTTCCTTTGCCGGCAGGTCGTAGAGATCCTTGTCCATCGGCTGGCCGGGGTGGATCTTGTTCTTGATGCCGTCGAGGCCAGCCATCAGCAGCGCTGCAAAACCGAGGTACGGGTTCGCGCCGGGATCGGGGAAGCGGACCTCGACGCGCTTGGCCTTCGGGTTGGAGCCGAACGGAATGCGGCAGGAGGCGGAACGGTTGCGCGCCGAATAGGCCAGCAGCACAGGCGCTTCATAGCCCGGAACCAGACGCTTGTAGGAGTTGGTCAGCGGGTTGGTGAATGCGTTGATCGCCTTGGCGTGCTTGATGACGCCGCCGATGAAGTAGAGGCAGGTTTCGGACAGGCCGGCATACTCGTTGCCCGCGAAGGTCGGCTTGCCGTCCTTCCAGATCGACATGTGGACGTGCATGCCCGAGCCGTTGTCGCCGAACACCGGCTTCGGCATGAAAGTCGCCGTCTTGCCGTACGCGTTTGCCACCTGATGCACGACGTACTTGTAGATCTGCATCTTGTCCGCGTTGCGAACCAGCGCGTCGAACTTGACGCCGAGCTCGTGCTGCGCGGAAGCCACCTCGTGGTGGTGCTTCTCGACGACGACGCCCATTTCCGAGAGTACCGTCAGCATCTCCGAGCGCATGTCCTGGCACGAGTCGATCGGCGGGACCGGGAAATAGCCGCCCTTGACGCGGGGGCGGTGTCCGAGGTTGCCCGTCTCGTAGTCGGTGTCGTCGTTGGACGGCAGCTCCGACGAATCCAGCTTGAAGCCGGTGTTATACGGGTCGGCCTTATACTTGACGTCGTCGAAGACGAAGAACTCGGCCTCGGGGCCTACGAAGATGGTGTCGCCGATGCCTTCTGCCTTCATGTAGGCTTCGGCCTTCTTGGCGGTGCCGCGCGGGTCGCGGTTGTAGGCTTCGCCGGAGATCGGGTCGAGGATGTCGCAGACGACGACCATGGTGGACTGCGCGAAGAACGGGTCCATGTGGGCCGTTTCGGTGTCGGGCATCAGCACCATGTCGGATTCGTTGATGGCCTTCCAGCCTGCGATCGACGAGCCGTCGAACATCACGCCGTCGGCGAACATGTCCTCATCGACCGCCACGACGTCCATCGTCACGTGCTGGAGCTTGCCCTTCGGGTCCGTGAAGCGCAGATCGACGAACTTAACGTCGTTGTCCTTGATCTGCTTCATGATGTCGCTTGCTGTCGTCATTTCCTGTTTCCCTGTGATGATGGTGCAAATAGTTTGGTGGTTGAGGCGAAAGCCCGCCGGATCAGATGGCGTCTACGCCCGTTTCGCCGGTGCGGATGCGCACGACTTCCTCGACATTGGAGACGAAGATCTTGCCGTCGCCAATGCGACCGGTCTGCGCAGCCTTGCGGATCGCCTCGATGGCAGCTTCCACATTGTCGTCGGCAAGCACGACCTCGATCTTCACCTTGGGCAGAAAATCGACGACGTATTCGGCGCCGCGATAAAGCTCGGTGTGGCCCTTCTGGCGCCCGAAGCCCTTCGCCTCGGTAACTGTGATGCCCTGAAGGCCGACTTCCTGAAGGGCTTCCTTCACCTCGTCGAGCTTGAACGGCTTTATGATCGCCTCGATCTTTTTCATGCGGTGGTGGCCTCCGGTAGGGTAAAGACGGATCGAATGGTCCCGCTTCCGCAAAAAGAAAGCAGGAAGCGTGCCAGATGCCGGTTGCGGGGCGTTGTCGTGGCAAAGCCGGAAGTGACGCAGCGCAACGCGGTGGTTGGCGACATGGCCTTGCCGGTTTGCGCCGCAGGGCTCCAGACGGCACGCGACTGCCATAGTGAAGGCTGGTGAAAAATTATGCAATCTGCATACGGAATAAGCATCGGCATTTCAGGCGAAGGGATGAAGGCCCGCATTCCGATCGAATTGCTGAGCCCGGCGGAGATGGGCGAGGCAGACCGGATCGCGATCTCCCACGGTCCCTTCGACGGGTACGCGCTGATGCGCAATGCCGGTGCCGCCGTCGCGGCGGAGGTCCTGCGTCGCTTCTCCGGTGAAAAACACATCAACGTCCTCTGCGGCCCCGGCAATAATGGCGGCGACGGGTATGTCGTCGCACGCCTGCTGCGCGAGGCCGGATGCGCGGTACGGGTAATTGCCGAGGGGCCTCCACGCGAGGGAACCGACGCCGCGCTCGCCGCACGGGACTGCCCTTTGGAGGCCGGGCCGCTATCGGCGTTCGAGCCGGATGCGGGCTCGCTCGTCATCGACGCGCTGTACGGGGCCGGCCTCACGCGGCCGCTGGACCGCGAGGCGGCGCGTGTGGCTGCGGCGTGCCGCAACGCTTGCGCCCGGGTTGTGGCCGTGGACCTGCCGTCAGGTATTTCCGGCGATAGCGGTCGCGCGGTTGGAGAAGCCTTCGAGGCGATGCTGACCGTCACCTTCTTCCGCCTCAAGCCCGGCCACCTCCTGGAGCCGGGGCGCGCGTCGTGCGGCGAGATCGTCGTCGCGGATATCGGTCTGCCGGAGACGGTGCTGGAGCAGATAGCGCCGCGCACACTCGTCAATCTTCCCGCGCTCTGGCTGGCCACATATCCACGGCCAACCCGTCAGCAGTATAAATATTCGCGCGGACACGTCGCCGTCTTTTCAGGCGGGCCGGGTTCGACCGGTGCGGCGAGGCTGTCGGCGCTGGCTGCGGCGCGTTCCGGGGCAGGGGCCGTAACGGTGTACTCGCCCGGCAACGCGCTTGCGGTCAATGCCGCGCATCTGACGTCGATCATGCTGCGCAGGGTCGACGATCCGGATGCTGTTCGCGATGCGCTGGCTGTGCGTTCGCCCGACGCGTTCGTGCTTGGCCCAGGCTTCGGGCTCGACAGGCCAGTCAGGGAGTGGGCGCTGGCGGTGCTCAAGGCCTCAGCCGGCGGTGTGGTGGTGCTCGATGCCGACGGCATCACCAGCTTCCGCGACAGGCCGGAAGCTCTTTTCGAGGCCGCGAAAAGCTCACCGCTCGATCTTATCCTCACGCCGCACGAAGGCGAGTTCGCGAGGCTGTTCCCGGATCTGGCGGCGGATGACGGGCTGTCGAAGCTTGAGAAGGCGCGGGGGGCTGCCGCCCGATCCGGCGCCGTCGTCATCTTCAAGGGGCCGGACACCGTGATCGCCAGTGCCGATGGCAGGGCCGCCATCAATTTCAACGGGACGCCGTGGCTGGCGACGGCCGGGTCGGGCGACGTGCTGGCGGGGATCGTGGCGGGGCTGGCCGCGCAGAAGATGCCCCCGTTCGACGCCGCGTGCGCGGCCGTATGGATGCATGCGGAGGCGGCGAGGCGCTTCGGGCCGGGGCTGATCGCGGAGGATCTGCCCGGCCTGATGCCTCAGGTGCTGCGCGAAATCCTAGCCATCGACCCTGCGCTGTAGGGCCATGGCGCCGAAGGGCGCGCGCACCTTGCCCTCGGTGATGAAGTAGGCGAACACGTCGCGCGCCTTCCCGTCCGCCTTGGTTCCCGGATCGGCATAGGGCAGGTCGTCCGGCTGGCCGCCCTCGGCCCACAGCTTCACGCGCTGCGCCCAGCCGTCGAGCTCATTTTCGGTGTAGCAGTTCTCGTTGTCGTCGCTGCCGCGCTGCAGCCGCGCATAGACGAAATCGCCGGTCACGTCCGCCATTTCGGGATATTTTTCATGGTGGGCGTAGACGATGGCTGCGCCGTATTTGCGCGCCAGGGCGACGAACTCCGGCACGATGAACGAATCGTGCCGCACCTCCAGCGCGTGGCGAAGCGGCACGCCGTCCTGCTTCGCGGGCAGCAGCTTGAGGAAGCCTTCGAAATCCTGCGGGTCGAATTTCTTCGTCGGCGCGAACTGCCAGACGATGGGGCCGAGCTTTTCGCCCAGCTCCGACACGCCGGAACCAAGGAAGCGCTGGACGGATTCGCCCGCCTCGGCCAGCACCTTGCGGTTGGTGGAAAAGCGGATCGCCTTGAGCGAGAAGACGAAACCGTCGGGTGCGTCGGCGGCCCACTTCGCGAACGTCGGCGGCTTGAAGGTCGAATAGTAGGTGCCGTTGACCTCGATGGTCCTGACCTGGCCGGCGGCATAGTGGAGCTGCTTGGCCTTGGCGAGCCTGTCGGGGTAGAAGGTGCCTTCCCACGGCTCGAACGTCCAGCCGCCCATGCCTGTTCGAATCCGGCCGAGGCCGTCTTTTCCCGATTGCATCGCATCGTTCCTCGTTTCTCCGGGAAAATGCGTCTGGCCGCCGGCTTTGTCCACCCGATCCCTGCTGCCTCCTGACAGGTCTGCCCCTCGCCATGGCTTCCAGCCAGCAGGCATCGTCGCCACGCTGCGGCAAGCCCGCCCTGGCCATTGAGGATTGCATCGTACGCCCAAAACCGCTGGGCGGTCATGAGGTGTCGGTCGGCTCAAGCGCCCACAGAGCGAGGCCGTGTACCTCATCGAGAACGGCGTGAACCGGATGGGAGCGCGCGGAGGCACGCGCGGCGCGCTGGCCGGGTGGACGGCCGGGGCGGAACGGCCAGATGCGGCGCGCGCGGATGGGGGTGTTCGCCGGCCTGCCTGCGGCATCGGCCCCGCTGCGCGGCTGGCTGCGCGCGGCGAGGCGGGCGCGCCAGAGCGCAAAGCGCCGGGCGGCTAGCGGCAGGTCCTCCAGCGTGCGCGCGAGTGCCGCGAACCGCAGGGCAAGGCGCGTCGCATCGAGCGGGTCGAAGGGCGAGGGCGGGGCCGGAATGGCAAAGGGTGCGGCGAGGCCGGGCACGGAGATGCGCGGCACGCTGCTCGCCGTCACCTTGCGCCGCGCGCGCCAGCGGGGCAGCGGATCGAACAGGGGCAGGGCGGGCACATGCGGGGTCGCAGGGCATGATCCGATGTAGCGCCCGGCCGGCGGGCGAGATCGTCCCCTTTTTACTTGGGAAGTGGCGCGAAGCGCCGGAGGGGGCGTCGCGCCTTCCCGCGCGCTGGCCTGCGGCGTCACGACCAGCCCGCGCGCGGCGACGGCCACCAGCCGCCGCGCCGCTGCCTCGGCCGGCCGCAGCAGGCGCAGCACGGCCCGATGGAGGTGACGCGGGAGGGTGGGGCGGTTGGCAGTCGGCGACAGGCCATCGGCGGCCTGCGATGGTCCTGACTCTGCGCTGCCTGCCGCAAGCCCGTTGGCCAAGCCGGCCATGGCGGTGAGCATGGCCAGCACGCGCTTCAGCGCCTCTCGGTGATGCTCGATCGCAGCATTCCAGTCCATCGCGTCCTCCTTCCCGTCAGGGCGGCGCGATTGTGGGGCAGGGATGGAAGGGGGTGGATAGGGGATGGTAGCCTTTCGCGGGGGAGCTTGCCCCTCACTCGCACCCTCTCCCCGTGAAATCAGAGGAGAGGGGGTGTGGAGGTCGCATTTTTCTTGACTTCTCCGCTCATTGGCCGAGCGTTGTTCGATCTGGCTCGCATCCTGGGGCAAACCCATGCCGCGCACTATCATCGCCACGGAAGCTGCTCCGGCAACGCCGCCCTCCTACAGTCAGGCTGTAAAGGCCGCGGGGCTGATTTTCGTATCCGGGACCGCGCCGATCGATCCGGCAACAGGGCAACTCGTGAAGGGTCCGGTGCAGGTTCAGGTCGCACAATGCCTTCGAAACATTTCCGCTATTCTTGTTGCTGCGGGCAGCAGCCTGGAAAAGGCGGCAAGTGCAACACTTATCGTCGCCGATGAGGGCGACTTCGCCGGCGCCAACGAGGAATGGCTCAAGTGGTTTCCTGACAACCTGCCTGCCAGGCAAGGGGCGAAGATGCCGGTCCGCATTGCAGACATGAAAGTCTCGATAGCGATGATCGCCGAGGCGTAAGCCTCTTTCGTCCTTGTGCTGTGTGAGGACTGGATCTGGTTTCTCGGCATGCGCCCGGCGACCGCAAAGGGGTGGATTCCTGCCTGACGGCTTTTGGATGGTGTAGTCGGAAAAGCGGCCATACAGATGGCCGCCCCACTTTGACAGTAATGCGCGCCCCATTCTGTCGTTCGACGGGCCGCAAGCCGGCTCCAAGAACCGACGCCATTTTTGGGGTCCAGCGGCACGCCGTGTGATAACCACAACCGAAATGTAACGATCGGTTTCAGGCGTATCGGTCAGCCTTCCGCAATGCCACTACAAAGTCTTCGATCAGGTCGGCCTTGCCCAGCCGCCGAGCGATACGTCGTACGGATACCGGTACCAGCGACTGTTCTCGGTTGCTCTCATGGCGGGTTCACGGGATGAGCTTAAGGTATAGAGTGCTGGCCAAAGGGGGGTGGAATGGACACGCTGAACGTAGTTTTCGCACGCCAAGTATTCTCCGCGGTGGCCGCCATCGTGGCCGACATGCTAATTCCGGGAGGCCGGGAAACCTTAGAGAAAACTGGCTTACTGAAGTCGACGAAGTCATCTCTCGACGATCGAATTCTGAAGATTGAGGCCGCGCGCGCCAACTTGAGCGAAGCGTTAGAAGCCATCGACGAGTTGAAAGGGGAGGCTCAGCGGAATCAGGCGGCGCTTGCCGAACTACGCAGAACACTTGTTCAGCGGGAGGAGGAAAAGGGGCAGCTAGACGCGAAGCTAAGCGAATTGCGGGCACTTACCGAAATCAGCGCCTCGACAGTTCAAGACGTCTTCCGCGTCCCGACCCGCGCTTCGATTTGGGCGGAACGAGTAATCGGATTTGTCATTGGCGTAGCTGCCTCCGTAGCCGCCTCCTTCGTTTACTCAGCTTTTGTTTGAGGCAGCATAGAATCCGTCCGGATGAACTACACGTCTCCCGGTGGTCCGAGTTCGCGCCCAATCAGATATGGGGCGGGGCAGACTGGCAAAGCTGCCGGCGCGAGTCAGGGCGTCTTTTCCTGTTGTTTGATCCTCGCCTCTCTTTCGGCAAACGCCGCCATAACGTCAGCCTGATCAAGGGCAAAGAAGCTGACTTCAATGTCGCGAATGAAGTCGAAGAAGATTCCGTCCTGACCGTTTTCAAGATCATACAACATTGTGCAATGGCTTTTGACCTCAGGCCGCCCCGCTACTAGATTCGGGGTGAAGTGTTGAGGTGATATATCCCTGAATGGGAGCGTTATCTGCTTGAATGTTCCCGGTGTGATGATCTCGGCGTTGGTTGCGTCGCCATAAAAGAAAACAGTTCTCGCGACCACTTCTTCGGGGCGCGGATAGCGTGAAAGGAAGTAGGTGCCCGGGTGTGATTCCGATGGCACCCAAAGCTCTATTTCCGTCTTCGTCTGATAAACATCACACGAGACCGATCCTCCAAAAACGATCGAGCCTGGCCCATCATTGTCGATCGTCAATGTTAATTGCTTTGGCTGGGCGGAACTAATTCTCGCTGTAAAATCCGCGCTCTCGCTGTCCTGAAACCAACCGGCCACCCGGATAAAATTGTCAGCACTTAACGCGATCACAGAGATTGCAGCAATCAAGAGGCTCAGAGAGGTGTTGCCAACATCCAAAAAACGAAGCCAGTCCTGCCGAGAGCCACATGCCAAGCATTTTTTCGATCCGTGATTGATTGGACTCCTGCACACGCGGCAAGTCGGTGTTGGTCCGGCCGGTTCGGTTTGTTTAGTTGCTGGCTTTTGTGTCACAATGCCCTCAACCTCTGGATCGGCAACAGATTGAGCAAGATTATGCCCGGCGACAAGTGCCTAAACACCACCTGATACCGGCTGGGGCATGGCCATGCGAGAGAATGGGGGAATTTTGCAGCGATGGACGAGAGTTACCTCCGAGCATTTGAACGAGCAAAGCATCTCTCCGATGTGGTGGGAATGCTGACGAGACTGGCTTTTCTCGTGCTTCTGGCCACCTTTGTCTCGGCTCAAATGGAGAATGTTAGCGGTATCACATACGCCGTATTGCTCTGCACCCTGCTTTTGCTGGGGTTCCTGCTCATACGGCTAGGGTGGTTTGTCGCGGATGCAATGGGAAAAGGCTGGACATCGTTTTTCGTCGCCAAACTCAAGGAGCAGATTGGGAAAGGTCAGAAGGTAAAAATGATGACTATCTTCTGGGTAGGTCGGGGGGTGTCCTTCACTGTCCTACTCGGCATGCTGGGCCTCTCGATAAGCCTCATAAGCTACGGCGATACCCTCGCCAAGCGTCTCATGGAGGAGACCACGTTGCATACGAATTAGGCTAGTGCGTTCCTCCCGTTGCAATGGTGGCGCTGGCCGAACGCCGGCTTTCTACCGGAGGCACCCTACAAGTTGACAATCCGGGGTCGGCCCCGCTCTAGCCGAAATTCAAATTCTGAATGAGCGGCAGGTTTCGGGTGTTCCTTAGTCCGGCGTGAACGACTTGTTTGGGGTCGGAAGCTGACTTTGGCGGTTCGTCGATTGAATGGCAGCCATTCGGCCGTCGAATCTTCAACGTTGCCGGTCAGCATTCGGCTCCATTCAGAACGCCACCCCAAGCCCTCAACTATTCCGCCGCTTCCCTTTTCCCGCCCGGCCGGCGCTCCAGCAGTTCCTTGAGGAACTGGCCGGTGTAGCTGCGGGGTTCGGCTACGATGTCTTCGGGCGTTCCGCTGGCGACCAGTTCGCCGCCGCCGTCGCCGCCGTCGGGGCCGAGGTCCAGCAGCCAGTCGGCCGTCTTGATGACTTCGAGATTGTGCTCGATGACGACGACCGTGTTGCCCTGGTCGACGAGCTCCTGAAGCAGTTCGAGCAGCTTGGCGACATCGTGGAAGTGCAGGCCCGTCGTCGGCTCGTCTAGGATATAGAGCGTCTTGCCGGTTGCCTTGCGCGACAGCTCCTTGGCCAGCTTGATGCGCTGGGCCTCGCCGCCCGAGAGCGTGGTCGCCTGCTGGCCGATATGGATATAGCCGAGGCCGACCTTGGCCAGGGTGGCCAGCTTGTCGCGCACGCCCGGCACCGCGGCGAAGAAGTCGACGCCTTCCTCCACCGTCATGTCGAGCACGTCGGCGATGGACTTGCCCTTGAACAGCACCTCCAGCGTCTCGCGGTTGTAGCGCTTGCCGTGGCATACGTCGCAGGTGACGTACACGTCGGGCAGGAAGTGCATCTCGATCTTGATGACGCCGTCGCCCTGGCACGCCTCGCAGCGGCCGCCCTTGATGTTGAACGAGAACCGGCCCGGCTGGTAGCCGCGCGCCTTGGCCTCGGGAAGGCCCGCGAACCAGTCGCGGATGGGCGTGAACGCGCCGGTGTAGGTGGCCGGGTTGGAGCGCGGCGTGCGGCCGATGGGCGACTGGTCGATGTCGATGACCTTGTCGAGGAACTCCAGCCCCTCGATCCTGTCATGGTCGGCCGGGTGCTCGCGCGAGCCCATGATGCGGCGCGAGGCGGACTTGAACAGCGTCTCGATGAGGAAGGTGGACTTCCCGCCGCCCGAAACGCCGGTGACGCAGGCAAACGTGCCCAGCGGGATCTCGGCGGTGACGTTCTTCAGATTGTTGCCGCGCGCGCCGACGACCTTGATGCGCTTGCCCTTCTTGCCCTTGCGGCGCTCGGCCGGCACCGGGATGCCCATCGCGCCCGACAGATACTGGCCGGTCATCGAATTGGGGTTGGCCATGATCTCGGCCGGCGTGCCGCGCGCCACGACGTTGCCGCCATGGATGCCGGCGGCGGGGCCGATGTCGACCACGTAGTCGGCGGTCAGCACGGCGTCCTCGTCATGCTCGACCACGATGACCGTGTTGCCGAGGTCGCGCAGGTGCTTGAGCGTGTCGAGCAGGCGGGCATTGTCGCGCTGGTGCAAGCCGATGGAGGGCTCGTCGAGCACGTAGAGCACGCCGGTGAGGCCCGAGCCGATCTGCGAGGCGAGCCGGATGCGCTGGCTCTCGCCGCCCGACAGCGTGCCCGACCTGCGCGACAGCGTCAGATAATCGAGACCGACATCGTTGAGGAAGCGCAGGCGCTCGCGGATTTCCTTGAGGATGCGAACAGCGATCTCGTTCTGCTTGTCGTTCATCTGGGCGGGGAGCTCGGTGAACCACGCATCCGCCTTGCGGATCGACATGGCCGTGACCTCGCCGATGTGCATGCCGCCGATCTTGACCGCCAGGGCCTCGGGCTTGAGGCGGTAGCCCGAGCAGGCGGGGCAGGGGGTGGCCGACATGAAGCGCTCGATCTCCTCGCGCATCCAGGCGGATTCGGTCTCCTTCCAGCGTCGCTCGAGGTTGGGGATCACGCCCTCGAAGGTCTTGGTGGTCTTGTAGGCGCGCAGGCCGTCATCGTAGCTGAACTCGATCCTGTCGCTGCCGGTGCCGCGCAGGATGGCATTCTTGCCCTCGTCGGGAAGATCGCGCCAGCGGTCGCCGACCTTGAAGCCGTAGGCCTTGCCGAGCGCTTCCAGCGTCTGGAGGTAATAGGGCGAGGTCGATTTCGCCCATGGCGCAACCGCGCCCTCGCGCAGCGAGACGTGGTCCTCAGGCACGACGAGGTCGGGATCGATCGCGCGCTGCGTGCCCAGCCCGTCACAGGTGGGGCAGGCGCCGAAGGGATTGTTGAACGAGAACAGCCGCGGCTCGATCTCGGGGATCGTGAAGCCCGATACGGGGCAGGCGAACTTTTCGGAGAAAAGAATGCGCTCGTGGGTTTCGTTCTTCGACTTGTTGACGGCGTCCTCGCCGGTCTGGCTGGCGTCGAGCGGCTTGTCGGCGAACTCGGCCACGGCAATGCCTTCGGCAAGCTTGAGCGCGGTCTCGATCGAGTCGGCCAGGCGCGCCGCAAGGTCGGGGCGCACCACGATGCGGTCCACGACGACATCGATGTCGTGCTTGTACTTCTTGTCGAGCGCGGGGACTTCGCCGATCTCGTAGAACACGCCGTCGATCTTGACGCGCTGGAAGCCCTTCTTCTGCAGCTCGGCCAGTTCCTTGCGGTACTCGCCCTTGCGGCCGCGCACGATGGGGGCGGTGATGTAGAGGCGCGTGCCTTCGTCGAGCGCCAGCACGCGATCGACCATCTGGCTGACCGTCTGGCTCTCGATGGGCAGGCCAGTTGCCGGCGAATAGGGAATGCCCACGCGCGCGAACAGCAGGCGCATGTAGTCGTAAATCTCGGTGACGGTGCCGACGGTCGAGCGCGGGTTCTTGGAGGTGGTCTTCTGCTCGATGGAGATGGCCGGCGACAGGCCGTCGATCTGATCGACGTCCGGCTTCTGCATCATCTCCAGAAACTGGCGAGCGTAGGCCGACAGGCTCTCGACATAGCGCCGCTGGCCCTCGGCATAGATCGTGTCGAAGGCGAGTGACGATTTGCCGGAGCCCGACAGGCCGGTCATCACGATCAGCCTGTCACGCGGCAGGTCGAGATCGACATTCTTGAGATTGTGCTCGCGCGCGCCGCGAATGGAGATAAATTTCTGGTCCGCCATGACCCGTGTGCCGCCTTACATCAGAACGGCCGGCGAATGCCGGCCACGCTGGATATGGTGTTGGTAGTGCCGTCCGTCGAGGCCGGGCAGCGCCCTGAAAGCCAGATACGGCTTTTCACGCTTTTTCGAGGTCACGGCAAGTGAAAAGAACAGAGGGCGAACGGCTCCTGACACTCCGCTGGCAGTAGGGTCGTTGCCATCTGTAAGCCGTTGGCGGCAGGAGCGCCGGGCATCACGAATTGTTGCGGACGGGCTTGCGCGGTTGACGCTGGGGAGGGTTGGGTCCATCCTTTCCCTGTCAGATGAAGCTCGCCATGGCGGTCGTCCTGGGATGTCCACGCGGCGTCGGAAACACGGCAAGGCTTGAGTACGTCTGCGTCAGAGAAACCGTGAAGGGAGCGAGGTATGACCCCACCTGACAGTCCCTGCAGGCTCCATCACTGCATGGAGCCACGGTGACGTAACGACTTGATCGTACGCGCGAAGCGCTGCGACGCGGGTTTGTCACCGATCAACCTAAAATCAGAGACCACCGGTCGGATCATCGGGCGACGACCCGCGACGCATCCGAGAAAAGTGCCGGTTATCTACCCCCGG
Organism: Neoaquamicrobium microcysteis; assembly: GCF_008180155.1. Taxonomy (GTDB): domain Bacteria; phylum Pseudomonadota; class Alphaproteobacteria; order Rhizobiales; family Rhizobiaceae; genus Aerobium; species Aerobium microcysteis. Next base: position 89,326 of record NZ_VSZS01000053.1, on the reverse strand, counting down.
CAACAGGGCAGAAGCTCTCAATAGCCCCGTCCACATCCTCAGCGAGTGGCGGGGCTTTCGCTTGAGCAGGCCCGAGCGCTCGATCAGGCCGGAGCCGCGTCGCCCGAAGACGGATTCCGCTTTGGGACGTGTCGGGATTTCCCTTTCGAAGGCAGGAGATTGCCTCTTGCGCCATTACGGTGTACTGGAACAAAGAAGGAACATGAAAGCTGTGGACACGAGGGCCGTTTGCACGGGCGCGCTAGCGCATCGCGGCAGGCGTTCGGATAATGTGCCGCGACTTTCATTTCAGGTTTAGGACGAGCGCAGGAGAGCGTCATGGCGGGTAGCGTCAACAAAGTCATTCTGGTGGGTAATCTGGGCGCAGACCCTGAAATCCGCAGGCTCAACTCGGGCGATCCGGTCGTAAACCTGCGCATCGCGACCTCGGAAAGCTGGCGCGACAAACAGTCCGGCGAGCGCCGCGAAAAGACCGAGTGGCACAATGTCGTCATCTTCAACGACAACCTCGCCAAGGTCGCCGAACAGTACCTGAAGAAGGGCGCAAAGGTTTACCTCGAGGGCCAGCTCCAGACCCGCAAGTGGCAGGACCAGCAGGGCCAGGAACGCTACACCACCGAGGTGGTGCTGCAGAAGTTCCGCGGTGAGCTGCAGATGCTCGATGGCCGCGGCGAGGGCGGCGGCGGTCAGGTCGGCTACGATCGCGGCGGCAGCGGCAACTATCAGAGCGGTGGCGGCCGCAATTCCGATTTCGGCCAGTCTGGCCCCGGCGACCAGGGGCGCGGCAGCAGCGGCGGTGGCGGTGGTGGCTATTCGCGCGACCTCGACGACGAAATCCCGTTCTGAGCGTCGGCACAGGCGGGTGTCGGATCGTCCGTGCTCATCGACAAGCGCGCTACGCGATCCCGCAACAGGCTGAGGCGGGTCGCCGATGTGTCAGCTATGCGGTAGCGGTTCCGGTTCCCATGCGGTTTCGATCTCGGAGCGCCCGCCACAACTGCTTGGCGGGCTGTGGTGGCGGGGGACTTTCGACGAGGCGGCTGCCGGCGACGTTCGCCAGGTCATCCGCAGCGTCCAGCATTTTTCCGACCAGCGCACCAGCATGTGGAAGAGCCCGATAGTAGGGCTCTCCCGAAACGACCGCCCGGACGGGTTCGACTATTTCGTCGGAGTGGCGGTCGAGGCGGGGGAGGCAATGCCTGCCGGTTTCGCGTTTCTCGATCTGCCCGCCATGACGGTTGCAAGTTCGTGGCACGGGCCGCAGGACGGCGACGTGCCCGCACATTACGGCCGGATGATCGAGTGGCTCGTCGGCAGCGGCTATCGGCGCGACATCTCCCAATTTCACCACAGGGAAGAGTATCCCAGCGACGTCGATTTCGACGGCCCGCATGCATTGCGCCTGCTGCTTCCGGTCATGCGCGACGGCGCGCAGGCAGGCGAGATGCCGGAGCCGCGGGCATTCTGACGGCTGCCGCCTGGCGTTTCCGGCCGCACTGATGTGGAAGTCGGACGATCCGCGGCGGCAGGGCAAGCGTGCGCTCCATCCTCTTCCTCGTCGCCGACGTCGCCCGCAAGTTCGACCCAAGCCTCGCCGACTTCAGGCAGCGCCTGCTCGATCGGGGCAAGCCGAAGATGGCCGTGCGCGTCGCCCTCGCCAGAAAACTCCTCGTTCGTCTCAACGCAAAGGCACGCGAAACCCGCGCAGCCCTCAATATTGCTTGACGCGCCAGATGGTCGCTTCACCACGCTTCGCGTGATCTTTGAGGGCGAGCCGCTTGTCTCGCCCGTCCTTCGGACCCCCCTTGTACGGGAATCCAGCGTTGCGGCCGTGCGCGACCCCGGTTTCTCCCTGCGAAGCAATGAAGGGGGCGACCCAGCGAAAACCTGAAATGATCCAGCGTTGCAGCAGCTGCGATGCCTCCTTCCGGTTGTGTCTCCCAGCGACACTTTCGACGCTGGCGGGTAAAGAAATGTCACTTCCGTTTGGACAAAGTGACTGCCGTTGCACGCATTTGCGGCATTCCCGCCATAGTCTCGGCAGCTTCCGGCGCTTCCGTCTGCGCTGGTGTTCGCACTCCGGCGAGAGTCGGCTTTGCGAGGGCCTTTTCCGTCCGCAAGGACCAAGAAGAGGATATGTAAGCATGACTTTCAACAAGACTTTGCTGTCGGGCCTTTCCGCGCTGGCTATCGGTTTGGGTGCATCGCTGGGCGTCGCCAACGCGCAGGACGATGCGGCTCCCGCCCCGCAGATGGAGGCGCCTGCGGCGGCGCCGGCGCCCGCAATGGATGACGACAAGCTGAAATCCTTCGCTGTCGCCTTTCTCGAGGTGACGAAGGTGACGCAGTCTTACCAGCCCCAGATGGAAGGGGCCTCTCCGGAAGACCAGCAGCGCCTGCAGCAGGAGGCCGGCGAGAAGATGGTCGAGGCGGTGAGCGAGGCCGACGGCATCTCCGTGGATGAATACAACATGATCATCCAGGCCGCGCAGACGGACCCCGAACTGGCCCAGCGCATCAATGGCCACATCACCGAAGCAGCCGGTGAAACCCAGCCCGCGCCTGCCGAATAAGGCAGGGCCTGGGCGTTTCGGCCGATCTCCTTGCGGCCGAAACGCCCGTGCATCTGTAGCAGCCGAACGCCCCCTCCGACGATCCGTGCCACCTTCGCCGCTTCGCAGTGGAGGAGCCCATATCGTAGATGGCCTCAAAGCTCATCCTATTCCGGTTGCGGGGCATCCGGGGGACGGGCGAGACAAGTCGCTCGCCCCGAAAGAACCGCCGAAAGCGGTGGGGCAGCAAGGGCCTGAATCAGATCCAGCGATCTATCTTTGCGCTATGCGCATCTCGACGCCGGTTCGCGTGTCAGGCATTCTTCAGGCGGCCATCAAGGCCTTGATGCCGTCCGCCACGAATTGCACCGCCAGGGCCGCCAGGATGACGCCCAGAAGGCGCGTCAGGATCGACCGGCCGGTCTCCCCCAGGAAGCCGTCCACCCGCTCGGCCGCGGCAAAGGTCAGCCACGTTATGGCGATGCAGACCGCGATGATGCCCACCAGCATCAGGTGGCCGAGCACGCTTGGAAACGAGCCCGACAGAAGCACCGTGGCCGAGATCGCGCCCGGCCCCGCGATCAGCGGTATGGCCAGCGGAAAAGCGGCGATGTTGCGGATATGGTCCTTGGTGATCGCAGTGTCGGCGCTGCGTTCCTTGCGCTCCTGCCTGCGCTCGAAAATCATCTCGAAGGCGATGTAGAACAGCAGCAGGCCGCCCGCCACGCGGAAGGCGGGAAGGGTGATGCCAAAGACCGCCAGGATGGCCGCGCCCGCAACCGCGAACAGCGCCAGCACGGCGAAGCCGATGATCGACGCGCGCATTGCCACCTGCATGCGCTCGCCACGGTTCATGCCGCCGGTCAGCGCGAGGAAAAGGGGTGCAAGACCCGGCGGATCAATCGTGACAAGAACAGTCACGAAAGCGTTGAAAAGCAGATCGAAGCTCGGCATCGGCGTCCCCTGAGTTCACGTGTCGTCGCCGACTTTGCGTACGCCATGCTTACCTGCTTGCTGCGGAATTTGCCAGAAAGCCGTGTGGTGCGGGGTTTCGCCCGAAAGCTGGACCAGCCGGGTGATTCGCCGATTAGGGGCAGGTTTCCGGCCGGTTTCGCCCGCGACGGGGCGGGTATGCCGCGTCGCTTCGTCTCTCTCATCCTAAGTATATGAAAAACAAAGGCAAATAGGCTATGGAAATCGGTCTTCGCGGTTTGGAATTACTGCCATGCTTCCTATATAAGGAAAAAATGATTCCCCAAGCATGAACGTGATCTCAATTGACTGACCAGACCACGCCGCGCGGGCCGCAGGACCTGCCTGAAGGCATCGAGCCGATTTCGATCATCGAGGAGATGCAGCGCTCCTACCTCGATTACGCCATGAGCGTGATCGTGAGCCGCGCTCTCCCGGACGTGCGCGACGGCCTGAAGCCGGTGCATCGGCGCATTCTCTATGCCTCGCACGAGAGCGGCTACCACTGGAACCGCAAATACGTGAAATCGGCGCGTCCCGTCGCCGACGTGATGGGTAAGTATCACCCGCACGGCGACGCCTCGATCTACGACGCGTTGGTGCGCATGGCGCAGGAATGGTCGCTGCGCGTGCGGCTCATCGACGGGCAGGGCAATTTCGGCTCGATCGACGGCGATCCACCGGCGGCGATGAGATACACCGAAGCACGGCTGACCAAGGTAGCGCACGAGCTGCTGGAGGACATCGACAAGGAAACCGTCGACTGGCAGGACACCTATGACGGCTCGGGCAGCGAGCCGAAGGTCCTGCCGGCGCGCTTTCCCAACCTGCTGGTCAACGGCTCGGGCGGCATCGCCGTGGGCATGGCCACGAACATTCCGCCGCACAACCTGACCGAAGTGGTCAATGGCTGCGTGGCGATGATCGACAATCCGGCGATCGAGCTGCCGGAACTGATGGAGATCATCCCCGGACCCGATTTTCCGACTGGCGGCATCGTGCTCGGCCGCTCGGGTATCTACAACGCCTATTCGACCGGTCGCGGCTCGATCGTCATGCGCGGGCGCGTGCATGTCGAGGACATCCGCAACGACCGCGAGGCGATCGTCGTCACCGAGATCCCGTATCAGGTGAACAAGGCGTCGATGATCGAGAAGATGGCCGAGCTGGTGCGCGACAAGCGCATCGAAGGCATCTCCGACATTCGCGACGAGAGCGACAGGCAGGGCTATCGCGTCGTCATCGAGCTGAAGCGCGACGCCAACGCCGACGTCATTCTCAACCAGCTCTACCGCTACACGCCGCTGCAGACCTCGTTCGGCGCGAACGTCGTGGCACTGAACGGCGGCAAGCCGGAAGTGCTGACGCTGCTGGACATGCTGCGCGCGTTCGTGAGCTTCCGCGAGGAAGTCATCAGCCGGCGCACCAAGTACCTGCTGAAGAAGGCGCGTGAGCGCGCCCACGTGCTGGTAGGCCTGGCCATCGCGGTCGCGAACATCGACGAGGTGATCCGCCTCATCCGCCACGCGCCCGACCCGCAGACGGCGCGCGAGCAGCTGATGGAGCGGCGCTGGCCGGCCGCCGATGTCGAATCGCTGATCCTGCTGATCGACGACCCGCGGCACCGCATCAACGAGGACGGCACCTACAACCTGTCCGAGGAGCAGGCGCGCGCCATCCTCGAGCTGCGCCTGCAGAGGCTGACGGCGCTCGGCCGCGACGAGATCGCCGACGAGCTGAACACCATCGGCGCGGAAATCAGCGACTATCTCGACATCCTGTCGTCGCGCGCGCGCATCCAGCAGATCGTCAAGGACGAGCTGATCGCGGTGCGCGACGAGTTCGGCACGCCGCGCCGCACGGAGCTGACCGACGGCGGCGCCGACATGGACGACGAAGACCTGATCCAGCGCGAGGACATGGTCGTCACGGTCACGCATGAAGGCTACATCAAGCGCGTGCCGCTATCGATCTATCGGGCGCAGGCGCGCGGCGGCAAGGGCCGCTCGGGCATGGCCACGAAGGACGAGGATTTCGTCACGCGCCTGTTCGTGGCCAATACGCATACGCCGATCCTCTTCTTCTCGTCGCGCGGCATCGTCTACAAGGAGAAGGTGTGGCGCCTGCCGATCGGCACGCCGCAGTCGCGCGGCAAGTTCCTGCGCAACATCCTGTCGCTGGACGAGGGCGACAGGATCACGGCCATCCTGCCGCTGCCCGACGAGGAGGAGTGGGGCAAGCTGGACGTGATGTTTGCCACGACGCGCGGCACGGTGCGCCGCAACAAGCTCTCCGACTTCGCGGACGTGAAGCGGAACGGCAAGATCGCGATGAAGCTGGAGGAGGGCGACGCCATCCTCAACGTGCTGACCTGCACGGACAATGACGACGTGCTGCTGATCGCCGATTCGGGCCAGTGCATCCGCTTCCCCGTGACGGACGTGCGCGTCTTTGCCGGCAGAAACTCCGTCGGCGTGCGCGGCATTTCGCTCGGCGCGGGCGAGCGCGCGATTTCCATGACCATACTGGAACATGTGGACGCGAGCCCGCAGGAGCGCGCAGCCTATCTCAAGCGGTCGGTTGCGGAGCGCCGCGCGGCGTCGAGCGAGAACGGCGAAGGAGAGGAAGAGGTCGCGCTGACCAACGAGGAGGTCGGCGACGATGCGGACCTGAGCGAGGAGCGCTACGCCTTCCTGCGCGACCACGAGCAGTTCGTGCTGACGGTGACGGAATTCGGCTACGGCAAGCGTTCGTCGTCCTACGACTTCCGCATCATCGGGCGTGGCGGCAAGGGTATCCGGGCCACCGACGTCTCGAAGGTGCGCGAGATCGGCGGGCTCGTGGCGGGCTTCCCGGTCGAGGCGGAAGACCAGATCATGCTGGTATCCGATGGCGGCCAGGTGATCCGCGTGCCCGTTCACAACATCCGGTTTGCCAGCCGCACGGCCAAGGGCGTGACAGTCTTCAACACGGCGGATGGCGAGAAAGTCGTTTCGGTGGAGCGTATTTCGGAGCCGGAGGCTGAAGCCGAGACCGTCATGGCCGACGCTGAAGAGGCCGTCTCGGAAGAGGCGGCGACGGACGGTGTGCAGGGAAGTACACCGCCCGCGCCTCTGGAGGAATAGTCGAACTGGTCAGCCGATCCGGTTGCGGACGGAGCGGCGGCGCGCCTCAAGCTTTACGGCCTGGGCCTCGTTGTGAAGGCCGAAGGCCGTTGCGATCAGCATGGCCAGCGTCATTGCGGCAGCGAGCATGAAGATCATCATAGTCACGTCTCCTTCTTCCCTCAACAACGAGTGAAACGCCAATTCGTTTCATTTCGGTGCCTTTTCTGAAGGAAGACGTTTGAACGTGTCCTGATCCGACCGTTCATCGCGCATTCATGCCGGGCGCAGACTAGGTCCCGAAGAGCTGCAAAAGCGGCTTCTGGTTCGAGTTCGCTATCGAGAGCATCTGGGTGGCGAGTTCGTCCTGCGCCTGCAGGGCTGCCAGCTTCGCTGCCGCCCGGGTCATGTCCGTGTCGACGAGCTGACCGATGCCACGCTGGAAGGCGTCGGACAGCGCGGTCTGGAACCGGGACTGGACGTCGACGCGCTGCTTGAGCGCACCCATCAAGGCCGATGCCTGTATCGTGCGCCTGAGCATGCCCTCCACCGTGTGGATATAGGCGTCGACGAGACCGGGGTTGGCGGCCACGTCGATGTCGAGCAGCCCGAAAGCCGGGATCGGTTCGATGTTAACCGAGACGGAGTGGAAGCCGATGCTGGTCTTCGCTCCGTTCAACCTGTCGTCGGCCGGATCGGTGCGGATGACGATGCTGTTTCCGTCCAACTCGAGGAGGAGGCCGTTGCGCCCCACCAGGGACTCCAGAAGAAGCAGCATTTCGGCGGCCGTCTCGACGACGCCGTCGTCCCGACCCAGAATATCTTCGATCAGGTCGCGATCGATAACGTGACTGCCTTCGACGGCGCCGTTCACCGCGAAATCGAACGCAATCTCCACGTCCTCGAACAGCTTGAAGCTGTCGAAGGGCAATACAATCCGGGAGCTGAGCGAGCCGTAGCGGTCAGCTTCGTAGAAATCTCCGGCATTTCCGGTCACGTCCAGATTGCCGATCGAGACGTTCGAGCCATCGTGCCCCAGACTTTCCTGAGAGCGCAGTTCGAAATAGTTCTCCCGGCGGACGTAGCCGCCGACGTCGCTGTCCCAGACCGTGGAAAAGGAGACGGAAACGCCCGTCCCAGCCAGAGCGGTACGCACGACCGACGCCCACTCCTCATAGTCCGAGACCAGACCGTCCCGGCCCGGCAGCGCAAGATCGACCAACGCCCGGTCTATCTCGATTTCATAGGTTGTGCCGCCATCGTAAGGACCGGGCAGGCCGCCATTCGTGGCCGCGTTGGGGTTGTCGGCATCGACCGTCAGGGAAAACCGGATGGTGTCGTCGGCGCCGAAGGTGAACGGCCCGGTGAAATTCATCGGTATCGAAGCCGCCGAACCAAGGCCCCGCCGCCCGTCACTGTAGTTGTCGTATCCCACTGCGGGCAAGGGAGCCCTGGTGCCGCCGATCGTGCCCGGGCTTCGCGGATCGGCCTGCAATATGCCGCCGCCATCGGCGTTGTAGAGCGACGTGACCTTCAGATCGACAGCCATTTTGTTGATCAAAAGGCCGCCGCTGTCGGAGCGCGAGATGCTGGAGACCAGTTGGCGCGACCGGTCGTCCAAAAGCTTTTCGTGCAGGTCGTCGATGTCCGTGCGAAGCCAGTTGATGTCCGAGAAGACCGCCGCATCTGCGATCTCGGAGGTCTGGTCGGCAAATTGCGACACTTCTAGCTGGATCGCGTCGAGATCGACGCCGGATTGTTTCGCCGCCAGCAGCCTCGCGGAAATCTGCTGCAATATCTCCCGCGTTTCCTCCATGGCGGCGTGGCTGACGTCGATCATCGCCGCAGCAAAGCCCAGCATGTCCTGCACCGTCGACAAAAGGTTGACGCGATTCTGCATGCCCACACTGACCGACCAGTAGGCCGCATTGTGCGAGGCCTCGCTGATGCGCTGACCCGTCGCTATCGAATTGATCGTGCGAGTCAGCGATGAAGAAACGGCCTCTTTCGTCCGCAATGCTGTCATCGCGGCGACGTTGGTATGTATGCTGGACACGGGCTGAAGATACTCTTGGACGGCTATTCTCGACCGGTTCAAGCTATCGAAGCGCGAAATAACATAGGGTTAACGCGGCGTGAATTCGGCGATCGCACCGGTTACCCAGCGTAATTGCGGCGGTAAAATCTGCGTTCGGATGAATATGGACTGACGTATGCACAAGCCAATCCCGCCATATTTGTGTTTTTCATTATATTATAAATTATGGATATTATTAAATACGCCTATTTGTCTGCGCCTGATCTGCCGGCGGGCTGTTCGCGAGAATCCCGGTTTCGCCGCCGCAGCTTTCTTCCAGAACGTCGGCTTAGCGCGGAGTTCGGGTGGAGCAGCAGGGCCTCGGGAGGCCCCCACGGCATGCCGGGGCCACGGAAACGCAATTATGCGATGCGAGGTGTTCCCACGGGGCTGTAAAATGCTTTAGAAGCGCTGCCATGACCAAGCGCATCGCTTTTTATGCGGGTTCCTTCGATCCGCTCACGAACGGCCATCTCGACGTGCTCAAGGGCGCGCTGACGATCGCCGACGAGATCATCGTCGGGATCGGCGCGCAGGCCTCCAAGCAACCGCTGTTCTCGTTCGAGGAGCGGGTGAAACTGATCGAGGCGTGGGCGGCCGATGAACTCGGCGCGGAGGCAGGCCGCCTGAGGATCGTGTCGTTCAAGGGGCTGCTGGTGGACGCGGCGCACCAGAACGGCGCCTCTATCCTCATTCGCGGGCTGCGCGACGGCACCGATCTGGATTACGAGATGCAGATGGCCGGCATGAACGAGACGATGGCGCCTGATCTGCAGACGATTTTTCTTCCCGCCAGTCCTTCGGTGCGCACGATTACCGCCACACTTGTCCGCCAGATAGCGTCGATGGGCGGAGACATCCGCCCGTTCGTTCCTGCGGCCGTAGCAGCCGCGCTGGACGCGAAGTTCAAATCCTGAAGACGGAGTTTCCCATGCAGTTTCTGAGGTTCGCCTCGTCGATCGTCGTAGCCGCCGGCCTGATGGCCGGTTCCGCGCTTGCCGCAGAGCCCGAAAACACGATGATCATCGAACTGAAGGACGGCGAGGTGTCCATCGCGCTTCGTCCGGACCTCGCGCCCAAGCATGTCGAGCAGATCAAGGCGCTGGTGCGCGGAGGCGAATACAACAATGTCGCCTTTCACCGCGTGATCGACGGGTTCATGGCGCAGACCGGCGATGTGGAGTTCGGCGATCTGGAGGACGGCTACAACAGCCAGCGCGTCGGCACCGGCGGTTCGTCGCTCGGCAATGTCGGGGCGGAGTTCTCCAGCGAGCAGTTCGTCCGCGGCACGGTGGGCATGGCGCGCGCGCAGAACCCGGATTCCGCAAACTCGCAGTTCTTCATCATGTTCGCGCCCGCCCCGTCGCTCGACGGCAGCTATACCGTGATCGGCACCGTCGAAAGTGGGATGGAACTGGTCGACAACATCAAGCGCGGCAACCAGGCGCAGAACGGCGTGGTCACAGACCCCGACCGCATGATTTCCGTCCGCATCGCGGCGGACTAAAGCGCGTCGCGATCTTTCAGATTCGCTCCATGCGCTTTAGCTACTTGTATTAACGCATGTCTTTGTCCCGAAACCGGTTCCCACTTTCGGGAGACATGCTCTAACAACACAGGACAACAAGGAAGGTAGCTCGATGGCCGAGATCAAGGACCCCGAGAACACGATCGTCATGGAAACCACGAAGGGCAAGGTGGTCATCGAACTGCTGCCCGACCTGGCGCCGAACCACGTTGCGCGCATCAAGGAACTGGCGCGCGAGAAGTTCTATGACGGCATCGTCTTTCACCGCGTCATCGACGGCTTCATGGCTCAGACCGGCGATCCGACCGGCACCGGCATGGGCGGATCCGACAAGCCGGACCTGAAGGCGGAGTTCTCCAACATGAGCCATATTCGCGGCACCTGCTCGATGGCGCGCTCGCAGAACCCGAATTCGGCGAATTCGCAGTTCTTCATCTGCTTCGACGACGCCCCGTGGCTGAACAAGCAGTACTCCGTGTGGGGGCAGGTGATCGAAGGCATGGACGCGATCGACCAGATCAAGAAGGGCGAGCCCGTGCGCGACCCCGACTCGATCGTCACCATGCGCGTCGCCGCCGACGCCTGATCCTTCGGCGCGACACGACGGGGAACGCCGTGCGCGTCGACCTTTTCGATTTCGATCTTCCGGAGGGCCATATCGCCCTTCGTCCGGCAGAGCCGCGCGACACCGCGCGGCTTCTTGTCGTGCGGCCGGGCGAGCCTTTGGAAGATCGCATCGTGCGGGAACTGCCGGGCCTGCTGAAGGCAGGCGACGCGCTGGTTTTCAACGATACGCGGGTTATCCCCGCCCAGCTCACCGGCCTTCGCAGGCGCGGCGACGCCGTGGCACAGGTGGACGCGACGCTGCATATGCGCGTTGCGCCCGATCGCTGGAAGGCGTTCATGCGCCCCGCCAAGCGGCTGGCCGTGGGAGACCGTATCCAGTTCGGCCATGACGACAGTGCCTGCCTTCTGGGTACGCTGGACGCGACGGTGGTGGAGAAGGGCGATGGAGGCGAGGTGACGATTGCCTTCGATCTCGCGGGGCCGGCGTTGGACGATGCGCTGCGAGAGGTCGGCCACATCCCGCTGCCGCCCTACATCGCCGGCAAGCGCCCGGAGGACGAGCGCGACCGCAGCGACTACCAGACGATCTATGCGCGCGAGGAGGGTGCCGTGGCCGCGCCCACCGCCGGGCTGCACTTCACGCCAGAGCTGTTCGCGGCGCTGGACGAGGCCGGTATCGAGCGGCATTTCGTGACGCTGCACGTTGGCGCGGGCACGTTCCTGCCGGTGAAGGCCGACGACACCGCAGACCATCGAATGCATGCGGAGATCGGGCATGTTTCGGCGGCGACGGCAGCCGCGCTCAATGAAGTGAAGGCGCGGGGAGGGCGCATCGTGGCGGTCGGCACCACGTCGCTTCGCCTTCTCGAAAGTGCTGCTGCGCCGGATGGTTCGCTGGCGGAATGGTCGGGAGCGACCGACATCTTCATCACGCCGGGCTATCGCTTCCGCACCGCGAACGTGCTGATGACGAATTTCCACCTCCCGCGCTCCACGTTGTTCATGCTGGTGTCGGCCTTCAGCGGGATGGAGACGATGCGGGCGGCGTACGATCACGCGATAGCCGACGGCTATCGGTTCTATTCCTACGGCGATGGCAGCCTGCTCTTCAGGAGCGACGATTGAGCGACGAATTCACCTTCAAGGTGCTGGCCACCGATGGTAAGGCGCGGCGCGGCGAAATCTCCATGCCGCGCGGCACCGTGCGCACGCCGGCCTTCATGCCCGTGGGCACCGGTGGCACAGTGAAGGCCATGTACATGGACCAGGTGCGCGGCGTGGGAGCCGACATCATCCTGGGCAACACCTATCATCTGATGCTGCGGCCGGGCGCGGAACGCGTCGCGCGGCTGGGCGGCCTGCACGAGTTCGCGCGCTGGCCGTGGCCGATCCTGACGGATTCGGGCGGCTTCCAGGTGATGTCGCTATCGAAACTGCGCAAGCTGAACGAGAGCGGGGTGACGTTCCGGTCGCATATCGACGGTGCGCCGTACGAGATGAGCCCGGAGCGGTCGATCGAGATTCAGGGGCTGCTCGATTCCGACATCCAGATGCAGCTCGACGAATGCGTAGCGCTGCCCGCGACCGAGAAGGAAATCGCGCGTGCGATGGAGCTCTCGCTGCGCTGGGCCGAACGCTGCAAGACGGCGTTCGGCGAGCAGCCGGGCCGGGCGATGTTCGGCATCGTGCAGGGCGGCGACATTCCCGCGCTGCGGGAGCGCTCGGCGGGGGCGCTGAAGGACATGGGGCTGAAGGGATATGCGGTGGGCGGCCTTGCGGTCGGCGAGCCGCAGGCGGTGATGCTCGACATGCTGGACGTGACGTGCCCCGTGCTGCCGCAGGAGAAGCCGCGCTACCTGATGGGCGTCGGCACGCCAGACGACATCATCAAGTCGGTTGCGCGGGGCATCGACATGTTCGATTGCGTCATGCCCACGCGGGCCGGGCGGCACGGGTTGGCCTATACGCGGCGCGGCAAGGTGAACCTGCGCAACGCGCGGCATGCCGACGATCCGCGCCCGCTGGACGAGGAAAGCGACTGCCCCGCCGCGCGCGACTATTCGCGGGCCTATCTGCATCATCTGGTGAAGTCGGGCGAGGCGCTCGGCTCGATGCTGCTGACCTGGAACAACCTCGCCTACTACCAGACGCTGATGGCCGATATTCGCGGGTCGATCGAGGCGGGGCGCTTTGTCGAGCGCACCGGCGAGATCGCGCAAGCGTGGGCGGAAGGCGACCTCCCCGTGTTGTGAGGCCGGTCAGATGCTGGGGATGTTGCCTTCGCGGATGCTGACCGCGTTGATGCGAAACACCCCGTCGGGCTGCATCTCGAGCGTATAGACGGCCTCGTAGTCCTTGCCGTCGGGGCCGAGGATGAGGACGTGCTGCCGGATGCGGCCGGGCGCGAGCATCTCGAACCGGCCGAAGGCGTAGTTGCGCGGGCTGTGCACCTGCGGGTAGCCCTTGCGGACCATCGCCATGAACGCGTCGCGGGTCGGAAACATCCGCCTGATGTTGGGCCCGGCATGGCTGTAGGCGGCATCGTCGTCGCCGTTCAGGAACGCCTGTATCTGCTGGTCGATGGTCGTCTGCGCAGCGCCTGCGGCGGCATCGTCGGCGTGCGCGGCATGAAGCGGCGCCACGACGAGCAAGACGAGCAGGCAGCGTATCCAGTGCATCGCGGTTCTCCCATGGAAGCCGAGCGCCGATCTGCTTCCGCTTCACCAGATACGGATGCCGGCAGCGAACGGTTTCATGCAGGTGCATTTTCGGGGCGAAGCTGCTCGCCTGCCCGAGAATTTCGCATGGCTGCGTGCAAACTGCCGTTTCCTTGGGCAAATGCGCGATAATGCCGCCTTCATCGACGCAAGCGACGGATTCTTCTTGATTTTGCGCCGCCGGCTCTTTGTTATGGGCCATCGAGGAGTATCTGCTTGGTCGCGTTCGACGAAATGCGCCCGCAAGGAAACGGGCTGAGACATCCATATTCGGGCTATGACGGCTGGTTTCAGTCGCAGGACCCCGCCCGACTTACCGAAAAGATGCAGGACGCCGAGCGCGTCTTTCGCCGAACGGGAATCACCTTCGCCGTCTATGGCGAGCAGGAGGCGGCCGAAAGGCTGATCCCGTTCGATATCGTGCCGCGCATCATCTCGGGCGCGGAATGGAGGCGGCTGACGCAGGGCATCGAGCAGCGGGTGCAGGCGCTCAACGCGTTCCTGGACGACATCTACCATCGGCAGGAAATCCTGCGCGCAGGCCGCATTCCGCGCGAGCTGATCGCAGGGAACGCCGCGTTCCTGCCCGAGATGATCGGCGTGCGCCCGCCGGCCGGCGTCTATACGCACATCATCGGCGTGGACATCGTTCGCACGGCGGAAAACGAGTTCTTCGTGCTGGAGGACAATGCGCGCACGCCTTCGGGCGTTTCCTACATGATCGAGAACCGCGAAACGATGATGCAGCTCTTCCCCGAGCTGTTCCAGATGGTGAAGGTTCGCCCGGTCGAGAACTATCCGCAGCTTCTGCGCCAATCGCTTTCGGCGGTCGCCCCGCGTAGCGCAAACGGTGCACCCACGGTGGCGGTTCTGACGCCCGGCAGCTACAACTCCGCCTATTTCGAGCATGCGTTTCTGGCCGACCAGATGGGCGTCGAACTGGTGGAAGGGCACGATCTGCGCGTGGTCGACGGCCATGTGGCGATGCGCACCACGCAGGGCTACAAGCAGATCGACGTGCTGTATCGCCGCGTCGATGACGACTACCTCGATCCGCTGACGTTCAATCCGGATTCCGCGCTCGGCGTGCCCGGCATCATGGACGTGTTTCGCGCGGGCAACATCACCATCGCCAATGCGCCGGGAACCGGCATCGCCGACGACAAGGCGATCTACTCCTACATGCCGGAAATCGTCGAGTTCTATACCGGCCGCAAGGCGATACTGGGCAATATTCCGACCTGGCGGTGCTCGGAACCCGACAGCCTCAAATACGTGCTCGAACACCTCGACGAGCTGGTGGTCAAGGAAGTGCACGGCTCGGGCGGCTACGGCATGCTGGTCGGCCCCACGGCCTCCAAGAAGGAATGCGAGGCTTTCGCCGCCAAGCTCAAGGCCAAGCCCTCGAACTACATCGCCCAGCCGACGCTGGCGCTTTCCACCTGCCCGATCCTCACCGAGAAGGGGCTAGCACCGCGCCACGTCGACCTGCGGCCCTTCGTGCTGGTGTCGGACCGCATCCGCATCGTGCCCGGCGGGTTGACGCGCGTGGCGCTGAAGGAGGGGTCGCTCGTCGTCAATTCCTCCCAAGGGGGCGGCACGAAGGACACGTGGGTGCTGGATGACTGAGAACGGGGAGGGCGCCTGACAGTGTTGCTCGGTCGCACGGCAAACGGTCTCTACTGGATGACGCGCTACATCGAGCGCGTGGAAAACATGGCGCGTATCGTCGATGCGGGGCTGCGACTGGCGCTGACGCGGACCGATTCGTCCGCCGACGAGTGGGCATCGGTCGTGCTCAGCGCGGGGGTCGAACAGGCGTTTCGCGAACGCCACGACGAGTACACGGCCGACACCGTCTCCGATTTCCTGCTGCGCGACGTGACGAACCCGTCGAGCGTGCTCTCGTCCATCGAGACGGCGCGGTCGAATGCGCGCATGGTTCGCACCGCGCTGACACGCGAGACGTGGGAGAGCATAAACGAGGCATGGATGACATGCAGGCGGATGCTGGCCTCGCCCATCGACCAGCGGGAGCTGCCGAAAATCCTCGACGCCATCAAGCGTGAGACCGCGCTTATCCGCGGCGCGTTCCACGGCACGATGCTGCGCAACGAGATTTTCGACTTCGCCCAGCTCGGTATCTATGTCGAGCGCGCCGACAACACAGCCCGTATCCTCGACGTGAAGTATTACGTGCTGCTGCCGTCGATCTCGTGGGTCGGCTCGTCGCTCGACAACTACCAGTGGGAATCGATCCTGCGCTCGGTCTCGGCGCACCGGTCGTATCGCTGGGTCTACGAGGCCGACTACAAGCCGACCAACATCGCGGATTTCCTCATCCTCAACCGGCGCATGCCGCGCTCGCTGGCCTACTGCTATCAGATGATCGCCGAGAGCCTCGCCTATCTCGCCGAAGATTACGGCGAGCGGCACGCCTGCCACGGCACGCTCGAGGAAATACGGGGAAGGCTGAAGCCGGGCAGCATCACCTCGATATTCGACGTCGGGCTTCATGAATTCCTGCGCGATTTCATCCGCAGCAACAACAGGCTGGGCAACGAAGTTGCCGAGAACTACCGGTTCTTCTGATGCCGCTGAAAATCTCCCATCGCACACTCTATTCCTACGACGCGCCGGTGCCCTATGCGCTTCAGCGTGTGCGCCTGCAGCCGCAGAACGGGCCGACCCAGACTGTGATCTCGTGGTCGGTCGATGTCGAGGGCGCCAACGAGGAAGTGCGGTTTCACGACCAGTTCGGCAACGACACGCGCCTGCTGAGCGTGTCCGGCGATCCGCACACGATCCAGATCACCGCGCATGGCGAGGTGGAGGTGCGCGATACCGCAGGCGTCTCCGGTCCGCACACCGGCTTTGCGCCGCTCTGGCTTTTCGGGCAGGCGACGGCGCTGACGACGGCCGGCGCGATGATCGACGAACTGGCGCGGGGGGCATCGGAAGGAAGCGATATCGACCGCCTGCACGCGCTGTCCGCCCGGATACGCGAGCGGGTGGACTATGTCGTCGGAGCGACCGACGCGACGACCAATGCCGAGGATGCCGTGGCGCAGGGGCAGGGCGTATGCCAGGATCACTCGCACATCTTCCTCGCTGCTGCGCGGCTTCTGGGTTTTCCCGCGCGTTACGTGAGCGGCTATCTGATGCTGAACGATTCGGTAGAGCAGGTTGCCACGCATGCATGGGCCGAAGCATATGTGACAGGGCTGGGTTGGGTGGCGTTCGACATATCCAACCAGATATCGCCCGACAGCCGGTATGTCCGGCTGGCGACCGGGCGGGACTACCGCGATGCAATGCCGGTTTCCGGCATAAGGCTGGGCCAGGCGCAGGAACAGCTTGAAGTTCACATCACAGTCGAGCAGTAATCTGTGCTTAGGCAACCCTCGGGCAACTGATTCATGACCTATTGCGTCGGCCTCAAGATCGATCGCGGCCTCGTCTTCATGTCCGATACCCGCACCAATGCGGGCGTCGATTCGATCTCCATCTTTCGCAAGATGTACACCTGGGAAGAGCCGGGTGAGCGGGTGCTGGTGATGCTGGCCGCCGGCAACCTTGCCACGACGCAGGCGGTGGTGAGCCTGCTCGACGAGCGCTCCAAGGCGCCGGCCGAGCGCTCGCCCTCGATCCTCCAGACGCCGTCGATGTACCAGACGGCCAGGCTGGTCGGAAACACGGTCAAGGAAGTGATCGCCAGCTCCGCGCCGACCGGACAAAACGCAGACGCTTTCGGCGCTTCGTTCATCCTCGGCGGGCAGATAAAGGGCACCGAGCCGCGGCTGTTCCTCATCTATCCGGAAGGCAACTTCATCGAGACGAGCGAGGACACGCCGTTCTTCCAGATCGGCGAGACCAAATACGGCAAGCCGATACTGGTCCGCGCCTACGAGCCGACCATGACGTTTGCGGAAACGGCGAAGCTGCTGATGGTATCCTTCGATTCCACGGTGAAGTCGAACCTCTCCGTCGGCCTGCCGCTCGACTTCCTCTACTACGAGCGCGACAGCTACAAGGTCGGCTACCGCAAGCGTATCGGCCACGATGACCCGTATTATCGCGAGATTTCGGATGGCTGGTCCGACGCGCTCAAATCGGCCTTCAAACGCCTGCCCGATTTTCAGGAATAGCGCTTTCGGGTGGCCCGGATGCGCCAGCGCGGGATATGCCTTCCCGCCTGGGCGTAGCGGAGGAAACCATGGACAACCACGAATTCAGGCGCTGGTCGGATCGCGCGGCCCAGTGGGGCGCGGATTACAGGGAAGCGCTGCGCGACCGGCCCGTGCGGGCCCGCACGGCACCGGGCGAGATCGCCGCGCACATCGCAGAGGCTGCACCTGAACAGCCCGAGCCGATGGAGGCGATATTCGCCGATTTCGAGGACATCATCCTGCCGGGGATGACGCACTGGCAGCATCCGCGCTTCTTCGCCTATTTTCCCGCGAACGCCGCGCCCGTCTCGGTGGTGGCCGAGTATCTTGTGACAGCGATGGCAGCACAATGCATGCTGTGGCAGACATCGCCGGCGGCCACCGAACTGGAAACCAAGGTGCTCGACTGGCTGCGCGGCGCGCTGGGGCTGCCCGCCGGTTTCCACGGCGTCATCCAGGATTCCGCATCATCCGCAACGCTGGCCGCCGTGCTGACGATGCGCGAGCGGGCGCTCGACTGGAGCGGCAACCGCGCCGGCCTTTCCGGCCAGGGGAGGCTGCGCGTCTACTCGTCCGATCAGGTTCATACATCGATAGACCGGGCAATCTGGATTTCGGGCATCGGCGAGGAAAATCTCGTCCGCATTCCCGTGACCGGGCCGCTGCGATCCATGGATACGGAGGCGCTGGAGCGGGCTATCCGCGCCGATATCGAGGCGGGTTTCGTGCCTGCCGGCATCATCGCCTGCGTCGGCGGGACCAGCACCGGCTCGACCGATGACATCGCAGCCGTCTGCGAAATTGCACGCCGGCACGGGCTCTACACCCATGTCGATGCGGCATGGGCAGGTTCGGCAATGATATGTGCGGAGTTCCGGCAACTCTGGGCCGGCGTGGAACAGGCCGACTCCATCGTCTTCAACCCGCACAAATGGCTGGGCGCGCAATTCGATTGCGCCGCCCATTTCCTGCGCGATCCCGAAAGTCTGGTGAAGACGCTGGCGATCCAGCCGGAATATCTCAAGACCCATGGGCGCGAGGGTGTCATCAACTATTCGGAATGGTCGGTGCCGCTTGGCCGGCGTTTTCGCGCGCTCAAACTCTGGTTCGTGCTGCGGGCCTACGGGCTCGAAGGCTTGCGCACGATGATCCGCAATCACGTCGCATGGAGCGGCAAGCTGGCCGAGCGGCTGCGCGGGACGTCCGGCTTCGAGATCGTGACGGAGCCGGTGCTGTCGCTTTTCTCGTTCCGCCATCGGCCACAGGGCAACGACGACATCGACGCTCATAACCTCGCGCTGGTGAATGCGATCAACGACGACGGCCGCATCTATCTGACCCAGACCAGGGTCGGCGGTCGCGTGGCGATCCGCTTTCAGGCAGGGCAGTTCGAGACGACTGAAGAGGATGTGATGGCAGCCTACGACGTCATCGTGGACTGCGCTTCGCGGCAGCCTGTCGGCTGACGTTCGCCCAACCAACGAAAAAGGCCCGCCGGGTAGCGGGCCTTTCGCATCTTAGTGAGACAGCTCTCAACCGTAGGGCGACCTGCACTGACGGCGCGGGCCGTTGTAAGGCTGGTAGCTGTTGTCGTAGGCGCGATACGAACGATAGCGCGCATAACACCATTCGACATGCCCGCCGGTTGCGCGCGGGCGATAGCGGATCGGCGGTTCCTGATTGGCGATCGCGCCGCCGATGATCGCGCCGGCGATGAAGGCGGCCGGCGGGAACCAGTAGCCGTCATGGTAGCGGTAGCCCGGACGCTGGTAGCGATAGCCGCGGTGGCCGCGATAGTAGCCGCGCCTGTTGTCGCGGTAGCGGTACTGCACCTCGGTCGGGCCCTGCTTGTCCCAGACAGGCGCCGAGATCGGCGCGGGCATGGCTACGGCCGGTGTTGCGAACGGAATGGATATCGCCATCACCGCTGCGCATATGCTGGAAACGATCTTCAACATCTTGGTCTCCTTGCCTCCCTTCAGGTCGGTATTCCGTCCCTTTCCGTCAAAACGCCCCATTTCGGAGAACGTTCCGCAAGGCTAGGTGGTATCGACAGGGCGGGCAAGCGCATAAATACAGGCCCGCGGGAATGGTGAAGTAACGTTTGCCAGACGTGAAGCGTTTCGATCCAAATAGAGCAGAATAAGCGACGGCTTCCTGCAAGCATTTCAGGATCGGCTAAACATCGTCTTCGGCGATGATGCCGCCTTCACCCTCGAGCGTGGCGATACGCTTCACTTCGGAACGGCTGAACTTGAGGCGCACGCCTTCTCCTCCGCCATTCTCCGGGATCAACCGCACGCCGCCATGTTCGAACGCCGCGACAAGCGCTTCGATGGCCTCGCGGTCGACCTGCGTGCGCCGGGTTTCGAAGTCGGTGATCACCGACGCCGCCACGCCGGAGGCCTCGGCGAGATCTTCTATCGTCCATTCGATCAGCGCGCGTCCCGCGCGGCATTGTGCCGGTGTCATGATGCGTTCCCCGCAAGCCCGATTGGCGATGGAAGCAGGGTAGCGGTCATCGATCATTCCCGCAACGCACGGCGGCGACAGGGTGCCGGCCATCTGCTGCTGGCAGGGGCTGCGGCGCTTTGCGCGGTATGGTTTTTGCGGTTGACCGCCGCAAGCACTCTCCCTATGTTCCGCCGCAATTTCGGGGGCGCGATCTGCTGCGCCACGGGAGCGCGTAGCTCAGCTGGTAGAGCAACTGACTTTTAATCAGTAGGTCCTGGGTTCGAGCCCCAGCGCGCTCACCAAGATAAACCGGCAGGCAGCCTTGCATTTCTTCGCTCGCTGGCCTATATCAAGCAAATCGAATTTGCTGACGAACTTTGTTCCCGCGCCACGGCGCTCCTACGATCTTCTTTCTCAATTCGAATAATACGGCGTCTGGCATTCGGTCAGGCGGCGAACTTTTTTGCGATTTTGAAAGATTGCTACAATGGCTACTGGAACAGTTAAGTTTTTCAATGCAACCAAGGGCTTCGGCTTTATCGAGCAGGACGGCGGACAGCCGGACGTGTTCGTGCACATCTCCGCCGTCGAGCGGGCCGGCATGCGCACGATCGTCGAAGGCCAGAAGCTGAGCTTCGAGGTTGTCAAGGACAACCGCAACGGCAAGAGTTCCGCTGAGAACCTTCAGGCCGCCTAAGGCATCGGACCTGTCGGGTCCACGTTATTGCGTTTCCGATCTCTGACCACGGATGTACTGGCATTGATCGTCGAAGCGCGCGGGAGAAGGTCGGGGGATTCCCGGCCTTTTTCATTTTCGGGAGTTTGCAGATGGATGAAGTCGCTATCAACGCCATATTTCAGCCCAAGGCCTCGAAGCAGGAAGCCAAGGCGGACACCACCACAAGGGTCGCCCGCGAGATAATGGATGTCGAGGTCGCCAAGCGCGAAGCGAAAACCGAGCGGCTGCGGCTTGCCAGGCTGGAGCGCGAATATGCCGAGGCCGACAAGCCCAGCAAGCCCGCGGCCGCGAAGCCACGCAAGGCGGCAGTCGCGAAGAAGACCAAGCGCTAAGGCGCGTCGCGATCTGCGGTCGCTGCGCCATCAGCGACCCTATGACACGCTTTGATGATTGGAGCGCCGCGCAGCCAGCGTCTATATCGGGGCCGGATGTTAAACGGTTGGGGCTGCGGGCACCATGGCAATCGATGTCGGCTATCTGAGCGCCGTGGGCGCGGGAGCGATCTCTTTCCTGTCGCCCTGCGTCCTGCCGCTCGTGCCGCCTTATCTGTGCTACATGGCCGGCGTGTCGATGGACGATTTCCGCAGCGGTGAAGGCGAGCGCGGGGGCGCAGCCGTCCTGGCCGCAAGTCCGGCGCGGCTGGCGCTCATCAACGCGTCGTTCGCGTTCGTTCTCGGTTTCAGCACGGTGTTTGTGGCGCTGGGGGCGGGCGCATCCACCATCGGTGGCCTTCTGCGCGTCTACCAGCAGGAGCTGGCGCTGGTCGCCGGCGTCCTCATCATCGCCATGGGGCTGAACTTCCTCGGCGTGATCCGCATTCCGCTGCTGTCGCGCGAGGCGCGTTTCCAGCCGGGCGGCAAGCCCGCCAGCATGGTTGCGGCCTATGTGATGGGGCTGGCCTTCGCTTTCGGCTGGACGCCGTGCATTGGCCCGGTGCTGGGGCCGATCCTGACGCTGGCCGGCGGCCGCGAAACGGTGGGCGAGGGGGCTTTGCTGCTTGCGGCCTATTCGTTCGGTCTTGGCATTCCGTTCCTGCTGGCAGCCCTGTTTTCCGGCGCTTTCATGCGTTTCCTCAGCCGCTTTCGCGTTCATCTCGGGCGCGTGGAAAAGGTGATGGGCGGGCTGCTGGTGATCGCGGGCGTGCTGTTCCTGACCGGTGGCGTGCAGGCCGCGTCCTACTGGCTGCTGGAGACGTTCCCGGCGCTCGGGATGCTGGGCTAAAGCGCGTCGCGATCTTTCAGATTCGCTCCATGCGCTTTAGCTACTTGTTTTGACGCATGTCTTTGTCCCGAAACCGGTTCCCACTTTCGGGAGACATGCTTTATCTCCAGTCCAGCTTCTGCCGCAGCCACGCGACCGGGAAGGTCGCCAGAATCACGCCGCCCATGACGAGCACGATGCCGACGGCGTGGAACGTCTGCAGCGTCTCTCCCAGAAACAGCACCGCCAGCATCACGCCGTAGGGCGGCATCAGGTACATGAACACGCCCGCCAGCGAAGGGCCGAAGCTGCGCAACCCGAACTGGAAACTGGAGAAGGCCAGCAGCGAGGAGAACACGACGATGCCGGCGACGCTGCCCCAGCCGCGCGCGGTGGAGGGCAAGGTCGCGTCGGCGCTCCATTCCACTGCCGCCGCGGGCAAAAGCATGACCGCGCCGATGGTAGCCAGCAAGCCCAGCATCGCCGTGTTGGAAACCTTCTGGAGACCGGGCGCGCGATAGAGGATGGAATAGATCGCCCAGGCAAGCGCAGCCGCCATGATGATGAGGTCGCCGGCGTTGAAATCCAGCGCCAGCAGGGCCGCAATGTCCCCGCGCAGGACGATGGTGACGATGCCCAGGATGGCGAGCAGCGACCCCGCCAGCTCGCGCAGGCCGATCGGGCGGCCCTTGAATGCGCCTTCCAGCAGAAGGATCAGCACGGACGACGTGGTGTAGATCAGCGTCGCGTTGGTGGCGCTGGTCCATTGCAGCGCAAGGTAGACGCAGCCGCCGCAAACCCACATGCCCAGAAACGCCAGCAGCAGCAGGCGCGGAGAGTTGCCGCGAACGACGGCGCGCAGCGAAGCTGCCTCCGACAGCATGAACGGCGCGAGTGCGAGGGCCACGGCCAGCCACCGTATGAAAGCGAGCGTGAAGGGCGAGACCTCCTCGACAGCGCTGCGACCGAAAATGAGATTGCTGGAAAAGAACAGCGGCGCGAGCAGCATGATGATCCAGGCGAGCCGCGGGCGGCTGGTGGGCGTGTTGGACAAGAACGGCTTCCCGGTTCGAGCAAAGGGCGGAGGGCTGCTCGGCCCGGATGGGGGATTGGACCGGACCGACCGTGGTGTTACAGAGGTCCGGATTCCCGTTCAACCGACTAGCTGGAACTCGTCTATGAGCCACAGAACGTGCCTGTCCGTCGTTCTCGCTGCCGGCGAAGGCACGCGCATGAAGAGCGCGATGCCCAAGGTGCTGCACCCGATCGCGGGGCTGCCGATGGTCGCCCATGTCGTGAAGACGGCCTGCGGAGACGAGGCGAGCGACGTGGCCATTGTGGTGGGCCGGCAGGCGGAGGCGGTTCACAAGGCCGTCGCGCCCTATGCGCCCGAGGCCGAAATCTTCGAGCAGACCGAGAGGCTGGGCACCGCGCATGCCGTGCTTGCAGCGCGCGACAAGATCGCGCGCGGCTATGACGACATCGTCGTCATGTTCGGCGATGCGCCGCTGATCGAGCCCGAAGCGCTCGCCGATCTGCGCGCGGGCCTGGTCGATGGCGCGGCGGTCGTGGTCATGGGTTTTCAGGCGCCGGACCCGGCCGGCTACGGGCGGCTGGTGATGCAGAACGGCTCCTTGCTGGCGATCCGCGAAGAGCGCGACGCGAGCGAAGCCGAGCGCGCCATCACTTTCTGCAATGGCGGGCTGATGGCAATCGCCGGCGAGCATGCGCTGTCGCTGCTCGAGGCGGTGGGCAACGACAATGCCAAGAACGAGTTCTACCTCACCGACATCGTCAGCATCGCCGTTACGCGCGGCTTGAAGGTGACGGCGACCGAGGCGCCCTATGAGAGCGTTTTGGGCATCAACAACCGTGCCGAGCTGGCCGAGGCCGAAACCATCTGGCAGCGCCGCCGCCGCCGCTCGCTGATGCTGGCGGGCGTGACCATGACCGATCCTGAAACCGTTCACCTCTCGCATGACACGGAGATCGCAGAGGACGTGACCATCGAGCCGAACGTGTTCTTCGCCACCGGCGTGAGCGTGGGGGCCGGTGCGTTCATCAGGGCGTTCTCGCATATCGAGAAGGCGCAGATCGCCGAGGGCGCGGAAATCGGGCCTTTCGCGCGGCTGCGGCCGGGAACGCAGGTCGGCCGCAAGGCCAAGATCGGGAATTTCTGCGAGGTGAAGAATGCGGTGCTCGACGAGGGCGCCAAGATCAATCATCTGACCTATGTGGGTGACGCGCATGTCGGCGCGAAGGCCAATATCGGGGCAGGCACGATCACCTGCAACTACGATGGCTTCGCCAAGCATCACACCGAGATCGGGGCCGGTGCGTTCGTGGGGTCGAACTCGTCACTTGTCGCTCCGCTCACCATCGGGGAGAACGCCTATATTGCGTCTGGCAGCGTCGTGACGCAGGACGTGCCGGCGGATGCGCTGGCTTTTGGGCGGGCGCGGCAGGAAAACAAGGAAGGGTTCGGCCGGCGACTTCGCGAGAAGTATGCCGCGCGCGCCGGCAAGTAACCGAATGGTCAGCGAAATGGCTTAGTAATAGCCTCCAGACATTCGCATGGCCGATACGGGCTGAAACCATAAGTGAATTTTCCCCGGCAGCCGGATCATCAAGAGTCCGGCGTTTCGGGCGGGAACGGGAAGGTAGCTGCAACATGTGCGGTATTGTCGGAATTGTGGGGCGCGAGCAGGTCGCGCCGCTGATCGTGGACGCATTGAAGCGGCTCGAATATCGCGGCTACGATTCCGCCGGCGTGGCGACGATCTCGCAGGGACAGCTCGGCCGGCGACGCGCCGAGGGCAAGCTGGTCAACCTGGAGCGCCGACTAGGCGCGGAGCCGCTGGCCGGCACCATCGGCATCGGCCACACACGCTGGGCGACACACGGCGTTCCCAACGAGACGAATGCCCATCCGCACTTTTCCCACGACGTCGCGATCGTCCACAACGGCATCATCGAAAACTTCGCCGAGCTGCGTTCCTCGCTGATCGCCGACGGCTACGAGTTTGCTTCGCAGACCGACACCGAAGTCGTCGCGCACCTTATCTCCCGCGAAGTGAAGAAGGGCGCATCGCCGGTCGAGGCGGCGCACACGGCGCTCAAGCAGCTCGAGGGGGCGTTTGCGCTCGCCATCATGTTCCGTGGCGACGAAGACATGATCATCGGCGCCCGCAACGGCCCGCCGCTGGCGGTCGGCCACGGTGAAGGCGAAATGTATCTGGGCTCCGACGCCATCGCGCTCGCCCCGTTCACCAACTCCATCACCTATCTCGAGGACGGCGACTGGGCGGTCGTGCGCCGCGGCGGCATGGAAATCTTCGACATCGACGGCAAGCGTGTGGAACGCAAGCGCCAGCAGTCCGTCGGCACCACCTATCTCGTGGATAAGGGCAACTATCGCCACTTCATGGAGAAGGAAATCTACGAGCAGCCGGAAGTCGTGTCGCACACGCTGGCGCACTATCTCGACCTCGCCAACGGCGTGGCCAAGGAGTTCGACACGCCGTTCGATTTCGGCAAGATCGACCGTCTTGCCATCTCGGCCTGCGGCACCGCCTATCTCGCCGGGCTGATCGGCAAATACTGGTTCGAGCGCTACGCGCGGCTGCCGGTGGACATCGATATCGCATCGGAGTTCCGCTATCGCGAAATGCCGCTGTCGAAGGAAAGCGGCGCGCTCTTCATCTCGCAGTCGGGCGAGACGGCCGACACGCTGGCCTCGCTGCGCTATTGCCGGCAGGAAGGCCTGCCGATCGGCGCCATCGTCAACGTTCGCGAATCGACAATCGCGCGCGAGTCAGACGGCGTGTTCCCGACGCTGGCGGGGCCGGAAATCGGCGTGGCCTCCACCAAGGCGTTCACCTGCCAGCTTTCGGTATTGGCCTCGCTGGCTGTGAAGGCCGCGGCCGCGCGCGGCAAGATCGACAAGGATCAGGAAAAGCGCCTCGTGCGGCAGCTTTCCGAAGCGCCGAAGCTGGCCAATCAAACGCTCAAGCTGTCCGACCAGATCGAGAAGCTCGCCCGCGACCTTTCGCACTACAAGCACGTGCTCTACCTTGGCCGCGACACCAATTTCCCGCTCGCCATGGAAGGCGCGCTGAAGCTCAAGGAAATCTCCTACATCCACGCCGAAGGCTACGCTGCCGGCGAGCTCAAGCACGGCCCGATCGCATTGATCGACGAGCAGATGCCGGTGATCGTGATCGCGCCCTACGACCGCATCTTCGACAAGACCGTGTCGAACATGCAGGAAGTGGCGGCGCGGGGCGGCAAGATCATCCTCATCACCGACGCCAAGGGCGCGGCGCATTCGACGGTGGATACGCTGGACACGATCGTGGTGCCGGACGTGCCGGAGATCGTCGCGCCGATCGTCTACTCGCTGCCGATCCAGATGCTGGCCTATTACACCGCCGTGTTCATGGGCACGGACGTAGATCAGCCGCGCAATCTGGCAAAGTCGGTGACGGTGGAGTAGGGCGGCCTATCTTTGTCCCGAAACCGGTTCCCGCTTTCGGGAGACATGCTTTAGCCCGCCCGCAGCAGCCTGACCGCGTCGTCGCGGCCGTACAGGTAGAGCAGCACCCGTAGCGCCTCGCCACGGGGCGAGCGCAGGTCTGGGTCGCGTTCGAGGATAAGGCGTGCGTCGTTGCGCGCGGTCTCTAGCAGGTCGCCGTGAATGTCGAGCCGCGCGACGCGGAAGCCCGGCGTTCCCGACTGGCGGGTGCCCAGAAGCTCGCCTTCGCCGCGCAGCTTCAAATCTTCCTCGGAGATGCGGAAGCCGTCTTCGGTCTCGCGCATCACCGTAAGCCGCTGCTTTGCGACAAGGCCGAGCGGTTCCTTGTAGAGCAGCACGCAGGTGGACGGCTTGTCGCCGCGCCCGACGCGCCCGCGCAGCTGGTGAAGCTGTGCCAGGCCGAAGCGCTCGGCATGCTCTATGACGATGATCGTGGCGTCGGGCACGTCCACACCGACCTCGACGACAGTCGTACCCACCAGAAGCCGGGTCTCGCCTTCCTTGAAGGCGCGCATCGCCTCGTCCTTGTCGCGCCCGTTCATGCGGCCGTGGATAAGGCCGACGGCGTTGCCGAAGACCGGCTGGAGCGAAGCGAAGCGGTCCTCCGCCGACATCAGCTTCACCTCCTCGGATTCTTCCACCAGAGGGCAAATCCAGTAAATCTTCTGGCCGTCGGACACGGCGTTGCGCATGCGCTCGACCAGCTCTCCCAGCCGCTCCAGCGGCAAGGTCACGGTGTTGATCGGGCGGCGGCCGGCGGGCTTTTCGGTCAGGCGCGAGACGTCCATGTCGCCGAAAGCCGTCAGCACCAGAGTACGAGGGATCGGCGTCGCGGTCATGACGAGCATGTCGACCGCGCCGCCCTTGGCCGAGATGGCGAGGCGTTGATGCACGCCGAACCGATGCTGCTCGTCGACGATGGCGAGCGCCAGATCCCTGAACACCACGCTTTCCTGAAACAGGGCATGGGTGCCGAGCAGGAAGTGGATTTCGCCCGAGGCGAGACCTTCCAGAATCGCCGCGCGTTCACGGCCTTTCTCGCGTCCGGTCAGCACCGCGGCGCGCAGGCCGGCGCGTTCGGCCAGCGGCGCGATTGTCGCGAAGTGCTGTCGGGCGAGGATTTCGGTCGGCGCCATCAGGGCGGACTGGCCGCCGGCTTCGGCCGCACGCGCCATGGCCAGCAGGGCAACGACGGTCTTGCCGGAGCCCACGTCGCCCTGAAGCAGGCGCAGCATGCGGTCGGGCGAGGCGAGATCGGCGTGGATTTCCTCCAGCGCCTGCTCCTGGGAGGCGGTGAGGGAATAGGGCAAAGCCTTGCGTATCATGGCTTCCAGCCTGCCGTCGCCCGTCAGCGGGCGGCCCGTCGCGCGCTTCAGTTTCGCGCGCACGAGCGCGAGCGCTAGCTGCCCCGCGAGCAGCTCGTCATAGGCCAGCCTGCGCCACGAAACGCCGTTCGGATCGATGTCCTGGGGATCATAGGGTTCGTGCAGTTTCTTCAGCGCCGATCCAACCTCGGACAGTGCGTGGCGGCGCATCATCTCGGCGTCGAGCCATTCGGGCAGGACCGGGAGGCGTTCGACCGCGCCGAGGATCGCGCGGCGCAGCACCTTTCCGGACAATCCGGCCGTCAGCGGATAGACCGGCTCGACCAGCGGCAGGTCGCCTGCGCGTGCGGCCGGCACCATGTGGTCGGGATGAACCATGGAGGCGCGGCCGTTGAACCATTCCATGCGGCCCGACACGATCATGCGCTCGCCTTCGGGCAGCGCCTTGCCCAGCCACTCGGCCTTGGCATGGAAGAAGGTGAGCGCGATGTCGCCGGTGTCGTCGTGCGCGAAGACGCGGTACGGAACGCTGCGGTTGCCGCGCGGCGGCGGCTGATGCCGGTCGATGGTGACTTCCAGCGTCACGATGGTGCTCTCGGGCGCATCGGCGATGGCGTAGCGCTTGCGCCGGTCGATCATGGAATGCGGCAGAACGAACAGGAGATCGGCCACGCGCACCTCGCGGCCGGGCACGTCTCCCGGCACGATGTTTGCGATCAGCCCCGCCACCTTGGGACCGACGCCGTCGAGGGAGGTGATGGGGGCAAAGAGGGGATCGAGAAGGGAAGGCCGCATCGTGGAAGCATATGTCGGCAGACCGCGCCCGCAAAGGCTGACATCTGCGTCCGCAGTCGCTATATGC
The DNA here is from genome assembly GCF_008180155.1 of Neoaquamicrobium microcysteis. Taxonomy (GTDB): domain Bacteria; phylum Pseudomonadota; class Alphaproteobacteria; order Rhizobiales; family Rhizobiaceae; genus Aerobium; species Aerobium microcysteis. The sequence continues at coordinate 60,526 of NZ_VSZS01000053.1, read as the reverse complement.
CCCTTTCATCCACAAAGGTTCTCGGTCATGACAGGAACAACGCGCTCCAGCGCCGATCTCGACATTCGACGCCGCAAGGTGCTGTTTCGCTCGTGGCATCGGGGCATGCGCGAGGTGGACCTGATCCTCGGATCGTTCGCGGACGGGGAGATCGCCGCGCTGAGCGAGGACGAGCTCGCCGTCTACGAGGCGCTGATGGCGGAGCCCGATGCCGATATCCTGAAATGGGTGACGGGAGAGGCGCCAGTGCCCGCCCGCCACGACACGCCGGTATTCGCGAAAATCCTTTCCTATCGCGCCCGCGTAAACGTCTGACGGGAACATGAAGCTGATCGACCCCATTCGCCTGCCGGCAAAAGGCGCGACCGTCGTGGACGGCGTCGCGGACGGCTACGAGGCGTTCGCGCTGGCCGCGATTTCCGCTGAACTGGGCGAGAAGCCGCTGCTGTTCGTGGCGCGCGACGGCCAGCGCCTACCGGCGATCGCCGAGACGCTGGCTTTCGCAGCCCCGGGCCTGCCGGTGCTGGAACTGCCGGCATGGGATTGCCTGCCCTACGACCGCGTATCGCCCGGCTCCGACGCCGCGGCGCGCCGTCTGGACGCCATGGCGTCGATGGCTGCGCTGAAGAACAAGCCTCACCGCGCGGTGATCCTCGCCAGCGCCAACGCGCTGCTGCAGCGCATGCCGCCGGCAGACGCGATCGAGGCGCAGACCTTCGTTGCCAAGCCCGGCAACCAGGTGGACATGAACGCGCTGGCCGCAAGGCTGGACACCAGCGGTTTCGAGCGCGTGCCGACGGTGCGCGACGTGGGCGAATTCGCGGTACGCGGCGGTATTCTCGATCTCTACGCGCCCGGCGGCGAGCCGATGCGGCTCGACTTCTTCGGCGACACGCTGGAATCGATCCGCGCCTTCGACGTGGCGACGCAGCGCACCACTGGGCAGCGCGCGGCCTTCTCGCAGAAGCCGATGAGCGAGGTGACGCTGACGGCGGACACGATCAGCCGTTTCCGGCGGGCCTATATCGAGACCTTCGGCGCTCCGTCGCGCGACGATGCGCTTTATGCAGCGATCAGCGAGGGCCGCCGCTTCGCCGGCATGGAGCACTGGCTGCCGCTGTTCTACGAGCGGCTGGAGACGGTGTTCGATTACCTGCCTGACATGCCTGTCATCTTCGACCACCTGGCGAAAGAGGCGATCGGGGAGCGCCATGCGCTGATCGTCGATCACTACGAGGCGCGCGCGAAACAGCCGGCGGCGGGGCTGGGCGAGGCGGTTCCCTACAAGCCGGTGAAGCCGGAACTGGTCTATCTGTCGCCGGACGAGGTGGCTGCGCGCGCGGGGGACCGGATTGCAGTCGAGTTCACCCCGTTTGAGGTGCCGGAAACCAGCGGCCGAACGCTGCGCCATGCCGGCGCGCATGCCGGCCGAAGCTTTGCCGAGGAACGCGCGGACCCGAAGGCCAACGTGTTCGACCATGCGGTAAAGCACATCGCCGACCAGCGCGCCGCAGGCCGCCGCGTGCTGGTGGCCGGATGGAGCGAAGGCTCGCTCGACCGGCTGACGCAAATCCTTGCCGAGCACAAGCTGGAGAACCTTCGCACGGTCGCGACGCTGGCAGATGCCACGAGCCTGAAGTCGGGCGAGGCCGGCCTTGCGGTGCTGCCGCTCGAATCGGGCTTCGAGACGGCCAATCTGGTGGTCGTTGCCGAGCAGGACATTCTGGGCGACCGCCTTGTCCGGCGATCAAAGAAGAGGCGAAAAGCCTCTGATTTCATTGCCGAAGTGGCGGCGTTGTCAGCCGGCGATATCGTCGTTCATGCCGACCATGGCATAGGCCGTTTCGTCGGGTTGAAGACCATCGAGGCGGCGGGCGCGCCGCATGACTGTCTCGAAATCCGCTATGCCGGGGATGACAGGCTGTTCCTGCCGGTCGAGAACATCGAGCTTCTGTCCCGATACGGATCGGACGCTGCCGAGACGGTTCTCGACAAGCTGGGCGGTGTCGCCTGGCAGTCGCGCAAGGCCAAGCTGAAGCGCAGGCTGCTCGAGATGGCGGGGCAACTGATCCAGCTTGCCGCGCAGCGCCAGATGCGGCCAGCCCCGGTGCTGACCCCGCCGGACGGCCTCTACGGAGAGTTTGCCGCGCGGTTCCCCTATGATGAGACGGATGACCAGCAGGCCGCCATCGACGCCGTGAGCGACGACCTGGCAGCGGGGCGGCCGATGGATCGCCTGATCTGCGGCGATGTGGGCTTCGGCAAGACGGAAGTGGCGCTTCGCGCGGCGTTCCTCGCCGCCATGGAAGGGTTCCAGGTCGCGGTGGTCGTCCCCACGACGCTGCTCGCGCGCCAGCATTTCCGTACGTTCAGCCAGCGCTTTTCGGGGCTGCCCGTCACCGTGCGGCAGGCATCGCGGCTGGTGGGCTCCAAGGAACTCGCCGAGACGAAGAAGGGCATCACGGACGGCACGGTCGATATCGTGGTCGGGACCCACGCGCTGCTTGGTTCGTCGATGAGCTTCAAGAACCTCGGCCTGCTCATCATCGACGAGGAGCAGCATTTCGGCGTCAAGCACAAGGAGCGCCTGAAGGAGCTGAAGAGCGACGTGCACGTGCTGACGCTTTCGGCGACGCCGATTCCGCGGACGTTGCAGCTTGCGCTGACCGGCGTGCGCGAACTGTCGCTCATCACCACGCCGCCGGTGGACCGCATGGCGGTGCGCACCTTCATTTCGCCCTTCGACCCGCTGGTGATACGCGAGACGCTGCTGCGCGAGCGCTATCGCGGCGGGCAGAGCTTCTACGTTGTGCCGCGCATCTCGGACCTTGCGGACATCAAGAAGTTCCTCGACGAGCAGGTGCCGGAGCTCAAGGTGGCGACGGCGCACGGCCAGATGGCGGCCGGCGAGCTGGACGACATCATGAACGCCTTCTACGACGGGCAGTACGACGTACTTCTGTCGACCACGATCGTGGAATCCGGCCTCGACATCCCGACCGCCAACACGATGATCGTGCACCGCGCCGACATGTTCGGCCTTGCGCAGCTCTACCAGCTTCGCGGGCGGGTGGGACGCTCCAAGCTGCGCGCCTATGCGCTGTTCACGCTGCCGGCCAACCGGACGCTCACCCAGCTCGCCGAAAGGCGGCTCAAGGTGCTGCAGTCGCTCGACACGCTGGGCGCGGGTTTCCAGCTCGCCAGCCACGACCTCGACATTCGCGGTGCGGGCAACCTGTTGGGCGAGGAGCAGTCGGGCCATATCAAGGAAGTGGGCTTCGAGCTCTACCAGCAGATGCTGGAGGAGGCGGTTGCAGAGCTGCGCGGCACGGGCGACGTGTCGGACGGAAGCTGGTCGCCGCAGATCGCCATCGGCACTTCGGTGATGATTCCCGAAAGCTATGTGCCGGACCTTCAGCTTCGGCTGGGGCTCTACCGTCGGCTGGGCGATCTGGAAACCACGGAGGAAATCGACGGCTTCGGTGCGGAGCTCATCGACCGGTTCGGCCCGATGCCGGAGGAAGTCGACCACCTGCTCAAGATCGTCTTCATCAAGGCGCTGTGCAGAAAGGCCAATGTGGAGAAGCTGGATGCCGGGCCGAAGGGCGTCGTCATCCACTTCCGCGGCAAGTCGTTCGCCGACCCGGCAGGTCTGGTGCGGTTCATCGGCGAGCAAGGGTCTCTGGCAAAGATACGGCCCGATCACGGCATCGTGCTGATGCGCGACTGGCCGACGGCCCAGAAGCGGCTTGCGGGTTCCGCCGTCGTCATGACCCAGCTTGCGAAGCTGGCCGAGAAGGCCGCGGCCTGAACCTCAGGTCGCGGGCTTCTCGTCCAGTTCGCCCCGAGCCTTGGCGGTGGCGATCTGGCGGATCGCGTCGGCCAGCGTTTCGGCCTCCTGCGCGCCCATGACGGCGTATTTGCCTTCCAGCAGGAAGCAGGGGACGCCGCGAACGCCCATCTGCGCGGCGGTGCCGATCTCGGCGCGGACGGAGTCGGTGTCGGCGTTGGAGGTCAGCAGCGCTTCGACGAGTGCCGAATCCATGCCGACCTCGTCGGCCGCCTCGACCAGCACGGTGCGGTCGCCGATGTCGCGGCCTTCCTCGAAGTTCATCTCGAACAGGCGCTTGACCATGCGCGGCTGCGTGCCGGGCGGCGATTTGGGAGAGGCTGCCCAGCGGATCAGCCGATGCGCGTCGAGCGTGTTGGCCGAGACCTGCATCGCATCGAAATTGAAACGGATGCCTTCGGCTTCGCCGATGCCGACGAGCTTGTCGTGGATTTCGCGCAGCCGCTCCTCGCTACCGAACTTGTCGAGCATGTACTGGCGCCGGGGCAGCCCTTCGGCGGGAATGGCTCCGTCGAGCTGGTAGGGGCGCCAGCGCACGTGCACGTCGACGTCGCCGGCAAGCGCGATGGCCCGCTCCAGCCGTTTCATGCCTACGAAACACCACGGACAGGCGACATCCGAGATGACATCGACGGTGATTTCTGCCGGCTCGCTCATGCGCGCGCTCCCTGTGTTCTAAAGCGCGTCGCGATCTTTCAGATTCGCTCCATGCGCTTCAGCTACTTGTTTTGACGCATGTCTTTGTCCCGAAACCGGTGCCCACTTTCGGGAGACATGCTTTAACTCAACGGCCCGCGTGCCACCATGTCTGGAACTGCGGCCCGTAGACCGGCGTCGTTTCAGGCCGCTCGATCTGCTTCCAGCGTGCCACCCAGCGATTGAGCTGCGGGTTGTAGAGCGGCACCACATAGGCGCCACTGAGCAGCACGCGATCATAGGCGCGCACAGCGGTGATGAAATCCTCACGCGAGCGGGCGGCCAGAAGCGCCTCGATCATCGCATCGATGGCGGGTTCGGCGACACCGGCAAAATTGTAGGTGCCGTTGAGGTCGCGCGTCACCGAGCCCCAGCGGCCAAGCTGCTCGGCGCCCGGCGACAGCGAGGACGTGTAGCTTTGCAGGATCACGTCGTAGTCGTAGGTGCGCTGGCGCTGGAGGTACTGCGCGCTGTCAACGACGCGGATGCTGGCCTGGATGCCGAGGCGCTCCAGCGTGCGGCCCCACGCGGTCGCCAGCGGGACGCCGGACGGGCCGTTGAGCATGATCTCGAAGCTGAGCGGCTGGCCGTCGGGACCGACGAGACGGCGGCCGTCGAGCCGGTAGCCGGCCTTCGTCAGCGCCTCCATGCCCTGACGCAGGAAATCGCGGTCGCGGCCCGAACCGTCGGAGGCGCTGGGCTTCCACGAGCCGTCCATGATTTCAGGCAGAACCGCGTCGGGGAAGGGGGCCAGCAGCGCGCGCTCGGCCTCGCTTGCAGGGACGCCCTGCGAGGACAGCTCGGAGCCGTCATAGTAGCTCTTCGTGCGTTCGTAGGCGCCGTTGAAGAGGTTGCGGTTCGCCCATTCGAAGTCGAACAGGTTGACCAGCGCCATGCGCAGGTCGCGGTTGGAAAACACCGGGCGGCGCGTGTTCATAACGAAGCCGTACATGCCCGAAGGCAGGCCGAACTCGAAATCCTCCTTGATGACACGCCCGTCGCTGACCGCCGGGAAGTCGTAGCCGGTGGCCCAGCGCCCGGTGTCGGTCTCGATGTGGATCGAGGACACGCCTTTCTTGAAGGCTTCGAACATGGTGTTGTCGTCGCGGATATAGTTTATCCGCAGCTCGTCATAATTGTCGAAGCCTCGCTTGGACGGGATGTCTTTCGCCCAGTAGTCGGGGTTGCGCTTCATGACCACGAGTTCGCCGGGACGCACGGTGTCGACGACATACGGGCCGGAGCCGATCATCGGGGTGAGGGAAGAGCGGTCGAAGGTTTCAGCGTCTATCGCGTGCTGCGGCAGGATGGGAAGCTGGCCCAGCAGCAGCGGGATCTCGCGGCCGGCATCGGGCTTCATGGTGAAGCGCACGCCGCGCTCGCCGACCTTCTCGATACGCTCGGCTGCCCTGATCCAGTTCTGGTAGATGGGCCGGCCCTTCTCCAGCAGGAGGTTCATAGAGAAGATCACGTCGTCCGCCGTCACCGGCGCGCCATCGGAGAAGCGGGCACGCTCGTCCATCGTGAACTCGACGAAGGTGCGCTCGTCGTCCGTCTCGATGCTTTCGGCCAGCAGCGGATAAAGCGTGAAGGCTTCGTCACGCGAGCGCAGCATCAGCGTCTCGAACACGTTCATGCCGAAATAGGGATCGAACAGGCCGCGCGCTCCGTCGCCCATGACGATGAACGGGTTGAGGCTGTCGAAGGTGCCCTGCGTGGCATAGTCGATGCGCCCGCCCTTGGGTGCGTCCGGGTTGGCGTAGGGGAAATGCGTGAAGTCTGCCGGCAGCTCCGGCTCGCCGTGCATGGCGATGGCGTGGCGGGGGCCGTCGCCCGCAGCGGACTGGCAGACTGGTGAAAAAAGGGCGGCGATCGCCAGGATGGGCAGGATCGACAGGCGCATGACAATGCTCCGGTGCGATGTCATTCTGATAGAGCTGATTCGAGGCACCGTAGCACGGGAGGCGCTCGGCCCGGAATGCCCGCCAGACGCTGTGGCGAATTTGGGCGCAGGGCTGGATTCCACCGCGCGGGCGGTGTAACAGGCGCGCAAGAGCCATGCTGTCGCCGTATTTGATAAGCAGTAGCGGATCGACTTCGGCCCGCCCGCAGCTCCATTTCTGAGAGGAAAACGCCCCGATGAACCGCCGCAAGACCACTGCGACCCGAATTTCCCTCCTGGCCGCCGGCGCCATCGGCGTCGCCGTGTCGGGCTTCACGCCCGCCGCAGCGCAGCAGCAGCAACAGCCGGAACTGCCGCAGGGCTGGTTCAAGGCGTGCAGCAAGCAGGAAGACGTGGACATCTGCAACGTGCAGAACATCATGGTCGCCGATACCGGCCAGCTTCTGACCGGCGTCAGCCTGATCGAGGTGAAGGGCAAGACCAACCGCCGCCTGTTCCAGATCACCGTGCCGACTGGCCGTATGGTGCCTCCCGGCATCGGCCTGCAGATCGATGGCGGCCAGGCGCAGAAGATCGACTACATGCTGTGCCTGCCGGACCGCTGCATCGCGGAAGGCCAGCTGAGCGACCAGCTCGTCGCCTCCTTCAAGCGCGGCTCGGAACTGACGCTGACCTCGGTCAACTTCCAGAACCAGGCAAACCCGATCAAGATGAGCCTGTCCGGCTTCACCGCCGCCTTCGACGGGGAGCCGCTGCAGCAGTCGGATCTGGAAGACCGCCAGCGCCGCATCCAGGATTTCGTCAGCCGCAACACCGACGACTTCGCGCAGAAGCTGCGCGAGGAGCAGGAGCGGGCCAAGCAGGGCAACTAAGTCCTGCCGAACGGCAGCACGATACAAGGCGGGCCTTCGAGCCCGCCTTTTTCATTGGCCGGTCGATTTCAATGCTGGGCGCGGCCCTTGGGCGCGTAGTGCCCGTCGCTGGTCTTGTCGAAGAACTCGGCCAGCTGCGGGTGGCGCACAGGCTCGCCGGAGCTGTCGTCCAGCAGGTTCTGCTCCGACACGTAGGCGACGTATTCGCTCTCGTCGTTTTCGGCCAGCAGATGATAGAAAGGCTGGTTCTTGTGCGGCCTTACGTTTTCGGGAATGGCTTCGTACCATTCCTCCGTATTGGCGAATTCGGGATCGACATCGAATATCACGCCACGGAACGGAAACAGCCTGTGCCTGACGACCTGGCCGATCCTGAACTTCGCAACTTTGGCTTCACGCATTTTTCTGCACCCTGTATGCCTATTTGGCTCATTGCAGCGCACAATTCAATCCTCGCTCTCCTTGACGATGCCCGCAACGCAGGGTAGCCGCGCATCAGCCCACCCGCTCCAACGCCCGTTTCGCGGCCAAAGGTGACCATGGCGGATATCGTCGGACTCGTTCTGCCCTTCTTCGGGATGATCCTCCTGGGCGCGGTCGCCGCGCGCATAACCCGCCAGCCGCTCGAGGCGCTGGGATGGATGAACACCTTCATCGTCTACATCGCGCTGCCGGCCCTGTTCTTCCAGCTCATCGCAAGGACGCCGATCGAGCAGTTGACCGAGTGGCGCTACATTTTCGGCGTGCTACTCGCGACCTACCTCGTCTTCACGATCATGTTCGTGGGCTCGATGATCCTGTCGCGCGGGAAGATCGCCGAGAGCACGATCAAGAGCCTTGCAGCCGCCTACGGCAATATCGGCTATATGGGACCCGGACTGGCGCTGCTTGCCTTCGGGCCGGAAGCGGCCGTGCCGGTGGCGCTGATCTTCTGCTTCGAGAACGCCATGCACTTCGCTGTCGCGCCGATGATGATGGCGTTTGCCGGGGGTGAAAAGACGTCGCCGGGCGCGCTGGCGCTGAGCGTCGTCAAGAAGATCGTGCTGCACCCCTTCATCATCGCCACGGCGGTGGGCGTGCTTGCCGCGTGGGCGCAGTTCGAGCCGCCGGCCCCTGTGGCGAGGCTGCTGGAATATCTGGCGCAGGCGGCCGCGCCATGCGCGCTCTTCGTGATGGGCGTAACACTGGCGCTGCAACCGCTGCGGCGCGTGCCGGCCGAGCTCGGCGCCATCGTGGCACTCAAGCTCGTTATCCACCCGATCCTCTGCTACGTGATCCTGAGCCTGATCGGCGACTTCTCGCCGATATGGATGTATTCGGCGGTGCTGCTGGCGGCGCTGCCGACGGCGACGAACGTCTTCGTCATCGCCCAGCAGTACAATGTGTGGGTTCAGCGCGCGTCGGCGAGCCTTCTGCTCACGACGGTTCTGTCCGTCGTCACGCTGACGGTGCTGCTCTATCTGATCCGAAGCGGCATCATGCCGCCCGACCTGTTCCCCTAAGCCCGGAAAAGCGAGCCGAAGCCGCTGCCGGTTCGCAGCCCCTCGCGCATGAATAGCGCGCGCAGGGGCGGGGCTGCGCCGAGCAGGTTCAGGCCCGCCGCGCGCAGGAACTGGACGGGAAGCATGTCGGACAGCAGCGAGCGGTTCATCAGGTTGACGGCGGACGAGCGCGCCAGAATGTCGGGGCGGCGGCTGCGGTCATAGGCGGCGAGGGCAGAAGGCGCACCGGGGTCGGCGGCATGGGCCCCCACCGCCCGTACGAGGCTTTCGATGTCGCGGATGCCGAGGTTCAGGCCCTGCGCGCCGATGGGCGGGAAGATGTGGGCGGCCTCGCCCACAAGCGCCACGCGGTCTTTCGCGAAATGGCGCGGCAGCGCCGAGGTCAGCGGATAGACCTGGCGGCCAGGCTCGACGCTGACGCGGCCCAGCATCGACTGCATGGTCTGCTCGACGGTCTGCGAAAGGGCGGCGTCGTCGAGGTTCATCAATTCGCCGGCTCGCTCCGGACGCGTAACCCAGACGAGGCTGCAGCGCCGGCCGGGCAGGGGCACCAGCGTGAAGGGTCCATGCTCGGTGTGAAACTCGGTGGACGTGTCTTCGTGGGCGCGTGTGTGGGCGAAATCCAGCACCAGCGCGGACTGGCCCGTGCTGCCTGAACTGACCGGGATGCCGGCAGCCTCGCGGGCGGGAGACAGCCTGCCGTCGGCTGCGACAGCGAGTTTCGCGGCGATAGCCCCGCCGTCGGCGAGCGCGGCCTCGACAGCCGCTTCGCCCAGCGTCCAGCGGGAAACGGTCGTCTCCGCGCGGGTTACGTTGCCGGTCGCCGCGACTGCTTCCGCCAGAACGGCCAGAAGGCGGCGATTGGGGATGTTCAGGCCGAAATAGTCTTCGCCGATCTCGGCGGCGCGGAAAGTGACCACGGGGCTGCGCAGGAGCCGTCGCGTGGCATCGGCGATCCGCATCACCCTGAGGGGGGCGGCTTCCTTTTCCAGCGCTTCCAGAAGGCCCAGACCCCCCAGAAACTCGAGCGACGGCTTCATGAGCGCGGTGGTGCGCCGGTCGGCCAGATTGACGGCCGGTCCCGCCAGCGCGACGGAAAAGCCTGCGCGTGCGAGCGCCAGCGCGCCCATCAGGCCTGCGGGGCCCGTTCCGGCGACAACGATGTCCGTTTCGATTCTCATGCGACGCTCCGAAATCGCTCAACAGGCATATAGGAGCGGCCGGCACCCTTGAGCAACGTGTCGAATTGGCCCATTGCCATTTCCGCAGAGTTCAGCGCGGCGAGGGCCGATAATTGTTGTGCGAGTGGTGGTGCTGCCTGTAGGTTCCTGCCACTTCAAACGGCACGAGCCGGGCGAGAAATCAGGTGAGGATAAGGGAGGAGCGGCTTTGACCATGCAATCGCGAGTATTCGACCTTGCCGCAGCCGCCGCTCCAAGCGGCCGGACGCCGCTGATCCAGTCGGACCGGAACTGCCCGTGAGCAAGCAGGCATCCCCACGCAAGAAGCTTTCGGAGCGTATTCCGCGGCCCAAGAAGAAGGTGACGTGGCCGCAGGCGCGCGCCTTTTCCGTGCACCTGCTGACGGCTTCCGGCTCGTTCCTCGCCTTCCTCTCTCTGGTGGCGGCCGCCGAGAAGCAGTGGACAGCGATGTTCCTGTGGCTCGGGCTGGCGTTGTTCGTGGACGGCATAGACGGGCCGATCGCGCGCAAGCTGGACGTCAAGGAGGTGCTGCCGACGTGGTCGGGCGAACTCCTCGACAACATCATCGACTATGTCACCTATGTGCTGATACCGGCCTTCGCGCTCTATCAGAGCGGCTTCATGGGCGAGGGTCTGTCGTTCCTCTCGGCGGCCATCATCGTGGTGTCGAGCGCGATCTACTACGCCGACACCGGAATGAAGACGAAGGAGAACTTCTTCAAGGGCTTCCCGGTGGTTTGGAACATGGTGGTCTTCACCCTTTTCGTGATCGCGCCGGGAGAATGGGTCTCCTTCGCGATCGTGGTGATCGCGGCGATCCTGTCCTTTGTGCCCGTCAGCTTCCTCCATCCGGTGCGCGTGCAGCGGCTGCGCCCGCTCAATCTGGGCGTCTTCCTGGCGTGGTGCGCGCTTGGCGCGGTGGCGCTGCTGCAGAACATGGATGCGTCCTCCGTCGTGCAGGTGGGCGTCGGCATCACCGGCTTCTACCTGTTCGTTATCGGAGGCGTGATGCAGCTTTTCCCGAAACTTGGACTGAAAAAGGACTGACATGGCCAAGGCGATACGCATCCACCAGAACGGCGGACCCGAGGTTCTGAAGTACGAAGACTATCAACCGGGCAAGCCGGGCAAGGGCGAGGCGCTGATCCGCCACACGGCCATCGGCCTGAATTTCCTCGACACCTATTTCCGCTCGGGCCTCTACCCGGCCCCGGCCGGACTGCCGCTGATACCCGGCAACGAGGCGGCCGGCGAGGTGCTGGAGGTGGGCGAGGGGGTCGACTGGCTGAAGCCCGGTGACCGCGTCGCCTATGTCGGCCCGATCGGAGCCTATTGCGAGCAGCGCGTCATCCCTGCCGACAGGCTGGTGAAGGTTCCGGACGAAATTTCCGACGAGGAAGCCGCCGGCATGATGCTGAAGGGCATGACCGTCGAATATCTGCTGCTGCGCACCTATCCGGTGAAAGCCGGCGAGGTTGTGCTGTATCACGCCGCCGCCGGCGGCGTCGGGCTGATCTTCGGCCAGTGGGCGCGCAAGCTGGGCGTGACGTTGATCGGCACCGTCGGCTCCGAGGAGAAGGCGGAACTGGCGCGCGCGCATGGATACGAGCACGTCATCAACTATCGCGACCAGGATTTCGTGGCGCAGGTGAAGGAGATCACCGGCGGCAAGATGTGCGACGTGGTCTACGATTCCGTCGGCAAGGATACGTTCCCCGGCTCGCTCGACTGCCTGCGGCTGCGCGGCATGTTCGTCAGCTTCGGCCAGTCGTCGGGGCCCATCCCGCCGTTCAACCTGGCAATGCTGTCGCAGAAGGGCTCGCTCTACGCCACGCGCCCGACGCTGTTCAACTACATCGCCAAGCGCGACGAACTGGAAGCTTCGGCGAAGGCCCTGTTCGACGTGGTCGGCAGCGGTGCGGTGAAAATCCGGGTTAACCAGCGCTACCAGCTTGCCGAGGCCGCACAAGCGCACAGCGATCTCGAAGGCCGCAAGACGACCGGCACCACGGTTCTCATTCCCTAGGAATACGTTGAAAAACTTGAAGCACTTTCAAGCTGGGGGACGCTTTGCGATGTCGCGACCCCCAGCCTACGATGCCTTCGGGAACATAGAACACGTCCAGCAAAAACGGACCGGGAGGCACTGTGAGCGAGCAACGCAACAGCGCAGCCGCACCGCTACTCGAGGTGCGCGGACTTACCAAGGTATTCGGCCAGCTCAAGGCATGTGACGCCATCGATCTCACCATCGCTCGGGGAGAAATCCACGCGCTGCTGGGCGAGAACGGGGCCGGCAAATCGACGCTGGTGAAGATGCTGTTCGGCTCGCTGGAGCCGGCATCGGGCGAAATCCTCTGGAAGGGCGAGCCGGTGACCGTCACCAGCCCGGGCCACGCGCGCAAGCTCGGCATCGGCATGGTCTTCCAGCATTTCTCGCTGTTCGACGCGCTGACGGCGGCCGAAAACATCATGCTCTCGCTGGACGACGATACGTCGATCATCGAGATCGCCGAAAAGGCGCGCCAGCTTTCGGCAGCCTACGGCCTGCCGCTCGATCCCTATGCGCTGGTGGGCGACCTCTCCGTTGGCGAGCGCCAGCGCATCGAGATCATCCGCTGCCTGCTGCAGGAGCCGGAACTCATCATCCTCGACGAGCCGACATCGGTGCTGACGCCGCAGGAGGCCGACAAGCTGTTCGAGACACTGGAGCGGTTGCGCGCCGAGGGCAAGTCGATCCTCTACATCTCGCACCGGCTGGAAGAAGTGAAGCGCATGTGCGACCGGGCCACCGTACTGCGCCATGGCAAGGTCGTCGGCCATTGCGACCCGCGCAAGGAGACCGCAGCGTCGCTGGCCCGCATGATGGTGGGCAACGACGTGCAGGCGGTGGTGCGGGAAGCGCCGGCGGCCAATGCGGCTCGCCAGCCGCTGCTTGAGGTGCGCGGCCTTTCGCGCCAGCCGGCCGGACCGTTCTCGATCCCGCTGCGCGACATATGGCTGACGGTCAATGCCGGCGAGGTGGTGGGCATCGCGGGCGTTGCCGGAAACGGGCAGGGCGAGTTCTTCGAGGCGATCTCCGGCGAGGTGATCCAGCGGGACGCCGCGGTGGTGAGATTGCGCGGCAAGGATGCCGGTCGGCTCGACATCTCCGGGCGAAGGCTGGCTGGTGCCGCCTTCGTGCCCGAGGAGCGGCTGGGGCATGGTGCCGCCCCGCGCATGAAGCTTTCGGAAAACCTGCTGCTGTCGCGCTTCAAGACCGATGCGAAGGCGTTCCTGGGCGGGCTCGGGCTTATCCGCACCCCGGTGATCGCGCAGGCGGCGAAGCGGATCGTATCCGAGATGGATGTCAGGAAAAGCGCGGAAGACCCTGAAGCCGCAGCACTTTCCGGCGGCAACCTGCAAAAGTTCATCATAGGGCGCGAGCTCGACCGCAAGCCGGCGGTGATGGTGGTGAACCAGCCGACATGGGGCGTGGATGCGGGTGCCGCAGCACGCATCCGCCAGGCGCTGATCGATCTTGCGCGCTCCGGCTCGGCGGTTCTGGTCATCAGCCAGGACCTCGACGAGCTGTTCGAAGTCTCCGACGCGATCGCGGTGATGCATGACGGCCAGCTTTCCGCGCCGATACCGGTGGCCGACGCGACGCTGGAGCGGATCGGGCTGCTGATGGGCGGCGCCGACGTCGCCCATGGCGAACACCACGGGGAGGCCGCGTGATGCGCATCGAACTCGTCAAGCGGCCGCAGCACTCGAAGCTGTTTTCGGCGTTATCGCCCTTTCTCGCCTTCGGGCTGACCATCGTCGCGGGAGCGGTGCTGTTCGCGCTGCTGGGCAAGAACCCGGCGACGACGCTCTACTACTACTTCATCGATCCGCTGACCGAGGTCTGGTCGCTGCACGAACTGGCGATCAAAGCCGCACCGCTGATCCTGATCGCGGTGGGCCTGTCCGTCTGCTTCCTCTCCAACAACTGGAATATCGGGGCGGAAGGCCAGTTTCTGATGGGGGCGGTGGCGGGCTCCATGCTGCCGGTGCTGTTTCCGGAGTTCCAGTTCTGGATCGTGCTGCCGCTGATGCTGCTGATGGGAATGGCAGGCGGCGCGGCCTATGCGGCGATACCGGCGTTCCTCAAGGTGCGCTTCAACACCAACGAAATCCTCACCAGCCTGATGCTGGTCTATGTCGCGCAGCTGTTCCTCGACTGGCTTGTGCGCGGCCCGTGGCGCAACCCGGCGGGCTTCAACTTTCCCGAAACGCGCAACTTCCACTCTTACGCGATACTGCCTGAAATCCTGCCTGATTCCGGCCGCGCCCACTGGGGCTTCGTGTTCGCGCTGGTTGCTGCCCTGCTGGTCTGGTTCCTGCTGTCGAAGACGCTCAAGGGTTTCGAGGTCAAGGTGCTGGGCCAGAGCCCGCGTGCAGGGCGTTTCGCCGGGTTCTCCGCCGGGCGGATGGTGATCTTCGCGTTTCTCGTGTCGGGCGCGCTGGCCGGGCTTGCCGGCATCTCGGAGGTTTCCGGCGCGATCGGCCAGCTTCGGCCGAGTTTCTCGCCCGGCTACGGCTTCACCGCCATCATCGTGGCGTTCCTGGGCCGCCTCAATCCGCTGGGGATCGTGGCTGCCGGCCTCGTTTTGGCGCTGACCTATCTGGGCGGGGAGGCGGCGCAAATCTCGGTCGGCCTTTCCGACAAGGTGGTGCGGGCGTTCCAGGGCATGATCCTGTTCTTCGTGCTGGCCTGCGACACGATGATCCACTACCAGATCCGCTTCGTCCGTCCGCAGGCGGCAGGCGCGGGGGAGACCTCCCATGTTTGAAGCCATCGTCATAACCATCGCGACGGCCGCGACGCCGCTGCTGATCGCCGCCATGGGCGAGCTGGTCGTCGAACGCTCCGGCGTGCTCAACCTCGGCGTCGAAGGCATGATGATAATGGGCGCGGTCACCGGCTTCGGCGTGGCGCTGACCACCGGATCGCCATGGCTCGGCGTGTTCGCGGCCATTCTGGTCGGGGCGCTGTTCTCGCTGCTGTTCGCGTTCCTGACGCTGACGCTGGTGACCAACCAGGTCGCCACCGGCCTCGCCCTCACGCTGCTGGGCCTCGGCCTGTCCGGCATGATCGGCGAGGGCTTCGTCGGCCTGCCCGGCGTGAAGATGGGAACGCTGTACATCCCGTTCCTTACCGACCTGCCCTATGTCGGCCGGCTCGTCTTCGGGCAGGACCCCATCTTCTACATCTCGATCATGCTGACGGCCGGCGTCGCCTATTTCCTGTTCTACACCAAGGCGGGTTTGACCCTGCGCTCGGTGGGCGACAATCACGGCTCGGCCCATGCGCTGGGCATCCGCGTCATCGCCATCCGCTATCTGGCCGTGATGTTCGGCGGGGCGTGCGCCGGGCTGGCGGGCGCGTATCTCGCGCTGGTCTATGTCCCGCAGTGGGTGGAGGGCATGAGCGCGGGACGCGGCTGGATCGCGCTGGCTCTCGTGGTGTTCGCCTCGTGGCGTCCGTGGCGGGTTCTGGCGGGCGCTTATCTCTTCGGCGCGGTGACCATCGGACAGCTCCATGCGCAGGCACTCGGATGGCCGATCCCTTCTCAACTGCTTTCTGCGCTGCCCTATCTGGCGACGATCGTGGTTCTCGTTCTAATCTCAAGAAACAGGCGACTGACAATGGTGAACACACCGGCTTCTCTGGGGCGGCCGTTTGTGCCGGATCGCTAGAACAAACAACGGGATAGAGCCCCTTTCGAATCTCAACAGAGGACGGACACAATGAGAAAAACACTTCTGGCATTGGCGGCATCGGCAGCAGTGCTGATCCCGGGCGGGGCGATGGCGCAGGACAAGACCAAGGCCTGCTGGATCTATATCGGCCCCATCGGCGATTTCGGCTGGTCCTACCAGCATCATCAGGGCCTTCTCGACGTCGAAAAGGAATTCGGCGACAAGGTCGAGACGGCCTTTCTGGAAAGCGTGCCGGAAAGCGCGGACGCCGAGCGCGCGCTGGAGCGCCTGGCACGTTCGGGCTGCGACATCATCTTCACCACGTCGTTCGGTTACATGGACCCGACCAACAAGATCGCAGGCCGTTTCCCGGACGTGAAGTTCGAGCACGCGACCGGCTACAAGCGCGAGCATGAGAACGTCTCGACCTACAATTCGAAATTCCACGAAGGCCGGTACGTACAGGGCGTGATCGCCGCCAAGATGTCGGAAGCAGGCGTTGCGGGCTACATCGCCTCGTTCCCGATCCCAGAAGTGGTGATGGGCATCAACGCCTTCCTGCTCGGCGCGCAGTCGGTCAATCCCGACTTCAAGGTCAAGGTGGTGTGGGCCAACACCTGGTTCGATCCGGGCAAGGAAGCCGATGCGGCCAAGGCGCTGATCGACCAGGGCGTCGACATCATCACCCAGCACACCGATTCCACCGCGCCGATCCAGGTGGCGGCGGAGCGCGGCATCAAGGCGTTCGGCCAGGCTTCGGACATGATCGCCTTCGGGCCCGAGACCCAACTGACCTCGATCATCGACGACTGGGGTCCGTACTACATCGAGCGTGTGAAGGCCGTCATGGACGGCACCTGGGAGCAGGTGGACGTCTGGGGCGACATGGCCGAAGGCCACGTCGTGATGGCGCCGTACACCAACATGCCCGACGACGTGAAGGCGCTGGCCGAGGAAACCGAGGCGAAGATCAAGTCGCACGAGTTCAACCCGTTCACCGGCCCGATCAACAAGCAGGACGGCACGCAGTGGCTGGCCGACGGCGAAGTCGCCGAAGACGGGTTCCTGCTCGGCCTAAACTTCTACGTGGAGGGCGTGGACGACCAGCTTCCGCAGTAGGCGAAGGCGGGTTCGCAATCACGAGGGGCGGTCTTCGGGCCGCCCTTTTTCTTTGGCGAACTGGCTGCTCCTGACGGCCGGTTGTCAGGAGGCTGGTGGTAAGACGGCCCATCCAAACCGCCGAATGAAGCGAGGAGACGGGTTATGCTCAAATTCTATCACGCGCCATGGTCAAGATCGTCCAGTGTGCTGTGGCTGCTGGAGGAACTGGGAGTCGAATACGAGCTGACGGAGATCGACATCAGACAGGAAGGCGGCGTGCCCGAAAACTACCGGCGCATCCAGCCGAGCAAGAAGGTGCCCGCCATCGAGCATGACGGCGTCGTCATCACCGAGCGCGCGGCGATTACCATCTATCTGGCAGAGGCGTTCCCTAATGCCGGTCTTGCTCCGGCGGTGGGCCACCCGATGCGCGGGCCATACCTCTCAATGCTGGTTTATTGCGATTCCGTGTTCGACCCGGCATTGGCTGCGAAGGTGCAGGGGTGGAAATACGAGAGCAATCACTTCTCGTTCGGGCTGGCCGACGACATGGTCAACTATATCGACCGCATTCTGACGGAGCGCCCCTATGCAGCGGGCGACCGGTTCACCGCAGCCGATACGCAACTCGCGTCGAGCATCGGCTATACGATGCAGCAGATGAAGGCCTTGCCGGAGCGACCGTCGTTCATCGCCTACATGGATCGCGTCAAGGACAGGCCCGCCAATCTGCGCGCCGCCGAGAAAGATCAGGAAATGGCGATTAAGACGCCGTTCTTCCAGAAGCAGTTCGCGGGGTAGGCTGACTTTTCAGCTGGCCTGCCCGTAGAGGTCGTAGGCATCGGCACGATCGATCTTGACGGTGACGATGTCTCCTACCCGCAGCGGGCGGCGCGATTCCAGATGGACGTTGCCGTCGATCTCCGGCGCGTCGTAGCGGGTGCGGCCCTTTGCTGCCGTGCCGTTTGCCTCATCGATGATGACTTGCAGGCGTTTGCCGATCTTCTTTTTCAGCAGATTGGCGGAGACCTTCTGCTGGCGCTCCATGAAGCGGCGCCAGCGGGCTTCCTTGATCTCCTGCGGAACCTCGGGCAAGCCGAGTTCTTCGGAGCGCGCGCCGCCGACGGGCTCGTATTTGAAGCAGCCGGCGCGGTCGATCTTCGCTTCGTCCAGCCAGTCGAGCAGCGTCTCGAAATCGTCGTCCGTCTCGCCCGGGAAGCCGACGATGAAGGTGGAGCGTACGGCGAGGTCCGGGCACACCTCCCGCCATGCCTTGATGCGCGCCGCCGTCTTTTCCTGGTGGGCGGGGCGACGCATGTTCTTCAGGACTGCCGGGGAGGCATGCTGGAACGGGATGTCGAGATAGGGGAGGATCTTGCCCTCGGCCATCAGCGGGATCACCTCGTCGACATGCGGGTAGGGGTAGACGTAGTGCATGCGCACCCATACGCCCATCTCGCCCAGCTCGCGCGACAGGTCGATGAACTTGGTGCGCACCTCGCGATCCTGCCATAGGCTCGGCTGGTACTTCACGTCCACGCCGTAGGCGGACGTATCCTGCGAGATGACGAGGATTTCCTTGACGCCGGCCTTCACCAGCTTTTCCGCCTCGCGCAGAACGTCGCCCGCCGGGCGGGAGACGAGGTCGCCGCGCAGCGCAGGAATGATGCAGAACGAGCAGCGGTTGTTGCAGCCTTCCGAAATCTTAAGATAGGCGTAATGGCGCGGCGTGAGCTTGACGCCCTGCGGCGGGATCAGGTCTAGGAAGGGCTCGTGGGCGGGCGGCGCGGCCTCATGCACCGCCGTCATGACGCTTTCATAGGCCTGCGGTCCGGTGATCGCCAGAACGTTGGGGTGCTTCTCTCGGATCAGCTCTGGCGTTGCGCCCATGCAGCCGGTGACGATGACCTTGCCGTTTTCCTTCATCGCGTCGCCGATGGCGGCCAGCGATTCGTCGCGCGCCGAATCGAGAAAGCCGCAGGTGTTGACGACGACGAGGTCGGCGCCGTCATGCTTGCGCGCGATCTCGTAGCCTTCGGCGCGCAGGCGCGTGATGATGCGCTCTGAATCCACCAGCGCTTTCGGGCATCCAAGGCTTACAAAGCTGACGCGGGGCGCTGGCATGGCGGAAAACTCTCGGTGGTTGAGGGGATTTGCGCCGCGCCATAGCACGAATTTTCCAAAGGTGTAATCTCCGTAGCGACGCGTGCGGCAATGAGTGCGCGGGGGCAGGCAACCCCAACGGGTGTCGCGCGTTCACCACAGGCACGACGCAGCGACACGTTGCGGCGCGATTGCCTTTGTGTTCGCCGTGCAGGCGGGCTAGACGGGGCTGACCGAACACTAACGCACGGGAGGCGCCGTTGGAAAATCCGCAAGACCGGCCGCCCGAGGACGACGTTCACACCAAAGGCGCAGACATCTACGACGAGGACGGCGCGATCCGCGCCTCGTTCCTGGCGCATATCGGCGCGGCGATTGCCGACCGCGACACGCTGACTCTCAAGCAGGACGTCGGCGCGCTTCACCAGTCGGAGGTCGGCGACCTCATCGAAGCTCTTCTGCCCGAGCAGCGTCAGGCGCTGGTCGAACTGATGGGGTCCGATTTCGACTTCACCGCGCTGACGGAAGTCGACGACGCGATCCGCATGGACATCGTGGACGCGATGCCCAACGAGCAGATCGCGCAGGCGGTGCAGGAGCTCGATTCCGACGACGCGGTCTACATTCTCGAAGACCTGGACGAGGAAGATCAGGAAGAAATCCTCGCGCAGCTTCCGTTCACCGAGCGCATCAGGCTGCGCCGGTCTCTGGACTATCCCGAGGAGTCAGCCGGCCGGCGCATGCAGACGGAGTTCGTCGCGGTGCCGCCGTTCTGGACCGTGGGCCAGACGATCGACTACATGCGCGAAGACAAGAACCTGCCTGAGTCCTTCAGCCAGATATTCGTCATCGACCCGACCTTCCGCCTGCTCGGTGCCGTCGATCTCGACCGGATCCTGCGCACGCAGCGCGGCGTGAAGATCGAAGAGGTGATGCACGAGACGCGCCACGCGATCCCGGCCACGATGGACCAGGAAGAAGCCGCGCAAATCTTCGAGCAGTACGATCTTCTCTCCGCCGCCGTGGTCGACGAGAACGAGCGTCTCGTCGGCGTGCTGACCATCGACGACGTGGTCGACGTTATTCAGGAAGAAGCCGAGGAAGATCTGATGCGCCTCGGCGGCGTCGGCGACGAAGAATTGTCGGACAAGGTGCTCACAACCTCGCGCTCGCGCGTGCCGTGGCTGATGGTCAATCTCGTTATGGCGTTTCTGGCGGCTTCGGTGATCGGCCTTTTCGACGCCACCATCCAGGAGATCGTCGCGCTGGCCATCCTGATGCCGATCGTGGCGGGCATGGGCGGCAATGCGGGCTCGCAGACGATGACGGTGACGGTGCGGGCGCTGGCGACGAAGGACATCGACATCTACAATGCGAGCCGCATCATCCGGCGCGAAATCGGCGTCGGGCTGCTCAACGGCGCCATATTCGCCACCCTTATCGCCATCGTTGCGGGGTTCTGGTTTTCGAGCCCGGACATCGGCGGGATCATCGCGGTGGCGATGGTGGTGAACATGCTGACAGCCGCGCTGGCCGGTATCCTCATCCCGCTGCTGCTCGACCGCTTCGGCGCGGACCCCGCCGTCGCGTCGGCCGTGTTCGTGACCACGATCACCGACGTGGTCGGGTTCTTCACCTTCCTCGGCCTTGCGACGTGGTGGTTCGGCCTGCTTTAGGGAGAGAGAAATGGGCGAAAGGAAGCCCGCCGCAAAGGCCAAGGCAGACGAGGTCGTCCTGCTTTCCGGCGGAAACCCGCAGATCGCCAAGGGATATGGGGACGGGCCGGTGAAGGCTTACATTGCCGCCATGCCGGGCTGGAAGAGCGATCTGGGCCGACGGATCGACGCGATCATCGAAGGCGAGGTGCCAGGCGTGCGCAAGGCGGTGAAGTGGAATTCGCCGTTCTACGGCATTGAGGACGATCTGTGGTTTCTCAGCCTCCACTGCTTCACCCGATATGTGAAAGTGACGTTCTTTCGCGGCACTTCGCTTGAGCCGGTGCCGGCGGGCAAATCCAAACACCCTGAGGTCCGTTATCTGGATATCCATGAAGGCGGGTTCGACGAGGCGCAGTTTGCCGCCTGGGTGAGGCAGGCGAGCGGCTTGCCCGGCGAGAAGCTCTGAGAGGGAGGTGTTGCCGAGATGTCCGAACGAGAAACCGACGCCGCGAAGCTGATCGACGCGCGCATAGCGGAGCTTGGCGACTGGCGCGGCGAAACGCTTGCGCATGTCCGCGCCCTGATCCGCAAGGCCGATCCGGACGTGGTCGAGGAGTGGAAATGGCGCGGCGTGCCCGTGTGGTCGCATAGCGGGATCATCTGCACCGGCGAAACTTACAAGGCGGTGGTAAAGCTGACCTTTGCCAAGGGCGCTTCGCTTGCCGATCCGGCCGGCCTCTTCAACGCCAGCCTTGAGGGCAACACGCGACGCGCGATCGATATCGGCGAGGGAGCGGAGATCGACGAAGCCGCGTTCGTGGCGCTGGTGCGCGCGGCGATGGATGCCAATGCGACCACGCGCTCGGCGCGAAAGAAACGCGGGAAAGCGTAGGCGTCCAAGGCACGACCCGCCAGCCTCGCGGTCTTGCGAATTGACTTTTACGTAAATGCCGTGCCAAATCCTGCAACAGATTCATGACAGGATGCCGCGGTCATGCGGGAATATTACTCGATAACCGAACTGACCCGCGAGTTCGACATCTCGACGCGCACGCTGCGCTTCTACGAGGATGAAGGGCTGATCGCGCCTGTTCGGCGCGGCCGAACGCGCCTTTTCAAGCCTTCGGACAGGCATCTCATCCGGCAGATCATGCGCGGCAAGCGCCTCGGTTTCTCGATCAACGAGATTCGCGAGATCATCCAGATGTACAAGGAGCCGCCGGGCGAGGTGGGCCAACTGAAGCTGATGATAAAGCGCATCGAGGAAAAGCGTGAGGAACTGCGCCAGAAGCGGCGCGATCTCGAGGAGACGCTGGCCGAGCTGGATCACGCCGAAGAGGCGTGCGTGGAGCGGCTGGTGGAGCTGGGCGTCAATACGTAGCCGACCTCCAGGTCATATCCAGCGCCGCACCTTTTTCACGTAATCGCGATACTTCTTGCCGAAGCGCGCTTCGAGGTGCCGTTCCTCGCGCTCGATCGCGAGCTTCTGGGTGACGAAGGCGGCGACGGGCGCCAGCAGGATGAACCAGACGATACCGGCGATAAGTCCGATGCCGATCATCAGCATGGTGTTGCCGAGATAGATCGGGTTGCGGGTGAAGGCGAACGGCCCGCCGGTGACCAGATGGTCTGAGCCGCGGTTGGGCATGATCGTCGTTTTCGCGGACGCCATGGCGCGCATGGCCGCGATGTCCATTGCAAGCGCCACGCCGACGATGAGCCAGCCGATGGCGAAAAGCAGCTCGGACATGGGCCGGGGCAGCCAGGGCAGCGGCCACAGCCAGTGCAGCAGGATGGCTGCGGCCACCGCCGCGATGTAGACGATCGGCGGCCAAGGCAGCGTGTTGGGGCTGTTCTGGATCGGGGTCATGGTTCCTCCTCCGGCACTGCGAATTCGGTCTCGAAACTGCACGCCTGAACGATTTCCTGCAAGCGCTGCGAGGTTTCTGGCGACGGCGAGCCGCCGTGGATTTCATCCAGCCGGTTTTCGCTGTCCAGTCCTTCCAGGACGCAGGTGCAGTAGGCGGCGCAGAAGAGGGGGCCGCGCATTTCCTCGCACTGGGCGGTGCAGGCGCGGGTGAACGCGATGTCGGGCGGGGTCTGCGCTGCCGGAAAGACCAGCGAGAACAGCCAGATGAGCCCGATCAGCACCGGCTGGTGGACGAGGTAGACGAGAAGGCTGTGGCGGCCGGCGGTCTGCACGGGGCGCGTCCAGCGCGGGAGGGCCAGCGCACGCAGCCGTGCGAAGAGACCTGCTCGCGTTGCCAGACCGGCAGCCGCGATGCCGAGCAGCACTGCGGCAAACCACGGGAACAGCGGGACGTAATCGTTGGAGCGCGGATTCACGCTGGAGAGGCCCAGCCACCAGAAGGCCGGGTGATCGAACAGGGTCGAGCGCAGGAAATGCGGTGCCGCGATGACGGCCAGCGCGGCAAGCACGGTTGCCCAAGCCGGCCAACGCAGGAAGGCCAGACCCAGCAGGCTGGCCAGCGCGATCTGGTGCAGGATGCCGAAGAAGATGAACGCGCCCGGCACCGCAAACCATGTGATGAGCGAAATCGCCGCGGCGGCGCCCGCGACCATGATGAAGCGCCGGCGGAACGAGGCCCACCGGATCCCGTTCGCATGCGCCAGATAGAGGCTGACGCCGACGAGAAACAGGAACGAAGAAGCGATGCCGCGTGCGAACAGCTTCCAGCCGCCTTCGGCCGTCATTCCCGGCGGCGCGTAGCCGAAGAACTCGAGATCCCATGCGAAATGGTAGATCGCCATGGCGACCAGCGCCGCGCCGCGCGCGAAGTCTATCGCCTCAAGCCGGCGTTTGTCGTTTGCGGTTCCCTGCACTAGCTTCCCTCACTCGACTCCATCCGCCGCCGTCCGAAGCGATAGCATGAAAGACCGGCGGCTCGCCAAGAAGGAAAGGATGATCGCCATGCACAGCGTGGAAGCAAACGGTGCGGCCATACCGGCGCTGGGGCTGGGCACATGGACGCTGGAGGGGCGCGAATGCGCGCGGCTGGTGGAAGATGCGCTGTCGATCGGCTATCGCCACCTCGACACGGCGGCCATGTACGGCAATGAGGAGGCGGTGGGGCAGGGGCTGCGCGCATCCGGCGTGGAGCGAGACGAGGTCTTCGTTACCACCAAGGTGTGGTGGACCGACATCGGGGCCGACGACCTTCGCCACTCTGCCGAGGCGAGCCTGAAGAGGCTGGGGCTGGACGACGTGGACCTGCTGCTGATCCACTGGCCGAACCCGAAGATCAATCTGGCGGAGTCCATCGGCGCGCTGAACCGGGTGAAGGCGGACGGGCTTGCCCGCCACATCGGCGTCTCGAATTTTCCGACCGCGCTGCTGGCGCAGGGGCTGGAGCTATCCGACGCGCCGCTGGTGGCCAATCAGGTGGAGAACCACCCCTATCTCGACCAGCGCAAGGTTAATGCCGCCTGCCGTGCCGCCGGCATGGCGATGGTGTCATACTGCCCGCTGGCCCGGGGCGGCGATCTCTTCGGCGAGCCGGTCATAGCTGCCGCGGCGAAGGCGCATGGAAAGACGCCGGGGCAGGTGATCCTTCGATGGCATGTCCAGCAGGACGGTGTCGTCGCCATCCCGCGCACGACGAAGCGCGAGAGGCTGGCCGAGAACGCCGACATCTTCGACTTTGCGCTGAGCGATGCGGAGATGGATGCCATCTCCGCCCTGCGCTCGCAGAACCAGCGCATCTGCGACTACGGCTTTTCGCCGAAGTGGGACCGACCCTGACCTCTCATCTGCCGCGGATACGCGGGTCCAGCGCGTCGCGGAGCCCGTCGCCGACATAGTTGATCGAAAGCACGGTGAGCGAGATGGCCAGCCCCGGCCAGATCACCCGCGACGGGTTGATGGTCATGAAGTTGACGCCGTCGTAGAGCAACCGGCCCCATGTCGGGAAATCCGACGGGAACCCAAGGCCGAGGAACGACAGGGCCGACTCCGTGATGATGGCGGTGGCGATGCCGAGCGTCGCCGACACCATGATGGGCGACAGTACGTTTGGCAAAATGTGCCGAGTTACGATGCGACGCTCCCGCGTGCCGATCGACTTGGCCGCGAGCACGAATTCCTGCTCCTTCACCGAGAGCACGGCCCCGCGGACGATGCGGGCCGTCTGCATCCAGCTGGTGATGCCGATGACGAAGACGATCAACAGGAAGATGCCGGTTTCCGGGCCGAACCTGGCGCGCAGTACATCGCGGAAAAGCATGATGATGACGAGCAGCAGCGGCAGCAGCGGAAGTGCCAGAAACAGGTCCGTCAGGCGCATCAGCGGGCCGTCGAGGCGTTTGAAATAGCCGGCGACGACGCCGATGGTGGTGCCGAGCAGCAACGACAGCATCATTGCGGTGATGCCGACGGAAAGCGAGGTGCGCCCGCCGGCCAGCACCTGCGCGAACATGTCCCGGCCCAGATTGTCAGTACCCATGGGATGGGCGAAAGAAATGCCCAGGTTGCGCGACCGCACGTCGAGCGCGGCCGGGTTGATGCCGTGGAGGTAGGGCCCGAAGATCACCAGAAAGACGATGGTGAGGAAGACGATGGCCCCGACCACGCCGCCGCGGTGCTGGCGGAACTGACGCCACACATCGGCGGCGAGCGTGCGCTGCTTGGTGACCAGCGGAGCAGAGGGTGAGCCGTGAGGCGGCTTGATGACGGCGTCACTCATAGCGGATCCTCGGGTCGAGGATGCCGTAGACGAGGTCGGCGATCAGGTTGAACAGCACGATGAGCACGGCGAAGATGAAGGTCAGCGTCTGGACCAGCGGTATGTCGGCGCCTTGAATGGCGATGATGAGAAGCTGGCCCAGGCCGTTCACGCGGAAAATCTGCTCGGTGATGATCGCGCCGGAAAAGATGGTCGGGATGCCCAGCGCGATGACGGTGACGACGGGGATGAGGCTGTTGCGCAACACGTGGATGAGCAGCACCACACGCTCCTTCATGCCCTTGGCACGCGCGGTGCGCACGTAATCCTGATTGAGGTTGTCGAGCATGGAGGCGCGGACGAAGCGGCTCAGCTGTGCGGCGTTGTATAGGGCCAGGACCGTGACCGGCAGGACCATCTGGCGTACCTGCGCCCAGAAGCTAGACCAGTCCGTCACTTTCAGAGTGGTGTCGTAGATCGACGGGAACCACTGAAGCTGGACACTGAAAATGACGATCAGAACGACGCCGGTGAAGAAGGTGGGAACCGAAAAGCCGACCATCGAAACGAAGGTGCCGATCTGGTCGAACCAGGAATATTGCTTGTAGGCCGAGATGATGCCTACCGGGATGGCGATCAGGATGCCCACGACGTAGGACATGCCGACGACCCAGAGCGTCTGCGGCATGCGCTCGATGATGAGATCGACGACAGGGCTGCGCGTCGCCCAGGAGCGGATACGCAGCCGCTCGGACGAGTTGCCGATCTCGATGCCGAATATGCGCTCGATGATGTTGAGCGGCTCGTTGATGAAGAACTGGTTGAGCCAGTAGAGGTAGCGGATGTGGAAGGGCTCGCCGAGGCCGAGCGTCTGACGTATCTGCTCACGCACCTCAGGCGGGATCGTCAACGGCAGGTTGCCTGTGGGATCGTTGGGCGCGAGGTCCAGCAACGCGAAGATGATGAAGCTGATGACGAGCAGCGTCGGGACAGCGAACATCAGACGCCGAAGCGTGTAGTTCAGCATATTGGGGCTCCGGGCGCGCCTGTGCGGCGTCGGTCTGGCATCGTCCGTTCACCCGCAGGCAAGTAGCTGCGGGTGAACGGCTGATCGGAGATCGCTTACTGGGCGCGTGTCCAGTCTGCGACGTTCCAAAGTTCGGAGTCCCACGAGTTCATGCGCACGCCTTCCAGCGTCACCGAATGCGCGGATACGTCACCACGGTGGATCAGGGGGATGAGCGCGCCCTCGTTGGAGAGGATGTCGTTCATCTTCTTGGCGAGTTCGCCGCGCGCCTCGAGCTCTGCCGTCTCGGCCATCTGGCCGACAAGCGCGTCATACTCCTCGGAGCAGAAGCGGGGCATGTTGGCGCCGAGCCAGCCATTGGCCGGGCTCGGAATGTCGCTGCACAGCCAGCCGGCCATGTAGCGCTCGGGGTCGGTGCCGGGGAAGTTGTTGGTGTACATTTCCACGTCGGCATAGAACTTCTGGAACGTGTCCGGGCTTGCCGGATCGCCACCGAAGAACACGGCCGCGTCGATGTTGCGCAGTTCGGTCTCGATGCCGATCTGCTGCCACATATCCTTCACCAGAGCCTGGGTGGCCTGACGCACCGAGTTGGTCGAGGTCTGGTAGAGGATGGAGAGACGCACGCCGTCCTTGGCGCGGATGCCGTCGCCGCCACGCTCCCAGCCGGCTTCATCGAGCAGGCGGTTGGCCTCTTCGACGTCGTACTCCAGGCACCAGTTCACTGCGGTGGATGCGTAGAGCTCCGGGGCAGGAAGGATGTTGCAGGTCGCCTGTCCCGAAGCGCCGTAGCCCGCCTCGACCAGCAGTTCGCGATCGATCGAGATCGACAGCGCCTTGCGCACAGCCGGATCGCTGAGGAACGGGTGCGGACCTGCCTCGATGGTTGAACGGATTGCGCCCTTGTCGGGGGACGGATCGGTCCAGTTGAGCTCCAGACGCTCGACCGACGTGCCGAAGGACGACACCACGACGCCGCGACCGGCGGCTGCCATCTGGTTGAGGATTTCGGGTTCGACCTGCAGGTTCCAGGCATAGTCGAACTCGCCGGTCTCCAAAATCGAACGCGCAGCGGAAGCAGCGTCGCCGCCACCCTTGAGTGTCGCAGTCGCGAAAGCGGGCTTGGCTGCGTCGCGGAAATGCGGGTTCGCCTCGAAAGAGACCACGTCGTTTGCGCGGAACTCGGTGACACGGAACGCGCCGGTGCCGTGCGGGCCGAAATTCTGCTCGGTGCATTCGGGCGCGCGCGGGCCGGTGCAATTCTCGAATTGCGCCTTCTGGATGATCGGCGATTCCGCGCCAACGAACGGGCCGTAGGGGAAGGGCTTCGGAACGGAGAAATTCACCTTGACCGTGAGGTCGTCCACGACTTCGACGCTTTCAACGTCGGTGAACTTCGCGATCTGCTGGCAGCCGCCGTCGGGATGCATGCAATACTCGGCGGTGAAGGCCACGTCGTTGGCGGTGAACGGGGTGCCGTCCGACCACAGAAGGCCCTCGGTAATCTTCCAGGTAATGGACTTCAGGTCTTCCGAGACGCCGCCGTTCTCCACGGTCGGAATCTCGTCCACCAGTGCAGGCACCATGTTGCCGGCCTCGTCATACTTGGCCAGCGGCTCGATCACCATGGATGCGCCTTCGACATCCTTGGTGCCGCCCGACAGGAACGGATTGAGGATCGAGACGGCTTGCCAGTAGAGAATGTTGAGGTGACCGTCCGAGCCGCGCTCGGCCTGCGCCGATGCGGCGCCCAGCGCCAGGACGGCAGCTGTGCCGGTCAGAAATGTCGTGAACTTTTTCATGTCGGCTTTCCCCTTTTGCATATTGTTGGTCTTATTGGTCTTGCGTCAGCCCCGGCATTGCCACTCCCATAGCATCGGCCGAAACAGTGGATGTCTTCATTTCCGCACACCATGGCGGCGTTGGCAATTTTTCAGGCGGTCCTCCTCTTCACACTCTGTGACAGGCCACGTGGCGGCCCGGATCGACTTCGCGCCAGACGGGCTCCTCGACGAAACATCTTTCGATAGCCTCGGGGCAGCGCGTACAGAATTTGCATCCCACCGGAGGGTTGGCCGGGTCGGGGATGTCGCCCTTCAGGATGATGCGCTTGCGGGTGGCCTCGACCTGCGGGTCTGGCACCGGGACTGCCGACAGCAGCGCCTTGGTGTATGGATGCTTCGGCACGGCGAACAGCGTCGCGACATCGGCCAGCTCGACCATCTTGCCGAGATACATCACCGCCACGCGGTCTGCGATGTGCTTGACCATGGAAAGGTCGTGGCTGATGAAGAGGTAGGTGAGGCCTAGCTTCTTCTGCAAATCCTTCAACAGGTTGACCACCTGCGCCTGGATCGACACGTCGAGCGCGGCTATGGGCTCGTCGCAGACAATGAAGTCCGGATCGAGCGCCAGGGCGCGGGCGATGCCGATGCGCTGGCGCTGCCCGCCGGAAAACTCGTGCGGATAGCGGTTGACGTAGTCGGGGTTGAGACCGACCGCGTCGAGGAGTTCGCGCACCTTGGCCTTGCGCGCCTCGCCCTTGTAGACGCCGTGCTCGATCAGCGGTTCGGCGATGATGGAGCCGACCGTCATGCGCGGGTTCAGCGAGGCCTGCGGGTCCTGGAAGATCATCTGCATGCGCGGGCGCATGCGGCGCAGCGGCTCGCCATCGAGCGCGGCGATGTCCTTGCCCTCGAACAGGATGCGCCCGCCGGTGGCACGGTAGAGACGCAGCAGCGCGCGCCCGGTGGTCGACTTGCCGCAGCCGCTCTCGCCCACGAGGCCCAGCGTCTCGCCCTTGCGGATGTCGAAGGTCAGCCCGTCCACCGCCTTCACCGCGCCGATCTGGCGGCGCAGGATGCCCTTGTAGACCGGAAAATGCATCAGCAGGTCTTCGACGCGGACCAGCGGCGCGGGGCTTGCGGGTTGGTTGATGGGGTGTTCCGCAAGCTCAACCGACATCGCGCGGCCCTCTGGTTTCGGGATCCCACCAGCAGGCCACCTCGTGACGGCCCTCGACATTCATCAGGCGCGGATTCTGCTGCCGGCACCGGTCGAATGCGTGGGTGCAGCGTGGCGCGAACGGGCATGACGAAGGTTCCGCCAGAAGCAGCGGCGGTTGTCCGCCTATCGAGCGCAGGCGCTCGTCGGCTGTGTGTCGGCCGGGCAGGGAGTCGAGCAGGGCGCGGGTATAGGGATGCTGGGGGTTGGCGAACAGCTCCTGCACCGGCGCATGTTCCACCACCAGCCCGCCATACATGACGATGACCCGGTCGGCGATGCCGGCTGCGACGCCCAGGTCGTGGGTGATCCAGATGATGGCCATGCCGAGCTTCTGGCGCAGGTCGCGCACGAGCTCGAGGATCTGCGCCTGCACCGTCACGTCCAGCGCCGTGGTGGGCTCGTCGGCGATGAGCACCTTGGGATCGCATGCAAGTGCGATGGCTATCACCACGCGCTGGCGCATGCCGCCGGAGAACTGGTGCGGATAATCGTCGATGCGCTTGGAGGCGGCGGGAATGCCGACGATCTCCAGCAGCTCGATCGCGCGCTGGCGAGCCTGCTTGCGGTTGAGCCCCATATGCTCGCGCAGCGGCTCCATGATCTGGTAGCCGACCGTGAACACGGGATTGAGCGATGTCATCGGGTCCTGGAACACGAAGCCGATGCGCGCGCCCCGAACATGACGAATGCCCGAACTGCTGAGCTTTACCAGATCCTGGTTCTGAAACATGACCCGGCCGGACGCTATGCGTGCCGGAGGCATCGGCAGAAGCTGCATAAGCGACATCATCGCCACGCTCTTGCCGGAACCGCTTTCCCCCACGACCGCCAGCAGCTCGCCCTCGTCGAGGCTGAAGCTGATGCCGTTGACCGCGTGTATCACCCCGTCATGGGTCTGAAAGACGGTCTTGAGGTCGGAGACTTCCAATACCTGAACGATTGGAACACCCTGCCAATGCTGTCGCGCCGACGTTGCGACGCGTTCCCCTTATCTTTATGCCGGCATCACAACACCGGTGTTCAGACTTTTCAAGACAGGAAATGTGCAGCCGCGAAAAATGCACAAAGGGTGTACAGATTGGGGCGGTCCGCTCAGACGAGCACCGGCTGCCTGACGCGAGCTTCTTCGCCGAAGACCTTGAGGTAGCGTGCTATTTCGGTCTTGTCCCCAGTCGCCTTCTCGGGGTTGTCGGAAAGCTTCACGGCCGGGCGCCCATTGGCGCGGGTGACCTTGCAGACCAGCGAGATGGCGCGGAGTGCGTCGTTATGGTCGGGCGCGCAGTCCTCGAAATCGTTTGTCAGATTGGTACCCCAGCCGAAGGCCATGCGCACCTTGCCGCGGAAATGCAGGTAGGCTCTCTCGATCGTGTCCACGTCGAGGCCGTCTGAAAAGATCAGCAGTTTTTCCGCCGGGTCACGCCCGCGCTCGCGCCACCAGTCGATGATGCGTTCGCCGCCTTCGATGGGCGGGGCGCTGTCGGGACGGAAGCCGGTCCAGTCGGCGACCCAGTCGGGTGCGTCGCGCAGGAAGGAGGCCGTTCCGAATGCGTCCGGAAGCACGATCAGCAGGTTGCCGCCGTAATATTTCTGCCAGGCTTCCAGCACCTTGTAGGGCGAAGCGCGCAGTTCGTCGTCGTTCTTGGTCAAAGCCGCGACCACCATGGGCAGTTCGTGCGCGTTGGTGCCGAGCGCTTCCAGATCCGTGTCCATCGCCAGAAGAACGTTCGACGTTCCGGTGAAGGCCTGGCCGATGCCTTCCTTCAGCGCCTCCACACACCAGCGCTGCCACAGGAAAGAATGACGACGGCGCGTGCCGAAGTCCGAGATGCGGATTTCGGGATGCTTCCTCAGGCGCTCGACCTTTTCCCACACCTTGGCCTTGGCGCGCGCATAGGTCACGTCGAGCGCAAACGGGCCCATGGCGCGCAGAGCGGCGCGGGAGCGCAGTTCGTTGATGATGGCGAGTGCGGGGATTTCCCACATCGTCGTGTCGTGCCAGCGGCCGTGGAAATGCAGTTCGTACTGCCCGTCGCGCTTGTAGAGCTCGTATTCCGGCAGCCGGAAATTCTCCAGCCAGTTCAGGAAGTCCGGCTCGAATATCTGCTTGCGGCCGTAGAAGGTGTTACCGGCCAGCCAGATCATCTCCTTTTTCGAGAAGCGCAGCGTGCGGGCATGATCGAGTTGGGCCCGAAGCTCCTGCTCGTCTATCTCCTCGGCCAGCTTGACCGATGTGGTGCGGTTGATGAGCGAAAAGGTCGCGTCAACGTCGCGATAGACGCCCCAGATCATCTGCAGCATCAGGAGCTTGTAGAAATCCGTGTCGAGCAGGCTGCGCACGATCGGATCGAGCTTCCATGTGTGGTTATAGACCCTGCGGGCGATATCGGTCTTGGGCATTGCGATGCGTCTCTGTGAACTGAGGGCGAAGCGGAACCCGAAGCCGGCAAGCTTGTCAATGCGCGGCTGTGCGTCGAGTTCGGGAAAGCTTTGAACCAGAAATGCGGCTTGCGCATTGCGCCATCGGATCGATTCCGCATAATCAGGGTTCCTTCCGGGCCTTCGCGCCCATCCCAATTTCCGCACACGGAGCATCACCGATGGAAAAGCGCAGGCTTGGCCGCACCGACCTTTTTGTCTCGAAGATCTGTCTGGGTACGATGACCTTCGGGGAGCAGAACACGGAGGCGGAAGGGCACGCACAGCTGGATCTGGCGCTGGAGCGCGGCGTCAACTTCATCGACACGGCAGAGCTTTACCCCATTCCGCCAAAGGCGGAGACGCAGGGCCGCACCGAGCGCTTCATCGGCAACTGGATGAAGGCGCGCGGCGCGCGCGACAAGGTGGTACTGGCAACGAAGGTGGTAGGGCGCACCGCAAACGTCTGGTTCCGCGGAGGGCGCCCATCGAAGCTGGTGCGCGCCGACATCATGGACGCAATCGACAAGTCTCTGGAGAAGCTGCAGACCGACTACGTCGACCTTTATCAAATCCACTTTCCCGACCGGCTCGTGCCGTGGGGATCGAGCCCGACGCGGATCGGCGCGTGGCCGGCCAAGCGCGCCGAGGACGAAACGCCTATCGCCGAAACGCTTGCCGTCTTCGACGAGCTGGTGAAGGCCGGCAAGATCAGGCACCTCGGCCTTTCCAACGAAAGCTCCTGGGGCGTGATGAAGTTCGTGGCCGAGGCGGATAAGGGCACCGGCCCGCGCGTCGTCTCGCTGCAGAACGCCTACAATCTCGTCAACCGGACCTTCGAGGTGAACCTGGCTGAAGTCTGCGACCGTGAGGACGTCTCGCTGCTCCCCTATTCGCCTCTTGCGCAGGGCTATCTCACCGGCAAGTACGACGATGGCGGCTTGCCGGACGGTTCGCGCAAGCAACTCTTCAACCGCCTTCAGCGCTACGAGACGCCGAGCGCGGCCGAGGCCCACAAGGCCTACAACCAGCTTGCGCGCGACTTCGGCATGGAACCCGCGCTGTTCGCCAACGCCTTCGTCACGCACCAGCCTTTCGTCACGTCCAACATCATCGGGGCGACCAGCATCGCGCAGCTCGAAATGGCGCTCGATTCCGCGGACGTGAAATGGACGGACGAGATGCAGAAGGCGGTCGATGCGATCCACCAAGCGCGCGGCAACCCGTGCCCTTGAGGCGGTAACGATCCGTTAACCATGCAGGCGCAGCATCAGGACAGGAGGAGCAACCTCAGGAGAACAGGCCATGTTCGACTTGGGACTTCCTCTTCCACGCATCGCCGCCGCGCTCGGCATTCTACTCCCCGCGTCCAGTGTTCCCGCAGCTTCGCATGACGCCAAGGCGGGATGGACCTATCCGCTTTCCTGTTGCTCCGACTATGACTGCCGAGAGGTAACGGATGCAGAAGTGCTGGAAGGCCCGGAGGGATACGTCATCAAGGTCACCGGCGAGGTGATACCGATGACCTCGCGCAAGGTGAGGATGTCGCCCGACGGCGTCTTTCATTGGTGCTCGGTGGCGGGGCGCGACGATAGCGCCACCATCTGCCTGTTCGTGCCGCCGCGCGGGTATTGAGGGACGCCAATAACGAGACCTTGCCTGAACCGCTTGGGATCATCTGAGCGGGCAGGGCGCGCTCGCGGCGAGACGCGCGGGGACGGGGACTTTGCGCCACACCCTTGGCATCGCGCCGCGCCACACCCTTGGCATCGCGCCGCGCGACACCTATTCAGACGAGATGCGCGTCTTCATATGAGATGGACGCCCGGCTTCGGCCGGCACGGAGGATCGATGCTCAGAATCGAAAAAGTTCCCATTGCGAACATCTACGTGCCAACCGCGCGGCGAAAGACGCTTCATCCCGAAACGGTCCGCCTCCTTGCGGAAGACATCCTGCAGAACGGAATGAAGACGCCGATCCAGGTGCGCAAGGATACGAACAGATATGTGCTGGTGGAGGGACTGCACCGGCTGGAGGCCGCGAAATGGCTGGGCGAAACGACCATAGACAGCTATCTGGTGCAGGCGCGGCGGCACTAGATGCGGCCGGCTCACAAAGGAATCTGAATTGATCTACGTGTGCTCGATGACAAAGGTGGGCGAAACCGTCGCCGCTGCACGCGCAGCGCGGCTGGTGACGCTGCTGAACGGCGGCACGCCGTTTGAACGCCCTGCGCATATCGAGCCTGCGAATCACATTTTCCTCTCCATGAACGACATCGTCGAGGAGCATCCCGAGATGGTTGTGCCTGCGCGCGACCATGTGGAAACACTTCTGGACTTTGCGCGCAGCTGGGACCGGGCGCAGCCGATGGTCATCAATTGCTTCGCCGGGATCAGCCGCTCCACGGCTGCCGCCTACATCACGGCGGCAGCGCTTAACCCGTCGCGCGACGAGGCCGAGCTTGCCTGGACGCTGCGCAGGCTCGCACCGTCTGCAACGCCGAATGCGCGCCTGGTGCAGCATGCCGATGCGATACTCGGTCGCAACGGCCGCATGATCGCTGCCGTCGAGGCCATCGGCCGCGGCGCGGACGCCTATGAGGGTACGCCGTTCGCGCTTGCCATCGAGGGTTAGGGGGAGCGAACGAGGCCAGTTCGTGCCGTTACGGAAACGGCTGCGTGAACGCTCTGTTCAGCAGTTTTCGGGCATGGAAATCGGGCCAATGTTTGACTTGCTTCGTGCAGACGGCTGCGCTAACCCTCGCCGCGTTGCAACAACCCCTTCCGCACCGGACCCCGCCGGAGAATCTGTCGCGGTTCCGCCTCCCGGTTCGGTGCTATAGACTTGGGTCTCGATAGAGACCGCCGGAAAACGACCATGAGCGAACTTCTCAGTTCCTATCTGCCAATCGTGATCTTCATCGGCGTTGCGCTCGTCGTGGGGCTGGCGCTGATCGCTGCGCCGTTCCTCGTCGCCTATCGCAGCCCCGATCCCGAAAAGCTGTCGGCCTATGAATGCGGCTTCAACGCGTTCGACGATGCACGCATGAAGTTCGACATCCGCTTCTATCTCGTGGCGATCCTGTTCATCATCTTCGATCTTGAAGTTGCGTTCCTGTTCCCGTGGGCCGTCTCGTTCGGCGAGGTCGGCTGGCTCGGCTTCTGGTCGATGATGGTGTTCCTCGGCGTGCTGACCATCGGCTTCATCTACGAATGGAAAAAGGGAGCGCTGGAATGGGATTGAACGACGGTTCCTCGACCCTCGTGGCTCCCAAGCCCAAGGGCATTATCGACCCGAACACCGGCAAGCCGGTGGGCTCCGATGACGCATTCTTCGGGGAGATCAACGCCGAGCTGTCCGACAAGGGCTTTCTCGTCACCTCTTCCGAGGCGCTGATTACGTGGGCGCGCACCGGCTCGCTCATGTACATGACGTTCGGTCTCGCGTGCTGCGCGGTCGAGATGATCCATTCGGCCATGCCGCGCTACGACAGCGAACGCTTCGGCATCGCGCCGCGCGCGTCGCCGCGCCAGTCAGACGTGATGATCGTCGCCGGCACGCTGACCAACAAGATGGCCCCTGCGTTGCGCAAGGTCTATGACCAGATGCCCGAGCCGCGCTACGTCATCTCGATGGGCTCGTGCGCCAATGGCGGCGGCTACTATCACTATTCCTATTCGGTGGTGCGGGGCTGCGACCGCATAGTCCCCGTCGATATCTACGTGCCCGGCTGCCCGCCTTCGGCGGAAGCGCTGCTCTACGGCATTCTTCTCCTGCAGAAGAAGATCCGCCGCACCGGCACCATCGAGCGTTGAGAGGCGAACGATGAGCGAAGCTCTGGAAGACCTTGCCGGTCACGTGTCCGAGCGCCTCGGCGCCAAAGTAACGTCTGCGACCGTCGCGTTCGGCGAGCTGACCATAGAGACGGAGGCGGCCGATATCGTTCGGGTGCTGACTTTCCTGCGCGACGATCCGCAGTGCCAGTTCGTGTCGTTCATCGACATCAGCGGCGCGGACTATCCGATGCGCGAGAAGCGCTTCGACGTCGTCTACCACCTGTTGTCGCCGCACCAGAACCTGCGCGTGCGCGTGAAGGTGGCAACCGACGAGGATACGCCGGTGCCGTCGGCAACCGGGGTTTATTCCGGCGCAAACTGGTTCGAGCGAGAGGCTTACGATCTCTACGGCATCCTGTTTTCCGGTCATCCGGAGCTGCGCCGCATCCTCACCGACTACGGTTTCGAGGGGCATCCGCTGCGCAAGGATTTTCCGCTGACGGGGTTCGTGGAGGTTCGCTACGACGACGAGGTCAAGCGCGTCGTCTACGAGCCTGTCGAGCTGAAGCAGGAATTCCGCAATTTCGATTTTCTGTCGCCATGGGAGGGCACCGACTATGTGCTGCCCGGTGACGAAAAAGCGAAGCCGAACTGAGGCTGGCCATGGGTGAAACCGCCGTACGCAACTTCAACATCAATTTCGGTCCGCAGCATCCGGCCGCGCACGGCGTGCTTCGGCTCGTGCTGGAACTCGACGGCGAGGTTGTCGATCGTGCCGACCCGCATATCGGGTTGCTGCATCGCGGCACCGAAAAGCTGATCGAGAACAAGACCTATCTGCAGGCCGTTCCGTACTTCGACCGGCTCGACTACTGCGCGCCGATGAACCAGGAGCACGCGTTCGCACTCGCGGTCGAGCGGCTGCTGGGCATCGAGGTGCCCAAGCGCGGCCAGCTCATCCGCGTGCTCTACAGCGAGCTCGGACGCCTGATGTCGCACATGCTCAACGTGACGACGCAGGCGATGGACGTTGGCGCGCTGACGCCGCCGCTCTGGGGCTTCGTCGAGCGCGAGAAGATGATGGTCTTCTACGAGCGCGCCTCGGGCTCGCGCATGCATGCGGCCTATTTCCGTCCCGGCGGCGTGCATCAGGACCTGCCGGACCAACTCGTCGAGGACATCGGCAACTGGCTCGACCCGCTGCTCAAGACCATCGACGACCTCGACAATCTGCTGACGCCCAACCGCATCTTCAAGCAGCGCAACGTCGATATCGCCGTCGTATCGCTGGAAGACGCATGGGCACTTGGCTTTTCGGGCGTGATGGTGCGCGGCTCGGGTGCTGCATGGGACTTGCGCAAGTCGCAGCCCTATGAGTGCTACGACGAGCTGGAGTTCGACATTCCGATCGGCAAGAACGGCGACTGCTTCGACCGCTACCTCATCCGCATGGAAGAGATGCGCCAGTCGGCCCGCATCATGCGCCAGTGTGTCGACCTGCTGCTCGGCAGGGAAAAGACCGGTCCGGTGTCGGCAATCGACGGCAAGGTCGTGCCGCCCAAGCGCGCCGCGATGAAGCGTTCGATGGAAGCGCTGATCCACCACTTCAAGCTCTACACCGAGGGCTATCGCGTGCCTGCGGGCGAGGTTTATGCCGCCGTGGAAGCGCCCAAAGGCGAGTTCGGCGTTTATCTCGTCTCGGACGGCACCAACAAGCCGTATCGCTGCAAGCTGCGCGCGCCCGGTTTCGCGCATCTCCAGGCCATGGATTTCCTGTGCAAGGGCCACATGCTGGCCGACGTCTCCGCCATCCTCGGCTCCCTCGACATCGTGTTTGGTGAGGTCGACCGCTAAATGTCCGTCCGCCGTCTCGCAGAAGCCAGCGTCCAGCCAGCCAGCTTCGCCTTCAACAAGGCGAACACGGCGTGGGTCAAGCAAACCATCAAGAAGTACCCGAAGGGACGCGAACAGTCGGCGGTGATACCGCTTCTGATGCGCGCACAGGAGCAGGACGGCTGGGTGACCAAGTCGGCCATCGAGCATGTCGCCGACATGCTGGAGATGCCCTACATCCGCGTGCTTGAGGTCGCGACGTTCTACACGCAGTTTCAGCTGAAGCCTGTCGGCACGAAGGCGCATGTGCAGGTATGCGGCACGACTCCGTGCATGCTGCGCGGGTCGGAAGCGCTGATGGATGTGTGCCGCTCGAAGATCCATCCCGAGCAGTTCCACACCAACGAAGACGGCACGCTGTCGTGGGAAGAGGTCGAGTGCCTGGGTGCGTGCGTGAACGCGCCCATGGTCATGATCTTCAAGGATGCCTACGAGGATCTGACGCCTGAGCGGCTGGCCGAGGTGATCGACGAGTTCGAGGCGGGCAGGGGCGCATCGGTGCCTACCGGGCCACAGAACGGCCGCACCTTCTCCGCGCCGCTTTCGGGCCTCACCGCGCTCAAGGATGAGACGGCGGTTTTGAAAACCACGCGCGACAAGCAGGCGAAGGCCGCGGCCAAGACCGCCAAGGCCGATGCAGCGACCGTTGCTCCGACGCAGGCAGCCAAGCCCAAGACCGACGCGATTGAGACGAGCCCGGCGATCAAGTCGCCTTCCAAGGTGAAGGTGAGCCCGGCTGCGGAAAAGGCCGCGAGCGCGGAAGCGCCGAAGGAAGACAAGCGGGCGGCCGACAAGGCCGAGCCGTCGGTCGAAAAGACCGACAAGCCGCGCACCCATCCGGACAAGAAGGCCGAGCCTGCACAGGCATTCAAGGCGCCTGAAACCAGGAAGGCCAAGGCCGCCGAGGTCGAGGTGAAGCAGCCTTCGCTCGAAGACAGGAACCGCCCGGCCGGCGTCGAGAAGCCGGCGCAGCCGGACGATCTGAAGCTGATTTCGGGCGTCGGGCCGAAGCTCGAAGGCGTGCTGAACGGGCTCGGCATCTACACCTACGCGCAGGTCGCGTCGTGGAAGAAGGCCGAGCGCGACTGGGTTGACGGCTATCTGAAGTTCAAGGGCCGGATCGAGCGCGACGACTGGGTCAAGCAGGCAAAGGCGCTCGCCAAGGGCGGCGAGGCCGAATACATCCGCGTCTTCGGCAAGAAGCCGCGATAGGAGGGCGGGATGCTACAGGATAAAGACCGCATCTTCACCAACATCTACGGCATGTTCGACCGGTCGCTTGCCGGCGCGCAGCGTCGCGGCCTGTGGGACGACACGGCCGGGCTGATCGCCAAGGGGCGCGACTGGATCATCAACGAGATGAAGGCGTCCGGCCTGCGCGGCCGTGGCGGCGCGGGCTTCCCGACCGGGCTGAAATGGTCGTTCATGCCCAAGGAGAGCGACGGCCGGCCGCATTATCTGGTGGTCAACGCCGACGAATCCGAGCCCGGCACCTGCAAGGATCGTGAAATCCTGCGCCACGACCCGCACACGCTGGTCGAAGGCTGCCTGATCGCCGGCTTCGCCATGGGTGCGCATACGGCCTACATCTACGTGCGCGGCGAGTTCATCCGCGAGCGAGAGGCGCTGCAGCGCGCCATCGACGAGGCCTATGACGCAGGACTGCTCGGCAAGGGCAACAAGTGCGGCTGGGATTTCGACGTCTACGTGCACCACGGCGCGGGCGCCTACATCTGCGGTGAAGAGACCGCGCTGCTGGAAAGCCTTGAAGGCAAGAAGGGCCAGCCGCGCCTCAAGCCGCCGTTCCCGGCCAACATGGGTCTCTACGGCTGCCCGACGACTGTCAACAACGTCGAATCCATCGCAGTTGCGCCGACGATTCTGCGCCGTGGCGCCGGATGGTTCTCTTCCTTCGGCCGCCCGAACAATGTCGGCACCAAGCTTTTCTGCATCTCCGGCCACGTCAACAATCCGGTGACGGTGGAAGAAGAAATGTCGATCCCGTTCCGCGAGCTGATCGAAAAGCACTGCGGCGGCATTCGCGGCGGATGGGACAATCTTCTGGCGGTCATTCCCGGCGGATCGTCGGTACCGCTGGTGCCGGCCGAGCAGATCATCGACACGCCGATGGATTTCGATTCGCTGCGCGACCTGAAGTCTGGCCTCGGCACGGCGGCAGTGATCGTGATGGACAAGTCCACCGACATCGTGAAGGCGATCGCGCGGCTTTCGTATTTCTACAAGCACGAGAGCTGCGGCCAGTGCACGCCTTGCCGCGAGGGCACGGGCTGGATGTGGCGCGTGATGGAGCGGCTGGTGCGCGGTGAAGCGCAGAAGCGCGAAATCGACATGCTGCTGGACGTGACCAAGCAGGTGGAAGGACACACGATCTGCGCGCTGGGCGACGCGGCCGCGTGGCCGATCCAGGGCCTGATCCGCCACTTCCGCCCCGAGATCGAGCGCCGCATCGACGAATTTACCCGCAACAGCCATCGCGCCGAGCCGGCGCTGGTGGCGGCGGAATAGACAGGAAACGGCTGACGCAGGGCTGCTGCCCAACGGAACGATGCCTGAGATGACAACGAGCGAACACAAGAGCAGGTCGGACGAAACCGCGATGGCGCAGGAAGTTGCCAGCGCGGTCAACCTGATGGCGCATCCGATGGCGGGCGCTGCTGCGATGGGCGCGCTGGGACTGGGTTTTGCCAGCCAGGCCGTCGGCATGTGGCTGGGAGCGATGGCGGGTGCCGCCGAGGCGTCGCACCGGCTGCTCAACGGGCTTGGCGAGGTCGATGATGCCGCGCCGGCTGCGCCAAAGCCTGCGACGCTCAAGCTCGTCGTTTCGAGGCCGGAGACCAACAAGCCGAAGCCTGTGAAGAGCCAGAAGCGTGCGGCGAAGGCGGAAGCGGTCGCGGCACCGGTTGCGACGAAGCCTGAACCCGTCGCAAGGCCGCAGACGCCGGACGACCTGAAGCAGATTTCGGGCGTCGGGCCGAAGCTGGAGAAGGTGCTGAACGGGCTCGGGTTCTGGACGTACGCGCAGATCGCTGCGCTGACGCCGGAGAAGATCGCGTGGCTGGACAGCGAGCTCGGTTTTGCCGGCCGCATCGGCCGCGACGACTGGATCGGGCAGGCAAAGGCGCTTTCGGGCGCGAACTAGACGTTTGGGCGCGCCGAAGGGTGCCGCCATCGAGAATTGCGGGTTTTCCGCGGGGTTGAGGCGATATGGCTAGACTGAAGGTTGACGGCAAAGAGATCGAGGTTCCCGATCACTACACGCTGTTGCAGGCGGCGGAAGAGGCCGGCGCGGAAGTGCCGCGCTTCTGCTTCCATGAACGGCTGTCGATCGCCGGCAACTGCCGCATGTGCCTGGTCGAGGTGAAGGGCGGACCGCCGAAGCCTGCGGCATCCTGCGCCATGGGCGTGCGCGACCTGCGCCCCGGACCCAACGGCGAAGCGCCGGAAATCTTCACCAACACGCCGATGGTCAAGAAGGCCCGCGAAGGCGTGATGGAATTCCTGCTCATCAACCACCCGCTTGACTGCCCGATCTGCGACCAAGGCGGCGAATGCGACCTGCAGGACCAGGCGATGGCATTCGGCGTCGATGCCTCGCGCTACCACGAGAACAAGCGCGCCGTCGAAGACAAGTATATCGGCCCGCTGGTCAAGACGATCATGACGCGCTGCATTCACTGCACGCGCTGCGTTCGCTTCACCACCGAGGTGGCCGGCATTTCCGAACTGGGCCTCATCGGCCGTGGCGAGGATGCCGAGATCACCACCTACCTCGAGCAGGCGATGACCTCGGAGCTTCAGGGCAACGTGATCGACCTGTGCCCGGTGGGTGCGCTGACCTCGAAGCCCTACGCCTTCCAGGCGCGCCCGTGGGAACTGACCAAGACCGAATCCATCGACGTGATGGATGCTGTCGGCTCGGCCATCCGCGTCGATACGCGCGGCCGCGAAGTGATGCGCATCATGCCGCGCATCAACGAGCAGGTGAACGAGGAGTGGATTTCCGACAAGACGCGCTTCATCTGGGACGGGCTTCGCTCGCAGCGCCTCGACCGGCCGTATATCCGCAAGGGCGGCCGCCTCCAGCCCGCAAGCTGGGGTGAGGCTTTTGCCGCGATCAGGGATGCGGTGTCGAAGACCTCCGGCGACAGGATCGGCGCGATCGCCGGCGATCTGGCGACCGTGGAGGAGATGTTCGCCCTCAAGACGCTGATGGGCTCGCTCGGCTCCGCCAATATCGATTGCCGCCAGGACGGCGCGGCGCTGAACCCCGCTGCAGGACGCGGGAGCTACATCTTCAACCCGACCATCGACGGCATCGAGGATGCCGACGCGGTGCTCATCATCGGCTCGAACCCGCGTTTCGAGGCCTCGGTGCTCAATACCCGCATTCGCAAGCGCTGGCGCATCGGCGATCTGCCGGTCGGCGTCATCGGCGATGTCGGCGACCTTCGCTACGATTACGAGATGCTGGGCGCCGGTGCCGAAACGCTGTCGCAACTGGTCGATGGCGGCATCAAGTTCGCCTCGGTGCTGAAGAAGGCCAAGCGGCCGCTCATCATCGTCGGGCAGGGCGCGCTCGCCCGGGCCGACGGCGCTGCGGTTCTATCGCTGGCCGCGAAGCTTGCGGGCGATGTCGGCGCCGTGACGGCTGACTGGAACGGCTTTGCAGTGCTCCACACCGCCGCCGCGCGCGTCGGCGGGCTGGATCTCGGCTTCGTGCCGGGCGAAGGCGGCAAGGACGCCTCCGCCATGATGGGCGCTCTGGACGTGCTGTTCCTGCTGGGCGCCGACGAGTTCGACATGAATGCGATCGGCTCCGCCTTCACGGTCTATGTAGGCAGCCACGGCGATGCGGGCGCGCACCGCGCCGACGTGATCCTGCCGGGCGCGACCTACACCGAGAAGTCCGGCATCTACGTCAACACCGAGGGCCGGGTCCAGATGACGAATCGCGCCGGCTTCGCGCCGGGCGACGCCAAGGAAGACTGGGCGATCCTGCGCGCGCTGTCGGACGTGCTGGGCCACAGGCTGCCGTTCGATTCGCTGCCGCAGCTTCGCGCCAACCTCTACGAGGCGTACCCGCATTTCGCCGAAATCGACGGCATCGCGGCAGGCGAACCGGCGCATATCGCCGCGCTGGTGAAAAAGCCGGGCAAGCTTTCCAAGGCTCCGTTTGCATCGCCGGTCAAAGACTTCTATCTGACGAACCCGATCGCGCGGGCTTCCGCCGTCATGGCCGAGTGCTCGGCTCTGGCGAAGGGCGGCGTGAAGCAGGCGGCCGAGTAGGGGCAGGGGCTGATGGAATCCTTTTTCGCATATTACGTGCTTCCGGCGCTCATCATCCTCGGCAAGTCCGTGCTGCTCATCGTGGTGCTGCTGATCCTGGTGGCGTATCTGCTTTACGCCGACCGCAAGATCTGGGCTGCCGTGCAGCTTCGCCGCGGCCCCAACGTGGTGGGTCCTTGGGGCCTGCTGCAGGCCTTCGCCGACCTTCT
Source organism: Neoaquamicrobium microcysteis (assembly GCF_008180155.1). Taxonomy (GTDB): domain Bacteria; phylum Pseudomonadota; class Alphaproteobacteria; order Rhizobiales; family Rhizobiaceae; genus Aerobium; species Aerobium microcysteis. The sequence continues at coordinate 17,593 of NZ_VSZS01000053.1, read as the reverse complement.
GAAGTTCGTGTTCAAGGAGCCGGTGATTCCGGCCGGCGCCAACAAGGGCGTGTTCCTGCTTGCGCCGCTGGTTTCAGCTGTTCTGGCGATTGCCGCCTGGGCGGTTATCCCGGTCAGCGAAGGCTGGGCGATCGCGACCATCAATGTCGGCATCCTGTACGTCTTCGCCATTTCGTCGCTCGAGGTCTACGGCGTCATCATGGGCGGCTGGGCGTCGAACTCGAAGTATCCGTTCCTCGGCGCGCTGCGGTCGGCTGCGCAGATGGTGTCCTACGAGGTCTCGATCGGCTTCGTCATCGTGACGGTTCTTCTGTGCGTGGGTTCGCTCAGCCTGACCGATATCGTGCTGGCGCAGCGCGACGGCGTGGGCACGGCGCTCGGCCTGCCGGGTTCGTTCCTCGACTGGCACTGGCTGGCGCTGTTCCCGATGTTCGTCATCTTCTTCATCTCGGCGCTGGCCGAGACGAACAGGCCGCCATTCGACCTGGTGGAAGCCGAGTCGGAACTCGTCGCCGGCCACATGATCGAATATTCCTCGACGCCGTTCCTGCTGTTCTTCCTCGGCGAGTACGTCGCCATCGTGCTGATGTGCGCGCTCACTACCATCCTCTTCCTTGGAGGCTGGCTGCCGCCGTTCGACTTCGCGCCGTTCACCTGGGTGCCGGGCGTCATCTGGTTCGTGCTCAAGGTGTGCATGGTGTTCTTCATGTTCGCCATGGTGAAGGCCTTCGTGCCGCGCTACCGCTACGACCAGCTGATGCGTCTGGGCTGGAAGGTGTTCCTGCCGATCTCGCTGTTCATGGTCGTCGCGACCGCGACCTTCCTGAAGGTGTGGGAGCTGATGGTCGCATGAGTGCCGCCCTCATCGGAGCGCTGGTGGGTCTCGTCGTCGCGGTGGTCGATTTCGCGCTGCTGCGCATGCTCGCGGGCCGCGTCGAACTGGCCGAGACCAAGCGCGTGCTGAACGTGGTCGGCATGCTGCAATTCGTACTTCTGCCGGTGGCCGGCTGGTTCGTCGGCCCCCTGATCGCTGGAGAATAGGAAATGTCCGCTCTCGCACATGCTGCCAAATCGCTGCTGCTGGCGGAGTTCGTCGGCGCGTTCATGCTGTCGATGCGCCAGTTCTTCGCGCCCAAGGCGACGCTGAACTATCCGCACGAAAAGGGCATGCTGTCGCCGCGCTTCCGTGGCGAGCACGCGCTGCGCCGCTATCCGAACGGCGAGGAACGCTGCATCGCCTGCAAGCTGTGCGAGGCGATCTGCCCGGCGCAGGCGATCACCATCGAGGCCGGGCCGCGCCGCAATGACGGCACGCGGCGCACGGTGCGCTACGACATCGACATGGTGAAGTGCATCTATTGCGGCTTCTGCCAGGAAGCCTGCCCGGTGGACGCTATCGTCGAGGGGCCGAACTTCGAGTTCGCGACGGAGACGCGCGAGGAACTCTACTACGACAAGGAAAAGCTGCTCGCGAACGGCGACCGCTGGGAGCGCGAGATCGCGCGCAACCTGAAACTCGACGCGCCCTATCGGTAGGGCTTCACAAGTGGACGGGCCGGGAAGGCTCGTCTAAGACACACGCGGATTCGCGGCCCGGAGGCGGGGCGCGGGCCGGAGCGGGGCAGGGCGATAGCGCCCGCACCTGAAAGGAACCGGGGGAACCCATGCTGACAGGACTAGAGGCGATATTCTTCTATCTGTTCGCCTTCATCGCGGTGGCGGCGGCCTTCATGGTCATTGCCGCGCGCAACCCCGTGCACTCCGTGCTCTACCTGATCCTCACCTTCTTCAACGCCGCCGCGCTCTTCCTGCTGACGGGCGCGGAGTTCCTGGCGATGATCCTGCTGGTCGTTTATGTCGGCGCCGTGGCGGTGCTGTTCCTGTTCGTCGTGATGATGCTCGACGTGGATTTTGCGGAGCTCAAGCACGGCGCGCTGCAATATGCGCCGATCGGCGCGCTTGTTGGACTGATTCTCGCGGCCGAGCTCATCATCGTTGTCGGCGGCTATACCTTCGCGCCGGAGCTTGCGACCAGCGTTGCGCAGCCCACCCCGGCGCTGAGCGAGCGCCACAATACGCAGGCGCTCGGCGACATCCTCTACACGGACTACATCTACTTCTTCCAGATTGCCGGCCTCGTGCTGCTGGTGGCCATGATCGGCGCCATCGTGCTGACGCTGCGCCACAAGCCGAACGTCAAGCGTCAGGACATCGGCGAGCAGGTGCGGCGCGTGCCGCAGACCTCAATCGAGGTCAAGAAAGTCGAGACGGGCAAGGGAATCTGAGTGTCATGGAAGTCGGCATCGCGCACTTTCTCACCGTATCGGCCATCCTGTTCACGCTGGGCGTGTTCGGCATCTTCCTCAACAGGAAGAACGTCATCGTCATCCTGATGTCGATCGAGCTGATCCTGCTGGCGGTGAACATCAATTTCGTCGCCTTCTCGGCCGCGCTCGGCGATCTCGTCGGCCAGGTCTTCGCACTGTTCGTGCTGACGGTGGCTGCGGCAGAAGCCGCTATCGGACTTGCAATTCTCGTCGTCTTCTTCCGCAACCGCGGCTCGATCGACGTCGAAGACGTCAACATGATGAAGGGCTGAGCGGATCATGTATCACGCCATAGTCTTCCTTCCGCTTCTCGGCTTCCTGATCGCCGGCCTTTTTGGCCGCTCGATCGGTGCGAAGGCGTCGGAATATGTAACCACCGGCCTGCTCATCGTCTCAGCCGCGCTTTCGTGGGTGGCTTTCTTCACCGTTGCGTTCGGCGACGGCGCGGCATTCACCGTGCCGGTTCTGCGCTTCATCCAGTCGGGCGCGCTCGACGTGTCGTGGGCGCTGCGCATCGATACGCTCACCGTCGTCATGCTGGTGGTGGTCAACACCGTCTCGGCGCTGGTGCACGTCTATTCCATCGGCTACATGCACCACGACCCGCACCGGCCGCGCTTCTTCGCCTACCTGTCGCTGTTCACCTTCGCCATGCTGATGCTGGTGACGGCCGACAACCTCGTGCAGATGTTCTTCGGCTGGGAAGGCGTGGGTCTAGCCTCCTACCTGCTGATCGGCTTCTGGTACAAGAAGCCTTCGGCCAATGCCGCCGCCATCAAGGCGTTCGTGGTCAACCGCGTCGGCGATTTCGGCTTCCTGCTCGGCCTGTTCGGCGTCTTCGTGCTGTTCGGCTCGGTCAACTTCGATACCATCTTCGCCAGCGCGGCTTCGATCGCCGAAAATCCCGAAGGTTCAGGCGAGGCGGTCTTCACCTTCCTCGGCTGGTCGCTCACGCAGGGTGGGGCGCTGACGGCCATCTGCCTGCTGCTGTTCATGGGCGCGATGGGCAAGTCGGCGCAGGTGCCGCTGCACACCTGGCTGCCAGATGCGATGGAAGGCCCGACGCCGGTCTCCGCGCTCATTCATGCCGCCACGATGGTGACGGCGGGCGTGTTCATGCTGGCGCGCTTGTCGCCGATCTTCGAGCTGTCGCACGCGGCGCTGCTGTTCGTGACCTTCATCGGCGCGATCACCGCCTTCTTCGCGGCGACCGTCGGCCTCGTGCAGAACGACATCAAGCGCGTCATCGCCTATTCTACCTGCTCGCAGCTCGGCTACATGTTCGTGGCGCTGGGCATGGGCTTCTATTCGGCGGCGATCTTCCACCTGTTCACGCACGCCTTCTTCAAGGCGCTGCTGTTCCTCGGTTCGGGCTCCGTCATCCATGCCGTTTCCGACGAGCAGGACATGCGCAACATGGGTGGGCTGCGCAAGCTCATCCCGACGACCTACTGGATGATGATTATCGGCACGCTGGCGCTGACCGGCGTCGGCATCCCGACGACGATCATCGGCACCGCCGGCTTCTTCTCCAAGGACGCGATAATCGAAGGTGCGTTTGCCGGGCACAACGGGCTCGCCGGCTTTGCCTTCACGCTGCTTGTCGTGGCCGCCGCCTTCACCAGCTTCTATTCCTGGCGCCTGATCTTCATGACGTTCCACGGCAAGCCGCGCGCGAGCCACGACGTGATGCACCACGTGCATGAATCGCCGCCGGTCATGCTTGTGCCGCTGTTCATCCTTGCCGCAGGCGCGCTGTTTGCCGGCGTCATCTTCCACGATGCGTTCATCGGCTACGGCCACGACGATTTCTGGAAGGGTGCGCTGTTCCTGCTGCCGGACAACCACATCCTGCACGAGTTCCACGACGTGCCGCTGTGGGTGAAGCTCGCCCCGCTGGTGGCGATGGTCGGCGGGTTCGTAACGGCCTACCATTTCTACATCCGCTCGCCGGAGACGCCGAAGCAGCTGGCCGCGCAGCATCAGGGGCTCTACCAGTTCCTGCTCAACAAGTGGTATTTCGACGAGCTCTACGACCTCGTGTTCGTGAAGCCCGCCATGCGCCTCGGCCGCTTCCTCTGGAAGAAGGGCGACGGTGCCGTCATCGACGGGCTCGGTCCTGACGGCGTGGCCGCGCGGGTGGTGGATGTCACCAACCGGGTCGTGAAGCTGCAGACCGGCTATCTCTATCACTACGCATTCGCAATGCTCATCGGTGTCGCCGCTCTCGTGACGTGGATGATGCTCGGGGGTTCCTTCTGATGACCGATTGGCCGATCCTTTCCACGGTCACCTTCCTGCCGCTCGTCGGCGTGTTCCTGATACTGCTTATCAGGGACGAGGGCGCGGCTGCGCGGCGCAACATCCGCAATGTCGCGCTGCTGACGACCGTCTTCACCTTCGTGCTTTCGCTGTTCATCTGGGCCGGCTTCGACAACTCCTATGCCGGGTTCCAAATGGTCGAGAAGGTGGACTGGCTGGACTCCGGCATCTCTTATCACATGGGCGTGGACGGCATCTCGATGCTGTTCGTCATCCTGACCACCTTCCTGATGCCGCTCTGCATCCTCGCCTCGTGGGAATCGATCGAGAGCCGCGTCAAGGAATACATGATCGCGTTCCTGATCCTGGAAACGCTGATGATCGGCGTGTTCTGCGCGCTCGACCTCGTGCTCTTCTACGTCTTCTTCGAGGCCGGCCTCATCCCGATGTTCATCATCATCGGCGTGTGGGGCGGCAAGCGGCGCGTCTACGCCTCGTTCAAGTTCTTCCTCTATACGCTGCTCGGCTCGGTGCTGATGCTGCTGGCCATCATGGCGATGTTCTGGCAGGCGGGCACCACCGACATTCCGACGCTGATGACCCACGACTTCCCTGTCGGCATGCAGCAATGGCTATGGCTGGCGTTCTTCGCGTCCTTCGCGGTCAAGATGCCGATGTGGCCGGTGCACACCTGGCTGCCGGACGCGCACGTGGAGGCGCCGACGGCCGGTTCGGTCATTCTGGCCGGCATCCTGCTGAAGATGGGCGGCTACGGCTTCCTGCGCTTCTCGCTGCCGATGTTCCCCGATGCGTCGCTCTACTTCCAGCCGCTGGTGTTCACGCTGTCGGTCGTCGCCATCATCTACACCTCGCTGGTGGCGCTGATGCAGGAGGACATCAAGAAGCTGATCGCCTACTCGTCGGTGGCTCACATGGGCTACGTGACCATGGGCATCTTCGCGATGAACCCGGAAGGCATTCAGGGCGGCATTTTCCAGATGCTGAGCCACGGCCTCGTCTCGGGCGCGCTGTTCCTGTGCGTCGGCGTGGTCTACGACCGGATGCACACACGCGAGATCGACGCATATGGCGGCCTCGTCAACAACATGCCGAAATACGCCGTCGTGTTCCTCATCTTCACGATGGCGAATGTGGGCCTGCCGGGCACGTCCGGTTTCGTGGGCGAGTTCCTGACGCTGCTCGGCGTGTTCCGGGTCAATACGTGGGTCGCGCTGTTCGCAGCCACGGGCGTCATCCTTTCGGCAGCCTACGCGCTGTGGCTCTACCGCCGCGTCGTCTATGGCGCGCTGACCAAGGAGAGCCTGAAAGGCCTGCTAGACCTGTCGACCCGCGAGAAGCTCATCATCTACCCGCTGGTGTTCTTCGTGATCCTCTTCGGTGTCTACCCCGCGCCCATCCTCGATGTGACGGCGGCGTCGGTCGAGGCGCTGGTCAACAACGTAACCCTGTCGATCGAGGCCACGCAGGCCGCGGCGCTGCAATAGGAAGCCGGAACGGACATCATGACGGCAGAACTCTATAACAGCCTGATCCTCGCCACACCGGAGCTGATGCTTGCGGTGGGCGCGATGGCGCTGCTGATGATCGGCGTGTTCTCCGGCGAGCGCGCCAACACCACCGTGACCGGTCTTGCCATCGCCCTGCTGATCGGCGCGGGCGGCTGGATGCTGGTCTTTACCGGTGACGGCGTGGGCTTCGGCGGCGCATTCGTCAGCGATCCGTTCGCGCGCTTCATGAAGGTGCTGACGCTGGTCGGCTCCGTCGTGACGCTGATCATGTCGGTGGGCTTTGCGCGCGAGCAGAAGTTTGACAAGTTCGAGTATCCGGTGCTGATCGTGCTGGCGACGCTCGGCATGATGCTGATGGTTTCGGCCAACGACATGCTGGCGCTCTATATGGGCCTCGAGCTTCAGTCGCTGGCGCTCTACGTCGTAGCCGCCATTAATCGCGACAATCTGCGTTCCACCGAGGCGGGCCTGAAATACTTCGTGCTCGGCGCGCTGTCGTCGGGCATGCTGCTCTACGGTATCTCGCTGATCTACGGCTACACCGGCAACACCGGGTTCGACGCCATCGCCGCAGCGCTGTCGGGCGGCGAGCGCCAGCTCGGCGTGGTGTTCGGCCTCGTCTTCGTGCTGGCCGGCCTTGCCTTCAAGATATCGGCAGTGCCGTTCCACATGTGGACGCCCGACGTCTATGAAGGCGCGCCAACGCCGGTGACGGCGTTCTTCGCCGCAGCTCCCAAGATGGCCGCCATGGCGCTTCTGGTGCGGGTGACCGTGGGGGCGTTCGAGCCGGTTGCCGCCGACTGGCAGCAGATCGTGGTCTTCATCGCCATCGCGTCGATGCTCCTGGGTGCTTTCGCCGCCATCGGCCAGACCAACATCAAGAGGCTGATGGCGTACTCCTCCATCGCGCATATGGGCTTTGCGCTGGTCGGCCTCGCGGCCAACAGCCAGGCCGGCGTGCGCGGCGTGGCCATCTACATGCTGATCTACCTGGCGATGACGCTCGGCACCTTCGCCTTCATCCTGGCGATGCGGCGCGAGGAGGGCAATGTCGAGCGCATCGACGATCTTGGCGGGCTGGCCTCGACCAACCCGGTGATGGCGACGATCCTGACCATCCTGATGTTCTCGCTGGCGGGCATTCCGCCGCTCGCGGGCTTCTGGGGCAAGTGGTACGTGTTCCTCGCGGCCATTAACGCAGAGCTCTACGCGCTGGCCATCATCGGCGTGCTTGCCTCGGTGGTGGGTGCCTACTACTACCTGCGCATCATCAAGATCATGTGGTTCGACCAGTCCGTCGGCGGCTTCCAGCCGATGGCGGGCGAGTTGCGGCTGGTGCTGGGCGTATCCGGCGCGTTCGTCCTGTTCTATGCGGTGATCGGCGGGCCGGTCGCGCGTATGGCCGAGGCCGCCGCCAGCACCTTCTTCTAGCGCATGGGCTTTTCGCTCGCGCCCACGGCGGCGGCACTGGGATATCGGCTGGAGGCGTTCGACACGGTCGGCTCCACCAATGCGCTCGCCATGGAGCGCGCGCATCAGGGCGATCCGGGCGGGCTGTGGCTCGTCTCCAGGAAGCAGGAAGCGGGCAGGGGGCGGCGCGGCCGCCACTGGGAAACGCCGGAAGGCAACCTCGCCGCAACGCTGCTGCTGAAGCCGACCGTCGAGATCAAGGTTGCGGCGACGCTGGGCTTCGTGGCCGGGCTGGCGCTGGCCGACGCGCTGGCGGCCGCCGTTCCCGGCCGGAAGGTGGGCGTCGGCATCGATGGCGGCACGCCCATCGGCGGCGGGCGCTTCGAGCTCAAATGGCCGAACGACGTGCTGGCCGATGGCGCCAAGCTTTCGGGCATCCTGCTCGAATCGGCACTGCTGGACGAGAAGCGTTATGCGCTCGCCATCGGCATCGGCGTCAACGTGGTGGCGCATCCGCAGGATGTGCCGTATCCCGCGACGTCGCTGGCAGCGCTCGGGTCCACCTGCGACGCGGAGACGCTCTTTCTTGCGCTGTCCGACGCGTGGGTCGACAATGTGCGGCTGTGGGATGAGGGCAGGGGCCTTGCCGCGGTGCGCGAGCGCTGGCTTGGCCGGGCCGCCGGCCTTGGCGCGCATGTGGCGGTGAGGACAGAGGGACGCGTCGTGCGCGGCGTGTTCGAGACCATAGACGAGCAGTGCCGTTTCATCATTCGCGACGAGGACGGCGTCGTGACCACAATAGCCGCTGGCGACGTGCATTTCGGCGCAGTCGCCTCGGCCTGACAATCGAAAGGAGCGGGGATGGCCAGGAACAATGAGGCCGAACTGGTCTTCTGCCCCCTGGGCGGCGTCGGCGAGATCGGCATGAACTTCGCGCTCTACGGGCTTGGGCCCGCGAATGCGCGCGAGTGGATCGTGGTCGATGTGGGCGTGACGTTTCCCGACGAGCACCTGCCCGGCGTCGATCTCGTGCTGCCGGATACGCGGTTCATCGAGAGCCAGATCGACCGCCTGCGCGGCATCGTCATCACGCACGCCCACGAAGACCACTACGGCGCGCTGCTGGACCTGTGGCCGCGCCTGAAGACCAAGGTATGGATGACGCCGTTTACGGCCGGCCTGCTGGGAGCCAAGCGGCAGATGGACGGTGGGCCGCAGATCCCCGTGGAAATCTACCGCGCCGGCCAGCGCTTTCAGGTCGGGCCTTTCGACATCGAAGCTGTGGCTGTCACCCATTCGATTCCCGAGCCGGTTTCGCTGGCGATCCGCACGCCTGTGGGGCTGGTGATCCACACCGGCGACTGGAAGATCGACCCTGCGCCCACCATCGGGCCGAAGACCGACGAAGCGAAATTCCGCGCGTTGGGCGAAGAGGGCGTCACCGCGCTCATCTGCGATTCCACCAACGCGCTGCGAGAGGGAGATTCGCCCTCCGAGGAGGCAGTCGGCGACGGGCTGAAAGGCGTGATCGAAGCCGCACCCGGCCGTGTCGCGGTCACCACGTTTTCATCCAATGTCGGGCGAATCCGCTCGGTCATGGAGGCCGCGCGCGATGCGGGCCGTCAGGTGCTGGTGCTGGGCTCTTCGCTCAAGCGCGTCATCAACGTTTCCAATGAACTCGGCTATCTCGAGGGCCTGCCAGAGTTCATCGACGAGCAGGACTATGGCTTCATCCCGCGCGAGAACCTCGTCATCCTGTGCACCGGCAGCCAGGGCGAGCCGCGCGCCGCGCTGGCCAAGCTGGCGCGCGACGAGATGCGCAACGTGGCGCTCTCGCCCGGCGACACGGTCGTCTATTCCTCACGCGTCATCCCCGGCAACGAAAAGGCCATCCTCGAGACCAAGAACCTGCTGATCGAGCAAGGCATCAGGATCATCGAGGACACGGATGCGCTCGTGCACGTTTCGGGACATCCGCGCCGTAACGAACTCAGGCGCATGTACGAATGGACGCGCCCGCGCATCCTCGTCCCGGTGCATGGCGAGGCGGCGCACCTCGTGGCGCATGGCGCGCTGGGTGCGGCTTCGGGCATTCCCGAGGTGGCGCAGGTACGCAATGGCGACATGATAAAGCTGGCGCCGGGGCCGGCCGAGATCGTCGACAAGGTGCCGTTCGGCCGCATCTTCAAGGACGGGCGGCTGATCGGCACCGACGAAGACATGGGCATCCGCGACCGACGCAAGCTCTCTTATGTCGGGCACGTCGCGGTCAACGTGGTGCTGGACGACAGGCACGAGATCGCCGGCGATCCCGATCTGGTCGCCATCGGAGTCGCCAAGACGGATGCGCGCGGCGAGGACATGGAAGATGTCATGCTGGATGCGGCGATAGGCGCGATTGAAAGCATCCCGCGCGTCAGGCGAAAAGACCTCGACCTCGTGGCGGAGTCGGTGCGCCGCGCCGTCCGCGCCGCAGCAAATGAAGCCTGGGGCAAGAAGCCCATCGTGACGGTGTTCGTCACGCGATAGGCGTCGCCAACCGGAGTGAAGTGGCAGGATGCTTGGCCGTCTCAACCATGTCGCGCTTGCGGTGCCGGATATCGCGGCTGCCAGCACGCACTACCGCGAAACGCTCGGCGCGAAGGTGACTGAGCCGCAGGCTCTGCCCGAGCACGGCGTGACCGTCGTCTTCATCGATGTCGGCAACACCAAGATCGAGCTGCTGGAGCCGCTGGGCGAGAACTCGACCATCCGGCCGTTCCTCGAAAAGAACCCTGCCGGCGGGATGCACCATGTGTGCTACGAGGTGGACGACATCATCGCCGCACGCGACCATCTGAAGGCGTCAGGCGCGCGCGTGCTCGGAGATGGGGAGCCGAGGATCGGCGCGCACGGTAAGCCGGTTCTGTTCCTCCACCCGAAGGACTTTTTCGGCACGCTCGTCGAACTGGAGCAGGTGTAGCGCCATGAGCTGGGTTTCGATCTTCGCGATCTACTTCATCCTGTGGTGGGTGGTGCTGTTCGCCATGCTGCCGTTCGGTCTCAAGACGCAGGACGAGGATGGTGAGGTGACGCTGGGCACCGTTTCAAGCGCGCCGCGCGGCTCGCATATGCTCGGCGCGGTGATCCGGACGACGATCGTCTCCGGCATCATCTTCGCGGCCTTCTATATCGCCGTCGTCTATTATGGATTCTCCTTCGACAACATTCCGCATATCGGCCCGTCGGCTACGCGCTGAGGCGCGCCGCGCTTGCGTATGCTTCAAGTCGAAAGCGGGCGACCCGCGTTTGGCTTGCGGGACGTCGTCGCCTTGTCGCCGATTAATTTCGATGCACAAAAAAAATGCAAGGCCGAAGCCTTGCAATTTAAACGCGTCCGATCTGTTTCCGTTTGACGGCGGCGGCGGAAAATCGCGCCTAGATCGCATCCTCCCAAGACTTTGACCGCGTAGGAGAGCGGATTATTGCTCCGCCCTCTCGGTTATGGGGGGCACATTAGACCAACCGAACATGCCGTGTCACGAAAAATATTGCGCGGATATGACGCGACTTGTGCTGCGCTGCACAAAAACGCGGCAACCGATGCCCAGCATTAGTACAGTGCGGGGGAAAGCCGACGCGGCCGGGTTCGGGTTTCCATTCCGCCATGAAATCGCTATGAAGCCGAAGCAAATGGACCCCCGGCGCGAATGATTCCGCAGCGCCTTTCTTTCACGGATATCCCATGCGTCTGTCGCGTTACTTTTTGCCCATCCTCAAGGAGAATCCGCGCGAGGCCGAGATCGTCTCGCACCGCCTCATGCTGCGCGCCGGAATGCTGCGCCAGCAGGGTGCAGGCTCGTTCTCCTGGCTGCCGATGGGCAAGAAGGTGCTCGACAAGGTCTGCGCCATCATCCGCGAGGAGCAGGACAGGGCGGGCGCGCAGGAAATCCTCATGCCGACCATTCAGTCCGCCGAGCTGTGGCGGGAGAGCGGCCGCTATGACGACTACGGCAAGGAGATGCTGCGCATCCAGGATCGCCACGAGCGCGACATGCTCTACGGTCCGACGAACGAGGAGATGGTCACCGACATCTTCCGCAGCTACGTCAGGTCCTACAAGGATTTGCCGCTGAACCTCTACCACATCCAGTGGAAGTTCCGCGACGAGGTGCGCCCGCGCTTCGGCGTGATGCGTTCGCGCGAGTTCCTGATGAAGGACGCCTATTCCTTCGATCTCGCCTATGAGGGCGCGCGCGCTGCCTATAACCGGATGTTCGTTTCCTACCTGCGCACTTTCGAGCGGGTGGGCATGAAATCGATCCCGATGCGCGCAGATACCGGCCCCATCGGCGGCGATCTATCGCACGAATTCATCATTCTCGCGGAGACCGGCGAAAGCGCCGTCTTCTGCCATCGCGATTTCCTCGACATGAAAGTGCCGGGCGCCGATGTCGATTATGCCGACGACGCAGGCATCGCCCGCATCGTCAAGGACTGGACGACGCCCTACGCCGCGACCGAGGAAATGCACGACGACAAGGCCTGGGATGCCGTCGCCGATGGCGACAAGGTCGCCGCACGCGGCATCGAGGTCGGCCACATCTTCCATTTCGGCGAGAAATATTCGAAGCCCATGGGTGCGAAGGTGACCGGGCCTGACGGCAAGGAGCACTTCGTCTCGATGGGCTCCTACGGCATCGGTCCCAGCCGCCTCGTCGCCGCCATCATCGAGGCTAGCCACGACGAGAACGGCATCATCTGGCCGGAGGCGGTCGCGCCGTTCGATATGGCGCTCATCAATATGAAGGCGGGCGACGCGGAATGTGACCGAGCCTGCGACGAGCTTTACGCGGCGCTATCGGCTGCCGGCTGCGACGTGCTCTATGACGACACTGACCAGAGGCCCGGCGGCAAGTTCGCTACCGCCGACCTCATCGGCCTTCCGTGGCAGATCATCGTCGGACCGCGCGGTGTTGCGGCCGGCGAGGCCGAAATCAAGAACCGCAAGACCGGCGAGCGGGAGACGATACCGCTTTCGGCGGTCGCCGCCCGGTTTGGAAAATCTCTATGAGCGAGGCGCCGCCAAGGAAACTCGCGGGCGCCGGCCCGTTCTCCGCGTTTGAGCGGATGGTGGCGTGGCGCTATCTGCGCTCGCGTCGCAAGGACACGGTGATCTCCGTCATCTCGCTGATCTCGTTCGTGGGCATCATGTTGGGCGTGGCGACCCTCATCATCGTCATGGCGGTGATGAACGGGTTTCGAGCGGAGCTGCTGACGCGCATTCTCGGCGTCAACGGCCACCTGATCGTGCAGCCGATCGACCGGGTCTTCGACGACTATGCCGAGGTGGCAGGGCGCATCGAGGGCGTTGAAGGCGTGCGCTATGCCATTCCGCTGGTCGAAGGTCAGGTGCTCGCCTCGGGCCGCATCGGGGCCGGCACCGGCGCGCTGGTGCGCGGTGTGCGCGAAACCGACATGGCGAAGCTCGACCTTGTCTACAACAACGTGCGGTTTGGAACGCTGGAAGGTTTCGATGAGGCGGACGGTGTAGCCATCGGGCGCCGCATGGCCGACAATCTGGGGCTCGCCGTGGGCGACGGCATCCAGCTCGTCGCGCCTGAAGGCGACGTGACGCCTTTCGGTGTTACACCCCGGCAGAAGATTTATCCGGTGGTAGCGATCTTCGAGGTCGGCATGTCGGAATATGACGGCTCGATCATCTACATGCCGCTGCAGGAAGCACAGCTCTATTTCAATTCAGAAGGCGTGGTGCAGAGCATCGAGGTGTTCGTCAACGATCCCGATGCGGTCGACGCGCTGCGTGTGCCGGTGGAGGTTGCCGCACAGCGGCAGATCTACGTGACAGACTGGCGACAGCGGAACCAGACCTTCTTCTCGGCCCTGCAGGTCGAGCGCAACGTGATGTTCATGATCCTGACGCTGATCGTGCTTGTAGCCGCGCTAAACATCATCTCCGGCCTCATCATGCTGGTGAAGGACAAGGGGCGCGACATCGCCATTCTGCGCACGATGGGCGCGACGAGCGGCGCGGTGATGCGCATCTTCATGATGACGGGGGCCGCCATCGGCGTGACGGGCACGCTCGCCGGCGTGGCGCTCGGCATCGTGGTCTGCCTCAACGTCGAATCCATCCGCCAGTTCTTCTCGTGGCTGTCGGGCACGACGCTGTTCAACCCCGAACTCTATTTCCTCAGCCAGCTGCCGGCACGGATGGACGTGCAGGAAACCGTGTCCGTCGTGCTCATGGCGCTGGTGCTGTCGTTCGTTGCGACGCTGTTCCCCGCGTGGCGTGCGTCCAAGCTCGATCCCGTCGAAGCGTTGCGGTACGAATGATGACCAACGGCCTCCTGCTGGAACTCAAAGCCGTCGATCGCCGCTACGACGAGGGCACGCGCAAGCTGACGATCCTCGACCAGGCGGATTTTTCGCTGAAGCACGGGGAGATGGTGGCGCTCGTGGCGCCGTCGGGTGCGGGCAAATCGACGCTGCTGCATACGGCTGGGCTGCTCGAATGGCCCGACGGCGGCGACGTGATCCTCAACGGGCGTGCCTGCGGCCGGCTGAGCGATGATGAGCGCACAGCGATCCGGCGCAACGATATCGGTTTCGTCTACCAGTTTCACCACCTGCTGCCCGAGTTCTCGGCCGTCGAGAACATCATGATGCCGCAGCTCGTGTGCGGCCTATCGCGGGCTCAGGCGCGCGAGCGGGCCCTGCAGTTGCTGGACTACATGAAGATCGGCGAGCGGGCGGAGCATCGCCCGGCCGAGCTGTCGGGCGGCGAGCAGCAGCGCGTGGCGATCGCGCGGGCGGTGGCAAACGCGCCGCTGCTGCTGCTTGCGGACGAGCCGACCGGCAACCTCGATCCGGCCACGGCGTCCTATGTTTTCGACGCGTTGGAGGCGCTGGTGCGCCATTCCGGCCTGTCGGCGCTCATCGCCACGCACAACCACGAGCTGGCTGCCCGGATGGACCGGCGCGTGACGCTCGAGGGCGGAAAGGTCGTCGATTTCTGACCCATCGGATCATCCCCGGCAACGCGCCGCGACATCGGATGCCAGGGTGAAAAAGGCGGAGCCGACCCTTTGGGGAAGGGCCGGCTCCTGAACCCGGTCGTTGGGGACGGGGAGGGTGGGGACTCGACCGGGTTGTCCCTTGGCCGCGGCGAAACCGCCGCGACGATTTCCCGTTTCTGCTACCTGTTCGAGCTGACGCTGCCGACCAGAACGTTGCGGCCGTCGTCGATCGAAACCCACATGCCGGCGTGGCGTGCGGACTGGCGCTTGAGAAACTGATAGTCCGTCTCGGTCCAGGCCAGAACGCGGGGCTCGAGATTGTCGAGCACGAAGTCGCCCATATTGGTGCTGACGGTCAGAACGGCATGGCCGTCGCCGTTTGGCTGGCGCACCACGGTGATGAGCAGGTTGGAGGCGGGCACGCCGGCCTGTATCAGGCGGCGGCGCTTCTCCAGCACGTAGTCCTCGCAGTCGCCGTAGCCGTTGACCGGATAGGACCAGTATTCCTCGACGCCCCACATCTCCATGTCGGTGCGCGGCGTGACCATTGTGTTGACGAGGTTGTTGACTTCGACGATCTTGGCCCATAGCGGCCGCGTCAGCTCCACGGGCCGCGCCTGATTCATTTTGGCGCATTCCTGCGGCGTACGCTGGCAGAACTCGTAGTGACCGACCGGCTGCGTCGAAAGCCCGCCCGTCGGCATGAACGATTGTGCGGAAGCGCTCCCCACGCCGGCACCGAGCATGGCGACGGCGAGCGCCGCATGCCGCATCCCTCTCTTGATCCCCATCGTGTCGTCTCCCCGTTGACGACACCGTTATTGCAGATGCGACTTTATTCCACGCAAAGTTGCGCAGTACAACTTTGTTCAAATCAAGATGTAAGTTTCAGATAAACAGAATAAAACAAGTATAAAATTGAAATCAAATTTGTCTAAAATTTTATCGATCGTTCAACGGGGTGATTGATGACGCGACGTGGTCGCACGCGGAGCGTCGCGGAGGTTGGGGGCACGGGTGTTCGTACCCCGCCAGGGAAGACGAGGCCATGCACCCTGAGCCTGCCATGGAAATGGCAGGGATGGGGCTGAAAGCGAACCGGCAAATCACGAGGTGTCCGGCGCGGGGCTGGGATACGGTGCGCCAAGGGCTGCCGCTGCGAGCCTGAGCAGGGAGCCGAGCGCGTCGCACAGCGCCGGTATGCGGACGGATGGCGATGCGGCGGGTTTACGGCTGGCCAGCCTGCAGGATGCACAAAGCAACCTTGCCTGCCTGTCCAGTTGCCGGGCCAGCGCGCGAAGGCTGGCCGCGAGCCTCATTGCATCCGCCGGGCCTGTGCCCGAAGGCACGACCGGCATCACCTCAAATGGCGTGTCGCCGTAGACGAAATCGCGCGCCACGGCCTCGGCCTGCCGCAGCAACCACACAACCAGGCTGCGGACGAGGGGCGACCGCCCGGCGGCACGCTCGGCCAGAACCGCAAGCGCGCAGAGCAGGGCGACGATGCGGCCGAGTGCCTCCCGCTCCTCCTCCAGTGCCTCGTTCCAGTCCATTGCCGTCGCTCGGTTATCTGGCGGGCATTGTCCGGGAGGTGCGGAGGGAGGTGGACAGGATTTTCGGCGCACTGCTGACCGATGCTGACAAGGGGAGGTGCCCGACCGCGACCGGGCGCGATGCGGGGACGGGGAGTGTGGGGTGGGGAGCGGACTGGCGGGTTTCGGCGGGTGAGAGAAAGCGGAATTTCAGCTTGCAGCGCCGAGCTTCGGCGGCAAGGCGCCCCCCATGTCGTTCGCCACCTCTACGCATTCTCTAAGACGGAAATAGTGACAGACCTGAACGTGAACTGGATTACCCGCCTAGCTGAACGGCGTCATGTCGTTTTCCAGTTGCGAAACTTCTTTGCGCACGATTTTCGCAAATGCGCGATCGATCCGATCTTGCGGCCAAGTCATAACCTCTGCACCCTCACGACCCATCATGTCGGCGATGAGCGACACCTTCTGCGCCTTTGTATATTCATCAAAACGAGGAATATACTTTGTATTGTCCAAATTATAGCGAATCTCGTAGTAGGTTTTTACGAATTTTTTGGGTCTGCCAAACTGATCCATGCCTGCAAGTTGCCATGCTCGCGCCACGAATTTATCAAGCCTTTTGAGTTGCTTGATGTCTGTCGTCATTGAGAAAAAGAACATCCATCCTCGCCTCTTTTGATCAAATATACATCCCGTTATTTTGATATTTAGGCGTCGCAGAATTTTTTTGTTATTCGTCGTATGTTTGGCCGCAGTCAGGACACCCATTATGGTCTCCATCATGCGGCGGTATGACGAGCGTCGGACGGATACGATGTTCGGCTTGACGTAATACCCGAGATAATCAACGCCGGTATTAAGCGGAACGATCTTGCTTTTGCTGCCCTCGGTTTGGGGATGACACTGCAGACCGATTTTTTCTAGCTGTTTCGCAATGAAGGCAAATGCCTTCGCAGCGTTCTCCGTCTTACAGACTACGATAATGTCATCGACGTACCGAAAATACGAGTAACGCGACCGCATCATCTCATCGAACCGGGTCATGTAGATGGCCGACAAAATGTTAGAGATACTCAACCCTTGGGGAACGCCCATCAGTGACTTCTGGGCCGACGAAGTGCCAGTTGCGGTTTGGATTGCCGTCTCGATCAATTTGAGCAATTCACGGGTTCGGACACGTGACCTAACCCGCTTCATAAGCAGTTCGTGGACGATGCTGGGATAGAAGTGTTGAACGTCAATCTGCACAAACGAATGGTCGTTATCTAAAGGTCCAATTAGGTCCGAAATCTCATGGATGTAGTGGTGTGGTGCAGCCTGACGTTTATCTTCGAAGCACTCAATCAAGACATTGTTGATTGCTCGCAAGACAATCCGATCACGCACAGTTGCAATGGATATTGGCCTGCCCCTATGAGGTGGTCCGGTTTCAGTTTTAATGCATGATCGGCTTTCCGGCCATTGCCTGTGCAGATGGTGGTGCCGTTCTACGGTTCGGCGCCGGCCAGATG
>NZ_VSZS01000052.1 GCF_008180155.1 Neoaquamicrobium microcysteis | reverse complement strand
CATCTGGCCGGCGCCGAACCGTAGAACGGCACCACCATCTGCACAGGCAATGGCCGGAAAGCCGATCATGCATTAAAACTGAAACCGGACCACCTCATAGGGGCAGGCCAAGCATGGAGCGGACCGCAACGCGCAGGGTCTCCATGTCGAAGGAGAGCTTGCCCTCGGCGTCGAAGAGTGCCGCCGCGTGGCGCGCGATCCGCCGATTGCCATAATAGCCGTCTCCGCCTCCATTGGCGGAATCGACCCTGACATTCTGGCCGGCGAAGGCGAGAACCAGCAAGGCCATCAGCGCGTCGTCTTCGATCGGGGCACGGCCGAGCGCCTCGTGAAGGGCGTCGGTGCGGAAGTCCCCGATCATCTCAATACCCTTGCGGGTAACGTCGGGCCGCGACTTGGGCATCGCGACGGCTTCCTCGTCCGAAGACCCGTTGCCCTTGGCCGACTTGGGCTCCGGCATCCGGAAGTGAACGGTCTGCACCTTGCCGTCACGATCGAGATACATGGCGATGTGATCGGACTTCTTGGGCTTGCCGTAGACCCGCTCGGCCTTCTTGGGCAGCTCCGGCTGGCCCCATGTATTGGCCTCGGCGATGACGCCCTTCTTGGGCAGGTTCCGCGTCATCCACTCCTGCTGGGCACCGAGATAGGCCTCGACATCGGTCGTGTAGCGGCTGTCCTCGTCGGCGGGTGCGAACAGGTCCTCGATCCAGGAAATGCCGTAGGCCTGAGTGAGCTCGTCGTCGAAACTCGCATCGCGCGCATACATCCGGGTTTTTGAAAGACCGTTGGCCACGCTCCACCAGGAGACCTGCGGATCGCCCTTGGAACGCTTGTGCGCCTTCCAGACTTGCCTTTGCTCCTCGAGCGAGGCAGCCGCGATCGTGCGGAGCTGGCTTTCGTTGGGCATGTCGCCGCAGGCCATATGATCGAGCATGGCCGGCAGCACATTAGCAAGCAGCCGCAGCTTCTTGATCTGGCGCACCGAAAGTGCGAGTGCGACGGCGATCGCCTCTTCCGTCCAGCCGATAGCGACGAGACGCTCGATCGCACGCCACTGGTCGACCGGATTGAGCCCTTCATGGGCGAGCGTTTCGACGAGCGAGCGCATCGCGCCACCATCCTCGGTGGCTCCTCTGACGATGACTGCAATCTCTTCGAGACCGGCGGCGACCGCCTGCTTGACGCGGCGATGCCCGGCCTGGATGATAAAGCCATTGCCGCCATCGGGCTGTGCGGCCACGACGGGTGGTTGGACGATGCCGACCGCCTTGATCGTGGCGAGCAGCAGCGCATCGGCCTGGGGGCTGGATTTCGAGCGGCGGGCCTTGTCGGGATTTTCGACGAGCGCGCGGGGATCAACGAACTTGATTTCCATCGGAATGCTCCTTTCGGGTTCGGGACGCGGCACCGCGCCGGTCCGTTCTTAGTCTTCTTTGCGAAGACATCCCCCGGCCCGCGGAGCGGACGGGCCGGTGCAATTGCGGCCGAGCATCCCTGCCCGGCAAGGCGAGCGGGGCTTGTGAGCCCTGCGCAGTCCGACGGGTCGGGATCGCGAGCGGCGCGGTTGAGGTGACACCGTCAGCGGCCTGGCTCGTTCTGCGAGGGGTTTCTGTCCTCGCTTTTCTCTCCTCTCCCGTTCCTGCCCTCCCTGAATCCGCATCTCGCCCGTTCGCACGAAACGACTGGCGCTGCGCCGTTATCCTATGCGAGCCTTGACTACCGTCTCAACTGACGCTATATTGCGTCATAATTACTGGCAGTCGATTGAGGCGACAGGATGAACCTCGCACAATATTCAGATCACGGGCTGTTCGCGCCGAACAAGATCGCGTCCATTTTCCGCACGACGAGCGAAGAGATCGCGCGCACGGTAGGCCTCGGCAAGGACGCGATCCAGCGCAAGGATCGGGTGCGTTCGGACAAGACGCAGCGCCGCCTGCGCGAGATGGTGGAGATTGTGAACAAGGTCGAGCCGCGTTTCGGCTCCGCGCTGATCGCTTACGCTTGGTATCGGTCCGAGCCACTGCCGGGATTTTCGGGCCAGACGGCCATGCAGCTGGTACGCGACGGTCGGGCAGAAGAGGTTCTTGATTTCATCGATGCCGTGGACGCCGGCGTTCACGCCTAACCGTGTCGCTCACCTATTGCGGAAAGCTCTACCGGGCACTCAATCCTGTTTTCGCGCGCGAACCGATGTCGGGACGCGGAGCGGAACTCTATGGCGGCCGTTTCAATCCGAAAGGCGTGCCAGCGCTCTATGCATCGACATCCGTGCACACCGCCTTGCGAGAAGCCAACCAGGTCGGCGATCTGCAGCCGACAACCTTGGTTTGCTATCGTGCCAGAATCGAGATGGTCTTCGACGCCGCGGATATGACGGCCGTTGCGGCAGCGGGACTTGACGAAGCCTCGCTCGCCGACCCTGCCTGGCGCGATCAGATGCGGACCACAGGGGAAGCAAGCACACAGCGTTTCGCGCGCGAGCTGATTGCTCAAGGCTATAACGGCCTGCGCGTCCGCAGTTTTGCCAAAGGGTCCGGTCCGAGCGACATAAATCTGGTGCTCTGGCGATGGGGCAATAGCGCCTCGTCTCGCCTGGAACTGATCGACGACGAGGATCGGCTGGGCTGAACGTGAAGCGTCTCATGCCGCTTGGTCGATCCTTGCCGTGTTGGCCGTGACATCATCGGCCAGATGTTTTTCGAGCGCTGCCAGTTGCCGGCACGTCTGATCCAGCTCGCCCGCAAAGGCGAAGGCTTCGCCGTGCCGGACGCGATAGGAAGCGAGCCTGCGCTCGGTGTCCGCCAGACGCTGACCATACCGAAGCCGCTCGTCCTCGAATCGCGAAAGCGCGTGCTCAAGCCTTGAGATCGCGCCGAGCGGTGTTGTCGTGACCGGAAGTTCGATCTCGCCTTTGACGCCGGTGCGCAGCAGCATGGTCGTGTAGCCAAATCCATCCCCACCGAGCCGGTCGCCGGAGAATTCGACATCAAAGCCGCCGATCGAGGCGATCACGATGTCGCCTTCCTTCTGGAGCTGGACGAGAGTGAGGACCTCCTTCATCAGCGCACGACCAGCGAGCTTGCGCTTTGTGAAGACCTCGTCGCGGACCACCATTACGAACGCTTCGCCAGCCGTGGGAACCCGCTGCTCGATATCCTGCTCGATTTCTCCGATACGGCGGGTCGCAATTTCGATGTCGCGTTCGGCCTCGCGGATCTGACGGCGGACCGCATGCTGATCGTCCATATGGGCGGCGCGCAGGCGCTCCAGCCGGGCGATATCGGCCTCCAGCCCGGCTTTCTGCATCAGGCGCGGGTCGCCCGACGCGATCGCCTTGGCCATGGCGAACTGGCTGGCCTGGCCATCGCCCATGTCCTCGAGCCTGCGGATCGAGGCATCACCGGAAAGAGCGGCGACAATGAACCGGACTTTGCGCTCATTGTTCTGCCACATGGTGGCGTCGAGCGAGCCTTGCGTCGCATAGGCGAAAATATCGATCTCGTCATGCTGGTTGCCCTGCCGGCCGATGCGCCCTTCCCTCTGCTCGATCTGCGAGGGGAGCCACGGCACGTCGAGGTGATGCAGGGCCTTGAGACGCAGCTGGGCGTTGACGCCAGACCCCATGGTTTCGGACGAGCCGATCAGGAACCGGACCTTGCCGGCGTTGACGTCACCGAACAGGCGCTGCTTGGCCTGCGCGCGTCTAAAATCCTGCATGAAGGCGATCTCCGACGGCGGCACACCCCTGCGGACGAGCTCGTCCCGGATCCATCGATAGGCAGAAAACCCCCGGCTCTTTTCCACGCTGATCGTGCCGAGATCGGAGAAGATCATCTGGGCGGCACCGGGCAGCTCAAAGCAATGCCCATCGGGCATATGATAGGTGTTCTGTGACGTTTCTGACCAGATACGGAAGGCGTTGCCGATCAGATCGTTGAGTTTGTTGTCGGGCTCGTTGGCATTATCGGGATCTACCAGACGCAGGTCAATCGCAGCATGACGGCCGTCGGTGATCACCGAGAGCAGGATGTCGTCTCCGGGCTGCGCCGGCCCCTCCCGTTCCTCTATCGCCTTGATACGGGCATCAAGCACGCTCTGGTAGCGCTTGAATTCGGCGGACGGTTTCGAGGTCCGGATCTGGCGCTTGCCGGTTGAGACCGCCGGCACCTTCACATATTGTCGCAATTCTTGCGGCAGCACGACGTCCGCAAAGGAGCGGAACATGGCGATGAGCTCGGGGACGTTGACAAAGGTGGCAAAGCGCGTGACCGGCTTGAACTTGCCCGACGGCTGAAGCTCGAGTTCGGTCGTCACGTCGCCGAAGGTCGATGCCCAGGCGTCGAACTCGTGGAGGCCACGCTCCTTCAGCGCCTCAATGCCGAGGAAGCGCTGCACCGAGAACATCTCGCCCAGCGTGTTGGTGATTGGTGTCCCCGACGCCAGTACGAGCGCGCGGCCGGGGTTCCTCGTTTCAACGAAGCGGGATTTCACATAGAGGTCCCACGCCCGCTGCGAGCCCGCAGGATCGACGCCCCTCAACCTCGACATGTTGGTGGCGAAGGAGAGCTTTCGGAATTCCTGGGCCTCGTCGACGATGATCTGGTCGATACCGAGCTCGGATATGGTCAGAAGATCGTCCTTGCGCGTCGCGAGAGCGTCGAGCCGCTCCTTGAGCCCCTCTTTCAGCCGCTCGAGCCGTTTGCGCGACACACGGTCGTTACGGTGTACCTTGGTCAACAGCTCCTCGTAGAGCTCGAGCTCGTCGGAAATCATCTGCTGCTCGAAGGCGGACGGAGTGGAGATGAACCTGAACGCCGAATGGGTGATGATGATCGCATCCCAATTGGCCGTGGCGGCGCGGGAGAGGAACCGGTGGCGTTTTTGCTTGGTAAAGTTGGTCTCGTCTGCAACGAGGATGCGCGCGGTCGGGTAGAGCGCAAGGAATTCGCGCGCCACCTGGGCCAAGCAATGACCGGGCACAACCAGTATCGCCTTGGCGATCAGCCCGAGCCGCTTCTGCTCCATGATGGCGGCCGCCATCGTGATGGTCTTGCCGGCGCCGACAGCGTGGGCGAGATAGGTCGAGCCCCCCGCGATGATGCGCCAGATGCCGCGTTTCTGGTGCCCGTAAAGTGAAAAGGCGCCTGAGGCGCCCGGAAGCTGAAGGTGATCGCCGTTGAATCTTCGTGGCGCGATGTTGTTGAACCGGTCGTTATAGTCCCGGGCAAGCCGGTCGGTGCGATCGGGATCGGACCAGATCCACGCCTGGAAGGCCGTCCTAATCTTTGTGAGCTTCTCCTTGGCCGCCTCGGTGTCGACCAAATTGAGGACGCGCTTCTCGCTGTCGCCCTCCTTCACAGTGTCGAAAATCTGCGGGACGCGGCTGTTGAGCGCATCGGCGAGAAGCTCGCCGGCGTGCCGCCGATCCGTGCCCCATTCCGAGGTGCCGGCGGCAGTGTACCCCAGCCCGCGCCCCTCGACTGTCCAGGAGGCGAGCTCGGGCATGTGGCAAATTTTGATGCGCGCGCCCATCATCTCCTTGACGAAGGCGACCACGTCATCGGCGGGAATCCACGGGGCACCCAGACGCGCCGTGATATCGGAGGGATTTAGGTCGGCTGGCTGGACATCACGCATCGCCCGGACGTTGCGTTCAAACGCCGGATCGAGCGCTGCGGCGGCCTGTGCCGCCTTGAGCTTGTCGCGCACCTTGCCCGAGAGATAGGCATCGGCGGTCTGCCATGAGCCGGTTTCCGGATCACTGAAAACGGCATCGGCCAGCTCGGCGATGACGGTGTCCACATCGGCGTGCATGAGCTCGGCAATGTGATCGATATCGACGTGACCGCGCTCGTTGAGCACCACGGCCAGCGCATCGGCGGCTGACGCGATGACCGGCGCCAAAAGCGGAGCGATCACCCGCTCGGTAAAAATTGGACCCGGGCGCGCCGTGTTCGTCTCGAGATCGTAATCCTCGATTGAGGCGACCAGCCAGCAATCGGGATCGTCGAGAAAGGGCTGGAGATTGGGACGGCGGTGCGTTTTGCCGGTCTCAAGATCCTCCTTCAGCGATAGTGTCGTGGAATTGACCGGACCGAAGTCGCGCACGAAATTCGACCAGGCAATGCGCAACCTGACTTGGTGCTGCTTGAAGGGCTGGTCGCGCTCCTGAGCCTTGAGGACCTCGCGCACGGCGTCGCGGATCGGGATCAGCTTTCGGATGATCCTGGCGTGTTTGTCGGAGATGCCGTCAGCGCCGCGACCCTTGCTCACCGTTATGGTGACACGTTCGCCGTCGCGCAGCTGCATCAGCGTCTGGTTCTTCCCGACAATGAAGCTGCCCTCGCGGATTGCCTGCCCTTCGGACGCGTCGAGGTCGTGGGCATCGCCGGTATCGGTTTGAGGTCCAACGGCTTCCGGCTCGCCGTCATAGATAGCGTCCGGAAGAAGACGGATGGAGGCGCGAAGAGCCTGCTCCAGATCGACATGGGGCTGCGGCAGGCAGGTATAGGTTTCGCCAAACGGCCCGGAGGTCGTGGCATGGGTACCCAAGACGTAATCTGGGTGCTGCGCGAACCAGCGATTGACCCGGATGGGGGCCTCATCCTCGGTTGCGGGTCGGACGTCTTCTGTCTCCAGCCAGGACATGTCGCCATCGGCTTCGTCAGGCCTGCGCTTTTGGAAAAAGAGGATGTCGGCCACTACATTCGTGCCGGCCTCGGCCCGAAAACTGCCCTCGGGCAGGCGGAGGGCGGCGACAAGATCGGCCTGTTGGGCGATCGTTTGCCTGGCGGTTGGATCGGCCTTGTCCATGGTGCCGGCGGAGGTAACGAAAGCAGCAAGCCCGCCGGGCTTCAGCGCACGAAGCGCCTTGACGATGAAATAGTCATGGAGCCGCAGGCCGCGGCCGCGATAGGCCCGGTCCGAGCGAACCGCGCGATCGGAAAACGGCGGGTTGCCGACCGCAAGGTCGAAACGCGCTGGCAAATCGATACGGGTGAAATCGCCATTGACGACGCGGGCGCGGGGCTGGAGCAGACGTGCGATCCGCGCCGTGATCGGGTCGAGCTCGATGCCGGTGACATGGGCGACCGGTCGAAGCTCTTCGGGCATCAGGGCGGGAAACAACCCCGTGCCGATGCCAGGTTCGAGCACCCTGCCGCCGCGCCAGCCGAGCCGCAGCAAGCCCGCCCAGATGGCGCGGACGATGAACTCCGGCGTAAAATGCGCATATTGCGTGCAGCGGGCGAGCGAAGCGTATTCCTGTTCCGAAGTCACATCCTGTAGATCGGCGCCGATCTCCTGCCAAGCCTTGCGAAACGCCTCCTCGCCCGGGCGCCGGAACACCGTATTGGCCAATTCCGATGCGCCAAACCCGGTGAACTTGATGAGCGCCGCCTGTTCCTCGACCGTCGCCGGACGGGCTTCGGCTTCGATCGTTTGGGCGAGCGAGATTGCGGCGATATTGTCCTTTGCACGCTGCCTCCAGCCACGGGCCAGACCGCGATCGCCGGCGAGATGGAAGTTCTCGGCACGTCCGTCGTCGTCGGTCTTGCCGGGGCCTTGTGAGGCCGCCGGCAGCGGCACTTCGGACGTGTCGTGTTCGCGATCCTCCGGCGGTTCGATCGTCGTGCCGAACGCGGTGACGCCAATGCCGAGGCCGGATGAAATAGAATTGCTGCCGAAAGACGTCAGCGTAAAGGGGTCGTCATTGGGCATGGGTTGTTCTCCATGTGTTGAGGTGCATGCCCGCCCGCTGCCGGGATGACCAGCGGCGCGACGCACGCTACAGATTCGGGATTGGGTTAGCGGGTGATCAGCGAGAACGAGATATCGTCTTCGCTGAGGTACACGCCCAGATGGGTGGCGCCGAAATTCCGGTCAAAGCTCGGGATCAGCAGGTCGGCGTCGATGAACTCGATGCCGTCGTCGCCACCGAAATGGCGCCGCTTGTAGTCCCCCCAGTCCGGATTGCCATTCGGGTGGCATTCGGCGGAATAGACGATGAGCGGCTTCTGCCCCTCGGCAAGCTTGCCGTTCGAGATGATGTAGACGCCCTCGTCGCCAACGAGCCACAGGCCGGGTTTCTCGCCCTCGCCTGGCCTGGTGCCGTAGTAGGGGTTGCGGAAGCCGCCGTTGGCGGCAGCATCCGCTCGCCCCCGCGCGATGACCTTGCGCACGGCCATGATCGGGTAAGTGAACATGGTGGCCTCACGCGGCTTCGACGAGCGGCAGGTGGCGCAGGTGGACGGGAAGCTTCTGCGAAATCTGAGCGTCGGTCAGACAGTCCAGGAGCGCGATGTTGCTTGTGTGCCTGCCATAGACGATGACGGTGCGGCTCCCGCGATGCTCGGGCGCAAACCCCACCCCGGCATATCCGCGATAGCGGTCCTCGGTGGCGCTCCAGATGTGCTCTATACGCTCCTGGTGGCTCATCGCCCTGACCGGGCGGCGCTCCCGTTCAACGATCGCGTCGCGCATTTCGCGGGGCGAGACCGGCCGGGCGAGATCGCAATAGGCGTGGAAGTAGCGGACCGCGCCGTTAATGCGAAGCGCATAGAACACGCTGGTAATACTCCCGGTCAGGAATTCGCTTGTGGCGAACATCTCTCCGCGCATCCACAGCGGCGGTAGAATATCGAGCATGTAATCCTGTTCGGGCCTGGCGATCTCGAACCATTCTCCCGCGAACAGGACGCCATCGTGGTTCGTCCAGCGGTTCGGACGCTGGGCGTGACGGTCGAACAGACGGAACATCTGCCGACGATCGGCGATGCCGAAATAGATCTTGCGGATGGAAGAGAGGGTCATAGGTGGGCTCCTTGGCCTCCGGGGCCGGGGCGCGGCTCATCCTCTCGATTTCGCCATCGTCTCCAGCCCTTCCGGACCCCTCTCAAGCGGCCGCATCTCCGTCCGGCCGGGTCAAGGGCCGGCGTCAGCCGGGCGAAGCGTCACCCTTGAGGCGGCCGGCGGGCATGCGGCAGCCGTCTTCCTTCGAGTTCTCCCTCCTTCCCGCTTCCTGATTCCTCGCCAACTCCGCATTCCAGTCTTCCGCCAGCGGACGCATCCGCTCGAACCCGCTTCCGGCCTCGGCCGCAAGGTCTCGCAGACGGCCGGCATATGTCTCGCCCTGCGCGTTGTTGTCGGTGGCCGCCACTAGATGGACGCGCGGCCGGCTGGCGTATGTGCGAAGCGCTTCCGCCGTGGCCGGCGCCCAGCCGCCGCCCGTGCTTAGATAGAGCGTATTGGCTCGGAGCTCCTCCATCGCGGCAAGGCTCATGGCATCGATGGCCGCCTCGGTCACACAGAGCCGGACCGCGTCGGACTGGCCGAGACGGAACAGGACCTTGGCGCCTCCGGTCGCAAAGCCACGCCAGTCGGGGCCGCGCTCCTCCCAGCCGGTCACGTGACCGCCGTCATCGGTATGGCCGGCCCACATGCTGCCCTTCGGGCCTTCGCGCAGGAGGTTCGCGGCAACGGCATTGCGAATGACCTCTTCTGGGACGTGCCGCGTATCGCGCAGATAGCGCCAGGTTGCAGAACCGGGCCGGGGTTTGCGCCGGTCCTGCCAGCGTTCGGTGATCGTCAGGTCCGGCGCGCGGTCGCTGGCCTCGCGTGTCCAGACCGGCTCGCAGGGCGTAAATCCGACCAGGTCAGCAACGACATAGAGCGCCGCGGCAAAAGGAAGGCCGTCGAGATGCTCGACCAGAGAGAAGACGTCACCCTTTGCATCCGAGAGGGGATCGAACCAGCCCTTCCCGCCATGGATGACGATGATGATCTCGCTGGCCCGGCGATACTTCATCGCCCTGCGCGTGCTCTCCTTAAGATCGAGCTCGAAGCCCGCGTCCTCCAGCACCGCGTTGCAGGGCACCTTCCTTCTTAGCTCTTCCAGGTCTGCTTTTTCCATTTTCTCGCTCGACGCCTTCGCGCGCTCCTCTTATCCGATTTCCGCTCCCGATCTTTCCGGGACGAGAATCGGCAGGCCGCGAAGAGCAAGGCCGGCAAGGGCGCGGCGGGCAACCCGGCAGATTTGCGGGGCGGGTCGATCCGGCCCGCCGCGGCGCAGCTTCCCTTGCCGGGCGCAGAGCGCAAGCGGCACGCATATCCGCGCTTCAACCGCTGCTTCGCTCCTCTTCAGCCACGATTGCGCGCACCACGTCGAAGTCCATTTCCGCCCTGGGCGAAATGCGTGCGATCTCGGCAGCGACCTTTGCCCAGTGATAGAATTCGGCTTTCTCGCCGCGAACGCGCGCCCGCGCGGCACGGCGCTGCGCCTCATAGTAGGCGTTGGTTTTTTCGGCCGCGAGGAGGCGTCGGGCATCGGCCTGCCAACGTCGACGGATGGCCCGCCGTTTTTCAAACCATTGGCTGATCACCGCGAGCAATTCCGTGTCCCCTCTTCGATTCCGCCAGCCGCGTCAGGCATGGCAGCCCGAATGGGAGAAGACCCGGACTTCGGGTCTTCGGCTCCGCCAACAGCCCGGCCCGAAGGGCGACGCCAAACCTTTGCGTCACGGGCGCGACATCATCGACCTCTGGCTGGTTCGCCAATCTCGGGTCCTTGCGAACCTTCGTCGGCCCCCCAACAGATCGAGACCAACGCTCAAGGGTTCGTGTCGCCCCGACGTTTCGACCCGGAGAGTGGCAGCGGCGTTTCAGATCACTGGCTGGTGACGATCGACCTGATGTCGCGGCCAAGTCTCTGAGAAGCGCCCGGTAGCAACCACACCGCTGGTCTGCTGACCAGCGGTCACGGATTCACTATCATGGCTTGCCTTCCCGGCGAACCGCACGCGCCCCTCTCCCCTATCCTTCCCTTGGGCAGCACGTCCTCAAAGGGGCGGATTGCAGACTGACTGGTTTGGGGACTGCAAGTCAACTTAACTGTCATTGCTTTCAATGCAGCGGATGCATCCTTGGCTAATGCGCAGCGCAACTTATCTTCAATACTCATCGTCCTGAATGAGCTCGCAGATCAGTTCCAGTCCCACGAGCTGTGCCGACTGCGAAATATGCAACCCTTTTTACCCCACACCCACATAAGTGACGCGATTGCCGCACGACATCAACTCCACAAAGGGGTGGGTACGCCTATCTTGGCACCGTCAACGCCACGGCCTCCATACTTGCCCAGCCAACGCGAACCTCGCTATTGCTAAGCTGGCGTTATCATCTGAATCGGTTTGAGCCTTGGAAACACTCCTGTCGCCTGTTGTGCTTTTCTTTGTGCTGGGTGCTCTCGCCGCTCTCGTTCGGTCCGACCTCTCTATCCCGGAGGCCGTCGGCAAGGGCATATCGCTCTACCTGATGGTAGCGATAGGGCTGAAAGGCGGCGTGGAGGTCGCCGAGGCTGGCTTTACCCTCGAGCTGCTAGTTGCGGCGGCAGCTGGCATAGCCCTCAGCTTCATGTTGCCCTTGCCGGTTTTTGTCGTCCTGCGCCGCGTCGGCAAGCTCAGCAGCGTCAATGCAGCGGCCGTGTCCGCCCATTATGGCTCGGTTTCGGTCGTTACCTTCGTGACCGGTCTCGAAATCCTGACTCGGCAGCAAATCCCCGCAGCGGGTTATACGGTTGCCGTGCTGGCATTGATGGAAACGCCTGCAATCGTCAGCGGCCTGTTGCTTGCGCAACGTTACGGTGGTGCTGAGCCGCGTCCGATGGGCGATCTGCTCCACGAGACACTGACCAATGCGTCGGTCATGCTGCTCGTGGGTAGCTTTTCGGTCGGCCTGATTGTGGGCAAAGACGGGTTCTCCCCCATCGCGCCGGTCTTTGAAGGGGCGTTCCGTGGTGTGCTTTGCCTGTTCCTGCTCGATATGGGATTGATCGCGGCCAAGAGGCTGCGCGAGGGCAAAAGCCTGACGCCTCGGCTCATCGCCTTGGCGATCGCGATTGCGCTGACCAACGGTATGTTGGGCGTTTTGCTTGGTGCTGCAATCGGTCTTGATGTCGGCACAGCGGCAGCCCTTGGCATCCTGGCAGGGAGCGCGAGCTATATTGCGGTGCCCGCCGCCATGCGCCTTGCGCTTCCCCAAGCCGATCCGGGGTTGTACCTCGGCATGTCCCTGGCGGTGACGTTTCCCTTCAACATCTTGGTCGGCATTCCGATCTACATCTGGATAGCGCAGCAGGTGGTGCAATGACCCTTCCCGGAACCGAGCGGACGCGAGTTGAAATTCTGGTCGATGCGCCGCTTGTGCCGCAGATCGTTACTCTCTTGGGCAAACACGCGATCCGGGGCCACACTGTCATGCCGACCTTATCCGGCGAGGGCGAGGCGGGAACCTGGGACGATGATCTCATCACGAGTGCGCAACACAAGGTCACCGTGCTCGTCGTGGCGGAGCCCGGCAAGGCCGATGCCTTCATCGAGGATATCAGGCCCCTTCTCGACAGTTACGGGCTAATCGTCATGCTCAGCACCATCAATGTGCTGCGGCCTGAGAAGTTCGCATAGAAACATGAGTTAAGGTGTCAACAGACAGTACAGAGAGTTGGCTTCATTCATTTAGATTCTCTAGCGATGCCAACGACAGTATGTCGATGCCGCGATATCTGGTTATCCGATCCTATTGGCAGTGTTGAGGTTAAATCTCGGCTTGATGCATGGCGCTTCCTTCAGCCCCCTATCGACCGCTTCATGCGCGAAGACAAAGCGCACATAATGTCCGAAATTGCATCGAAGCTGCCGGGTGTTATTCGTGATCGGCTCGGGTTCGAGACTTGACCGACACTCCGGTCATCGAAAATCCCGCGTCTTCACCCTGATTTCATCGATATGCCTATAGGGATCGACCATATTCCTCGCCTGGGGCAATCCGCGCGGATCGGGCGCCGGAGAGCCGTGATGGAACTCATCACCGCGCCCATGCGGCAATCGGAAATCAGTATCCCGCGACCCGATACTGGCCAGTTCCGCGGACATGTCGATCAGCTCATGGGCGACGATATGCACCACCTCGCCCTCGCGCTGCACCCTGCCCTTCGCCCCGATCATGCCGCATCCCAGTACGACACGGCGGAATTTCTCGAAGACCTTGGTCCACACCACGAGGTTGGCGACCGCGGTTTCGTCCTCGAGCGTGATGAACATGACACCCTTGGCACTGCCTGGTCGCTGGCGCACCAGAACTAGGCCGGCGACATGGACCCAGCGCCGGTCGCGTGAGGCGACGGCGTCGGCGCAGGTCATCACGCGTTGGCGGGTAAGGTCAGCGCGCAGGAACGAGACCGGGTGCTGCCGAAGCGTCAGCCCGGTATGGCTGTAATCCTCAACCACCTCACTGCCGGCCGCCATCGGACGCAGCGCGACGCCCGGCTCGGTCTGTTCAGGTACAACCTCCGCCTTGCGCCGGGCCGCGGCGGCAAAGAGCGGGAGGGGCTCATCACGCAGCGCCTTGATGGCCCAGAGCGCTTCGCGCCGGACCAGCTGCAGGTTGGGCCGAAAAGCATCAGCCTCGGCAAGTTTCACCAGGGCGGCCGCCGGAATACCTGCCCGGCGCCACAGGTCATCCACTGATACGAATGGCCGGTTTTCCCGGCAGGAGACGAGGCGCGCGGCTTCCGCATTGCCCAGCCCCTTGACCATGCGCAGACCCAGCCGGACGGCGAAATCGCCATCCTCGCCGATCGCCTCGAGCGTACAGTCCCAGCGGGATGAATTGACGCAAACGGGCCGGATTTCGACGCCGTGCTCGCGTGCATCGCGCACGATCTGGGCCGGGGCATAAAAGCCCATGGGCTGGGCGTTGAGGAGCGCGCAGCAGAAGACCTCGGGGTGCCAGCATTTCATCCAGGAGGAGGCATAGGCGATGAGGGCGAAGCTCGCCGCATGGCTTTCGGGAAAGCCATAGGAGCCGAACCCTTCGAGCTGCTTGAAGGTTCGCTCCGCGAATTCGCGGTCGTAGCCATTGGCGACCATGCCGGCGATCAGCTTCTCGCCGAACTTGGAGACGCCGCCTGTATGCTTGAACGTCGCCATGGCACGGCGCAGCTGATCGGCCTCGCCGGCGGTAAAGCCCGCGCATTCGATGGCAACCCGCATGGCCTGCTCCTGGAAGAGCGGCACGCCCAGCGTCTTGCCGAGCACGGCCTCGAGTTCGGGCTTGGGATAGGTCACCTCCTCCTTGCCCTCGCGCCGGCGCAGATAGGGATGCACCATGTCGCCCTGGATGGGGCCGGGACGCACGATCGCCACCTCGATGACCAGATCGTAGAAGGTCCGCGGCTTGATGCGAGGCAGCATGGCCATCTGGGCACGGCTCTCGATCTGGAAGGTGCCGAGGGTATCGGCCTTGCGGATCATCGCATAGGTGCGCGGATCCTCAGCCGGGATGGTGGCGAGATCAAGCCCTATGTCCTTGTGCTCGGCGAGAAGATCGAAGGCGCGGCGCATGCACGACAGCATGCCGAGCGCCAGGACGTCGACCTTCATGAATTTGAGCACATCAATGTCGTCCTTGTCCCACTCGATGACCTGCCGGTCCTCCATGGCGGCCGGCTCGATCGGGACGAGCTCGTCGAGCCGGTCGCGGGTCAGAACGAACCCGCCGGGGTGCTGGGAGAGATGGCGCGGCGTGCCGACAAGCTGGTGGGCGAGCTCTAGCGCCAGCCGCAGGCGGCGGTCGCCCGTATTTAAGTTGAGGCCTTCGGCGTGTTTCTGCTCGACACCTTCCGACCAGCCCCATACCTGCGATGAAAGCGACTTGGTAAGATCCTCGGGCAGGCCAAGCGCCTTTCCGACATCGCGTAGCGCGCCCTTGGCGCGATAGCGGATGACGGTCGAGCAGAGCGCGGCGCGCTCGCGACCATAGGTCTTATAGACCCACTGGATGACCTCTTCGCGCCGCTCATGCTCGAAATCGACATCGATGTCGGGCGGCTCACGCCGTTCTTCTGAGACGAAGCGTTCAAAGAGCAGATCGTTACGATCGGGATCGACCGAGGTGACGCCTAGCACGAAGCAGACGGCCGAATTGGCTGCAGATCCCCTGCCCTGGCACTGAATGCCTTTCGAGCGCGCGAAGTGGACGATGGCGTTCACAGTCAAAAAGTATGGTGCGTATTCGAGCTTCTCGATCAGGCGCAATTCGTGATTGAGATTGGCGCGGACCTTGTCCGGCAAGCCTTCGGGGTACCGCTCTGCCGCGCCCTCCCAGGTGAGCTTTTCGAGCGCCTGCTGGGGCGTCAGTTCGGGGTGGAGCTTTTCTTGCGGGTATTGATAGGCGAGCTGGTCGAGCGAGAACCGACAGCGCTCCATGATTTCGACGGTGCGAGCCAGAGCCTCGGGATAGCGGCCGAAGAGCCGGTGCATTTCCTGGGCCGATTTCAGATAGCGGTCGGCAAAGCGCTCGCGGCGATGCCCCAGCTCATCGATGGTGACGTTGTGCCGGATGGCCGTCACCAGATCCTGCATCACCTGACGACCCGCCTCATGAAACAGCACGTCATTGGTGACGACGGTCGGCACGCGCGCCTGCATCGCCAGGTTGGACAATTCCCAGAGACGCATCTGGTCATTGGGCCGCCGGCGTAGCGTCAGGGCCAGATAGGCGCGGTTGTCGAATGCCTCGCGCAGGCGCCGCAGATGCAGCGCGCAAATCTCGTCGGCCGCATCCGGAACGAGCACGGCGATCATGCCCTCGCCATAGGCGACGAGATCGGCCCATTCGAGAAGGCATTTGCCCTTGCCAGCACGCTTCTTGCCCAGCGAAAGTAGACGGCAAAGCCGCGCATAGGCGGGCCGATCGGTTGGATAAACAAGGACTGACATGCCATCGGTAAGATCGAGACGGCAGCCGACCACGAGGCGGATTCCGGTGGTCCTGGCCGCCTCGAGCGCACGGACGATTCCCGCCAGTGAGTTGCGGTCGACAATGCCAAGCGCATCGACACCGACCCGGGCGGCTTCGGCAAACAACTCCTCGCAACTGCTCGCCCCGCGCAGGAACGAGAAGTGGCTGGTTACCTGCAATTCGGCATAGCGCGGCCCACTCATGCGAAGATCCCGTGCAGGAACCAGCGGTGTGAACCGCTGTCTTCGCGCTCACCGTCTCCGGAGCGAAACAACCAGTAGCGCTCTCCGGTCTCGTCCTCGACCCGGAAATAATCCCTGACCGTGGTCATCTCCGCGTCGCGCTTCCACCATTCGCCGCGGATGCGCTCGGGGCCGTCGGCTCGCTTGACGCGCCGACGCACACCCCGCCAGGTGAACCAGACCGGTGGATGATCGGGAAGCAGCGCCATGGTCTCGACGGGCTCGGGCCGGGGCAGAAGCCGCGGCGGGCGTGGCCAGTCGCCTTCCCATGTCGCGCCGGTTTCCGGCGCCAGCGCCGGCACGCGCGCCACCGATCGCTCGGGCACATCGCTCTGGACCGGCGTGAACCGGTAGAGCCGATTGCCGCCGACACGATTGGCGAGCACGTCGACCAAGTCCGAAACATCCGGTTCTGGCGGCGCGACCAGCGAGGAGATCGCCTGGTTGTCGTGTAGCGCCTCGGTTTCGATCGCCACCAGCACCATGATCTCGATGCCGAAACCGGGGTCAATTGTCTCGATCTTGTCGCGTAGCAGGCGGGTGAGGCGTTTGGGATCGCGCACCGGCTGAGCCATCCCCACTCGGATGAACTGCAAGGTGTCGTCGACCCGATGGAGCAGCAAATCGAGCCGGCGCGCCCCGAGGCCACGCTTTTCAAGCTGGAGGCAAAGTGCATCGACCAGCTTGCCCGTGTAGCGAGCAATAGTCTCGGCTGCGCCGATCGGTTCGCCAAAGACACGCCTGACTTCGACAAGTTCGGGCGACCGGATTGGTTCGACGGGTTCGGCGACCAGCCCCACGGCCTGCTCGAGCCGCCTGCCGATCTCGGGGCCGAACCGCAAGACGAGGGGTGCGCGCGGCTGATCCATCAGATCCCCGACCGTCTCGAAGCCGAGGCTGCGAAGGCCGGTCACAATCTCGCCGTCCAAGCGCAGGGCCGCTAGCGGCATGGGTCGCAGCATGGCCGTTCCCCGTCCTGCCGGAACGACAGTCGTCTGCCGGCGCACAAAACGTGCCGCGGCATGGGCAGCACCCCAGGTATCGGCGACCGCCGCCCTTGCTTCAACGCCGGAAGCGGCAAGGCGCTGCACGATCGCCGTGAGCATCATTTCCTCGCCGCCATGGAGGTGATCGGTTCCGGTCGTGTCGATCACGAGGCCATCAGGCGGATCGGCCGCCACCACAGGCGAGATGCGCTGCAGCGCCCACAAGGCCAGCCTTTCGAGCCCTTGCCGATCGGCGGGAGGATCGGCGTCCATCACGACGAGACCGGGGACGAGTGCCTGCGCCTTGGCTACGGCCATGCCTCTCGTGAGACCAAGCGCCTGGGCATTGGTATCGAGGGCGGCAATGGTTCTGCGGCGGCCTGTGCGGCCGATCAGGACAAGTGGCGCCTCATGCGGAGGCGATGCGTCTCCCGACTTCCTTCTGAGGCGGTCTGTCGGCCACCTTGGAAGGAAAAGCGATACGACCCTGGGCATCGCAAGCCTCCACTTCAAAATCTGCACTTTCGCCGGCCCTGCATCGGATCAGCTCGACCAGCCAGCGGGCGCGGCCGATGCCGGCGACGGGCAAGCCCACTGAAGGCAACACCGAGACCCGCCAGCGAGAGACGCTGGCAGTTGGTTGCCCGAAATCTCCCGCTTCGGTCTGTCGCCGCCAACGACGAACTGCCAAGCCGATCGTGTTCGACCCTTCCGCCGCCAATTGCAGCCGGCGCGATGCAGTCATCGAAAGATGAGCGGTTTCGGCGACGGCTGCTCCCAGGCCGCCGTGGCGAAGTCCTTCCTCGAAACACGC
Source organism: Neoaquamicrobium microcysteis (assembly GCF_008180155.1). Lineage (GTDB taxonomy): Bacteria > Pseudomonadota > Alphaproteobacteria > Rhizobiales > Rhizobiaceae > Aerobium > Aerobium microcysteis. The sequence continues at coordinate 56,523 of NZ_VSZS01000052.1, read as the reverse complement.
AAGCAGCGCCTTTTCATCTCCGGCCTCAACATGGATGACCCGGTCGGGCTGAAGGCCCGCCTGGGCGATCGCCGGCGCAAACAGGTCAGGGCGCGTGACGATCCAGAGCACCTTGCCCTTGGTCCGCGCCGCGATCCCTGCGGCAAACATCGCTGCGGCCGCACCATCTACGGCGCCATTGCCGCCCCCGGCGATCTCATGCAGGCATCCAACGCCCAGCCCGCCTCCTGGAAGCCGCCTGTCGATTTCGGCCAGACCGAAGGGCAGGACCTGACGCAGGCGGCCAGTCCCGCCGCCGAGGTGCGCGATGCGCTCCTGAAGCTGGGCAATGACTGGGTTTGCCGGGCGATCGGCCATGAAAGTCCAGGTCTCCTGAAAGGCTTCGTAACGCTTGGTGCACCGATATGTTCGTTATTTGTTCTCTTTCACAAAGTGAGTCAATCGGGCTCGTCACCTCGACGTTTAGGTGGGGTGGGGTATGCTGTCGCAAGTAAGGGTTCGCCCAGGTACAATTGTCTTTGAATCTTAGGGCGAGGACCTCGTGCCTCGCTCCCACTACGGTGTGGAGGGAAGGCTGCCCTGGGTCGATTGCGGTCTTGGGTTGTCGGAAGAGGAAACCAAAGAAAGTTGGGGGACGACCGCCGGGTGAACATTGGCGGTTTCGTCCCCGCTCATACGGGTGGCGCTGTCCATCAAATCGCGATTTCTGCGCAAGTTACTGCATTGAAGGAAATGCGATCGTTGCGCACAAGGGATAATTTAGGTTCTGTGTGACAGTGTGCGGGCGTGTTCCATCGCGTTTAGTGCCTGCCCATGTTTCCGAGCCTCGACCATCCCGATCCCCGGCGGTTCATCTTGCGGACCGTCATCCCCTTTTTCGTTCTGGCTGTTCTCCTTAACGCGTTCGCCGGAGGGCTTCTTTACTGGTCGACCGCCGAAGCGGATCGCCTGACTATCCAGCGTCAAGAGGCACTGGCCGCGCTGGTGGTCTCGCAGCTACAGGCAAATGTCGCTCTCCAGCAGGAAAGCGTGACGGTCTGGGATGACGCTGTAAACGGTGTAAGTGCACGAGATTTGGATTGGGTGGACGTCAATCTTGGAAGCTGGATGAACAGCTATTTTGGGCATGACGCGGCCTATATCATCGGCGGGGACGACAGCCCCATATACGCGTCCGTTGGTGGAACGGTCGCCTCTCCCCAACGGCTGGCAGATATCTGGGAGCAGGCCGCTCCTCTTGCCGCCGGTCTCAGAAGCCGACTGCGCGCTGGCGATGAGACCGGCGTGTCAGACAGGGTTATGACAATTGGGGCTTCCGACCTTGTGGAGATAAATGGCAGGCCTGCAATTCTCAGCGTCAAGCCGATCGTGTCAGACAGCGGCGATATCGAGCAGGTTCCAGGTCAAGAGCACCTTCATCTGGCGATGCGCTATCTCGATGACAGCCTCGTTGAGGAATTGCAGCACAACTATCTGCTGGACGGTCTACGCTTTGATTGGTCTGCCGAGACGGGGCCCGACGAAGTCTCAAGCCCCCTTCGCACCGCTGGGCGGACGGTCTTGGGGTACTTTGTGTGGACGCCGTTCCGGCCCGGCTCGATTGTCTATGCTCATGTTTGGCCTGTCCTGATAAGCTTGTTTCTCGCAGGCATGACCGCGTTGGCAGGCCTGATCCTTGTTTTGCGACGCCGGTCGCTGGCACTGACGCGCACGCAGGCAGAAATTCAGCACCTTGCCTCACATGACGTGCTGACGGGGCTACCGAACCGGCGACAGTTCGAGCACCGCATGGCGCAAGCCCTGGAAACGGTCTCCGCTGGAGGGAGTACACTTGCCCTGCTCTATCTGGATCTTGATCGGTTCAAGGAAGTCAACGACACGCTGGGCCACGCGGCAGGGGATACTTTGCTGCGCGAGTTTTCGGAGCGACTGTTGGCCTGCGCTCGACCGACAGACATGGTGGCCAGACTTGGCGGTGATGAGTTCGTTATTGTCGTGGAGGGGCTCGAAGACCAACAGGAAATCGATCAGCTCTGCCTCAGAGTTGTAGAAAGCGCCCGCCATCCCTTCGAATTGGCTGGCACGCAAGTCTTTGTCGGTGTCAGCATCGGCGTGGCACTATGTCCTCGCGATGGGGTCAGCGCCAATGATCTGTCCCGCAAGGCCGATATCGCGCTTTACGCGGCGAAGGCCAATGGGCGCAGCGGGTATGCCATCTTTAAAGACGACATGGAGGCGCTAATCGTCGAACGCCGTGCATTGGAACGTGACCTTCGCAGCGCGCTGGACCAGCCGGGCCAGTTCGAAGTCCACTACCAGCCATTGTTCGAAGCGAAGGGTCGGACTCTGGTCGGGGTTGAATCCCTGTTGCGCTGGAACCATCCTACCCGGGGACGCGTAGGGCCGGATGCCTTTATTCCCTTGGCCGAAGAGTCGGGTCTGATAGAGGCTCTGGGGGAGTTCGTGCTTCGCCAAGCCTGCTCTACCGCCAAGGAGTGGCCGATACGCACGCTTGCGGTGAACGTGTCGGCAGCCGAATTGAAAAGTCCCGCTTACGCGATGCGTGTGGCCAACATCCTGATGTCCACGGGGTTCAGCCCTGGCCGACTTGAGCTGGAGGTAACCGAGACAGCAATGTCGGATACGGACGGACACTGTCAGGCGAACATTGCTGCATTGCGAGAGATGGGCGTCCATTTCGCTCTCGATGACTTTGGCACCGGCTTTTCTTCCCTGGGTCGGCTTCAGCAACTCGATGTCGACCGGATCAAGATCGATCGCAGCTTCATTCATGGTTTTGGAACCGACAACGGCGATGAAGCGATCGTTCGAGCCATCATCCACCTGGCGAAAGCAACGGGGCTCAAGACAACCGCCGAAGGTGTCGAGACCGAGGAGCAAAGCCGCATACTCGGGAAGATAGGATGCGATGAACTGCAGGGTTTCCTGCTGGGCAAGCCTTGCGAAGCGGCTGCGCTAGAGGAACGTTTTTTTGGCGCTGACCGGACCCCAACGTCGGCAAAAGTTGGAGGAATGCCAACCTAGGCGGCAGGTCGCTCTGGTAGTCGCCCGCTGTGCCTAGGCGTCGAGGTGAGTGCTCTTGGCGTCAGGAGAGGGGAAACGTGACGGTAATCTTGGTACCGCTGTCGGCTTCCACACGCACGTCCCCGTCGAGCTGACTTGCAAGGCCTCGGATCAGCCTGCTTCCCATCCCCTTGCGGGCATTGGCATCAAAGCCCGGACCGTTGTCCGCGACGATCAACTGCCCAACCGAACCCTCCTTCTTCAGCATGACGCTCAATTTGCCATCTTGTCTATGCGCGAAGGCATATTTGAAGGCGTTGGTAATCGCCTCGTTGAGTATCAGCCCTAGAGAAAGTGCCTGGTCCGGTTCAACGAGCAGCGCTTCGGCTTGGACCTTGATTGCGACAGTGTCGTCGAAGCCTGCCGCGACATCGCTGACCAGGCGCTCCGCGTAAGGCGCCATATTCAGCCGATCAAATTGATCGGCCTCATAAATCTGCTCATGGACAGCCACCATTGCCGAGATACGCCTGGCCATATCCTCCTTACTCTCCTTGGAAAGGGGCTGCATGCTCACAAGAGCGGCTACGGCCTGCAGGTTGTTCTTCACTCTGTGATGGATTTCCCTGAGTAGAAAACTGTTACGGTTGAGGGCCTGCTCAAGAGCCAGACGTCGTTCCGAATCGGCCCGAAGCAGGCTGAAGATCCAGATTGCTCCAGCCAGGAGAAGACCGATCAACGGAACTCCGATGGTCAGCCCTGCCCGCAGGCTCGTCCAGAAGGCTGCCAACGCCTCTCCGCGCTCTACGCCTGCGGTCGCGACAAGAGGCCACGACTGGACCACACGGAAGCCGACGATGCGCGAAATACCGTCCGCTGGTGACGCGGAACTGGAGTAGACACCGCTTGTCGCATCGCCCAGATGAACTTGGAACAGCTGACTCTGGCTCAGATCCATGGTGTGTTCGAGTTGAGGGTGGCGCGCCACCACCCACCCGTCATTGCGGACTATCGAGACGGTGGACAAAGGACCCAATTCCAGAAGGGCCCAAAATTCGTCCATGGCTTTGGTCGGGATGGCGATGCTGGCGGCACCTAGAAACGTGTCACCTCTGGCGATCCGTCGTGCCACGACGAAGACTTGCTCGCCGCTGAGCCGCTCCTCGAGTTGAGGGGAAATGACCAATGTCTCGCCGTTTGCCAGCCTCTTGAAATACTCGCGGTCCGAAACCTCGACCCCCACTGCCTCGGGTATGCTGGAAAACCGCAATCTTCCCGTTTCGTCGTAAACCGAATACTGAAAACCAGCCGGGAGGTTTCCGACAGCTTGGCGAATGTCTGCTATGGCCCCGGCAGACTGCACCACCGGACCCGCACCAACTGCTTCCTCAATGCGTTGCAAAGCTTGGTCGCTGGCTTCCATCATCCATTCGATATGCGCGGCCACAACCTGGGCTGCCGACATAGCGCGGGCCTCGCCCGCTTCGACAACCCCCCTGTAGTTCTGGATAACAAGGAGGGCCGCCACGACGACCAGCGCCAAAAGCGTGATGAGCGCAAGCCAAAGCGCAGCGAATGCTGCCGACAGGCTCCCTCTCATTCGCAGCCGTAAACCAGACCAGATAGACACCGCTGCCCTTTCGTCCTGGATGCCTCGCGGCGGTGACAATCGGACTGAAGGCGCAAGTGCGAAGTCCGACATCATCTTTTGAGCCCAAGAACTTGGAACTTCAAGTTCGGTGGCGAAGAAGGGGCAATCACCCACGCTTTTCCATTGGATGGCGGTGTTTCCGCCGAGACTTCGGATCCGTCGAGGGGGAGAACGCGCGTTGACCAAGCCCGACCGCGGCATGGGGGCACCCCCTGGGCTGAACGCCGCGATGGCACAAATCGACGAGCCGATTGTTTCTTGTTCCTCCCATTGCCGCTGCGTCACCCTGCACCATATGGCGGCGTGCAGTGCGTTGTTCTCCCATTCAGCGCCTGTTCCCCTCACGAAGGCTTTGCCTTCAAACTCTGACCAGGCGCATCTGTGCCTGGCCTTTTTTGGCTGGTAGCCGATCCCCTGTGATTGCACACCACGTCAACCTCAGAATCTGGCGCTGTGCCGTTTCCTTGGCCGCAGCTCATCTCGCCGAATTGGCTGCCAGAACCGTGTGAAACGTGCTAGCGCAGAGGTGGGACATCGCACGGGAGCCAAAATGGCCAAGCGTAAGACTTCTAAGCCGATCTCAACGGGGATCACTGGACTGGACGACATCCTCCGTGGCGGTCTGCCGCCCTCCAATCTATACATGCTGCAGGGAGCTCCCGGCGCGGGCAAGACGACTGCGGCACTGCAGTTTCTGCGTGCCGGCGTCGAGGCGGGTGAGCGTTGCATCTACGTAAGTCTGTCCCAGACCGCGGCAGAACTTGAATCGATTGCCATATCGCACGGATGGACAATGGAAGGGATCCGGGTTGAGGAACTGTCGGCCTCCGACGCCGTGAGCGGCGGTGCGGACCAGACGATTTTCCAGACGGCTGAGTTGCGTCTCGACGAGACCCGCCAAGCGATCGAGCGCGCTATCGATGAACATAAACCCAGCCGCCTGGTCTACGACTCTCTTCTGGAGATCCGGCTAATAACCGGTGACACCCCGCGCTTTCGTCGCGAACTGATCGGATTCAAGGCGTTTTTGGCCAAGCGCAACGTTGTCGCTCTTTTGCTGGATACGCAGGACCGCGAAGGAAACAACGGCGAGGAGGTTGAGGGTATCGCCCATGGAGTGATCCGGTTCGACAAGTCGCTTGAGGACTATGGCGCCGTGCGTCGGCGCATCGAGGTTTCCAAAATGCGTGGGGTGCCTATCGCGGATGGTTATCATGACATGGCGATACGTGAAGGGGAAGGTGTCGTCGTATTCCCGCGCATCGTAGCCGGCTCGGCTTCAGAAGATAACAGGCCGGAATTGATCAAGTCCGGCGTCGATACACTCGACGAGATGTTCGGCGGCGGTCAGGAATCAGGGACAATCACGCTCGTTATCGGTCAGTCCGGAACCGGCAAATCGACCATGGCGTCACTCTACTCTACTGCGGCGCTCGAACGTGGAGAATGCGTGGCGTTATTCTTGTTCGAGGAGAGGCTGGAGACCTTTTTCAGGCGGTCCGAGGGGCTGGGCATGAACCTGCGCCCGTTTTACGACTCCGGCCAACTCATCATCCGGGATTTCAATCCTAATGAAATTTCGCCTGGGGAGTTCGCGCAGATCGTCCAGACTATCGTCACCGAAGACAACACACGAGTTGTGGTGATTGACAGCTTCACGGGCTATCTCAATTCCCTGCCCCATCGAGACAAGGCTGTTCGCGACATCCAGTCACTTCTTAAGTATCTTGCGCGCGCCGGAGTTCTTACGATGTTGATTGTTGCCCAACATGGACTTTTGGGGCAAAACGTTGGGATAGATGTTGACGTCAGCTTCCTTGGTGACACTGTTCTACTTCTCAGGTTGACCGAGCATGATGGCCGGCTTCGCCGCAACATTACGGTCGTCAAGAAGCGGCACGGCCCCCATGATCTCGATGTCCACGAACTGTTCATCCAGAGCTCGGGCATTACCGTCGTGCCTTATAACCCCCTGCCGGAAGCGTGAGTCCCGCAGACGAAAATAGCCCTTCGGCGTTAGATCATGTGCTGATCCTGGCGCCATATCGCAAAGACGCCGATTACCTTGCCCGGCTTCTTGGCGATCATCAGGTCAACGTGGAAATCGGGCTTGCTGGCAACAATCTCGCCGAATTGCTTGCGGCATCGCCAGGGGTGCTGATTGGAACTCACGAGGCGTTGACGCCAGCAGCAATTGAAGCCGTCGCAGACCATTTGAACCGCCAGCCTTCGTGGGCCGAGATGCCCGTTGTGGTCCTTCTAGACCGCGCGTCACGTCCCGATCAGGTGCGCGCCGAACTGAGCCGTGTCTGGCCCCGGGCAAGGCTACTCTTCTACCAGCGTCCTGTGACCGCGGTTGAGCTTGTGAGCGGCGTCCAATCCGCCTTGCTCGTCAGACTGCGTCAGCGCGAAGTGCGTGACCACATCGCACGCGAGATCGAGCTACGCCGCGAACTCAATCATCGCGTGAAGAACATTCTCGCCAGTGTCACATCGATCTTCGAGATGACGCGGCGCGGCGCTACGTCAGTTGAAGTGCTGGCGAGAGATTTCCGTGGTCGGCTCGGAGCGTTGGATAAGGTTCACTCCGCAGTTTTTCATGCGGAAGACGACGCCGTATCGATAGCTGAAATAGCAGCACTGACTTTCGAACCCTACATGGTCGGCGACGACGAGAGGATAGTCGCGCAGGGTCCACCGGTAACACTGCATCGTGAAGCCGGCACCACCATGGCGCTTTGCCTTCACGAACTGACGACCAATGCAATCAAGTACGGTGCCATGTCTCGGCCTGAGGGTCGCGTCCGCTTTACGTGGGAGGTATCAAAAACCCAGGCGCCGGAGCTTGGGATTCGTTGGAAGGAATATGGGGGCCCGACGGTGGAGGAGCCAATGCGGATCGGCTACGGAACACGCTATGTGAGATCCGCGCTTACGAGTATGTTTGGTCGACCGCCTCAAATCTCTTTCGAGAGGGATGGCCTGCGATGCGAGGCACGGGGACTGTTTTCCCCATTATCGGCAACCTCTGACAGTCACGGGAGTTGAGGGAAACTCTTCCACTCAGGCCCGGGGGCAGCCGATGCGCATTTTCTATCTTGAGGACAACCCTCTGATCGCGATGCATGTTGAACAGTTAGTCGAGGATGGGGGCCACGTATTTGCCGGAACAGCAAGCAGCTTTGAGGAGCTGCGCGAACGGTTTGATACGCTGGTGATGGATTGTGCACTCGTCGATATCGATCTCGCCGACGGACACACGGGACCGCAGGCGGTGGTCTGGCTCAAAGAACGAGGTGTCCCGTCCATTTTCGTGACCGGGCAGAGCCAAGTAGCCGAGGAATATCGTGATGTAGCGGTGGGCGTCGTCCCCAAGCCAATCTCCGAAAGCCTGCTTTCGGAGAAACTCCGCCTGCTTGCCAGCGTGGTGAACAACAGCGATTAAGCCGCTCACTCCCGCTGCTTAGCCAAACGCACGCAAACCGGTCAAAAAGCTTTCCCGCTCCGGCTCGCGACGACAACACGGGCCGGCGTACTGTTCAGTTGCGCAAACTGACGACGGCGCTTGCCGCCCTCGATTGGTTGGCCGGCCGCGCGCCGGTACAGCGCAGCCGACTTCGCGACAATGTTCCGATGCCCGGCGGACGGAACATGCCCTCCTCAATGTCTTCTACAAATCGCTTGATTTAGAATGGCAGCAGGACAGGCACGAGCAGGATCGTGACGGCCAGGGCGACCAGCGTAAAGGGAACGCCGATCATGACGAAATCAAAGAAGCGGTAGTTGCCGGGGCCCACCACCAACGTATTCACGGGCGAGGACACCGGCGTCATAAAGGCTGCGGACGCAGCAAGCGCAACCGTCATGGCGAGCGGGTAAGGCGAGACATTGAGCGCACCGGCGAGTGCTAGTGCGACTGGCGCCATCAACACTGCTGTAGCGGTGTTCGATATGAACAGGCCAAGCACCGCCGTCAGGGCAAACAGGGTAGCCAGCACCACGCGTGGTGAGGAGCCCCCCAGTATGGCCAGCAGCCAATCGGCAACAATATCGATGCCGCCCGTCCGCTGGAGCGCAATCGAGAAAGGAAGCATCCCGACGATCAAGATGAGCGTCTGCCAGTGGATCGAGCGATAGGCTGCATTCATGTCGATGCAGCCAAAAAAGCCGAACATAAGGCATCCAAGCAAGGCGGCGATGACGTTTGGAACCACCCCGGAAGCCATCAGGGCAACGGTCACGAGCAAAATGAGAGCCGCATGGGGTGCGCGGTGCGAGGCCGGCGCCACATCCTCGATTTCCACGGGCGTGTTGAGCAGGATCAGTCTCTCTGGCCCCTGCGGCACACGCGTGATTGCCCGCCAGGGACCGATCACCAGTATCGGGTCCCCGGCGTGAAAGACAACCTCGGTCAACGGCCCACCGATGGCTTCGCGTCCACGCCGAATGCCGATTGCGACAAGATCAGTGGCGCTGCGCAGGCGTGCGTCGACAACTGTCTTTCCAACGAGGCGCGAGTCCGGCGACACGAGCAGTTCCGCAAGCCCAATCTCCTGGGAGCGGTCGCCGAAATAGATATTTCCGAGCGCAAGCCGGTCGAGGCCGTACCGTGCAGCCACCTCGTCCATATCCAGCTCTGGTGACTTTGCATCGATCAGCATCACGTCACCAGCTTCGATCCGGCTCTCAGCTCTTGGCCGCAAGAGTTGTCTCCCGAAGCGGGTGGCGCGTTCGATCGCTATGATATTGATGCCTACACTGCCGCGCAGGTCGAACGCGCTCAGGCTATTGCCGACGAGCGGCGAACCTGGACGTACGGAGAACCTGTGTTCCCTCCCGTCCAACCCATAAGCGGTTACGAAATGACCGAGCGTGGGGCGCTCCAGCACATCGGATGGCGCTGCGGACCGTCCCAGGAACTTCTTCGCTACCAGCATGTAAAGGATCGCAAGTGCCAGCAGCGGCAGGCCGAACGGCGTAAAGGCGAAGAAGCCGAATCCTTCCAAGCCGTTGCGCATGAGTTCGCCGTGGACCACGAGGTTCGGAGCGGTGGCGACGAGTGTCATCATGCCGCTCAGCAGCGCGGCCACCGACAAGGGCATCATCAGACGACCTGCGGGAATGGATGCATTGCGCGCGATCCGCAACACGATCGGAATGAAGATCGCCACCACGCCCGTCGAGCTCATGAACGAACCGATGCCGGCGACCACGACCATCAGAAGCACGATCAGGCGAGCCTCGCTTCGTCCCGCCTTGCGCACCAGCCAGTCACCCAGGCGCTGCGCGATCCCAGTTCGTACGAGTGCCTCTCCCACCACGAATAAGGCACCGATCAGAACAATGTTAGGGTCGGCGAAACCAGCCAGCGCATCCCCGACATCGATCACACCTGTGAGCGGCAGGGCGACAATCATGACAAGCGCAACGGCGTCCATCCGTGGACGCCCGAGAGCAAACATAACAATGGCGGAGACGAGCAGAAGAAGAACAATCGCAAGGTCAGACATGAACAAGGCCTATCGCAACCGTCTCAAAATCCCAAGGCGGTCCGATCTGGGCGCGAGTTCCCAGAGCACGATGACAGTGACGGAGGAGCCCCACCGCAAAAGGGCGTTCGCCCTATCGTGCGATGGTAACGGAGCAGGGAGCGCGTGCAACGATCGCCTCGGATACCGATCCCATCAGCAGGCGGCCAATGAAGGGTGGATTTCCGGTGCCGACGACGATGTGCAGCACCTTTTGCTCATGCGCGTACTCTAGGATGGCGGTGGAAATGCCCGCCGCCTCGATCTTTTTCGCATATGCCTTCCGGAGGCCCTTCGCGCGGGCATATGTCAGGCACGTATCCAGGATATGCCTAGCCTCCTCATCGCTCCAGGAACGGATGTCGGAATGACCGCTCGCTGGCCTCGTTTGGTTGACCAGGGCAAAAGTCAGCTCCAAGCCTAAAACGGGAGCAAGAAGGCAGGACAATTCGACAGCGCGCGCGGAGTGACTGCTCCCGTTGACGCAACATACCAACCTGCCCTTCTCGTCCATGGGTGGTGTTCTCCGCGGCTCGAATTGCGGTTGCTTATGCGGTGAAGCGAAGGATCGCTGCCAGCTCGCCTCCATCAGGCAGGTCGGAGGCGCGCACGCCCAGTACCTTCGCGCCATTGGCGATGGCCCGACCTGCAATTTCGTCGACGACCCCATAGCTGGTCGCATCAGCCGCATCGGCAAGCCTCAAGGCGCCGGTGGTCTCGTCGATCGACCCATGGACTACGGTATCGATATTGACCAGAAGCGTGTCGATGGCGCCGAAGGTGGCGGCACGCGCCGCGTGCGAAAGATCCGTTGTCGCCCGTCCCTCACCTGACCTGACCTCAAACAGACTTCTCGCCTTTTCCAGCTCTGCTGCATAGGCCTGATCCAGCAAGGGCCGGGACGCGGCGGCAAGGTCGGCATCACTGATGCGGTCGGGGCTGTCGTCAATGCCGCCTGCAAGCAGGTTCGGATATGTGTTCGCTGAGCGGTAAACTGATGCAAGGCGTCCGGTTGCGGCGAGGATCAAGGGCGTGTCTAGACCCGCCAGAACCGGACGCAGAGCGGCATCCACCTTGCGGGCATATTGCTGGAAGCGAACGTTCTGCCCTTCCGAGCCGTGCATTCTTCCGCTGGCCGATCGATCGTTCAAGGTCGATTTGCCAACCGCACTTGCGGCATCTTTGGGCAAGCCGCTGACCTTGACGGTCTGGGCGGGCAGGTCTGCGTGGATTTCGACGAGCCGTACCGCGTTTTCCGAGAGCGCTAGGACAAAAGCGGAATGCGGGAACGTAATGGCTCTCAAAAGCGGCTTGAGATGAAACCTGTCGGAAACTTGCACAGTCTCAGTCAGATCGTTGGCAAGTCGGAAGGTCTGCAGGCTGGTTGGGGTTGCAAGGATCGCAAGGCTGTTGGCTTGCAGGGTCCAGAAATCATCATCCTCGCGCAGCTCTTCGATCTGCTCCACGAGCGCTGCCAGTTGGCGTTTGTCGAGCCCGGCGGCTTCAAGCTGCTCCCTTGCCTGCCGGGCGAGATTCCCAAGCTCGATGCGGGAAGCGTCCGAGTGCTGGGTCAAAGGCGTGGTCTTGAGATAGATCGAGACGCAGGCTGGCGCGCGGACCTTGTTCAGGGCAATGATCTGGGAGCGGGTCGGGATATCGACATGGAGCATCAGGCGCTTTTCCTTTTTCGGTCAGTTTGCGTGAGATCGTTTCCTCCGACTTGAGTTGGGTATCAGATCAGCCATTGCAGGATGGCACAAGGTCGCAACCACCTTCGGTCGACTTGCGCCCGGCGTCACAACGAAAGGGGGTCAGGTTCGCCCTCAGCACCGCAGGCCAGCTATGCGAACAGGCGAAGGCGTTCTTGAGCTGGAATTTCGGCGTCGCACCGCGGCGCGAATTTCTTGTTTTTCGTACCGCCTGCCTCGGCAGCTTGCCGGAACACACTGCCGATGCCAATCAGAACCGCCTGGCCGTAACGAAGCTCCGCAGCAGCGTCGGGTAGTCCACCAAGTGTTGTGTGGGTCACCGACTGCGTCGCGCGTCCAATGTTGGCCGCGATAACGACCGGGGTTTGCGCGAGCATGCCGAGCGACCTAAGCCTTGAGGAGATTTCGCACGCGGTGCGACCACCCATGTAGAAGATGGTCGTGGCCGAGGTATCGGCGATGCTGATCCAGTCAATGTCTTCCGGTAGCCCACCATGGCGAGAGTGCCCGGTAACGAAGCGTACGGATTTCGCGTGGTCTCGATGGGTCAAAGATACCCCCAGGGCCGCGGACAAAGCGATGCCCGCCGTGATGCCTGGAACGACGTCATATGCAAGGCCGGCCCTATCCAGTTCCTCGATCTCCTCGCCCGCCCGACCAAAGATCATCGGATCGCCGGACTTGAGGCGAACGACGTTGCGACCGGCACGCGCGAGAGACACCATCATCTCGTTGATCTCGTGCTGCTTGCAGTTCGCTCGCCCGGCGCGCTTACCTACCAGGATGCGTTTGGCCTCGCGCCTGGCGAGTTCCAGCACCTCGTCTGACACAAGGTCGTCGAACAGGATGACATCTGCGGATTGCAGGGCACGGACGGCCTTGATGGTTAGCAGTTCAGCATCCCCCGGCCCGGCACCCACAAACGTGACTTTCCCCCTGGCACCGGACTGAGATCGAGCCTCGATGGAGGCTATGACCGCCGCCGCCTCCTGGCTGCCCGGGGCCGGTCCGAAGGCCCGGTCCACGAAGCCTTCCCAGAAGCGGCGACGCTGAGCACCGGGACTCAGCCGACGGACCACATGTTCGCGCACTCGCCGGGCAAAGTCGGCCCAGGCCGCAAGAGAAGGCGGCAGCAAGGTTTCGATGCGCCGCCGCACTGCCTGTCCCAGTATCGGCGCTGCGCCCGACGTCGAGACACCGATGACGACCGGCGATCGGTTCACGATCGAGCCGAACTGAAAATGGCAATAGGCGGGTCGGTCTATGACGTTGCACGGCACGCCGGCCGCACGTGCCGCGCCTTCGAAAGCAGCGGCTTCATCGTCGTCCTTCGCGTCAGCCAGCGCGATGGCGGCCCCCGGCAGGCAGCTATGGTCCCAGCCGCGCGAATGATGCGTGATTGCGGTACCGTGGGCGAGCAGCCGGCTCATCTCATCGGACAACTCGGTTGCATAGAGGTCGACGCAGGCACCGGCGGCCGCCAACAGCTCGGCCTTCCATGCCGCCGCCTCGCTGCCGCCTGCGACGACAACCCGCTTGACCGAAAGATCGAAGAAGACCGGCAGCACGCTGAGTGCGCCGATACGTGCCGGGCCGGTTTCACTCGGCTGCCTGGAGACTATTTTCATGGAGAAGCTTCCTGATTTCGGAGCGACAGGAGCCGCAGTTGGTGCCAGCCTGCAAGAGCTTGCCGATCTGGTCGAGGGTGGTCGAACCGGCCATAACTGCTTCGGCGAGCTGGTTTTCGCCGACATTGAAACAGGCGCACACGATGCGGCCTGCCTGCAGCGCCGGCTTCGGGGACTGTCCGGAGAGCACCGCCATGCGTTCCTGAAGCGAAAGCGGCGCGCGGGCAGCCAAGAGCGCAAGCAACCATGAGTAAGGTGGCAACTGCTGCGAACGCGCGACGAACAGTGCCTCCATCAGGGCACCGTTCTGGTCTGTGACTGCCGCGCGATAAGCTTGCCCACGGCGGTCGTCATATTCGACCCTTTGCGCGCGCCCGGCTGGATCGAGCAGCCCTTTCGCAAGAAGTACGCCTTGGTCGGGCCGTTCCGTTCCACACAGTTCGTAGACCCAGCCGCCCTCGACCTTGTGCCGGCTCCAATGAACGAAGCCGGTCGGCCGGAGATCCCGGCGGCTGATCAGCACGCCCTCCCACGCCTTCACTTCGCGCCGGAGGCGCAAAGGCACATGCTTCAATTCCGGTTGGCCGGAGAACGGGTCTGTGACAGGCGACGCCAGTGGCCCGGTACCGGCGTTGACGGCATACTGGCCGCTCCAGTGGATCGGCAGGAAGACCTGGCCCGGTTTTTGTCCATCGTTGATGCGCACCTTGGCGCGGGCAAATCCATAGGGTGTGGCCAGATAAGCGAGGTCGCCCTCGTCCATCTCATTTTCGGCGGCATCGCGGGAATGAAGCTCCACCACGGGTGAAGGCGCGTTCGCCATCAAGCGCGGCACCAGTCCGGTACGCGTCATTGTATGCCACTGATCGCGCAGGCGACCGGTGTTGAGCGCGAGCGGGAAGGCGGAATTTGCTGGCTGGGCCACGCCCTCCTGCCTGACCGGGATGAAACGGGCGCGACCGTCCGGCGTCTGAAAGCGTCCACCCGCCAGGAGGCGTGCGTCGTCGGGGCGTTCGTTCGGTTGCGGCCAATGACGGGGGCCGAAGGTCTCATAATCACCGTTGGAAATGGCAGCGAGAGCGCCGAGGTTGAACAACCGTGCGCCATTGTTCTCGAAGGCCGACAGCGACGCGTGCTCGCGGAAGATGGCTGCAGGATCCGCATATTCGAACGCATCGGCAAAACCCATGCGTGAAGCCACATCGCAGATGATGCGCCAGTCGGCCCTGACCTCAGCTGGCGTGGGCACGAACGGTCTCTGGCGGGAAAGGCGACGCTCGGAGTTCGTGACCGTTCCGTCCTTTTCGCCCCACGCGGCCGCAGGCAGCAAGACGTCGGCAAAGCGCGTCGTGTCGGTTCGCACGACATCCGACACAACCACGAAATCGCAACGCTTCAGGGCAGCACGCACGCGGCTCGAATCCGGCATCGACACCGCCGGATTGGTACCCATGATCCAGATCGCCCTGACGCGGCCGTCACCGACAGCGCGAAACATGTCGACCGCTTTCAGCCCACTCGTGCGCGCCATATTCCGGGCACGCCAGAAGCGTGCCACGCGGTCCACGTCTTCCCCGTTTTCAAAACCCATGTGAGCGGCCAGCTGGTTTGCCAGTCCGCCCACCTCGCGGCCGCCCATCGCGTTGGGCTGACCCGTGACCGAAAACGGCCCGGCTCCCGGTTTGCCGATACTCCCTGTCGCCAGATGGCAATTGATGATTGCATTGACCTTGTCGGTACCGTGGGCCGACTGGTTGACGCCCTGGCTGTAGACCGTCACGGCGCGCTCGGTCGCGGCAAAGAGATCGTAAAACAGGCGCACGTCGGCCACCGGCAGGCCGCAACCCAGTGCGACGGCTTCGCTGGAGGGGGCATCGGCAAGTGCGAGCGAAATCGCGGCCTCAAAGCCCGACGTATGCTTGGCGACATAACTTTCGTTCATCGCGCCGACACGCGCCAGATGTGCCAGCAGACCGTTGAACAATAGCACATCGGTACCTGGGTCGAGCGGCAGGTGCAGGTCACTTTCGTCGGCGGTGGCCGTCCGGCGGGGGTCGATGACGATGATCTTTGTTCCGCGGACCCGGCGGGCCGTCAGCATGCGCTGGTAAAGGATCGGATGACACCATGCAGCGTTCGAACCCGTGAGGACGATCAAGTCGGCTTCGTCGAAATCGTCGTAGAGGCCCGGTACGATGTCTTCGCCAAATGCCCTGCGATGACCTGCGACCGACGAAGCCATGCACAGCCGCGAATTTGTATCGATGTTGCCTGAACCGATGAAGCCCTTCATCAGCTTGTTGGCGACATAGTAGTCTTCTGTTAGCAGCTGGCCCGAGATGTAGAATGCCACCGCATCCGGCCCGTGCTGGGCGATGGTGTCGGCAAAATTGCGTGCAACCAGATCAAGCGCGGTGTTCCATTCGACCCGTTCTCCCGCGATCTCAGGATGCAGGACGCGCCCATCGCGCGCCATCGTCTCGCTCAGCGCCAACCCTTTTGAGCACAGTTTACCGAAATTCGCCGGGTGTTCGGGGTCGCCGCGGACACAAATTGCTCCATCGGCAGCGACTTTGGCCAGCACCCCGCACCCGACCCCGCAATAGGGGCAGGTTGTCTCTACCTCATCAGATTGGCGTGTCTGCATGATCTATTCCGCAGCCGCCAGCAGTTCCCCGAGGCCAACAAGGATCCGCCCCTCCTCGACGCGCACAGGGATCGTCCTCACGGCTCCGTCGTCCGGGCCGAGCGCCTTTCCGGTCTCCAGCGAGATCACCCAATTGTGCAACGGGCATGTTACGGCTGCCCCGTGAACGATCCCTTGGCTGAGTGGGCCACCCTTGTGCGGACAGTGGTCCTCGATGGCATAGATGCGGTCTTCATGCGTGCGAAAGACCGCGATCTTGCCTTGACGCGTCTTCAGGCAACGCGCACCGCGCAGTGGAATATCGTTGATTTCGCCGATATCGAACCAGTTCATCACTCTGCAGCCTCGTTGAAACTGATAGGCGCTATGGGGCTGAATTCGTGTTTGTCCTTGCCGGAAACGCGTTGCGACCACGGGTCAACCTGTGCAAATTTCTGGCTAAAGACGAAGCGGTCGAAATACGCTTTGCGCTTCTGCGGGTCGTCGATGATCTGGCGCTGGATCTCGTCACGCCCGATACGTCTGGCCCATTTGTAGATGCGCTCCAGATAGCGGCCCTGCTCTCGGTACATTTGGGTGAGTGCAACGATCACCTCCAGTGCCTCTTCTTCGGTCCTGACCTGTCCGAGAACTTCGGTACCCTTAATGTCGAGGCCGGCTGCGCCTGCAAAGTGGATCTCGTACCCCGAATCCACACAGATCACGCCGACATCCTTGCATGTCGCTTCCGCGCAGTTGCGCGGGCAGCCGGAGACGGCCATCTTGACCTTGGCCGGCGTCCAGGAGCCCCACATGAATTTCTCGATGCGAACGCCGAGCCCGGTCGAATCCTGGGTGCCGAAACGGCACCAATCGGTGCCGACGCAGGTTTTTACGGTACGCAGGCCCTTGGCATAGGCATGGCCCGACACGAAGCCGGCCTTGCCGAGATCGGCCCAGACTGCAGGGAGGTCCTCCTTGCGGACGCCCAGCATATCGATGCGTTGACCACCGGTGACCTTCACCGCCGGAATGGCAAACTTGTCGACCACGTCTGCGATTGCACGCAGCTCGCCTGCCGAGGTCACGCCTCCCCACATGCGCGGAACGACCGAGTAAGTGCCATCCTTTTGAATGTTGGCGTGGACGCGCTCGTTTATGAAACGCGACTGGTAGTCATCTGCGTACTCGGCCGGCCAGTCGGCCACGAGGTAGTAGTTGAGGGCGGGCCGACATTTGGCACAGCCGCACGAAGTCTTCCACTCCAGCTCCTGCATGACCTGCGGGATGGTCTTCAGGCTCTTCGCCTTTATCAGCCGGCGAACGTCGTCGTGGCCAAGATCGGTGCAGCCACACATTGGTTGAACGACCGCTGGATTGTACCCGTCTCCCAGAGTCAGGGTCATGATCTTTTCGACCAGCCCGGTGCACGTACCGCACGAGGCGGAGGCCTTCGTGTGCGCCCGCACGTCTTCCAGCGACGTCAGTCCCTTTTCCGCGATAACTGACGTGATCGTGCTCTTGCAAACGCCGTTGCAGCCGCAGACTTCCGCATCATCCGCCAGGGCCGCAATGGCCGCCAAAGGGTCCGTGGACACGCCCCCCTGGAACGCCTGCCCGAAAATCAGCGTGTCGCGTATGCCTGAGATGTCGACAGCCTTCTTCTTGAGCTCATTGAACCACGGGCCGTCCGCGGTCTCACCGAACAGCACTGTTCCGATGATCTTGTTGTCCTGCAGGATCACACGCTTGTAGATGCCAGCAGATGCGTCGCGCAGGATGATCTCCTCACGATCCTCACCGTCTGCAAAATCGCCGATCGAATAGAGATCGATGCCGGTGACCTTCAACTTGGTCGGCGTGTCGGCGTGGACAAAGCGTTTGGCTTCGGTGCCTGCGAGCTGCGCCGCCGCCACCTTGGCCATCTCGTAAAGCGGCGCGACGAGCCCGTAGACGCGTCCGTCGATCTCGGTGCATTCGCCGACGGAAAGAATGTCGGGATCGGACGTTACCATCCGGTTGTCGGTGACGATGCCACGCTTCACCTCCAATCCGGCCTCTGTGGCAAGGACGACGTTGGGCCGGATGCCGACCGCCATCACCACCAAGGTCGCTGGAATGATTTCACCGGTTTCGAGCTCGACGCCCTCAACCTTTCCGTTTCCAAGAATTGCTTTGGTGTTGGCCTTGGTGCGGACCTTGATGCCGCGCTCCTCGACGGCCTGTTGCAGCAAATAGCCGGCGGCAGGGTCGAGCTGCCGTTCCATCAGTGTGGGCATGACGTGAAGCACAGTCACGTCCATCCCGCGTTCGGCGAGACCGGCCGCCGCCTCAAGGCCGAGCAACCCGCCACCGATGACAACGGCCGTTTCGCGCGATTGCGCTGCCACAAGCATTGCGCTTACATCATCCAGGTCGCGATAGGAGAGCACCCCTGGGAGGTCCTTGCCGGGAACCGGAATGACAAACGGCACGGAGCCGGTGGCGATGACCAGCTTGTCGTACGTTTCGGTTACGCCCTGGTTTGAGGTGATGGTCTTCGCGTCACGGTCTATGGCGACGACTTTGTGGCCCTTGTAGAGCGTGATGCCATGCTTGATGTACCAGCCATCGCCGTGGATGACGATTTCCTCATACTGCTTTTCGCCCGACAGAACGGGAGAGAGCATGATGCGGTCGTAGTTCACGCGCGGTTCGGCGTTGAAGATGGTAATCTGGAAGCGATTCGGGGCGGCCTCAAGCAGATGCTCCAGCATCCGGCCAGGCGCCATCCCGTTGCCGACTATGACAAGTTTCTCGGTCATTGATCGTTGTCCCTATTCAGCCGGTGAGGTCAGAGCCTGTTCGGCCAGCGATTGCGCCTGGGCCATTCGCTGGATTGCCACATGCATCCAGACGAGACAGGCTGCCACGACGACGAAGAGCAGCATGAAACAGCTCGACCAGATGCCGCTCAGGTCATTGAGCGCGCCGAAAGCGATGGGTAATACGAAGCCGCCGAGCCCGCCGATCATGCCGACGAGGCCCCCCACTGCACCAACATTATGGGGGTAGTAGACTGGGATGTGCTTGTAGACGGCCGCCTTGCCAATCGCCATGAAGAAGCCGAGCACGAAGGTTACAATGATGAATGTCAGCCATCCGATCTCGAACTGGAATGCGATCGGTCCGTTGATGCCGCGAACCGTATAGTCGGTAGCAGGCAATGCGAGGACGGCGCAGCAGACCACGGACACGGCGAAAGTCCAGTAGAGCACGGCGCGCGCACCGATACGGTCGGACAGGACACCGCCGTAAGCACGGAAGATCGAAGCCGGAATTGAGTAGGCCGCGCCAATCATGCCGGCGGTGGCTAGTTCGAACCCATATACGCCGATCAGATAGCGTGGAAGCCACAGGGCCAGGGCGACGAAGCCCCCGAACACGAAGAAATAGTAAAGCGAGAAGCGCCAGACACGGATATCCTTCAGAGGTTCGAACTCTGCCAGGAAGCTGCGGGGCTGGCCGGCGGCTGTCATGCGACGCTGCTTAATCACCGGATCATCATCCGTCGCCAGCCAGAAGACCGCCGCCATGAACACCAGCGAGGCAGCCCAAATGAGGGCCACGCTCTGCCAGCCCCACGCCAGCAAGACGAAGGGAGCGACGAATTTCGTCACAGCGGCGCCGACGTTGCCGACACCGAAAATGCCAAGAGCCGTGCCTTGCTTTGCAGGCGGATAGAAGCGCGAGACATAGGCGACACCGACGGCAAACGACCCGCCGGCAAGTCCCACCCCGAGCGCCGCGATCAGCATCTGCGCGTAGGTCGTGGCAAAGGCGAGCAGGAAGGTAGCGACCGCCGCCGCGAGCATCGTCGCCGTATAAACCAGGCGACCGCCCAGGCGGTCTGTCCAAATGCCGAGCAACATGCGCACCAGCGAGCCAGTGAGGATCGGCATGCCGACCAAGAGGCCGAATTCCGTTTCCGAAAGGCCGAGCTCGGCTTTGATTCCCACGCCGATGATCGAAAAGATCGTCCAGACCGCAAAACACACCGTGAAGGCGATGGTGGAAAGCGACAGTGCCCTGCTGGCGCCTCGCTGTTGCAAAGAGTGGCTTTCGACCGGCTCGATCATGCTGCTGCTCCATCTGCGGCTTCAGGGACACCGCTGTGGCTGAAAACAAAAAAGCCGCCGGCCAGACTCGCGACGCCCGATATCTCGGGCGGGCTGAATCTGATCGGCGGCTTTGCCTAGTGCGCCCTTCTTTGGACGCTAATCATGTGGCCCGACGATGGGCCTCACGGACAGGGAAGCAGGAAGCGTGCCAGTCAGAGGTCGAGGGATTTTCCGTTGAGTTGCAACGACTACCGGCTGGCCAACTCGTCGCCGGGCTCAGGGACTGTCGAATAATCCGGCAATCTTTGGCGTTACGTGAGCAAATATTGTGCATCGCAAACACCTCACCCACAGTTCTCCCGGCGATGGGAGCTAGCGTTTTCGTTGACCGCTCAGATATGCGCTAACCTGGTCAGGATCGAAGACCGCCCCGTCGAAGAATCCGTCGGGACCGAGCGTGAGGCTGGGGCCTGAAGAACCAACCGGCGTCGGCTCGTTCAGCGCGCCCTCTACCTTGGCGTTGGCGCCAGGCAACGCCACATCGACATCACGCAATGCGGCGCGATAGAGATCAGGTCGGTAGGTGTTCCGCGCAATCCCTTCGTTGGCGATGTTGGCATCGACCTGTTCCCACCGCACCATCTGGCTGTAGAACCAGAGCGCATGACTTGTCCACGGGAAGGTCGCCGCCTTGGCGTGC
This sequence comes from Neoaquamicrobium microcysteis, assembly GCF_008180155.1. Lineage (GTDB taxonomy): Bacteria > Pseudomonadota > Alphaproteobacteria > Rhizobiales > Rhizobiaceae > Aerobium > Aerobium microcysteis. The sequence goes on along the minus strand of NZ_VSZS01000052.1, from coordinate 35,557 downwards.
GGAACAAAAAAGTCGGGCACCGCGACGACTTGACTTGGTCCCACCTCGACTGCGCCAATGAGCGCTGGCATCAACCACTCCTGCGGGCAGTCGATATAATGGGTGCTGGCGAGGATACGGGCCAGATCGCCGAGGTTTTCAGACGATCCGCACCATTCCGCAGCGCGATAGAGCGCCCGAAGCAGCGCGGTCAAAGCTTCTGGATTTCGGTCAGCCCAGGCCTTGGCGACCCCAAGCACCTTCTCCGGGCTCGACCGCCAGATCGCAGCTTTCACGGTGACGATGCGTCCGGCGCCCTTTGACACCGCCGCAGTGTTCCATGGCTCGCCGACGCAATATCCATCGATGCGGCCTGCAATCAAGGCGTCGGGCATCAAGGGTGGCGGCAGGATGACTATTTCGATCTCCCGCTCCGGGTCGACCCCACAGGCCGCCAGCCAATATCGCAGTTCGTAGTTATGGCCCGAGTGCGGGTGCACCACACCAAAACGCAAGAGCCGGCCACCGCCTCTCTTCCGTGCCGAGATCACTGACCCCAGCGCCTTACCGTTTCGCAGGGGGTCCAGGTCATCAAGCGCGCCGTTGTCCCGCATGGCGCTCCAAAGAGCGACCGACACGGTCACGGCATTGCCCCCGAGACCAAGCGCCATCGGTGCGATCATTTCCGTCGCCAGGGGCGTCAGGCCCAGATTGCAGGCAATCGGCATCGGCGCCAGCATGTGAGCGGCATCGAAATGACCGACTGCGAGCCGGTCCCGGATGCTGGCCCACGAGTTTTCCCGGACCAGCCGGAGCTCAATGCCTTCGGCCTCTGCAAAGCCCTGTTCGTGGGCGGCGGCCAGCAACGCGCTATCGAGCAAGGGCAGAAACCCGGCGGCGATCTGGTGTTTGCCGCTCATGCGTCGCCTCCAGGACCCAGCAAACCGGCCGCCGTAACGAGGCTCTGGGCGATCTCACTGATCTTTCGGTTTTCGTTCATCGCTGTCTTGCGCAAAAGCCCATACGCGTCGGCCTCGGAAAGTCCCCGCGACTTCATGAGAATGCCCTTGGCGCGCTCGACGACCTTTCGGCTTTCCAGTTCGCTACGCGCTTCCTCCAGCTCGCGCGCCATCCGCGAGAAGGCATTGAAGCGGATGATCGCCATATCGAGGATCGGCTTGACACGCTCCTTTTTCAAACCGTCGACCACATAGGCCGACACTCCGGCATCGATGGCCGCCTCGATCGACGCCATGTCGGAGCGGTCGACGAACATGGCGATCGGCCGTTTCACTGCGCGGGATAGTTGGAACATATTCTCAAGCATATCGCGGTTCGGGTTTTCCAGGTCGATGACGATAACGTCCGGCTGCAATTCCTCGATCCTTGCAGCGATGCCGGTCACATCATGGATGATTGTCACGGCCTCGTGGCCGGCTTCTCGGAGACCAGCGTCTATAATTGTGGCGCGAGGCCGGTTCTCATCAATGACCAGTATTTTTAATGGAGCACCGCGCATGCCACATCATGCCCCACTCCACGTTTTGTGCAATGCGGTAAAGTGATCGCCTCCCCGGAGCGAAATCCCAAGGGACTTTGGCAGAACGCCCAACTACCAGCCAATCAGTCTCAATCTGCGTCCAGGTGTCCACGATATTCCATCAATATAGGGGGATTGAGTGGCCTTGGTTCTGGGCGAGGTTGAAGCAGGTTCGAGCAGTCAGAAATGTCTCGAACCTCGTGAATCGCTGCGGAACCGCACCCACTCATATTATCATTGGCCAACGAAGCCGCCAAAACAGTCCAGAGCGAAGCGCGGCTCACAACCGGTCCAGCGACGCAAGAACGGTCGTTGCCATGACGACCTAGGCTGCGGCGAAAATCTCGATTTCTACGAGCAGGTCCTTCCGGCCAAGTTCCACGATACCCACCAAAACGCCCGGCGGCCGCACCCCATGTCGCGCCAATCGCTCCGACATGGGTTGGGCGGCATGCTCGAGAAACGCCTCCATGTCCGTGACATAGGTATTCATGCGTACGATGTTGCTCAGGGACAGGCCCGCTTCACCTAAGACGATCTCCACATTGTTGAGGGCCGCATGAACTTGGGCTGCCATGTCGCCGGCGTGAAGAGAGCCGCCGTCCTCGCCAACCGCGCATTGCCCCGATACGAATACCAGCCGATTGAAGTCGGATATCATGAGCCCTTGATCCATGCCTTCGGGATAGGTCCACGGGTTGAGTTTGCGAAGCTGCATCGTCCAATTCCTTTTGTTGAAAGAACGCGGTTGTAAAAGTTGAAGTTAACTTGAGGTCAATTCCTGCCGCAGGTATTGTTTGGGCATGGAACCGACACTCACGATGCAGCAGATGGTAAGGCGCAGCGGCGTAGAGGCGTCCGCTTTGCGCTATTATGAGGGTCTTGGCCTGATTGCTGCTGAACGGAGCTCGAGCGGTCAACGTCGCTTTCCCCGCTCCACGCTGCGCCGCGTCGCCTTCATCGTTTTCGCCCAGCGAGTGGGCCTCACCCTTAAGGAGATCGGACGCGAGCTTGCCAGATTGTCAACTGGGCGCGTACCGAAAGGGGAGGACTGGTCCAAGCTTTCGGTGTCTTGGGTGAGCCGGATCGATGAGCGGATCGCCGAGCTTGAAAGGCTAAAGGCCGGTCTCGCTGACTGCATCAGTTGCGGCTGTTTATCCTTGGATCAATGCGCCCTGTCAAATCCGGATGACCGAGCGGGACGATTGGGGCCGGGGCCGCGATATTGGCTGGGGAAGCAAACGATGGGTGGTCTGCGCAGGGAGTGACTTAGCGCGATCAACCGCAATCCGAAGTGCAGTTCGATCCGCATGGCTGCAACAGGCGACGGCGGCACCGCTGACCTTCCACCCGACAATGGGTGAGGTGCCCAGTATCTCGAAAAGCGGCCATCCACGGGAGCTTCAATTCTGTATCCTATCTCCCCTCCTTGCCGCGCGGCACTTGGATTGGATATCGCCAGCCAGCATTTTCTCCTTTGGCAGCAACCGGGCGTCCTGAGGCGCGTCGAATATGGCAGGTCGCGGTATGTGCGGGCCCCGAACTCAAACAGGAGTTCTCCGGTCCTCACACAGGTGTGGCAGGCTCGGGGTTCGGGCTGCGAGGCCCTGAGCCGATAGACTTTGCGGCTCCTAGATGGCCGATCAGATCGCGCGGAACACTACCTAGGGGTAAGGGCCAAACCCGAAAAGCAGATGGACAGAAGACGCGCCATTCTGTCATGGTGCCCGCAGTGACACCACAACGAGCAATGCCTTTAATAAGGGACATTAATATGGCCAAAAGCTTCGATCTCGTCATTCGCAACGGCAGGGTCGTCGATCCGGAAACCGGTCATGATGCAATTGCCGATGTAGCCGTATCCGGCGACCAGATCGTTGCTGTCGGTCCATCGCTTGGTGCCGGAAAGAACGAGATCGACGCGACCGGGCTCGTTGTCTCACCGGGCTTCATCGACCTCCATGCCCACGGGCAATCCATTCCCGCCGACCGGATGCAGGTCTTCGACGGCGTCACCACCGCGCTGGAGCTGGAAGTAGGTTCGCTTCCCGTCGCGCGCTGGTATCAACAGCAGCAGGCCGGGGGCCGGGTGCTCAACTACGGGACCGCCGCTGCATGGATCTTCGCGCGCAAGGCGGTGATGATCGGCATGGAGCTCGATGGCGGTCTTGCGCCCATCGAGATGATGGGTGCCGGCTCCGACGACATGCGCTGGTCGGTGGACGCCGCGACTGCGCCGCAGACCGATGAGATTGTCCGGCTGACGCGTCAGGCTCTCGAAGAGGGCGCACTCGGCATCGGCATACCTCACGGCTATGCCGCCGGCGCTGGCGTCAAGGAAATGACGCGAATCTGCGAACTGGCTGCAGAATTCGACCGGCCGACCTATACCCACATTCCCTATATGTCCAACATCGATCCCAGAAGCTCGGTCGAGGCCTATGTGCAACTGATCGGCCTGGCCGGCGCGACCGGCGCGCACATGCACATCTGCCACCTCAACAGCACCAGCCTGCGGGACGTCGAGGACGCCGCGAGGCTGATCGCCAAAGCACAGGCACAGGGTCTTCTAATCACCACCGAGGCCTATCCCTACGGCACGGGATCGACCGTGATGAGCGCCCGCTTCTTCATTGACTCCGATTTTGCCGAACGAACCGGAACGGGCTACGGCGCGATCCAGGTGGTTTCGACCGGTAAGCGGTTCGGGGACCGGGACGAGCTCGTCGCCGCCCGCGCGCAAACGCCGGAAGCACTGGTGCTATGGCACTATCTCGACACCGACAACCCCCACGACCAGCGGCTGCTCGACGTCTCGGTGATGTATCCGGGCGGCGCAATCGCGTCCGACGCGGTGCCGTGGAGCAACCCCGACGGCACGCTGTACACCGGCGAGGAATGGCCGCTCCCGGCCGACAAGACGTCCCATCCGCGCTCGGCCGGCACCTACACCCGCTTCCTCGCCCAATGGGTGCGCGAACGCGAGGCGGTGCCACTGGTTGAAGCCATCGCCAAATGCGCGCTCATCCCCGCGCAGATCGTCGAGCGCTGCAGCGACGTGTTCCGCCGCAAGGGCCGGCTTCAGCCCGGATGCGACGCCGACATCGTGGTTTTCGACCTTGAAACCGTGCAGGACAGGTCAACGTTCGAGGACATGCACCTCGCCGCTGACGGCATGGTCCATGTGCTGGTCAACGGTGAGGCTGTGGTAGCCAACGGCCAACTCGTGCGTGACGCGCGTCCCGGCCGTCCCATCCGGAGCACGCCGCGATGAGCACACCGGTCGTTGTCGTCACGGGGTATCTCGGCGCTGGCAAGACCACGCTCATCAACGCCTTGCTTGCCGACGCGGACGGGCGCCACATCGCCGCCATCGTCAACGACTTCGGCGCGATCAATATCGATGAGGAGCTGATCCGCACCTCCACCGACAGTGTGATCGGCCTTGCCAATGGCTGCGTGTGCTGCACGCTTCAGGGCGACCTGCTGCGCACCCTGAAACTGCTGCTGGCGCGGACCCCGCCGCCCGACCACATCGTCATCGAGGCGAGCGGCATAGCCGATCCTTCCGGTATAGCGCACGCCCTCGCCGATCCTGTGCTGTGGAAGACCGCGCGGCTCGATGCCGTTGTGTGCGTCGTCGATGCCGAGGACGTCACCCAAACCTCGGAGCGGCGCGCCGACACGCTCTGGCGCGCCCAGCTTGCCGGCGCGAGCTTCGTCGTCTTGTCCAAGACATCCGGGCTGGAGGCCGCCGCCGTGGCGCAGCTCACCTCCGCCCTTTCGCCGAATGGCAAGCCGCCCGTCATCGATGCAGACAGCGAGCGCCTTCCCATCGATCTTCTGCTCGATGCGCCCGCGCCGCCCGGCCGCTTCACGGCTACCGAAACCGTTGCGCCGCACAGGCAGGACCGCTTCACCAAGCTCGAATGGCGAAGCGACGGCGCGATTGTCCTTTCCGCGCTCCAGGGTGTGATTGCGGAGTTCGCCGCGTCCGTGGTGCGGGCGAAAGGTATCCTGCATCTGGCGGAACGGCCGGACCGCGCGCATTTGCTGCAACTCGTCGGCCAAAGGGTGACGCTGGAGCCGATGGCTGGACGACATGAGCCCGGCTGCCGGCTGGTGTTGATCGGCGAAGCGGCGCGTCTGGACACGACTAAACTCGCCGAAAGGCTCGATGCGGCGGCAGAGGCGGGCCACACGGCCACGGCGTCGCTTGCGCGATCGCATCCATCGGCTTAGGTCTCTGGAAAACGGGGAGAACACTTGTGCAGCGAGCCAAGGGCACCGACAGAATTCTCGACATTCTGGAGCATCTGGAAAACGAGCAGAGGCCCGTCAGCCGCAACGCTCTCGCAAAAGCGCTGGACTGCCCGCGTTCGACCATTTACTCGCTTGTCGACCAGCTCGTTGTGCGCGGCTGGCTGACGCTGGACGACGATGGCGGCATCAGCCTCGGGCACCGCGCGGGCCTGCTGGGGCTGGCCTATTCGCGTAGCGCGCGCTTCGAGCAGGTAGCGCGGGAGGTCGTGCAGCGCGTGGCGGTCGAGACCGGCGTCGTCACCGAAATCAACGTCGCGGACAACTGGCAGCAGCTCGTGCTCATCACCGCCACTGGGCGCAGCCGCAACTATCTGCGCACGGTCGAAGGCTCGCGCTATCCATTCCCCATCACCGGCTCGGCACGGCTGCAACTCGTCGACGTCCCGCACGACCTCATCCGCCGCAACATCCCCGAAGAGGATTTTCGGCTCGGGTCCGGAGAGCTTATGCCGTTCGACCAGTTCTGTGACGAGATCGATCAAGCCGCGCGCGATGGCTACTTTATCGCGCGCGGCCTGATCGAGCGCTATGTGGGCACCGCTGGAACACCGATATCGAACCGCAACGGCCAGTGCGTGGCGACCTTGAGCATCATCCTGCCGCAGGCAGACCTCGACGCGCGCGAGGACGAGCTGATCGATATTCTTCGGCGCGGGGCCGAAGAGCTGTCGGGCTACCTGCGCGCCGCTGTCTGGCCCATGGGCGACCGCGCTCACAGCCATCTCTTCCGCGACCGGGACGCGTAGGCGTCAGGCCGCCAGCGCCAACTCGTCGGGCAGCTTTTCGTTACCCGCCATTTCACCGGCCAGCATCCGGCCAGTGGTCGGCCCCAGGGTGAACCCCTGATGGCCATGGCCGAAATTGAGCCAAAGCCCTTTGTGGCGCGGCGCGCGGCCGACGACCGGCAGCATCCCCGGCATACAGGGCCGGTTGCCGAACCATGCGGTGTCCTCGACAGGATCGCCAAGATCGAAAAGCTCATCGGCGGCGCGCGTGGCCGCACGTATCTGATAGGGCGTCGACGGCGACTCCAGCCAGGCGATTTCAGCGCCGGTGAGAACGCGCACGCCGCGGTTCATCGGCGAGATCACGACGCCACGGTCGGCATCCATCAGCGGCAACGCCGGGCCGGCGCCCGTGAAGTGCTGGTGATAACCCCGCTTGAAGAACATCGGAACCCGGTAGCCCAGTTGTCGCAGCAGGTTGCCACTCCAGGGGCCGAGAGCGACGACCGCGTTCTCGGCCATGATGGCGCCATCGGGTCCAAGGATCTGCCAGCCCGATCCGGCTGGACGCAGGGTCGTCGCATCCGCGACCGCCAGCGTGCCCCCACGCTGTGCGAAAAGGCGGGCATAGGCCGCGACCAGTTCGCCGGGATCGGCACAGCTCAACGGTTCCGTCCACAGCACCGCACCGGCAAGCGTGGTCTTCAAACCTGCCTCTTTGGTGGCCAGTTCAGCCGCTGTCTCCACTTTGGAGCCGACGCCGTATTCGCGGCCCAACCGCTCCGCGTCACGGGCAGCCCCATCAAAGGTACGGGCGCTGCGATGAACCTGCCTGAACCCGTCGCTGCGGATCAGGTTGCCCGCGCCTGCAGCGTCGATCAAAGGCGCATGATCGTCGCCTGCGCGGCGGATCATCTGGCTGTAGACAGCAGAAATCCGGCGATGATTGCTGGCGGAAGAGTTGACGAAGTAACGCATCAGAGGCAACGCCCAGCGATGCAGCGAACCCGCCTGCCAGCGCACGCTCGGGTTGAGGCCGATGGCGGCGGAGACGATGTCGCCGAAGCCGCGCGGAAACGCATAGGGCTCGACCGCCTCGACCTGAATGACGCCGGCATTGCCGTAGCTGGTTTCCTCGCCGGGTGCGCGCCGGTCGACGAGCGTTACGTCGACGCCCATCCGCTGGAGCGCGAGCGCGGTACCGACACCAACCATGCCGGCCCCGAGAACGATGCAGTCTGTCATGGATGATATTCCCCGATTCAGGCGTTCGTCTCTTCGCGCGCGATCTCGCGGCCGGCGGCAAAGTCCCAGCCGCGCCCCGGTGCCGCCTCGATGAGCGCCCGCGTATAGGCGTGGCGTGGCGACACCAGCACGTCGCCGGCCGTGCCGTGCTCGACCACCTTGCCGTGCTGCATCACGATGACGTCGTCGCATATCTGCGCCGCGACCCTCAAATCGTGCGTGATGAACAGGATGGCTATTCCAAGATCGCGCTGCAGATCTTCCAGCAGGTGCAGCACCTGGTCCTGCACCGATACGTCCAACGCCGACACGGCCTCGTCGGCGACGATCACATCCGGCTCCATCGCGACGGCGCGGGCGATGGCGATGCGCTGCCGCTGGCCACCGGAGAACTGGTGCGGGTAACAGTCGAGCGCATCGGCCGGCAAGCCCACCGTTTCGAGCAGCGTTCTGGCACGTTCGATTGCCTGGTTACGCGGCAGGCCGAAATTTATCGGTCCCTCGATCAGGCTGCTGACGATCTTGCGGCGCGGATTGAGCGAGCGATAGGGATCCTGGAAAACGATCTGGATCTTCGCGCGCCGGCTGCGCAACTGGCCGGGAGAAAGGCGCGTGATGTCGGCATCCCCGAGGCGGATCGTGCCGTCGGTCGGATCGATCAGCCGCATGACGCACCGCGCCACCGTCGACTTGCCGGAGCCGCTTTCGCCGACGATGCCGAGCGTACGGCCGGGACGAAGCTGGAACGTGACGTCCTCCGCGGCGCGTTTGGCCACATGCTTCTTGAGAAAGCCGCCGCTTTCGTAGGTCTTGCCCAAAGATTCAACGTCGAGCACCGGCGGCCGCGTCTCTTGCGGTCGCGGCTGTCGAGGATGCAGGCTCGGGACAGCGTCGAGGAGGGCTTTGGTGTAGTCGTGCTGCGGCGTGCGGAAAAGCCGCTCCGCTGGCGCGCTTTCGACGATGCGCCCCTGCCGCATGACGTGCACAGTGTCTGCGATCTCCGATACCACCCCCATGTCGTGGGTGATGAACAGCACCGCTGTCCCATGGACGCGCTGAAGCTCAGAGATCAGCCCCAGGATTTGCTGCTGGGTGGTGACGTCCAGAGCGGTCGTCGGCTCGTCGGCGATAAGGAGAGCCGGCTCAAGAATGAGCGCCATTGCGATCATGATGCGTTGACGCTGGCCGCCCGAAAGCTGGTGCGGATAGGAACGGTAGACACGCTCGACATCGGGGAGGTGCACCTGCGCCATGATGTCGAGTACCCGGCGACGCCTTTCTGAGGTCGAGCCAATGCCGTGCGCCTCCAGCACCTCCGCGATTTGGTGGCCGACGCGCATCACGGGGTTGAGCGCGGTCATCGGCTCCTGGAAGATCATCGACATGCGGCTGCCGCGCATGGCGCGGATTTCACGCGCGCTGCGGGTGAGAAGGTCGGTGTCGCCGAGCCGGATCGAGCCGGACGTGACCCGGATCGCGTTTGCGGGGAGAAGTCCCATGACAGCAAGCGACGTCAGCGACTTGCCCGACCCGCTTTCGCCGACCAGACAGGCGGTCTCGCCGAGCCGGATCGTCAGGCTGACCTCGTCGAGCACACGGCGTCCGCCCTCAGCGGTGCCGAGCTCGACGCAGAGCCGATCGATGGCGATCACCTCGTCAGCAGGGTCGAAGTCCTGCGTCTTGAACCGCGTCGCCATGATCACGCCTCCCGCTTGCGCATACGCGGATCGAGCATGTCGCGCGCGGTGTCGCCGAGGATGTTGATCGACAGCACGCACAGCGACAGGACTAGGCCCGGCCAGAAGATCAGCGACGGCTTCAGCATGAAGTAGGTGCGGCCGTCGGCCATGATGTTGCCCCAGCTCGGCGTTTCGGTGCCAATGCCGAGACCGAGAAACGACAGGATCGCCTCGATGAGGATCGCCGAGGCGCAGATGTAGGTGGCCTGCACAATCAGCGGTGCGAGCGTGTTCGGCATCAGGTGCCGCCACAGGATCACGGGCATCCGCGTGCCGAGCGAGATCGCGGCCTCGACATAGGGCTCTTCGCGCGCGGACAGGACGATGGAGCGCACCAGCCGCACCACGCGCGGGATTTCGGAAAAGGTGATGGCGAGGATCACGGACGAGACGCTCGCCCCGTGGATGGCGACCAGCGCGACCGCCAGAAGCACGGGCGGGATCGCCATGAACGCATCCATGACCCGCATGATAAGGGCATCGGCGAGCCGGAAGAAACCGGCGACCAGCCCGATCGCCAGCCCCGCGACCACCGCGATAGCCGCCGTGGCCACGCCGATCAGCAGCGACACCTGCCCGCCGTACAGCACGCGCGACAGCACATCGCGGCCATAGGCGTCGGTCCCCAGCGGGAACTCGGCGCTCGACGGCTTCAGCCGGTTGAGCGGCGACAGCGCAATCGGATCGTGCGGCGAAAACAGCGGCGCAAACACGGTGACCAGCACGATGAAAAGCAGCATCGCCAGCGCGATCCAGGGCACCACGCCGATGCGCGTGCCGGGCGGAAGGCCGAGAAGGCGGGCGATCCCACCACCGGGGGTCGTCGCACGGGAGACATCGGCCATCAGTAGCGGATCCTCGGGTCGAAAACGGTGTAGGCGATGTCGATCAGCAGGTTGACCAGCACATAGATGCCGCTGGTGAGAAGGATCATGCCCTGGATGACGGGGTAGTCGCGCGCCATCACGGCGTCGATGGTAAGGCGTCCGATGCCGGGGATGTTGAAAACGCTCTCGACCACGACCACGCCCGACAACAACATCGCGAAGCCTGTGCCCACCACGGTCAGGATCGGCACCGCGGCGTTTCGCAGGCCATGGCGCAGCAGCACCGTGACGTCCTTGACGCCCTTGGCATGGGCGGTGCGGATGTAGTCCTCGCCCAGCACGTTGAGCAGGCTTGCCCGCGTCATCCGGGCGGTGAGCGCGACATAGGCGGCGGTCAGGGTCATCGCCGGAAGGATCGCATGGCGCAGGAATTCGCCCATGCCCTGCGACGGTGCGCGGTAGCCCTGGACGGGCAGCCAGCGAAGATCGGCCGCGAAGACCTTGATCAGCACATAGCCGACGACGAAGGCGGGAACAGAAAAGCCGGCGACGGAGATCGCCATCACGACATGGTCGCCGAACCTGCCGTGCCGCCATGCCGCAAGCGTGCCGAGCGGCACGGCGATCGCGACCGACATGACGATGCTGAGGAGCGCGATGTTGAGCGTCGGCCAGATGCGGTCGGCGATAAGCGCGTTGACCGAGGTGCCGGACAGGAGCGAGGTGCCCAGGTCGCCGTGCAGCAACTGCCCTATCCACTGGAAGAACTGGACGTAGATCGGCTCGTTGAGACCCATGCTCTCGCGCAGGCTGGCGATCTGGTCCGGCGTCGCCGTGTCGCCGGCAATGATGGCGGCCGGATCGCCGGGCGTCAGCCGCAGGATCAGGAAGACGATCAGGGCGACGATCGCCATGACCGGAATGACGGCCAGGATGCGCTTGACGATGTAACCCAGCATGTCGCCCTGTCTCCTGAGGGATGGTGCGGCCCGGCCTGCCGTGTCGTAGACCGGGCCGGACGGCGTCAGTCGGCGATGTTCACGTTCCAGAACACCGGAACCGCTGTCGGCAGCATGTCCGTCAGCTTGTTGCTGCGCGCCTGCACGAAAGCGTAGTTGCCGAGCGGAACGAAGATCACGTTGTCGAGCACCCGCGCCTGGATGTCGTGCGCAATTTGCTTCTGCTCTTCAAGGCCCTCGGCTTTTAGATAGGCAGCGCGCATCTCTTCAAGCTCCGGATCTGTCGCCCAGCCGAACCAGCCGGTGTCGCCGGTCGACGGCAGGATCGGATGCACGAGAGGCGTATTCGCCTCGACGCCGCTGGCAAAGCTGGTGAAGATGTTCCAGCCACCTTCCGACGGCGGATTCATGCTGGCGCGGCGCGACACCAGCGTTTGCCAGTCCATTGACTGGAGATCGACGTTGAAGCCGGCTTCGCGAAGGTCCGACGCGATCACGACCGGGATGGTGCCCATGGCGCCGATGTCTGTCGCCTGCATGATGACGACCGGCGTATTGTCGTAACCGGCTTCCTCGAGCATCTTCCTTGCTGCGGCCTTGTCGCCGCCCGCCTTCAGGCTTTCGGCACCGGCCTCGTCGCCCAGCGGGGTGCCGCAGCCGAAGATCGCGCCGCACAGCCAGTAATAATCTGGATTGCCGATCATCGTGGCCATGGCCTGCTCCTGGCCGAGCGCCATCATGGCGGCCTTGCGCATACGCACGTCATCGAAGGGCGGATGCTTGAAGTTCATCCGGGCAAAGCCCTGATAGCCGAGCGGGTCGCGAATCTCGACGGTGACGTCCGGGCTGGTCTCGAGGATCGGCAGAAGGTCGATCTGCGAGTTCTCGATCAGGTCGATCTCCCCATTCATCAGGGCGCTCATCGCGGTCTGGCTGTCGGGCATCGTCACCCATTCCACGCGGTCGACATTGACGACCTTGCCGCCGGCAAGTCCCGACGCGGGCTCCTCACGCGGGGCGTAGTCGTCGAAGCGTTCGTAGACGATCTTGACGCCGGGCTGGAATTCTCCCTCGACGAAGACGAACGGACCTGAGCCGACATATTCGGTGATCGTTTCGTCCGGAGATGTTGCGGCTACGCGCTCCGGCATGATGAAGGCGGGCACAGATGACTGCTTCGCGAGCACGTCCAGCAGCAGCGGGAAAGGTTCGGTGAGCGTCCAGACGACGGTCTTGGCGTCGACCGCCTCGATGCTGCCGGTCGCTTCCATCAGGAACGCCGCCGCACCGTCGCGCGCGCCCCAGCGCTGGAGCGAGGCGACGACATCGGCGGCCGTCACATCCGCGCCGTCATGGAAGGAGAGCCCATCACGCAAGGTAAACGTATAGATGAGCCTGTCATCAGACACCTGCCAGCTGGCCATCTGCGGCTGTACAGCGCCCTCGGCATCCATCGCCACGAGCACATCATAGACCATATAGCCATGATTGCGGGTGATGTGAGCCGTGCTGACGATCGGGTCGAGCATGCGCAGGCCCGAGTGCATCACAGCGGTCACAGTCTTTTCCTGCGCGTGGGCCGTGGTGGCAGCAAGGGCGAACACGCCCGCAGCAAGAACGCGTCCCGCACCCCGTGCGGCGGCACGGGCGTTCGGGAAGCCCGGTATGCGCGAACGATTGAAAGACAACATTGACAGTTCCCTCCTTGATGACGCCGACGACGCGGCGGGATGTGACGAACGAAGCGACGAAACCGGCTCAGCGACCTGCCGAGATCGGCCATTTCGGCGACGCGATGCGGGTGTAAGGCAGGCTCGAAAGGTCGGGCGTGACGGTCCCGCGCGCGGCGGCATAGAGCACCTTCTTCGCCACCTTCGAATAGGAAGCGTAGAAGTGCTGCGTCGACTTGACGACGACGATGCGGCGCGTTGCGAGGTCACATCCGAGCTGGGTGAACAGGTCGGTGTCCATTGCCTGGAAGCGGATCGTAGTCAGCACCACGTCGATCCCCGCGACCTCGATCAGCGCGCAGTCGCCGAGCGACACCGTGATGCCGCCGAGCCCGCCCATCTTCATGTCGCGCCGCAATGCCTTGACCGTGCATTCGACATCAAGCGGGTCGCCCGACGACGGCCCCACCTTTCCGCCGATCCGCAGCGGCATGACGGCGCCCTCGCCCGCATCGAATACGAGCTGTACGGACACCGGGTCCCAGATCGGGCCAAGCGCGGCGCTGTCGATGCCGCGCTCCAGCATCCGGCGCAGCATGAAGGTCGAGTCGCTCGCCGCGCCACCGCCGGCATTGTCCGCGCCATCGGCGATGACGACCGGACCGGTCGGCTCCGCCAGCGCAACGTCCAGCACTTCGTCGATACCCGGCTTGGGCACGTCGATATCTTCACGCATGGCATAAAGGTCGGTGGCGAATTCGCGCGCCAGCCTGTCGGCGAGTGCCTGATCTCCATTGGTATAGACGAGCACCCGCGTGCCCATGTCGGGCACGTCGGCCCAGGGAAATCCCTGAACGATGGAAACCGAGAGCACCCCGTCGAGACGCTCCATCTCCTTCATCCGCTCGACCAGCGAAATGCCCGGCTCGCTCGTGGTGAAAATCAGCGTCGCCATACCGGTATCTGCGAGCGCGGCGACGGGGCGGATGCGCTTTTCCACCGCTGCCATGCAGAGGTCGACGAGTTCGACGCCGCGTTCGTAGAGATCGGTGTGCGGGTATTCCTTGAACGCGACCATCACGTCCGCATTGTCCATCATCACCTGTGTCAGATGGCAGTGCGGATCGAGTTCCGCGCCGATGACCACGTCGGGGCCGACGATCTCGCGCACGGCGCGCAGGATGTCTCCCTCGCAGTCGTCGCACCCGTCGGCGATCATCGCGCCATGCAGGCCGAGCAGCACCATGTCGACCTTCCCGGCTGCCCGCAGGTCGTCCAGCAGTTCGCTCCGCAGCGCATCGTAGGCGATGCGCGTGGTCTTGCCGCCCGGCTGGGCGAAGGCCACCATGCCCTCCACCACGCTCCATCCCTTGTCGCGCGCCCTCTCGCGCGCCACCCACAGCGGCGCGCCGAACAGGGTCATCCGATCAGGATGCTGGCCGGCAGGGTAGTATTCGCCCTGCGACTTGAAAGCGCCGAGCCCTGTCGGGATCGGCGAAAAGGTATTGGTTTCCGTCGCAAGAACTGCGGTGAACACACGCATAGCCAACCGTCCCCATTATTGTTCTACGGCTTGTGCACGCTGCATGTACTTTATAGTGGACATGCATACTTTTCAGTGTCTACGTTATTTTATTGGGGATGGATGTCAACGGAAGAATCCGTGGAACGTCTGGAAACATGTTCCGTCTGTTGCCGGCACTCGCTCTTGGATCGGATATTCGACTTGAGTGTTAAGAAGGGAGACTGCTTGGCGGCGTCCTGCGACCTTGCTGCTGGTGAGAAGCTCCCGGCGCGCATGGAAGCTGAGCAATCTGGAGACCAGCCTTGATGGTCGACACCAACTTGAACTCGAGGAAATCAACCGCGAGCCAGACCTCTCCTACATGCCGGTGCCGGAGGACTTCAGATGACGGTTTGCGGCCAATATCACGCAGAGCCTGGAGCCTGTCACAAACGACGTCGTGATGTACGCGGCGGGTGACGAAATTCTGCCGGGCCTGACAACGATCTCTGCTGCCGGACACTCGCCGGCATGGCAACCTTCCTTGTCCCCTCCGGCGGCGACCAACTCCTTCTTGCCGCAGATCTCGCCTTCCATCCTGCCGCCAACATTAGCCAGCCATGGCGACCGGGTCGCGATCGGGACCGGGAGACAGCTGCAGCTTCTCGTCGACTCATCGTCAACCGAGCGGCCAGCGAGCGGATGCTGGTCGCAGGGTTCCACTATCCGTTTCCTTGTCTCCGCGCCGGGGACATGGTGCGAAATTGGATTTAGAGTTTCAAAGGGGCTGGCTTCTTTCGATTTTGGAAAGCTGCCTTCTTCAAAAGCGATCAATGCGCCTGATCGACGCGTGACCTATCAACTCGACGACCGGCTCCGGTGGTAACATGCTCTATTGCGCGAGGTCTTCGTAGAGCGGCACGGTTGGGGCGTGGGCGTCGATGGCCTGCACCACGTTGGCTGCGAGGGGCAGGTTCTTCTTCTCGGCCGCCCACGCCTGTCGAAATCGCTGGACGGTTTCGGCGGCGGTGTCGATGACGAGTTTTTCGGGCAGAAGCGCCTTTGCCGCCAGATGGCGAAGCTCATCGGCATCGAACTCGGCCATCTTCTTGGTTCGAGAGAAATTGAGCGCGGCCGTGTCCTCGCCTTCGATGTAGGGGATGGTCGACACCAGGTCGTAGGCAGGCGATAGCAAAGGAGCGCGCCGGTCGGGATAGATCAGCGACCAATTCTTGAGATGCATGTCACCATTGCCGATCAGCGCGCTGAACACGAGCCGGCGAATGAACTCGGCCGCGCCGGCATCTCCAGCTTCAGTACCGATAACGCGCGCGATGTTCGCGTAGCTCGCGCGCTTGTATTTGTCGTCGGGAAACACTCCAAATACCTGCGCGAAATCCTCTGTGTGGACAGGACCGTCGGTGGTTCGGTCGAAGCGGCTGACGGCAAGCGCCCTTCCCTTCAGCTCGCCAATGCCTTCAGGAATGCCGGCAATCGTATCGAGATCGATAAGGGCGATGACCGGCACATCCATGCCGATCATCCCGGCAATCGTCATCATCGAGAACTCATTCTCCGGAACGCCCGTGAACTGCTGGGACGGGAGCTTCACGATCCACGAGCCGCCGACACCCTCGGCGGGGATGGTCAGGCCCCCGCCCTTCCCCGCATTCTCGAACGCGGAAAATTTCAACTGTACGCCAGCGAGCGAAAAACGCAGCGCATTGGGTTTGGCGTATTCCGGCAGTTCCTCGCCGGCATCAGGCAGAAGAGCGCCGGCTGCCGCTGGATGAATCGACAGGGCTCCGGGCAGGTCGAGACCCAGCACCCAAAGCAGGGAGAATTCGCGCTGCTGGTTTACCCCGGCCCGCTCGGCGAGATAGCGGCGGAGGCCCCCCTCCGGTAAAAGGTTCGAAAAGAATGGCGGAACAACCCGCTGCGTCGGGCGGATCTTGGTGATGAGGCCACCCAGATCGTCCTTGAACGACAGGCTGAGTGTCGGTCGGTCCGGATTCTCGACATAGTCTTCGTTGAAGGCAAAGATCGTCCGATCGCCCTGCAAATGGGTCAGGGTGCCGATCGGCTCGTCGTAGAGCCGCACGTCGAGAACCGAGACGTCAGGCATTGACGTCTCCATCGTCCAGCGAATAGGCGGGCCGGGGCTCGGACGGAGCAGCATGGGCGGTCGAGTTGCGTAGGCGCTGCAGGTTCTGCGCAATGTCACGGAAGATGGGTGCTGCCTGCGCGCTCGCCTTATAACGCTCGAGGCGCGCGATGAGCTCGCGAACCAGCTGCATCTCCTGATCGCTGAGATTGACCCGGCGCAGAAATCGAAGCGTCTCTTCGATGCGATCGAGGTCGGCCGAGCTCCCATAGAGCTGCTTCATTTTCTTTACCAGGCGCTCTGCACGGGCAAAGCGCTTGTCGTTGGGCTGACCGGCGTGGATATGCATGTCGGGTGTTGCCTGGGCCTTAACCAGGCCCAATACCGCGGGCACGAGTTTCTTGGGCACGAGCATGAGCTCGAGATCGAGCGCGCGGGTCATGTCGATGAAGCTCGATAGGCCAGGCTCCATCTTGCCGCTTTCGATTTGAGAGATATGGCTCTGTGTAAGCCCAGCCCGCTCGCTAAGCGCGCGCTGACTAACGGCGGAGGCCTCGCGAATCTCGCGTGCTTGAGAGATCAGGCTCTCGCTTTGGTAAGCCATGATACATCATCCTGGATCAGATGAGCGATTTGGATCAGTATTATGTATCTACCTCTTGAGCCCGCGGACGTCAATCGCTTGCGATTTAGAATAGTGATCGTTATCCTATTCAGATATAAGATCGTGTATCATATCGAGCCGGCCTCTCCGAAACCTTCGGACGCATCACTTGGCCCGGGTCCTCCCTCCGCGAAGAGAAACTCGCCACCACGGAATTCCCCAAGCACGGTACCGCCCTCTGCCAGATGGTTGGCCTGTTTGGCTGCACCGACATGACTGCCGCTACTGCTCTGTTCACTGGCAAACGCTTATCCTCTGACGAGCACTGCCAGCTCGACGACCCACAGGGCCGTCTTGCGATTAATCAGCGTCTGCAATTGATCCCCGGTCACTGTGACCCGACCTGCAATCTCTACGACTGGTATGTCGGCATTCGCGACGGCAAGGTCGAGACGCTTTGGCCGGTCACCGCACGCGGCAAGGTGTTTTAACCTGATGCCTTAGGCTCATTGGTTGGAGCGTCGCAGGTATCAACCGAAAGACATGCGTGTGTCGCGGTTGGACATCATTGGCAATTGGCAGCTTTCTCCGCATAGCCGCTCAAGACCTGCCAGTCCGTTCTCCACCTCAATGCCGAGGTCCGTAGACAGCCGCACTACCAACCGAGCGGAAATCGAGTCGCGTCGGATTTTGGGGCGGCGGACAGTCCGGTTTCGGTTTCCACCAACGGTAGGCTGCCGTCAGCATCTGACTTCAAGTATGCCAGTCTGCAGCGCGCGCCCCGCGATCATCGGGCAAGAGCGCGACGGTCTTTCGACGTCCTTGCCGAACGAAGACGCTACAGAATCCTCGATAACTCTGCAGTGATCTGTTTTGCCGTTTGACGTACCAGCCGGGCGCAAAGTTCATGGCGTCGCGCGTCGTGGCGGTATACCGGCATACTGACGCTTATCGCTCCAACCGGTTCGCGCAGACGATTGAAGATCGGGCTGCCGAGACAACGAATATCCGGCTCGTTCTCCTCGTCATCAAATGCAAACTCCTGCTCGCGCGTCCTCTTCAGCTCGTCGAGCAGCGCCTCGGGCGTCGTTAGCGTCTTGGCGGTGTGGCGCCTTAACTCAAGCCCCTTGATGACTTCCAGCAACCGCTCGTCCGGCAGGCCAGACAGCCACGCCTTGCCGACGGATGTCGAGTGAAGCTCAACCTGGCCGCCAATGCTCGTCTTCATCTGAACCGTGCTGGAGCCAACCAATTTGTCTATGTAGACCATCAGATTGTTGCTGGGCACCGCAAGGTGCACGGCCTCATCCGTTGCGTCGCGGAGCGATACCAGGAAGCCCCTAGCGATCGTGCGCAGGTCGGAATCCTCCCAGGTCTTGGCGGCGAGTTGGAGAAGGCGCGGCCCGAGGCGAAATGTTGCGCTCTCCCCGGACTGCGTGATGAGTCCCTCGGCAATGAGCGCCGACACGAGCCGATACACCGTGCCTCGCGGGAAACGCGCACGCTTTGTCAGTTGGGCAATGTCCAGCGTCCCGGGGGAATCCGCGATGATCTGGAGCACTGTCATGAACTTCGAGAACGAAGCCGCTCCCTGCACGGGATTGGCAGCCCTCACATCTGCTTCGTCCTGTGGGTTCCTCAGGCTCATGGCACAACTCCTCGCAAGCTTGACAACCGGACACGGCGGCACTACACGTTTGTGGACAAACTGTCCATATTGTAGTCAGCGTTCCGGAGTTCGGTTTTAGTCGTATGATCAGGGAGGATCAACGGCAAGCGCGCTCGCACCGAAATTGAACGGAGCGGGCGGTCCGACGTTCGACGAGCGGGTGTGGAATTGCCAGTGGGAGGAGAAGCATGGCAAAAAAAGGTTACCTGGTTGCAATGGTCGATATTGCAGACCATGAAGGCTACAAAGAATATATTGCGTTGAACAAAGCCGCTTTCGACAAGTACGGCGCCACTTTTGTCGTACGCGCCGGAAGACACCAGGTCATGGAAGGGCCGGACGCGAACCGCGTGGCTGTGATCGAGTTCAAAGACTACGAAACGGCTCTCGCCTGCTACAACTCCCCAGAATATCAGAAGGCCGTCGAGACACGCGTCAAGTACGCCAAAGCGCATCTGACCATCGTGGAAGGCGTCTGACATTGAAGCGGGGCTTGAAACGCCCACTCTTGGTGGCTGAAGGGAACATTGCCTTTGCCTCTGCGCGCCCTTCGACCGGATGAGCAGCACGGCACTTCATCACGCGACAGGCGTTTCTTGCGCGACCGGCCTGCTAGCTCGCCTTCCCCGCAGCCTCAGCAAGCGACGGCGAGGGCGTCGCGCTAGCGCACAACATTCTGGGAGCAAATATGCCCGAACCGTTGCGGTGGCTTTTCAAGGTCTTTGACATCCTCGTCGTAGTCGGCATGGCCGTCATCAGTCTCTTGATCTTTACAAATGTCGTGCTGCGCTACGGTTTCAGCTCCGGCATCCCGTTTGCCGTAGAAGTCTCCCGTGTGATCCTCGTCTGGGTCATATTCCTGGGAGCCGTGGTTGGCTTGGCCAAGGGGGCGCATCTCAGCGTCGACGCGTTGGTTGCGCGGCTGCCTCAAAAGGCGCGCTTCGCGTGCTTTCTTGTTTCATACAGCCTGATGTTATGGTGCTGCTGGTTGCTGGGCCGGGGTAGCTGGGCACTCACCCGCATCGAATGGGGCAATATCACGCCACTGACGGGACTCCCCGTCGGCCTTACCTACGCTGCCGGGCTCGTAGCTGCCATCATGATGGCTCTTATTCTTCTGCTTGAGCTGTGGCGCTCGCTACGGGGCACCCTACCCAGAACGTGGGCGGGAGCAAAGTCCGATCAGCCTCCATTGACCGTGAGCCCCGCGTCCAGTCAGGAGAGAATTCAGTGAGCGGCTTGGTGTTCCTCGGCTCCCTCCTTGGCGCGATTGGCATCGGGATCCCCATCAGTTTCGCTCTGATGCTGTCGGCAGTCGCGCTAATGCTGTTGATAGGCAATCTGGATGCCCAGATCCTGGCACAACGTCTGGTCAACGGGGCGGACAGCTATCCGCTGATGGCGATCCCGTTCTTTCTCATTGCCGGTGAACTCATGAATGCAGGTGGGCTCTCCCGCCGCATCGTGACGATGGCCCTGGCGCTCGTCGGCCACCTGCGTGGGGGCCTCGGGTACGTCGTCATCGGCACTGGCCTCGTGATGGCAAGCCTTTCTGGATCGGCAATCGCGGATACGGCGACGCTGGCGGTTATGTTGATCCCGCTTCTGCGGAATGCGGGCTACAACATGGATCGAGCCACGGGCCTGATCGCATCGACAGGCATCATTGCTCCCGTGATCCCACCCTCTGTTGGGTTCATCATACTGGGCGTCACCGCAAACATCTCGATCGTCGGCCTTTTCATGGCCGGAATCGTGCCGGGCATCATGATGGCGCTAAGCCTCGTTGTGGCTTGGTGGTTCGTCGCCAAGAAGGAAACGGCAGCGGTCCAGCCAAAACTGCCGCGTAGGGACATACCCAAAGCCATCATGACGGCCGGTTGGGCGTTGATGCTGCCGGTGATCATCCTGGCAGGACTACGCTTCGGCCTGTTTACGCCCACCGAGGCCGGCGTCGTTGCCGCCGCCTATGCCCTGTTCGTGGGTCTGGTCGTCTATCGGGAGCTGACGCCGCGGTTGCTCTACCAGGCGCTGCTCGACGCCGGTCGCATGACAGCAGTCATCATGCTGCTGGTGGCAGCCTCCATGGTCACCGCATTCATGATGACGATTACCAATCTGCCCGGCCAGCTCATCAGTCTTCTCTCTCCATTCATCAACATGCCGATCCTTCTGATGGGCATGATCGTGCTGGCGATCTTCATCATCGGCATGGTGCTGGATTTCGCACCCTCGATTACAATCCTGGTGCCGATCCTCATGCCGCTCGTCGTCGCGGCCGGCATCGACCCGGTCTATTTCGGAGTGATGTTCATCATGACCGCCGCCATCGGCATGATCACGCCCCCCGTAGGAACCGTCCTC
Organism: Neoaquamicrobium microcysteis; assembly: GCF_008180155.1. Lineage (GTDB taxonomy): Bacteria > Pseudomonadota > Alphaproteobacteria > Rhizobiales > Rhizobiaceae > Aerobium > Aerobium microcysteis. The sequence goes on along the minus strand of NZ_VSZS01000052.1, from coordinate 14,305 downwards.
AATACGGTGTGCGGGATCAGCCGAGTTTCGATGGGGTCGGCTCTGAAGGGGGTTTGGCCCTTCCTTTTGGCCCAGCTGACGCTCATTGTGCTGCTGGTTCTGTTCCCGGCACTGGTAACCGTACCGGCGTCGTGGTTCCATTGACGCTCAAACCGGTTCTATCTGGGCGGTGATCTCCGTGCGGCGACGCCAACCAAACCGCGTTGTGGTCTGGGCACTAAGATCTAAAACCGCGACCGCCGCTTGATTGAAAGCAGGTCAGTCTTGCGAATGAGGGACGCAACAAGCCGCAGCAGGCGGCAAGGTTAACCCGCCAAGCCTGTTCGGAATATTCTGCCGCGAGATATCAAAGCCCTCCGGCCACTGTGATCAGCGTGCCAGTCATGAACCCGGAGCCAGGAGACGCAAGCATCAGGGCCGCGCGCGCTATGTCTTCAGGCTCTGCAATCCGCCCCATAGGGGTTGCCGCCGCAATCCTTGCCGGCCGCTCGGGGTTTCCGCCTTGCGTGTGTATCCGCGTATTGGTGGTACCGACGCGTATGGCGTTCACGCGGATACCCTCTGGGGCCAACTCCTTGCCTGCACCGAAGGTGATGGATTCCACCGCCCCCTTGCTTGCGGCATAGTGGACATACTCGTTGGGGCTGCCGAGGAAAGCGGCCAGCGACGACATGTTTACGATCGTCCCGCCCTGACCACCCCTACGGGTGGACATGCGTTTCGCGGCCTCCTGGATACAATAGATAACGCCGAAGACGTTGATCCTGAATGTGGCTTCCAGCACAGCAGGCTGCAACTCCTCGATCCTGCCAGCTTTCCCGATGATCCCTGCATTGTTGACAAGACAGGTCACCCGCCCAAGTTCGTCGTCGCAGGCGCTGAACAGAGCCTGGATGTCCTCGCTCTTGCCCACATCTCCCTGCACCGCAATGGCGCGGGCGCCTGCGGCCGCGCAGTCGTTGACGACTCGCGACGCAGCGTCGCTGTCCGAGAGGTAGTTGATGCAGACATCGTAGCCTTCGGCAGCGAACAGCCTAGCCGTCGCGGCGCCGATGCCGTGGCTTGCGCCCGTCACCATTACAATCGGTCTCAACGACTTGTCTCCCGCTTACTCTCTGAGGGCGTCCCCTGCCTAGAAGACGGACTCAAGGATTGAGGCGTAGTCTTCCTTGGTCAACGGGCGTGGATTGGTGGGATGGCTGTGATCTGCGAGGGCCCGCTCACACACCCAATCGATAACATGCCGTGGCACACCCAATTCGGACAATCGCGGCGTGATGCCCAGACTGCGGTTCAACTCGTCCAGCGCGTCTGCGAGCGTTGTCTCTTCAAGTCCTGCCATGCTCTCGAGGTAACGGACCTTTTCGGCCACGGCTTCGACCGTCACGTTCCACCGGACGACTGTCGGCAGGAGGATGGCGTTGAGCGTCCCATGATGAAGCTGCGCCTCTTTCATACCGCCCAGGGCGTGGCTGAGCGCATGGACGGCTCCAAGACCTTTCTGGAACGTCATGCCCCCTTCAAGAGCACCCATCATGAGTTCGGTCCGCGCCTGCGCGTTCGAGCCATCCTCGTAGGCGACGGGCAAAGCCTTCCAGATGCGTTTGAAGCCGTCGACGGCAATTGCCTCGGCAGGCGGATTGTAGCGGGGAGACAGGTACGTCTCGATGCAATGGGACAGCGCGTCGAGTCCTGTCGAAGCCGTCAATGCCGGAGGGAGACCCATCGTCAACTCCGGGTCACAGATCGCCCTGCGCGGGATCAGATGGGGGCTTATGAACCCCAACTTCCGCCCATCATCCAGCGTAATCAGCGCCGCGCGCCCGACCTCGGATCCCGTGCCCGCGGTTGTCGGAACCGCTACCAGCGGCGCCACCGCGCTGGTGATGCGTGCCAAGCCCCCCAGGATTGCTGCGTAACGCTCAAGTTCGCCATCGTGCGTGGCGAGCAGCGCAACACCCTTGGCAAGGTCGATCGGCGAGCCACCGCCGATCGCCACGACGCCATCGCAACCGCCTTGCCTGTACAGTTCAAGACCAGCGGCAACCGCGCTTTCCGTCGGGTTGGTAGGAACATCCAGGAAGATCGGCACCGACTTCAGGAACGCAAATCCCGGGCGATCAAGAAGGCCAGCGGATCTGATGCCGTGATCGCTGATAACGAGAGGGCGAGACACGCCAATTTCACGCAGTATTTCTGCGAGGGAATTGGAGGCCCCAAGGCCGAAACTGACACTCGTAAGGTAAGTTATAGTATGCACGCCGCTCTCCTCGATGTGCCCACCCCCAAATGCACCGCCGCTCCCGCTGGTAGGCCGACGCGGTTCGGAGAGCCGCGCCGAACGTCACGTCCTGGCCACTTGGTCCATATTGTGGACATCTTGCCCAAGAATTAATCGGTCCTCTGCAAATGTCAAGAGTGACGTGTCGCAGCCATGTCCGACGGCAATTGACAACCGGCATTATGGCCTTAGCATAACTGTGGGCACAATGCCTATATTATGGACAATTGTCGGCAGCGATGGTGTTGCACTGCTCCGCTCGCGGAGCTTCGCAGCTTCTGTGACAGACCGAGCGGAGGAAAGCCGTTGTCAAATCCCGCTGTCACCGTGCTGGTACCGGGCTGGATGCACGACCATGCACGGCACATGCTGGGCGCTCAGTTCAACCTTGTCGAGACCCCTGACTGCGACATTCACTCCCGTCTATCCCAAGAAATAAGGGATTCAATTCGTGGGGTGGCCTGCCGTACCAGAATCGACAGTCGGTTCATCGACGCCCTTCCCAACCTGGAGATCATTGCCAGCTATGGCGTCGGTTACGATGGCGTGGACGCTATCCATGCACGTAGCAAGAACATCATCGTAACCAATACTCCTGACGTGTTGAACGAGGAGGTCGCCGATCTGACATTGGGGCTCCTCCTCAGCGTCGTGCGAGAGATACCAAAGGCGCACGCGTTTGTCCGCGAAGGCCGCTGGACGACGTCGGAGTACCCGCTCAGCCGGCTCACGCTCCGAAACCGTAGGGTTGGCATCTACGGAATGGGCCGGATCGGACGTTGCGTCGCCCGCCGAATCGAAGCATTCGGGATTCCGGTCGCCTACCACAGCCGGCGCCCGGCTGACGGGGTAGCCTACGACTATTTTTCCTCGCTGCTCGAACTTGCGCATGCCGTCAACGTACTCATCGCCATCGTCCCCGGGCACGATTCAACTGCAAAGACTGTGAATGCCGAAGTGCTTTCTGCTCTTGGCCCGGAAGGCGTATTCATCAATGTCGGCCGCGGAACCGTGGTGGATGAACAGGCATTGATCGGCGCCCTGCGCACAGGGACGATTGCGGCGGCCGGTCTCGACGTCATCGCGAATGAACCCGTGGTCTCGCGAGACATGCTGGCGCTCGAGAATCTTACGATCCTTCCGCACATCGCATCCGCATCGGTCGCGACGCGCACCGCGATGGCCGATCTCCTCGCGCGAAACTTGATAGCTTGGTTCCAAAGCGGAGCCGCGATTACCCCCGTGCCCTAGCGCCCGGTCGACAGGGATGGCCGCGCGCGCTCAGCCGGTGCGGCGGTAGGACATTTGCCCGATGCCCGCCCCTGCGTCGCCGTGCGCTGGAGCGCATCGAAGGTGCGTTGACAATCGGCGAGTAGTCTGACCATCATATATATTGGACAGTATGCCCATATCGTGGTCAATTACTGCCAACTCAAAGTTTTGGAGGCGCAATACACCGAATACCGGACTTGTTCGCGTTTGAGGACAATCCGCACATCCTGGTTCCGTGAACCATCCTTGGGAGGAGAATTCAATGAAACTGTTACTTGTCACTGCGGCAATTGTCGGAGGCCTTTTGGCTGCCGCTCCGGCCATGGCCCAGAGTGCCCGCCTGGGTTACGTACCCACGGAAGATCACCCGGTGGGGCAGGCTTCGCGCTACTTCGCGGAGCTCGTTGAAGAAAAGACCGGCGGTCGCATCACCATCGAAACCTTCGGCAACGGGGTGCTCGGCAGTGAGCCGGAAATGCAGGCTTCGGTTCAGGCCGGCTTCATCGATATCATGGTCGGGCCGACGCCCAACCTGGTCGGCGTAGTTCCCGAATTCATGATCTACGACCTGCCGTTTTTCTACAAGGACTTCGCGGCGGTCGATGCCGTGATGGACGGCGAAGTGGGTGCGAAGCTGTTTTCGCAGCTGAACGAAAAGACCGGTATGGTAGGACTGGCGTGGTGGGACAACGGCTTCCGCCACATGACCAACAAAATCCGTCCCATCAACACGGTCGAGGATATGGCAGGGATCAATATCCGGGTCATTCCCAACCCGTTGTTCATTGCAACATGGACAGCTCTCGGAACCAATCCGACGCCGCTGCCCTGGCCTGAGCTGTACAGCGCACTGGAAAATGGCGCCGTCGATGCCCAAGAGACCCCGTACGCTTTGATTTACACCGCAAGGTTCTATGAGGTGCAAAGCCATCTGGCCAAGACGGGTCATGTCTATACACCGTTTGTCCTCCTTGCCAGCCAGAAGTGGTTTGGAAGCCTCTCGGATCAGGACAAGGCGCTCGTCATGGAAGCGGCTGAGGAGTCTGCAACCTTCCAGCGGGAAATTTCTCGCAAGTCGGCGGAGGATCTGGAGCAGGAACTCGTGGCGAAGGGCTTCCAGATTACCCAACCCACGCCCGAAGCCCTCGCCGCGATGATCGACCGCGTCGCACCGGTGGTGGAGGAATACAGCGAGAAGATCGGCGCGGATGTAGTCGAGCAGGCACGAGCGGCTATGGCCGCAGTTGCTGGTCAGTGAAGAACTAGTCTGCTTCGGCGATGCGGTGGAACCCCGCATCGCCGATTTTATCAATTTGATCGGATCATGGGGCTTGTCCGTCGGCGGCGCCGTATCTCGACGGTAAAGGGAGCGCACGTCGTGCCTCGTGTCCGCCAACGAGCTTGCTGTAGCCGATCATCGGAAAGGTGAATGGCGCCTCTTGCGGCTGTGGAACTTCGCGCCAACCAAGGGCGTTCGAACTTCAGCCGCCGCTTCGCGAGCCAGCCGCTCCTGAATCGCGGTGAGGCCAGGGTCTTCCGCGAGCTGGACTTTATGGTGCTTGCAGTCAATTCGTCTTAGCAGGTCGTGGCTCAGGTATCGCTGGTGACGTGTTGAGGAAGAAAAACAAGCAGGCCTACGTCAGCATAAACTCAAACCGCGTGGATTTTCTGCTCGTTGACGAGCATTGCGGGCCGCGTCATGGGGTCGAATATCAGGGCGCCGGCCATCACCAAGGGTCTGCTGCCGCTCGCGACGCCCTTAAGAATGAAGTGTTGAGAAGGGCAGGGATCGGACATTAGGAAACGACCGCGGGTCGCAGAACGCCGTCCGAACTGCGACGTCTCGTTGATAGCTTGGTCGACACGCAACCTCGCCCTGCCGTTGAGGCTGAGGCCGTCGGCGTATCGCGCTTGCTGGCTTCTCACCGGATTCGGTTCGCGAAGCGCAGGCTGCTCAGAGTGGGTAGCTTTCATTGGCTGTCGGCGGCAGATGCAGTTGCCCTAATCGCTGGAGCGCGGGGCGGATAGCCGTCGTATTCAGCACCGCAAAGTGAGGCTGAAGAATGATTTCCTGCCGACGCCTTTTGAGGCCGTCACCGGACTGTCCAGTTTTGCCGCGAGACTCAGAAAGCCGACGTTCGGCCTGGGTCTCATCACAGCCGTTGCTATCTCCTCGAAGCCGGTTCGAAGGCGCAAGAGTAGCCTCACATAAAGGCGCGCGTCTGCTTCGGCGGCCGAGGCGATAAACGCATTGTGACCAAGCGGTTCGGTAACGCCCGCTCCACTGCAAAGTTCTGAGCAGTGGCTGATGCGACGCCGGTGTCATGCTGGAGCAGTCGGTCCGCGTTATCGGAAGGTCATTTGTTTCTTTTGTGCCGCCAAGCGAGGGAGCTACCGCGTGCTCCTGACTCGACTACCGCTACTCGTCCAATCGAGTTGGACGCCAAGCACATCCCGCACTTGCGCTCGAAATTGTGCAGTGCAGCAACCATATGAGGGTCAAGTCGTTGCACATGCTCACGTCCTGTTCGGACGCAGATAAAGGAAGTTCCGATTGCGGAAAATCTCCGACATGATCGCGCGGCTCGCCGCACTCCACGCCCGCACCACGCGTGGGCCACCTTGGTATAGCTCTCGCGCCGCAGCCCACCGCTGTTCCTCGGGCAAGAAACCGGCACCCGAACCCTCTGGTGCACAGAAGTCCATCGAGGATGCGCTTCGAGCTGCCGGCCTGATGCGATAGTTGCGGATGATCCGGCAGAACTGCATGGAGCGCGACCAAACTAGGTATTCGTTCATCCAGCCACAGTGTAGCGCCAGCATGTGCAACTCAAGGGGGCGGCGATGATTAGAGCACAGCAGCATCCGCCTGCCGAAGGAAGCGCTCAGGTCAGGAATGAAACTGTCCATCCATCACACGACGAGATACCTTTATGCGCGCCCGGTAATCCTCCAGCCGCACCGACTGACGCTGCGCCCGCGCAGCAGCCATGACATGGCGGTGCTGGCAAGTTCGATCGACTGCTCGCCAGTTGCGCAGATGGACTGGACGCAAGACGTGTTTGGCAACCTGGTCGCCACGGCGGCATTCACCGAGGCCACGGATCAGCTCGTCATTGCGAGCCAGTTGCGCGTAGACCAGTCAGCCGCAGCCTGGCCGGTCTTCCGAACCGATTCAGCGGTGCATTCCTTCCCGTTCACCTATTCGCCTGACGACGCGGCTGCTCTGGGCGCGCTGTGCATCCCCGACTATCCTGATCCGCAGGGCGAACTAGAGAACTGGGCGCGCGCCTTTGTGCGAGGCGAGCAAACCGACACGCTTTCACTGCTCAAGGGCCTGAACGCGGGAGTGCTCGGAGCGATTTCCTATCGCGTGCGCGAAGAGGAGGGGACACAGGCGCCTCGCGAGACGCTGGCACTGGGAAGCGGCTCCTGCCGCGACATCGCCGCGCTGTTCATTGATGCTGTGCGCCGTCTTGGCTTCGGTGCCCGTGCGGTTTCCGGCTATCTATTCGATCCGCAAGCCCTTGCCGGTGATCCAGGCTCGACCCATGCCTGGGCGGAGATTTATCTCCCTGGTGCCGGCTGGATAGCTTTTGACCCTACCCACCGGCGCGTCGGCGGGGACAACCTGATCCCCGTCGCCGTCGCCCGCAGCAATCGCCAGATCATGCCTGTGATTGGCGGCTACCTGGGCGCTCCGGACGATTTCTCCGGCATGGATGTCAGCGTGGAAATTCTGGTGGAGGAATAGGTGATCGAAGCCAGCCATGCGTGGCGTCAGCGTTCCCTGCACCTCTGAACGCTGGAGACTCTCCGCCGCACCTCGCGACAGGCGCGCGGAAGCCAAATCCGCAGTTGCCGCGGCGCTAACGCCGAGCCGCTTCAGACCAGCTTCTCGTCCCGCCTGAACTTGGCAAGAAGCGTGCGCCACTTCCGCTTTGCGGCGCCATCTCGCAATTTCAGGATGCGGGGCGCCATGAAATGCACGACCGCCATCCCGCTGCTGCGAAGCTCTGCTTCGGCAGCCGAAAGCTGCTCGTAGCGAGCATCGTCCATCGACACCGCATCCTCGCCTTCGAACACCCTGAGTTCGATCGTGCTGCGAATAAAACGCTGGACACAGGCATCGAACTCCACGCGAGCGTTGTCATCTAGCCGAAGCGTCTGCAACTCCTCGGAGGAAAGGCTGCCCAACGCGGATGGCCGCGGCTTCGATGCGCGAGGCTGGCGGTTCTTGCCTGTCGGCACAGCAGATTTTGTTTGGCGCAGGTCATCAGTCATTTTCGCTTACCGATTTGAGTTCATGGGAGCGAGCGCTCGCCTACCGAGAACGATGGGTAGCTCTGTGCCCCTTTTGCATCCGAGACCTCCATGGAGTGGACTCGTCGCCTGCTTGCGTGAGTGCCGGGAAACCAGCAGGACCGGGCGATCGCCTGGCCTTTCGATCAGCAGCCTTTCAGCGGAGCCAGTTCATGCATGTCGCCCCCGCGGGCTGCGGACACGTTCAGGCCGTGCCAAGCTGCTTCGCCACAATTTCTGCCCAGCTCGATGTCGCGCACAATCACGTAGCCTGCTCTATTGTCGATGCCTTCACTGCCGCCCGAAGCGATCGGGAGTAGGCATCATTGATTCAAATATCGCATCGTTTCGGATTCGCCACGCCTGGTCGGCAAGCCATTCATAGTCTTGATCCGGCATCAGCGGAACCTTCCTCATCTCTACTTCGGAAACGCGGAGGAAGAAGCTCTCACGCTCCTGATTTATCTGCAGGAAGCGCAGTGGGACGACGATGCTCTCCTTGCCGGGGATGAAGAACCCTCCCGATGCAACGATAACATAGTCCTGACGATCTCTCGTTCCGATTACCACGTTGCGCACCTCGCCGATGATCTTGTCGTCGGAGCTCCGTACCTCTGCGCCAAGTATCTCATCGACCCGTAGACCCGGGCCGAGCTCGTCAATGTCAATGAGCGGACTGGCGCCAGCTTTGTGGCGATTGCCGATAGCCCTTCCGCCGCTGTGAAGTGCAGGTTCGCCCGCAGCCAACTGCTGGTCGGCCTCGTCCTCGTCGTTGTTGCCCAACTCCCCGATAGAAGGGGAAGCCAGGAGTTCACGTATGTTTGCGAGAATCCGGTTGCAATCATCCTGGCGATCGTAGGACCAGAGGATCAGCGCTGCATCTCTCAGGGTTCTGAGGTCACTGACAATTTGCCGATTGTCCCGGTCGCGAAGCTCAGGCTTCACTAGGATAGCTTCTTCAAGCTTGGCATCCGAGATGTTGCACTGCGCGGCAGCCTCTGAGACGCTGTATGGGGCTGCGATGGTCACCAAGAGAAGTGCGACCTTCATCTTTTTCGCCACCCGCATCCGTGACGAAGCGGAATGATCGTCTTTCGCATCGCGCCGGAGGAGTGTGCATTTAAACACGCCGATAATCCTTGGCGGACTTGCTATGACCTTCGGCCGCTTTCCTGCGAATCTGTTCGAAGCGATTCTCTTGCAGCGAATCCTCGGTGGGCATCGCTTCGTGCCGCATGTCCACTTCATTGTCTGTGTTCGCGGCCGTCGAAGTCTTCTTCGAGAATATGATCATCGTGTTACTCCGTGATGGGACCGACAAGGTCACTGCCAGGCGGTGACCTCGTTGGATTGGCTAGGCAGAAAGAGCCGTGACGCACCCTTCCGCGACGCGTCGGTCAGGAGACGTCTGGCCGGGCATCGTCGCCCAGCCGCCGGCTTCAACGAACTGACGCTTCCTGAAGCTGTCAGGTATCGCCTTGAACTCGGCAAGTTTCGCTGCCGAATCTGGGGCCGCTATGAACCTTTCGACGCATATGGCCGATGCCAGCTCTCCGTGTGCCGTGTCGCCAGCCGCTTTCGCCATCGTTTGCGAGGTGCCGCCGGTAACCCAGCCGCCCCAGCTGAATCCGACGACGATCGTGGCGACGACCGCGCCGATGCACGACCATGCGAGCACCGACTTCGTAGGCTGGTAATCGTCCCAGCGCTGGGACATGGTTTTCTTGCTGCTGTTCTGCATGGCCATGGAGGTGCTCCTTGCTGATTGTTGTTGAAAGTCTGTTTGGCGACCGCGATGGCCGAAAGGTTGAGGCACCACTCAGTAGCCAATCCCGCCGCCGTTGCCGGACGCTGGCGCGAATTCCCTCGTGGGCGCATCGGCGATCATCGCCTCAGCGGTGATCAGCAGGGCCGCGATCGAACCGGCGTCCTGCAGGGCGGTTCTGACGACCTTGGCGGGATCGACGATGCCGGCCTTGATCATATCAACGTAAGTTTCGGTCTGGGCATCAAACCCCTGGTCCGGGTCCTTGCTGCCCGCGAGCTTGCCAACCACGATCGAGCCTTCGACGCCGGCGTTCTCGACAATCTGCCTGAGCGGCGCTTCGAGCGCCCGCCGCACGATTGCAATGCCTGCGGCTATATCGGGATTGTCAACTGTCAAAGGTTTAAGCACCGCTCTGGCGCGCAGCAGCGCCACACCTCCACCGGGAACGATGCCTTCCTCGACCGCTGCGCGTGTCGCGTTAAGTGCATCGTCGATGCGGTCCTTCTTTTCCTTGACCTCGGCTTCGGTCGCGCCGCCAACGCGGATCACCGCGACGCCACCGGCGATTTTGGCTAGCCGCTCCCGGAGCTTCTCTTTGTCATAGTCGGAGGTCGTTTCCTCGATCTGCGCCTTGATCTGGGCAATGCGGGCGGCGATGCCGACCTCGTCGCCGGCGCCATCAATCAGCGTGGTCGTGTCCTTGTCGATGACCACGCGCTTGGCTCGGCCGAGCATGTCGAGCGTGACGTTCTCAAGCTTGATGCCGAGGTCCTCCGAGATCATCTGGCCGGCGGTCAGCACGACGATGTCCTCGAGCATGGCCTTGCGGCGGTCGCCAAAGCCCGGAGCCTTGACAGCGGCGACCTTCAGGCCTCCGCGCAACTTGTTGACGACCAGTGTGGCGAGCGCCTCGCCCTCGACGTCCTCCGAGATGATCAGTAGTGGCTTGCCGCTTTGGACCACCACTTCGAGGATCGGCAGTATGGCCTGAAGATTGCCGAGCTTCTTCTCGTGGATGAGGATGTGGCAATCGTCAAACTCCACGCGCATCTTCTCGGGGTTGGTCACGAAATAGGGCGAGAGATAGCCGCGATCGAACTGCATGCCTTCAACCACATCGAGTTCGGTTACCGCCGACTTCGCTTCCTCGACGGTGATCACACCCTCATTGCCGACCTTGTCCATAGCCCTGGCGATCATCTCGCCGATCGATGCATCGCCATTGGCCGCAATCGTACCGACCTGCGCGATCTCAGCCGACGATTTGACTTTTCTGGCTTGTGCCTGAATTTCCTTAACGACGGCCGCCACGCCCAGATCGATACCGCGTTTCAGGTCCATCGGGTTCATCCCGGCAGCGACCAGCTTTGCCCCCTCGCGCAGGATCGAAGCTGCGAGCACGGTTGCGGTCGTGGTGCCATCGCCTGCAAGGTCGTTGGTCTTCGAGGCCACTTCGCGCACCATCTGCGCGCCCATGTTCTCGAACTTGTCGGAAAGCTCGATTTCCTTGGCGACAGTGACGCCGTCCTTGGTGATGCGCGGCGCGCCATAGGCCTTGTCGATGACGACGTTGCGCCCCTTCGGACCAAGCGTCACCTTCACGGCGTTGTTGAGTAATTCGACGCCGCGCAGCAAGCGGTCGCGCGCATCGGTGGAGAACTTGATTTCCTTGGCAGACATGACGTTCGTCCAGTTCGATCTTGAGAGGCGGGATCGGAGATCAGGCGGCCTTCCTGTCGGCCGTTGCGGTCCTCTCGACGATGCCCATGATGTCGCTCTGCTTCATGATCAGGAGGTCCTCGCCATCAATCTTCACCTCGGTCCCGGACCATTTGCCGAAGAGGATCGCGTCGCCCGCCTTGACGTCGAGAGGAATCAGCTTGCCGCTTTCGTCGCGCGAACCCGGGCCGACGGCGATGACCTCGCCTTCCTGCGGCTTTTCTTTCGCGGTCTCGGGAATGATGATCCCGCCTTTGGATTTGAGATCGCCTTCCGCACGTCGGATGACGACGCGGTCGTGGAGCGGACGGAACTTCATGAGAATTCTTTCTGAGGCCGGCGCATAGGGAGGCCACCCCAGATACATAGCGCCTTTGGCACTCGAATGACAGGAGTGCTAAATGTAATTTTATCAAAAGCCCGTTCGCAGGAAAATTTAAATCGTCGCTATCGACCCGATATTTGTTGTTTTCAATACGTATTTCCTGCTTTGAGGATGGGTTTTATTTTTAAGTAGGATCCATTAATCAGTTTCAAAAACTAATATTCGGCGTGGTCCTTGCCAAGGCGGCTGATAAGCCGCATATATAAACTTCGTTGATTTGGCCGACTTGGCTTCTTGCGGTGTCAGAGACCCCGCCATTTACCACCGGATTTTCGATAGCGAATGCATCACGCGCCAACCCGGCGCGCATATCGCTCCGTTCGAACCGTGGAATGAATCCGCCGCTGACCACGGATGTACTGGCAGCACGGAAGTTCGTTCCGGTTCGAATGGGAATGATGCAGGAGGCGCACTCGCGTGCTTCTGTGGAGGTATGGAAACATGACAACGCGCACCACGCAGACGATCGTTCGCTTCTGCGCACCCTTCATGCTGCCGGGCTTCGACTTCGCGCAGCCTGCTGGCGACTATCGCGTGGACCAGGATGAGGAGCTTCTCGAGGTATCTTCCCGCCTTGCCTGGAGACGTGTGGGCGCCTTCATCCACCTGCCAGCCATCGGCATTGATGGCCAGACATATCAGATGGCGCCGATCGATCCTGCTGATCTCGCCGCCGCTCTCGAAAAGGATCAACAACAATCATGATGTCGACCAACCCAATCCTACGCACGATTCGTCCCGCCAGGCCCGATGTTCCTGCTCATCTCTTCGCGATCGGACAGGCTGTCCGGCTCAAGGGCGGTTTCGTGAGGCCAGTTGTGCCCGCGGAAATCTACCGCATCACCGGGACGCTGCCGGCACGGGGAGATTCGCTGCAATATCGCATCCGCAACGACGACGAACGTCATGAGCGTGTGACGACCCAGGACAACCTCGAGCTGGTCGACATGTCGCAGTCCAGCAGTGGCGCAACTCTCATCAAAAGGACGTTCGGACATGGCTAAAGGCCAGAAACGAAGCAATCGCGAAATCAGAAAGCCGAAGCAGGAGAATGCACCACCGAAGCCTGAAAGCACCTTCGGCAACCAGATCAAGGTCGCTGCAAATGCCAACGTATCACACGGCAAAGGCAAGCATTGAGGCAGTGCTGCTGCGGCTGAAAGAGCAATGGGTGCCATGAAAGTTGTCATCCAGTTTTACCGCACGCGGGAGATGGACGACGCCCATGCCGTCGTCGGCCGCGAGGCGGTTGAAGCCGTCGATCTCGCTAATGCCATTGAGATCGCGCACCTGCTGTCTCAGAAGCTCGACATGCCTCAACGGCCCGACGCCATCGCGATCACCGACCTATCCGGCAACGCGCTGTTCTCCGGCATCATTGATGTCGACGTAACCAAGAAAGGCCACGATCATGACCCGTTCCGTAGTTGAAACCGAACGGGAGCGGCACGACCGCGCGATCGGCGTCTGGGACATTGAAGAGAGTGGTTCTGTCCGCACAGCAGGCGACGAACAGTATGGGCGCCGCATCGAAGCCGACCGGTCCTGGACCATCTACCATGTCTTCACCGGCGTTCCAGCCGCCCGGGAAGGGATGGAAATGATCGGCCTCAGCCGCTCGGTCGCAACCGACGGCATGCTTTCCATGAATCGTCGGAATGGCGGATATATCAAGGATCGGGGCAGCCTAACGGCGCGCGGGCGTCGCGATCCACACAGGACGAAGGTTGGCCGACAGTGACTTTGGAGTTTCCCAACCCGAGCCGCAGCTTTGACGAGGTTCGAAACGCCGTCCGCTTTATCGGCCATGACGGCATGTTCGAGGTGCCGTTCTTTGTCGAAGCGACTGCATTGGTTCGGCCGGGCGGTACGGAACTGTGTCGTGCGGATATCCTCACGGCTTTCGACGGAGCACGCGGTTCGATCCACGACGTCGCACGTAAGGCTTACTCCCATCGCCGGCAGCCCTCATATACGCTGACCGCCGCTGATTTCCGGTAGGAATTGTTTAGTCGGGGCCCGGCAGCACAACCTCGCTCCTACCGTGACCTGCGGGTGGTTTCGCGCTTGACCTAACGCGACCCGCCTTTCAGCGGGCATTGCATTGGCAACGTGTCCAGCGGCATGTTGAGAGTCCAGAGTGGGACCCGCACTCACGGTGTAGGCGCCAGTGTCAATGCCTCGGTCTCCGGGCGCGTCGTCAGCAGGCAGGTCACCTCGCCATCGGTCAGCGTGCTGGGCACCTCGTCGGTCCAGACCCTGAATGCCTTCAGATCATAGGAACCGAAGGATGTGATCATGGCGCCATCGGCGGCGTCGCGGCCGCGGACCATCAGAACGCGGCCGATCCTCGGCGTGTTGTAGCGCGCGTCAAAGGTGTACCAGCGCCCGCCGAGATAGGCCTCGAACCAAGCGCAGAAATCTCCTGGTCCCGAATAGGGAACGCCGACATCGCCCAGATAGCCACTTGGCCTGCCTCCTGAAAAGTGGTCCTCCCTGAAGTAGGCTATTTGGCCGATAGAGAGGACGTTGGAATGCCCCAGAAGAAGCACAAGCCCGAAGAGATCGTCGCGAAGCT
>NZ_VSZS01000051.1 GCF_008180155.1 Neoaquamicrobium microcysteis | reverse complement strand
TGGAGCGCTCCGTAGGCGCCATAGATGATTTCGGGGTCGACGGGACTGACGGCAAGCTGATGGAAATCCACCGGGCCATTTGCGCCCGGCGATCGCTGCGTCCAGGTTGCCGACGAGGCCCGATTTCCCGGCCTCACTCCTGATACCCCGGCGAATAGTTCGATCTGGTCATTGCCGGCGATTCGACCACCGGAGAAAGGCAGGAGTTCGTCCGCTTCTCGATGCCTTACATGGCTGTTGACGCAAGCCTTTTTGCGCGGAGAGCGAAGACCGCGTTCACCATGTTCGATTCCGAGCGGCTTTACGAAAGCCAGCGCGATCAGCCGCACTTCGTATCGCAGCCGCTTGCCCGACGTCCTTTGGCATACATCGTCGCATGCTGCCGTAAGGGGCCTCCACCCCAGGGGTGCTCCGCAGCCGAAGCAGAAAACTGATTTATGGTCGGGAATTGAGGCGAACGCCTGCCTTGGGGTGAGGCGCAGACCAGCGGCTTTTCGCCGAATGTTGAAGGTTCCGGTCGGCCCGGAACCGGCCCTCAGCCGATGCTCGGGCTCGCCGCGCCAGTGGGCTCATCGACTTCATTGGCTAATGCGTAGGTAAGGGTGCGGGCGCTTCGAAAGCTGCAGAATATCTACCACGGGCTGGACGAGCGCGCTGCCGAGGTCCGGCCACAGGCCCATGATAGCGATCCAGACGCCAATGCCCAAACCTGTCATTGCCGTGACCATCAGCACCATCGGGCCCAGAGCGGGGGGACGCAGGGGAGGGGCCTTGGCAAGGCTGGCGATCAGCTGTTCCGTCATCATCGTCTTCCCGGTCATCGGTCCGATCCTCGCGTCAGCGCCGCGAGCTTCCGGACCGAGCGTGAGCGAGCAATGAAGTATTTTCGAGTGGGGCCGCACTAGGACCTCACCACGGTCATGCCGGCCACTTGAGTGGGTGCGCCTCTCGCCTATAGCAGGCGTTCATATGCGGCGCTTAACGAGAAAAAAAGCTTCCGGCCCTAGCGTCGACGCATGTTCCGACGTGGCCTCCCGACAAGTTTTCTGTTGGCTTCTTTGCTCCTGGTGGTGCTGGCTATCGTCAGCGCCGGATCAGCGGACACGGCCGGCTCACGCGACATTCAGAGTTCTTGTTGGGCGTCGGGCAGCATTGCTGAAGACGTGGTGGCAACAGCGCGTTCCGCCCAGCAGTGGTCTTGCTCGGATCGAGCTGTCTCTATCGAGGCCGAGCGCGTGCTACTTCTCTTCGACATCGGCCCGGACGACATTCTCCCTCGATATTTCCTCTCAAGGCGGAGTGCCCTCGGGGCGCTGCATATGTTGGCCATCGACAGTGACGGCGCGGTTCGCAGCGTTTCTATGCCCGCCGGTGACTTGTCCAGCTCAATGCTCGGCGGATATTTCGAAGCACCCCTGCCCGGGGTGACGCACGAGACGCGGCAGGTCATTGTCGCCATTGACCTCCCGAGCCACAAAATGACGCTGGAACGGGCATATCTGGCACCGCTGGGTGCGGCTGACGCAAGCGGCTACATGAGATATCTGCTCGTTCTGGCTGGGCTCACAGGCATGCTCGTGATGCCCTTGATCTTCAACGCGGCGTTCTACCGAATCCTACGTGAGCCGTTCGTTCTCTGGCATTCGGCTCTCACGCTGTCGTTGCTGGCAACCATCCTGGCTTCTTCCGGGCTTTCGGTCGTCTTTTTCGAGCCGCGTGCCATGACGTTGAGCTGGATCACCACCCTCGTCTTCGGGGCCACGATCGCGTCCGGCCTAATGTTCACCCACAGTTTCATCGAGCCTGGCCTCATGCATCCGCTGCTGCGGCGACTGCTGCCCTATTGCGCCGTGTTGGCATTGCTCCTGAGCACATTCCACGCGGCCTTTCCGTTTGTCATGCGCCCTATCCAGTCGAGCGTGTATACGGCAGCTTTCGCACCTATCCTGCTCATCTTTCTGATGGCGGCTGTCGATGGATTGCGCCGCGGCAGCATTGCCGCGCGGTTCCAGGCAGCTGGATACGCTCCCATGATTCTGGTCGGCCTCATCCGCCTCGGCACGGGCGTGGTTCCCTGGCTCGACAGCGCCGATGCAATGTTGATGTTTTATGTCGGTTGCGCATGCGAAGTCTTTTTCACGACGCTTGGCGTCGCCGACCGCCTCATGACCATCAGGCGCGAACGCGACCGTGCGATAGATCAGGCTGATGTCCTCGAAAGGCTTTCCGAAACCGACCCGCTGACCGGATTGCTCAACCGGCGAGCCATGGAAGGGCAGTTCGGGCAACTTCGCGCTGAAGGATTTGATACGCTGGCAGTAGTAGACTTGGACCATTTCAAGTTGATCAATGACACGAGCGGCCATTCGGTCGGCGACGCGGTTCTCCAAGCCGTGGCCAAAGGCCTTCAGCCCAGTTCGAATGTTCGGGCATACCGCCTAGGGGGTGAGGAATTCATGCTTCTCATACGCGGCGGTGACGCCGTTCTCCAGGCAGAGCGTCGACGCAAATCGATCTCGACCATTGTCGCCCACGAAGTACCGGGTCTTCAGCGACCTGTCACCGCCAGCATGGGCATCGCAATTTGCCACGGGGTTGAGGATTTCGACGCCGTTTATGATCGCGCCGACAAGCTGCTCTACGAAGCCAAGAGCGCAGGTCGCAACCGGACCCGCAGCGACGTCAGGTCAGCGGCAGCCGTGGAAGCTGGCGCCGCCTAGTGGCAGCTTTCAGGAACTCACGCCAGGGAGGCGAAAGTCCGCTATGGGGTGTTAAACTGACGGGCAACTTTGCCCGATGAGACCGAGCGGAATGGCAGCTTACGGCCGAGCGCGACGAGCGCGGGTTTGTGGCCTTTGGGCTATAGTCGCTTGCGGCATCGAGGCGCATTTTGCGACTCGATTTAACGCGGACGATCGGCAACCATAGCGGTCCGACCTCCGCGACTGGCGTGAACCAGCACGCTTGTTGCCGATCGCGCCAACCTTTCCTCTGCACTCCACCTACATCAAGCCTCGGATGGCAAAGTAGGCTACAGCTGCGCTGAGGAATATCACCGCAAAAATCAAGAGAGCGCGATATTGCTGGTCCATCCCTTGATCAGCAGCGCTCGCGCTGCCGCCCTTGTTGTCTTCCTACTGGATTCGCGCCCTCATTAAGGCGCGATCACCGCATTGTCGATCAGCCTGCTGCCGACTTGTTCCGGCCGCGCTTCGCCTTCGCAGGCGCAGGCTCTTCCTTCGGCTTGCGACCCAGGCCAATGTTCTTCGCCAGCGCGGAACGGGCGGCCGCATAGTTTGGAGCAACCATCGGATAGTCGTGCGGCCGGCCCCACTTCGCACGGTACTGATCGGGGGTGAGACCGTAGCGCGTTGCCAGCGTCCGCTTGAGCGACTTGAACTTCTTCCCGTCCTCAAGGCTGATGATGTAGTCGGGCGTCACGGACTTTTTGATCGGCACAGCAGGTTCCTGTTTAGCTTCAGGTGCGCTCTCCACACTGCCCCCACTGACGCTCCGCAGTGCGTTTGCTACGCTGCTGATCAGGTTGGGCAGATCAGCCAAGGGGACCGCGTTGTTAGCGACGTAAGCCGACACGACGTTAGCGGTCAGCTCGAGTTCGTAGGTCTTCTGATCATTGGAAATCGGCGCTTTGGCCATGGCTAAATCCTTTCTGCTGATCCCGAGCTAGATTGCACCACCGCGCTCGCGCAAGGCGCTATGCACTTCATGATGCCCCAACCAACTGCCTAACGGCGTAATCTCCGGCGTCGTCAAACGGGCGCAGGATGACACTCGCGCCGCGGCGCATGAGATCGTCTGTATCGGCCATCGTCCCAACCGACAAGAACACCTTGCCCCGGTAGCCCGCTGACTTCAGGCCGTGCAGGAGCGCCAGCTGCGGATCGGCTTCGGTTAGCGGCCCGCGTTCCCGCGGCACCGCGCTCACGACCGCGCGGACATGCTTGAGATCAAGATGAGCCAGGAAGTCGGGATCGGTAGCATCGCCATATTCGGCATGCAGGCCAAGGCGCCGCCAGGAAGCCACTGCTTCGGGGTCGAAATCCACGCCGAGCGGGTGGTGGCCCAATTCCTGAAGCCGCTGCCCGATGCGGCTTCCATATCGACCGAGCCCGAAGACAACGAAGTCATGGTTGGCCGTAGGCGCAGTGTCGGTATCGATCTCGCGATAGGGCATGCGCCGCTCGAACATACCGAGACACGGTTCGAAGATGCCGTAGAGGCGATGGGACCATGTGATCATGTAGACCGACGCCGCGATGGTCACGAGCCCGACCAGCGTCACGAGCCCGAGCGCTTCTTGCGTGACGTGGCCGAGCGAGAGCCCCATCGCCATAAAGATCAGGGAAAATTCTGATATCTGCGCGACCGTTAGCCCGGCGAGAAAACCCGTACGCTTGCGATAGCCGAGCGCCCCCATGATCGCCAGCACGATCAGCGGATTGCCGATCAGCACAAACAGCGACAGGAAGACCGCAGGCACGATTTGTCCGCCAAGGCTGTTGAGCGACAGCGACGCCCCAAGATGTATGAAGAAGAACAGGAGCAGGAAGTCGCGCAGGCTCGACAGGCGCGAATTGATGGCATCGCGATATTGTGTCGAGGCGAGCGACATTCCCGCGAGCAGTCCGCCGAGTTCCTTTCCGAGCCCGATCGCATCGGCGGTCGCCGCCAAGCCTGCCGCCCAGCCGACCGCGAAGATTACAAGCAGTTCGGGCGACCGCGACATGAGATCGAGAAGCGGCGTCGCCCCGAACCGGATGAAAAGGACGACCGCGGCGACCAGTCCGATCCCGCCTCCAAGGACAACGAGAATGTCGGCAGGCGATCCTTGCTCCGCGCCGGTTCCCATGCCGATGGCCGATAGGAGCGCCATTGCGAGGACCACGACAGGTCCTGCACGATCAGGAAGCCGAGCGCGATCTTACCGTGAAGCGCGCTAATCTCCTGTTTGTCCGACAGGAGCTTCACGATGATGATCGTGGAGGAAAAGGTCAGCGCCACGGCGACATAGAGGCTCGTCAGCCAGTCGATGCCGAGGAGAAGGCATATCAGGAAGCCGAAGAAGGCGGTAAAGGTGACCTGTCCCAGCCCAGTCGCCACTGCGACCTTGCCGAGGCTCCTGACCAGGGCGAGATCAAGCTTGAGCCCGACAAGGAACAGCAGGACCGCAATCGAGATCTGGCTCAGCGTATCGATGAACTCGGTCGAGGTGACGAGCCCGAGGAAATCGGGTCCTGCGACGATGCCGACAGCGATGAAGGCCACAACGAGCGGTTGGCGCAGTACGAGCCCGGCGAGGCCGAGCGCCGCAGCCATCAGCACCAGTAGGGCAATCTCGTAGAATATGCTGTCGATCATAGAGCCATTTATGGGTGCTTAGAACAACATGACAACTCCCATCAATGGCGCTGAAGCGCATCCGTCGGGAGCGTGATCACTTAATCGGTGTGGGAGCCGGCCGACAGCGACCAAGGCACTCTTGATATGGCGACAATGGCTGACAAGGAATTGGGATATATCAGTCAATTCGGACAGTCCCTTCTTCAAAAGCAAGCTTAGTTCACCAGAATGTTGCGCCGTTAAGGCTGCTCAACTCGCGCGACCCGAAACGTGTGCATTTGTCGCGGTGGCCGAGTCCGACATATTCGTCGGTGACGAAGGCTCTTCTCCCAGGCGGAAGCCGGGCTCATCATCATCCGCACCGGCTTTGTAGTCGAAAAAGCGATTCCCGCCGGGTCATCGCGGTGTTGCGTGAGAGCGATCCAGGCACGATGTCGAGCGATCTGGACCGCGAGTACGGGGTGATATGGTTGGCTTGTGGGTGCAGGCCGGACGAACAGCCAAGGGCTATGAGCGGTGTCGCAGGATTGCGAGAATGCGCTTTTTTATCTGCTTGATGGTTATGGCGACATCCGTTGGCCGCAGGTGCAGACACTCGTGGGGTTGGGATGAAAACGCGCCATGTCGGCGCTTTGCCTTCGACGGCACGATCGCAGCTGTTCGGCGCTGCCCGCGCGACTGAGGACAAAGCGCACCTCAGCTCAAATCGTCTGTCTCTTTGTCGCTGCGCAAAGAAGGATCCCCTTGGCCGGCATAGACATGTCTCATGAACAAGAGGTCAGAAAGGACCGTGTCATGAACATCCCGACCAAGCTTTTTACGACTGCGGCCGCTATCGCTATCGCTGTCGGATTCGGACTTGCTGGCGCTGCGGCCACGGAAACAGCACATCAGCACATGGCCGAGCTCGGCACCCATGAAGCGCCGCTGGACATCGTACGCCGGGCAAACGATCTACCAACCGCAATCGGGGAGCGTGGTGCTGAGACCGTTCGGGTAGGCCTTGAGACGGTGGAGGTCATCGGCCAACTGGCGGACGGCACCACATATCACTACTGGACCTTCAACCGGAAGGTCCCCGGCCCACTCGTGAGAGTGCGCGTTGGCGACACGGTTGAAGTCGTCCTGGAGAACCACGAAGACAGCATGGCAATGCATAATGTTGACTTCCACGCGGTCACCGGACTGCATGGTGGTGGCCATGCTACGCTGGCAGCGCCTGGCGAAACAAAGGGATTCACCTTCAAGGCGCTGAACGCTGGGCTGTATGTCTATCACTGTGCGGTCGGCCCAGCCGCGCAGCACATTGCCAACGGCATGTACGGCCTCATTCTGGTCGAACCGGAAGGCGGCCTTCCTGCGGTCGATCACGAGTTCTACGTCATGCAGGGCGAACTCTACACCGAGGAGGCTTTTGGAACATCCGGCCAGCTGACCGAGAGCTATGACAAGCTGATGAACGAGCAGCCGGAATACTACGTGTTCAATGGAGCAGCCGAGGCGCTGACCGGCAATAACGCACTGCAGGCGAAGGTAGGCGAAACCGTTCGCATCTACTTTGGGGTCGGCGGTCCGAATAAGACCTCCAGCTTCCACGTTATCGGCGAGATATTCGACAAGGTCTACAATCTTGGCTCGCTGACGGGAGACGTTCTGCCCGACGTGCAGACCATCAGTGTGCCTCCGGGCGGCGCCGCGGCCGTCGATTTCAAAGTCGAGGTGCCCGGTGAGTATCTCCTGGTCGACCATGCATTGTCCCGCGTTAATCGCGGCCTGATTGGCAAGCTGATCGTTGAAGGCCCCGAGCAGCCCGACCTCTTCCGTGAAGGTGTGGATGAGAAGCTGGGCCTGCTCGCCGACTAGCCGTGGCGCCTACCTTGATGCCGGGCGACTATCCTGTCGTCCGGCTTTCGCTTTGGAGATGGACACATGTCCCGATCAACAAGGTCACACACAACACTTGGACTGTCCGCTATCGAAGGGACAGAATTGGTCGTCGAGCGGCTGCGGCGAAGTATCGCCGAGGCAGGCCTCGACTGCAACTGCCGCGAGGCTGCCAACGACGTGCTTGACCGGGCCGGTTTGGAAGAAGACCTCGTGCGGCGTGCGGGCGGTCTCGCCGACGCGAGGAAGATGCGCGACGCGATCGTGATCGTGCTTGCCCTGCTGGGGGAACTGGACGAGCTCATGCCGGATGAACCGGACCGCAGCGCGTTCCACGAGATAGCGGGTTTGTTCCAGGACGTCGCCGATTTCGCTGCCTACGGAGCGACTGCGGCCGTCAGGGCCGCCGGACAGGGGAACGCGTGATGGGCACGGCAAGCGTTTCCGACCGTTCGGTTCCGAGGGCTGCACTGAAGTCGGGTGACGTGTCCAGGGACGGCAGGGGCCGGATCCGGGCGATGCCGCCGATCCTCCACTACGGCTTTCGGCCGTTCTTCTTTCTCGCAGCGCTTCACGCGGGCCTGGCAATTCCTGTCTGGCTCGGGGTCTACTTCGGCGGCTTTGAGATCGGCGGACCGTTCAGTGGCATAAACTGGCATGCCCACGAAATGCTGTTCGGCTACCTGTCAGCCGTCATCGCGGGCTTCATCCTCACAGCGATTCCCAACTGGACGGGGCGGCTCCCGCTGAGCGGGCTGCCGCTCGCCGCCCTCGTCGGGCTGTGGCTTGCGGGGCGGGTGGCGTGCCTGGCTTCGCCTGATCCGTGGCTCGCCATGGCCGTCGACCTGGCGTTTCCGGCCTCGCTCGCCTTCGCGGTCTGGCGCGAGGTTTTCGCGGGCAGGAACTGGAAGAACGTCCCAGTAGCCGTGATGATCACGCTGTTCGGCATTGCCAACGCGGCCGACCATCTGGCCAGCGCCGGATTGCTAAACCACGATCTCGGCCAGCGTCTCGCCTTGGCCGTTGCCGGGATGCTTGTCGCGCTGATCGGCGGGCGCATCGTGCCGAGCTTCACCCGGAACTGGCTCGCCAAGGAAGGTTCTATCGCGCTTCCCGCGCCCTTTGGCACGCTCGACAAGGCAGCGCTTGCCGCAACCGCCGCCGGGATGGGCGGGTGGGTCGTAACGCCCGGCAGCGCCTTTGTCGGTACCTTCCTGGTCGTCGCGGGAACGCTGCTCGCGGCGCGCCTGTCGCACTGGCACGGCCTGTCGACGATGCGCGAGCCGATCCTGCTCGTGCTCCATGTCGGCTACGGATGGCTCGCCGCCTCCTTGGCGCTGCTCGGTCTCGCGATCATGCTGCCCGATGCGGTTCCGCACTCGTCCGCCTTGCACGCTTTGACCGCAGGGGCCGTGGGAACCATGACGCTCGCCGTAATGACACGGGCGAGCCTCGGCCACACGGGAAGGGTGATCGTCGCCGACCGGTTCCTCGTCGCCATGTACGCCATGGTCTCGGCGGGGGCCTTGTTGCGGGTCGCTGCCCCGTTCGCCGGGGACTGGTACACCCATGTGCTTGCCTGTGGCGGCGCGCTCTGGGCCGGGGCCTTCCTGCTCTTCGCGGTCCGCTACGCGCCGATTCTCTGGTCGAGGCGCGCTGGTGCTTAAAACCCTCGTAGCGAGTCTGTACAGAGAACAGGGGTGGACAACCAGAAGGTGCCGGTTAGAATTCTGCCTATTCTGGCAAAATTGCCAAGTCCCAGGCCCATGATGAGAAGGTCATGACGCAGGACAGCCGAGAGGCAACCGCACCAACGGATCTCCCGCCCGAGAAGACGCGGCGACGAGAGTTGCTGACCTTTCTGGTCCTGGCATTCGGCATCTGGCCCGTCGTCGCCGTTGGCGTCGTGGGCGGCTACGGCTTTCTCGTCTGGATGTATCAGATCGTATTCGGCCCGCCTGGGCCTCCGGGAGGCTGAAATATGCGCGCGATCACACGCAGAGACCTTCTGACGGCCGGCTCCGGCGATCAACACCATATATCGAGCGCCGTCGTGCTGGCACTGCCTGAGCGACGCAAGGACGTTTCGGAACGGCTCGCGACGATGCCCGGCGTCGAGGTCCACGCCGGCGAAGGAAGCCGGATCGTCATCACCATCGAAGGCCCGACCAGCGGCATGCTGGGGCAGACGTTGACGGCGATTTCGGTGATGGACGGCGTGCTTGCCGCCAACATGGTGTTCGAACACGCTGAAGACCGAGGGACGAGCTCATGACGGCTGCCATCAACCGACGCGATCTCCTGAAGGCTCATGCCGCAGCTCTTGCGGCTGCCTCGGCGAGCGTCGCGCTGCCTGCCGCTGCTCAGCCCGTTCCCGGCGGCGTGGACTCGCTGGAGATCAAATGGTCGAAAGCACCCTGTCGCTTCTGCGGCACCGGCTGCGGGGTGATGGTCGGCGTCAAGGATGGCCATGTCGTCGCCACGCACGGCGACATGCAGGCCGAAGTCAACCGCGGCCTCAACTGTGTCAAGGGCTACTTCCTCTCCAAGATCATGTACGGCCAGGACCGTCTGACCACGCCGCTGATGCGCAAGTCCGGCGGGGTCTACGACAAGGACGGTGAGTTCGAGCCGGTGTCGTGGGACGAGGCCTTCGACGTGATGGCGCAGAAGTGCAAGGCGACGTTGCGCGAGAAGGGCCCCGAAGCCGTCGGCATGTTCGGCTCCGGCCAGTGGACGATCTTCGAGGGCTATGCGGCCACAAAGCTGATGCGGGCGGGCTTCCGGACCAACAACCTCGATCCCAACGCCCGCCACTGCATGGCGTCGGCGGCCGTCGCCTTCATGCGGACCTTCGGCATGGACGAGCCGATGGGCTGCTATGACGACTTCGAGCACGCTGACGCCTTCGTGCTTTGGGGTTCGAACATGGCCGAGATGCACCCAATCTTGTGGACGCGGCTGGCGGACCGCAGGCTGGGCCATCCTCATGTCCGCTGCGCGGTGCTGTCGACCTTTACGCACCGCTCGATGGACCTGGCCGACATTCCGATCGTGTTCAAGCCCGGGACGGATCTGGCGATCCTGAATTACATCGCCAACCACATCATCCAGACGGGCCGGGTGAACGAGGCGTTTGTCCGCGACCATGCGGTTTTCATGAGCGGGGCGGCCGACATCGGGTATGGTCTCCGGCCCGACAATCCGGTGGAGATGGCCGCCAAGGGTGCTGCCGATCCGGGGAAGATGGAGCCGATCGACTTCGAGGCGTTCAAGGCGCTGGTTTCCGAATACACGCTCGATATGGTCTCGGAACTGTCCGGAGTGGAACCCGGCTTTTTGGAACAACTCGCCGAACTCTACGCCGATCCCGGCGTCAAGGTGATGTCGCTCTGGACGATGGGCTTCAACCAGCACGTCCGCGGCGTGTGGGCCAATCAGATGGTCTATAACATCCACCTCCTGACCGGAAAAATCTCCGAACCAGGCAACAGCCCGTTCTCGCTGACGGGCCAGCCGTCGGCCTGCGGGACGGCGCGCGAGGTTGGCACCTTCGCGCACCGGCTGCCCGCCGACATGGTGGTCACCAATCCCGAGCATCGCGAGCATGCGGAAGAAATCTGGCGGCTGCCGCATGGACTGCTGCCCGATAAGGTCGGCTTCCACGCGGTCCAGCAGGACCGGATGCTCAAGGACGGCAAGCTCAACTTCTACTGGGTGCAGGTCAACAACAACGTCCAGGCGGCGCCCAACAATTCGAACGAGACCTATCCTGGCTACCGCCATCCCGACAACTTCGTCGTGGTCTCCGACGCCTATCCGACGGTGACAGCGCTGGCGGCCGACGTGATCCTGCCCGCCGCGATGTGGGTGGAGAAGGAAGGCGCCTACGGCAACGCCGAGCGCCGCACGCATGTATGGCGGCAGCTGGTGAACGCGCCCGGCGAGGCCCGTTCCGACCTCTGGCAGCTGACGGAGTTCTCGAAGCGCTTTACGACCGAGGAGGTCTGGCCTGCGTCCCTCCTGGACGCGCATCCGGAATACAAGGGCAAGACGCTGTTCGATGTGCTGTTCAGGAACGGCAAGGTCGACCGCTTTCCGCTCGCCGATCTCGACGCGGAATACGAGAACAGGGAGAGCCGCGAATACGGCTTCTACCTGCAGAAGGGTCTGTTCGAGGAATATGCGGAGTTCGGGCGAGGACATGCACACGACCTCGCTCCCTACGATGACTATCACGTCAACCGCGGTCTCAGATGGCCCGTCGTCGACGGCAGGGAGACGAAGTGGCGTTACCGCGAGGGACTCGACCCCTACGTGAAGCCGGGCGAAGGCGTGCGCTTCTACGGCAGGCCCGACGGCAAGGCGGTGATCCTCGCAGTTCCCTACGAGCCTCCTGCGGAATCGCCGGACGACGAATACGACATCTGGCTGGTGACGGGCCGGGTGCTCGAACACTGGCACTCGGGTTCGATGACGATGCGTGTGCCGGAACTCTACAAGGCTTTTCCCGGCGCGGTCTGCTTCATGAACGCCGACGACGCGCGACGACGCGGCATCAATCAGGGCGCGGAGGTGCGGGTCGTCTCCCGGCGCGGTGAACTGCGGGTCCGGGTCGAGACCCGCGGGCGCAACCGCATGCCGCGCGGCGTGGTGTTCGTGCCCTGGTTCGACGCCAGCAAGCTCATCAACAAGGTCACTCTCGACGCGACCGATCCCATCTCGAAACAGACGGATTTCAAGAAATGCGCGGTCAAGATCGTCCCCGCGTGACGCGCCGCGCGCGCCTCTTCATCGCCTTCGGGCTGGTTGCGCTCGCGGGCACGGCCGCGCTTGCACAGATGTCGGCCGAGATCGTGCCGCCGCTGACGGGCGCCGGGCAGGCCATGGAGAACCTGCCCGCCGATCCGATCCCGCGCTGGATCGTCGACGACATCCGCAAGATGCGCGCCTATCCCGAGCAGCCGCCGATCATCCCGCACTCGATCGAGGGCTACCAGCTTTCGGTGAATGCCAACCGCTGCATGTCGTGCCACAAGCGCGAGTTCACGGAAGGCTCCGGCGCGCCGATGATCAGCGTCACCCACTACATGACGCGTGAGGGCCAGATGCTGGCCGACGTGTCGCCCAGGCGCTACTTCTGTACCGCCTGCCACGTACCCCAGGCCGACACGGCGCCGCTCGTCGGCAACACCTTCGTCGACATGAGCGAGCTTGGCGTAGGCCACGCCGGAGACCAATAGATGTGGGCGCGCATCAAGGCGGCCGCACTCTGGGCCTGGCGGATCGTCTCGACGCCAGCGGCGACGCTCAGCCTCGGCTTCCTGACGCTCGGCGGGTTCCTCGGGGGCGTGATCTTCTGGGGCGCGTTCAATACCGCGCTCGAAGTGACCAACACCGAGCAGTTTTGCATCTCGTGTCACGAGATGGAAGCCAACGTCTACGAGGAGATGACACGGACCGTGCACTTCTCGAATCGGTCAGGCGTTCGCGCCTCCTGCCCGGATTGCCACGTTCCGCATGAATGGACAGACAAGATCGCCCGCAAGATGCAAGCCTCCAAGGAGGTTTGGGGCAAGATTTTCGGCACCATCAACACACGCCAGAAGTTCCTGGACCAGAGATTGCGGCTGGCAAAGCACGAATGGGCGCGGCTGAAAGCCAACGACAGCCTGGAATGCCGCAACTGCCACTCATCGGTCGCAATGGACTTGTCGAAGCAGGCTCCGCGCGCTGCAGAGATCCACACCCGCTATCTGCTGTCGGGCGAGGCGACGTGCATTGACTGCCACAAAGGCATCGCGCACGAGCTTCCTAACATGGAGGGCGTCGATCCGGGCTGGAAGGTGCCGCCGGAACTGGAGGGCAAGGAGCTGCCACAGGCATCGGTATTCGACAGGCTGGAACGCGTCGCGCGATCACCGCACGGGTTCATGTGGAGTGAAAGCGATCTTGCAGCGATGTCGAAGTGACTGCTGAAACGGTCACCTCCGTCCCAAGGACCCATAATCGGTTCGCAATTTCTTCAGCACGTTTCCTCGGCCGTCGACGACGATCCGGAACCGTTTACCGTCCAGCCAGAAGGTGAGCCTGCACCGCCCCGCGTCACTGCCGACGCCCTTCTCGAATTTCGACGTCAATCTGCCCTGTCGCATAAGGGCTTCGACATCCGCCGCACCGATTTCCAAGCCTTCGGCGAGGGTCGCGACGTCGACTGTCGCGCCCTCGTCGTTCAATGTCACTGCAGGACGCTCAGCCGACATGGGCATCGGTCTCCATGAGTGTCTTCGTGGCGGCAAGCCAGTCCTCCACCACACGGCGTTCCTCCTTCGAAAAACGCGCCCTGTGGCACAGATCACTGAAGCTGTCGGACGGGTGGCAGAGGTCTTATCGAGAGGCGGTAACGCTCCAGTTTGCCGTAACCCGAGTGGCCGAGCTGCTATTGTCCCGGTTCACGTTTGTCCTCTCATTTTGCGGCTAACACCTGGCCGAAGAGTTCAGCGAAGACCGCCTTGGCTTTGCCCGTCTGCTTCACGGCCTTCGCGTCGTCCACATTGGCGGGTTCGCCGACGCGGATCAACGCGACCATGCCCATGGCATAATGCGGCGCGCACTTCACGCCGTAGACACCTTCCGCATCAAGCGTGATCCTGAAGTCCTCGTTGAGCTTGCTCTTGAAGGGCTCCGCGGCCTCCGGAAACATGCCCTTGATTGTCTCGACGTTGTGTCCCTTGTCGGTCGGCACGAAGCGGATCGTGTCGCCGGGGGCCGCTACGATGAGGTCGGGCTCGAACACCATCATGCCCTTTGCGCCCTTGTTGAGCATCAGGACCTCGATTTCGGCAGCCTGGGCCGCGCCGACTGCGAATATTGCCGCGCCAAGGGCAAGTGCTGCGAGGATGTGTCTCATTTTTTCCAGTCCTTTTGTGTACACGGCTTGATCTGCCGTTGACCAACCAGTAGCCCGCGACGCCATAAGGCAGTTTGCGCAAGCGCAAACAAAGGGTAGAAACCTGAACAGCTTCGACTTCCGGATGACTTCCAGCATGCCGCTCAACAGGTCGCTCGTATCGGGACTTCCCGCCTTCGCCGGACTGAGCGGCGATGACGTCGACGCAGTCCTTGCCACCGCGCGCTCGTCGCGTTTCCCGAAGGATTCTGAGGTCTTTTCGCAGGACGAGGAAGCCGCGCAGTTCTTCCTGCTCCTTTCCGGCCATATCAGGGTGGTGAGGACGACGCCCGAGGGCGATCAGGTTATTGCCCGCTACATCAACGAGGGCGAACTGTTCGGCATCGCCATCGCGATGGGGCAGGTGACCTACCCGGCGACTGCCGTCGCCGCTGTCGACTGCGTCGTCCTGAGCTGGCCGAACGCTGCTTGGCCCGGACTGCAGTCCCGCGCTCCGGCGTTTGGTGCGAACGCCTACCAGACGATCGGCGCCCGCCTGCAGGACACGCAGTCGCGCGTGGTGGAAATGTCGACGCGCCAGGTGGAGCAACGGATCGCCGGCGCGGTGATGCGGCTGGTCCAGCAGTCCGGCCGCAAGACCGAGGAGGGCGTCGAGATCGACTTCCCCATCACGCGCCAGGACATCGCGGAGATGACGGGGAGCACGCTACACACGGTCAGCAGGCTGATGAGCGCCTGGGAGGACGAAGGCATCGTGAAGAGCGGCCGCCAGAAGGTGACCGTCACCGATCCGCACGCGCTCATGCTGGTCGCCGAGAACCGACGCAAGAAATGAGCCCCCGGGCGCCTGGCCGAAACTATGCTGCGTCGCGGACGCGTCCGAGATAGAACTCGCGGTTCCTGCAGAAGCCCGGCACGCCTGGCGTTCCGGCATTGACCCACTCCGCGCATTCGGACCCGTGCCTGCAGAAGATGCAGCGCCAGATCGCGTTGCGGATCTGGTTCTCGGACCACAGGCCCGAGGAGGGCAAATCGATCCCGAGGTTGCCCGCCATCTTGACCGGCTGGTCGAGTCGGGCGGCGACGGCTTCTATCACGCGCATGATGGTTCTCCTTTGCGAGCTTCGCGGTTGTGAGCGTTCGTCTCGAAAGCGGACGGAGCCGCCGCGGACGGGTCCGACCTCATCGCGGCGAGCAGTTCGGCCGAGAAGGCGGCCTCGTCGATCGCATGGGCCGCGGCCGCGTCCGCCACGGTGTGGAAGATGCCGATCGGGCAGCCGATGCACAGCATCCGATGGCGGATCATGACCCGGATTGTCGCGGGCCATCGGCGCATGATCTCGTCGACCGACATGTCGGGGTCTATGGCGGAAGGCTTCATTTCAGCCGGTCTCCTCAAATCAGAAGCGTAGCCGGCAGCGAATGGCTGATCGTTGTTCCGGCGCAAAGAGCACGAATAATGCGGGCTGCGACATCCGGGAGCTTTCATTCGCCGCGCGCCTACGCTAGAAAGTGGCATTGGAGATACCACATTGGCCCATCCAGCGCCCGCGCAGCTGCAACGCCCTCCCGAGGAAAGAGCCGTCGTCCATCCGGAAGTCGACCGGACGTTCATCGGCCGCCTCGTGCGCGAGTTCTACGGACGCGTCCGCCGAAACGATCGCCTGGGGCCAATATTCGCCGCCCACATCGGGGAGACCTGGGAGCCGCATCTTGAGAAAATGACGGACTTCTGGTGTTCGGTCATTCTGAAGGACGGCTCGTACAGCGGGCGGCCCGTGCCCGCTCATCTCAAACTGAACCAGGTCCGCGAGGAAGATTTCGGGATCTGGCTCGACACCTTTCGGCAGACAGCGGGCGAGCTTTGCGAGCCGGAGCTCGCTGCCGTCTTCATCGAACGCGCGGAGCGGATCGCCCGAAGCTTGCAGCTCGCCATGTTCTTCCGCCTGCCCGCCGCCGGAGCGGTTTCGAAGGAAGGCTGAGATGTTGCCTCGCTCTACCGATCCTTTTCCGGATGCCATTGCGGCGTTCGTTTCGCTCGTCTGGCTTGGAATGCTCCTTGGCGTTTCCTTCCTCGCGACCCCGGTCAAGTTTCAGGCGCCCTCGCTTGAGCTTGATGTCGCCCTCGATGTAGGCCGTGTGACCTTCGACATCTTCTCAAAGATTGAGTTGGGCCTGGCGGCGCTCCTCGTCATAGCGACGTTCTTTCCGAGAGCGCCGCGCGCGGAGATGGTCTTCACCGCCGTGGCGGTCCTGGTCGTCTCGATCCAGGCTTTCTGGCTCCTGCCTGTTCTAGAAATGCGGGTCGAGGCTGTCATCTCGGGCGAGCCGTTGCCGCCGTCGCCGCACCATCTGGCCTATACAGTGCTCGAAGCAGTCAAAGCCGTTACCCTTGTGGCCGTCGGGCTCGTCGCGTTGTTCAGACTGGGTTGGCGCGTCCGCCCGGAGAAAGTCGCGGGCAGCCTGTGAAACTGACCCTCCACACCGACTACGCGCTGCGCATGCTGGTCTACCTCACGGTCAACCGAGACGGGTCGACCCGCGTCGCCGACGTCGCCGAAAGCTACGGCATTTCCCGCAACCATCTGCTCAAGGTTGCCCTGCGGCTCGGACGCCTCGGCTACCTGACGAACGTTCGTGGACGCTCTGGCGGCATCGCGCTTGCAAGGAAACCGGAAGAGATCAATCTCGGAGAGGTCGTCAGGCAGATGGAAGATGGCTTCGCGCTTGTTGAGTGCATGCGCGCGGATGGCGGCAATTGCGCGATAACTCCCGCCTGCCGGCTGAAGGGGGTTGTAAGGAAAGCAGTAGAGGCGTTCTTATCCGCCTTCGACGATTATTCGCTGGCGGACATATCCGGAAACAGCGAAGTTCTTGCCGAGCTGCTTGGACTAATGGGCAAGACTGCGGAGCCAGCATGATCGACTTTCAGAGGGCGTTATGATCGCGAAACTCAGTTCCACCGAGAGGCAGTACGCGGCGGTCGTCCTCGTCATGCTGGCCGCCGCAGGGATCGCCATGGCCGCGCTCGGCAGGAGCGACACGCTTGGCGTTCACGGCCTGCTGGTGATCCTCTTTGCGGGAGGTCTGCTCTACCCGGTCCTGTCCGGTTTCTACGAGCCCGAGCCGAACGAAGACCGCGAGGAGTCCTATTACGACGACCCGATCAAGGTCGGCATCGTGCTCTCAATGGCTTGGGCGGTCTTCGGCATGTTCATGGGCGTCTGGGTCGCAGCCCAGCTCGCCTGGCCGGACCTTGCCTTCGACGCGGCATGGTCGACCTTCGGCAGGCTGCGGCCAACGCACACTTCCGGGGTCATCTTCGGCTTTGGCGGCAACGCGCTGATCGCGACGTCCTTCCATGTCGTGCAGCGCACGTCTCGCGCGCGGCTCGCCGGACAGTTCAGCCCGTGGTTCGTCCTCTTCGGTTTCAACCTGTTCTGCCTGCTCGCCGTCTCCGGCTACCTGCTCGGTGTGACCCAGTCGAAGGAATACGCCGAAGCCGAATGGTATGCCGACCTCTGGCTCGTCGTGGTGTGGATCACCTACTTCGTCCTCTTCCTGCGCACCATCGCACGCCGCCGGGAGCCGCACATCTACGTGGCGAACTGGTATTTCATGGCCTTCATCGTGGTCGTCGCGATCCTTCACATCGTCAACAACCTCGCCGTTCCGGTCTCGTGGGGTCATGCCAAGAGCTACACGATCTGGCCGGGAGTGCAGGATGCGATGGTCCAGTGGTGGTACGGGCATAACGCGGTCGCGTTCTTCCTGACGGCAGGCTTCCTCGGCATGCTATACTATTATCTCCCCGTGCGGGCGCAGCGGCCGATCTTCTCCTACCGCCTGTCGATCCTCAGCTTCTGGGGCATCACCTTCTTCTACATGTGGGCCGGTTCCCACCACCTGCATTACACGGCGCTTCCGCACTGGGTGCAGACGCTCGGCATGACCTTTTCGGTCATGCTTTTGGTTCCGTCCTGGGCTTCGGCGGGCAACGCGCTGCTGACGCTCAATGGCGCATGGCACCGGGTGCGCGACGACGCCACGCTGCGTTTCATGATGGCGGCGGCGGTATTCTACGGACTGTCGACCTTTGAAGGCTCGTTCATGGCGATCCGCCCGGTAAACGCGCTCAGCCACTACACGGACTGGACGGTGGGCCATGTGCATGCGGGGGCGCTCGGCTGGGTGGCGCTGATCACGTTCGGCTCGTTCTACACGCTGGTGCCGACCCTCTGGAACCGGGAGCGCATGTATTCGGCCAGGCTCGTCGAGGTCCACTTCTGGCTCGCGATCGCCGGCACGCTCATCTACGTCTTCGCGATGTGGAACTCCGGCATAATCCAGGGGCTGATGTGGCGGACCTACACGGAAGACGGCGCGCTCGCCTACTCCTTCGTCGACTCCCTCGTTGCGATGTATCCATATTACATCGCTCGCGCTTTCGGCGGCCTCCTGTTCCTGATTGGAACAGTCGTCTGCTGCTACAACATCTGGATGACGGTACGGACGGTGCCACTGGCGGAGCCGCACAAGAGCGACGTGCCCGCGACCGTCGCCGCCCCGGGAGAATGACCGATGCCTGAACTCTTCCACCGCAAACTTGAGCGCTCGGCGATCGGGTTCGTGCTGGCCATCATCGCCGCCGCGAGCGTCGGAGGCATCGTCGAGATCGCGCCGCTCTTCACCATCGACGAAACGGTTGAGGAAGCGCCGGACATGCGGGTCTATACGCCGCTTGAGCTGGCCGGACGAAACATCTATGTGCGTGAAGGCTGCTATGCATGTCATAGCCAAATGATCCGTACGTTGCGCGACGAGGTCGAGCGTTACGGACCTTATTCGCTGGCCGTCGAGTCCCAGTACGATCGCCCGATGCTCTGGGGATCGAAGCGGACAGGGCCAGACCTTGCCCGTGTCGGCGGCAAGTATTCCGATCTCTGGCACGTCGCCCACCTGATCAATCCGCGCGACGTCGTGCCGGAGTCCAACATGCCCGCCTACGCCTTCCTCGCGCGCACCGTGTTGAGGACTGACGACCTCGGGCAGCATCTTGCGGCCCAGCAGGCCTTGGGCGTGCCCTACACCGACGAGATGGTCGCCAACGCGGCCCGTGATGCCTACGGCCAGGCCTCCCCCGACAGCGAGGCTGCCTCAGGGGTGACTGAGCGCTACGGCGAGGCAACACAGGTGAGCGCCTTCGATGGGGTCGCCACGCGGCTTACCGAGATGGACGCGCTCGTGGCCTACCTGCAGGTGCTTGGCAGGCTAACCGACGCCGCGTTCCGCGACACGGCCGCGACCGAACCAGCTCCCGATGCGGAGGACTGAGCCATGTTCGAGATCAGCCACGAAACCCTAGTCGCCTTCTCCAAAAGCTGGGGCCTGTTCTACCTGATGGGCTTCTTCCTGTGCGTCATCGCCTATGCCTTCTGGCCCTCGAACCGGAAACGTTTCGACAGGGCAAAGACCAGCATCCTCGACAGGGACGACAAGCCATGGAAGTGAATGAGCGCGATCCCGTCACCGGAAGGGAAACGACCGGGCACGAATGGAACGGTATCAAGGAACTTGACACCCCCGTCCCGCGCGGCGTGCTGATGTTCCTGATCGTGACCCATCTCTGGGCGATCGCCTGGTGGTTCTTCGTGCCCGCCTGGCCGATCGGCACGACCTACACCAAGGGACTGCTGGGCGTCGACCAGCGCACGACTGTCGAAGAGCGTGTCGCCGAGGGCCAGCAAGAACGATCGGTCTGGATGACCCGTCTGGAAGCCGAGGCCTACGACGCCATCCTGGCCGACGAGGCCCTGATGCGGACCATTCGCGGCACCGGACGACAGCTCTTCGGCGACAACTGCGCGGCCTGTCACGGGCGCGACGGTCGCGGACGCGCCGGCTACCCGGACCTGACCGATGATGACTGGCTGTGGGGCGGCGGTCCCGAGCTGATCGAGCAGACGCTGCGCTACGGCATCAACACCACCCATCCGGACACGAGGATCGCGCAGATGCCCGCTTTCGGACGCGACGGGATGCTGGAGAGGGACCAGGTTCGAAGCGTCGCGGCCTATGTCTATTCGCTGAGCAATCCCGATTACTCGACCGAGGAAAACCTGGAGCGCATCGAAGCCGGACGCGAGGTCTTCGTGACCACATGCGCGGCATGTCACGGCGAGAACGCTGAAGGCAACCGCGAGGTCGGCGCTCCGGACCTGACGGATTCGCGCTGGGTCTACGGGGGCGACCTGCAGACGATCATCGCGTCCGTCCATGGAGGCAGGCAGGGCCACATGCCGACCTGGGACGAGCGGATGACGGATGCCGAAATCCGGACCCTGTCGCTTTATGTCCATGATCTCGGGACGGGTCAGCCATGACGGCCCGGACCGCGAGCAGCCGCCGACGCTGGACTTGCGCATGGCTGCTGGTTCCTGCCGGACTGCTGCTTGTCGCGGCGGCGAATGCGCATCTTGTCTATGTGGCAGTCTCGTCGCAGCCGGAATGCGTGCCTCATCTCAAGGAGGCGGGAACGAGCGGCAGCTACCGGGCCGCGAAGTCGGCGTGCTGAGGGAGGAGTTTCGATGAGTGAGACTGACAGGTCCTATTGGCTGCTGAGCGAGACCTCCGGCATCGGTGAGACGCGCGACCCGGCGCTCCAGCGCGGCCTGACCGTGCTGGCGGGCCTGCGGTGGCTGGCGCTGGGGTGGCAAGATTTCTGGCGCGCGCCTTCGACCAGCATCGCCTATGGCGTCGGCGTGTTCCTGCTGTCGGCAGCCTTCGTCTGGACTCTGTTCGAGTTCGGCCGGGACTACATCCTCTTCCCATCACTGGCGGGCTTCCTGATCGTCGCCCCCTTCCTTGCGATAGGCCTCTACGCGAAGAGCCGCGCTCTCGGCGAGGGCAGGACGATCGGGCTTGCTTCGATGCTCAGGACCCGCCCGAACGCCGGGCCGCAGGTCTTCTTCGCGGGATTGCTGCTCAGCCTGCTCATGCTGCTCTGGACCAGGGCCGCGGTGCTTCTGTGGGCCCTGTTCTTCGGGGTCACCGCTTTCCCGGGCCTGGACAACGTCATCGGCGTTCTGGTTGGCTCGGCCTATGGCTGGACGATGATCGCGGTCGGGACAGCCATCGGTGGGCTGTTCGCAGCCTTTGCTTTCTCGATCAGCGTGTTTTCCGTGCCGATGATGCTCGACCGCCGGGTCGACGCGCTGACGGCCATGGGGACCAGCATGAAGCTGGTGTGGAACAACCTTCCGGCGATGATCGGATGGGGAGCGATGGTGATCGTGCTCTTCGCGCTCTGCGTCGCCACCGGACTGCTGGGCATGATCGTGATCTTCCCGCTGCTCGGGCATGCGACCTGGCATGCCTATGTCGCCGTGGCGCGGCCGGAGGCCTGAGGCGATGAGCTGCTGCGCGCCCGGAGCGGAGGCCGCCCTGATGGCGGGGCCGGGGCGGGACGTGCCCTCCGAGGAAATCCGGCTGGCCAGCCGGGACCTCGGTAACGGCATCATGCAGACCGACCTGAGCGTTCCCGGCGCGCACTGCGGCGCGTGCATCGGCGCGATCGAAGGCGCGTTGGGAAGGCTTCCGGGCGTGACGGCCGCACGCGTGAACCTGACTGCGAGGAGGGCAGCCGTAAAGTGGCGGACGGACGGTCCGGTGCCGCCCATGATCGACGCCGTTCGCCGGGTCGGCTACGCGGCGACGCTGGCCGAGCCCGATCCGATCGGCGACCCGGAGATGGGGAAGCTGCTGCGGGCAACGGCCGTCGCGGGCTTCGCCGCGATGAACATCATGCTCCTGTCTGTTTCGATCTGGTCCGGGGCCGAGGAGGGCACGCGCCATGCCTTCCACCTGATCTCCGCGACCCTGGCCGTGCCCGCGGTGACCTATTCGGGCCGCATTTTCTTCGCGTCCGCCTGGAGCGCGCTGCGCGTCGGGCGAACCAACATGGACGTGCCCATCAGCGTGGGCATCCTGCTGGCCTTCGTCCTCAGCACGTACGATGCGCTGTCCGGAGGAGAGCACGCCTACTTCGACGCAGTGACGTCGCTCCTGTTCTTCCTGCTGGCTGGGCGCGCGCTCGATCACTCCATGCGCGGGAGGGCGCGCGATGCGGTGCGGTCATTGGCGCGGATGATGCCGCGCGGAGCGACCGTGCTGGATGGGGACGGCGGCCGCGATTTCCGGGACGTTCAGTCGCTGCGCGAGGGAGATACCGTGTTCGTGGCCGTAGGCGAGCGGATACCTGCGGACGGCACCGTGCTGAAGGGCGTTGGAACGCTGGATCTCTCCGTCGTCACAGGGGAGACTTCGCCGGAGAGCATCGCGCCCGGGTCGCGGGTGCTCTCAGGAGCGCTGAACCTCAGCGGCCCGATCGAAGTGCGCATCAACCGCCGCCCCGCCAACTCGTTCCTTGCCGACATGGTCAGGCTGATGGAGGCCGCCGAAGGCAGCCGCGCACGCTACCGCAGGATCGCCGACCGCGCCGCCGCCCTCTATTCGCCAGTCGTCCATGCGGTCGCGCTGGCGACGTTCGCGGGCTGGCTCGCGGCGACCGGCGACTGGCACCGTTCGCTGACGCTGGCGATCGCCGTCCTGATCATCACCTGTCCCTGCGCGCTCGGCCTCGCCGTCCCCATGGTCCAGGCGGCCGCCGCGCGCCGTCTGTTCGGAATCGGCGTCACCATGAAGGACGGAAGTGCGCTGGAGCGGCTTGCGGAGATCGACCACATCGTTCTCGACAAGACAGGAACGCTGACGACCGGACGGCTGCGGGTCACTTCGTATGACGTGCCCCAGGCCGAACTGCCTGTCGCTGCCGCCTTGGCACGGCTGTCACGCCATCCGGCGGCCAACGCGGTCGCAGCACTTGGCGGCAGCGAGAGCGTCGAGGCATCCGAGGCGCGCGAGATTCCCGGCAACGGGATCGAAGCCCGTATCGGGGCCGGCCTCTGGCGGCTCGGCAGGCCCGGCTGGGCGGTCGAAGGAGATGGCGATCCGAGCGGCTCGGGCCCCTGCCTTTCCCGCGACGGCATCTTGGTCGGCCGTTTCGACGTGTCGGACACGTTGCGCGAGGGAGCCGCCGCGGCGGTGACGGCCTTGAAGGATTCCCGGCTGTCGGTGGAACTGCTGTCGGGGGACGCCGAGGAAGAGACCCGGCGGGTCGCGAAGCTGACGGGCATCGGGCAGATGTCGGGAAGGCAGCGTCCGGAAGACAAGGTCAGCCACCTGGAAACGCTCCGGCACGGGGAGCGACGGGTGCTGATGGTCGGCGACGGCATCAACGATGCGCCTGCCCTTGGAGCGGCGCACGTATCTATGGCACCATCGACGGCAGCCGATGTGGGTCGCAGCGCGGCCGATCTCGTCTTCCTGGGATCCAGCCTGCGCAGCGTGCCGGAGGCGATATCCGTTGCCCGAAAGTCCATGCGCCTGGTCCGCCAGAACATCGCGATCTCGATCGCCTACAACGCGCTCGCGCTGCCGCTGGCCGTGGCGGGCTACGTCACGCCGCTCGTCGCTGCAGTGGCGATGTCGACGTCGTCGATCCTGGTCGTGGCGAACTCGCTGCGGGTGCTTTCCGACAGGCGCGAGCCAGCGCCAAAAACGGGGGCGGACGTCCTGAGTCCGGCGACGGCATGACCGGTCTTCTGGCCTGGCTGGTCCCTGTTGCTCTCGGCATGGGCCTGGCGGGCCTGCTTGCCTTCCTCTGGTCGATGAAGAGCGGCCAGCTCGAGGATCTCGACGGAGCGGCGGAGCGCGTTCTCCACCAAGGCAGTGATGCGCCGCTGCCCGGGCCGGAACGTCGCCCCGGAAGCAGGCGTTGAGGACGAAAAGGAACGACCATGGGAATGACGGCCGACAGGAAGTTCGACTGGATCGCGGCGCTCTCTGTTGCCGCAGGAGCGGCGGTAGTAATCCCTTCTCTTGCAGTTCTGGCTATCAGCTTGGCCGCGGTCGCGCTCAAGCTGTTCTGAGCGGCGAGTACGCCGCCTGACACCATTCACGTTGGCCGATAGATCTTTCGACGATAAGCTTGTCGGGCGACACCTGAGGAATTTATGGCTCGCCGCGGCAAAGCTGAGCTCGTTTCACTGCGGTCCTTTGCGGGTCCTGCTAGCAGCCTGAGGCCGTTGAGGACCACGATGACGGTACCCCCCTCATGGCCTATCACGGCGAGCGGAAGGGGAAGCTCGAAGAACAATCCGCCGATGACCAGCACCGCCATGGCGAGCATCGCGAAGGCGAGGTTCTGGCGGATGATCCGAGCGGTTCGTTTGGCGAGGTTCTGGGCGTCGGCGAGCTGTCGCATGTCTTCCGACAGAAGCGCGACATCGGCCGCCTGAAGGGCAACGTCCGACCCTGCGGCCCCCATTGCAATGCCGACATCGGCGCGGGCAAGCGCGGCCGCGTCGTTCACACCGTCGCCGACGAACGCGACCTTACCCGTGGTGGTAAGCTCCCCGACCATGCGAACCTTGTCCTCTGGCAGCATGTCGGCGTGGATCTGGTCCGACCGCAGGCCGAGTTCCGCGCCGATCCTCTCGGCGACCGGGCGGCGGTCGCCCGTCATCATCACGATCCGGCGCACGCCACCCATTCTCAGGGCCACGAGAGCTTGCGAGGATGTGGCGCGCGCCTCGTCGGCGACTGTCACGGCGCCGAACACGGTCGAATCCTTGCCTACGTAGATGACGGTCTGGCTGTCCTTCGCCAGCTCGGCCAGCGCGGGATGGTCGATGGATGCACCCATCTGCGCGGCCAGTCGGCGATTGCCGGCCCACAGCTGACATTGTCCGTGCTCTCCGACAATGCCTGCGCTTGGCCGTGTCACGACTTTTTCCACCTGCGCGGGGGCGATGGAACGCCGCGCCGCCTCCTGCCGGATGGCGGCC
This sequence comes from Neoaquamicrobium microcysteis, assembly GCF_008180155.1. Taxonomy (GTDB): domain Bacteria; phylum Pseudomonadota; class Alphaproteobacteria; order Rhizobiales; family Rhizobiaceae; genus Aerobium; species Aerobium microcysteis. The sequence continues at coordinate 37,261 of NZ_VSZS01000051.1, read as the reverse complement.
GCGCTGTGATGCTCGGAATGCGCCTCGACGCCAGAAAGCAGGGCGAGCAACTTCTCCTCGTCGCCGTCCAAGGCGACGACCCGGTTCACTACGGCCTTGCCGGTCGTCAGCGTGCCGGTCTTGTCGAAGGCGAACGTGTCCACCGTCGCCAGCGTTTCGAGCGCCCCGCCGCCCTTGAAGAGAACGCCGCGGCGGGCGGCGGCCGACAAAGCCGATAGGATCGCCGCCGGCACCGAGATGACGATGGCGCAGGGGCTGGCCGCGACCAGCAGCGTGGCCGCCCGGTAGAGCGCATCCTCCCAGTCTCGACCGAGCCAGTAGAACGCGACGAATGCCAGCGCGGCGCCTGCCATCACGGCGATCGTGTATCGCTGGCCGAACCATGCGCTGAACTGCTCCGACGGCGCCTTGGCGGCCTGCGCCTCAGTGACGAGTTGGATCATCCTCGCGACAGTGCTTGCAGCGACCGGCTTGGTGATCGTCACGTCCAGCACGCCGTCCAGGTTGACCGTGGCCTCGAAGACCTGCGCGCCGGGCTGCTTGCTGACGGGAATCGACTCGCCGGTGATGCTGGCTTCGTCGAGTGCCCCGTGACCGTGGGCGATCACACCATCCGCCGGAACGCGCGCACCGGGGCGCAGGACGACGACGTCGCCGACGGCGAGCTCAGCCGCAGGGACTTCCCGCACCGAACCGTCGGGGCTTTTCAGGAAGGCCGTCTCCGGTCTCAACGCCATCAAGGATTCGACGGCGCGCCGGGCGCGACCGAGCGCGCGATCCTCTAGCGTCGTGGAGACGCTGAACAACATCAGCAGCACGGCACCCTCGAAGGGCGCGCCCACCGCGGCGGCCGCGACCGCCGCCACCACCATCAGGAGGTCGATGTCGAGGATATGCTCTCGCCATAAGGCTTCGATGGCCCGCCACAGGGCTGGAAGCCCTCCGGCGAAATAGACCGCAATCAGTCCTGCAAGCGAAAGCCGATCAGCGACAACCCCTTCGAGCAGCCACCTGCCGGAAATGGCCATCAGCATGCCGAGGACCGTCAATCCCGTCAGGATAACGGGAGTATCTACTCCCATTCGCCATTTCATCGCATCCGAGCCTTCATCAACGTTCGCCAGTTTTGCGCCAACAGCCGCTTTGTGCTGGGGGCGAGTAGAGTAAGGATTAAGCTCAGTTAACGCGGCCCGAAAAGATGCGGTAGCACCAATCAGCATGAGCGCTTTGCGATCAGGGCCTTCGGCCTCGCCGTGCTACCCTCGCAAACGTCGATTAAAATCTGGGAATTCTTCCGAATTATCATCTCGACCAAGGCTCCGGCGTTGCTATGGTGGCTAATGTTGCGGAACCATCTATCGATTGGAGTGTGTTCCGATCGTCGGCCGGGGCAGTTACAGCGGGATTCCAAGCGCTGAGCAGCGAACGTAGAGTGGAGGAACTTCGGCTTTCGAATTGGCGAAGTGTGCCACCCGGAAGTTTCTGAGTTGCCCGCCATCGTAGGTGTAGGTAACGACGAACGGCCTGTTGTCAGGGTATCTGGGATAGTCTGGAAAGTCCGACCTGACCCTGACCCACCCGCACACCGTTATCGTGCCCGATGACGAGACCGCAGCACGCACCGTCGAGAACAGCGCATCTGACACGTTCAGACCGACGAGAAGGTCATCCCTGATCCGTCGCATCTGAGTATCGGTCAGATCGTGGATCGAATGAGACTCTGCCGGGGTGGTCATCTGCGTCACACATCCGCCGAGCAGGACAAGCGATCCGCAGACGAGAAGATTGGGAAGGCGCATTTCTTCAATCACTTTGCAAAAACGGTCGGCTTCTTAGAACGTTATCATAATTCAGCTAGATGTGGCCGCCTGAACGCGAACTGTCAGTGTCATCCGGACGTGCTCGCCGCCGCTTCTCGGCCCATACTGTGCCTTATGCAGAATCCGCTTCCGACGGAGGACACGATGAACAGCATTGGCCGCTTTATCCTCTCGATATTTCTGGCACCGGGCGATTGGGTGTCGGATAGGCTCGGCGTGACCGCTGACCAGAACCGGGACCTGATGCGGATGCTCGTCAATTCGCTGTTCTGGATCCTGATGGCAGTTGTTGGGTTGGCGATCTGGACCTCCGGACTGCCGATCTACCAATGAATGCAAGTACGGTGTGACGCTGAGCCTTTGAGGCGGCCGCGGCGGTTCGTTAATCCGACCGCGCCGTGATCCGCCCGCTAGGTTGAGCGTGTTCGGAGGATGCGCATGGACCGTCTGGAATGCGACCGCATGTTCGTTGCCGTGATGGAAGCAGAGAGCTTCGTCGGCGCGTCGCAAAAGCTTGGAACCTCGGCCGCACAGGCATCAAAGCTCGTCTCACGCCTGGAGAACGACCTCGGCGTCCGACTTCTGAACAGGACAACAAGGTCGGTCTCTCCCACAGAAGCCGGACAGGCCTACTACGAGCGCCTGCGGCCGCTGCTGGAGGAACTCGAAACGCTCGATCTCGATATCCGCAACATTTCCCAAGAGCCGCGCGGGCGCCTACGTATGACGGCGCCGCTGACCTTCGGCGTGCTCGAACTCGCGCCTGCACTCAATGCCTTCGCGATCCGCTTTCCGGACATAGAACTCGATGTCAGCTTCTCAGACCGTGTCGCCAACCTCGTGGAAGAGGGGTTCGATCTCGCCGTTCGGGTCGGCAGGCCGCGCGACTCAAGCCTGATGATGCGAAAGCTGCTGGAAGTGCGGATCGTGGTCGTCGCGTCGCCAGCCTATCTGGAAAGGCATCTTGAACCGATGGCTCCCGCCGACCTGTCGGACCATGCCTGCATCATCGACACCAACTTCCGCGAACCAAACAAGTGGCCCTTCCGCGGAGAAGCCCAGGGCGAAACGATGCTCGCTCCCGTCAGCGGCCGGATCCGGTATTCGAACGGAGAAGCCTGTCTTGCCGCGGCGGAAGCTGGTCTGGGACTGGCCTGCGTGCCGGAGTTCCTTGCCAAAGACTCGATGCGGGAAGGACGGGTGGTGCGGCTGCTTCAGGAATTCGAGACAAATCCTTACGACGTGCACGTGCTCTATCCACACAAGCTCCATCTCGCCGCAAAGGTGCGGCTGCTCGTGGAGTTCCTGGCGAACCGCTATTCAGGCCGATCAAACTGATTGCTGCCGAAATGGACGCAATCCCTTCCTGATTGCGGGGATTATCTTCTTCGGCTCGCGGGGCCATTTTCCTGGAGAGGACGCGATGCAGCGTCGCTAACCAAGGAGTAGCAAGATGGACATCTCGATCATCGGAACGGGCAACATGGCCAAGGGGTTCGCTGGCGTATTCGCCGAGGCCGGACATCAGGTGACCGTTGTCGGTCGAGACAAGGCGAAGGCGCAGGCCGTCGCAAATGAAATCGGCCACGAGGCAAAGGGCGGCGCTTTCGATGCAGCCGGAAACTCGAGCGACGTGACGTTCCTCGCAGTGCCATATGATGCGGCGGTTGAGATCGTCAGTGCAGGAGGCTTCGATGGCCGGATCGTCGTCGATGTCACTAACCCCATGAAGGCGGATTTCTCAGGGCTCGCCATCGGCCACTCCACCAGCGCGGCCGAAGAGATCCAGAATGCGGCTCCTCGTGCGAAGGTCGTGAAGGCTTTCAACACCGTGTTCGCCTCCGTGCTGGCCAATGGCGGCAAAGCTGCGGGCAAGGCGGCGACCGTGTTCGTCGCAGGCGATGACGAGGACGCGCGCAGGCAGGTCGCGGCCCTGGCGAAGAGTGCAGGCTTCAGGGCCGTCGAGACCGGAGGCCTTGCCAGCGCCCGCTTGCTGGAGCCCGTTGCCGCGTTGAACATCGCGCTTGGGTACGGTCTGGGCCACGGAACCGACATCGCACCTGCCTGGCAGGGCATTTCCTGAACGATAGCGACGACCGCGCAAAAGATGCGCGGTCGCCCACTTTCCGGGAGAAGGGCAATGACAGACGCGACGTACTATTTCGACATGAGCGCCGCTCCCATGAGGATCGGCGGGGTCACGCTCAAGGTGCGCGACCTCGACAAGGTTTTGGACTTCTACCGGGACACGCTTGGTCTCGCCGTGCTTGACAAGGAAGAGCGTCGGGCCGTTCTCGGGACCGACAGCACTCCGTTGCTGGTGCTCGAAGGAGATCCGAGCGCGGCGCCTTCTGGCAGGTATCAGGCCGGGCTGTTCCACACTGCGTTCCTGCTCCCGCCGCGCGCCGATCTCGCAAGGTGGCTTCGGCATGTCGCCGATGCCCGGACCCCGCTTCAGGGCGCCTCGGATCACATCGTCAGCGAGGCGATCTATCTGGGCGACCCGGAAGGCAACGGCATTGAAGTCTATGTCGATCGACCCGTGCCGGACTGGCTTGACGCCAACGGCAACATCCAGATGACCACCGATCCCCTCGACGTGCAGAATCTTCTTGCCGGCGACGAGGGGGCCGTCTGGAGCGGCTTCCCCGAAAACGGCAACATCGGCCACGTCCATCTGCGCGTGGGCGACACAGGCGAGGCCGACCGCTTCTACCGCGACATCCTGGGCATCGACGTGACCGTCGATTATCCCGGCGCGCGTTTCTACGGCTGCGGCGGCTACCACCATCAGCTCGCAGGCAACGTCTAGAGCAGCCGCGGCACCTCCCGGCGACTCGACGGCGCGGCAGGACTCGATACCGTCGAGATCATCGTCCGCGACGCCGCGGATATCCAGTCTGTCATCTCGCGGGCCCAAGCCGTGGGATTGCCGATCGAGACGGACGCGGAAGGCACCACAAGGCTGCGTGACCCATGGGGCACGTCCCTGCTGCTGAGAACCTGAGGAGACCGAGTATGCTCGTGAATGGAAAATGGACCGAGGACTGGCAGCCGGTGCAGGCGAAGGACGAGAAAGGCGGTTTCGTCCGCCAGGTCTCCAGTTTCCGCAACTGGATCACGCCTGACGGCAGCGCTGGGCCAACCGGAGAAGGCGGATTCGAGGCCGAGCCCGACCGCTACCATCTCTATGTCGCCTACATCTGTCCCTGGGCATCGCGAACCCTGGCAGCACGCAAGCTGAAGAAGCTCGTCTCGGTGTCGGCGGTGGAGCCGGCCCTGACCAACCAGGGCTGGCGGTTCGGCGACTATCCCGGCTCGAACCGGGACGACCTCAACGGCGCCACCTACATGCACGAGCTCTACAGCCGCGCCGACGGAGACTTCACGGGCCGCGCCACGGTGCCTGTTCTGTGGGACAGGAAGCGGAGGACGATCGTGAACAACGAATCCGCCGACATCGTGCGGATGTTCAACTCGGGCTTCGGCATGCTGGCGGACACGTCAGTCGACCTTTATCCGGAAGCCCTCCGTTCGGAGATCGACGCCCTCAGCGAGCGCATCTATCCGTCGCTGAACAACGGCGTTTATCGAGCAGGATTCGCGACGACGCAGATCGCATTCGACGAGGCCTATGTGGGCGTGTTCGAGATGCTCGACGAGCTCGAGGCTCGCCTTGCGAATGGACCATTCCTGCTGGGCGCCGCTTTCACGGAAGCCGACATCCGCCTGTTCGTGACGCTCGTACGCTTCGATGCCGCCTATTACGGCCTGTTCAAATGCAACATGCGTCAGCTGGCCGATTATCCAAACCTGACGACGTACCTGAAGAGAGTTTTGGACATCCCGGGCATTCGCGACACCGTGAATATCGATCACATCAAAAAGGGCTACTACTCGATCAAGTCGCTGAATCCGAACGGTATCGTGCCGAAGGGGCCTGATCTCTCGTATCTAGGCCTTTGATGTTGCGTCTCACACGGGGCTCGCCGTCACGGACGAAATGTCGGACTAGCGGGGCGCAGGGTGTCGCTTGTCGCGACTCGGAGCGTGATATCCAGAGCGTCGCGCGGCGCGGTTGATGGCCGGGCCGTGACGCTGCTTCGACAATGCAGCTGGGAGTCCTGCCGGCTCATGGCACTCGATCATTTGCAACAATGCCGCCTTCTCCTTCAAGTCGTTCAATCTGGCGGGCTTCCGCCGCGGTGAACTTCAGCCGTACGCCGATGCCGCCGCCATTTTCGGGGATGAACACGGCTCCAAGCTCCTCAAGAGCGGCCTGCAGGGCCTCGATACCGCGGTCGTTCGGGTTGTCGACCTTGCGCTCGAAGTCACGGATTGCGTCTTCAAACACTCCCGAACGAAGGCTGAGCTTGGCCCGGGTGACTTCCACCAGGGCGGGGGCGGCTCGGCATTGCGAACCTGAAATCATCTAACTTTCTCCTCGAAGGTCCATCGAAGCCGCGATAGTTGCGCCCTTGCTCCGTCGGAGCAAGGGCAAGCCTTTTGGCCACCCGGGTCCAGAATGCCATTTTAGCTGGAGACAACCTCGTTGGCGCGATCGGCGCCGCGAGCGCCGTAGCGGGGAAGCGACCACCCCCAGTGCAATGCACCGAAGCGGATAGCAGCCGCCGCCGAGAACCCGACGATCACCGCGATCTCCCGTCCGGCGCCACCCTCGTGAAGCAGTACGAACATGGAGGCGCCTGCGAGCGCCGCGGAGGCATAGACCTCACGGCTGAGGATTCCAGGACTCTCGCCGCTGAGGACGTCCCTGACCACTCCGCCGAACGTGGCTGTCACGATGCCCATCGCCACCGCGGCCACCGGTCCTCCGGCCATGGCCAGGGTCCTATCGGCTCCAAGAACTGCGAAGAGCGCCAGGCCAAGTGCATCGACGCGCAGCAAGAGGGCCTCACGTGACTGCGGGATATGCGCCAGGAAGAACACGGCGGACGACACGGCCACACAGGCCAGCAGGTATTCCGGGCTGGTGATCCAGAACACGGGCGTGGCGCCGAGGACTGTGTCCCTGATCGTTCCACCCCCGATGCCCGTGGCCGTGCCAAGGAGGATGAAGCCGAACAGGTCCATCCGCTTGCGAGCAGCGGCCAGCGAGCCAGTGGTCGCGAAGACAACCACCCCGAACCAGTCGAGGAAAGTCATTGCCTGGTCGATCATGACAGTCCTCAAACGTTCGCAGTGCCGGCTGACCCCATGACGATGATGGCCGACCCGGGTCGCACGTGATCGTGCAGATGGATGACATCCTGATGCAGCAGGCGAACGCAGCCCGACGAGATCGCCTTGCCGATCGTCCATGCCTCAGCGGTGCCGTGGATGCGGTAGAGCGTATCCCGGTTTCCCTGGTGGATGTAGAGCGCGCGTGCCCCAAGCGGATTGTCGATGCCGGGCGGCTGGCCGTGACGCCACTTCTCAAGCGAGGGCTGGCGCTTGATCATGTCGGAAGGAGGCGTCCACACAGGCCATTCACGCTTGTAGGCGATGTGAGCGCGACCCGACCATTCGAATCCCGCGCGGCCGATGCCGACACCGTATCGGGTGGCCAGGCCACCTGGCAGGACGTGGTAGAGGTAGCGTGCGTCCGTATCGACGATCACCGTGCCGGGCTTTTCGGCTGTGACGTAGTCGACGACGCGACGGACATATTTCGGGTCGAGACGCTTCAGGTCGGCGGCCGGCACCGGGAACGTCTCCTCCGGCATCGCCCGATACATGGACAGCACATCCGTGTCGAATGAGGCTTCTGGAGCGGGAGGTGGCGCGACAGGGGGTGGGGCCGCAGCCAGCGAAGGCGCCGGAGCTGTTGTGGAACAGCCCGCGGCGGCGAGGGCAAGGAACGCGGCGCCGCCGCCGAGCAGTGCGCGACGGCTCAGGGCAGAAGGTGGGAAATCAGTCATATCGTTGCATTCTGAAAAGCGGCGCGCCGCCAGCTTCAACGAAGCGGACGTGCGACCGGAAGAGCGAAGGTGAAATGTCGAGCAGGATCACCGCACGCCATCACGGCGCGGGGAACCTGTGGCGCGTATCAAGGGCTAGGATTCATGACAGACCTCCGGCGCGATGCATGCCTGTTCGCATGCATGCCCCCTCTGTCATTGGCCTGAGAGCTTGGCAGGGACCGTCTCGCACGGGCCCGGCTTTCACCTTCGGCGGGAGCTGCCGCTCCGCTTTCCAGAGTCTTTGATCGACGGGCGGTCCGGGTGCCTGAGAGTTTCCGGGGCGGTTGCTCCTTCGGCGGCCGGTCCCCCGGCTCTCTCCCGCGCGTCAATTCGGTCCAGTTGACGCAATCTTTGGGGCGGCATTGAGGCCGCCGGATGTGCCGACTGATGACCTCCGTTGAAGTTGAACAATTCGGCCACGGTGCTATGTTGACCGCGCCAACCCAGCCGCGAGCAACCGATTGCGCCGTAAGCCGCAGACCGACCGGAAGAACTCGAGGACCCGCATTCGGTTCATGAACCATGCGGGTAGCCTCATCGCGTGCATTTAGCCCTGGCGCGGCCGCAAGGCCGTCGACCGGGGGCCGGAAATCCAACCAAGCCTGAAATTCGGTTTTGATTTCCGGGTCCGCCACCGCTGGCCCGGTGGAGACGCATCATGAGAGTCGAAATGCATCGCCGCTGCCGCGCGGCATTCATCTTCCTCGTCTGGGGAAGACTGCAATGAGAATCATCGTCGTAGGAAGCGGGGTCATCGGCGTGACCTCTGCCTGGTATCTCGCGCGGGCGGGGCACGAGGTCACCGTGCTCGACCGCCAGGCGGGCCCCGCTCTCGAAACCTCATACGCCAACGCGGGAGAAGTGTCCCCGGGCTACGCCTCGCCATGGGCAGGACCCGGCGTGCCGCTGAAGGCGATCAAATGGCTCCTGATGAAGCACGGGCCGCTCGCCGTCCGTGCCCGGATCGATCCTGCTATGTGGTCGTGGCTCCTGAAGATGCTCTCGAACTGCACGTCGCCACGCTATGCGGTGAACAAGGCGCGCATGGTTCCGATCGCCGAGTATAGCCGCGACTGCCTGCGCGACCTGCGAGCGACCACCCGCATCGACTATGACGAGCGGACCCAAGGCACCCTGCAGCTGTTCCGGACGCAGAAGCAGCTCGACGGGGTCGTCGGCGATATCGAGGTCCTGAAGCAGTTCGGCGTCGAATTCGCGGTCCTTGCGCCCTCGGGGTGCGTCGCTGCCGAACCTGCCTTGGCGCGCGTGAGCGAAAAGATTGTCGGGGGCTTGAGGCTCCCCGGCGACGAGACTGGCGACTGCCGCATATTCACCGAGAAGCTCGCGGCGCTCGCATCAGGCGCAGTCGACTTCCGCTACGGCGTGTCGGTCGACGCCGTCGTGCTGGAAGGCGGCAGGGTCTCGGCCGTTCGCACGGCTGATGCGCTTCTGCCCGCCGACGCTGTCGTCGTCGCTGCCGGAAGCTACTCGCCGCGCCTGCTGCGACCTCTCGGGGTTCACGTCCCGGTCTATCCCGTGAAGGGCTATTCACTGACGATGCCGATGACGGACGAGACTGCCGCGCCCGTGTCCACCGTGATGGATGAGACATACAAGATCGCCATCACGCGGCTTGGCGACCGGATCCGGGTAGGCGGCACGGCGGAGATCTCGGGCTTCGACCTCTCCCTGCCGCGCTCGCGACGCGCGCCGCTCGAGCATTCGGTCACGGACCTGTTCCCGGGAGCCGGACGCGCCAGAGAGGCTTCCTTCTGGTGCGGCCTCCGGCCGATGACCCCGGACGGCCCCCCGATCGTCGGAGCAACCTCCGTACCAGGCCTCTTCGTCAACACCGGGCACGGCACGCTCGGTTGGACGATGGCCTGCGGCTCCGGCCGGGTCCTGGCAGACATCATGTCCGGAAAGGCTCCCGAGATCGACGTGACCGATCTCGGGCCGGGACGGTACCGATCATGAGCGCCGCAATGCAGCGCGCAGAAGCGATCATGACGGTGGACCTCGACGCGGTCGTCTCCAACTGGCGCATGCTGTCCAAGCTGGCGGGCAAGGCGGAGTGCGCAGCCGTTGTGAAGGCGGATGCCTACGGACTTGGCGCGGCGGAAGTCGGCTTCGCGCTCCAGGCGGCGGGATGCCGGACCTTCTTCGTCGCCCATCTCGAAGAGGGTCTCGAACTGCGGAAGGCCATCGGGTTCAGCTCGCGCGTCTTCATCCTGAACGGCACGCCGCCCGGCACCGAGGGCGAATTCCTCAATTCGGTCCTTATGCCTGTCGTGAACACCAGGGGCGAAGCGGACAGCTGGCGCAGGCATGCGAGCGAGAAGGGGCGCAGCATGCCTGTCGCGCTCCAGATCGACTCGGGCATGTCGCGCCTCGGCCTGTCGCCCGGCGACGTGGCCATGCAGGCGACTGATCCGGCGCTGATGGGCGGTCTGTCGGTCGAACTGGTCATGAGCCATCTGGCCTGTGCCGACGCGGCTCACCATCCGGCCAACCGCGCGCAACTGCGGGAATTCAGCAAGCTGCGCACGGTGCTTCCGAAGCATGCCGCTTCCTCGCTCGCCAACTCGGCGGGCATCCTGCTCGGCAAGGAATACCACTTCGACCTGGTCCGGCCAGGAGCCGCGCTCTACGGGATCAATCCCGTCGCCGGACAGCTGAGCGCCGTGCGGCAGGCGGTGACGGTATCCGCGCGTGTGCTGCAGCTGCGCGAGGTGCCCGTCGATACCCGTGTCGGCTACGGCCATGCGCTTGCGGTCCAGCGGCGATCCCGGCTCGCGACGCTGTCGATCGGCTATGCCGACGGCTGGCCGCGAGGCGCCAGCCTTTCGGCGTTCTACAAGAAGCAGGAACTGCCGTTCGCAGGCCGAGTGTCGATGGACAGCATAGTCGTCGACACGACCGACTGCGCCGATCCTCCAGGCGAAGGCGAGTTTGTCGATGTCATCTGCGAGCGGCAGACGGTGGACGACATTGCCCGCGCCTCGGGCACTATCGGCTACGAGATCATGACACGGCTCGGCCGCCGCTTCAGCCGGGACTACCGCCGTCACGCAGCGCTCGCAGCCTGATCGCGCCCCAACTCTTCAACACGCAGAACCCAGCACCCACCAACGAAGGAGCCATGATGGCTGAACATACCCTGCTTGACGACGCCCTGATCCGCCTCGACGAAGCCGCCGCTCACCTGAGCATCGACCCCGACGTGATCGAGAAGCTGAAATTCGCCCGCGAGACCACGAAGGTCAGGCTCATGATCCGCATGGACGACGGATCGCGGAAGTCCTTCCTTGCCTGGCGCTGCCGCTACGACGACACGCGCGGACCGACCAAGGGCGGCATCCGCTTCCACCCGGCTTCGACCGCAGAGGAAGTCGAGACGCTGGCCTTCTGGATGACATTCAAGTGCGCGGTGATGAACCTGCCCTATGGCGGCGGCAAGGGAGCCGTTCAGGTGGATCCGCGTACGCTCTCCAAGGCTGAGCTGGAAAGGCTTTCCCGCGCCTACATCCAGGCGTTCGCGCGCATCATCGGCCCGGACCGGGACATCCCCGCGCCGGACGTCTACACGAACTCCATGATCATGGGCTGGATGGCCGACGAGTATGCCCAGATCGTCGGCCAGCATGAGCCGGCCGTGATCACGGGGAAGCCGATCTCGCTTGGCGGATCTCTCGGGCGGGGCGACGCGACCGCTCGGGGCGGCTACTATCTGGTGCGCCATCTGTCGTCGGACCTGGAGCTCGTACAGACGATGCGTGTGGCGATCCAGGGCTTCGGCAATGCCGGGCAGAACATCGGGCGCCTTCTCGCCGCGGACGGCCACAAGATCGTCGCAGTCTCGGATTCGGAAGGCGCGGTCTATTCGGGTGCAGGCTTGCATGTCGACCTTCTGCTCGACGCCAAGGCGAACGGAAAGCCTGTCAGCAGCACCGTCGGCACGAGCGGTCACGAGAAGATCGGTCCGGATGAACTCGTTGCCGTGGACTGCGACCTGCTTGTTCCCGCAGCGCTTGAAAACATGATTCACGACGGCAATGCCGCCTCGGTAAAGGCGAAGCTCGTGCTTGAACTCGCGAACGGTCCGGTAACGCCGGAAGCGGACGAAATCCTTGCGCGGCAGGGAACCGTGGTCCTTCCAGACATCCTGGCGAACGCCGGAGGCGTCACCGTCTCCTACTTCGAATGGGTCCAGAACCGACAGGGGTTCTACTGGCCCCTCGAGGACATCCACGATCGGCTGAAGACCATCATGGAACGGGAAGGCCGCGAAGTCTGGAACGTCAGCCGGGAGAAGCAGGTGACCATGCGGACCGCAGCCTATGTCCACGCGCTCGGCCGTCTCGCCGAGGCGATCGAGGCTCACGGGACCCAGAGCTTCTTCACCAGCTGATGGCGCGGCATGTCCTTCATCGATCGCGCTGAACCTGCTGCTCACCCGGCCCAAGGCGCAGGCTGCCGCCATGTCGGAGGTTCTGGAGCGGATAGGGCACCGTGTCCATCTTGCGCCTCTGCTGCATGTGAATCCCTTGCCATTCGACGGCAGGGTCCTCCGGACAGCTTCGGCGATCATCCTAACCTCCGCCAACGCGGTGCCTGCTCTCGAGGGTCTGGATGCGGCCTTCCGGGTTTTCGCGGTAGGTCCCGACACGGCGTCGGCTGCGAGGGCTGCGGGCCTGTCTAACGTCGCGGCCGCTTCCGGCACGGCTGAAAGCCTGCTCAAAATGGTCACGCACCACTGGCGGCCGGAGTATGGGCCGTTGGCATATCCTAGCGGCCGGAACGTCTCTATGGATGTCGCGGGAGCGTTTGTGGCACAGGGCTACAGCTGCGGACGTGTGGAAGTCTAGCCGCCGTCCGCAGCGGGTCGATCACGGCGAGGCCAAGCGCGCGCCGCTTCATCGATCGCGCCGCCAGCGACACGTTGACGGAAACCTTCGTCGCGTAGGACTCGGCGAACGATCGGCTCCCCTGGTCGAAAAGTCCCTGACGCATCGCAGGCGAGCGCCCGGCGAATCTGTCGGGAGCGGGGCGGAAGCGGCCGTCGGCGACGGTCCCGATCCATTCGCAGACGTGGTCCTCCGGCTCCCGCAGCCTGGCAAGCAGCTCAAGATACTCTTCGTGCAGGGCGGGCGTGTCTTCGCGTCTGCTTGCGCAGGAGAGGCGATGAAGGTCGCAGGCGAGCAGGTATGCGTCGCGCCGCGGCTTGCGCCAGTAGACCCGACGGCCGTCCGCCACGTCCAGATATTCGTCGGTTGCTGCGATCGGGATGGCCTCCGCCGCATGCGGGACGAACTGCATCAGCGGGTCCGCGTCGCAGACGCCCGCAGGATCACCGTCGCCGGGTCGACAGCCAGGCGGACGGAACTCCAGGAGCCTCAGCAGGGATGCCGAAACCTGCCAGCTTCCAGCCGCCACGGCGGCAGCGTCCGGCAGCGTCAGCGCGCCGGTCGCGTGCAGTGCGTGGGCTATCGCCAGCCTTGTGCAGGTCTGCACGCCCTGTGTTCGCTCTGCGGGCGCCCTGGAAAGGGAATTCCGGCCCCAACACTCCAAGATACCGTGGACGAACCCGATGTCACATCCGAGCACGTCCGCCAGATCCTGATCTGTCATCCGGCCGTCCAGCCTGCTGGTGGGCCTGTCCATCGCGACCGCGCTCATCGCCAAGCCCACCTTGCTGCTGCCTGCGGCCGCGGCATCGCTAAGGGCAGAGGCGTGACTGCGGTCGACAGCGCGGAGACCGCGGGACATCCGGCATCTTTCGACTTGCCGAGGTGCTGCAGGACTTCCTCGGCCGACATAGCGGCCCTGACCTTCTTCAAGACCTGCGGACGGGAGAGGTGCCTGCAGAAGCGCGCCAGAGCGTTCAGGAATTCAGTCGAGCCCTCGCGCGGCCAGACGACCCCGAGTACGACATCCACGCACTGCTCGTCGGACGCGTCGTAAGGGATCGGATGTTCGAGGACTGCAAAGACAGCAGCCGGCTCCCCCAATCCGCCAGGCATCGCGTGAGGCATGCCGATGCCTTGGTCGATGCAGGTGGCGCCCAGCTTCTCCCTGTCGAGCAGTGCCGACAGCACTGAAACGAACGTAAGTCCGGTCCGCGAAGCAAGCTGGCGCGCCATGGCCTCCAGAAGCGGGCGTTTCGCCTGCGCCGGATGGCGCATCAGGACGTCCTGGGGACGCAGGAGATCGAGGATTTCCATGAATGACTCCCCGCCACGGCCGAACGCCGCAGGCGACCGCCCGGGATCGCGGGCGCGAAGATCGAATGAGGTTGCTTGAGCCTGGCGGACCCGGACGCTGAGCCAGGGGTCAGATCGCGTCCGGGTTAGATGCCCGCTTTGAGCAGGCGCGCGCCGTCGAGGCGCACGAAGGCTGGCATTTTCAGCATGGAGCGAACCTACCCGTTGTTCGCGACGAAGCAAGCCCTGAAACGGACCCGTTCCGGACTGCGACAGGTCGACCTGAAGACAGTTCCGGCTGAACAGGTGCCGCGCCCGAGACGAGGGACGCGATGAGACCGCGCAGCCCGGTTTCCTCGACCGACACTGCCGCCTCGGCAGGAGCCATCCAGCGACGGATTACCTTCACGTCGTTCGGCCAGCTGACCAAGGTGCCCCAGACATGGAGCGCATAGACCGTCACCTCGACCGCCTTGCAACTGCCGCATGGTCGGAGTCTCAGCGCCACGTATCGCCCGAGCGGTTCGGAACCGACCCTTCCCGTGATGCCGGCTTCCTGGAAGGCCGCGCGGTCGGCGGACTGGAGCTCCATTCTCGTGCCGGAACAGAGGGCTGCCGGAACGCGCCAGCTTCCGCCCCTCCGCGGGCGCAGGAGCATGACTTCGAGGTTTCCGTCGCAGTTCATGCGCCACGGGAGCGCTGCGTGTTCCCTCAGGAGGTCGCCGGAAGCTGCAGGGTTAGTGAGGGACTGCATCATGACCGCGCCCCCATTTCCGACGAGATCAAGCGCGAAAGCGCGGGAATCCGGGACGGGCCCGCGGAGCTGTGGGCGGGCGGAGACAGGCACCAGGGACAACGGCTGGCGGACAGTGGGAGATGGCGGTTGCAGGGACGGCATATCAGCCGTGAACGGGGGGCTCTCATCGGACGCTCCATCGATGCGGCGCTCAGCGCCGCAGGATCAGACCGCAGGTTTCGTAGAGATTTCCCGGAGCAGGATCAGGTGCGGAAATCGGGGTGAGGAAGCCTGCTCCGGGGGCGGATGCGACCGTTCCCGGCAAGCCTCGAAACCTTGATGAAAGTCTCCATGCACATGCCGCCGATATAGCAGTTCGCAGCCTTCTTTGCGAGGCGACCTTATGTCGCCCGGCCAACGGCCATTTACTGCAAAGACGGTTTGACATCGCCTGCATCCTGGCCAAGATGCGGCGGTGATTACTTTCTCCGAAATGCGGCTTCCTTTCCGGAAGCGTCCGAAAAACGGCATCTAGCCCTGGCTCGTGCAGCCTCGGGCGGCGGGCCAGGGACATTCCTTTCACATCATGGATCAACCGCGCCGCGAGCTGCCATGCGGCCGTGCGCGGCGCCGTCAGGAAGGAAGCCGTCATGGCAAAACGGAAGGGCAACAAGGAAGCCCGAAAGCCCAAGCTGCAAAAGGCAGAGAAGACCGGAACCGGTTCCGTGTCGGAGCTCATGGTGCGAGCGACGATGCCGAGCAAGCGGCGATAGGAAAAGCCCTGCACGCGGAAAGTTCTCCGCGTGCAGGGCTTCGTCAAATGGTCAGAGAACCGCGAACGCGATGAGCAACAGCCTAAGCGTGCCGCACGCGATTATGACCTTGGTCGTCATGTCCAATTGGCGATCTCCATTCAAGCAAATGACCTGAGCTTCATCCGGCTACTTGTCCCGGAAGAGACCCTCGACCGCACGGGGAATGTCGTTGCGGGAGAGGCCGATGTCCCAGAGTTCCCTGTCGTCCAAGGCCTGAAGCTGGTCCATCGCCTTGCGTCTTTGCCATCGCCCGAACCCACGGACGATCATCCGCGCGAAAGCGGATCGCGGGCGAGGATTGTTATGATCAGACATGTCAGTCTCCGAAAAACGGCCGGGCTGCGAGCCGCGGTCGGCGGCGTGCCCGGAAGCTGGAAGTCAGGCGCGCGGAAGCTCCGCCACCGAGCGGACGCGAAGCACGCTGCCTGCGTTGATGCCGGCTACCCCGGAGACCGCCGCATAGCTGGTCCCCGGGGTCATTGACGGATGAGCAACGCTCCTGACCGGAAGCGAGACGGGCGGCTCATGCGAAGGCCCGCCAGAAGAAGAGGGCACTCATCGATGCCCCGACAACGATGACGATCGTCCGCACCACGGGCGCAGGCAGCGCCCTTGCGATGGGTGCCCCGGCGTATCCGCCGACGGTGGCAGCGACCATCATGAGGACTGCTTGCGGCCACGCGACGATCCCTGCCGCCGCGAAGGTGGCTACCGAAATCCCGGACAGCACGAAGGACAGCGCGTTCTTGAGACCGTTCATCGCGTTGAGGTCGCGCATTCCCCACAGCGAGAACAGCGCCAGCAGCACGATGCCGAGGCCGCCGTTGAAGTAACCGCCGTACACGGAGACGAGCAGCGTTCCCAAGGCGCCCTCCGGCTTGCCCACGCTTCGGCGGCTCGCCCACGCCTGGATGCGAGGGCCGAAGGCAAAGGCTAGGGTGGCCGCTGCGAGAAGGAAGGGGACCACGACGGAGAACGCTTCGTTTGAAGAGACGAGGAGCAGCAACGAGCCCGCAAGCCCTCCGATCGCGGTAAAGGCGACGATCTTCATCAGCCGCTTCCTGTCGTAGGCGGCGATCTCCTTGCGAAACCCGAGCGCCCCTCCGAGGTATCCCGGAAACACCGCGACGGCGCTGGTGGCGTTGGCGGCAACCGGGGGCACCCCCGTGAATACGAGCGCGGGGAAGGTCAGGAACGTGCCGCCGCCCGCGACCGTATTCAGCATTCCGGCGAAGAAGGCCGCCGCGGCGAGGATGAGGTATTCGATCATTTATTGCTCCTGCGCCGCGCCGGACCCTCAGGCGGCCGAAGGGCCTGGGTCGTCGAAGCCGTCATGCGACACCGGCACGAGGCGGGGCTGAACGTGGAAGGCGCCCCTGATCACCCGCAAGGACGGCTTGCCCGAATTCGGCCCGCTCATCCTCTCCAAGGCCTCCTTTTCCCGTCTGGCCGCTTCCGGCTGGTAGTGGACTTCGTGAAGCAAGATCCGATCTTCCTCGCCGTCGGCGTTCGCGATCGTGAATTCCTGGCCCTCGGAAAGCCCGAGCAGCGCGAGCCCGCGCGCCGTGGTGATCGGAAGGAACATTCCGATCGCAGAGGTCATCCGGTCGTGCGAGATGATGCGGCTGTCAGGCTTGCGGCCGTTGACGCTGAACGTGACGCGGCTGCTCAGGGTGGCGACGTTCATCGGGATGTCGTCCCGGAACATCACGGTCGCCGCCTCGATCTTCCGCTTGAGGATCGGCGCAAGGGGATCGTCGCGGCCAAGGCAGCGGTCGCGCATGACCTCCAGGATGGTGAAGTCCTTGGTGGTGAGGAAGCAGGTATCTTTCGTCATCGCAGTTCTCCATCGCTCGGCTTCGAGCGGTTACGTTTCGGCGCACTGGAGAATCCCCTGGCCACATGGCGCGGCTCAGGGGCGGCTATCCTGCGATGAGGCACCCCCCGAACAACGAGAGGCGGCACGGCGGCCGGATTGCGGTCATGACGCTGTCCGCAGTTCCTGCGAAGCCCCTGCCGGAAGCGCAGAAGGCATCGGTGGGCGGACGGATTCCACCGTCAGGCGGTGAAGGCGCCCGTCTCGCGCGGTCCAGTCGATCGACTGCCCGGCGGACAGGCCGATCAGCGCGACGCCGATCGGGGTCAGAACCGATACCTTGCCTTCGGCGATATCGGCCTCGCCCGGGAACACCAGCGTGACGTTCCTGTCCTCGCCGAGATCGTTGGTAAAGCGCAGGGACGATCCCATACGCACCACGTCCGGCGCGAGCCGGCCGTCCTCGACGACCTTCGCGCGGTCGAGTTCCGCGAGCAGTTCTTCCGCCACGGCGCGGTTGCGGTCTGCAAAGGATTCAGCGAGCCGCCACAGGCGTTCGCTGTCGGTGCGCGTCACGGCGATCGCCGGCTTGCGGTTCTTCTTGGTCGGCTGAGCCATCTTTGGGCCCTCTCATGTAAACGACACCCGCATGCACCCACGGCATGACGGACGTCTTCGGTGATCTGGGATTGGTTGCCGCTTTAGTAAGGCAGCTCCGGCAAACCGGAATTCAGCCTATGCCCCGCGGCCGGGGCGCGACGCGACCTGACCGGGGGTCAGATGCCCGCGATGGGGCACACCCTGTAAAATGTCAGAAGGCGGCGGTCGTTCATGCACATGCCACAGACGTGGGGCTTTGAGGTCGGAAAGTCAAGCTGAGGGAGCAGTCCGCGGCGACTTGCCATACCGCGGCAGGCCGACGACGCATTTTCGAAATCAAAGCGCTTGCGATGACCTATGTTTCAACGGTGATCTGTCGTTCCGACGATAGACGCACATGACCGCCGTAGGTCTGCGACGCACTTCGTTCTGCGCCACGAGCCAGCCTGCTGCAACGAAACTGACGAACGAAAGGAGACTGCGATACATCTCGGAGACGAGGACAATCCCGGCCACGCTTCCCCGCCGTGCTTCATGCACGAATTTGACCCCGCTTTCTCTGCAGGACAGACGGACGCGCTGGCCGCCGTCGATGTCGCGCGCTGGCGGAAAGCCCAGAGAACAAGGCTGCTGGCGGAGCGCCTGGCCCTTCCGGCCGATGTCTCGGCGCAGGCTGCGCAGAGGATCGCCAGCCGGCTCGATGCTGAGATCGGAACCGTCGAGGGCAGCGTCGTGGGCATCTACTGGCCGTTCCGCGGCGAGCCGGACCTTCGCGAATGGGCTTCGGGCGTGACGGCGCGGGGGAACTTGCTCTCCCTGTCGTTCTGGAGAAGGGCGTCTGGAACATCCCGGTGCCGGCTGGCGGCGTGGCGACCCTTCCGGACATCGTCGTGGCTCCGGTGGTGGGCTATGACGATGCCGGGTTCAGGCTCGGCTATGGCGGCGGGTTCTACGACCGGACGCTCGCCGCGATGTCGAGCAGGCCGCTGACGTTTGGCGTCGGATACGTGCTTGCGAAACTGCCGACCATCTATCCGCAATGGCACGACATCCCGCTCGACAGGATGATCATATATCGAGCGCAGCCCAGCCACTTGGCCCTCGGTCCGCGGCCTCAACGAGCCGCCATGCCGCTTGTCACTTGAAAGCAAGAATGCGGTGGCTCGGGTCGAGCTGGGCACGTAATTGGAGAATTTCGATGAGCCCATCCTCAAGTTAGGTGCATCTGCGGAGATACCGCTCCGAGACGCGGCAGGCGCGAGACGATTCCGATGATCAGCTGTCGAGCGCTGCGTCGAGCAAGACTTGCGAACCTGCCTGGACACCCACGCGGCCCTGACCTGGCTGTCCGCGAACGGTTACACGAGCGCTGCCACCCGTTTCCGTCGCGCCTTCTCGCTCCGCAATCCTATGGAAAGAGGGCCGCCATCGCCCGGGCGCTCTCTTACCTCACCTGCAAAGCTTCCCGGTACAGCCGTCCGGACGTTTATCGCGCGATACGCTTAAGCGTATATTTCAACTTATACGCTAATCCGTATAAGGGTCTTCAATACGCAAACCCGTATATTGAAGCTCTATACGCACTCCCGTATAGTGATCATGGAGGCACCCATGAGCGACCAGATTGCCCGCAACGAAAAACAGCTCGGCGCTATCCTGCGCCGCGCCCGCAAACAAGCCGGCCTGACACAGGGCGCGCTCGCCGACCATATACATCTGCGCCAGGCCACCGTCTCCCGCCTTGAGGCCGGCGAGCCCGCCCTCCAGCTGCGCACGCTCATGGCCGCGCTTTCTGCGCTCGACCTCGAACTCGTCGTGCGCCCGCGCAGCAAGGCGAGCGCCGCAGATATCGAGGAAATGTTCTGATGGCGCGCCGCCGGGCGCACGCGCCCCTCAATGTCTTCTTGAACGCCCGCCTCGTCGGAACCCTGCGCCGCGAATCCACCGGCGCCATCGATTTTCAGTACGCGAAAGACTGGCTCGATTGGGAGAGCACCTTCCCGGTCTCGCTCTCCCTGCCTTTGCGCGAAGATCGTTATATCGGCGCGCCCGTCATTAACGTCTTCGACAACCTCCTGCCTGATAGCGACGCCATCCGCAAGCGCGTTGCTGAGCGCGTCGGGGCAGGGGACACGGACGCGTATAGCCTGCTGACTGCCCTTGGCCGTGACTGCGTCGGCGCGCTGCAATTTATTCCCGACGGCGTCGATCCGGGCAAAGCCGGCGCCACCGACGGCACTCCCGTCACCGATGACGACGTCGCCGCCATCATCAATAACCTCGCCGCCGCTCCGCTTGGCATGGGGGAGGATGAAGATTTCCGCATCTCGATCGCGGGCGCGCAGGAAAAGACCGCCCTCCTGCGCAAGGACAAAAGATGGTTCAAACCCGCTGGCACCACCGCCACCACGCATATTCTCAAGCCGCAAATCGGCCAGCTGCCCAACGGCATCGACCTCACTAACAGCGTTGAGAACGAACATCTCTGCCTGACGCTGCTCGCCGGCCTCGGCGTACCGACAGCCCATACCGAGATCGCTGATTTCGGCGACCGCCGCACCCTCATCATCGAACGCTTCGACCGCCGCTGGACGAGCGACGGCCGCCTCCTGCGCCTGCCACAGGAAGACATCTGCCAGGCCCTCTCCGTGCCGCCGACCCGCAAATACCAGTCCGAAGGCGGCCCCGGCATGCGCGACATCGTCCAGCTCCTAAAGGGCAGCGATACGCCCGAGCAGGATATCGCCACCTTCATGCGCGCCTGCATCCTGTTCTGGATGCTCGGCGCCACCGACGGCCATGCGAAGAACTTCAGTATCACGCTTGGCCCCGGCGGACGCTTCCGTATGACCCCGCTCTACGATGTGCTGACCGCGCAGCCGAGTCTCGATGCCGGACAAATCCAGCAGAAGAAATTCAAGCTCGCCATGTCCGTCGGCAAGAACCGGCATTACCCCGTCGACACCATCATGCCGCGCCACTTCCTGCAGACCGCCGAACTGGCAGGCGTCGGCACACCGCTGATGCGCACGATCTTCGAAGACCTTGCCGCACACGCCGAAAAGCAAACCGATGCCGTCATCGCTACGCTGCCGCGCGAATTCCCCGACCAACTCATCACATCGGTTCGCGCGGCCATCAAGCACCGCGCAGGCCTTCTCGCCGACGCCCACGACACCGCCTTCACTGATGTAGACAGCTGAAATGACAGCGCCGCAGCGGCACAAACGACGGGCATTCACGGGCGCGCTTTGCGCTTGTTGGGCCACGCCTCGGGGGGCCGATAAAACGCCTTCGAGAATCGACTTTCCAGGCAGCGGCCATCAGGCACCAGTCTCCCAAGGTGCGGCCCCGCCTGCCTAACCAGCACGCTCGGCTTTGCCACGATCGCTGCCTCTCGCCGATGGCCGGGTCATCCGACACGCGGCGGCGCGCCGCGTGATGCGGTAAGCTTCATCTCTTCTGCCAGTGCGGCCTTTCATGCCCACATCTTCGGTCAATTCGATGCAGTGGAGTACGATCTGACCGCGCTCTCCGACGCCACAACCCGCCTCGACCAGCCACGCCGCTAACTCGCCGCCTGCCTTCTCGACCCCTTCCTCGTGCGTAAGCCGAGTCATCAGCTCCTTGCCCGCCACCATGCCCAAGGGAGTCTTTTCAGAGGAACAGCAACAGCTTGTCGACACGGTCCGCGCCTTCAAAGCAAATCCCGAAGAGGCTCGCCGCGCCGCCATCCGTCGATACATTGACCTCTGTTCGAGATCGCCACGCGGTGGGTGTTGCGGGACCGATAGGCGAGCCCCGCCTCCGGCCCGGCGACGGAGCCTTGGCATACACGTTCCAGGGCTTCGTCCGGACGGGAGCAAGGTGGCGCATGAATGCGCGGCGGTCGGCCAGGTCCGCTATCAATCCGAAGAAGCTGCTCCCCCGCCGTCGTGCAGAGCCACCAGGCGGGTGAGGAACAGCCGTCGGAACAGCTTTCCGAGCACGCAACCGGAAAAAGTAATACCGGACGCGAAGAGGCCCAGCGGCTTCTGCGGGGCGCAAAGCAGCCTTTCAGCTTGGGCTGATCTACGATGGCCTGCAATCGCGAACGGCGCCTTCTCATGGCCATCAATGCTTGCTTGAAATCGGGTACCGCCCGAACGTGCGTTATGTGGAGGATCCCCTCCGAACGTTGGAGAAGTCAATGGTTCTGTTTGCGTCCATGCTGGGGATTTCCGTCGCACTCCTGGCCTCGCAGGATATCCGGGCTCCCGGTCCTTCCGGCGACCTGAAAGGCTCGCTGGTGAGAGCTGAAGATCCCACCGCGCCGGTTGTTCTCATCATCCCGGGTTCTGGACCGACGGACAGGGATGGAAACAGCCCTCTCGGGGTCACCGCCGGATCATATCGGCTACTTGCCGAGGGACTGCTGGCAGAGGGGATCTCGACGGTTCGTGTCGACAAGCGCGGCATGTTCGGTAGCGCAGATGCGGTTCCGGATGCCAACGCGGTGACGATC
Source organism: Neoaquamicrobium microcysteis (assembly GCF_008180155.1). Taxonomy (GTDB): domain Bacteria; phylum Pseudomonadota; class Alphaproteobacteria; order Rhizobiales; family Rhizobiaceae; genus Aerobium; species Aerobium microcysteis. Next base: position 14,804 of record NZ_VSZS01000051.1, on the reverse strand, counting down.
AATGATTACGTGGACGATACCCGAGCCTGGGTGCAGGTCATTCGCGAAACGACCGGGGCGGATTGCGTTTGGCTCCTAGGGCACAGCGAAGGTGGCCTTGTCGCTTTGGCCGCCGCTCAAGAGGAAGATGCCGTCTGCGGATTGATCCTCGTCGCGTCCCCCGGCCGCCCGCTCGGGGATGTGTTGAGGGAGCAGCTCCATGCCAACCCGGCCAACGCCCCGCTTTTGCCGAAAGCCGACGCGGCTATCGACGCTCTTGCGGCGGGCAACCGGGTTGACGAAACCGATCTGCCCGCGCCGCTGGTCCCGTTGTTCGCGCCCACCATTCAAGGCTTCCTTATCAGCGTGTTCTCCCTCGACCCAGCCCGGCTGGCCGAGCGTGTCTCCAAGCCGGTCCTGATCGTTCAAGGCGACGCGGACCTTCAGGTCAGCATGTCGGATGCCGAGGCTTTAGAGGCAGCCGCGCCCTCGGCTGATCTCGTCCGACTGCCCGACACCAACCATGCTCTCAAAGCAGTTCCCCCCAATGATCCCGCGGCCAACGTCGCCACCTATTCCGATCCAAACCTACCGCTTGCACCAGGTGTAGTGGAGGCAATCGCTCAGTTCATAAAGGTGCCCGAAGGGAGGGATTAGACGGGACCAGAGAGGATGGTACGACGTCAGCCGCCCCGCAGCTTCTGCCGGCCCCATGCTGGGACCGGCGCTTGTGGTGATCTGTAGACGTTTCATTCATCGCGATAATGATCTCTCAACGGATCATTTCCTTGACACGCCGGGGGCATGACGATACCTTTACGTATCTTTGGCCTTTGCGATGAAATGTATAGGTATCTCCATGCCTTCAGAGTCGGCTGCACTACTGGAAATAGGTCGCCTGCTCAAGCAGGCGCGCCTTGCCGCGTCGCTGACGCAGGAACAGATAGCTGATATGGCCGGCATATCGCGTCCCCGCTATCGCGACATAGAGACTGGGACAGCCGCAGCCCGAGCGACCACTTTGATGAACATTGCCCGCGCTTTGGGCTTGGAGATGATGCTGATCCCACAGTCCATGGTTCCGGCAGTTAACTCTTTGCTGCGACCGCATGACGATGATGATCTCCCCGCCTTTGTTTCCCAAGCCGAGGACGACGATCATGGTCGAAATGCCTAGGGCACCCAAAACCATTTCGTCCCTTGACGTGTTTTTGAGAGATTTGAAGGTCGGAACGATCGTCAGGACCCCGGGCGATTTCAACGCGTTCAACTTCGAAGCAGCATACCGCGCGACCGGCGGGTTTCCAGTGCTCAGCCTTTCCTTCAGGGCAGCAGCGGGAGGATTGAGAAAGGATCCGAAGCCTGTCGCTGGTGCGTTGCCCGCGTTTTTCGCGAACCTACTTCCCGAAGACAAACTGCGCGAGGCGATGGAAACACATCACGCCGGCAATGTGCGTCCAGGAAACGATTTTGACCTGCTGGCAGCTCTGGGTGCGGATCTTCCAGGCGCTGTAAGGGTCCTGCCGAGCGACGGCACCCCGGCGATTGTCGACGATGCCGCAAAAAACAAACCAAAAGCCCGCTTCTCCCTTGCGGGCGTACAGATGAAGCTCTCGGTGATGAAGAACACTGGCAAGGGCGGCGGCTTGACCTTGCCAATGGGCAACGAGCAGGGCGAATACATCGCCAAATTCCCTTCGACGGCCTTCCCCGGCGTTTCGGAAAATGAGTTTGCCAATTTGGCGCTGGCTGCCGCAATCGGCATGGACGTGCCTACGCGCGAACTCGTGGAGAAGTCGGAATTCGACGGAATTCCTGAAGAATTCGACACGCTGTCGGACGGCAAGGTTTTGCTCATCAAGCGCTTCGACCGCGGCGGCGGCGGCGAGCGCATCCATATCGAGGATTTTGCGCAGGTTTTCGGCGTCTACCCCGCACGCAAGTACGAAGGTGCCGCATATCACGACATTGCCGCCGCCCTGAGCGCGGCAATTTCTCCGAGGGCTGCTCTCGAATTCGTACGCCGCCTGGCACTGACCGCCATTACCGGCAATGGTGACATGCACCTCAAAAACTGGTCGCTTATCTATCCTGGCGATGGCGACAAGCCGGACCTCGCGCCAGTCTATGACGTCCTATCGACCGTGCCCTATATCCGTGCCGACGCGATGGCCCTCTCCCTCGGCGGCGAGCGATCTTTCAAGGCCCTCGCTGCACCGAGATGGAAAGCATTCGCCAACCGTGCTCGGCTGCCCGAGCCGGCGGTGTTGAAGGCGGTGATGGAAACCGTCGAGCGCGTCAACGACCACTGGTGGGGACTGCCGGAACGGACCGTGGTTCCGGGGAAGGTGCTCCAGCGGATCGATGACCATGTGAGAACGATGACGCCAATACTGATGACCTGCGCCGGACAAGAATCGCGTTAGCTAACCCCACAGACGGACAGCCGTCCATACACGGCCCCGACACGGAAGGATGGGAACGCGGCTGATCGCGTTCATTCGAACCAAGCTAGTGCGAATGCGGTTTGGGACGCACACCCTCGAACGGACCATCGATGATCTTGGCCGAGGCGTTGCCGGCGTCGATCGGTACCGTCTGGAGGGGCGTGCGGGCTTTGGCGGGCATGGGTTCGCTTCTCGGGTTCCTGCCTCAACCAGGGTTCACTTCAGGAGCGAGCTGGAGCAAAGCCGCATTTGACCGATATCCGTCACAGGCTTCATTTCCGCGTGTGCCCAATCTTTCCAACGCCACCCATTGTCAAAGAAGTCGCGATCGTCACAATTCCACGAGATCTCAATTTCAGAGAGGCGCCATGATCGTTCGCGACCGCTCCTTCCTTACCCGCGTGCGCGACGCACTCCCTAACCTGCGGCCAGCGGAGCGGCGCCTGGGCGAGTTCGTATGTGATTTTCCGGGCGAACTGGCCAGCTATTCGGCCCAGGAGCTTGCGGCCCTGGCGCATGTGTCGAAGGCCACCGTCACCCGGTTCATCCAGGGGCTCGGCTACGAGACCTATGAGGAGGCGCGTCGCCATGCCCGGCTGGAGAAGCAGACCGGGTCGCGCCTCTTCCTGACGACGGCGGCCGATGCCAGCGGCGAACAGTCCGTCGCGGCGCATGCCGCACAGGCCGTCGCCAATGTCGAGGCCACCTTCCTGTCGGTAACCGACCAGCAGGTCGCTGCGATCGCCCAGGCCATACTGGATGCCCGCAAGGTCTGGGTCATCGGCTTTCGCGCCAGCCATCCCTTTGCCGCCTATCTGCAATGGCAGCTCACTCAGGTTGTCGAGAACATTGTCGCCATTCCCAGCGCCGGGCAGACGCTTGGCGAACATCTGGTCAGCGTGGCTCCCGACGATGTCGTCATCGTCTTCGGGCTACGACGTCGGATCGCCAGGATGGAACTGGTCTTGGACCAGATTGGCAAATCGTCGGCCAGGCTGCTCTACATTTCCGACGAGGGCGCGAGTTTCCACGGCAACGCCACTTGGCATCTCAGGTGCCAGACGCTCGCGCCCGGCCCCCTCTTCAGCCATGTCTCCGTCATGGCGATGTGCCATGTGATTGCCACGCGCTGCATCGAGTTGGCGGCCACCAAAGGCCGCAAGAGGCTGCGCAACATCGAAGCCGTCAATGACGCGCTTGAAGAACTCTGACTGCAATTTGTGCAGCGGTCAAAAACTCCAGGCTACTATCTAGGCATCTGAAACCTGAGTTTCGGATCCGCGATTTTCGTGAGAATCCGTCAACCTACTGAAATTAATTATGAAACCTCAGTTTCACACCTCTTGGCATGAAATCTGCTTTGCAGTATCTTAGGTTCGGCTGCCGCGTAAGACCCGCAAAGGGCAAGAAGCGGCGCCGCTCCGGAACTGCTTTGCAACCGGAAATCGATCCAGAGGGAAAGGACGATCACATGCCAAACCGTATCCTCATTGCCACAGCGGGCCTCTGCCTGCTCGCCTTCGCACCGGCCCATGCCGAAACCATCACCTTGCGCGTGCTGGGACAGCCTTCCGGCTCGGGTCTCATCGCCCAGCAGAAGGAAAAGCCCTTCTTCGAAAGCCTGGCCGAAAAGACCGGCCTCGACATCAAGGTGGAATACCTGCCGGTGGATGTCGCGGGCATTCCCGACACGGACGGCCTTCGCATCCTCAAGGGCGGCCTGTTCGACATCGTGTCGATCCGCGGTCCGCAGGTCAGCCGCGACGAGCCGTCCGTGCTCGGCCTCGATCTGGTCGGCCTGAACACCAGCTACGAGGCCGGCAGGAAAAACATCGATGCCTTCATGCCCTATGTTGCGGGGCGCATCGAAAGCCAGTTCAATGGCAAGCTCCTCGGCGTCTGGCCGGCCGGGCCGCAAGTCATCTTCTGCAAGCCGGAAATCAAGGGCCTTGCCGACCTGTCCGGCCATAAGGTTCGCGTCGGCGACCAGAGTGCGGCCAACTTCGTCGCCAAGCTGGGAGCCACCGGCATCTCGATGCCGTTCGGCGAAGTGCAGCAGTCGCTGGCACGCGGCGTGGTCGACTGCGCCATCACCGGCCCAGCATCCGCCAATTCCGGCGGCTGGCCGGAGGCGACGACCACCGTTCTGCCGATCGCGCTGCAGCTTGCCGTCAACGGCTATGCGATAAATTCCGTGAGCTGGGCGAAGTTTACACCCGAGCAGCAGGAGAAGCTGGCCGCCGCGATCGGCGAGCTGACGACCGATATCTGGGCCTTCTCCGAAGAGCTCTACGAGGACGCCATGCGCTGCAACGCAGGAGAGACGCCGTGCGAGCGCGGCAAGCCCTACAGCCTCACCACCGCTGCGGTCACGGATGCAGACCTGAAGACGGTCGCGGCTGCTGTGGGCGAGGTGTCGCTGCCGATTTGGGCCACCCAGTGCAACGCGGTCGCGCCCGATTGCGAATCCGCCTGGCGGGCCGCGGTCGGCGCGCAGCTCGGCCTGTAGGCTCCCCGCAACAGACGGAGAAGACCCATGCAGGCCTATGCGCGCGTGCTCGGCATCATCTTCGGGGTCCTGATGATCCTGCTCTCCTTCGCGGTCACCGCGGAGACATTGCTTCGAAAGATCTTCTCCGTCTCGCTGGGCGGCATTGACGAGCTGAGCGGCTACGCCATTGCCGTGGCCGCCCCTCTCGCCTTCACGGTAGCGCTCGTCCACAAGTCGCATATTCGCATAAACCAGGTCGCCAAACTGCTCCCAAGGTCCGCCCAGGCGGTACTTGACGTGCTTGCGATCCTCTCCTTGGCGGTGCTGTCGGGCTACTTCTTCTTCTTCACTGTTCAGACGGTGATGGACACGCGCGCCTACCAAACGATCGCCCAGACGCCCTGGGCGACACCTCTCATCTATCCGCAGGTGGTCTGGCTTGTGGCCTCGGCCACCTTCCCGATCGCCGCGCTTGTCCTTGCCGTGCAAGCGTTGCGGTTTCTGACCCGGCGCGACTGGACTGCGATCTCGCGCCGGTTCGGCACCATTTCGGCCGATGAGGAACTGCAGGCCGAGCTTGACGACATCAAGAAGCGCGAAGGGGTTGCGTCATGAGCATTGGCATCGTCTTCCTCGGCTTCGGGGCCATGCTTGTGCTGATGTTCCTCAGCATGCCGGTCGCCGTTGCCATCGTCACCGTCGGGGCCCTTGGCGGCTACCTCATGTATGGCGCGCCGCTGGTCAACATGATGGGAGGCGTCATCTGGCAGACCGTCAACAGCCCGTCCATCCTGGCCATTCCACTCTTCATGCTGCTCGGCGAGCTCCTGCTTCGCGGCGGCATCGCCGATCGCATGTATGACGCCATGGCCGCCTGGCTGGCACGTCTGCCTGGCGGGCTGCTGCACAGCAACATCGCCACCAGCACCCTATTCTCCGCCACCTCCGGCTCCTCGGTGGCAACGGCAGCGACCGTGGGGACCATCGCACTGCCCGCTCTCAGGCAATACGGCTATCCGATGCGCCCCGCGCTGGGCTCGCTGGCAGCCGGCGGCACGCTCGGCATCCTGATCCCGCCCAGCATCAACCTGCTCGTCTATGGCTCGCTGGCCAATGCCTCGGTCGGGCAGCTCTTCGCCGCGGGCCTGATCCCCGGGCTGCTGCTGGCCTTCTGCTTCTCGGCCTACATTTTCGTGGCCCATCGCCATGCGGGTGCGGAAGCCTCCAACCTCATCGAAATGCCGTTTCGCGAGAAGCTTGCCCTTGGCCGCCATCTCATCCCGCCCTTCGTCATCTTCGCGGTCGTGATGGGTTCCATCTATGGCGGGCTGGCCACGCCGACGGAATCGGCCGCGATCGGCGTCGTCATCTCCATGGTCTTCGTCGCTCTGAATGGCCGGATGTCGGTCGACTTCCTGATCGAGTGCTCGATCCAGGCGGCGAAGACAAGCGGCATGGTCATCATCGTGCTGGTCTGCGCGCTGCTGCTCAACGTTACCATCTCCATGACGGGCGCGGCCCAGGCCATGACCCAGTGGATCGCATCGCTCGGTCTCAACGCGCTCACCCTGCTGCTTGTGCTGCTCGTCTTCTACATCCTGCTCGGCACGTTCATGGATGCCATGTCGATGCTCGTCCTCACTGTTCCGATCGTTATACCGATCGTGGTGTCGGTCGGAATCGATCCGATCTGGTTCGGCATCTTCATCGTGCTTATGTGCGAGATCGCGCTGATCACCCCGCCGGTCGGCATGAACCTGTTCGTCGTTCAGGGTGTACGCACGGATGGCGGGCCATATAGCGATGTGATCTGGGGCTCGCTGCCCTACGTCTTTGTGATGGTCGCCTTCACGATCCTGCTGATGATCTTTCCGGAGATTGTCATGTGGCTGCCGGACAGGCTGGCCGGCCGATGAACGTGACCGTGCAGAAAAATGCACCGGGACGGGCAGTTGCCAGGCGATTGCTGGTCATCAACCCCAACACCAACCCGGCCGTGACCGCGGCGATCCAGGCCGCGGCGGACGGGGTCGTGCACGACACGACCGGCGTGACGGTGGTGAACCCGTCGGTCGGTCCGTTCTCCATCGAAACCGCCGAACATCGTGCGCTCGCCGTCCCGCAGGTAATCTCGATGGTTCGCGACAGCCTGCATGAGGGATATGACGCCTATGTGCTCGGCTGTTTCGACGATATCGGCCTCTTCGAGGCCCGCGCGTTGGCAGGCGTCCCGGTGGTGGGCACCTGCGAGGCAGGCATTGCAGCCGCCAGAACCCTGGCCGCCCGCTTCGCCATCATCACCACCGTCCACTCGGCCGTGCCAGGCATCTATGATCTGCTCGAACGATACGGTGCAGCCGACATCTGCACCGTGCGCGCGGCTGGCATAGGGGTGGCGGATGCGGCCGGCGACGGCGAGGCGGCTGAGAAGTTGGTACTGGCAGCGATCGCCGAGGCGATTGGCACCGATGGCGCTGAAGCGATCCTGCTGGGCTCGGGCGGTTTAGCCGGGAAGGCCCCGCACTTGCGGACGAAGGTTCCGGTACCGGTCATCGACGGTATTCAGGCAGCGGTGACGATGGCCGAGGGACTTGCGGCGCAGCGGGTTGGTCGGCACTAGACCGGGAGGACTGGGGCAGCCACGTGTCAGATCCGGCGTCGCTGTAGCTACACCCGTGTGCCCGCCTCGCGGCGCGCGATCCTGGTTGGGTGAGGACGCCATCATGACCGGTTATATCGACCCCAACCGGTCGATCTAGTGGCAGCTAGTCACCTTTCGGCGCCCTGAGTGGACTGTCCGCAGAGGGCCAATGAGCCGTAATATTCTACAGCGTTTCTCCCCCGGCCAATCAAGGACGAGGAGAACTCACATTGCGGGGCAACATGTCTTCATCTCAGAAGGGGACTTCTCTGTGCTGCGGCGCGCAGGCGCCGACTTCGGTAGCAGAGCTTAATCGAATATCTTGGCGATTGCGGCCTGCTCGGCCTGCTCCCATCGGCGCACGTCTTTGTTCACCTGCTCAATGTCCTTGTCGCTGAGGTGGTGAGCACCGTCCTCGCCAATGCGACATAGGCTGAACGGTTCACCTACGCTGGCAGAGGTGCGGTCAAGCGCTTTCAAGACACGCAGGACAGCCGCAACCGAAGCGCAGGGACCGCTCGGTCAAATGGAAGTGGGATAGCAGCGAGCCAGCCTGCTGAGCCATAGCCGCGCCGCTACCAATAGCGTGGAAACCAATATCGGCATAGTGGCCTATCATGCCCGACGGCGTGATCTCTATAATCCACGGCTTACCATCTCGCCATCCGGCAGCCATGACATAGGCCGAAGGTGTCCCACCGCCTTCGTCGCCAGGCACGTCAGGGATAAACGTGTCGTAGTGATGGTGCAGGATTGGGAGGACCTGTTCCTGTAGCGCACGTCCGATATCAAGTGCCTCCAGAATGACCGTGCTGTTCTCGTTAAAACAGCGTTCGACGTCGCACAGCACCGATCGCGCCCCGCTGCCACCCCAAGCTGCCAACTCGCCCAAGGGGTGCAACTTCTCGGCGGGGTATGTCATGCCTCGCCCCTTGTCTGTGATCTGCGAGTCTGAGCCGAGCACGACTCCATCTTGGCACACGGTGGCAAGGACGACGGTCATATGCTGATCCTCTCAGGTAAAATTCCGGGGGCGGTATTGGGCGCAGCCTGCTTAGTCCGATCGTTGCGCGCGCAGACGGGGCGGTCTGCGCCCGTTGTTCTGCGGTGACGCCAACCGGCACGCACGTCCGAAATCATGCCCCTCACAGACAATGTGGCAGTGAAACCCGTCCTACTTTCGATGGTTCCAAATTTCGTCGTCAGATCCCCATGGCGCTATCCACCCGCCCTTGGGATCCGACGACATAAGGGCGGTTTTCACCTCCTTATCGACCGGCTGACGTCACACCGACATTCTGGCCCGATGCACCGGGATGTTAAATCAGATTTGCCGCTTTTGGCGGCGAGCATGGGAATGGGGCCATTCATGTCGACACCCGCTATTGAGGGCCACGGGTCCTGAGTGCGCCGCAGGGACGTCGCTCACTCCCGGAAACGGTCGGCCCATCAGTCAGCCTGTCCGTTGCGGTTGCGAACTTCCACGGAATTGCCACGGCAAATACCTTGGACCTGAATCTGTTCCGAGATGCGTGTAGATTAGGCGAAAGTAAACCGATAAACTTCGCTCACAGGCAATGCCGACATCGACTCTAGATAACGAGGGCAGAGCGGCGCCGGGAGTCACTTGCCGAACTGTCCTGACACCGAGGGGAGTTGACTGGTGCGTGCGCTGTCTTCGCCACAATCTCAGATTTTCACGCTAGCCATCTCCCATCTAGTGCCGCGTGCATTGCAAGTGGTGGCAGATTTGGGTGTAGCGGACCATCTCGACGACGAGGCCATTGATGTTGCGGCACTCGCTGCTGCGACTGGCAAGGGAGCCCTGCCGGAACGGCTTGGGCGGCTCCTTCGCCTGCTTGCCGCACATGGAGTGTTCGAAGCGACACGAGACGGTCGGTTCCGTCATAACGACCTATCGCGCCTTCTAAGAAGTGATCATCCGCAGAGCATGCGCGATTTCGTTGCTCTCCTAGGCACGCCCGGTCGCTGGGGTGCGGTGGGAGAACTCAAGCACGCGGTGCTGACCGACGAGAGCGGCATGCACGGGGCATTCGGCATGGGCGTGTTTGAGTATCATAACCATTATCCGGAGGAAGGCGCGCTGTTCGATAGGGCCATGCTGGCAAAGGCCCGGGCCGACGTGGCGGCCGTGCTAGCAGGTTACGATTTTTCCGACCGTGAACTGATCGTGGATGTAGGCGGCGGCAGCGGCCACCTGCTCGACGCCATCCTGAAGAAGAGCGGCGGGCGCGGGGCGCTATTCGAAATGCCGAGAGTGGCCGAGCGTGTCGCCGCGGGTATGCCGCCCTTTGAGGTGGTGGCCGGCGACTTCTTCACCGATCCCCTTCCGCCGGGCGATACCTATCTCCTCATGCAGGTCGTGCATGACTGGGCGGACGAGGAGGCGCGGAAAATCCTGTCCGCGGCCCGACGGGCGGCTTGGCCCGGAGCTAAGCTTCTGCTCATCGAGGTAATCATCCCGGAAAACAGTGCGCCACACCCCGCGCACGCACTCGACGTGCTGATGATGGCCGTCACCGGCGGGCGCGAGCGTACAGAATCCGACTATGCGGCCCTCATGGCGGAAGCGGACTGGCGCTTGCAGCGCGTAGTGACACTGGAGGGGCGCGGCGCGATCATCGAGGGAATTGCGGCCTGATCGGGGCTGCCCACCACATCCCACGCCGTCAACGGCGCCATATGTCCGTCGAGCACTATTGGGTCTGTCCGACAACTCCGATTGCCAGCCTGTATAGTCGGGGCAATGGGAAGGTCGGGTGCTCCGCCTCCCAGCGTGAAGGACCGACATGGGGTCGGCTGCTGAACGTCGGCCTCCACAATTCCTCGCCAACTACGATCAGTCCGTTTTCGGGCCCAGAAGCGTAGCTTCTGGTCCCTGACCTCCATAGCAGGTTCGACAATAAACGCTGTTTTTCAGGGCAACAGCACTGTACTTCGGATCGGGACCATTCACCATGTGCGCGTCATGACTTTCCGCCACGCGAATGATGACTGCGGTCGTAAAGTTTTTCCGATAGTGCGGTATCGCTCCGCACCCCTGCCGCGGGCCAGCGACTGGAATCCGACGATTGCCGGCCTGCCTCAAGCCGACCGCGTTCTCTCCGTTCCTTGAGGTCTCACTATATCGGCCAGGGCGGCTTGCTCTGGCTGGCTGCTTCGTGCCCCTCGGGTTAGGCCTCTCCGACAGTCTCTATTTCCTCCCGGGTTGTATCCGGCAGCGGGACTTGCAATTTCTGGAAGTGGCTCATCACAGGGCAATGAGATTGGAGAACGGGGGATGGATTTGAACCATCCGACCTGACGATTAAGAGTCGTCCGCTCTACACTGAGCTACCCGTTCGCTGGAGGCCTTGCCTTGGGTTCGAACAAAAGCTTCGAGGATTTGCAGTCCTCCGCGTAAACCACTCCGCCACAAGGCCACGCACGTTACCTAGTCGCTCACTGTTGACATGGGGTTAGGGAAAAGAATCCCCGCCCAGCGAGGTTGGGCCCGGGCGTGGCGGGGATCCGAGTACGGGCAGAAGCCCGCTCACACCTGTTGCGGAATAACCTTGCCCGAAGCTGACCAGAAGAAATCGCTCTAGCGCGCGATCAGTCCTGATCAGAGGGCTTCCAGAGCCTCTTGCAGCAACTGCCGCACCGCGTCCTTCGCGATTTGTCTCGCCTCGCCGGAGGCTGGCATAACGAGCGGGACGCGGCCACTCAGGGAGACAGGCTCTGAGCCGTGGGACCCCCTAAAGCTGAAGTCGAGAAACTGCCCTGACGCGTCGTGGTTCAGGGTGTTGAGCGTGAGCTTTCCCGTGTCTTCCATTGTCATCCCCTTTGACGAGACAAATCGAGTACGTCGGCGGTTGGGATCCACCACCACAGCTTACCAGCCTGTATGCTTGATCCCCACGCTCGCCGCTCCTTGGGGCGACACGTCGCGCATGGCTTCCCTCAGTGACAACTCCAGCACGTAGTCCGTGATCTGGTCGTCGAGTTCCTGCGCGATTTTTCGCGCGTCCTGGATGTGACGGATCAGCTGTTCTCGCTTCGGGTTCATATCGTACCCCCAGATTGCATGCCCGCGTCATACACAAGCGCGATGTTTCCGCAAGCGACAGTGAGCGCTCACCGCGGCAGCGCATATAATCGAACTATAGTAATGAGCCCTGGGCTGCGGGCGTCTCCTGCTCGATCTTCGCCGGCGGTGGCACTATCGTCAGCCTGTTGTTAGGCAACGGCCACTGCAGCGCCTTGGCCTCCTCCCATGGAGCGTTGAGCCACACAGCCACCTCATCGACTGTCGTCAGAATCACCGGCATGGCCTTTTCGTGGATCGGCCTGACCACATCGTTGGGCTCGGTCGTCAGGAAGCCGAACAGATCGTTGACAGTCATCCCCTCTCGGACCTTCCTCACGCTCTTCCATTGTGGCACCCAGATTCCGGCGAAAAACATCAGCGGCCGGGTTCCGTCCCGCGCGAACCACGCGTTCGGCGTGCGCTCGCCTTCCACCTTGCTGGCCGGGTCCGGCTCTGCGAAGCTCGTGACCGGCACGACACAGCGATGCTCGACCCCTAGCCATCGCGTCCAGTGGCGGCTGGTGGTGTTGCGCACGTTCGTGGTGCCGCCGTCGGGCTCCATCCTCAGCAGCTCGGCAAATGCCGCCTCGTCGATTTCCTTGCCCTTCGCGCGCAGCTTGTCGGCCCGCATCTTCGCAGCGTCGAAAAGAGCCTTTTCCGACGATGGCAGTCCCCATCGCACCATCGCCAGCTCGCGACCATCCTCGGTGTTCCGCACTATCGGCGCTCGATAGTCGGGGTAGACATCCAGGGAGGGCTGGTTCCAGCCGCCATTGTCCCGCAGCGCGTTCGTAAACTGCCGCACGGCCTCGCTTGTGGTGGTGATGTTATAAAGGTTGCACATCAGGCGATCATGCGATGGCTGTTCCCTAAAATCCAGCCAGCCGCCTAGACAAGCATGAGGGCGAAGTCACCCCTGGCATTCTGCGCGGTGCCAAGGCAGGCCTGCAGCGCGGCAGCTTCCGCCTCATCCCATGCCGACGCCCACCGTTCTTCTTGTTCGCCATAGTACGAGCATTCCTCGGGAAAGCCGTTGATGTCCCACCATTCGCGAGCCGCAATCCCGTCCGCACCTTCCTCCGGTGTTACGCCTGCGGCTTCGAACACTTCCATCGCCGCGGCGATGCCATAGGCGATCTGGTCGACGTTCGCGCCCTCGCATCTCAATCCAAGCGGCATGTTGGATACTCCACTGGAGATGAGAACTCTCTACCGCCCAGCTTCCGGCGGTGTTCACTGCACGCGCGTCGCCACCCTCAATGCGCCCAACACGTGCGACCATCCGATCATCAAGGTTTCCATTCGAATGTCCACAATTGCGAGCCATTCGGTCACCGCTCATATGTTCCAATATTGGCTTCCGGGGTTATCGCCGGATCGGCCACCCAAGGTCTTCGTAGCGAGAAACCCAGTCTCAACTACCACCAGCACGACCACCGGCCCTGCGACCCGGCCGACACCGATGGTTCCTCCGGTCGCGCTGCTCCTCCACGAGAACAAGGTGGCGAGCGCGATTTGGCCTTCGGAGCCGCCAAAAAAGCTCAGGAGCCCGATGCGTGCACGATGCGGGTGGTCTCGGCTATGGTGGAGTAAGTGCGGCCGTGCATCAATCTTCCTTGAGCCTGCTGGTAGGCCAGTTGTGGGTCTCGTCGGTCACGTCGCGTGCCCAGCGGTAAATGGCGTCGTAAAGCAGCATGCCGGCCTCGAGCTGCTCCAGATCGTCGGAAAATATCCGCGCCAGGCCAAGCGACGCAAGAGCAGCCCGGCCACCTCGGGCGCAACGCGCACCCTATTCCCGCCGTCGAGGGACACTTTGCCCTTCGCCGTAAGCAGCCGCTAAGGTTTGGCTCGGAACGACTTCAAAGCGTCCGACGGCAGGTACGGCAAGATTTCGCATCACGGCTTGCTGCCCAAGCCATCAATTCCGGGACGGCCGCAGCAGCTCTTGCGCCGCGCAGAGAGGTCAGACTGTGTAGTCTGTGTGGGAAAGCGACCACATAGACGTTACCGAAAACCGGCAAGTGGCTTTCGGATCGCATTTTTGAGGAATGAGATGCGGTTGCATATCTCGCAGGTTTGGCAGCAGGGACAGGTCAGCAAATGAACAGCACGGCGGAGATCGGATACGTCGAATGCGGCCATGCGACCGGCAAGGTCCGTCATGTTCTTCGTGGCGAAGCATTGGCTATATTCGGTGCAAGCACGACGGTCTTCGTCCTGTTAGGCGGTGAACTCTGGCTATTCGCCGTGCTGTTCTTTGTGCCTGACCTGAGTATCGCGGCCTATGCCGCAGGCAGTAAGGCGGGCGCGCTCGTCTACAATACAGTTCACAGCTACGCCCTGCCGGCCATGCTGTCCGTCGCCGGTGTTCTTTCCAACCTCGAGATCGTCTGGCAGATCGGCCTGATATTCGTGGCTCATGCCGCCTTCGACCGGAGCCTGGGCTACGGGCTGAAATATGCGGCGGGCTTTCGCCATACTCACCTCGGGCCGATAGGCAAGCCTGCTCCAGACGACCACTGAATTCGCTTGAACGAAACGCTGGCGGCGATTGGCTGGGACGATCCAGCAAGATTGGCACCTCTACCGCAGCCTCTGCGCCGCAGCACGTTCATCGGCACGCTAGAACCTTGGCGTGAATAGAGAGCGCGCGTTCCGACGAGGTGAGAGCGCGACTGCTCAGGCCCATTGCCACTTTGAAGATCCGCTGAACCTCCAAGGAGACATGCAAATGGCGACCATCACGACATCCGACGGGACGACCCTCTTCTACAAGGATTGGGGGCCGAAAGACGCACAGCCTGTCGTCTTCCACCACGGCTGGCCACTCAGCGCCGACGATTGGGACAACCAGATGCTGTTCTTCCTGTCCGAAGGCTACCGCGTCGTCGCGCATGATCGGCGGGGCCATGGCCGGTCCGACCAGACCGATACCGGCAATGACATGGACACATATGCCGCGGACGTGGCCGAAATCGCCAGGGCGCTCGATCTGCGCGACGCGGTTCATATCGGGCATTCGACAGGCGGTGGCGAAGTGACCCGTGTCCGGCGTCAGCACTGATGGGACCAAATCGGCTTAACTGAGAACGGAGGATTTCTGGTTCATCGTAGCCTTTCAAAGGAGCGAAGATGAGACAGAAATCCGGAACCGGG
>NZ_VSZS01000050.1 GCF_008180155.1 Neoaquamicrobium microcysteis | reverse complement strand
CAGCTTCGCGACGATCTCTTCGGGCTTGTGCTTCTTCTGGGGCATTCCAACGTCCTCTCTAAAGGCTCAATAGCCTACTTCAGGGAGGACCACTTTTCAGGGGGCAGACCAACCCTTACACTTCAATTGAGACTCACTCGTCCTGAGTCTGAATTGGAGTGTAACATTATTGCCAAAAACGCCCGAGTCCAAGATTGAAGTGTAAATCGACATCTACCGACGGCACCGGATGCGCGATATCGTCAACGTGCCTGGGACCGACCCGGAAGCCTGCTTCGGATGAGAAGCGCACGGCGTTCTTTTGAGACAGTCCTTTCCGAGAAGCGCCGGAGTGCATTTCACTCGCGCCTCAGCTTTTCGATCCTGCCAGATCCTGGAGACCCACAGGGTCTCAATGCGTCGCGTCGCCCAGGCCACCGCCGCCGGGCGTGAGCAGTATCAACCTGTCGTCTGCGTCGATCCTGGTTACACCTTTGGCGCGGATCGGCTTGCCAGACTTCAGGCGAATGGCGCCGGCTGCGCCATCATCTCCGCCCTGCGCGCCGCGCGCCGGGTAGACCACGCGGTCGAACGAAGCGAGCAGGTCGAAGGCCGTGCCGTCACGGCCGGACATCTCCACCACCTGCCCGTCCCCTCCCCGCATCCTGCCGTTTCCACCGCTGCCGATACGAAGCTCCTTTTTCCAGACAACGATGGGAGCCTGGATTTCCGCGATCTCCACCTGAGTGCCGTGCACGCCCGAAGGGAAAGCGGTCGCGGAAAGCCCGTCCTTTGTCGGGCGAGCGCCGGTGCCGCCATTCATGGTGATCGACAAAGCGAACGGCTTTTCCTCTGCCGCGTCCGTCTTGTGCCGTCCGCGTACGGTCACGTTCCATAGTGCAGATGCGCCTTCCGCCGGCACCCGATCGGGCAGGGCCTGGCGCAGGCATCCGAAAACCACGTCGGGAAGCATCTGGCCGATCACGTGGCGGGAGGCCACCGGCGCGGGCTTGATCGCATTGAGGATGGTGCCGGCAGGCGCGGAGATCGTGAAAGGCAGCAACGAGCCGGCATTGTTGGGAACATCCGGCGCGACCACACAGCCAAGTCCGAAAACCGAATAGGCGGTCGTGTAGGAAAGAGGCACGTTGATCCCCTTCCTGATCGACTGGGATGTCCCGGCAAAATCCACATGAATGCCATTGTCCGACACGGTGAGCTGCGCCGCCAGTTCGATCGGGTCGTCGTAGCCGTCGGTGACCATCCCGTAGGACCAGGACCCCTTCGGCAAGGCGGCGATTGATTTGCGGACCGCGTCCTCGGAGCGAGTCAGCACGAAGTCCGCAAGAGCGTCGATCGATTCCAGTTCGAACTCGTCCATCATCTTTGAGAGCGCGCGCGCGCCGGTTTCGTTGCACGCGACCAGCGAATAGACATCGCCTTCGGTCTCGACCGGCAGACGCGAGTTCGCCTTGATGATCTCCATCAGAACCTCGTCGACCTGTCCCCGGTCGATAAGCTTCAAAATGGGGATGTAGAGACCCTCCATATGGACGTCGTCCGCTTCGGTGCTCACCCCCATGCCGCCGACATCCATCAGATGGCTCGTGCATGAGAACAGGGCGACCAGTCGCCCCTTGTGGAAGGCCGGCGTCGTGATGACGAAGTCGTTCAGATGTCCCGTCCCCATCCACGGGTCGTTCGTGATGTAGGCATCGCCCTCCTTCATCGTGTCCAGCGGAAACCGGGCGATGAAATGCTTCACGGATTCCGCCATGGAGTTGATGTGTCCCGGTGTTCCGGTCACGGCCTGCGCGATCATGCGCCCCCGAAGGTCGAAGACGCCGGCGGAGATGTCCTCGCATTCGCGCACGATAGTGCTGAAGGCGGTGCGGATCAGCGTCTTGGCCTGCTCGCCGGTCACGGCGATGAGGCGGTTCCACATGATCTGCATGTCGAGGAAGTTCATATCTGTCACCATGGCTGTCACGCCTTCTTCTCAAGAACGATGTTGCCCGCTCCGTCCACGCGAGCGTCGAAGGCGGCGGGAACGTAGATAGTGGTTTCGATCTCTCCGATGAGGGCCGGTCCCTGCACCTGCGATCCGGGCCGCATCTGCGCCCGATCATAGACGGGCACATCGAGGAGGGCGTTCAGCCTTCCGTCGAAGAGCTCGCGCCTACCCACCGGCGGCGGAGCCACAACCTTAGTGGCCTGCGCGAAGACCCCCGGCTGCTGCGAGTAGGTCGACACGAGAACCGACCAGGTCAGCACTTCGATGTCAGCAAGGGGAATCTCGCGCGAGAACTGCCTGCGGTATTCAACCTCGAAGCGGCTTCGCAGGCTTGCCTGCGCACCTGGCCGCAACTCGTCGCGGGCAATTTCTACGGCGATCTCATGGCCCTGGCCGACATAGCGCATATAGGCCGTCATCCGCTCGAATGTGCGCGCCCCTTCGGCTCCTGGTTCCACAAGGGCCCTCGCATCGCGCTCCATCCCCGCAAGCAGCGCGCGGACACCCTCGACATCGAACGCCTCGCTGACCTTCTGCGGGAACGACCTGATGACCTCATAGGCAACCGGCGCCGCCAGAAAGCCGACAGCCGACCCCACCCCAGCATTCGCAGGAATGAGGACCTTTTCAATGCCGACTTTTTCCGCGACGCGCGCGGCATGCAAAGGCGCTGCGCCGCCGAATGCGATCATGGTGTACCGATCGACCGGTGCTCCCAACTCGGCCGCATGCATGCGGGCAGCGCTTGCCATGTTCTCGCAAACGACCTCGTAGATGCCAAAGGCTGCCGCCTCCGGCTCCACACCAAGCTTTGACCCGACGTCCCGCGCCAGAGCTGCGCGCGACAGGTCGGGCCGAAGGGTCATCGTGCCGTTGGCGAAATTCTCCGATTCTATCAACCCGAGGACGAGGTCGGCGTCAGTCACGGAAGGGATATCTCCGCCAAGATCGTAGCACGCAGGACCCGGCTTGGAGGACACGCTTTGCGGACCGATCTGGATTCTCCCCAAACCATCGACCTTGGCGATCGATCCACCGCCAGCACCGATCTCAACCATTTCGATCACGGGGATGCGCAGCGGCAGCCCGGACCCCTTCATAAAGCGTTCGGTGCGGTCGACCTCGAAAAAGCGCGACGTCGTCGGCGCGCCCTCCTGTATGAGGCACACCTTGGCCGTCGTCCCGCCCATGTCGAAGGACAGTACATTTCGCTCCCCGGCAGCCAGCGCGATCAGAGAAGCGAAGATCGCGCCGCCGGCAGGGCCTGATTCGACCAGCCGGACAGGAAAGTCGCGCGCGACATCGAGAGAAGTCAGGCCGCCGCCCGACGTCATCAGATAGGTCGCGCCATTGAAATCGCGCTTCAGAAGCTCCTCCGCCATGCGACCGAGATAGCCCTGCATCAGCGGTTGTACATAAGCGTTGGCCACGGTCGTGGAGGTGCGCTCGTATTCGCGCACCTCGGGGCAGACCTTGTGAGAGAGCGAGATCGAAACGTCCGGCATTTTCTCACGCAGAATGCGTTCCGCCTCCAGTTCGTGCGCGACATTGGCATACGCATGGATGAACACCACGGCTATGGCCTCGACCTGCTGATCTTTGAGTTCCAGAGCCAGCGCGCGCATTGCCTCGACGTCGAGCGGCAGGAGGACCTTGCCGGTGGCGTCGATCCGCTCCGGGACGGTGAAGCGCGCCGAACGCGGGATCAGCGGCGTCGGCTTTTCGATCATCAGGTCGTATTGGTTGAAGCGGCTTTCCGTCGCGATGTCGAGAACGTCCCGGAACCCCTCGGTCGCGACCAGCACGGTCCTCGCGCCTCTTCGCTCGATTATCGCGTTTGTCGCAAGGGTCGTTCCATGCACGAAGACATCGACGTCCGCGAAGTTCAGCCCGCCATCCTGCAGCGCAAGCGACAGCCCATTCAGCATGCCGATCTCCGGCTGGTCGGGCGTAGTCAGCACCTTGCGGGTGAGCCGCCGGTCGCTGCCCACCTGGAGCACGACATCGGTAAACGTACCGCCGATATCCGCCGCCATCCGCACATTCGCGTGTTTCGACATTCTATGCTCCGTAAAATTCCGGGCCGGCTTATGACGCAGAACGGTCGTCCTGCGGGCGGCTCCCCCGGTGTGAAACTCAGTTCGTGTGATTGCTCTTCAGGAGGCCTGCGACGACCTCGACCGTCGTGTCGATTTCCTCGACGGTGTTGAAATAGTGCGGCGCCGCCCTGACATGCTGCGCAAGGCCCCGTCGCTCGGCATCGATCAGCGTACTGGCCTTGCCCGTCACCCCGATGATCACATCGCGGGTTGCCGCCTGTCTCACGATCTCCCAGGCCGGCATTCCTTCGGCACGGAAACTGACGATCGCGCTTGGACGAGGGCCGAGATCGAGAACCTCAACGCCGGAAATATCGCGAAGACCCCCGCGCAGGCGATCCGACAGGATCTGGCAACGGGCTTCGATCTGGTCGAGCCCGAGCGCGAGGGCGTAGTCGATCGCAACCCCCATGCCGATGCGGTTGCCGCAATTGCTTTCCCACGTCTCGAACCGGCGGGCGTCGGCCCGCAATTCGTAGCGGTCGCGTTCCACCCAAGGAGCGCCCCAATGATCGATGATGACCGGATCGAGATCCGCCAGCCTTTCCTTTCGCACATAGAGGAACCCGGCTCCGCGCGGCCCACGCAGGAACTTGCGCGAGGTTCCGGCAAGGAAGTCGCAGTTCAGTTCTTCCACGTCGGCAGGGATCTGGCCGACCGCCTGGCAGGCGTCGAGCAGATAGGGAATGCCATGCCGCCGCGCGATCAGGCCGATCTCTTTCGCTGGGTTGGCCAGTCCGCCATTGGTCGGAATCCAGGTGGCTGAGATCAGCTTCACCTTGTCGTCGATCATCGCCTCGAGCGCATCCAGATCGACCTGACCCGTTTCATCCGAGGAGACGACGCGGATGTCTATGCCGTGCCGCTGTTTAATCTGAAGATAGGCGACATAGTTGGCCGCATATTCCGCCTCCACAGTCAGCACCACGTCGCCGGCCTTGAACGGAAGCGAATAGAAGGCCTTCTGCCAGGCGACGGTTGCGTTCTCGACGAGGGCGATCTCCTCGTCCTTCGCGTTAAGCAGCCGGGCGACGGAGGTATGTACGTCCGCGATCCTGCGCGCCTCGATGTCGGCGGCTGCATAGCCGCCGACATCGGCCTCAAGATCGAGATAATCGTGCATGGCCTGCACGACCGGCTGCGGCATAATGGAGGCGCCGCAGCTCATCAGGAAGATACGCCTGTCCAGCGACGGCGCATCGGCCCTGATCTCCTGCATTTTTCCCTCGAGGGGAAGCTGTGCCATCACGCCGTCTCCCAGACGTCCAGTTGGCTGAGCCGGGTGCCAGCGATTGGGACCGGATGCGGGTATCCGGCGATCTGGAGCAGCTTCCATACGGTAGCCAGATTGCTTGTCACGACGGGTCTTCCGATCGCCTTCTCCAGCGGCGCGATGCCACGCAACCAGGTGAAGTTGGTGCAGCCGATGTAGACACCATCGGCCTCGTCGGGCATGCGCGGCGCGATCCATTCGTTGATCGGCTGATAGTCGTCCAGCCCCTCCGTCCTCACCATGCCGAAATTGCAGTGGCTGGCCACGACTTCGAAGCCATTTCCCTGGAGGTAGGCGACCAGCTTGGCGGACAGCCACGGCTCATAGGGGTCGAAGACTGCAAGCTTGCGCAGTCCAAGCGCCCTCAGGGCAACCAGAATGCTGCTTGACGTGGTGATCGAGGGCAGGCCGGACGCCTCCGTCAGCACGTCGCTGACACCCTCGTCGTAACCGACACCGCCGATGAAGCTGCCGGAGGTACAGCCGAGCGCTACGGCCTTCACCCAACGGGCATGGCTCAGCAGTTGCGCCGCCTCGCGTGCCCGTTCCTTCATCGCACTCAGTTGCTCCAGCGAATCCTCGCTGTTGAGCACGCGGGAGAAATGAAAGCCTACCTTTGGAATCTCCAGGCGCGGAAAGTCGCGCTCCATGATCGAATTGGCTGATGGGGTGATGATGCCAAGTCCGATTGGCTCGAGTGTCATGATAACATCCCTTCGAAATCAGATGACGGGCAGGCCGAGATAGGCTTTGCGAATGTCCGGATCGTTCAGCATTTCCGGTCCGGTTCCGGTGGCGCTGACGCGCCCCAATTCGATGACCACGCCGAGATCAGAGATCTTCAGCGCCTGGACCGCGTTCTGCTCGACCATGATGATGGCCATTCCGTTGACCTCGGCCAGTGAGCGGATCGAGGTAAACACCTCGTCGATCATCATCGGCGAGAGACCTAGCGACGGCTCATCGAGGAGAAGCACCCTGGGCCTCACCATGAGAGCCATCGCCATCTCCAGCATCTGCTGCTGCCCGCCGCTCATGTCGCCGGCCAGAAGATGCAGCTTCTCCCGCAAGATGGGGAACTGGTCGACCATATGCTGGAGATCGGCCTCAATCCCGTCGTCGGATCGCGTATAGGCGCCCATTTCCAGGTTTTCGCGAATGGTCATCTGCGGAAAGTTGCAGCGGCCTTGTGGTACGATCGCGATACCGGCCTTCAGACGCTTGACCGTGCCCAACGCGGCGATGGAGCGCCCCTCGAAGCTGACGTCTCCCTCTCGGACCTTCAGCATTCCGAAGATGGTTTTCAGCAGGGTCGACTTTCCCGCGCCGTTGGCACCGATCACCGAGGTGACGGTGCCGCCGCCCACGCCGAACGAAACCCCCTTGAGGATGCTCAGTTCGCCGTAGCCGGCATGGACGTCGCGTAGTTCGAGCAGCGGTTCTTTCTCAACGGCCAAGATACGCCTCCTGAACACTGGGGGTGCCCATGACATCGTGCGGGTTGCCGTCCGCCAGCTTGCGCCCCTGCTCAAGCACGACCAGCCGCTCGCACAGTTGCACGACAACGCCGAGATTGTGCTCCACAAGGATGATGGTCAGTCCCGCCCCATGGTTCGCGGCGATATGCCTCATGAACAGGTTGATGATGGTCGGATTGACACCGGCCAGCGGCTCGTCGAGCAGCAGGACACGCGGCGGGCTGATGACGGACGCCGCGAACTGGACGAGCTTGCGCTGACCATAGGACAATTCTCCCGCCTTGCGATGCTCGACATGCTTGAGATTGAGTGTTTCGATCAGATGGTCGGCACGTTCGCGGAACGACCGGCTCTCGGATTGCGGCGACAGGTATGAAGCCCATTCTGCCATAATCGACTGGCGCCCATGCAGAGCCACGGCGAGGTTTTGCCGCACGGTCAGCGTCTCGTAGACGCGCGTGGACTGGAAGGTCCGGACCAGACCCCGCTTGGCCAGCGCGCTGGAAGACATGCCGGTAATGTCGATGCCATCCAATTCGACACGGCCCGCATCGGGTTTCGTGATACCGGATATGCAGTCAAGCGTGGTGGACTTGCCCGAGCCATTCGGCCCGATCAATCCGACCAGTTCACCGGGGCGCACCTCCAGCGAAAGATCATCCACAGCCTTGACCCCGGCGAACGCCTTGGACAGACCGGATATCCTGAGATGCCCGCCATCGATCCGCTCCTCCGCGCCGAGCGGCGTGATGTCGGCGATCGTATCAGCCGCGAAAGGCTGGGCACTGACGCCCGAAGCCTTGCCGCCCTCACGCCGCCCTTTCCGCCAACGCTCGACGCGCTGAAACAGGTGCTCGATGCCGTCCGGCGCGGACAGGACGATGACGAGCAGCAGCAGGCCGAAAATGACCATGCGCCATTCGTCCGCGATGCGCAGCACCTGGGGCAGCACAGTGAAGATGATCGAAGCAGTGAGCACTCCACGCAGGCTGGCCCGGCCTCCAATGAATGCGACGATCAGCAGCGTAACCGTGGTCGCGGTCGAGAACGAGTCCGGACAAACCACCGTCTGGAACTGGGCAGCAAACACGCCAGCCACAGCGGAGAACGCCGCCGCAACCGCGAAAGCCGTGAGCCGCAGGCTCGTTGGAAAGAACCCGTTCGACGCCGCCAGCACCGGATCATCCCGCACGGCCTGGAAGGCCAGGCCGAGCTTGCGACGGTTGATCGCGACCGAGGCCACCACCACCATCGCCGCGATCGTGAGAATGAAGTAGTATTGCTGCGGCAGCTTCCATGGCGCGATTTCCATGAAGCCGAGCGGGATGGTCGCGCGCGGCACCCCGGCGACGCACATCGGCCCCTGCGTCACCTCCATCCAGTTGGTGGCAATGAGATGCGCGATGGTGGCGAAGCCCAGCGTACCGATGGCGAAAGCGTGCAGGTTCAGGCGGAAAGACGGTATGCCAACGACAAGGGCCAGCAACATGCCACCCGCCATGGCCGCTATGACCTGCCACCAGAAGCCCATCTCCAGATTCACCGCCAGCAGCGCGGCGACATACATGCCGAAGCCGTAAAACACGGGCTGAGCGAAACTGAGAGCGCCGACGCGGCCGACCACCAGGTCGAAGGAGACCGCCAGACAAACGATGATGAGCGCGTTGATGCCGATGCTGATGTAATAGTTCGACTGAGAGAACACGGGCACGAGGGCGGCCGCCACCAGCAGGATGAGCAGCCAGCCGTAATCGCGCATGAAACGGGAGGATATAGCGTCCATCAGCCTACCCTCACAGCCTTGCCGAACAGCCCGTTGGGCCTGAACAGCAATATCAGTATCATTCCGCCGAAGACGATCGCGTCGGTATACTCCGTCGAAATCAACGTCGTTGACGCAGCCTCCAGCAATCCGATGACGAATGCGGCTACGATCGCTCCCTTCACGTTGCCGAAGCCACCGACGATGACGGCGGCAAAGGCCTTGATGTTGACGAGAACGGCCATCGTTGGCCCGACGGCATAGAGCGGAGCGATCAGCGCGCCAGCGAGACCGGCGAAGGATGCGGCGACAACAGTGGTGACGAGACCGATCACGGGAACGCCGATGCCGACCACGGCAGCCGCCTCACGGTTCTGCGCAACCGCGCGCATGGCCTTGCCGGTACGCGTGTACTTCAGTCCAAGGTAGAGCGCGGCGAAGGAAACTATGGTCCCCAGAAGCACCAGCACACGTTGGGCCGAGATCCGTACGCTTCCCAGATCAAGGATAACGTTGTTCAGAGGGCTCTCGACGTAGCGCGGCGTAGGACCTGACAGCACGATAGCGAGATTGATCATCACGATGGATAGGGCAAGCGTGGAAATGAGCTGAATCTGCCATGGGCGCGAGATCACCCTGCTAATGACGATGGCATAGAACAGCACACCTGCGCACGCCATCAGCAACACGGTCAGCGGCGCTGCGGCGTAGTAAGGCAGTCCGACTACGGCAAGCAGGACATAGAGAATGAACGCTGCGAGCATGTAAAACTCGCCATGCGCGAAATTGACGATCTGCAGGATGCCGAACAGCAATGCGAGCCCTGCCGCTACGAGGGCGTATTCGGCACCCGCCGTCAGGCCGTTCAATAACTGGGTGAACAGGAGGTCCATTTGATCTCCACGTGAAAATCATTGCCGGGAAAGCGCACGCGTTAGGGGCCGGACGGTCGCGACAACAGCCACGGCCCAACGCATTTCGTGCAAACTGCAAGCGAAAGACAATCTGACTACCAGCCGGGCATCATCCCGGCCGGTAGTCGACTGGCATCAGTGTGTGGTGACGGTCTTGAGTACCTTGCTCTCGCCGTCGTCGATCCTCACCAGGAAGAGGTTCGGATAGGCCTGGCGAGTCTCGTCGAACTTGATCGGTCCGATATCGAGCACCGCGTCGACCTCAGCCAGCCCCTTGTTGATACCTTCACGGCTTGCGCCGCCGGCCTTGACCGCCTCGTTGACGGTCAGCATCGCGTAGTAGGCGAGCGCG
This sequence comes from Neoaquamicrobium microcysteis, assembly GCF_008180155.1. Lineage (GTDB taxonomy): Bacteria > Pseudomonadota > Alphaproteobacteria > Rhizobiales > Rhizobiaceae > Aerobium > Aerobium microcysteis. Next base: position 32,567 of record NZ_VSZS01000050.1, on the reverse strand, counting down.
GCGTTGTAGGCAGGGTAGTCGCCATAGGTGGCCTTGAACGCCTCGACCATCGGCTGCTCGGGGGTTCGCGCCCAGTATGCAGCCTCCGTCAGCCCGTTGCCGAGCTTCGGATCGCCCATCAGGTGCAGAGCTTCGTCGGTGTAGCAACCGCCACGCGAGAACAGCTTCACGTCAATGTTCAACTCGCGCTTCTGGCGGACGAGGAGCGCGCAATCTGGCGGCTCGCCGAAGAACAAGATGGCGTCGGGCTTGCCCTGCGCAATCTTGGACATCATGCTGCGCAGATCCGCGGTTCCCGTCGTGAAGAAGTCGGAACCCTTGACCTCGACGTCCAGTTCGGGAAGCGACTTCTGATAGACGTCAGCCGCGCCGCGCCCGAAATCGTTGTTGACCGACAGGATATGGACCGATTTCACCCCGTCATCGAGGATGTACTGGGAGAACGACTTGGCGATGGTGGCGTCGTTCAGGTTCATGCGCCACATGAACGGATTGCCGGCAGAGGTGATCTTCGGGTTGGTCGAACCGTAGGTGATCGCCGACACCTCCGCGCCCTCCAGCAATGCGGGCATGCCGCCCAGCGTCGCGCCGGAACAGCCCGAACCCAAGATGACATCGACCTGCTGAACCTCAAGCAGATTGCGGAACGCGGACGCACCGCCGGCAGGCGTGCATTCATCATCGGCAATGACCAACTCGTAGTCGACGGCGGAACCGCCTTCCTTGAGCTGCTTGATCGCCAGCTCGATGCCCTTGCGAGCGTCAGGACCCTGGAAACCGATCGCCCCGCTGAAAGCAGAGCTGGCCGACCTTCACGGTTTCGGCCTGCGCTGAGACGGCGCCGCCGACAAGCAGCGACACGGCCGTCATACATCCCATTATCATACGCATGCGTGTTCCTTCTCGATTATGGTTAAAACTGCATTCATTGGTCCTGCGCGCCGGCTTCATAGCCGCACGCAACGGATATTCTCCGCGCGGCACCCGCCACGACGCGGGACAACCGCTCAAAGTCCTCATCGACCTTCGATGAAGTGGGTATTGCCACGCTCAGTGCGGCGACCATGCGCCCGGTGTAGTTGAAGATCGGAGCCGCAAGCGAAGCGATGCCGTAGATGTTCTCTTCGACGATAAAAGCCATCCCCTTCTCGCGCACCTGACGGATATCGCCGAGCAGGACCTCCACGTCCGTCACCGATTTCGAGGTCAGCGCCAGAAGCGGACCCGGCCCGAGCAGGCCGCGTATCTCGTCGTCGCCCAAGGCGGACAGCAGGATCTTGCCCATCGCGGTCGTGTGCAGCGGGATGCTGGCACCGGGAGCCATATGTGTGGAGACGATCCCGTGCGTCTCGTTGACCTGCACGTAGACCGCGCGATCCTGATGCCGCACCGACAGATAGCCGCAGACATTATGCTCGCTGGCGAGCCGCTCGATTTCCGGGCTGGCGGCGATAGCCAATCGGTCGCTCCGCAGGGCCGACTGTCCAAGGAAGTAGGCCTTGAAGCTCAAGCGGTATGTCCGACTGGTTTCGATCTTCTCCACATAGGAGAGCTTTTCGAACGTAGTCACCAGCCGCTGGACGTTCGATGCTGGCATATCAAGCCGCCGAGCCATCTCGCGAACGCCAAGCCCTGCCGGGGTTTCATCCAGCAATTCAAGGACGGCCATACCTTTTTCAAGCGATTTGCTCATCTGTGCCATATAATGAAACACTGTGCCATTTATCTACGTTAGGAACAGCCCCCTTTCTTGTCAAGCCTGGAATCCCGGCATCGTTCAAGAAGATCAACCACCGGCTCCTGATCCTGGACCGCGAGCGGTGCGGACGCGGGGCTTCGCACACGGCCTCGATCATCGACGGCCATACGGTCAAGACCTGCGAGAGCGGCGGGCCGCGGGGCTATGATTCGGGCAAGAAGTTCACGGGTCACAAGCACCATGCGCCGGTCGACACGGACGGGCACTGGTGCTGTTTGCGCATTCCGCCGCCATCTAGAACCGTGATGACGCAGGGCCGGTGTTGCAAGCCTCACGGCGGCCTTTTCCCTTCATCAGCAAGGTGTTTGCCGATGCAGGCTATCAAGGGCCGCGTGTCGCCGAGGCCAGCTCAATCGCCATCGAGATCTTGAAGCGAAAGCCCGATCAGGTCGGCTTTGCCGTCCAGCCGAGGCGCTGGTTGGTCGAACGCTTCCTCGCCTGGATCAGCCGCAACCGCCGGCTCTGGAAGGATGCCGACGCGACCATCGAATCCGCCACCGCCTTCCTCTACGTAGCAGCCGTTATGATCCTCATCAGGCACATCGCACGCCAATCGTGATCAGTTTTCGGCACGGACTCTAAGCGTGTCTGACGTAGTGAAGATACAGATAGCGCCAGCTTGTGCCCACTTTTGGAGATTCGTCGGGCACGGCGTTGACATCTGAAATGGCACAAAGTTGACATACTTATTTTGCTCATGTCGCCATATTCATGGCGCGCGAACAAGGGTTCCAGAAAGCTAGAAATCAGAGGCCCTGCACCGAAGGCCGGACGGGGCCGATTCCAATCGTGGCTGATCGTAGTTTGTGCGCCTACGTGTCGTCGAGTGGAACAACGAAACTGTGATGCCCATCTCCTACGCTCGTGGCCCCCCATGGAGAAAATTCGACACCGCGAATATCCCGAAAAATGCGCCCGCCCACCGAAAGCTCATCAATCACGAAGCGGGCGTTTTCCTGAACATTGCCAGCCATGTCGCTGGATCGTTGCATTTCGCCAGTGAAGCGGACGCCTTCAATTCGGTCCAGCAAATCGCGGCGCAGGTGCAACCCTTCCTCTGATCCGGTGTCAAGCCGCAGCTCATACGACATCCCATCGATTTCCAGGCTGACCATAGGTGTCGAACGCTGATCGAAGGTGATGGGCAAAACCAGATCGGCCGCGTTCGACGGAACTACAGCGAAAGCCGCTCCCAATCCGATGATCGGGAGCACAATTGAGAATTTCAAGAATGCCACCATGAGCCGCATAGTCCGATTTTGAGGGGTCAGGTGCGATTGATCCGCGCCGATCCGGTCGCCAGAAACGGTGCAAAGGCTTTCCGGATCGTTTCAAGGAAGGCATCACTGAACCGGCCAATCGGAGCCTGACTCTGGTCCAGGTAATAGGACCGCTCAAGGACGTCGTAGTTGCACTCGCTGATGGTGATCCAGCCGCGCGCGTGTCCTGTCAGTTTCGCCCGGCGCAACTCCAATGGAGGGATTTCGATTGCCTGCTGCCCGTCGAAAGGCGGCTTTGACGAAATCGGCAACAACAGCAAGTGCGTTAGCCCCTGCTTGTCGACGATGGTCAGGATCATGCAGACGGGGCGGTCTTTCTCGCCATGCTCCCGATCCGGGTTCTCGTCGACCTGCCAGCGCCAGAGATAGGGGTAGGAGACGATGTCTCCGCGCCGGAACCCGTCACTCATCGGTCGAGGCTTGGTATTCAGCGGAATCCTTGTCCAACTGCTCCAGGAACATGGCAGCTAGATCATCGGGCATTTCGCCGGCCTTATAGGCGCGGCGCGGATCGGCGTGGCCCTTCAGCTTCTCATAAAGCTCTACCGGCATGACGACGACCGAGGGGCGGCCATGCTTGGTGAGCGTAATAGGCCGCTTCTTGGCCTCATCATGATAGCGCCCGAAATGGCGCATGAATTCGACGGTGGTGACGGTATCCATGGCTCAAGCCCTTTCTGTCTTAATCGGATAATACAGAAAATTCAGATTTTGTGCAAGCGTCCGGTTCTCTGTCTCCCCGCCATCGGGATATTCAAGCCGCCTGTTTGCCCTCAGAACCGGCATCGGCAAGCGCCTTTTCGATCTCGTTGAGCTGCCTGCGCTTTTCAGCAAGCTCGCCGGCGAAAGCGAATTCGTCACCATCGCCGCGGGATTGATAGGAGGTCAGCCGGCGGCGCGCATCGGCGAGGCGCTGGCGATAGCGCTCCTGCTCATGCTCGAATCCGGACAGCGCGTGCTCGAGACGGGAGATCGCGCCGAGCGGCGTCACCGTGATCGGCAGGTCGATCTCGACATCTGCCTCGGTGCGCTTGAGGACGGTGCCATAGTGATAGCTATCCTTCCGAAAGCGCTGGCCCGAGAATTCAAGCTCGAAGCCGCCGATCGACGCGATGACCGTCTCACCCTCCTGCTGGAGTTGCACGAGGGTGAGGATCTCCTTGAGCAGAGCGCGGCCGGCCTCCTTGCGGTCGACGTAGGATTTGCCCGCGACCGTCATCGCGAAGGCTTCGTCGGATGTCGGAACCAGCCGCGCGATATCCTGCCCGATTTCGGCAATACGGCGGGTGGAATGCTCGATATCGCGCTCGGCATCACGGATGCTGCGCCGCACGGCGTGCTGATCGTCGATATGGGCCGCGCGCAATCGTTCGAGGCGTGCGATGTCGGCTTCCAGCCCCGCTTTCTGCATCAGGCGTTGGTCGCCACTCGCGATTGCCTTCGCCATGGCGAACTGGTTCGCCTGCCCCTCGCCCATATCTTCCAGCCGCCGGATCGAAGTGTCGCCGGACAGGGCTGCTGCGATGAAGCGGGCCTTGCGCTCGTTGTTCTGCCACATGGTGGCGTCGAGGCTGCCCTCGGTGGCGTATGCGAAAAGATCGACCACGTCGTGCTGGTTTCCCTGCCGCACGATACGGCCTTCGCGCTGCTCAATCTGGGATGGAAGCCAGGGCACGTCGAGATGGTGCAGCGCCTTGAGGCGAAGCTGGGCGTTGACGCCGGTGCCCATGGTCTCGGAGCTGCCGAGAAGAAAGCGGACCTTGCCGGCGCGGACGTCGCCGAACAGACGCTGCTTGGCCTCGGTCTTTTTGTAGTCCTGCATGAAGGCGATCTCGGAGGCTGGAACGCCCAAACGGATCAGCTCGTCGCGAATCCAACGATAGGCCGAGAAGCCTCGCGTCTTCTCGACGTTTATCGTGCCGAGATCGGAGAAGATCATTTGGGCGGCGCCGGGCAGCTCGAACCGCTTGCCGTCGGGCCGGACGTAGCTGTTGCCACCGGTCTCCCGCCAGATGCGATAGGCGTTCGAGATGAGATTGTTGAGCTTGTTGTCCGGCTCGTTGTCATTGTCGGCATCGACCAGGCGCAGGTCGATCGCCGCGTGGCGGCCATCGGTGATGACCGAGAGCAGGATGTCGTCGCCCGGTTCCGGAGGCCGTTCGCGCTCCTCGATGGCCTTGATGCGCGCATCGAGCACCAGCTGGTAGCGCTTGAACGCCGAGCTCGGCTTCGAGGTGACGATCTGGCGCTTACCCGTCGAAATCGCCGGCACTTTCACATACTGGCGCAGATCCTCGGGCATAACGACATCCGCGAAGGAGCGGAACATCGCGATCAGCTCCGGCACGTTGACGAAGCTGGCGAAACGCGAGACCGGCTTGTATTTGCCGGATGGCTGAAGCTCGAGCTCGGTCGTGGTGTCACCGAAGGTCGAGGCCCAGGCGTCGAACGTGCAGGCCGCGTTCCATCAGGGCCGCGTGATCCATCAGCCGCTGGACCGAGAACATTTCGCCGAGCGTGTTGGTGATCGGGGTTCCCGACGCCAGCACAAGCGCCCTGCCCGGGTTCTTCGCTTCGATGAAGCGAGTGTCAATTTACGTTTGAAGCTGGGACTCACGCATTGAGTGTTTTCAACGGTTTGCGTGAGACTGAAGTGTAACGCCTTATGCTTCAAATGAGACTCTGGCGGGCATTTGTTACACTCAAATTGAGATTGATCGACCGGTCTATCGACCGTAGTGTCGGGTATGATCTCATCCTCGGATAACCCCGATCAAGATGACAACCCGGAAGAGTTCCTTCGATATCTGCTTCGCCGTACAGGCGGGCAAGTAACCGCTGAGGTTGTTGCGGCTGCGCGCGAAAGGTTTAGCATCCCGCGATCGACGCTGTTCCGGCTGGCTGCGCGGTTCAGAAAGACGCAACGCACATCAAGTCTGCGACCAAGGAAACGTGGTACTCACGAAGGCGCTGTCAGGCTCGACCCGAGAACCGAGCGCATCATTGCCGAGCAGGTTGATGGCTTCTGGCTTAAAAAGGAGAAGCCAAGCCTTGCTGCGCTGTTGCGACGTATACGGGAAGTCTGCCTCACCGAAGGTTTGTCCCCTCCTCACCGCAGCACCGTCCAAGCGCGATCATCCACCGACGATCAACCCCAGCACCGGCGTGGAGAGCATGCCGGTGCTAGCGATTACGTTGACATCACGTCCGACAGAGCGCCGGATCTACGGGCAGTTGCTCATGGCCATGGGAGCCAGCATCAACGAACGTCTGACCCTCATGGAACTCGAGATCCGAACCGTCCTCTTGCTGAAAAGCAACAATGTGCGTGTTCTGGTGTTTGACGAGGTGCATAACCTCCTCGCCGGCACGCCGAGGGAACAGCGGGTGATCCTCCAGCTTCTGCGATATCTGAGCAACGAGATCAAAGCGTCGCTTGTCTGCCTTGGCGTATCGGAAGCGCGTGATGCGATTGCCGGCGACACACAACTGGCCCGACGTCTGGATCAGTTTGTGCTGCCCAGATGGAAGGCAGATGAGGAGTTCCAGGAACTTGTAACGGCGATCCTGCGCAGCCTGCCGCTCAGGCTGCCATCCTCTTTGTCAAGCCAAAGCCTACGGCACCTTTCTCGCCTCGGTGACGGCATCACAGCTCGCGTATTCGGGATACTCAACGAGCTCGCAATCGAGGCGATCCAGAATGGTATCGAGCGCATCACCGACGACAGCATTGAATCCTGGAGGCCAGCCTTGGAGAAGGAAGCAGCCTTCGCATAGCCGCCCAGACCCTTACACTTCAATTGAGACTCACTCGTCCTGAGTCTGAATTGGAGTGTAACATTATTGCCAAAAACGCCCGAGTCCAAGATTGAAGTGTAAATCGACAACAGCGACGACCCGGACCGACGCAAGGACCGGACGGAGTACCTCCTCGATGTCGCGGTCTATCGCAGGCAGCTTCGATTCCTTGGTGGCGCAGGGGAGCGTCTGCATGAGAGTTTCTCTGCCGACATTCTCGCTGCGGAACTCGTCGACGATGAACTTCGTCTGGTCGCCGACTGCTCCTTTTACGTCACAAAGGATCGCGACGTCGTTACAATCGCGCTCGCCGGCGGTACAGTTGAAATCAAAGAGTACCCCCCAGCCAAGTGGACTGAAGCTCAAAAAGTAGCCAGACGAAATGGATAAGGATTGTGACCGAACTGTTCGCGGGAAATGTCGAGGTCCAGTATGGACAAGCTTATATCGAATTGGATGGTAAATTTAACGGGTTTATGGACGATTGCTTCCTCGGTCAAAAGAATGGCCTTTGCGGAGCACAGATGCCAGCAATATTGTTTCTGATGACCGGTCTGCATACCGGCGTTGTAGGCATCACCATAAACCTGTTCGACGCAGACCCCGGCTTTGAAAAAAGTTGGGAGGAGATTGTGGAAGTCTCTTTTCAAGCTCCCAGAGGAGAGATCACCTTGATGGAATGGGCGGCCGATCGTGGCGTGGGTATGGCCGTGCCGGTCGGGTTCTATCGGGCGCGGTACCAAGGCCGGGCGATGCAGGCCGCCAACGAACTGGACACCAATATCAACGATACCCCCGTCGATAGTTATCGGCTGGACCTGTGGCCCGCTCCGCCGGCCCCAGATCGTATCATAAAGCAAACCTCGACCATCGCAGCCTATTGGCATGACTGGGCCAGCAGCCTCCCCATGTCGCAGAAATCCTGACTTTTGCACGTGCGAGGTGGGGATTTTTTGCCAGTTTCATCAATGCAATATTCCGTCGAGACTCGGCAAGCTGAGTATCGCCGCCCCGGCGATCGAGGGAAGACGGCGGGAACCGGCGTTCCCGGTTTTATACCGAAGTGGCGGAGGGGATGGGCCTGACGTCGAACCTTCTCCAGTCTAAGTCATTGTTTTTATTGATCGCAAGCACCCTCGACGGAATGGCGAGACCCGACCTCCTGTATGACCTGCGACGCGGGCCGACGGATCCTACCTGATCGCGGGCTGGATGCCGGTCGACGAGTTCGCCGATCTGCTCTCGCTCGACTTGGACGAAGATCGCGACTTCGAGACAGTTGCAGGACTTGTCCTCGACGAAGTGGGCCAGTTGCCGGAAGTGGGGCAGCGCATCGACCTGCAAGGCTGGGGGGTCGAGGTGGTCGATATGGACGGTCGGCGCATCGACAAGCTTCTGGTGCAGAAGGCGGCGGCCTGAGCCCGCCGCCGCTATCCTGGATTTAGGGCCAGATCGCCCAGACATAGACGAGGTAGCCGGCGAGCAGGACCGCGCCCTCCCATCGCGCGATCCTGCGCCCGGTCCAGGCGAAGGCGACCAGCGCCAGCGAGACGCCGATCATCACGAGGTTGTCGAAGCTCACGATCTCGGCCGGGACCACGCCTGGCGCGATCAGCGCGGTGAAGCCGCCGATGCCAAGGATGTTGTAGATGTTCGAACCGACGATGTTGCCGAAGGCCACGTCGCCCTGCTTTTTGAGCCCGGCGACGATGGAGGTGACGAGTTCCGGCATGGAGGTGCCGACCGCGACGATGGTCAGCCCGATCACTGTCTCTGAGATGCCGAAGCCACGCGCGAGCGATACGGCGCCGTCGACGAGGAACTTGCCGCCGAACACGACGAGCACCAGTCCGGCGACGGCGATCAGGGCTGAGACGAGGAGCGACGCCTGTGGTGGCGCCGGAGGGGCGAGCGCGGGATCTACCTCCTGCAAGGCGATGCTCTTGTCGTAGACCGCTCCGTGATCCGGGGTGGCGGCGCGCTCTTGCCGGAAGGCAAGAAAGATGTACCCAACGAGCGCAAGGATGAAGACCGCGCCTACGGCCCGCCCCATGGGCATCACCGCAGCGGCTGCCGCGAAGGCCACGGCCACGGCCAGCATCACCAGACCGTCGCGCTTGAGAGCCGACGACGCCACGATAATCGGGCTCAGGAGTGCCGCGATGCCCGCGATCAGCAGGATGTTGGCGATGTTGGAACCGACGATGTTGCCGTACGCGATCCCCGGCGCATCCGAAAGCGCGGCCTGCACGGACGTTACGAGCTCGGGCGTCGAGGTGCCGAAGCCCACCAGCGTTAACCCAATGACAAGTGGCGAAACGCCCAAGCCCGTGGCGACCTGCACGGCCCCGCGCACCAACAGTTCGCCGCCTGCAATCAGCAAGACAAGGCCGCCAATAAGCGGCAACCAGATTTCCAACACGTTCAAACTCCGTACGTTTTTTGATTGAGAACCTAGGGTCAGTCCCTATAAATCTTTCTTGCACGCCAGCATGTTGACTGATTCATGCTGGTCATGAACCAGAGCAATACAAGATACTTCTGGCTGAGCGCGGAGCAGATGCGACGCATTCAGCCCTTCTTTCCCAAAGCGCGAGGGCGTGCCCGATCTGACGATTGCAAGGTGCTGAGCGGCATCATCTATGTCAAGCGAAACGGTCTTCGCTGGCAAGATGCGCCAGCGGTCTATGGCCCTTATAAGACCCTGTATAACCGGTTCGCCCGCTGGTCCCGGATGGGCATCTTCGCCAGAATATTTCAGGAGCTGGCGCAACCAGGCGCTCAAGGCGACACGCTGATGATGGACAGCACATTCCTGAAGGCGCACCGCACCGCGGCCAGTCTTCGAAAAAAGGGGATCGTCCGCGCGCGATCGGACGCACGAAAGGCGCGGAGGGCATGGGCCTGATATCCAACCTTCTTTTGTGGATGCCGCTCGGTTTGCAAGGAATTTCTGATCGTCCGGACATGTGATCGAGTGCGGTCTTTTGTCAGGCCTGTTCGTGCGGCTGACTGGCGCCGCTGGCCGGGATGGTGATGCGCGGAGCGGGGCCACATCTCCAAGAGCGAGCTCGAGGCTCGGAGAAGGTTTCTGGTTTGCCCGACCCGGATCATGTCGATCAATTGCCCATTCGGATCTTGTCTTCCTCACAACTCGGTGACCTGGATGGCCGCTCGGCTCCCGATCAGGCGCCGATCAGCACAGGGCCGCGATAGCTTTCGCCGCGCGTCAGCATCGCCCAGATGCCGCGCGCCATCTTGTTCGCCAGTGCAGTTGCCACGACCGGGACCGGCTTGCGCTCCAGCCTCCGCGCCAGCCATGAACCCTTCGGCGCCCCTCGCCTGGAGGCCCAGCGGATCACGGCGGTGGCTCCGATCACCAGCAATCGCCGGATATCGCGTTGGCCCATTTTCGAGGTTTTCCCGAGCTTCTGCTTGCCACCGCTGGAATGCTGTCGCGGCACCAGGCCGAGCCAGGCGGCGAAATCGCGTCCGCGCCGGAACTGCTCCATCGGCGGGGCGAAGGTCTCGACCGCGAGCGCGGTGATCGGGCCGACGCCCGGCATCGTCTGCAACTGGCGCGGCATCTCCGCCTCCTGAGACATGGCTGCGATCCTGGCCTTCAGGGCATCGATCCGGCCGGTAAGCTGAGCGATCTGGTCGAGGAGCATCCGGCAGATCTCCCGCGCGAGGTCCGGCACGTCGCTCCCGGGATCTTCGATGATCTTTGCGAGGCGCGGCAGGTAGCCGATGCCCTCGGGCGCCGTATGGCCGAACTCATAGAGGTGCGACCTGAGCGAATTCACGGCCTCGGTCCGCTGCTTCACCAGCTGCTCGCGCGTCCGGAACGCCACAGCCCGGGCTTGCTGTTCCGCAGATTTCGGTTCGACGAAACGCATCGTCGGCCGCAGCGCCGCCTCGACGATCGCCTCGGCATCGGCGGCGTCATTCTTCTGCCGTTTCAGGAACGGCTTGACGTAGTGCGGCGCGATCAGCCGGACCTCGTGCCCGTGCCGCGCCATCTCCCGCGCCCAGTAATGCGCGCTGGCACAGGCCTCCATCGCCACCAGGCACGGCGGCTGGTCCGCCATGAACCGCGCGAACTGCGGCCGCGACAACTTCTTGCGGAACACGACCGACCCGTCCGCCGCCGCGCCGTGAACTTGGAACACGTTCTTTGCCAGATCGACGCCGATGATGCTAACTTCTCCCATGGATGCCCTCTCCTACAGCTTGTGCTTCGACACAACGAGTTTGGCACATCGCGATGCCGTCAGGGGAGAGCGGCATCCACCCCATCTCCACCTTCTGGCGGCATTCAGGCCTCGGGGCATGGTCGCTAGAATGGCAGCACGAGCGGCACCAGCGCCACGCTGGCAGCCATGCAGATCGCAGCGAAGGGCACGCCGATCCGCAGGAAATCCGCGAACCGGTAGTTGCCCGGCCCCACCACGAGCGTGTTCACCGGTGAGGAGACGGGCGTCATGAAGGCAGCCGAGGCCGCCAGCGCCACCGTCATCGCGAACGGATAGGGCGAGGCCTCGAGGGCGCTGGCGACGGCCAGCGCCACCGGGGCCATCAGGACGGCCGTTGCCGTGTTCGAGATGAAGAGCCCGAGCAGCCCGGTGACCGCGAAGATCGCCGCCAGCACCAGCCGGGGCGAGGCACCGTCGAGCGCACCGAGCAACGCCTGTGCCGCGATCTCGACCCCACCGGTACGCTGTAGCGCCAGCGAAAACGGCAGCATGCCCACGATAAGGATCAGGCTCTGCCAGTGGATCGAGCGATACGCGCCCGCCATGTCGATGCAGCGGAAGAGCCCCAGTAACAGGCAACCGAACAGCGCTGCCTGCACGTTCGGAACGATCCCCCAGACCATCAGCACCAGCACCAGCACCAGGACGCCGACGGCCAGCGGGGCGCGGTGGCGGGCGGGCACCGCTTCATCAGATTCCGCGGGCAGTTCCAGCAGCACCAGATCGCGGCGCTCGTCCGCCAGCTTGCGGATCGCACGCCAGGGGCCGACGGTCAGCAGCGTGTCGCCGGCGCGCAAGGGCTCGTCGATCACGTCCATGGGAACGGGTTTCGTGCCGTGCCTTATGCCGATGACCGACAGGTCATAGGTGCTGCGAAAGCGGGCCTGTGTAACTGTCTTGCCGATCAGGCGCGAGGTCGGCGGCACGATGATCTGCGCCATGCCGATTTCCTGTGCCGTGTCGGTGAACCACTGACCAGAGACCGGCAGCGCGATCAGATCGTGCGCCAACGTGAAGCCGTCCAGATCGAAGCCCGATGCGCCATTCAAGCGACGATCGATCATTAGGATGTCGCCTGCCTCAAGCACAGTCTCGGCGCGTGGATGGATCAGTTTACGGCGAAACCGGCTACCGCGTTCGATCGCAATAATGTTGATGCCTGCACTGGCACGAAGGTCCAGCGCATCCAGCCGCTTGCCTGCGAGATCGGAGCCGGGTCGCAACCGCAACCGATGCTCGCGCCCGGCCAAATCGTAATCCGCGACCCAACCTGTCAGGGCGGCACGCTCGGGCAATTCCGGCGCCGTGCCCGGGGCGAGGAAGCGGCGCGCGACCAGCATGTGAAGGATGGCCAGCACCAGGACCGGGACGCCAAAGGGGGTGAAGGCGAAGAAACCAAAGCCCTCGTGCCCCTGCCGCATCAGTTCGGAATGGACGACCAGATTGGGCGCGGTGGCGACCAGCGTCATCATCCCGCTGATCAGCGCGGCCATCGACAGCGGCATCATCAACCGGCCCGCAGGGATGCGGGCGTTGCGGGCGATGCGCAGCACGATCGGAATGAAGATCGCCACCACCCCGGTCGAGGACATGAACGACCCGACGCCTGCCACGATCACCATCAAGAGGAAGATCAGCTTCGCCTCGCTGGCTCCGGCACGCGCCGTCAGCCAATCGCCCAGGCGCTGCGCGACGCCGGTACGCACCAGCGCCTCGCCGATCACGAACAGAGCCGCGATCAGCACAATGTTCGGGTCCGACAGGCCCACCAGCGCCTCGGACATGGTGATGACGCCGGTCATCGGCAGCGCGACCATCATGATCACTGCCACCACATCCATGCGCGGACGGTTAAGCGCGAACATGACCACCGCCGCGCCCAGCAGGGCCAGCACCATCGCAAGAGGGGACATGGATCAGACCTCGCAGTCAGTCAGGGGCCGATGGGCTCGCGGGCGTCTCATCCCTGGGGCGGAACCGCCAGCACGTCGATCTCGACGCTACCCATCAGATCCTGCGCGACACTGCCAAGAAACACACGCTTGATCCCCGAGAGCCCGCGCGTGCCGATCACCAGAAGATCGGGCTTTGCTTGCTGCACAAAACCGGCGATGGCATCCGCGCCGACGCCTTCGATGATGCGGGCGCTATAATTCAGATCGCCTAGTTCGAGGCCCTGAATGAACCGGCCAAGTTCTCGACGCGTGGCCTGGAACTCGCGCTCGGCTTCCTCGTGAACCCGCTCGGCCGGGATGCCCGCATGAGTCATCATTTGTCGCGTGATCGGTGCGTAGCCATGCACGAACGTGACATTGGCGTTGTCCAGCAGGCCGAGCGCATGCGCCTTGCGGGCGGCTTGGCCTGACGCTTCGGACATGTCCGTTGCAATTAGAACCTGACGCCAGGGCCCGCCCCTACCGTCGTTTGCCATTACGACCGGGCGTCCCGACGTTCGGGTGACACGCTCGATAGTCGTGCCCACGAAAACGTCGCGCAGGAACTGCCGCCGATGCGCCCCCATGACGATCAGATCGGCTTCGCGGGTGCGCGCCTCTTGCCCGATGACGTGAAAGGCATGGCCCGCAAGCACAGCCACTTCGCAGGCGCCGGGTTTGCCGAAACTTGCAACCTGAGCAGTCAGGTAATCCTCGGCGCTCCAGATTTCGTGGCGCATCCGGTCTTCGAGCAGGTCGTCCTCGACCACATGCAAAACGCAGAGCGCCGCACCGGTCACTTCGGCGAGCCGCACAGCACGCTGAACGGCGGGCGTGGAGCGGGACGAAAGATCGGAGGCAACAAGGATCGATTTCAGCATGGGCATGGGGGGGCAAGCAATCAAACGGGACCCCTCGCAGTATTGCATCGAAACATCCGCGGGAAAACCCGAAAGCGCCCAGGACGCTAGCACAGGCGGCAGGCGCTTTCTCTCGTGCTGCTCGCCATGGCGCTGATGCTGGCGAAGTCGTGCGGTTTCAGGGACTGACGCAAGGGGGCTGACTCATCCTAAGGCTGATCGCTGATCGGCCTGGTTCTGGCTTCACCACCTCGGTGCTGGGCGGGCCTCTCGCATCGGAGCAAAGCTCCCGGGATGAGAGCCGCGATTCATGCCGACCTCGTCCTCTGGCTGGTGGGCGAGGGCACACCCGCAAGGGCGACAGGCTTTACCGCTACTACGTCAGCCAGACCGTCCTGAAGCACGGGGCCGGATCATGCCCGGTCGGTCGCGTGCCGGCGGGGGAGATCGAGGCCGCGGTCACCGACCAACTCCGTGTCGTGTTCCGACAGCCAGAGGTTGTTGCGGGGACTTGGAAGGCGGCGCGTGCCCACGCCGACGGCGTCTCCGAGGCCGACGCCCGCGCGGCATTGCAGCAGCTCGACCCGCTGTGGGACGAACTCTTCCCTGCCGAGCAGGCACGCATCGTGACATTGCTGGTCGAGCGTGTCGACATCGGCACAGGCGGGTTAAACGTCCGGCTCCGGATGGACGCGGAGGGGATGGGCCTGACGTCCAACCTTCTCTTGTGGCGAGCTGCCTCTCCACGCGGATGACGATGCACGGAGGTATGCTTGCACGCGCGCCACCGGCCTCTGGCGGAATACCTTTGCAGGCCGGGCTGACTTGACTGGGATTCCTTCTCAGAAACTCCCCAGCAACGTTCCCAGGGTGATCAGCACGATCAGCGCGATGATCGGCACAACCACGGCGACGACGGCAATGTCAAAATAGGCCTCGCGGTGCGTCAGGCCGCAGATTGCCAGCAGCGTGATGACGGCACCGTTATGGGGCAATGCGTCGAGCCCGCCGGTGGCCACCGCAGTCACCCGGTGCATCAGGTCGGGCGAGATGCCTGCGGCCTGGGCCGTCTCCAGATAGACGGCGCCGAGCGTGGTGAGCGCAATGCTCATGCCACCGGAGGCCGAGCCGGTCATACCGGCGAGAAGACTGACCGAGACCGCAACCGAGATCAGGGGATTGTCGCCGCCGATGTCGACCACCGAATCGCGGATCAGGGCGAAGGCCGACAGCGAGGCGATGACGGACCCGAATCCGACAAGGCTCGCGGTGTTGAAAATCGGCAGCAGCGAGGCGTGGGCGCCGGCGTCGAGGGTGGTGTTCAGCCTAGGCAGGCGCGACCGGTTCACGGCAATCATCACTAGGATCGAGATGACCAGAGCAACGATGATGGACCAGATGCCGCGCACCGAATCGATTGTCGTCGCGCCATATTCTGAAGCAGCAAGGTAGTCAGTGTTCATGGCCGGGATGACGAGGGTGGTGAAGGCGAGATTGACGGCAATTACTGTGGCAAGCGGCATTGCCGCCAGCATCAGGGACGGCAGCTCGGCCGGACGCGCTTCGGCGGAGATTTCGGCAATGTCGAAGCCTTCGGCCGCGGCGCGGTCGCGCAAGGCCGTGGCGGCGAGCGGTGCTGTGTCCGGGTGATCGCCATAGCCTTCGGAGGTGGCCCGCGCCCGTCGCTCCAGCCACAGTTGGCCAAGCGCAAACATGATCAGGGCGGTCAGGATGCCGAGCCCCGGCGCGGCAAACGGCGAAGTGCCAAAATAAGGCATCGGGATGGCGTTCTGGATCGCCGGCGTACCGGGCAGCGCGGTCATGGTGAAGGTGAAGGCGCCAAGAGCGATGGTGCCCGGTATCAAGCGCTTGGGGAGGTCGGCGCGACGGAACACTGCAGCAGCGATCGGAAACACCGCGAACGCGACGACGAACAGCGATACCCCGCCATAGGTCATCGCCGCGCAGGACAGCACCACGGCAAGGATCGCACGTTCGCTGCCAAGCTTGCGGATCGTGGCATTGGCCAGAACCTCAGCACTGCCGGAGTCCTCCATCAGCTTGCCAAAGATGGCGCCGAGCAGGAAGACCGGAAAGTACTGGACGATGAAGTCGCCCGCCGCCACCATGAAAATCTGGGTGTAGCTGGCAAGCAGGGGCCGTTCGAGCGAGGCGAGCACGGCGAGCATGGCAAGGCCCGGCGCCAGGATCAGCAGGGTTACGCCGCGATAGGCGAGATAAATGAGCCCACCGAGCGCGGCGACGACAACCAAGATGCCATACATTGGCGACTACTCCGCTGACCGGTTGGTGCTCGACCGCTCGGGCGCCCTAACCAGACGAAGCGAGTCGGCGAACAACGCGTCGAGATCGAAGGTGGAGCGTACACCGATCCCGTCATAATTCGCCTTTAGCCACTGGTGCGCCCAAGCCCGGCCGCGCTCGTGCAGGTGGGTGAGGAATGTCCATTCGGCGTTGAGCTTGCTCGAGGAGTCCAGATCCTGTAATTCTTCAGCGGCATGGATCAAATGAACCCGCATGTCGCGGTATCGCTCCGTCTCAATTCCCTCCGCATCGATAAGCTGGTGCAGCAGCTGGATCGCCCGCAGATCCTTGATGAGGCTGGAATTGAAGCTGATCTCATTCACTCGGTTGAGAATATCCCGCCCCGTTCGCGGCAGTTCGCGGCGGGTCATCGGATTGATCTGGACGATGACCATGTCGCGACAGTCGGTCTGGTCGACGAGGGGGTGAAGCGCCGGATTGCCGATGTAGCCGCCGTCCCAATAGGCCTCGCCGTCGATCTCGACCGCCTGGTACACCGATGGCAGACAGGCCGAGGCCATGATCGTTTCCACCGACAGATGCGGCTGGGTAAAGACGCGCGCCTGGCCGGTCCGAACGTTGGTGGCGGTGACGAAGATCTTCGGAATCGCGCAGGAATTGACCCGATCGAAGTCGACCGTGCTGGCAACAAGGTCGCGCAACGGGTTGATATTCAGCGGATTGAGCTCATAGGGCGAGAACAACCGCGTCATATTGTCCAAGTACAGATAGCCGGGCGACCTGTCGAGGTTGAAGTTGCTGGTGAGCCTGTTCCACCAGTTGCGCTGCACCGGCGAAAAGCGCGCCGCATCGCTCACCGCCCGCCAGAAGGCGGCGAGCGCATCGCGCGCTCCGTCCCGGCCGCCCTGGTGGAACCCTTGCGCCAGCACCACGGCATTCATCGCCCCAGCGCTGGTCCCGCTGATGCCTGCGATCTCCAGCCGTTCGTCTTCGAGGATGCGGTCGAGCACCCCCCAAGTCAGCGCCCCGTGGGATCCGCCGCCCTGAAGCGCCAGATCGATCGTCTTTGTGGGCTGTTGCTGGGCCATATCGCTCTCCACACATAGCACTTTCCCTGTCAACGCCGCGGCACGAAGCTCACTCCGTGATCATGCTGCTGATGGCGGCTGCAAACCACCACCCTGCCCAGACGGCGGCGGCGGTCAGCAGCAGGCCGCCGGCGACAGTCCAGCCGAACGGCGTCGCCCCTCCGCGAAGGGCCAGGACGATCCGCACACCGGCATTCACACTGATCGCTGCTGCCAGCGGCACGACCGCCTCGGATGCCGGCAACTGCCCGGCCAAAACCAGCGAGGCCAGCGCAACAGCGGCGGAACTGGTGCTGACGAGGCCCGCGAGTGCGGCTGACCACAGGACCGCCTCGCTCCCGAATTGATCATTCAGCAACGCGGAGACGACGATGACCGTGGCGACGGTCAGGGCAAAGCTGATGGCCGCCCGGATGCTGAAGATGCGGCTGGGAAGGTCGAGACCCTCACGCTCTCTTGGCCCGTCGCGCGATCCGAAACGCGCAAGCGCCGTCCCGTAGAGCAGCGCCACCGCGGTCGGGACGATCAGGATCGGCGCTGACAGAGCAAACATCGAAGGGCTGAGGAAGAGCAGCACGATCCCTGTCTGCACGAGCGAGGAGACCGACGAGAACGTGACACCCGCAGCGGCCGGATAGGTGTCGACCGGCCGATCCTGCACTTTCTTCGCCATTGCCACCACGGTCGCGGTGCTCGAGACGAACCCGGACAGGAAACCGCTCAGTGGCAACCCCAGCCTTGCGCCGAACACCCGGGTGGAGATGTGGCTGACAGCGCCGATCGCCATCACCAGGATGACGATCACGAACAGGTTCTGCGGGTTGATTGCCCCGCCCGGCCCCAGGCCTTCGTTCGGCAGGATCGGCAGGATCAAGAGCGTCGAGACACCGAGGATCAGACCGTCGCGGACCTCGAAATCGTTGAGCACCGAGCGGCTGAACTCGCGCAGAACCGTGCGGGCCGCCAACAGCGCCGCCACGAGGACTCCCGAAGCCGCCGCGAGGAAGGTGTGCTCGATCGACAATGCACCCAGCATGACCACGATCAGCAGCGCAAGGCTGGTGGTCAGACCCGCCTGCCGATCCGGCAGAGACAGATGCGTCACCATGCGCAGGCCGCCGATGACGGCGATGGCGACGGCCAGCATCGGCCACCCTCCGGCAATCTGACTCAGCGCGCCGGTCAGCGAGGCGAGCGCGAAGGTGCGCACGCCTGCCGGGGCGGGGCCTCCGGGCTCTCCTGCATTGCGCTCGCGCTCGATCCCGATCAGTAGGCCGATGCCCAGGGCTTCGAGCAGCAATAAGGCCTGAGAGGTTTCCAAGTTAATTTCACCATTTGTTGCCGCATCCAGCAAAACGACTGGTCGCGCGGTAGGCGGTTCATACTGCTGCCGCAGCAACGGCCCCACCTTGAACCTTGGGCAATGCCGTTTGGCAACGGACTTCTGTCCATGAGAGGAGAATTCTTACCGCGCGCGAACGGTCGTGGCCCATCTGAGTGCCGAGCAGTCGGCGTTCATGCAAGCCATCACCGCATGCGCTCGGCGAACGCCAGGGCCGGAGCAGGGCCGTCGACAATACAATGGGCAAAGTGAGCGTCGAGGGTGGCATCGTGGCCCGCGAGCTCAAGCCCGGTCTGCCGAACGACAAGCAGCACGAGCTCGCGGCCGAGCGGAAGCCAGGGGTGCGGCCCGAAACTGCCCTCGCTCGCGATCGCCACGCGCGCATTCGGGCCATGCTCGAAGGCCGCGGCGATCTTGCCGAGCGCGGCGTCAAGCTGCGTCCCGGTCCGCTCGATCTCACGGGTGAAGGTCCCGAACCGGTCGGTGTCAAAGCTCGTTAGCACAATGCAGTCGAGGCCCAGCGCCTCGGTGAGCAACGGGGAAATTGCGCGTTCCTCGCCGCGCATGGTGGCGATCACCGCCCGCCCGCCGGGCGGATCGGCGGGTCCGTGGGACGGAGTCCGCGCGAGTCGGAGGGACGAATAGGCATCGTCTGCATCAACCCGTGAATAAAACGAAACTGCGCACGGTGCCTGACTGATTTATTGACCTAAATCTGGAGTACCGTTTTAAAATGTACGCTTTCGGGTCGCGATCAGCAAGCGTTTCCGCTGGCGACTGGCAGTCGCCCGTTGCGCGATTTTTTCTTGGAAACGTGCTGCTAATGCTTCTTTCCAGTTGTGCTAAACCAAAAAACCTTCTAGTCAGTCTTGGTCCATCATTTCCATGCACTACGCGACTGGACCATCGGGTGTCGGTGGGTGTGAAGATTGGACTCAGATCATGCAAGTGCATTCGTCAGTGGCACGCCTCGTCACCTTCTCCCTCTTCTGGCTGGCGCTGACGGGCGGCGTGACGGATGCGCTTTACCACGGGGCGCCAGCGGTTCTGCTGGCAACATGGGTTAGCCTGGTGCTGTATCCGGCGACGCAACCGGGGATCCGGCTGGGGTGGGCAGTCCTGTACGTGCCCCACCTCCTGCTCCGCGGCTTCTGGGGGGGGCTGGATGTCGCGCGGAGGGTGCTCGACCCACGTCTGCCGGTCCGGCCCGGGTGGTTCCGGATTCCGCTCTCAACGAATATCGTCGAGGTGAATGCCGTGCTTGGCGGGGTCGTCAGCGTTCTGCCCGGCTCATTGGCTGCAGGGGTCCGCGGCGGCGCGCTGGAGGTCCACGTGCTTGACATTGACGATTTCGACACGCGCAGCCTGGAAGCAGAGGAACGCCGCGTGCTTCGCCTGTTCGGTGCCCCTGTCGCCGCCCCGCGCCACACCGGAGGGCATCGTGGACACAACTGACCATTTCATGCTCGCCGCCATCGCCCTGCTGCTCGCGCTGGCGCTGGCGCTTTTTCGCGCCTGGCACGGACCACGGGCGATCGATCACGTGATGGCCGCTCAACTCGTCGCGACCAGCGGGGTCGGCGTGGCGCTGACGCTGGGCGCGGCCAGGGACGACGCATCGATGCTGGACGCCGCGTTGGTGGCGACGGTGCTAGCGTCGGTGGCAATTCTCGCCTTCGTGCGCGAGCGCCGGAGCACTGGGCGCAAGCCGCGAGAGACACAGCCATGACCCTCACGGACTACCTCGTACCCGCGCTTCTTTACGTCGGTGTATTCTTCTATGCGGCCGGATCGCTGGGGCTGCTCAGGTTCCAAGATGCCGAATTGAGGCTGCACGCGCTCACCAAAGCCGACAACGTCGGTCTGGGTTTCGTGGCGCTTGCCGCCGCGTTGCACTGGGGCTCGGTTGCCGCCGCCGTCAAGATCGCCGCCGTCTGGCTGTTCGCGCTCATGGCCGCCGGAGCGACCGCGCAGCTGATGGCTCGCCGTGCGAAGACTTCGGCCGAGCGGGGCTCCGACGAATGACGCTGGCCTTCGACATGATCCTCTGTCTGATGATCGTCGGCACTGCCGCCGCGGCGCTGCTTATGCGCAACGCGCTGGCGGCGATCGTCTTCTTCATCGTGCTCGGAAACTTGCTCGGTCTGGCATGGCTCGCGATGGACGCTGTAAATGTCGCGATGGCGGAAATCGCCATCGGAGCGGGCGTCACCGGAGTTCTGCTGATCCTAACGCGGCAAAGGCTGATGGCGCTTGGCGACGACCTTGTCAGCGCCGAGATGCCCGGCTGGCTTCGAACCGGTGCACTGGTAGCCTGCGCTGGCTTCGCGGCACTGATCGGATCCGCAGTTCTGAGTGTCGCGCCCGCCGACGACTTGGGTGGGTCGATCGCCGCGCTGATGCCGGGCCTTGGCATCGAGAACCCGGTGACTGGCGTGCTTCTGGCCTTTCGCGCCTACGATACCTTATTGGAAGCTTTCGTCCTGCTGGGCGCCCTTGTGGCGGTCTGGTCGCTCGCCCCTCGCGGTGCTTGGCCGCAGCGGCCCGCGGCGCTGGCACTGGCGGAGAATGGGGGACATGGCGTGGCCGCAGCTTTCGGTCGGCTGCTCTTGCCCCTGGCGCTGGTCATGGCGGCCTACCTGGTCTGGGCGGGGTCGGACCTGCCGGGCGGAGCGTTCCAGGCCGGAACCGTGCTGGCGGGCGGTCTGATCATCGCCGCGATCGGCGGCGCGGTTTCATGGCCGCGCGCCGACGACCGCTACCTCCGCGTGGCTCTGGTGCTTGGCCCGGCGGTCTTTCTCATTATTGGCCTGGCGGGCATCGCCCAGGGCCGGTTCTTGTTCTATCCGCCAGGCTTCGAGAAGGCCTTGATCGTCGCTATCGAATACAGCCTTGCGCTGTCGATCGGCGTTACCCTCGCGCTGCAGGTGGCCGGACCGCCGGTGGCGCCCGATCACGAAGGCTGACCGAGGCATGACGGTGCTCCTGCATCTTTACCCATTGACGGGCGTGGCCTTGGTGGGGCTCGGCTTTTATGGATTCCTGATCCTGCGCCATCCGCTGCGTCAGATCCTGGCCGTCAACGTGGTTGGCGCAGGGATCTTTCTTGTCTTGGGTGGCCTTGGACGCGGGGCTGCCTCGACCGACCCTTTCCCGCAGGCGCTGGTGATCACCGGAATCGTCGTCGCCGTGGCGCTTACTGCCTTCGGCGCGGCGCTGATTCTGCGTGTGGCCGAGGATGAGCGTGCGCCGGACGACAAGGCGGCGGCCAAGACAACCGACGACCACACATGAGCCCGCTCGACCTGCTTGTCGCGGTTCCGCTCGCCCTAATGATCGCGGCCTTGCTCCTTGGCACCTGGGTGCGCTGGTTACTGCTTACGGCAATCCCGGTCATGGCGGGCCTCACGGTCTGGCTGTTGCTGCTGCCAGAGGGCTCGGCACATGTGGTCGGCGACTGGAACCTGCCGCTGGGAGTTCAATTGCGCGCGGATGGGGTTGCACAGCTGATGGTGGGCGCCACGGCTGCCTGCGCCTCGATTGTTGGACTGTATGCGCTTCATGAATTCGCACCTGGCCCGGACCGATCGGAAACCGCCCACGGCTATGCCTTCTGGCCGCTCTTCTACCTGTTGTGGGGCGGAGCGAATGCCGGGTTCCTGAGCACCGATCTCTTTAACCTTTACATCGCGTTGGAGATGGTCAGCCTGGCGGCGGTGGCGATGGCGGCGATGGGCTCGTTGCGCGCGGCCTTGCGCTATTTCGTGATCGCTCTGGTCGGTTCACTGGCCTACCTGCTGGGCGTGGCCCTCCTGTTCGCGAATTATGCGACGGTGGATGTGACGCTCCTGGCCGAGATGGCGCGGCCTGACCTCGCGACCAAGACGGCGCTCGCGGTGATGACGGCGGGGCTGCTGATCAAGGCGGCGGTCTTTCCACTGCACGGCTGGCTGCCGCCGGCGCATGCAGCAGCACCCGCCCCCGCCAGCGCCCTGCTTTCGGCGATCGTCGTGAAGGTGGGCTTCGTGATCCTGCTGCGCCTGTGGTTCGAGGCATTCCCGGCCATCGTCGCTCCTGCAGGGCTGGAGGTGCTCGGCTGGCTCGGTGCGCTGGCAGTCCTTTACGGCTCGGTTCAGGCGATCCGGCAGGACAGCCTGAAGGCCCTCGTGGCTTATTCGACCGTGGCGCAAATCGGCTATCTCCTGCTGGCCTTCCCTCTGGTCGCGACTGCGGCAGGGAGCGGCGGGGCTTGGGCCGGGATGACGATCCACGCGATTGCCCACATGCTTGCCAAGGCGGCGATGTTCCTTGCCGCGGGTTTGATGCTCAAGGCCGTCAACGGCCACCGTCTCAAAGACCTTCACGGGCTTGCGCGGGCGATGCCGTTGACCGTTGCGGCATTCGGGCTGGCTGCGGTGTCGCTGATGGGCCTGCCGCCTTCGGCCGGCTTTATCGCGAAATTTCTCCTGCTCGAGGCCGCAGTGGAGCAGGGCGCCGTGTTCGCCGCCGCCGTGCTGATCGTCGGCGGGTTGATGGCCGCAGTCTACCTATTCAACCCGCTGGCCTGGACCTTCGCCGGCAGCGACACGCCAGTGGTCGAGGCGACGGCCCCGCTGCGCACCGCCGCACCGCTGGCGTTGGCGCTTCTGGCAGTGTCTCTAGGGTTCGCCGGACAGGCGATGGTCGATGTCGCTGCCAGTGCGACCTCGGCAAGGCTGCCGGCGGCTGTGGCGGTGGATGTCCGATGATCCATTTCCTCCCCCTGCTGTTGGTCTTCCTGCCCTTCGTTCCGGCACTGATCAGCTTCGCCCTGCCCGACCGCATGGCGGTATGGCGCGACGTGACCAACATCAGCTTCGCCCTGATCAAGCTGGGGCTCGTGGGCTTTCTCCTGCTGGCAGCGCGGGAGGGCGTGATCACGGAATGGCGCTACGAGTTCCTGCCGGGCCACGACTTCATCCTCCGGGCTGATTCAATCGCGCTGCTGTTTGTCACCCTCTCGGCCTTCCTGTGGCTGATCACAACGGTCTTCGCGATCGGCTATTTTGGGCGCGGCCCTCACCTCGCGCGCTTTTTCGGGTTCTTCAACCTCTGCGTCCTGGCTGCGACCGGCGTGGCCATGTCGGGCACTACGATCACGTTCTTCCTGTTCTACGAGCTCCTGACGTTGGCGACGTGGCCGCTGGTCGTCCACCGGGGTGACGAGAAGTCTCTACGCGCGGGGCGCATCTACCTGATCTACACCCTGGCTGGCAGCGCCGCCTATCTGGCGGGCATCGTCTGGCTGAGTTCGCTCGTAGGCAGGGTCGAGTTCACTGCGCCGCCTGACCTATCCGGTATTCCGCGGCTCGAGCTCACGCTAATCTTCATCCTTTGTATCGGCGGGCTTGGGGTCAAGGCGGCGCTCATCCCGTTTCACGGATGGTTGCCCGAGGCCATGGCAGCACCCGCGCCGGTCAGCGCGCTTCTGCACGCCGTGGCCGTGGTCAAGGCCGGCGCCTTCGGGATATTGAGGATTATCTACGACGTCTTCGGCATCGAGACGGTCTCGGATCTCGGTCTCGCCACGCCGCTCGCCATGCTGGCCGGGGCGACGATCCTCTACGGGTCGTTCCGCGCCCTGATGCAGAATGACATCAAGAAGCGGCTCGCCTATTCGACGGTAAGCCAAGTCAGCTACATCATTCTCGGCGCCAGCCTGATCGGTCCCTTCGCCATCATCGGGGCGTTGGTGCATCTAGTGCATCAGGGGATCATGAAGATCACCCTGTTCATGTGCGCGGGCACACTGGCCAACCGGATGGGGATAAAGTCGGTGACGGATCTCGACGGCGCCGGGCGGGCGATGCCGGTGACGATGGCGGCATTCAGCATCGGTGCGCTTGGCATGATCGGCATTCCGCCGACCGCAGGCTTCATCTCGAAATGGTACCTGGGATTGGGCGGGCTGCAATCTGACGCGCGATGGGTCATCGCTGTGCTGGCGGGATCGTCGCTTCTGAACGCACTCTACTTCCTGCCGCTTCTCTATCGCGCCTACCTGCTTCCACCACCCGAAGGCCGGTTGCCGGTGCGGGAACTGGACGGCACCTGGAATCGGATGCTGGTCCTCCCTGCCGCGTTGACCGGCCTGACAGTGCTTGCAGCCGGACTCTTTGCGACTTTCCCGCTCAGCCCCCTGAGCTGGGCCGTGCTGATCGCAGAGAGGGGATACCTGAAATGACAACCGAAGCCACCCTTCTGCTGCCGTTCGTGATCCTCTGGCCGCTCCTTCTAGGTGTCCTGTGCCTAGTGCCGAAACTTGGGCCGAAAATGCTGCCGACGCTGCCGCTCGGGCCGCTACCGGCACTCGCCGCCGTGTTACTGGCGCCGCGAGACGACACCTTCAGCGTGAGATGGATCCTGCTCGACGGCGGGCTACGACTGACAGACACGGGCGCGATGTTCCTGGGCGGTGCCGGGCTGGTATGGCTCTGCGCCGGGGTCTATGCCCTGCGCTACATGCGCGGCGATCCGCGGGCTCCAACTTTCGTACTGTTTTGGATGCTTGTCCTTGCCGGAAATCTGGGGGTATTCTTGGCGGCGGATCTAGCAAGCTTCTACGTCTACTTCGCGCTGGTGTCGCTGGCTGCCTATCCGCTCGTGATCCATGATCGCAAGCCAGCCTCAATGTGGGCCGGGGCAGTCTACATCATCCTTGCGGTGATCGGTGAGACGGCGTTGCTGGCAGGGTTCCTGATGGCCGTCGAGGCGGCGGGGGGAACCACCCTTATCGACAAAGTCCGCGTGAGCCTTGCCGCTCCAACGGCCGATCCTTTGGTCCAGTGGCTGCTGATCGCGGGATTCGGCATCAAGGCGGGTCTGGTGCCGCTGCATGTCTGGCTTCCGGTGGCGCATCCGGCGGCGCCGGTTCCAGCCTCGGCGGTGCTGTCGGGCGCCATTGTCAAGGCAGGTGTTTTCGGACTGGTAACATTTTTGCCGTGGGGTCAGGCGTGGCCGGTCAGCGGGACTGTGCTTGCCCTTGCTGCGTTCACCGGGCTATTCGCAGCGGCACTTTACGGCGCGATGCAGCGCGATCCCAAGACCGTGCTGGCCTATTCAACCGTCAGCCAAATGGGGCTCCTGATGGGCGCGATGGGCGCGGCGCTGGCGGCGGGCCTGCCGGCTGTCTCGGTGCTCCCGGCGGTGTCGCTTTATGCACTGCACCATGGGCTCGCAAAGGGGGCGCTGTTTCTGGGCGTCGGCGTCGCCGGCAAGGCGCGTGGCGCGTCGCGGGTTTTGGTCATCGCGGTCCTTGCACTGGTCGCCTTGTCGATCGCCGGGCTGCCTTTCACCGCCGGGGCCTTGGCGAAATCGGCGATCAAGGGCCCTGCGGGCGACTTTGGCGCGACGTTAGTCGGCCTCTCCGCGCTAACGTCGGGGCTTCTGCTTGCGCGCTTTCTGTTTACTCTGCCCAAGGCTGAAACGGCAGATCGCCCCCCCGGTCTCATGGTCGTGCCGATGGTGACGCTGGCCGCCGCTGCGCTCGCCCTGCCGTGGTATCTCTATACTCCGGTGATGGGCATGGCGCCCTACGGGACGATCGACCTACTAGCGCTCAGCGCCAGCGCCTGGCCCCTCGGGCTCGCAGCGGTTCTCGTCATCGCCGCGGTGGGAACCGGATTGCGCGCCCCGTCGCTCCCCGAAGGCGACCTGCTCGGAGTGGTCGCGAGGTTCAGCGCCCGTGCGGCCGCTGCAACTCAAGCCGCCGTATCGGCGGGCGGGTCAGAGAAGCCGGTCGAGAAAGGAAAGACCTTACCGGTGATCGCTGAGGGGCTGGAACGGCTGGAGCGGTTGATCAACGACCACGCGGCGACCTCGGTCACCCTGATTCTCGTCGCGTTGGGCCTATTCGCCGCGCTTGCCTGACGGCCCGCCAGCCGCCCCGCCCCGGGCCAGATGCACCGGAATTGGAAGGTGTCGCCGCAGACAGCGGAGTACTCTTCTGGAGTGGCCGTTCGTCATGTCGTTGCGCTGTTCCATGCCCGCAGGCCGGGCGGTACGACAGATCGACGGCAGGAACAGGCAGACCGCGCGGTCGACAGCGCCGTAGCGCAAAGCCGTCCGCATCCACGGGCTGGCGGCCAAACCGGTTAGGAGCGCGGCGATCACCGCCGCCCCCGCTTCCAATCGTCGAGGCGGGCGTAGATCGTGACCGCGATGCCCCCAAGCGCGACTACGATGAAGACCCAGCGCAGGGCGTCGAGATACGGCACGAGCGGCAGGATGGCGGTCTGGGTCTCGGCCAAGATACTCTGCGCGACCTCCACCCCTGCTGCGCCCAGCGTCGCCACACCAGCCGCCCCTCCACCCTTCATGGTGCGGCTGGCGGCCAAAACCTCGCGCGCTGGTGGCGATTCTTCGGCGAAGGCAGTCGCCCGGACCGGGAAGCGCTCGCCCCACTGACGTGCGGGCCCGAGGTCGATGTGCATGAACCCCGATCGCGGATAGAAGCCGAAGCCGAGGAACCCGACCTCCCGCGCCGCCGCCTCGAAGGCCACGGGGTCGTGGTTCGCCATGGCGATGTCGAAGGCCGCGCCATCCATATGCTTCGAGCGCGTCGCGCCGCCCACGGCGCGGTTGTGCTCGGGGCTGCGATAGGCGGAACGCACGATCAGCGGCTTGCCCAGCCTGTCGCGCAGCGCCTGCAGCCTGTCGAGCGCCGGTTCGTTGATGAGCAGCTTGCCGGTGCCCCGGCAGGCGATCTCGGCGGGTGAGAAATTCGGCCAGCGCCAGGTGCCCTCGGGCACGTCGCGCCAGTGGCGGTGGAAGGTCGTCGTCATGGGGGTCCTCCGAAAACGAAAAACCCGCCTCGAGGGCGGGTCATTGCGGGCTGATGGATGGGGGTACGCGGCTACGGACCGCCGCCGAAGATCTTGAGCTTGATGGCTATGCCCGCGAGCAGCGCCAGCATGACGCCGGTGGTGATCATGCGGACGGCGGTCTGCATCGCGGTGCGGCGCACCAGCCGGATGCAGTCCACCAGGGAGCGCAGATCGCGGATGTCGAGCGCAGCCTCGTCGCCGTCGAGCCCGACATCAGAGAGCGCGCGTTTCGCGCCTTCCTCCGCCGCCCGGGTCAGGATCGCCTCGAACTCGGCGTCGGGCATGCGCACGAAGCCCTCGGATCGGGGTGGGTTCATCGGATCCTCCTTCCGCCGCTCAGCCGATCTTGCAGCCCCAGAAGGAAGTGTGGTCGGCGGCGAAGTAGCCGTCCGCGACCCGGAAATACCCCTGCAGCTCGACGGTATCGCCTGCCGTCAGCGGCAGCATGGTCTGAAGCCAGATCGCGGTAGCGAGCGAGACATGGGTGGCGGAGATTTCGCCGAGGGAGCCGCGGATTTCCGTCGTGCCGTTCAGGACGAGCCGCCCGCGCATGCGCGCTGTGGCGCTGGCGTTGATCTTGTAGAGCAGCGTCGCGCCGAAGAGGTAGGTGCCGTCGACCGGGGCCACGAAGTGATTGTTCGCGGCGTCGAACGCGCCCTGATCATTGTAGTCGGTGTTGTTGAGGCCGATCTTCGTCCAGGTGCCGACGCCCACGTAGTTGTCGTAGTTCGTATACGCCTTGAAGCGCGGCAGCCGGGGCTGGTCCACGATGCCGGTGGCGTTATCCACGCTCAGCCCGTCGAAGAACGTGCTGCCGTCGGCGGAGACCGCGAGGCGGAAGCGGTCGGAACCAAAGAGCCCCACCAGCGCCTTGGTGACGAAGCCGGTCTGCAGCGTCAGCCCGAGATCGTCGCCCGCGGCCTCCTTGTTCATGGTGTAGAACAGGTCGCCGGTCCCGCCCTCAGCCACGGTCTTCGCCGTCCAGAGTGCGGCGTTCAGCTTGGCAGAGAACGGGTTCGACGCATCCGCGGTGGTCCCGAGCCCCAGCAGTGCGAGGTTCTGCAGCGCGTCCGGCGTGGTCCCGACCCAGCCCGCGCCGTCGTAGACCAGCAGCAGGCTCTCGTCCTCGACCCACGCCCGCCAGCCGGTCCGCGGCGGCAGACGCAGCCAAGCCCCGTCCGTCCAGAGCGCGACGTTCAGGTCCCAGCCCGCCCAGTCGCCTGTCGCACCGGAGCCGACGATGAAGCGGTCGCCATCGGCGGGCGAACCGGGCGGCGCGGTCAGGTCCCGGTCGAGGACCGAGAGCTGCACGAGCCCGTCGAGAGTCCGCAGCGCCTCGTTGTGGGTGACGTGCTTCTGGGCCTGCGCCGCCAGGATGTAGGGCAGCAGGAGATGGGTCGTGGCGTCGGACATGGGCGGTCTCCAGAACGAAGAACGCCGCCTGCGTGGCAGGCGGCGAACAATGGCGCGGCAGTGGAACTGGCGAGCTACCTGCGCTTGGGCGGCTCCGCCGGAATGGCCGAGAGAACCGGATCGGGCTTCGGCGCATCCCACTTCGCGGTCATCGCGGCCCAGCGATCGATCTCGGCCCGGAAGGCGGGATCGTCGATCCGCAGATGGAAGGTGTAGAGCCGGTCCACGATCTCGCGCATCAGCGCGCGCATCTCGTCGTCATTGATCCGCGAGACATCGGACCACGGAATGCGTCTGCCCGCAGCGTCCTCGACGATGACATCGCTGCCATCGCCCGTGTGGGAGACGGGCGTCAGGCCGGCATGCAGGGTCTCGAGTTGCGTGTTGCGCACGCAGGCCACGGCCATCACTCTGGCAAGCTTTGCGGCAATCCTGTCTTCGTCGTTGGGGCGCATGAAGGGAGCCTACGCTGCAGAGTGCGCGCCGGACCAGAACTTATTGCGCTGCCTCACAAGGTCAGAGTGACAGGCTTGGGCGCGCCCCGCCCGACGAGGGCGGAAAGCTGGAAGATGCGGATGTCGAGCGTGTCGCCGGGGCCGAGCGGCGCGCCCCAGTCGGCGGTCTGCTGGGCGGCGGTGTAGACCGCGCTGGTCGTGGCGGTGCTCAGCCCCCGCATCACGGTGGCGCCATCAAGGATCTCGACCTCGTAGGCTTCAAGCTCCTCGGCCAGCGGCACCTCGAGCCCGCCCCAGCTGTTGGCGGCGAGCGCGCGGGACCGGCGTGTCCAGCGGATGGTCAGATCGCCGGACGTTCGCGGCCTGCGCCATGGCTGCTCGACATGCGCGACGGAGAACGGCCGCAGCCCGACGCCCTCGGGCGTGAAGGCCTGCTCCACATAGGTCTCGTCGCTGACCGGGCGGCTTGCGGGGCCGATGCGCCAGTGCCACGGGATGCCGAGGTCGGCCTCGGCGATCGGCAGAGACGCCAGCGCGGTGTCCAGCACGACGACCCGCGCGCCTGCCGGAGCCGGATTGCCCATGGCACCCTCGGTCCCTCGCTGCCCCCGCAGCAAGCGGGTCAGCCGATACCGGCCGGGCGCCAGCAGCTCGGCCGCGCCCGCCTGCACGATCTCCCAGGCGCCGGGCGCGCTCTCGATGGCCAGAGCGTTTGCACCGCCGTACAGGGTCAGGTCGGTGACGCTCTCCAGCGTGCCGGTCAGCAGATCGACCACCAGCGCATTGCCGAGATCGAAGCGCGACGTAGGGCCCGTGTAGAAGTCCGAGACCAGTGTCCCGATCCGGACGCGGCTGCCGAACGTCGTGAGTAGCTCGAAGCCATCGGTCGAGGGGCTGCGAAACACCGCCATCTCGCCCGGCCATGGAACCGCGTGCGCGGCGATCAGCGGTCGATACGCGGCCTGGTCCTCGGTCAGTTGCGGCAGATCCATCAGCACCGCATCCGGCGCGCCGAACACGACCGCCCGCGTCAGCGACGCCGCGCGGGGATCGCCAGGCGGCAGATCATAGGTTGTCCGATCTTGGCGGACCGCCTCGATGCCGCGGGCACCAGAATCGGCGATCGAGACGAGCCGCAGATTGACGAGCCGCCCGTCATGCCCGAGCCGGATCGCATCGGCCGGGTTCAGCGCGAGGCGCGAGGGCGGAAGACGGAACGCCGCGGTCTCGCGACCGACCCACGCCTCCATCAACGCGCGGCGGCAGCGCCGCTCGGCTTCCTCGGGCGGCACCGCCATGGGGAAGGACTCGGAGGCGATGCGGGTCGTATCGACGGTGATGCGCCGCGCCTCGACGAGGGCGGCGTCGTAGTCCTCGTCGGCGCGCGCGACCTGCCACTTCAGCGCCTGCGGCAGTTCGGTCTCCTGACCGCGGGTCAGTTCCAGCACGTCGCCCTCGCGGGCGGCTACCAGATCGTCGGGCCCGAGGGTGGCGACAGACGTCCGGCCGCGCATGATGAAACGAATGACCCCTTCGGTCTCCACGGCGTCGAAGCCGAAGTGGCGCGACAGCGTGGTGATCGAGGCGCGCGGGCTTTCCAGCGCCGTGATGGCGTAGCCTTCGACCGCGCCCCAAAGCCCTGAAACGTCGATCCGGGACGCGGGCAGTCCGGCGCGCAGGCAGAGATGGCGGACGAGGGCCGCCAGCGACACAGCGCCGAGCCGCCCGGTCAGCCAGTGGCCAAGCCGCCAGTTCGCGCCGTCCGTCCAGACGTCGGCCAGCGCCGGAAAGAATGGGTACGGCCGCGCGTCCCAGGTCCAGGCGGCGCATTCGGGGACGTGCACCATGCGGCCGCCATAGACCGAGGACACCGGGTTGTTCGCCGGGGTGCCCCACCAGAGATAGGTCGCTTCGAGATACGCCCGCTGGATCGCATCATCCCGCCAGCCCCGCGAGAAATGAGGCGTGAAGCTTTCGGACGACTTCGGGTCGAAGAAGACGTTGGGCTGGTTGGTGCCCCGGTCGATGGCAGGACAGCCGAGCTCCGTGAACCAGATCGGCTTGGACTGCGGCGCCCATGCCGTCGGCGTCCCGCTCTCCACCCCGCCCGGGCGGTCGTAGTGCGGGTTCGACCACCAGGCGCGCAGATCCTTGTAGCGGAAGACCCATGGCTTGCCCGCAGCACCGTCGGTGATCGGGGTGCGGACCTGCGCGGATCGGTCGGCCGCGCTGGCATAGAACCAGTCGAAGCCTTCGCCGCCCGCGATGTTCGCCTGAAGGTAGGCCCTGTCGTAGATCGCGGGCCAGCCTTCGGCGGCGTCGGCATGTTCGAATCCGTCCCGCCAGTCCGACAGGGGCATATAGTTGTCAATGCCGACGAAATCGATCTCCGGATCGGCCCAGAGCGGATCGAGGTGAAAGAACACGTCGCCCGAACCATCGCCCGGCTGGTGCCCGAAATACTCCGACCAGTCCGCGGCGTAGCCGATCTTCGTGCCGGACCCGAGGATAGAGCGGACATCCGCGAGCAGATCCCGATAGCCTTGCACGGCGGGATAGGTTGACGCGCCCGAGCGGATCGTGGTCAGCCCCGGCATCTCGGTGCCGATCAGGAAGGCGTCGACCCCGCCCGCCGCCGCGCAGAGATGGGCATAGTGCAGCACCATGCGCCGCAGGCCCCAATCGCCAGACGGGCCGGTCCAGACGACCGACTGGCCCGAGACGCTGAAGTTCGCGGGCGTCGCCGTGCCGAACAGTGCCGAAACCTGCGCTGTGGCGGCGGCCGTCTTGTCCACGGTTCCGGCATAGCCCGCCGCGGGGGAACAGGTGATCCGCCCCCGCCATGGAAATACGGGCTGACCCGTCGCGGCAGCATTGTCGGAATACGGGTTCGGCAGCGTGTTGCCGGGCGGCACATCCATCAGGATGAAGGGATAGAAGGTGACGCGCAGCCCGCGCGCCTTCATCTCCTGGATCGCCTGCACGACGGCGAAGTCGGACGGCGTGCCGCCATAGACCGGCCGATCCTGATCGTCGCGGCTGACGAGGAAGGCATTGGCGCGGCTGACGCCGTTGACCGACCAGGACAGAGGCGTGGTCGACTTGGCAGACACTTCGACACCTGTCGATTTACGTTTCAATTGAGATCCGCGTATTGTGCAATTTCAATTGTTTGCGCGAGACTGGAGTGTAACGCTTTGCAGTTCAAATGGGACCTGAGCAGAAATTTGTT
>NZ_VSZS01000049.1 GCF_008180155.1 Neoaquamicrobium microcysteis | reverse complement strand
GCTATCGATCGCCCGATCATAGGTGTCGCGGTTGAAGTTCGATCGCTCGACCTCATAGAGCGTTTGTTTAGTGAGGCCGGCATCCGAGATAGCCGTGGATTTGAGCATGGGGTTCTTCAGAATCTCCTCGGCAAGCATCGACTGCATGAAGCCGACCATCTGTGCCTGGGGAATGTCCGTGGGCTCGTATCGGGTGATGAGATAGCGCAGCCAGTCCAGCTGGACCTTCGCGCCAGCATTCTTGATGGACTTCATGATATTGCCCAGCATCAACAGAAACTGGCTCATGGACATCAGGTCCAGCATCTGCGGGTGGACGGTAATCAGAACCGAGGTGGCGGCCGACAGTGCCGAAAGCGTCAGATAGCCAAGCTGCGGAGGGCAATCGACGACCACGACGTCGTAGCGCTCACTGACCGAATCCAACGCCCGGGCTACCCTCGTGAAGAACCGCTTTCCTTCCTGAGAAGGAGACTGCATGGCAAGCGGCGTCTCGTACTCATATTCTTGCAGCTCAAGGTTCGCCGGGATGATATCGAGCAAGGGGAAGTTCGTCTCGCGGATGACATCTTCGACCGGGGCGGGGTTCTCGTATCGGATCGCGTCGTAGAGCGATGGGTTCTTGTCGAGCTCCGGCTGGAAGCCATGGAGGGCTGAAAGCGAAGCCTGCGGATCAAGGTCCACCGTAAGGACCCTGTGACCGGTGAGCGCAAGGTGCTGCGCGAGATGCGCCGTTGTGGTGGTCTTTCCCGAACCGCCCTTGAAGTTCACGACCGCAATGACTTGTAGCTTTTCGCCGGGTTTGCGGTAAGGCACATACTTCTTGGAATCCGAGCGCCCGTGCTTATCGAGATAGTCCCGAAGCTCGGTCATCTGCTCGGCCGAGTAAAAGCGCCGCCCGCCGGTAACGACGAACGGCTCGGGGCCTTTCTTTTCGAGATGGAGGCGCTTCAGATTGTTCGGACTGATCCCAAGATAGTGGGCGACTTCGGCCATCGAGAACCGCCGAAGGGTCTTCTGCCCCTCGGTCGGAAACTTCTCGACGCGCAATTGGTCGAGCTTGCGCGAGATCTCGGCCCCTTGGGCGAGGATCTTGTCATCAAACTCAAAACTTGGGAGAAATGCCATCTCCGCTTTGTCCCCCGAACGAGAAAATAGCGCCATATTCGACTTTTCGGCCAATCTGGCGCCAGTATGAGCGATTCCTTTTCTCTGGCAAGCGATTTTGGGTTAACGAAACCTTAACGACACGTCCAAGTCCACTTCAATAAGATCACTCAGCGGAGCCTCACAGTCTGGATCCGCGGCGTCGGCAATTACGCTTTCCATCGCGTTTTCAATCGCTTACTTACTCCACGGTTGGCCATTCCGAGAGAACATTCAATGCCACGTGCCGCTGGCTTGATCCATGCAGAACCCTGAGAAGTTTCACAGTCGTGGATGGCGTCAAACCGGGTGAGTCGGCGCGACTGCCGCTCCATTGCGGCGACTCACTTTCGCCCGAAACCCGCTTACCCTTAGCCGGCTATACGGCGCCCACGGTTGCCCAAAGATCATGGACCGGCGGAAACGGCAGCGAGTAGACAACCACAATCCCACGGTCGATCGTCTTGCTCGGCAGAGGCAACTGTCACCGACGTGAATCCCTCGCGCCCAACCGATTCAGCCAATGAATTGGACGTGGGCACCGGAAGTCGGTGACAATCAGGCATGGTTGAGCCGAAGCTCCAAATTGTCCTTCAGCGCCGCGATTGCGCGCGCAACGTTGCACGATTTTATGTACTCGCGATCGAACCAATGTGCCTCAAACGGCCGGCCGGGTAGGTTAGGGCGCGTAGGCGCCGTCGCGGTCGACTCTCTCGCCGCCGGCAAGCACAACTTACACGAGGCAGAGGCGGAAAGGCCCGCTGGGCGAACAAGATCAAATCAACTGTTGACGCACTGCAAGCGCAACGGCGTGGGTGACGTTGGTGGCATCGAGCTTCCGCCGAGCATTTTGCAGGTGATACTCGACCGTCCGGACCTTGCTACCGATGATTTGCGCGATTTCGGACATGCGCTTGCCTTTTGCCATCCAGCTCAGGCAGAGCCGCTCTCTGGGGCTTAGCTTGACGGCAATAGCCGGCATTGGCTCGAGCATCCAGCGCCGCGCATAGACATCCACGTGCGATGCAACCGAAGCGGCAAGGAAGGGGCAATCCACCAGGCAATTGTCACACCGATCCGAGGACGCAAGCGTGAACAACACAGTCCGGCCGAACCCGGCCGACACGGGCACAGATATCCCCGATGCGATACCATGATCCCCGGCTTCTCCGAGGAAGCGCACCTGGTCCGGAGACAATTTTCGTCCAAGGTCGCGTTCGGACCATGCAAAGCAGCGCTCAGTGCGGCGGGCTTCCTGCACCACCGGATCGATGATCGCGTATTTCTTGTTGATGTAGTGGCCTTGCCATGCGCGCGGGTACGTCGAAAACGTGTCGATCTCCGGCCCACAAACCGAGAGATAGGCGAACCAATCAAATCCCAATTGGCCGGCGAATTCCTTCACCGCGGATTTGACCGGGGCCATCCCCTGGGCCGTTTCTAGTGCGTCTCGCAACTGGTCGAAGGCTTCGCTCGGCAACGGTCTCTCCGGTTATTTCGTCCTCAATTCGTGTAGTCGCAATTTCGGGTTGCATGGCAATTCAGCCATAAGTGCGGCAACGGCGCGCCCCGACACTCTCCACTATCTATCACGGCGACGACTATCGAACCCCTGTGACTTTTCACAGCTGGCGGTGCGCCGCCGTACGGGATTCAAGAGGCCGCAATTCAATGGGTTAAGGATTGGGTCATGCGCGTCGTCGCCATTTGCCGCATGAGGGCAACAAGTAATGAGCAACGTCTGCTCGAGCGCATGCATGAATTGCGCGCCAGGGTCTTCAAGCACAGGTTGGATTGGGACGTCCACGTAGAGCACAACCAGGAAAAGGACGAATACGACCAGCTCGATCCGACCTACCTCGTGCTCGTCGGCCACGATGGTCAGGTGATCGGTTGCGCCCGGCTGCTTCCGTCCACCGGCCCGACGATGCTCGGTCAGACATTTCCGTTCCTGGCTGACGTTGCGCGCATGCCCCAATCGAGCAGCGTTGTCGAGAGTTCGCGCTTTTGCATTGACACCGAACGCAGCGGCATTGTCTCCGCGAGCGGACTGCGCGACGCCACGCACACCTTGTTCGCCGGCATCATCGAATGGTCGATGGCCAATGGGTTCGACCGGATCGTCACCGTTACGGACGTTCGGTTTGAGCGCATCCTCACCCGCGCGAAGTGGCCACTGGAGCGGCTCGGGTCTCCACATCCCGTCGGCAATACCATTGCTGTCGCGGGCCTCCTACCTGCCGACGAAGCCAGTCTCGCGCTGGTGCGGCCGTCGAGCTACCTCCCCCTTTTCCCGGCCGCTGTTGAAGCCGCCGCGGCCTGACCTGAGCAGCCGGGGGGGCGATTCATGAGCGAGTCGACACGACGGCTGATCCTCAGCCTGCAGGACGCACTCGGTGCCTCGATCACGAGCGCGCTCGATGATCCGAAGGTCGTCGAGGTGATGCTAAACCCCGACGGCAATCTATTCATCGAGCGGGTAGGGCAGGGGATAGCGGCGGCTGGGCGGATGGCCTCCCACGACGCCGAGACCGTCATCGGCAAGGTCGCCCACGCCCTCAAGACCGAAGTCGACCAGGACCGGCCGATCATCTCGGGGGAACTGCCAATTGGGGGGCATCGCTTCGAAGGCTTGTTGCCGCCGGCAGCGCCCGCGCCAATGTTCACGATCCGCAAGCGCGCCTCGATGCTGATCCGGCTCGATCAGTATGTCGCGGATGACATCCTGACACCCGAACAGGTCGATGTGATCCGCGATGCGATCGCCAACCGGCTCAACATCGTCGTGTCTGGTGGCACAGGGACAGGCAAGACCACGCTCACCAATGCAATCCTGGCGGAGCTGGTCGAGACCACGCCGGAACATCGGTTGGTGATCCTGGAAGACACCGCCGAGATCCAATGCGCGGCGGAGAACCATGTGATCCTGCACACCACCGATACGGTCGACATGGGCCGTCTGCTCA
This sequence comes from Neoaquamicrobium microcysteis, assembly GCF_008180155.1. GTDB lineage: Bacteria > Pseudomonadota > Alphaproteobacteria > Rhizobiales > Rhizobiaceae > Aerobium > Aerobium microcysteis. The sequence continues at coordinate 35,799 of NZ_VSZS01000049.1, read as the reverse complement.
AATCGACGATGCGGCTGCGTCCAGACCGCATCATCGTGGGCGAGGTCCGCGATGGCGCGGCCCTCACTCTCTTGAAGGCGTGGAACACCGGCCATCCGGGCGGCATCGCGACGGTTCACTCGAACTCGGCCGCCGCCGCTCTTACCCGCCTTGAACAGCTCGTCGCCGAAGTCAGCTCCCAGCCGATGCCGGAAGTCATCGGAGAGGCGGTCGATCTGATCGTCTCGATCGAACGCGCGCCCGGCGGGCGCCAAGTTCGCGAGATCCTCAAGGTCGAAGGCTTTCGCGACGGGCGATACCTCACCTCGCCGGTTGGCGCGTCGAAATCGGAATCCATGCAGGGAAGAAATCTTCATGTCGTCTAAGAAGGCTCTCACGCTTCTCCTCGGCCTCGCGGCTGCATCCCTCGTCGTGATCGAACCGGCGCTCGCCAGCGGCGGGGGAGGGGGCCTGCCTTGGGAAGGACCCCTCGAACAGATTCAAGAATCCATCACCGGCCCGGTCGCCGGCGCCATTGCGCTCGCCGCGGTCGCCATTGCCGGCGGCATGCTGATCTTTGGCGGCGAGCTGAACGATTTCGCCCGCCGGCTTTGCTACATCGTGCTCGTCGCCGGCATCCTGCTCGGCGCAACGCAAATCGTCGGTCTCTTCGGTTCCAGCGGCTCATCCATCGGCGTGCCGTTGGAGGCGCACGAGCAAACGCCGGCGGTTCCCCCGCATGGCTGAAAGGGAAAGCCGGCTGGCGACCGCGCGGATCCACCGCGCGCTTTCGCGTCCGACGCTGCTCTTTGGGGCTGACCGCGAGCTGGTGCTCCTGACCGGGCTCGCCGCGGTTATTCTCGTCTTCGTCGTCCTGACGACCGTGTCGGCGCTGCTCGGCACGGTGATCTGGATCGTGGTCGTCGGGCTACTGCGAATGATGGCGAAAGCCGATCCGCTGATGCGCCGCGTCTACCTGCGCCACATCAAATATCGGCCCTACTACCGGCCGACCTCCACGCCCTGGCGGACTTTCTGACAATGGTTGCGCTTAAGAGGTTTCGCCATACCGGCCCGTCCTTTTCCGATCTGCTGCCCTATGCGGCCTTGATCGACAACGGCACGCTCTTGCTCAAGGACGGGAGCCTGATGGCCGGCTGGTACTTCGCCGGTCCTGACAGCGAAAGCTCGACCGATTTCGAGCGCAATGAGGTCAGCCGCCAGATCAATGCCATTCTCGCCCGCCTCGGATCGGGCTGGATGATCCAGGTCGAGGCTGTGCGCGTGCCGGCGACGGCCTATCCGGCACGGGGCAACTGCCACTTCCCAGACAAGGTGAGCGCGCTCATCGATGACGAACGGCGCAAGCGCTTCGAGGCTGCGGACGGGCACTACGAGAGCCAGCACGCCATCATCCTGACCTACCGCGAACCGGAGAAGCGCAAGTCCGGCCTCGTCAAATATGTCTATTCCGACGATGAGTCCCGCGCGACCACCTTTGCCGATCGCGCGCTCGATCACTTCCGGCGTTCGATCCGCGAATTCGAGCAATATATGGGAAACGTCGTCTCGATCCGCCGCATGGTCACACAGGAGACCAAGGAACGCGGCGGCAGCCGTATCGCCAAATACGACGATCTGCTGCAGTTCGCGCGCTTCTGCATCGTCGGCGAAAACCATCCGGTTCGCCTGCCCGACATTCCGATGTATCTCGATTTCGTCGTCACGGCCGAATTCCACCACGGTCTCTCGCCGCTGGTCGACAACCGCTATCTGGCCGTGGTGGCAATCGACGGTTTTCCGGCCGAGAGCTGGCCGGGCATTCTCAATTCGCTCGACCTGATGCCGCTCACCTACCGCTGGTCGAGCCGCTTCGTCTTTCTCGATCCGATCGAGGCCCGTCAAAGGCTCGAGCGCACGCGCAAAAAGTGGCTGCAGAAGGTGCGGCCGTTCATGGACCAGCTGTTCCAGACCAATTCAGGGGCGATCGACCAGGACGCCGCTACGATGGTCGCGGAGACCGAGGACGCCATTGCCGAGGCCAATTCACAGCTCGTCGCCTATGGCTACTACACGCCGGTCATCGTCATCTTCGATGACGACGAGGCGCGTCTTCGAGAAAAAACCGAAGGCGTGCGCCGGCTGATCCAGGCCGAAGGCTTTGCCGCGCGCATCGAGAGCCTGAACGCCACCGAGGCTTTCCTTGGGAGTTTGCCGGGCAACTGGTACGCCAATATCCGCGAACCGCTGGTCAATAGCCGCAACCTTGCCGATCTGGTGCCGCTCAACTCGGTCTGGTCGGGCTCACCGGTGGCGCCGTGCCCGTTCTATCCCGACAGCTCACCGCCGCTGATGCAGGTCGCAAGCGGATCATCGCCGTTCCGCCTGAACCTCCATTCCGGCGACGTGGGCCATACCCTGATCTTCGGCCCGACCGGATCGGGCAAGTCGACGCTTCTGGCGCTGATTGCTACGCAATTCCGGCGCTATCAAAACGCCCAGCTCTTCGCTTTCGACAAGGGCAAATCGATGTACCCGCTGACGGTCGCCGTCGGCGGCGATCACTATGATGTCGGGGCAGGGGAGGCGCTGACCTTCTGCCCGCTTTCCCAATTGGAAGATGATGGCGACAAGGCCTGGGCGGCCGGATGGTTGGAAACCCTTGTCGAGATGCAAGGTGTGAAAGTCACCCCCGATCACCGCAACGCGATCGCCAGGCAAATCGAACTCATGGCCGCAACGTCGCGCCGGTCGCTCTCCGACTTCGTGTCGGGCGTGCAGATGCGGGAGATCAAGGACGCGCTGCGACATTACACCGTCGATGGTCCGATGGGCCATCTGCTCGATGCCGAGCAGGATGGCCTGACCCTCTCGTATTTCCAGACATTCGAGATCGAGGAATTGATGAACCTCGGCGACCGCAACCTAGTGCCGGTTCTGCTCTACCTCTTCCGTCGCATCGAAAAGCGCCTAACCGGCGCTCCCAGCCTCATCATCCTCGATGAAGCATGGCTGATGCTTGGCCATCCGGCCTTCCGCGAGAAGATCCGCGAATGGCTGAAGGTGCTGCGCAAGGCCAATTGCGCCGTCGTTCTGGCAACGCAGTCAATCTCGGACGCGGAAAAGTCGGGCATCATCGACGTGCTCAAGGAAAGCTGCCCGACCAAGATTTGCCTGCCGAACGGCGCGGCGCGCGAAAGCGGCACGCGCGAGTTCTATGAGCGCATCGGACTCAACGAGCGGCAAATCGAGATCGTCGCAACCGCCCTGCCCAAGCGCGAATATTACGTCGCCTCGCCTGACGGCCGGCGTCTGTTCGACATGACCCTCGGGCCGATCACCCTGTCTTTCGTCGGCGCGTCCGGAAAGGACGACATCAAGCGCATCGATGAGCTGCGCGTCCACCACGGCGACGAATGGCCCGTCCACTGGCTCAAGCAAAGAGGTATCGAAAATGCCGAAGCTCTTCTTGCGTAGTTCGCTCGCGAGCGTCCTGATCTCTGTCAGCCTTGCCGCGCCGGCCCAAGCCAGCGGGGCGCTCACCGGCGCGACCGAGTTCACGCAGATCCTCAACAATGGGGAGCTAATTGCGCTCGGCGGTCAGAACGCCGAGCAGATCGCAAATCAGGTGACGCAGATCTCCAACCAGGTGGAGCAGATCGCAAACCAGATTCGCATCTACGAGAACATGCTGCAGAACACCCTGCAGCTTCCCGATCATGTGTGGGGGCAGGCTCAACAGGACCTCGCCAACCTGCAAGGCATCGTGCAACAGGGGCAGGGCATGGCCTTCTCGATGGGCAACCTCGACGATGTGCTCAAGCAGCGTTTCCAGAGCTATGCCGATTTCCAGAACGGTCTTCCGAACGGGCAGGATTTTTCGTCGACCTATCAGTCCTGGTCGGACACCAATCGCGACACCATCGGTGGAACACTAGCGGCGGCGGGCCTGACGGCCGATCAGTTCTCGAGCGAAGAATCCACCATGGCGCAACTGCGCTCCCAATCGGAGTCGGCTGATGGCCAGATGAAGGCCTTGCAGGTCGGGCATCAGATCGCGACCCAACAGGTCGAGCAGATGCAGAAGCTTCGCGGCCTCGTCTCCCAGCAGATGACGATGATGGGTACCTGGTATCAATCCGAACAAGCCGAGAAGGATCTCGCTCAGGCTCGCCGCGACGCATTTTTCGGCTCTACCGCTCCGTCCACCTCCGGCGGCCAGCAGATGCAGCCGCGGTGGTGACCTCCATGGCAACGCTCAAACTCCCCATCGTCGTCGTTATCGCCATTGCGGCCGCTCTCGCGGGCGGCGTGGCCTCCTATGTGTTCATCCCGAACACCGATCCGGAAGTGAAGGCGCTCCTCCAGCGCCAGGTCGAACTTGCCGAGCAAGAAGCGGCGGCACGCGAGGAAGCCGCCGAGCGGGCAAAGGACTTCTTCAACGCCAATCCCAACGACTACCCCACGTCGGGAGGCCAGCAGATGGCCCCCCGCTGGGGCGGCAACTGAGGGCCGAGGTCATGCGCGCCGCGATGTTTTTGAGATTGGCTTGGCTGATGATCGCCGGGCTCGCCATGGTCGAGCCCGTCTTTGCGCAGGACGGTTCGATCCTGACCGATCTCGAAAACCAGGTCGCTAGCGCATCGCAGGGCTGGCAGGACACCGTCATCAATGCGGCAACCTCGCTGTTCTGGATACTGGCCGGCATAGAAGTGGGTATCGCGGCGATCTGGCTCGCGATCCAGGCTCCATCGCTCGACACATGGTTTGCAGAGCTTGTGAGGAGAATTCTCTTCATCGGCTTCTTCCTCTTCGTTCTGCAGCAGGGTCCGGACTTAGCCAAGTCGGTTGTCGATAGCCTGTTTCAGCTCGGCGCGGATGGCGGATCGGCTTCGCCGGCCGACGTCTTCAATGCCGGCGTCAAAGTGGCATCTGAGCTCTCAGAAAATGCCCGGTTCGGCCTTTGGGAGGACAATGCCCTCGCCATGGCCTCGGTCTTCGCGATGATCGTCGTGGTCATCTGCTTTGCTCTCGTAGCTGCGATCTTCGTGGCTGTGCTGGTCGAAATGTATGTCGGTTTGCTCGCCGGCATGATCATGCTTGGCCTTGGCGGCTCGTCCTTTACCAAGGATTTCGCGGTCCGTTACCTCGTTTACGCCTTCTCAGTCGGCATGAAGCTGATGGGCCTCGTGATGATCGCCCGCATCGGCTCGGAGGTGCTGATCGGACTGTCGAACAATACGGCATCCGAAGATCAATTCCTCACCACATTGACGATCGCCGGCATTTCGGTGGTCGTCTTCATGATCTCCATGTACGTGCCGAACATCATTCAGGGCGTTGTGCAGGGCGTTTCGGTCGGCAATGGCATGGAAGCCATCCGCAGCGGTGGCCAGGTTGCCGGCTTCGCGGCGGCCGGTGCTGGCATGGCCGCTGGCGGCGCCGGCGTCGTCAAAGGTGGGATGGCTGCCGCCTCGGCGGCATCGCAAGCCGGCGCATCGCGTGGCGCGGCCGCAATGGCCGGGTTGAAAGCCGCGGGTGGCGCGGTCGGCTCCGCGGCGACCGACAAGCTGATGGGTATCCCCGGCGCCAAGATGGGTTCGACCCTCGGCCTCGCCAACGAAAAACTGCGGCAAGGCAACAATCCGGGCACCAGTTCCAGAAGTTCAAACAGAAAGATGGACGCCGACTCGTGAGGTCGGCCGGCCGTATCGATCAGGCGAGGCTAGATGGCGAAGCGAAAATACCCCGACAATCCGTATCTGGCCGCCCGCTATGAGTGGAACGAACGCTACGGCAGCTACATGCGCGCGGCCTCGGCCTGGCGCACCGTCGGCCTGCTTTCGATGAGCATGGCGGTGATCGGGTTCGGTTATGCCCTCTATCAGTCCACACAGGTCAAGCTCGTTCCCTATGTGGTCGAAGTCGACAAGCTCGGCGCTGCGGTCCTGGCCGGCTTCCCCGCGCAGATCGAATATGCCGACGAGCGCGTCGTGCGCTCAATGCTCGGCGCATGGGTGTCGAACTTCCGGTCGATAACCCCGGATGCCACCGTGCAGAAGGGCTATATCGACCGCACCTACGCGATGCTGAAGCAGCAGGACCCGGCGACCGAGAAGGTCAACAACTGGTTCCGCAACAATTCGCCCTTCGATCGCGCCCGCACGATGACGGTCTCGATCGAGGTCAACAACGTCGTTGCCCTCTCGAACCAGAGCTACCAGGTCGACTGGAGCGAGATCGAGCGCGACCGCGCGGGCAAGGAACTGCGCACCCGCCGCTTTCGCGGCATCGCCACCGTGACCCTTTCGCCGCCGCAGGACGAGGCGGTCATTCGTCTGAACCCGATCGGCCTCTACCTCAAGGATTTCGATTGGACGGCCCAGCTTTGAGACACGCTCGCGGAGTCAGAGTAATGTTCAACCTCAAGAAAATGCACGCGGGCGTGTGTGCGGCAACTCTGCTGCTCGGCACGTTCGCCCTCAATGTCGCGGTTGCGGCCGATCAGCAGGGCCTCAGCAGCAACGAAGCGAGGGGAACCGGACTTTCCACCCAATGGCAGGGCACGGCCGCGGTGATGACGCGCGGACCGGATGGCAAGGTCATTTACCTCTACGGCCAAACGCAGCCGTCCGTCGTCTGCTCACCACTCCAGCTCTGCGAAATCGAGCTGCAGGCCGGTGAAGCCGTGCGTGATGTGCTGGTCGGCGACACGGTTCGCTGGAAGGTCGAGCCGGCAACCTCCGGCTCGGCCGAAGGCCAGAAGATCCACCTGATCGTCAAGCCGTCAGAACCAGGGCTCGAGACGTCCATGGTGGTGACGACATCGCGGCGCACCTACCACATCAGGCTCAGGTCACATCATCGCGACTACATGGCCCGCGTTGCCTTCGAATATCCCGAAGACGTGCAGGCGAAGTTTGATGCCCTCAACGCGCGCGTCGAGGCGAGTATCATTCCCGGCGCCGGCGTCCCGGCCGAAAACCTGAGCTTCAATTTCGCTATCAGCGGACAGGCCCGCTGGCGCCCGACCCGCGTCTACACCGATGGCGTCAAGACCTACATCCAGTTCCCCGGCCAGATGATGAGCGGCGATGCGCCGGTGCTGTTCGTCGTCTCGGGCGGCGAAAACCGCATCGTCAACTATCGCCTCAACGGCACGATGATGATTGTCGACTACGTGTTCGATCGCGCCGTGCTGATTTCCGGCGTCGGCTCCCGTCAGCAAAAGATCACCATTTCGAGGAAGGGCTGACCATGCGCGCCATCCACCAACTTTCCCGCTTCCTGGCTCTCGTCCTTCTCGCCGGCGCAATGGCCGCTTGCACCACGACCGGCGGCGGCTATTTCGCGCCAACTGTGAGTGCCGATGCCGCCAATCTCTCGCCGGCCGCGGCCTCGGCCGTCGCCGGCGACATGGTGGCCAAGCTCGCCGAGCATGTCGGCCCGGGCACCGGGACGATCGTCATCAAGCCCGATGATTCCGCGTTCGGCCTGGCGCTCGAAGAGTCCCTTCGCGGCTGGGGCTATGCCGTCGCCTCGAACCAGGTGGCTCCCGGCGATAATATGATCCCGCTCGCCTATGTCGTCGACACCTTCGAGGGCGCGGTCATGACCCGGATTTCGACGTCCTCAGTCGAGCTCACGCGCACCTATGCCATGTCGGCAACGGGCGCCACGCCGACAAGCCCGCTGTCCGTCATGCAGCGTACGAGCTGAGGGGAGGGGCCATGAGTTCGCTCGATCTTTCCCCCGGCGCCGAAGGCGGCGACGAGAAGCCCAAGATCCGGCGCTTGAACAAGCTGCCGGTCTTTCTCTTCATCGGCCTCGTCGTCCTTTTCTTCGGCGTTATCATTTGGGGCCTCTCGATCCGCGGCCTCAACCGGAGTGGCGGCGCGATCGATACCTCGACCGGCGCACCGGCAACCGACTTCGCCGACCAGCTCAAGCGCGGTGTTTCGGATGGCGTGATTGAGGAGCCGCGGCCCGCCCAGCAGATACAGGTGGTGCAGCCAGTCGAGCAGGCGGAAAAGGAGCCCCAATCCACCAATCCTTTCCAGCGCCAACCGGCAACGCAGCAACAGCAACAGCCGCGACCGGTCGAAAGTGAGGTCGACTGGCGCGAGCGGCTGCAAAGGGAACAGGACGAGCAGATGTTTCGATTGCTGCACCAGCAGCGTATGGCCCGGCTCCAGGCAGATGACGCCGCCTATGACAGTCCGATCGCGGTCAATATCGGCAACGTTGGGCAGGCGGCCCAGGCCGGAACGCCGCCGGCGACGACGGGGCAGGGGGCGTTCGGGGATCGGGCGGGCATGGCCGATCTCTATGCGGCCGCGCTGCGCGCCGGCGGCGCCGGGCAACAGGCCGATCCGAACAACCAGGCGGGAAAGACAGACTTCTTCAATCAGAACATTGCCGATCTCGGTTATCTGCCGAACCGCGTCGTACCGCAGCAGTCGCCCTTTGAGCTCAAACGCGGTTCAGTGATCCCGGCAACGCTCGTGACCGGCATCAACTCCGACCTTCCCGGTCGCATCACCGCCCAGGTCAGCCAGAATGTCTATGACAGTGCGACCGGGCATCGGCTGTTGGTGCCGCAAGGGGCCAAGCTTTTCGGCCGATACGATTCCAATGTGTCGTTCGGGCAAAGCCGGGTTCTGGTAATCTGGACCGATCTCATATTTCCGAATGGATCGACACTGCAGATCGGCGGCATGGCGGGCGTCGACGCACAAGGCTATGGCGGCTTCCGCGACCAGGTCGATAACAAATACCTCCAGACCTTCGGCTCGGCCATTCTGATCGCGCTGATCGGAACGGGCATCGACATGGCTGTGCCGGAAAGCTCGACGCTTGCGACGCAGGACACCGCCTCGGATGCTGCACGGCGGAATTTCGCGGAAAGCTTCGGCCGGGTGGCCGACCAGACCATCTCCCGGAATCTTAATGTCCAGCCGACCCTCACCATCCGTCCGGGGTATGGGTTCAACATCATTGTGGAGCAGGACATCGTTTTCCCAGGAGCCTATCGCTGATGGCGAAGCTGTTTTCACTCGCCCGCAATGCCGCTGCGGCCATTGCGGTTGGAGTGCTTCTGACTGGTTGCCTCGTGCCGGAAACCATCGTCGCCAGCATTGTGCTCGAGGGCTACAAATATGACATGCGTGTCGAAGCCCGCCTCGCTGATCCCCGCGTCGTTAAGGCGCTTGCCGATGGCCACGTGCTCACAGAACAGGAAGAGGACCGGATGCGGGCGGAGGAGCGCAAGGCCGCTCGAATGCCCGGCTTTGAGAGCTTCACCTACGGCGGGAAAGGGCGCTTCGATCTCGTCGTCAATCTCACCGGCGAGTTGGATGCAAGCGGGTCCGCAATCGGCGTCCCCAACACGCGGGCGAAGTCGCAAGCCGCCAATTTCTTGAGCATTCGGCGCATGGACGACGGAACCATTGAAGTCAGTACCCCGGAGATTCCGGACCGCGCACGCGCCGATCTCGATCAGCTCGGCATCGTACCCAGCGGGACGGTAACCGTGACCGTGTCCGGCAAGGTCATTGAGACCAACGCCAGCGAAACGCCCGGCCTCTTCTTCGGTGGGGCGTATCGCTGGAACATCTCGTCCTGGGATGACCGCGTGTTTCTCAAGGTCGACCCGGCTGTTGATTGATGCAACTTGGCCCGAAGGAGGATGAATGCCCCGCTACTATTTTCACATCCACAGCCGTGATGAGGAGTATCCGGATCGAAAAGGAGAACCGCTCGATGATGACGCTCAAGCGATCGCAATGGCGCACCGGATCGTGTCGGAAATCGCTGAAGAACCGGAGCATCGTGAGATCGAGGTAAGGGTGGTTGGCAGAAAGGGAAGGGCGGTCGCAACGGTCGGCACAAAGGGCTCAAGATAGTGACGCAGCTCTCCCCCACTTTTCTTTCGTGCAGGAAACGGGCATCAGATTAGGAAGCATATAGCTCGAGAGCTTCAATCCTCTCGGGCGTCGTTTTACTTGACCGTATACTCGCGCCACGGGATCCTGTGCATCGGCACCGATGACATGAACTTCGCGATGTCGGGACGACCGTAATACGTAGGACGACCACGGCTATCCTGTGCCATCAGAACCACAGGAACTCCGAAGGCCGGCGCGAAGCTGTTGATCGCATTCGCAGCCTCCGATCTGTTCTGAACGACATGGGGCTTCACCGCTACAACCGCGAAGGTCTGACCTTGCTCGCGGATAACTGCACCTTGGACGCGCATCTGATTTCTCCTTATGCCGCCATCTTCGAAGAGCGGCCGTTGATCCATTCCCAAGCGTCCTTCGGCAACCAGCCCTGATAGTCGCGGGTGACGCCAATGACGAGGAAGAAGTCGTTCTTGTCGACTTGAGGCTCGAGCACGCTCCAGATGCCCTGCGCGGTCAGCGAGGTATCGACCAGCCACGTTGAATCGAGATGATGCCACCAAACGCCACAGCTCTTGATGGCATCGTACAGCGCCTCGTAATTCTGACCCGGACGCTTCAGGTCGTAGTTAATTGCGTAAATCACCGCTGGCCTCCTTTGAGCCGATAGCGCTTGAGAGTGGTGGGCCGAATACCTCCGGCCCACCAGGATGCCCGCCCTCTACTTCTTGTTGGGACGCTGCGTGAGAGCCGATGCTGCCGCAGTCTTGGCAGCTTTGCTCGAATTGGGGTTGCTGAGCACCTTCGCAGCCGCCGAAGCCGCCTTTGCGCTCGTAACTTCCTTATTCGCCATATGAATCACCTCCTTTCCATTTCCTGGAGTGGGATTGTTGCTTCGCCTACCGCAGGCGACGCTTCACTTCCTCAACGAGGGCCGGCGAGCCGACGACCTCGAACGAGAGGTTGTCCAGAGACCGCCCCACGACCTTGACCGTCGGCGCCTCACCAGTTTCAGGGTCGCGGACGGTCCGAAGCTTCTTCGTGATTCCGTCCCGCACCTGCTTCAGCATCGCCTTCTCCAATTGATTGGCGATGTCATTGGGCCGCACCGAGCGCCCGTTCAGCTTGAACTCAACCTTGACCATCGTTCGATCTCCATTGCCTAACGCGAGATATCCGTTGACCCCGAGTCGCTGATGGGAATAGAAACTATTCGTGATTCGACGAGCCGTCAAGATCAGAATAGTTTCTATGCCTATGCAGAGGGAGAGAAGGACCGATGGGTGAGCAAAGCCGGAGCCTGCGATGGGGTATCGAGCAGCGGCTTGAGTTCATTGAGTTTCGGCTGTTCTGGGAGGGCGGCGTCAATCGAGCCGACATCATAGACTATTTCGGCGTGTCGGTGCCGCAGGCCTCCAAGGACCTGACGCATTATCAAGAGGTAGCGCCGGGCAACATGCATTACGACAAGAGTCTAAAGCGCTACTTCGCCACCGACACCTTCAACCCCAAATTTCTGGAGCCTGACGCCGCGCACTATCTTTCTCAGGTGGCCGCTGCCGACCTTGCGCCATATGCGACAGCACAAACACGAGTCTCGCAGCCTGTCGGATTTGCGACGGTGCCGCAGCCGCAGCGCGCCGTCGATCCGCACATGCTTCGCCAGTTGCTCACGGTGATGCGCTCGAAGCGAGCTGTCGAGATTCGCTATCAATCTCTCAATCCGGACAAACCGAAACCCCAATGGCGATGGATCACCCCGCACGCTTTCTGTTTCGACGGAATGCGTTGGCACGCGCGAGCCTATTGTCATGAGCGCCGTCTATTTAGAGATTTCCTCCTTCCACGTATCTCAGGAGTACGCGGCGACGGGGAGCCGGGCGCTCACGCTTCGAGGGATCATGCTTGGCATGAAATCTACAATATCAAGCTGAAGCCCCACCCCGGGCTCTCAGAAGACCAGCAGAAAGCAGTCGCGGCAGACTACGGCATGAAAGATGGCGAGTTCGAAATTCCCATGCGTCTCGCGATGCTCTTCTATTTCCGGAAGCAGCATCTTGGCTTGGACTACAAAGAGCACGAGAAAGACCCGCAGCAACAGCATATCGTCATGGCGGACCCCGATTCGGTTCGGTCGGCCCAAACCCGCGCTGACGCGCTACCCGCAGAATGAGATCGCGCATGTCCGATAAGCCCAACATCACCTATGGCCCGAGCAACCCTCATCCGCTGTCGCAGATGCGCACCGAACTGGTTTGGGAAGGGAAGTATGACGAATTCGGCAACCGACGGGAGGTGAATGTCGCCCACCTGTCGATGCCTTTGCAGAGAACCGAGGCAATTGACTGGCCGCAGTCGCGAGCCAAGGCTCAAGGAACATTGTTTGACGACGCTCGTGCACACGCTGACGATTTTAGGAATCGGCTTATCTGGGGTGACAATAGGGCAGTCATTGCCGCGTTACTTGAAGAATTCAAAGGGGCGGCGAAGCTAATCTATATTGACCCCCCGTTCGACATTGGAACAGATTTTAGTTTAAGTGTGGCTATCGGTGATGGAAAGGAAACCGCCGAGAAAGATCAATCCATACTTGAGATGGTCGCATACAGGGACATGTGGGGCAAAGGAACAAACTCATATTTGCATATGCTATATGAACGACTAATTCTTTCAAGGGAATTGCTATCCGAGGATGGGATCATTTTTGTCCACATTGGCTCAAACATAAATCATCTTGTTCGGGTGCTCATGGATGATGTGTTTGGCCGTGATAATTTTTTGAATGAGATAATTTGGAAGAGAACGCATGCCCATAGTGATGCTAAGAGATTTGGTATTATTCACGATTGCTTATTGATGTACTCCAATAGCGAGAATTACTCGTTTTTCAGGCAACACAAGCCGCACGATGATTCTTATATCAAGTCGCACTATGGTCAGGTTGACGAGAATGGACGCCGGTTCAGGCTGGTCACACTGAGTGCAGCGGGGCCTGGCCCCGCGCGGAAGTTTGGCGATCGAGTTATCGATCCGCCTCCGGGTAGGCACTGGGCCTGGGGGCAGCAACGAATAGACGAAGGCCTTAAGAGCGGCAAGATCGTGTTTGCTCGCACCGGGCAGCCTAATATAAAGCAATACCTCGATGAGATGGACGGCACGGTCGTACAGTCTATCTGGGATGACATTCCGCCGGTCAATCCGGTTTCAGCCGAGCTCTTGGGATACGCAACACAGAAGCCGGAGGCGCTACTAGAAAGAATCATCAATTGCGCGACGAGCGAAGGTGATCTTGTGGTCGATTTCTTCTGCGGATCAGGGACAACGCTAGCCGTCGCCGAGAAACTCGGGCGTCGCTGGATTGGTGCCGATCTCGGCCGTTTTGCTGTTCATACAAGCCGGAAGCGACTGATCGGAGTACAGCGGGAGTTGCATGAGCAGGGCAGGCGCTACCGGTCATTTGATGTCTTCAATTTGGGACGTTACGAGCGGCAATGGTGGCAGCGCGACATTCTGAAGGGGGCCGAAGATGAACATCACAAAGTGGTGTTGCGGTTCTTTCGCGCAGAACCATTGCCTCATGCGCCATCGCCGCTGATTCATGGACGGAAAGCAGCGGCATTCGTTCACGTTGACGGCATCGACAGTATTTTTTCGGGCGAAGAAGCGAAGGCTGTTGCACTAGCCGTCAAGGCTGCTGGTGGCAAGCAAGTTCATTGCCTTGCTTGGGACTTCGAGATGGACATTCGGCAGACAATAGCCGGAATTGAGTCGGAACTTGACGTCAAGATCCGGCTGCACCGCATCCCGCGCGAGATTATGGAGAAAAACCGTACCGAAGTTCCGCCCTTTTTTGAAGTGGCGCTTCTGGAGGCCGAGCCTGTCCTCCGAAATGCGCCAAAGGGCAAGACCGTTGAGATCAAGCTGAAAAGCTTCCTGCCGAGCCTGACCGAGGTTCCCTCCAAGGAGCTTGAGGCGCTTCAAGAACGCGCAATGACGAGTGGTTTCGATTTCATCGACTTCTGGGCCGTCGATTTCGATTGGGCTCCAGACAAGCCGTTCAATCACCACTGGCAGGATTATCGCACCCGCAAGGATCGTTCCTTGAAAACGATCAGTGATGCCGACTTTTCCTACAACAAGCCGGGAAAATACACGGCCTGCGTCAAGGTGGTGGATGTGTTCGGCTGCGACACCAGCATTTCCGTGGAGATCGAAGTATGACCGAGACCACCACGCCCGACAGCATTTCGATCAACGCCGCTGCGCTCGAACCGCTCTTCGCCCCTTGGGAGGAGCCGAGCAAGCACAGGGTGCGCGCCAAGAAGGGCCAGCCGCCGGAGATCAAAACCTACCGTCGCCAATCCCCGATACGGATGGTGAACCCGCTTCGGGCCGCCGTGAAAGAATGGCGCGAACTGAACTATTTCGGCGCGAGCGACACGACCCGGGAGCTTCTCGGATATTGGTTCGAGCGACCGCACCGGCTGATCGGCGGCGGCGGCGAGGAGTTCGATTTCCGCTACTACTTCTGCCAGCGTGAGGCCATCGAGACGCTTATTTACCTGACCGAAGTCCGGGGTATGGCCTCTCTGTCATCCCTTATCTTTGAATACGGCGGCCCCAACGCGGAAACGGAAGCCCTCGGCATCAAACCCGAGGATGACGAGTGGGCGCGCTATGCGTTCAAGCTGGCGACCGGCGCTGGCAAGACCAAGTGCATGAGCCTAGCGATCGTGTGGAGCTATTTCCACGCCTTGCGCGAAAGCGGCTCCGAGATGGCGAAACATTTCGTCATCGTTGCCCCCAACCTGACGGTGTTCGAGCGTCTCAAGGAGGACTTCCGCCCAGAAGGCGGTGGGCCGGATATCTTTATGACGGATCCGCTCATTCCCCCAGAATGGCGCGGTGACTGGAATTTCACGGTTGTCTTGCAGGACGAGGCAAGCGGCGCAAGCACCGGCGGGGTTCTCTACCTGACCAATATTCATCGGTTGTTCGAGCCGCGCAGTGGTCGCAGACCGGGAGCTGAAACCTACGACTGGGCAGGCCCAGCGGTTTCCAAATCGAAGGCTTTGGACACGGGTGCTGAGCTTCGCGAGCGGATCACTTCGCATTCGCGCATTATGGTGCTGAACGACGAGGCACACCACGTTTGGGACCCCGGTTCGGCATGGAGCGAGGCCATCCGCTGGCTGCATGAGACAGTGCGCAAGCGCTCGGGCAACGGTCTTACTGCACAACTCGATTTCTCTGCCACTCCCAAGGACAACAAGGGTCGCATCTTCCCTCACGTTGTGTGCGACACGCCATTGGGTGAGGCGGTTGATGCAGGGATCGTCAAGACGCCGATCATCGGGCGCACCAAAGAACTGGTCGAGCAGGCGCATGACGATGCGGCCTACCGCTACGAGGCGCACCTGCGTCTTGGCTATGAGCGCTGGAAGCGAAGCCGGACGGAATGGGAAAAGAGCGGGAAAAAGCCGCTGCTGTTTGTCATGTGTACGGACACCGAGTCGGCGAACCAGATCACCAACCGCCTCAATGCCGATGGCGTGTTTGCTGAGCTGAACGGCAAGACGATCAATCTTCATACGAACCTCAAGGGCACGGTGAAGAAGCGTAATATCGGCGGCCAGACCATCGAGGTCTTTGAGGAGAGCGACAAGGACATCAACGACGAGAATCTGAAGGCCCTACGGCGTATCAGCCGTGAGCTCGACAAGTCGGATGGTCCGTACTCGTGCATCGTGTCCGTTCTGATGCTGCGGGAAGGGTGGGACGTTCGCAACGTGACGACAATCGTGCCGCTCCGCCCCTACAGCTCAAAGGCCAATATTCTGCCGGAGCAGACACTTGGGCGCGGGCTGCGGCGCATGACACCACCGGGGCAGGCCAACGAACTTGTAACCGTCGTTGAGCATCCGGCTTTTTCAAGCCTCTATGAGCAGGAACTTGAGCAAGAAGGCCTGCCCATCGAAGTGCTGGATACCGACAAGGTTCCGGCGACAACCGTCACCATCTTTCCCGACGAGACCAAGGACCTCCCCGCACTGGATATCGTTCTCCCGGCGCTCACTGCCGCGCACGAGGTCCAGCCCAAGCTCGAAGGGATTACGCATGAGGACGTGAAAAGCGCCTTCAAACGGTACTCGCCGCTACCGCTCGGCAGCAAAGGGGGCGTGGACGTCGTCTACGAGGGCCGTCACCTGATCACCGACGAGGTGATCGAAGTGATGAACATCAGCCTCCCGCTCCTCCAGAACGGCGCGACAGCAATTTCCTTCTACGTCCGCGAGCTGGAAGCTGCCTGCAAGGTGCAGTCCACCCATCCTGTGTTGGCGCCGCTGCTTCAGACGTTCCTTTCCGAAATCCTCTTTTCCGAGAAGGTCGGGCTGTTTGATACACGGCTCACGGGCCGGCTTGCTGATCAGGACGTGCGCGAGCACATCCGTGCGGTTTTCATTCCGTTGATTCGGGCGCGCACGGTGAAGACCGAAAAGCGCCGGTCTGAGGGCACGGCGATCCAGCTGCGAAACTGGAAACCATATCAGGCAACGCTCTCCGAGCGGAAGCCCGTCGAGAAAGCGAAACATACGCTCTTCAATCTGGTGCCATGTGATCAGTCGCTTGAAGTGGCAATGACATCCTTTCTCGACAATTGCTCGGACGTTGGCGCTTTCGCGAAAAATGCCGGGCCACAAGCACTTCGTATCGACTATCTGACCGCGGACCAGCGCCTTGCCTTCTATCGCCCGGACTTCTTTGTCCGGATGGACAACGGCGAATATTCGCTTGTCGAGACCAAGGGACGTCAGGACAGCGATGTCCCGCGCAAGGCAATGGCGGCCATCGAATGGTGCAAGGCGGCGTCGAAGGGCACCGTAAAATGGCAGTATGTTTTTACCCCGCAAAACGTGATGGAGCGCTTAACCGGCAACCGCTTCGCCGACCTTGCTCGTGCCTGCGTGCCTGCGCTCCAGAATCTCTTGAGCGAAACGACATCGCAGCCAGAGCTGCCGCTTTTCGGACCGCGCTCCGACGACGACGCGGAAATCTTCTTTGGCAAAGAGGTGTTCCACGCGCTGCCGCTGCGCGCAAAGAAGGCCGCAACCGACGCTCTCGAACTGTACCGCTTTTTTGAGAAGAAAGAGGAAGCCCCGAACTTCGCCCCTGTCTTTAGCGCCCTCCTTGGACCATACGATGAGGCCTGCAAGACAACGATTGTCAAGCGCCTGCAAGGCAACCTGCCCACAACTCCGGTAGATCAGCGCGATTGGTTCGAGCCTTATATGGGCGATGCTGACAAAAAGAACCTGAAGCATTACGAGAACATGGCGAAGAATCTGAAGCGCGGTTTGGTTTATGGAAACCCGCATTCTGTCATTGGCTTGCTGCGCTCGTGTTTGGATTTCGCGTTGAACGACAAGTCCAAGATCGGCGGAGTTTTTGAAGCCATCACCGCGGCATTCAGATTTGACGGCGCTCGCTCGTTCCTCAACGAGGTGTCGGCCGTGAACGATTTCCGCAACACCTACGTCGCACACACGGAGAAGGAGCTTAGGGACGCGGCGACTGCAAACAGCAATCTAAAGTCGTGGGTCGCAACACTTTCACGAATCCTCACCATTTGATGAACGCCTCAAACTCGGAGGTCGTTCGACGTCCCTGATGTAGATATTGGCGCACTGAATCGTTCAGCGTTGACTCGAATGCGCCAGCATCCCTCAACCGCACCATGGTTCGCGCCGGCCGCTCCAGGACCTGGCAAGCCC
This sequence comes from Neoaquamicrobium microcysteis, assembly GCF_008180155.1. GTDB lineage: Bacteria > Pseudomonadota > Alphaproteobacteria > Rhizobiales > Rhizobiaceae > Aerobium > Aerobium microcysteis. The sequence goes on along the minus strand of NZ_VSZS01000049.1, from coordinate 18,146 downwards.
TTCACTGACGAGACTATCGCCCGCGTCACTGCCGTTGACGCTCACGCTCGCGAGCGTGCGGCCATAGCGGTCCGTGCCTTGGCGCAGGATCTCGACGCGCTGACCCTGCAACAGCTCCGCCAGTCGGTGTTTCGAACGCTCCGCCAGATCGCTTTCATAGGCACACTGCCCCTCGATCTCCGGCGCATCGATGTTGAAGATGCGGATCGCCTCTGCCTCTTGCGTCATGCCGAGCCGCAGGGAATCCCCGTCCCAGACGCGGATTTCGGCCGGCTCGCATGACAAGGCGCAAAGCATGATGGTGACGATGATGTGGCTGCTCATTACTCTTTATTGTTGCTGCTGATTCCGGAAAGGTCGATGCGGATGCCGGCCTTGTTCGGGTCTTCCTCCGAAAACGGCCGCTCCGATGGGCTGCTGTCATCGGTCGCCGTATACTCGCCCTGCTCCATGGCTTCACCTCCCTGCTGGGCCGGCTGCGGCGTTTCTCCGGGATCGGGCTCATAGAAGACTTGGCGGCCCTCGAACCAGCCGGTCCTGTAGGCGAATATCGCGTCCTCAAAAGCCTCCTGGGCGGGAGCACCGTACCACTTGGTGACGATGCGATAGACCTTGGCAAAGAGCGCGGTGCCCATGCCGATATTCTTGCAGGAATCGAGGAGGTCGGGGTTGAGCTCGGAGATGTCCTGAATGCCGAGACCGGCCGGATACTGCGTCACTCCTACCCTGACGATCGACTGACCCAAATTCCGCCGGATGAGCTGCATCGCCTCGTCCTCGGTTGACGGTTTCGGCACAAGGATGATGCGCTCCCCTGCCCGCACCGTGACGGTCAGATGGTCGGCGCCGCCGGCCTCCTCGATGAACTTTTGCACGATCTCGACCTTGAGGCTGGGGTCGGCGCATTGCTGGATCAGTTCGGCATCGATCATGGCTCCATCTCCTATTCGTTGAACGCCATCACCAGCGGCAGGCCGAACAGCGAGGCCCAGGCCTGCGCACTCGATCGCTGGATGGCAACGATATTGGTATTGCCGCTCCACCAGGCGTTGCCGGTCGCGACTATGACCTCGGGCGCATAAAGCATCGACTGGATGACGGGCCAAATGATCAGTTGCTCGTAGCAGATGAGCGGCGCAACCTTCAGCCCACTGAACTCGAAGACCGGATTGGCGAAAAACCGCGCATGCGCACCGCCGGTGGTCCAGGGTTGCCACATGGAGACCGGGATCGGCATGCGCTCGCGGTAAAGGATCTCCGCGCCCTTCCCCGAAACCCCGAGCATCACATTGTCGTAGCCGACCGGATCGACGATAGCCGCCCCGCCATTGACCATGATGTCGAGGCTGGAAAGCTCGCGGGTCCAAAGCCGCTCGGTCGTGGCACTCCACAAGCCCATGGCGCTTTCCGGCAGGATCGCGACACGCGCACCCTCGCCGGCTGCGGTCTCGACCAGCCGTATCGTCCCGACCTGCTGATGATAATCGGCATACTGTCCCGATGCTTCGAAACTGAACCTGGTGTCGATGCCCCGCCAGCCTGCCGGCTCGACCGGCGGGGTCCAGTTCTGGGCGGACCAAGCGAAGGCGAGCATCGCAACGCCCGCCGCAATCGGCCATGCGCGCGTTGTCATCGCGATCAACAGGGCGCCGGTCGTGGCAAGGCCGAACCAGGCCCAGCCAGGGAAGAGAACACCGGCCGCTGTGATCGGATGTGCCCAACCGACAATCCCTAACGGCGGCACGCTCAGAACGACGGCTGCTATCGCGTAGCGTACCGGCCGCCGCCAGCCGCCGCGCGATGTCCACAACACGGCATGGACAGCGACGAACATCAGCGAGGCGGCAAGCCAGAGGCCAAGGCCGATTGCGAGCTGCGTGCCGAAGAAAATCGAGGCGCCGACCGGCAGACCGCGTGATGCACCGAGAAAATGCGCAAGCGCGACCAGGCTCGCAACCGTGCGCGAAGGAGCGAAGGCCCAAAGGGCCGGGAAGGCGACACCGATGGCGAAGGCGAGTGGATGCCCGCTCCACCCTATCGCCCCTGTGATGGCGCCGCCGGCGACAAACAGGACGGCCTGTGAGATCCTACGGCGCGAAGGTGATGATTTCCTGTGCGAGCCCAAGGACGCCGGCGGCCGGAAGCGGCCCAAAATATCTTGAATCATAGGAACCAACAAAATCGGAATGGAGAAACACTTCGCCCTCGGGCACGACGCCGCCCGTCCAGGGCGTCATCGGCCGCCCTTTGGCGTCCAGGGCGTGAACGGTCGAAGCTGCCAAGGGCACGTCATCGATGATGACCTGGTTCTCGACGCGGATGGACTGCCCGGCCAACGCGACGACGGTCTTGATGAGCGGCGCTGTGCCGGCTGGGCAAAGCCCACGGGGCAGATAGAAGCGCTCGCGGGCAAGATCGACGGCGGGACCGGAAGGCGGGCAGATGAATACACGGTCGCCGACCGCAACCGGCCGGTCCAGCGTTTCTATCTGCCAAAGGCCGAGGGGATATGAGGGTGTGAAGTTCACCCGATAGCCGCCCCATGCGAAGACTGCCGCCATCGAACCGAGAAGGATGGCCCCGGCGCCGATGATCACAAGCGCCCTGCCCTGTCTCGTCATCGGGTCATGCCCTGATCGCGGACCTGGCCCTGGGCCTGAGTCTGCTTCTGCGCCCGTTCATAGGCCGCGACGCGCTGCGCAGCGTTGAAACTTGGCCATGCCGCGACCAGTTTCGACCGGTCGCCCTCGGCGACTTGTGCCGCGGCTGCCTCATAGGCCGGCCCCTTGGCCTCTTTCGAGCCAAGGAAGGCGCGTTCCCCAAAACGCTGATCGAGCGCCTTGTTGAGCTGGTCGATCTCCGCCTTCGCCATTTTGTCGGCCAGGGCGAAACCGAGCGCGGCCGAAAGATCGTTGCGATCGATCGCATCGCGGATGCGGTCAAGCACGCCCTGCGCCGATCCGGACAATGCAGGAATGTCGACGCGGCTGCGGTCACGCTCGCGCGACAATTCGACGGTGCGAAGATCTCCGATCTGGGCGCGTAGCCGCACATAGCGGGCAAGGTTGTCCTTGAGTGCCGGAACGTTGTTCAAGGCCCGCTGCCGTTCCGCCTTGGCGACAGCCGATGCGAACATGCCGGTCTTGCCGCGCAACTCACCGTAGGCCTCCGGATCGCGACCGAGCTGGTCGAGGATGCGGGTTTGCGCTGTTTGCCTTTCCGCTTCACTGGCGCTCATGATTGCGGAAAGGTTCATCGCATCAATAGCGCCATCGGGATTCTCATAGACTTGGGCAACGCGGTCGCGAAGCTGGGTCCAGGCATGGGTAAGCGTGGCGTCTGATTGCAATTTGGCCTCCACGAGCTGCGGGATGGATTGCGCCCAGGTCGCGAGGCCGCGAATCCAGGGCTGGGAAACGGGAGCAGCAGTCGCGGTCGCGGCAGCCGCTGCCTGACGATCGGCGGCACGACCGAACCGCCCGATGAAAATTGAAAGCCTGGCGGCGGCCGTCTCGAGCCGATCGCGCTGCTCCCTGATCCAACGGAGCTGGTTCTCGACCAGGGCTTTCGCCACACGCGCGCCGTAGAGGCCGCGACTGTTGGCATAGGAAAGCGCCTGCTCGTAGAGCTTCGATCCGGCGAAATCGAGCGTCGTGTCCTTGGCCCCGCGCTTGGAGAGATTCTGGATGAGCCCGCCCGCCTTCTCGAAAGAGCGGCGTCCGTAATAAAGCTTCACGTCATGCCGGTGGCGAGTCATCGCCACATAGGTCAGGTGCCGGTCGAGCGAGAGCGTGGCCAGCACCTTCACCCGGTCGATGGTGGCGCCCTGGGACTTGTGAATGGTGGTCGCATAGCCGTGGTCGACATTGCGATATAACCGCTGGTCAACCTCCACACGCCGTCTGTCGCCCGGACCACCTCCATCGCCGACCTCGGCGACGAAGCGCCCTTTCTCGGCCTCGATGATGCGGCCGATCATGCCGTTCTTGACGCCAAGCGAACCCTCGTTCTTCAGGAACACGATCTGATCGCCGGGAGCGAAGTTCCGCATCCCGTCCTCGGTGCGGAAGGCATGGCCTTGCTCGATCACACCACGCTCGAGAAGCGCGCCACGTGCGAGCTCGTTCAGTGTCCGCACATCGCGGCGAAGATGCGCAAGGATCAAGCTCGACCGGTTCGGGTCGTAGTCGGCAATCCAGTCGCGGACGAGCGCGCTGACCGCCTGGTCCTTCAACTCCATTCCGATCAAGCGCCCCCGCCTCTGATAGGCGGAGATCGCCGCGCCGATCTTGCCTCGGGCAAGATCCATCGAGGCATCGCGCATCCATTGCTCGCGCTGACGATAGATCGTGCCGAGCTCGGCATAGCCGACGCGATCGGCGAGCGAGCGGAATGCAGCGCCCGCCTCGATCGGCTGCAGTTGGTCGGCATCACCGACAAGAACGAGCTTGGCGCCGGCATGGGCAATGGCCGAAACGAAGTCCGCCATCTGGCGCGACGACACCATGCCCGCCTCGTCCATCACGAACACGCATCTTTTGTCCAGGTGAAGACGGCCCCGCTCCCATTGCAATTGCCATGACGCGAGCGTGCGCGAGGCAATGCCAGCCTCCTTTTCTAAACCTTCGGCCGCCTTGCCGGCGAGCGCCCCGCCGACAACGCGATAGCCCGAAGCCTCCCATACCTCGCGCGCGGCCTTCATCATGGTGGTCTTGCCGGCGCCGGCGCGGCCGACGATGATGGCAAGGCGCTCGTCCCCGGTGATGCGTTCCAGACCGATGCCCTGCTCGTCGGAAATCTGCGTCTGGCCGGCAATGACTTCGGCGCGCGCGCTCATTGAGACACCGAACCGGCCGTTCGTCGCGAGATGCTCGGCCCGATACCCCATCTCGGCTTCAATGCGGATCATGTCACGCGTCGCAAAACGCTCCGGCAGTCGCTCGCCGGTTTCCGGATCGACCCCTTCCGCCTCGATCTTCACGGCTTCCGGGCTTCCCATGACGCGCGCCAACAAGTTCGCGAACTGGCCGGGATCATCGACATAGCGGTGCAGATATTTGGCGACGTCCCGCTCGTCGAAGACGCTCTTCTCGCGCGCGATCGCGTCCAGTACGATCTCCGGTCGGCGCTCTATCCGGCGCGCATTCTCGCGCCGCGTTTCCTCGTGCAACGCGAGCCGTTCAAGCCTGGCCTCGCGCCCTTCAGCCTCTGCCTCCCGCTGAATGTTTTTGGCTTGAACACCGATATGCGAAGTCGGTTCAAAATCGATGCCGCGCTCGGCATAGGAGCGGCCATCGACACGAATGTCATGGCCGTTCAATTCGAGATGCTTGTTCTGGGCGGCATACCAGGCTTCCCGCAATGCGAGGAAGTCGGCCTTGTCACCTGCCCAGAGCTTGTACACGATCTGGCCGGATTTCGACCGGACCGGCTGTCCGTCTTCTCCGATGACCGGCACCTTCTTGCCGCCGAAACCTTCTTCGGTCAGCGGGCGCAATGTCGTCATCAGATGCGCATGCGGATTGCCCGGCGCGTCGTGATAGACCCAATCCGCGACCAGCCCGCGCGTGCTGACATGCTCGGCGACGAACTCGCGCATCATTGCGATATTCTGCTCGGTGGTCAGCTCGCGCGGCAGCGCCAGAATAAACTCCTTGGCAAGTTGCGCGTCCCTGCGGGTCTCGAACGCCTCCACCTTGTTCCAGAAGGCTTCCGATGCTCCCGCAACCGAGCGGTCGGCAATAAGAGTCCTCGCCCAGTCCGGCGCATCGGTCGGCAACACGAACTCGTCATGGACCATGCCGGGCTTGCGCGAGAAGTCCGCCACCCTGCCTTCGCGCTCGTTCTCCATGCGGGCGCAATGGCGATAGGCTGCCGCCGCAACAGCACTGCGGCCTTCGCCGCGGCTGATCAGTTGAGGCGTGAAGTGGGTGATCGCCACGGGACAGGTGCTTTCTCGATCCGAACGCGAATGCTGTTCGGTCGAGCGCGGCCCCCCTCGGGGCCGAACGCAGCGACGTTGCTTGCAACGTATTACTGCGCCCTTGGACCGTTCTTCCGAACGGCGGGATTCTTCCCGAAATGCGTAGGCTGCGCCTACCTGTGGTTTTTCCCAGGGTGCGCTCCGCGCACATGCAATGCGATTCTCCGGATCGCATCGACCATCTACGAAACCGGAGAACCAAGCTGATGAGACGACCCACTTCCCGCATCCGAGAAGAAATCGAACGCCTGCAGGAGCAGCTGAAACTTGCCGAAGCCAAAGAGGCCGAACGCATCGGTCGACTGGCGCTGAAGGCGGGTTTGGGCGACGTGAGCGCGTCCGATGCCGAGCTGGTCGCTGGCTTCGAAGAGATGGCAAAGCGATTTCAAACGGGAACGAGGCAGAAGAAGTCCGAGCCGGCTGCTCGCTCTCAAGCGGACGCTTCTGATGCATGAACGCCGCTACCGGGCGTCACAGGCGGAAGCCCGGAAGAAGGATGCGCGCGAAAAGATCCAGCTCGGCGGGCTCATCATAAAGGCGGGGCTTCGCAGCGAGGATCGCGCCGTCATTCTCGGCGCCCTCATTGACGCGGTGGCGCGGCTCGGCGACGCGACAGAGCGCGCACGATTGACCGCAATCGGAAAGGCGATATTCGACAATGACAGCAAAGAAGCTGATGCTGCTGGCCGCACCGGCATTGATGATGTTGGGGATCGTGCTCGCGCTCCAGGGGATTGAGACCTGGCTTGCGTCATTCGGGAATTCGCCGGAGAGTTATCAGACGCTTGGGCGGATCGGTCTTGCCCTGCCCTATGCAGCTGCCGCCGCGATCGGTGTCATCTTCCTATTCGCCGCGAATGGCTCACTTGCAATTCAGTCGGCCGGCCTCGGCGTCCTGATCGGCGGCCTTGCCGCCGTCGTCTTCGCAGCGTTGTCCGAGATGACGCGCCTGTCCGCCTTCGCCAACCAGGTGCCCGAAGGAACGATATTCTCCTACCTCGACCTCTACCCCATCGGCGGCGCGGCGACGGCCTTCGTCGCCGGCATGTTCGGATTGCGGGTTGCGCTGCGCGGCAATGCCGCGTTTGGAGCGACAGGTCCAAAACGGCTCTCCGGCCGTCGCGCCATCCATGGCGACAGCCATTGGATGGACAGCGCCACAACGGCTCGTCTCTTTGCCGGAAGCGGCGGCATCGTCCTCGGTGAACGTTATCGCGTCGACGAGGATTCCGTTGCTGGCGTCAACTTCGATCCGCGTCTCAAGGAGACCTGGGGCAAGGGCGGAAGATCACCGCTCGTCTGCTTCGATTGCGGCTTCGGTTCGACCCATGGCATCGTCTTCGCCGGTTCCGGTGGCTACAAGACCACCTCCATGGTTGTGCCCACAGCGCTCAAGTTCAAGGGCTCGCTGATCGTTCTGGATCCCTCGACCGAGATTGCCCCCATGGTCGCCGCGCACCGCGAGGCGCATGGGCAGGACGTGCTCGTTCTCGATCCGAAACGACCCGACATCGGCTTCAATGTGCTCGATTGGATCGGCCGCTTCGGCAATGCGCCGGAGGAAGACATCGCCTCCGTGGCGGCGTGGCTGATGTCGGAGAGACCGCGCGTCACGTCCGGCGCGGACGATTTCTTCCGCGTCTCAGCCGAACAGCTCATCACCGGCGTCATCGCCGACGTGATGCTGTCCGATCCGGACGATACCAAGCGCGAACGATCGCTGCGCGTCGTGCGCGCGCGGCTGGCCGAGCCGGAAGAAACGCTCAAGGAAAAGCTCGCCGATCTTTATCAAAGCTCGACCTCCCGGTTCGTCAAGGAGGTCATCGCCCCCTTCATCAACATGACGCCGCAAACCTTCTCGGGCGTCTATGCGACGGCCGCCAAGGAGACGCATTGGCTGTCTTACGACAGCTATGCGGCCATCGTGTCGGGTAACACGTTCAGGACCGACGACATCGCCAACGGGCGCACCACCGTGTTCATCAACATCGATCTCTCGACCCTCGAAAATCATCCCGGCATGGCCCGTGTCATCATCGGTGCGTTCCTCAAGGCAATCTACAATCGCAACGGAGACATGCAGGAACGCGCCCTGTTCCTTCTCGATGAGGCCGCCCGCCTCGGCTACATGCGCATCATCGAAACCGCCCGCGATGCTGGCCGCAAATATGGCATCACCCTGCTGATGCTGTTCCAGTCACTCGGTCAGATGCGCGAAGCCTTCGGCGGGCGCGATGCGACCAGCAAATGGTTCGAGTCCGCGTCCTGGGTGTCGTTCTCGGCCATCAACGATCCGGAGACAGCGAAGTACATCTCCGAGCGCTGCGGCATGACCACCGTGGAGGTGAACCAGGTCAGCCGAACCTCGCGCGACATGGGTTCGTCCCGCACCCGCTCTCAACAGCTCTCGCAACGCCCGCTGATCCTGCCGCATGAAGTCACCCAGATGCGCGCCGATGAGCAGATCATCCTGACCGGTGGCAACCCGCCGCTGCGGTGCGGTCGCGCCATCTACTTCCGCCGTCCGGAAATGGCGGCGCTCGTCGGCAAGAGCAGCTTCCAGCCGAAGTCGGGAGCGGCTGGATCCTAAAACGGCAGCCGTCCCGCCCCGGTTTACCACAAGCTCGGGGGCTTCTCTTCGGCGCTATATGGGGAGCGCGTTCAGCCCCCTCGCCTGCTCCGCTGCGCTCCGCCCCGCCGACGGCGGGGTGGAAAACAGGGACGGCACGGGACTCTGTGCCTTGGCCGCATGACGGCGGCTCACGCAACGATTCTCGCTGACGAAAAGGGGGATCATCATTCGAGCATCACGACAAAACCGACGTGGCTGGCTCCCGGCAAGGACTCGGATTTCGGCATTCGGACCCGTTGCTGACCTTTGCCGATCGGCCAGCAACGCGACGCCATGACCCATCGGTGACCTTTCTTGTCTGCATCTCGAATGGCAGTAATGCGCCTCATGCCCGCCGTTGATTTCACCTTTGCCGCTGCCTGAGAGCGAACGTTGCTGTCGACCGTTCTGGACGTGGCGGTTGCGCCAGAAGAAGGTATTGTTGGCCGGTGTCGCATGAGGCTCAACCAGATCGGAGCTGACACTGGGCTCTACCAGCGGGCATTATTTGACCGGACACGCAGAGAATTCGCGCGGAATTTCCACAGGAGTTCGTATGAACTAGTAGTTGCCGGCGTGTATCAATAACGAATTCCACGTTCTCATTCAGTAGGCTAAACGATCGATTGACAGAAGAGTTCGGGAGGCAAGATGGCTGAAACTCAGATAGAGTGGACAGACTCCACTTGGAATCCCGTGGCAGGATGCTCGATCGTCACCGCGGGTTGCACCCATTGTTATGCGATGGAGATGGCCAAGCGCCTTGAGGCTATGGGCATCGGAAAATATGCGGGTCTCACTCGAAAAACGGGCAAGCGCACGGTGTGGAATGGCGTCGTGCGGGAGGACCGCGAGGCACTTTCTATTCCCTATGGGTGGAAAAAGCCGCGGAAGATCTTCGTAAACTCGATGAGCGATCTCTTCCACGAGGGCGTCAGCGACGAATTCATCCTCGGCGTCTGGAAGGTCATGCGCGAGACGCCGCGCCACAACTATCAGATCCTTACAAAGCGCCCCGAACGAATGTCAGCGCTTGTCGCCTCGCAGATGGACGACATCCTGCCTAATGTCTGGCTTGGCACTAGTATCGAAAATGCAGATGTCGTGAGCCGTGTCGACTACCTCCGCCAGGCGCCCGCAGCCATTCGCTTCATATCTTTTGAGCCACTGATTGGATCGGTCGGCGCTGTCGATCTGCGTGACATTCATTGGGCAATCGTGGGCGGTGAAAGCGGCAAATCCGCTCGGCCGATCAGGGAAGAATGGATCGATGAAATCTACGGCCAATGTCTGACCGCCGGCACCGCCTTCTTCTTCAAGCAGTGGGGGACCTGGGGTAAGGACAACAAAAAGCGCTCCAAGAAGGCCAACGGTCGTGAGTATCGCGGCCGCACTTGGGACGAGATGCCAGCAACCCCGCAGGACGCGGCTAGAATGTAGGATAGTATCTGTCGGGGGGAAGCGCAGGTGGTCGAGAAGCGATACGAATGGGCCGATGGGGCAAAGCTCGAGGAGCACTCACGCCGCAAACATAAAATACTACGTGAATATGTCTTCGACTACCTGACCGTGCGCTGCAGGCTACCTCAGCAAGAGCGGTTTCGGCTCGCCATTGTCGACGGTTTTGCCGGCGGGGGGCGATATCAGTGCGGCTCGCCCGGATCGCCGTTGATTTTCATCGAGGAATTGAAACGGGCCGTCGAGGCAGTGAACACGCAGCGTGCCGTCCAAGGGCTTGGCGCTGTCGAAGTCGAATGCCTGCTCGTTTTCAACGACGCCAACCGCGTCGCGATCGAGCTTTTGAAGACGCATGTCGCACCTATGCAAGCGGAGAGTAGCCAAACCTGTCCGAAATTGCATTTGCGCGTCGAATATCTGAACGAGTTCTTCGAAGTCGCCTATCACGATATCAAGCGCCTGCTAGAGCAAGGCCGGTATCGGAGCGTCATCTTCAATCTCGATCAATGCGGCCATAGTCATGTCGAGCGAAACACCATCCTCGACATCATGCATTCCTATCCCGCGGCGGAGGTCTTCTACACCTTCGTCATCAGTTCGCTGCTGGCGTTCCTCCAGAAGGACCAGCCGGACCGGCTTCGCGCCCAACTCGACCATGTCGGCCTGACGACTATTGACGTCCAGGCGCTCGATTCGCTGATGAGCCAGAAGGACTGGCTCGGCACTGCGGAAAAGATCGTATTCGATGCTTTCCGATTATGCGCGCCCTATGTCAGCCCCTTTTCGATCAACAACCCAGAAGGCTGGCGTTATTGGCTGATTCACTTCGCCAACGCTTATCGAGCAAGGCAGGTCTACAACAATATCCTTCACGATAACGCCAGCTTGCAGGCGCACTTCGGTCGGTCAGGCCTAAACATGCTGTCCTACGATCCAACGCATGATGAAGGCATGCTGTACCTCTTCGATATCAGCGGTCGGGCATCGGCGAAAAATCAGCTTCTGGGGGACATTCCGCGCCTGATCACGGAATCCGGGAACGCCATGCCCGTCATGGATTTCTACGAGAGCATCTACAACATCACCCCTGCCCATGCCGACGACGTGCATGCGGCAATCATAGAGAACCCCGACCTAGAGGTAATAACGCCCGCCGGAGGTGAGCGAAGGAAGGCCAATACGATTGGTGTCGATGACGTTATCAAAATCAAGAAGCAGATCAGCTTCTTTCCGATGTTTTTGAACGCCGGAATGAAAGGGGGCGCCAAGAAATGACCGCGCGGCATCGTCGGGATCCGGAATGGCGTGAGTTCGAACGCTTGATCGCGCGGATCGAGGCCGACGCGGGGCCCCAAGGCCTGGTCGTGACGTCTCCAGATCGTCTGCGCTGCAAGCTCACCGGTCGGATGAGAGAAGTTGACGCCACCATTCGAGCCAAGGTGGGCACGACCGAAATGCTCGTCACGATCGAATGTCGGCGCCGCGCGAAGACTCAGGACGTAACCTGGATCGAGCAGCTAGCCACAAAGAAGACTTCGATTGGCGCCGATCGAACCATTGCCGTCAGTGTATCGGGCTTTTCCTCGGACGCTCAGATCGCCGCGTCCCATGCGGGGATTTCGCTGCGCAAAGTTTCAGACCTTACGGCGGCGGACGTCAATCCGCTGCTCGGCCTGGATCTGGTGATATTCTGGCATAAGGCGTGCGCCATCACCGGAGCCGGCATTCGGACGTATCGATCTGGAGAAGAGATCGTACCCGAACCCGACGACGCGGATTATGTCCTTCCTCCTGATACGGATTTGTTCCAGCCGATCTTCCATGACGCGGAAGACAGCACGAGTTGGTCGTTGAATGACGTGTGGCGAAAGGTTCAAGAGACCTTAAATCCCTATGCGGAAATAGCGAAGGGCGCGCCGCCCATCGTGCGGACTGCGCGGGTTCCCTACCCAGGAACGGTCACTATCGACACTCCGGAAGGGCCTCGACGCCTGGGCTATGTCTTCTTGGGAATGGCGATGTGGATCGAACCGGAGTTCGTCTCGATTGAGGAGGCACTTAAGGTTTCATACGCAGAACCTCAAGGTCGTTCTGTGCATCGGCTAGAGTTTGCGTCAGGGCGTACCCAGGACTGGCGCATTTCTTTGCAGGCGCAGGCCGACTCCGAAGATATCTCTGACGTTCGAGTCGGCGGAAACTGGCCCCATAACAAACCATGATGTCGTATTGCACCGAACCCCCACCGATACGCCCGCCTCAATGTCATGTTGAACCATTGTTTAGAAAGTGATTGCTTTGGGAGAATTGAATGACCGCGCACGGCCGGCCCAGCTGAATGCCGCGCTCCAGGCCGCATGGAATTATCGGGTGGGACCGTGCCTGTCCAGAGACGGTGATTGTGCCCGGGTGCGCTCCTGAGCCTGGGCCCTGTCAAGCGCTTTCAGTACGCCTCTCAATTCTTCGAGCTGCTTCTCGTCGACGCCGTGCCTGGTGGCAAGTGGACCGAGATTCTTGCCCGAACGCAATGCTGCCAGATCATCACCGAAACGGCGCTCTAATGCGCTCGTGGTACGCCGCAGCTCGACCTTGAGGTCGGGCGAGAGCACATCACCCCGATCAAGCGCGCTCATGAGCTGGTCGCTCGGCTGCGGAACCTCGACGCCCGCCCGCCGCACCTGGTCGTGACGCTGCTGCTGCATCATCTGCCGGATTCCATGCACGATTTTCAGGTAGCTCTCGGCGATCCCGCGAAAGCTGGGCTGTGCAGCGATCGCTTGGCGGTGTGCCTCCCGCTCCTGACGGCTGGCAAGAATGGCGCCCCTGCCGGCAAGCGGCCCGAACCGCTCGGGAGCATCCCGCAACTCCGAAATCACCTGCCGATTGCCGATCTCACCGTCAAGAGCGGCATTCCGGATGGCTTCCATCACCGGTCGGTAGTCGGCGAATATCGTCTTTGCCGTGGCGACAAGGCGTTTCATCGCCTCGGTGGCGCTTTCGGAAGCGGCGATCCGTTCTAGTAGCTCGACCTTCGGAACCTCCGTGGCGAGGGTCCGGCCGGGAAGCAATGCAGCCCGTTCTGCCTGCCCAATGTCGGTGCGGCTTTGGGCCTCCATCCGTGCCTGGCTCTGCTCACGCGCATGTTCGCGTTGGCGCGCGTCGGTGAGGATGCGTGTCAGATAGTGGGTTTCACCATGGGTGCCGACCACCAGCGCATGACGGACATATTCGGCATTCGCACGGATCAACTCACGGTCCAGCGCGAAGCCCTTCGCCGCCGCAAACTGGTGCATGAAGGTCATGGTTGTGCGCGTATTGCCTTCCCGGAACGGATGGACCTTCCAGATATCGACAATCATCCTGGCAAATGCGGCCATGTCCTCGGGCCGGGACAGGTCCCTGAGACCCGACCAATCGCTGGCATTGAGTTGCTTCAGGCAGTGCTCGACCTCGAGGCGCGCCAGGTGGAACTGTGCGTACTCGACACTGCCGCCGCCCAGCTTCTCCTCGGCCTTGACCATATCGATGCGGCGGATTTCGCCGGCGAACGGATACACCGGCGCAAAGATGCGCCGGTGTATTTCCAGCAGGTGGGGGAGGCCGAATTCGCCTTTGACCGGATTGTCGTAAAGACCCTTCAACGTCTTCAGGGTCTCCCGACGCTCCTTGCTGTCGAGCTTGGCCTGATCCCTGATGTTGAAATGATTGATGAGGACTGTCGTGCCCGGATAAAGATAGGGGTCACTCATCAAGCGGCACGGGCACGCCTTGCTTCGACATAGGCATCGCCCAGCTGATCGCAATCCTCTTCGCTCAACAGCCCGGCCTCTTCGCACAAGACGAGGAACTGTTCGAACAGGTTTGGCTCGTCCCGCGACACAGCCATTGCCGAAAGCGCGGCCTTGTGACCATCAGTCAGCATTGCTGCGACGATCGGCTCGAGCGGCTTCTGATCGAGGGTTCTGATGACCTGTTTGGCAAGCCGCAACGCATGTGCGCGATCTGCGACAGCGGGGCTTTCCACTAGCGTTGCGGTCATGTTTCAGGCTCCAACAACTTGCTCTTTTGTATAGCCGAAATTCGGCTCGAAAGCCAGACTCGGCAGTCCTTTCGCCGGTACGGCCAGCCATCCAATTTGCCCGCGGCGTCAAGCAGAAGGCCCCGCCGTTTCGGCGGGGCCTGCAGGCTGACGTGATCAGTCCCGGTTCGGTCGGGACCAGATCAACTGAAGGCCTTCCTCGCCTTCCACCTCGATCAGGGTGGCATAGATCGGAGCGGGGAAGCTCGGATCGTCCAGCTTGACCGAGAGGTAGTCGCGGCCCTTGTTGGAGGTCATTTGCCATGCGGCGCCCAGCTCGACATTGGCTGCTGCGAAGATGCGGAAGTGCGGACCCTTGTCGGAAGGGTTCTCGACGCGGACCAGCTTAGCCTTGACGTTGAGGTTGAGGGTCTTGATCGTGCCGGAAAAGCCGGTGCCGGTCGAGGTGAAGGTGCCGATGGTAGCCATGTGTCTCATTCCTTGGGTTTTTCTCGGGCCGCGACCATCGCGACCTCGATGGCGGTCGACAGACCGGAGGCGATCGGCCCGCACCCCGAAGGGGCCGGAATGAAATGGAGGGCGGCGGGAAGAGACTTTCTTGACCCGCGAGGAATGGACGCGCAGCGGCCAGGGGAAGAAAGTCGAGATCAGCCGTTGCGAGGACAAGAGCGAGACCGAGAGCAGCGAGATCGGCCTTCGGTCAGACCAGCCACATCGAGGACGCAGGTGGGTGTGTCCGTAGCAGAAGCAACCGGAATGAAGACCGGCGTCGTCTCATCGGTATTGCCCTGCAAACCACCAGAACGGCCGGAACGGCCATCCCCGGCAACGACCAACCACCAAGCGCAGGTGCACGGGTGGAGTCCCGGGTCATCGACCAGCAATTCCACCTTTTCTCGGCCGGTCGATCAGCCCCTTGGCGCCGTGACTGAGGTCGAGAGGACTGACGCGGTTCTTTATTCATGCCGGATCGAAGCCGGGCCCCATCGACGTCCGCCACTGGCCAGGCGGATCGCCCAATTCATTGTCCTGTCCCGCCGAACCATCACGGAAATGAATCGCCGGTGACGGATCGATTCATCAAATGCGTTGGACTGCGAAGGCTGGGCGCACAAGAATTCCCGAATGGAAGAACCCCGTGAAACGCCGCTCTATCTGGAACGGGTCGACCCCAACCGGAA
Source organism: Neoaquamicrobium microcysteis (assembly GCF_008180155.1). GTDB lineage: Bacteria > Pseudomonadota > Alphaproteobacteria > Rhizobiales > Rhizobiaceae > Aerobium > Aerobium microcysteis. The sequence goes on along the minus strand of NZ_VSZS01000049.1, from coordinate 2,877 downwards.
CATGGCCCGGTTCTACGTCATCTCCGTTCAGCCCACCCTGTTCGGAGAGCTGTCGCTCATCCGCAACTGGGGGCGGATCGGCGCTGCCGGCCGGAGCAAGATCGAGACCTTCCCGGACATGGAAGGGTTGACCAGGGCCACAATGCGGCTGGAGCGGCGGAAGCGACGACGTGGTTATGTTGAGAGCTGAGAGCCGGATTGCTGTAGCCGGAGCCACATCAAAATCGCGGCCTATATCTCAAGGGCTGAGGATCCCGCATCGCAGCGCGGCCCCTCGCCTGGCACTGAGTCACGCTTCGGCCGGGATCGAAGCGCGGAGCATCAGGCCGCCTCCGCAACCCTGGCCGCCGGCTGAAGATCGTGCAGGTAGGTGGCTGCGCGTTGAGCGTGCGCGGCGGCCGAGAAAATGAAACGCTTCTCGTTGGAGAGCACCTCGAGCCAGGACTTGAGGTAACTGGCGTGGTCCGGCCGCGGCTCGAGCTCCGGCACGATGCCGAGGTCCGCGCAGAGGAACACTGACCCCAGTTCGGCGATCAGCTCCTCGCGGCTGCGTTCGCTTCGGTCCTTGTGGTAGCGGCTGAGATCGCGGTTGACCCGGTGGGCCGGAGCTGTCCAGTGGATGGTCTCGTGCGCCCTGACGGCGACGAAGGATTCCGCATCACGGAAGCTCTCGAAGACCGGGAGCTGGATGTGGTCGGACGAGGGCGCGTAGAATGCCTTTGTGCCGCCATAAACGACCCTGGCGCCTGTCGCGTCGAAGAACGCATCGGCGTGGGCGATGCGCGTGACGGGATCGATCACCGGCTGCGGCGCACCATAATAGTGATCCGGCAGTCCCTCGATCTGGTCGACATTGAAGACCGAATAGGCCTTGAGGAACGGGATGCCGCGCTCGACCTCATCGCCACGCTCGTCGGTCTCGGTCCTGGTGAACTGGCTGGCATAGACGACGGTCGAGCCGGTCTCGCCCTTGCGGACATGCCCGCCAAGCTCGACCGATTGCTTGAACGTCATCCAGATGGGCGAGGCGAAGCCTCGTGCGACGGCCTCCGACCAGAGCAGGATGACATTGATGCCCTGGTAGGGCGTTCCATTTTGGCGCAGCGGCCGCGTAATGCGACCGGCGGTGTTGGCAGTACTCCAGGGCTTGACCCACGGACGAACACCCTTCTCCAGATCCGCGACGATGCGGTCCGTGATCTTCGCGTAGATGTCGACGCGGTGTTTCTTGTCTTTCCTGTTTATCATCAGAACCTCCATTCGAGGCCGCGCCGATCGCGGCCGTCACGAGGTCCGACCGCGGAGGACCGCAGGTTCGCGAACCCGGGAGGATCGATCTGAAGAAGGAGAGACGTCGCAGCCGGGCCGGAACGGCAGTGGAGGACGGCATCGCCGTTTCGCGGAACGAGGACCGGAGCAGGACCAACGATCGTGACGGCCGCGATCGCGCCGGCCTCGCCATGGGTCTTCCAGTTTTTCTTCCGCCTCCCGGTCCCGCGGAAGCCAGCGGCGTCTGCCGCAGCACAGAAAAAAGGGCCGGCACCCCATCGGGTCCGGCCTGCGAAGATTCGGAAAAGCAAAGGGCGGAGCCGGAGCCCCGCCCGCGGCCGCTATCCGAGAGCGGCCATCTGGAGGTCGGCGGCCTGGCGGCTGACGGTTTGGCCGGGATTTTCGGCCTGCCGCTCGTAGGGCTTCCAGCTCTCGCCGACGATATGCTCATAGGCCGCGACCACTCCCTCGGCCGCCATGCGCAGGGCATGGGCCTGGATACCCATGTCGGCGGCGAACTCGCGCTTGCGTTGGGCGGCGCTGTCGAACCCGACCGGGCCGTCGCGATCCTCGTCGCGCATGTCGTTGGCGAGCCGGGCGGTCGCGTCCTTGGCCTCGGTGACGGCCTTGGAGTAGAACTGCCCAGCCCCGAAAGCGGACCCGACATGGGAACCGACGATCCGCTGGAGGTGGATCTGCATGGCCTTGTCGGAAAGGCCGTCAGAGAGGGTGTCGGCGCTTTCGATCAGGGTGCGCTCGTGGAAGTCCCGGATACCGTCGCTGTCGAGGACGGCGAGCCCGAAGCTTTCGGAGATGAGTGCGGCCTGGTTGGCATCCGGGCAGCACAGACGAACCATTTCGAGGGTGGTGCCCTTGCGGAGTTGGACGACGCGAGCCTTGGCCTTGGTGGAGCGGGTTGAACTGGACATGAAGCAATCCTTTCTAGCGATGCCCTTCGGGCGATCCGGCCCCGTGCCGGTCTTCCCTGCGGGTGCGGTCGAAAAGAACCGGCGGAAGCTGGACGCTTCAGGGTCCGGGGCCTGCCAGGCGAGCAAGGTTGGCTTGCGGACAAGCGGGGCTAACAGCCCTGCGCGGAACGCGGGCCGGCCTTGTCGAGATCGGCTGGCTCCGGCCGCATCGCGGCGCAAAGCGGCCTTGAAGGGGCCAGCCGCCGGTTCAGACCGCAGCAAACCCGCCGGGAAGACCGGCACGGGGATGGTTCCATGAGATTGGCTCGCGCGAGGAAGTGCGACAGATCAATCCGCTTCCGACGGCAGCACGGTTGGACAGCCGCCGCGCGGCTCTACCCGGATATTGCCCTGCTACCCGCACAGCCCCGCCAGACGGTCCCGCACAGGGCCGCCCCTCCCGATTGCAGGTCACGGCACGCGGAATCGCGCGTGGAGATGCGCGGGGAAGAATCAGGCCGCGCGGCGGCCCGCCATATCCGGCTCCGGATCGACCTCCGGCAGACCGTGGCGGCGACGGAAGGCGGCGATGTCCGGCGTCAGCACTGATGGGACCAAATCGGCTTAACTGAGAACGGAGGATTTCTGGTTCATCGTAGCCTTTCAAAGGAGCGAAGATGAGACAGAAATCCGGAACCGG
>NZ_VSZS01000048.1 GCF_008180155.1 Neoaquamicrobium microcysteis | reverse complement strand
CCTGCGATATTCGCAACAGGCTCGATTGCTCTCTCTCTCTCTCTCTCTCTCTCTCTCTCTCTCTCTCTCTGACATTGGCAGCCTAGCTGTACCGACAGGATCGACCGTTTCGGGGCCGCTAGCTGACTAACAGCTTTTTGGCGCGGCCAGCGGGATGGCTGCCGATGGCACGGAGTTCAGCTCTTGGCAGCTCTCGACGCAATTTCTGCCTTTGGGGGCGCGCGGTGACGCTACCAAGAGCGGTCAGAAATGAAGGATGAAGTTCTCCTTTGCCATCGAGACTCATCCCTGAGAGCGAGACTTACGCGGCCTAGTCATTGAGCACGCGAATCAACTGCTCCGGCGTCTCCGCTGATCGAAAAGCTTCCGCCACTTTTCCGTCGCGCAGTTCCCTGACGATGTCGGCGATTCTCGTTAGATCTTGCGGTGGCCCATCGGGTGAGAGAAAGGCGATGACGATGTCGACCTCCACATTATCAGGGGTCGGGAAACTGCAGGCCTGCTTGAGGACAGCGACAGCTGCTGCAGGTTGGTGCAAGGTTGCCAGCTTGCCGTGGGGAAGCGCGATACCCCTGCCAATGGCGGTGGAGCCGAGTTTTTCCCTCTCAAGAAGCGGGTCGGCATATTCCGAGGGCTCTCCTCCGAGTTCGTCGGCAAACCGCTCCGCAAGCATTCTGATCACCTCGCGGCGCTTGCAGTCGGGCACGTCGACGAGAACGCGTCCAGGAGTCAAAAGCTCAGACAGGGCCATTTGTGTCACCATCAATCATGTTGGCGCGTCCCTACAACGTTCGAAAACGGAAAGCGACCATCCAGTTGGCTCGAATTGGACTCACGATCACCGCGCTGATACCGTTTTCACTCGTTCCCATTGGGCCGCAGTAACCTCGCTGCGGCTCTTTTTTGCGCTAGTCCAGTGCATTGGAGGAGCCGGGCGCGACAAGAACGTCGCAGCGGGCAGCGGTCAACACCTCACCCACGGTGCTGCCCATCAGGAATCTCGCCAGGCCGCCGCGCCGGCTGGAGCCCAGCAGGATCAGATCGGCCTGAATCGCGTTGGCTGCTTCAAGCACTGCTGCCGCCGGAGGAGCCTTGCTTGTCCTGGCATTGACCTTTCCGGACAGCCCGCATCGATCGATGAACACATCCAGATCGTCCATCGCCTTGGCCTCAGCCGCCACAGCAATACGCTCTGCTTCCTTCGGGTCGACACCTGCGTAGGTGACCATCGCTTCGTTGAGCGGGCTGAAAGCATGGAGCACGGTGAGACGATCGACAGGCAGCAATTCAAGGCGCAGAGCCTCCCTCACGGCATCTACACATGACGGAGACAGGTCAGTCGCTATCAGCCCAGATGCGTAGTCCTCCGATCCCGATCTCGTAACGAGCACAGGACATCTCGTTCCCGCAGCAACGGTCTCCGGCGCTGTGTCCACCAAAGTCCCCAAAGCCCATACCACCGACGGTGCCATGACGACGAGACGAGGGGTGAACTGCGTAACCGCTTCGAGGATGGCGTCACTGGAATATGCGGCACCGCTGATCAACTCGACAGGCGCCAGGGGGCCGAGCACGGCGATGCGGCGTTCGATTCCTTCCTTGATCGAGCGTCGCTCAGCATCGGACAGTTCGCGGTTGTTCTTCGCTTTCAGAACGATGAGACGACCCTTCCAGCGTTCCGCCAAAAGCGCGGCCCTGTCGATGGTGCTCCAGTCATAGCCGTCCAATGGTGAGACCGCCAGGATGGACGGAGAACTGGCCTCGTTCAGCTGCGCCTGTGAATTCATGCCTTCCTGCCTCTGCCTCCCTGCGTCCGGAAACGGTTGCGAATGGTCATTTGCGGCCGCTCCTTTCCTTGACCCATCTCCAGATCTCGCCCCCGCTCAGGAAGAGTGGGATATGAGGTTGCGATTCCATTTGATCGACAGCAAGGCCGACTTCCTTGATATCACCTTGCGCACCAATATCCCGGACCACGAGATCGACACTGCCGCAGCTGACGCGATCACCCACCTCGACGGTGCCGCCAAGCCGTCGCTTCATGAAGTCGGCGATCGATTTGTCCAAATGCTGTTCAGGCACCGCGCTCAGACCATAGGCATCGACCAGAGCCGAGAGTGGTTTGGTCGGATCAAGACTGAATTTCCCGAAGAAGTCTGCATCGTCCTGCGTTAGTTTCTTGGGGCTGGCGAACAGACGGTCGAGGAGGCGCACGTACTGCGGGGCAACGAACATGTAAACGAGGTCGCCTTCCTGGAGCCGGCCCGCATACTGATAGCGCATCGATCGGCCCTCCCGCACAACAAGCGAAGGCCTTGCCCACCTAGGAAGCCGCTCACCTTGGAGGACGGGACTTTCTTTCACGACCCGATAGACGATCAATTCGTGGTCGGCCTGACCCGGCAGATCCAGACCCACGCGCTCGACCGGACCTATCCTCGCGGGGACAATCAGCCCGAGCCACCTCGCCATCGGACGGATCGTCCAGCCTTGCAGCAGGAGTGACATCAGAACGATGATGTAGGCGACATTGAAGAGTAGCTGACCGTTCTCGAGACCTCCGGCAAGGGGGATGATCCCAAGGAGAATGGAAACGGCTCCGCGCAATCCCACCCATGAGATGAAGGCGGTCTCATTGCGTTCGTAGCCGAAGGGAAGAAGGCACAGCCAGATCGCCAGCGGTCGGCAGATAAAGGTAAGCGCAATGGCCACCGCGATCGCCGGCAGCACGATGTCCAGGAACTCCGATGGCGTAGCGAAGAGACCAAGCGTCAGGAACATCGCAATCTGCGCGATCCAGGTCAGGCCTTCCAGAAACCGCCGCAAGCCTACATGGCCCGTGATCCGCATGTTGCCAGCGACTAGCCCAGCGACAAAGACCGCGAGGAAGCCGCTCCCGCCTATCATCCCAACGAACCCGAAAAGACAGATGGCTGCCGAGATGACACCGATCGGGTAGAGCGCCCCTTCGAGCGTGATGCGTTTCGCCGCAGCGACGATGACATAACCGCCGGCCACGCCCATGATCGCCCCAAGGCCCATTTGCATTACGAAGCCCGCGAGCAGGTCCTGCCAGAGCTCGGTCGGTGCCTCCTGCGCCAGGATGAGTTCGAGAAGCATCACCGTCAGGAAGATGGCCATCGGGTCGTTCGAGCCGGACTCCACCTCCAGCGTCGATCGGACGTTTTCCCGGATTGTTATGCCCCCCACTCGCAGCAGGAAGAACACGGCGGCGGCATCGGTAGACCCGACGATGGCGCCGAGAAGGAACGATTCCAGCCACGGCAGCCCGAAAACATAGTGGGCCGCGACACCCACCAGCCCCGCGGTCAGTGCCACCCCTAGCGTGGCCAGGGTAATGGCTGGTGCAGCGGCCAACCGAAATGATCGGAGTTTCGTGTCGAAGCCGGAATCGAAGAGGATGATGGCCAAGGCCAGGCTGCCGATGAAATACGCTGATTCAGCATCATCGTAGGAAATGCCCAGCCCATCCTCGCCCGCCAGCAGGCCGATTCCGAGGAAGACAAGCAGCAATGGCGCGCCGAACCTGAACGCCAAGGCGCTGGTCATCACCGACACGAGAACTAGGCCTGCTGCTATCAGAAAGGCGGGAAATATCAGGTCGAGCATCGGTAGCGGTGCGGCCTCCTCGAGCATGCTTCCGGACAGATAATTGCCGAAGCCACCTTTGTTCGCGAGTCCTTCAGGTGAAATTCGGCAAGCGGGCATGTCTTGATGATGCGCCAACTCGACAAGTGCAAGGGGGGGCGGACAGTTCAACCACTGAGTGGCGGGCAGGTGTCCAACAAGCGATCCAAGGGCTACCTTACAAATGGCCGCTTTTTCCAATGTCCATCCAATAGCCGCTAGTCTCCTTCCCACCCCGCTCCGGTCGTGGACCTCAGCCGGCGTGGGCAAGCTGGGTAATGTTTTCCTGCCGACGCCCTAGGGGCGTCTGCTGACTGTCAGGTTTCGGGCGGTACTTGGTGTTAAGCTGCCATCGCTAAGCCTTCTGATCAGGTAGAGTTCTACCTTGGCCGCTCATGACTTCATATCGGTCATTCAGGCGGAGTTTCCCATGCTCAAAGCCGGCAGCGCCGTGGGCGTCAGCCGCGACTTGTTAGAGGGTGGGAAACGTTACCTACCCCTACGCCAAGAGCCGGGAGCGGCCAGCATGGCCTGCTGTGGCTTTTCGGACACCAGGTTAAGCTGGCATAGCTTTGTTCTCTAACTCGAGGGGGCTCATATAGTCGAGTGTCGAGTGCCGTCGCCGGGGATTGTAGAAGCGCTCGATGTAGTCGAACACATCGGCCCTGGCGTCATCCTCCTCCCGTAGACCTTGCGGGCTGTCCGCTCGGTTTTCAACGACGAGAAGAAGTTCTCCATTGCCGCTTGTCCCAGACGTTGCCCGACCGGCTCATCGAGCAGGTTATGCCGTGGTCAGCCATCAGGCGCTGGAACTGTTTGCTTGTTTATTGGCTGCCCTGGTCGCTGTGGTGCAGCCGGCTGACCACCTCAACAACGCTTGGAACGTTTGCACATAATGATTGTTCGGCATTCAAGGAGAAACGAGCGATGCCAAACGAACGTGACCCCGCCGGAGCCCCCGGCACAGTTGACCAGAAGCCGAGATGGGAGGGGCCGCCGGAAAATCGACCTTCTGGGTACATCCCAGCGACGGACGATCCCGCAACGGCTCCTGATGCGAGCGACACTCGCACCCACCTCGTAAGCCCGAAAGGACCAAGCATGGACCACAGCAAGCACGTACGACTCACCCAAAGCGAACTCACGCCCGATGTACTTGAGGGCGCAACCATTTACGGCCCCGGCAACGAGAAGATCGGGCACGTCAATCACGTTCACGGTAGCCAGGTCGTCATCGACGTTGGCGGGTTCCTTGGCATTGGGGCCAAACCGGTCGCGGTGTCTGCCGCAGAACTCGACTTCATGCGAGATGAGAACGGCGACGTTCATGCAGTCACGAACTGGACGAAGGACCAGCTCAAGGACATGCCAGAACACCGGCACTGAGGTGATGCCGAGCTTCGCGCATCCAGTGTGTGGCTCGGCGCTACAGCGGCGGAAGACCTCATGCTCAACCAGGAACGGGTCTTTTACACAAGCGAGGACGGCGACGAGTGGCGGCTGGCCGGCGCGGCGAGATTAGTGCCTACGTCCAGCATTTCCCGAACGCCGCCTACGTCATCGATGTGAATCCAACATGAATTCCGAAGTTTCAGGGTCTGTCTTGATCGCAGGCGATGCGGCATCGCCTGCGCTAATCTTCAACGGCCTAGGTTGAGCGCATTGAAGTCGAGCCTTAGCGGACCGGCCAGATCCTCCATGGAATCGTGGAGGAGCTCGAGCGCATAGGGCGGGTTGTGAACATGGATGCCTACATCCGAGCCGACGACCTTCCAGTTATATGCTGCCTTAAGAAGGCGCGGGGTCCATGACTTATAGGGCACGGGGCGGCCCTCTGTCTGATCGGCGATGCCGTCGCCATTGTCATCGGCAAAGAAATAGGGGTGGCGCGCGCCGTCATAGACGAGGTTCGCTTGCCCGACGGTGCGCGCATACTCCTCGATCATGGACAGCAGGCGCCGACTGTTGGCCGCGATGTCCCCGGCAATGCCCTTGCGCAGGTCACCGCTGCCATCAAAGCTGACGCGCGCAATGCGGATCTCGCCTGCGTTGCCTGTCTGGTGGCAGGTCAGGCAGGTTTCCTCCGCTACGCTGAGGCTGTGCGGATCGTGGCAGGAGGCGCAGCTGGCGACGGGGCGCGCATGCAGGAAGCGGCCAGAATAGTCCTTGTCGGGATAGTGGTAGCCGATCTGGCCATAGCCGCCGAGCCGCGTTGCGGCCGCCGTTGCATAATGGGGGTTGATGAAGGTGAGCGCTTCATCGGGCGTGTCTTCCTCACGCCCTTCAAGCGTACTGGCGATGCTAACACCCGAGGCGCGGCCCTGATGGCAGGTCGTGCAGGAGGCTTCGCCGGGGTCAATCGGATGGCTCCGTCCGCTGGGAAGTACGATCTGCGTCACCGCGGCAAGACCCGGATTGTGGCAGGTCTGGCAATCCACGACGCTGCCTATGGGAACCGGTGCCGGCGGCAGGCCGGGCGTCTCGCCATCAAGGCCGTGAAAGGCACGAAAGCCGGTGCCGGCATGACACACGGCGCAGGCCGACGGGATTGCACCCGAGGCGTTCCAGTAGGAAAAGGCCAGCGCCGACGCATCTGCATGGCCTGAGCGTGCCCAGGCGGTGATGGCCGCGCTCTGCGGGACGGCGATCGTCTCCGGCGAAAATGGCCCGCTTTGTGGCATCAGGAAGATCGGCGCCTCGTCCGTTTCCTCGGCAATGTCCTGATCCTGGGCCATGCCTTCATGTCCTAGCCACACGGCCACGGCCGGCAGAAGGCAGACCAACGCGACAAGCGCCACCAGCTTCGATCGCATATTGTCCTCCACTTCCCTAATTGATAGCGTCCAAGCTAACAGAACGCTTTACGTAGCAGCAATGATGAGCTTGAGGGAGTGATCCAGATCAAGGCGCTCAGGCGCTCTACTGGCTCAACCTTGGCGACATCTTGCGTTGAGCAAAGCCTGGCGGGGGAGTGCTGTTATTCAGACGCTCATTACAGATCAAAGCGCGCTGTTTGCGGGCCCGGACAAGGATTTGCGCGTCGATGCGCTGGTCAGCGAGGGCGAGCGTGTGGAACAGGGCCAGCCAGTACTGCGCTCGCGCCGTCATCCGCAGATGGTACTGGTGGCCCCGGTCGGCGGCGACGTTGCCGCGCTCGACATCGGCCCGGGCCGGCGCCTGTCGAGCATTGTTTTCTTCCACGACGGCAAGGCCGGCCGGCATGTGCATGAGGCCGCAAGGAGCGCCGACGACGGAGGGACAATCCGGGCCGCTCTTCTTGCGGGCGGGCTTTGGACAATGTTTAGGTCGCGCCCCTTCGGGCGCATCGCCGCGCCGCAGGAAATGCCCGCCGCCATCTTCGTGATGGCGGCCGACAGCCGCCCCGGCGCGCCCTCGCCCGCCATTGCCATTAACGGGCGCGAGGAGGCTTTCGCACGCGGGCTTGCCGCGCTCTTGCAGCTCACAAACGGGCCGGTGTATCTGTGCCATGACAAGGCTTACGCCGCTACAGGCGCGACCCCACGAGACGACCGGCTGCGGCCGGCGCTGGTCGGTCCGGCCCATCCCCACGGGCTTGCTGGCTTCCAGATGGCGTTGCGTCATCCCGCTTTGCCGAACGCGCCCGTCTGGGACGTCCATGCCGAGGACGTGGCCGGCATCGGCGCGTTCCTTGTTGAGGGCCTGGTGCCCCAAACCCGCCTGGTAAGCGTTGCAGGTCCTGCGCTGCGCGAGGCGCGGCTGGTGCGTTGCCAGCCGGGAGCCGATCTGCGCGGCCTGTGTTACGACATCTTGAAGCCCGGGCCGCACCGGCTTCTGGTAGGCTGTGGGCAGGAGGCGCGCTGGCTGGGGCCGTGGCACCGGCAGGTGACCGCGCTTGCCGGGCGCAGCGAGGCGCCGCGCCGGAACTGGTTTTCCAAAGCGCTGAAGGGGGCAAGCCGGCCCATGCCGATCATCCCGACGGCAGCCCTCGACCATGCATTCGGCGGCATCCTGCCCGCTGCCCCGCTTGCCCGCGCGATTGCCGCGAACGATGCCGAAACGGCGGTCCAACTCGGCGCGCTGTCGCTGCTTGAGGAAGACCTTGCCCTTGCCGATTTCGTCACCGCCGCCTCGCCGCGCCTGTCGCGCATGCTGCGCGCCATGATCGACCAGATCGCGAGGGAGGAAGCGGCATGATGCGGGGCATATGGGACCGCGAAACCGTGGCGCTCCTCATGCTTGCGGCAGTCTTTCCGCTGGCGCTGACATGGCTGCTTTCGTCGGGGCTGGAGGGTCTCGTTCGTCTTGGCTTCACGCTCGTGGTGGCGGGTGCATGGCACCTCATCTTCATGTTGGCGCGCGCGCAGCCGCCTTCCTTCGCCGGCGCCTTGTGCGCGCTTGCCATCGCTGTGCTCGCGCCGCTCGAACTGGGGCCGATCCCGTTCGCGCTGGGCATCAGCTTCGGCGTTGTCATGGGTGAACTCGCCTTTGGCGGATGGGGCCGAAACATCGTCAACCCGGCCACGATCACCATCGCATTCCTGGGCTTCGGCTTTGCGTCCGCGCCTTGGCCCCAGCTTCCGGTCCAGCTCGGCTGGTCGGTCCTGCCGGCCATCCTCATCGGCACGCTGTTTGGTGTGATGCCCTGGCGCGTCGTCGCCGGAACGGTGATCGCGCTTGCGGCAGGCTCCATGCTCGCGCCCTTGCCGCAGCAGCAGCTCATCGCGGCCGGCGTCGTGCTCGTCCTGCTCGTGTGCGACCCAGTGACGGCGGCCGCCACCCCTCTCGGACGGCTGGCGCATGGCGCTCTCTATGGCGGGCTCGTCGTGATCTTCGCGCTGAACTGGAGCGCGGGCCAGCCGGTGCAGATCGCTATTTCGGCGGCGCTGCTTGCCGCCCTCTCCGCTCCCCTTCTCGACGACATCGCGCTGCGCATTTGGCAGGCAAGGAGGCCACGTCTTGGCTGACCTCAACCCGATCTCGGTCTGGCGCAAGTTTCTGTCGACGCCCAATGAAAGCCGCGTGAAGACGCTCTGCGTCGCCTTCATCGTCTCGGCCGCCTGCGCGCTGATGGTGACGGCGGCAACCGTCGTGCTGCGTCCGATCCAGGCGCAGAACAGGGCGGCCGAGCAGGAGGCGCGGCTAGAAGCCCTAATCGCGGCCGTGCCGGGGATGGCCGAACTGGTGGGCGCGGCGGGCGGCGCGGCCCTGTCCACGGTGGTGGTCGATCTCAGGCGCGGCACCGCGGCGGCCGAGATCACCCCGGAGACCTTGCAGGCAGCGCTGTCCGATCCGGCCAACTGGACCGAAATCGCGCCGGGCGATGATGTGGCGGGCATCCGCTCGCGGCCCGATTTCGCGCAGATCTACCTGCTGCGCGAGGGCGAGCGCGTCTCGCTTGCCATCCTGCCGATCGTCGGCACCGGCTACAATGGCCGGATCCAGGCATTGCTCGCGCTTAATGGCGACATGCAGACGCTGGCCGGCATCGCCATCACCGAACAGAGCGAAACGCCAGGCCTTGGCGCACGGATCGAGGAGCCGCGCTGGCAGCAGAGCTTTGCCGGTAAACAGCTATTCGATGCGGCCGGCAGCGCGCGCTTTACCGTGGCACGCGGGCAGGCCCGCACCGACCACGAGGTCGACGGCATCACCGGCGCCACGCGCACCAGCAACGCCATCACCCAGATGGTGCGCTTCTGGGTCGGGCCGCACGGCTATGGACCGCTGATGGCCGCCATCCGACGCCGGGAGTTCTAGCCATGGCTGCCGCCGAGGGCCTTTGGGGCACGCTGACTGCGCCGCTGATCCGCCAGAACCCGGTGACGCTGCAGATCCTGGGCATCTGCTCGGCGCTCGCAGTGACGACGTCTCTCGACACGGCGCTGACCATGGCGACCGCGCTCACCGTCGTCATCGTCTGCGCGGCGGGCGTGATCAGCCTGATCAGGGCGCATATCCCGGCCGCCATTCGGCTGATCGTGCAGATCATCGTCGTCGCATCCATGGTCATCGTTGTCGACCAGTTTCTCCAAGCCTTCTTCTTCGAGCTGAGCCAGAGGCTTTCGGTCTTCGTCAGCCTGATCGCCACGAACTGCATTGTGCTCGGCCGCACCGAATCCTTTGCGCGCGCCAACCCGCCCTTGCGCTCCATGGTCGATGCCCTCGGCAGCGGCCTTGGCTACGGGCTGGTGCTGGTGGTCATCGGCGCCACGCGCGAGCTTTTCGGTGCCGGGCGCCTCTTGGGCATCCAGCTTCTCCCGCTTGCCGAGGAGGGTGGCTGGTTCACCCCGCTCGGTCTCATGCTGCTTGCCCCCAGCGCCTTCTTCCTCCTCGGCGGTCTGGTCTGGGCTATGCGCAGCCTGTGGCCGGAGCAGGTGGAGGACACCGAGTTTTCGCCGCATGAGATCGCGAGCCAAGACTGATGGGGGATCTCGGCGCGCTCTTTCTTCGTGCGGTGTTCGTGGAGAACATGCCGCTGACCTATTTCCTGGGCCTTTGCACCTTTCTTGCCCTTTCCAGGCGTACGGGCACAGCCTTCGGGCTCGGCCTTGCCGTCATCTTCGTGATGGGGCTGACCGTGCCGCTCAACCAGATGATCTATGGCGCGGTGCTTGCGCCGGGGGCCTGGGCATGGGCCGGCATGCCGGAGGTCGACCTGTCCTACCTTGCGCTGTTGACCTTCATCGGAACGGTCGCCGCCAGCGTCCAACTCATAGAGATGCTGCTCGAACGCTTTCTGCCAGCGGTGCAGGCCTCCTTCGGCGCGTTCCTGCCGCTCCTGACGGTCCATTGCGCCATTCTTGGCGGCAATCTCTTTATGGTCGAGCGCAGCTACGACCTGGCGCAGGCGGCCGTCTATGGGATCGGCAGCGGTACCGGCTTTGCAATTGCCGTCGTCATGCTCGGCGCGATCCGCACGCGGCTAGCCTATGCCGACCTTCCCGGCGGGTTGCGCGGGCTGGGCATCGCCTTCGTCCTGTCCGGCATGATGTCGCTCGGTTTCAGCGCCTTTGCGCAGATGGCGGCGCAATGACCGAGATCGCGCTTGGCACGGCCCTCATCATCCTGCTCCTCGTTGGGCTCACGGCCGCGCTGGTGGCTGCGCGGGCCAGGCTGATCCCGCAAGGCTCGCTCACCGTCACCGTCAATGGCGGCAAGCGGATCGAGGCAGCGCGCGGCGAGCAGCTGCTGTCCGTGTTGCATGGCGCGGGCATCGCGATCCCGGCCGCCTGCGGTGGCAGCGGCACGTGCGGGCTGTGCCGCGTAAGCGTTGCCGGCGAAGGCGCCGGTGCGCTGCAGGCGACGGAGCGTGCGCTGCTTTCCCCCGCCGAGCGACGCGCCCATGTGCGCCTTGCCTGCCAGACGCGGCTGCGCGGCCCGGTCGACGTCGTGGTGTCGGGCAACATCCTGGCAGCCGAAACGTTTGCCTGCACCGTGCGGTCGAACCGCATGCTGGCGCCGCTGATTCGCGAGTTGGTGCTGGAATTGCCAGAGGGCCGCGCGTTCCGCTTTCGCGCGGGCGGCTTCGCGCAACTGACCGCGCCTGCCTATACGCTTGATCTCGCGACCATCGACATCGATCCGGCCCATCGAGCCGCCTGGAGAATAGCTGGCTGGTTTGCTTTGCGCTCGTCCTCGCCGGGGCATGTCACGCGGGCTTATTCGATCGCGTCGCGCCCGCAGGATCGCGGGCTCATCGTCTTCAACATCCGCTTAGCCGTCCCGCCCGCCGGCCGCGAACACGACGTTCCGCCCGGCATTGTCTCGTCCTACCTCTTCGCTCTGAAGCCGGGCGATGTGGTCGCGGTTGGCGGGCCCTTCGGCGAGTTCCACGTGCAGCCGACGCAGCGCGAGATGGTCTTCATCGGCGGCGGTGTCGGCATGGCGCCTCTGCGCGCGATGATCCACGAGCAGATCGGCCTTAAGACCCCTCGCCGCATGTCCTATTTCTACGGCGCGCGCACCGCCGCCGACCTCTTTTATGTCGAGGAGTTCGAGGAGATCGCGGCACGCCACAAGAACTTCACCTTCGTGCCGGCCCTGTCGGACCCGGCACCGGCGGATCGCTGGACCGGAGCCACCGGCTTCATCCACGACACGGTGCGTAGGGCACTGGAAAAGCTCCCCGCGCCCGACGATTGCGAATATTATCTGTGCGGCCCGCCCGTGATGATTTCGGCGGTCCTTGCCATGCTGGAACGCCTCGGCGTCGAGCCGCACTCGATCTTCAACGATGATTTCGGAGGATAAGGCAATGGATGGTCGGCACGGTTTCATCACACGGCGCCATCTTCTGGCCCTTGCCGGGGCCGCAGCCATCGCCGGTTGCGCTCCCACGGCAACCGGAGCATCGGAGGCCTTGCAGGTTATCGGCGGCAGCGCTTTCGGGACGCATTGGCGGCTGACGCTTCCGCAACAAGCTGATTGCGACGCGCTCCATGAGCAGATCACCGCCCTTCTGGCAGAGCTCGACCACCTCTTTTCGCCATGGCGGCCAGACAGCATTCTGGGCCAGTTCAACGCCGGCGGCAGCAAGGCCTTCGCGGTGCCAGGCGAGGTCGCGACAGTCACGAAGCGCGCGCTTGACCTTGCCAAGGCCAGCGGCGGTTTCTTCGATCCGACCGTGGGGCCTTTGGTCTCGCGCTGGGGGTTTGGGCCGATCGCCGGTGCCGCTCCGCTGCACGGCTGGCGCACCCTTTCCATCGGCGACGGGCAGATACTGCGCGAGGATCCCGCCGTCACGCTCGACCTGTGCGGCATCGCCAAGGGCTACGCGTTGGACCGCATCGCCAGGACCGTCGAGGCCGCAGGTTCCCACGACTTCCTCATCGATCTGGGCGGCGAGCTTGCCGCGCGGGGTGAGCATCCCTCGGGACGCCCTTGGCAGGTGGCGGTCGAAAACCCGCTGCCGCAAGAGCAGGCCCCCGTCGCGATCGTCGCGCTCAAGGACCGCGCCATCGCCACCTCTGGCGATAAGGTCAACGGATATGATGTCGGCGCGCGGCGCTACAGCCACATCATCGATCCGGCAAGGGGAGAGCCGGTCGCAACGCGCCTTGCCAGCGTCAGCGTCATGGCCGACACGGGGTTGAACGCGGATGGCTTTGCAACCGCGCTGATGGCGGCTGGCGAGGCCGGCCCCGCCCTTGCCCGCAGGCTGGGGCTCGACGCGCTCTTTGTCTTTCGTAGCGATGCCGGGCTCGTGGAGATCACGACCGGCAGTTTTGCGCATCAGGCTGCATGAGGCCGCCCATGGAAGCCCTGATCGCCATTCTCCTCGTTGCGTTGTCGGCGGCCGGGCTCGCCCTCGGCCTCCTGGCGGGGCGCGGGCCGTTGCGGCGCGGTTGCGATGGACTTGCCTGCGTCGATGGCAAGCGTTGCAATGCCTGCCCCGGCCGCAAGGAACACGTTCAATGAGCATGCAGCGCACCCACATCGCCTCCATCATGCGCACCGGGTTCGAGCGTTTGCAGCCCGCAACGCCCATCCGTGAGGCCGTTGCGCGCCTTGCTAAGCGCGGCGCCGCCGCCGCACCCGTCATCGACGAGGACGGACGGCTCGTCGGCATTCTCACGCAGAAGGACTGCTTCCGCCCGATGCTTGGCGCGAGCTATTACGACCAGTGGGAGGGAACAGTGGAAACTTTCATGTCCCGCAACGTCGCAACGCTTCCCGAGACGCTCGATTTCGTTTCGGCCGCCGAAGCCTTTCTCGCCCGCTCGCACCGTGTCTACCCGGTTATGCGCGATGTCGAGATCGTCGGCCTCCTCCACCGCTCTGATCTCTTTGCAGCACTGGTGGAACTATCGGGTGGCGCGTACAACCGTCCACCAGCAAATCTGGCTGACCCGGTCGCCCGAAAGAGAGTATCACGCATCTAATTCCAAGAGCCGGCGCTCGCCTCGCCTCCAGCGGGTCGTCCCCGCTATGTCGACGGCGCACTTCTTGGGAACCCCAGGACGAGTGCTGGACGTGCGCCGGGTTAACGAATGTGCTCGTGAACGCTGCGTCCGCGACTGAGACGCCAATGCCTGGTCGGGCACGAAGCCGCCGCGGCTCCATCCTAAGACAACCACCAGCGGCGATGCCGAGAAGGCCGAGGCGGAATAAATTGAAGCGGGTCAGGCGCCTGAAGCCCGGAGGGGTCGACCCGATCAGCGGCGAGGCTGAGGACGTCGCAGTCTGCCATATCGCCTGGGTGGCCTCCACCGCCGTCAGCGCCTCGGCTTCCGCGCCCGCGATAGCGCCTGCCCGGCGGACGCAGTAGCGCTATGCATACCGAGTCGGAAGACGTCTTGCGCGGGGCCGTCTCCGGACGGTCCGGTTATCAGGAATGTTCTTCGGTGAGCTGCTGTTCTAGGTATGCCCATCTACCGAACGCGGGAATTGACCGCCCATGCTCTTATCGCGAGCAAGATTTCCCCTTCGGGTCCGGTAGGAAGTCTCTGCTGAAGCTCGTGCCGAAGGCGATCTCGTGCGGTGTCGTCGAGAGAGGAGCAGTATTTCGGTGCTGAGCCGGTACCGCCGAGGAATGGCAGCCAGTAGTCGTTGAAGTGTGGGAATGCGGCCGGGATATCGATCGCACGCACCTCGACGTCACCCAGGCCGACGCGTTGGAACAGCTGTTTCAGCGGGCCAGGGCGGCAGATTGGCGCCTTGACCCCATCATCATAATCTGAGGCCTGGGGGTCGAGGCTTGTGGCGACGTCGAAGAACGTTCGCATCACCTGCATGTTCCCTGCGTAATCCCAGACGTACAAGCCAACAGTGCCGCCACGCTTCGCGACACGAGCCATCTCACGAACTGCCGCCTCCTTGTCTGGTACAAAGTTGAGCACGAGGCCGGATACGGCAGCGTCGAAGCTGTCGTCAGGCTGAGGGATCGCCTGCGCATCCCCTTGGATGAAACTAGTGTGCTGGCGCGGCAGCGCGGCACGAGCCGAATTCAGGAAGGTTTCCGAACTGTCGACGCCGACCACCTCGGCAGGTTCGCACCTATCCAGAATTGTCGAAGCGAGGACACCAGTCCCGCAACCCACGTCGATCCACCGTGCTCCAGGAGCAAGATTGAGCCAGTCGGTAAAAAGAGGCGCAATCCGGCGGCTCCAGCGCCCCATGTATCGCTCGTAGGCGTCGCTCGCCCCCCAGAGATTTTGATCCTGCGTGGGCATTGCAGTCCCGTTAAGTCAAACGGCCCAATCTATCCTGACGCAACGATCGCGGGATGTCATCCTCGTTGCGGCTTGCGCGCTCACAATTTTGTCCCCTGCGGGCCGCTGCTGTCCGGTGGGGGCCGTATCCGGACGGTCCGGTTCTGGGAAGCGCTTGGCGGTTAGCTGACATTCCGGGGACGCATTGTCAGGCAAACTTTGCCTAGTCAGCACACCACCCCATCGTCGCCGTTCGGGCTGCTCCGACAGCTGCCCGAAACTTGCCGTTCATAGACTACACTTCGACGCCAGAACCGGGGCCATCTCTTGCCTGTGCGCAACAGATTCGTTCCGGCAAGGTTGCGCAGCCCGGTCGGGCGCGTCGGTTAAGATCCCGGCTTTAGCTTTGAGAGCGGTTCTTGAAGCGCCAGTATTCGGTACCGGTCTCGATGATCTCGCAGTGGTGGGTGAGGCGGTCGAGCAGCGCCGTCGTCATCTTGGCATCGCTGACGACGGCGGGCAATTCGCCGAAGGCGAGGTTGGTGGTGACGATGATCGAGGTCCGTTCGTAGAGCTGGCTGATGAGGTGGAAGAGGAGCTGGCCGCCGGTGGGCGAAGGGGAGATAACCGGGCTCGTTGAGCACGGCGAAGTCCAGCCGGGTGAGGTAGTCGGCGTTGCGTCCCTGCTTGCCAGAGTGGTGCTCGGTCTCGAGCCGGTTGACCAGATCGACGACGTTGAAGAAGCGGCCGCGGGCGCCACTGCGGATGAGTGCGCGGGCTATCGCGATCGCCAGATGCGACTTGCCGTTTCCGGTGCCGCCGATGAGCGCGGCATTGCGCTAATCGGCGACGAAGGCGCCGGTAGCGTGGTCGCGGACCAGGGTCTGGTTGACGCGCGTGTCGGCGAAGTCGAAGGCGTCTATGTCCTTGGCCAGTGGCAACTTGGCGACGGTAAGTGCCGCGACCCTCTATCGAGCCGAGTAGCGGGCTTCTTGCGAGCGGGAGGCACTTGCTCTGACTCGCCCTCCAACGAGCGAGAAGATGACCCGGAAGCGGCTGGGATATCTACCCTAAATTGACTCTCATAATGCTCAACGTGCTGCGCAAGAATGCGGATGAGCTTCATTCCCAAACGCAAATGACCAAGCTTTCCGCTTGCAACCAAGTGGCGCACCTGCCGTTCTGAACCCATCCAGCGGATCGCCAGCATTTTCGGAGTCAACACTGGAGGTATGTTGTCCGGCCCACTCATTTAAACCATACCCAGCTTTCAAGACTCGACAGTCCCGACTGCAGCGTACATTATTTATTGGGTTTTGGGGTTGACGATGTTGCGTAGCTTGGGCGCTTTGCTGGCTGTGTTTACCGTGCTGTTCTGCGGCGCGGCCCGAGCTGACCTAGGGTCCAGACTCATAACCAGTAGCTGACGGTTGCCGCGATGCAGATGGCGGCCAGGAAGTTGGTTGCAAGCCTGTCATAGCGGGTAGCGATGCGACGAAAGTCCTTGAGGCGGCAAAACATGCGCTCGATGGCGTTGCGGTCGCGGTAGAGATAGGGCGAGAAGCAGTTCTTCCACTTCCGGTTTGCCTTCGGCGGTATGTTGGCAAAGGCGCCGCGCTCCTTGACCTGACGACGGATGGCGTCGCTGTCATAGCCTTTGTCAGCGTTCAGAAGAGATGTCGACGGCATCCGCTGGATGAGCACTTCGCCGGCCTTGCAGTCGGCGACATGGCCTCCGGTCAGGAGGAAGGCAACAGGCCTGCAAAGTTCATCGGTCAGGGCATGGATCTTGGTGGTGCGGCCGCCGCGCGATCTGCCGATTGCCTGGTTGAGTTCCCCTTTTTTCCTCCCGCCGCACTGCGATGGGCTCGGACGGCAGAGGAATCGATGAGCAACTGAGCAGGTGGACCACCGGCATTGGCCAGGGCGTGGAATATGGAGCTCCATATCCCTTTGGCTGCCCAGCGCTGGAAGCGGTTGTAGAGTGTCTTCCTCGGACCGTAGACGGAAGGTGCGTCAACCCAACGCCCTCCGCTTTTGATGACATGGATGATGCCGCTGATCACCCGCCGGTCATCCACGCGAGGCTTGCCACGGGTGTCGGTGGGAAGGTGCGGTCTCAGCTTCGCGAACTGCTCGTCGGTCAGCCAGAATTGATCCCGATTCATCGCTGTCCTCCTTTCGGAGGCCGTGAATCATATCAGGCCGCGTGACGGAACCCCTTTATGGGTCCGGACCCTAGTTTACCATCCCGAACAAATGCCAGACGGAGCCTCGTTTCTCATCGTGCGAGGCGACTTTTCGAGCGATGACGACCTGACAATCTTCTCCAGCACCGTGCGACAGCATGCCCCCGCGTTTCTAGTCTTTGACTCAAATGGGGGGAATGTGATGAAGGCTATGGAGCTTGGTCGTTTAATCAGAGCGCTCGGGCTGAACGCCATCCAGATCAGGGGGTTGGAATGCGCGTCGGCATGCGCCCTCGCCTTTCTAGGAGGCGTCGAGCGATCGGCGGAACCAGGTTCCATTGGCGTCCATAAGGCATCGTTCACGCCTGGTGCATTTATCAGCACGGATGATGCAGTCTCGGCCGTGCAGGAACTTACGTCGCAGACCATCAGGTACATGATCGAGATGGGCGCAGATCCAGCGTTGCTTGAACTGTCTCTGCAGTACGAGCCCGATGATATCCGCTATCTCTCCCGCAGCGAAATGGAGCGGCACCGTGTGGTTACCACCGTCAGGGATGATAGCACGCCGGTCGCCCAAGCTCCCACCGCCCCTCCGCCAGCACCAACGCAGCAAGCGCAGCCGCCTCTGGACTTGAGCATCCCGACAGCACTCAGCGGTCGCGTACTGCATCCAAAAGGGGCCGCGCCAATCAAGTCGGATACCGAGGCCAAAGCATCCGATCTTGTTACTCTGAGAAACGGCGACAGGGTTGCGATTCTTGGAACCCAGGACCGGTGGTATCGAGTACGAGCCGATAACCGGACGGGCTTCATGCATCACACTTGGGTGTTTGTAGACCAGTTCAATGCCGCGCCATTTGGTCAGCGGCACGTTCAGGTGAAGAGTGTTCGCACCATTCCAGAGGCAGCGGCCGTATTGCAAACGAGCGCCATCCCGCTCTCGGTCTACCTTGCAACGAACGGATGGTTCGCCATCACGCTCGAAGGCACATATGACCAGACAAGGGCAACGGCTCTGCTTCAGGCTCACAAGACCACTGGCGGGATACCCGACGACTCGTTCATGACATACGGCACTACGTACGCTCGCAAGATCTGTTGCGATTGAGGAAGCATTTGCGCGAGACGCAAGATAGCTACCATTACCCGTTGCGAGTGCCTGTAGACAGACGCGAAGTCAGATCTGGACTCTGCTCAAGTTTCCCGCCATGATTGTGATGGGGATTTGGGGGAAATTCATGAAATCGATCTGCTTTGCGCTTGGCGCAGCCGTCCTTCTTGGAGGCTGCGCAAGTCGTTCGAATGAAATTCAGGCAAGTTATGTTTCGCCACTGATGTATCAAAGCCTCGACTGCGAGCAGCTCCAAGGTGAAGCTCAACGGGTGTCCCAACGGGCGATGGCAGCGGCGGGAGTTCAGGACAAAAAGGCAGGGCAGGACGCGGCTGTAATGGCCGTAGGGCTTGTTCTGTTCTGGCCGGCCTTGTTCTTCACCAGCGGTGACGGCGCAGCCGCAGCGGAGGTCGGCAGGCTCAAGGGGGAGATGCAGGCAATCGAGACTGCTTCGACGGCGAACGGCTGTGGAATCGTATTCGAGAAAGCGCCTCCGCCGAAGCCCGTCGTGGCCTCAAATTCCGACCGTTAGCTCAGCGGACGCCTTCATGAGATTTCTGACAGCACTACTCGCCGTCCTAATGCTGGCTTCCGTATCGACTGCTTTGGCGCATGGTGGCGGCTGCCGCAAGAGTTCGCCCCTTGGCCAGTGCTGCCACGCTGACAACAGCAACGGCGGGCGGGTTCACTGCCACTGATGCTGGCAGGTCTCTTTGCCGCAACTGTGCTTTCCTGCTCCACGCTCGTGGCAGTCGACGGCGACACGATCCGCTGCGGCACGGAACGCATGCGGGACATGGGACCGGGCAGCCCGAACAAGTCCGGTTACGATGCGCCCGAGATCGGCAATGCAAAATGCCAGAAGGAGCGCCTGTTAGGGGAACAGGCAAAGCTGCGACTGCAGGAACTCTTGGACCAGAGTGGCACGCGCGTCGAGGACAGTGGCAGGCGGGACCGATACGGCCGCCCCCTTGTCGTCGTGAGGCTCGCAAACGGGATGACGGCCGGCGAGGTGTTGATGCGCGAGGGTTATGCCGTCCTATGGGTGCCGGGATATCGCGCTGACTGGTGTGGGTAAAATCGCAGTCTGGGGAGGGCTTAGGGCATGGCATTCAAATTTCGTCAGGCAATGAAGATCGCGCCGTGTCTCAGGCTGAACGTGACGCATCGCGGCGTCTCTGCGCGTGTTGGCCCCAAGGGGGCGGGCTACACTGTGAACGCCAGCGGCAAGCAGCACATCAGCGCCGGCATTCCCGGCTCAGGTATTCACGTGAGCGAGCAGATTGTACCAGCTCGCAACCGCCGGAAGGTGCAATGGGAGGAGCCCACCGGGGAAGAGGCCCCTCCTCCATCGGGCAACAAGCTGGCTTATACGCTGATCGGGCTAGCGGTGATCGGCGGGCTTGTGTGGCTATTGTTCTGAGACGGCAGAAGCTCGTTCGGTCGTTTCGGAGGATTACCAGGTGAAGGTCCGGATCGACGAGTTCTTCGGCGGTCCCACTGCGGTGCTGGGCGATACCGGCAGCGGCACGTTGTGCACCGTCGCGTCGATCCTGCAGCAGCTGTTCGAAAAGCCCAAGGAGCATCATGCGCGTGGCGCAACCTTCGTCGTCCTCGATGTGAACGGGGAATACCATCAAGCGTTCGGCGGGTTGGATGCCGGGGGTAATCGGCATCGGCCGCCTGATCCTAGACGGGACCGCCGCCGCCGACCGGTTCCGCATTCCGCACTGGTTCCTCGATCGGTCCGAATGGGAACTGCCGCTGCACTCGAGCGAGAGGATGCAGATGTCAATCCTGCGCATGGCGCTTGGACTGGCAACGCTGTTCGGTGATGCCGCCAATTAGCAATTGAACGACATCCGCAACCACATCCTCGCCAAGTGCATCACCCAAATCCTGTCCGACGAAACTCCGCCCGGCGCGAAGGAGACGCGCATTTTAGGGATCCTCCAGCGCTTCCGCATCGATCAGCTAAACTCCGGCACGATAGGCGGAATGGTCCATGTCCACTTCGGCAACATAGGCAACATTGAGGCGGCCTTGGCCTACCTAATTGGTGACGACGGTCATGGCGGCTACACGATCGCCGACTTCAAGCTGCCTTACTATTGAAACAGCCCTTTCGACTTCGAGGCACTCGGCGACGCGATCGACCTAGCGCTGCTGTATGAGGAGGCGCACGGCAACCGCCAGATACGGGTTTATTGCTCGCAGATGGTGACGCGCTTCAAGGCGTTGCTGGAGCGGCAGGACTATGCCTTTGTCCGTCACTCGGCGGCGGGCGCGACGAAGCACACTGCGCCCTTCCTCGCGCGGTTGCTGGGTTCGACACCCCAGCAGGTTGGCCACGTGAAGGCGTCGCAGGTCGTGATAATCGACATGAACGCCGTCGAGGACGAGCTGGTCGAGCTCGTCATTGCGGTACTCGCGCGCATGATCTTTCGACTATTGCGACAGGCGGATCCGCGCAATCGTTTCCCGGTCCACCTGCTGCTTGAGGAAGCGCACCGCTACCTCTCAGCGACGCCATCCCGATTTGCGCTGGATGCCGGTCAGTGTCCGAGCGCACAGCTAAGGAAGGACGCAAATATGGCCTGTTCCTCATGGTCGCGTCCCAGCGGCCCAGTGAACTGTCGAAAACGGTGCTGTCGCAGTGCACAAATTTCGTCGTGCACCGCATCCAGAACCCGGACGACCTGTCGCAGATCCGTCAGGCGGAATTGGGGGCGCAAAGCCGACGTCGACGGGTTGGCCAGGAAATCACTTCCTGAGCTCCGGGGCACCACGACTTGATGTCAGCTTTGCGCCCCCATACAGGCCGTTCGACTGACCCTTGACACTTCCCGAAAGCCGACATTGCCTATGAAGTAGCCAGGCGCCAGCCGATTACTTCGGTGCATATGTTCGAATCCCACACGGCCCGCCACTTCGGTCCGCTTCTGGGCACGCCAATCGCCGCCGGTGGCCGCACGTTCTCCGTAAAA
Source organism: Neoaquamicrobium microcysteis (assembly GCF_008180155.1). Classification (GTDB taxonomy): domain Bacteria; phylum Pseudomonadota; class Alphaproteobacteria; order Rhizobiales; family Rhizobiaceae; genus Aerobium; species Aerobium microcysteis. The sequence goes on along the minus strand of NZ_VSZS01000048.1, from coordinate 18,439 downwards.
AGCGTTCTCAGCAGTTCCGTCTTCGATCCCATGATGCGAACGGCATCGTCAGCGACCTCAACTCGTTGCGCCAGTGCCCGCAGGTGATCCCGCCGATAGCCGCCCTCACGGTTGCGGATACGATCGCGGGCAACTTTCGAAAAGCGACGTATCATCTCGGCGCTGATGGCAGAGTGACCGGGACTATCGAGCATCGCTTGTGCGCGGTCGGCATCCACACGAGCCTGGTCGCGGATAACCTTGAGACCAACGATCCGCTCCTTCAGCGCCGGATCTTCCAGATCGGCTACACCTGCCTCGATAGCATCGTATAGCCTCTTCAGTCGCAGTTCCGATTCTGTAGCCCGTCGTTCCAGCTCATCAATGTGTTGTTTTCGCCGCTCAGCCTGTTCAGAGCGGCGGCCGAGAACGCTGCCAAGGAGGTCCTCAAGCCGTTCTGGATCAAGCAGCCGATCTTCGATGTGGTTGACGACCATGGTGTCGAGCTTGTCCATCGGGATCGCTCGCCCCCTACAACCCGTTTCGCCCTGCCGGGCCTTTATGGAGCAGGCATAGTAGCGGTAGCGGCCGCTTTTTCCGGTGCGGATGGTCATGGCTCCCCCGCAATTGCCGCAATAGCAGATGCCGGTCAGCAAGGTCGGCCCGATGACCACGCGAGCTGGCAGTTCGGTCTTGGGGTTGCGCGCCTGTAGCAGCGCCTGAACCTGATCGAACGTTTCGCGCTCGATGATCGCCGGAACAGGCACGATGACGATCTCACCCGGTGAGCGCGCATCGGTATGCTTGCTGCGCTTTCCCCACTCGTGTTCACCGACATAGGTGCGGCGCGTCAGAACGCGGTGAACCTGACCGATGCCCCAACGGCCCCCATCACGGGTGAAGATACCCTTGGTGTTAAGATATTTGACGATGGCCTTCACGCCCATCTGGCCACTATCGCCAACGCCTTCCAGCGCGAGCCGGTAGATCAAGCGGATCGTGTCGGCATGCAACGGGTCGATCTCCAGCTTTTTCTTGGTCTTGGCCCCGCGCTGCTCGGCACCCACGACCCGATAACCAATCGGTGGCAGCGAACCATTCCAGAAGCCCTGACGGGCATTTTCCTTCAAGGCGCGGGTGACGTGCTTGGCGTTTTCCTTGGATTGATATTCATCGAACAGCGCCATGATCTGCCGCATCATGACGTGCATGGGATCATCGCCCATTTCCTGAGTGATGGAGACCAGCTTGATGCCATTCTTGGCGAGTTTCCTGACGTAGAACTCCAGCTCGAAGTGATCGCGGAAGAACCGGCTGAACGAATGGACTACGACAATGTCAAAGGGCGCAGGCTTGGACGTGCTCGCTTCGATCATACGCTGGAACTCAGGCCGGCGGTCGTTGGTCGCCGAGGCACCGGGCTCAACAAAGGTCTCGACAAGCTGAAAGCCGCGCGCTTCGCACCAGGCTTCGCCCTGCCGCTTCTGGTCGGGAATGGAAACATCGTGTTCGGCTTGCCGCGTGGTCGAGACACGCAGATAGAGAGCGGCCCGCACGGCAATGGTTGGCGATTTAGCATTCATTTGCGGGCTCCTTTCGTCTTGCGGCGTTCCACCAATGGCAGGACCAGCTCTACTCGGTCATGGATGAGCCTAGGCACCAGCCTGAGCCCCTTGCCCTTCTCCATGCGGACAAGGCCATAGGCCGCCATGGTTTTAAGTGTTCGGGACAGGTTTGACTTCGCGCGCCCCGTGATCTGTGCCAGTTCCTCCAGCGAATCCGGCTCCTGTTCACGAATTAGGCGGAGCAACTCGCAATTGGCTGGTGAGAGGAGCTTCGCGAATGACATGGTCGAAGCAAACCACACTGTTCGCTCGCCGGGCGTGGGCTTTTCCTCACCCTTGGCGATCCGCATGGTTCTCGCTCTCATTTCCTCTGGGTCGGCAATACCGACCTTCAATGTTGACATGGCATCGCCCGATGATCCGGTTAAGGCTTTTCGTTATCATAATACGATAACCTTCTTAAGTCATCGGGCAGATCGATCGGGCCGAACATCTCGTCGAACACATCGCCGAACCAACGCTCGAAGACCTTAATCTCGGCCTCGGTGATCGGTACGTTCTCCGGCCAGTCGTCGATTACGGGGAGCTTCTCCACGTCGAAGACATGAGACGGACTGCCGCCCGACGGGCTGATGCGCGGCGCGGGATCGTCTTCATAGTCGTAGAGATCGTCGGGGAGAGTTCCATGGGCTGGCTGTCTTAGGCTGCCTCTTTGGACGCGGCGGTGCTCTGCGCACATGGTATCCTCCTGATTCTGGATGCTTCCGAAGAGCTCAAGTCTCGGAATCAGGCGAACCATGGAGGGGAGACGGCGGCCTGTAGCGTGCCGCATGTAGAAGGATGCGCGAACGGCACCCCTCTGTTACGCTATGCGTTAGAAAAAATGGCGTTCATCAACGTTCGCGAACAAGGGGAAGCGGTATTCTAGCGGCAGCGTGGCTTCGGTTCTTTAACGGGCGATCCGTTCGGCACGATTCTGATGGAGCAGTCGATTGGATGCCTTGGCTTGACGAAGCCTACAAGCCGTAGCGGCAGGACATTCTATCATGGGCAGGATGGTTTAGCATGATCAGCTCGTGGCCAAGCGCGCACCCGCCGCTGACTTTATCTTTGGTCGACTCAAGCCGCCTTATCGATAGCCGTGGGAGCAGAACGGCTACGCTTTTTAGCGTAAAGCTCGTTGTCGGCGCGGGAGATCATTTCCCGGAACGTAAGCTTCGGATGGCATTTCTGCATCCCAACGGAGAATGAAAGCGGATAGTCCAGCCCTGTTTTGCGGAGGAATTCGTTTCGGGCGGCGGATCCGACCTGTGTCACCAGTTGGTTGACTGTGTTTGCGTCAGCCTTTGGCAGATAGGCGCAAAACTCGTCACCACCGATCCGCGCGATGAGGCACTCATCACCTAGTACCAGTTCCAATGCCTGCGCGAACGAGATGATAGCGTCATCTCCTACAAGGTGCCCATGTTCGTCGTTTATCGCTTTAAGGTAGTCCATGTCGGCAATGATGAACTTGCCGCCCGCGCGATGGGCCATTGCAAGATTGAATTGTCGCTCGAAACTGCGTCTGTTGAGAAGGCCCGTCAGCGGGTCGGTGCTGGCGCATTTTGCGAGTTCTCTCGCTTCTTTCAGCAGGCTGCGGTAGGCTTTCTCAAGTTTCTCGATTTTGGCAAAGAGCATGATAGCAATCGGAAACGCGATGATGAACGGCAATATGAGCCGTACGATGATCGTGATCGTGTCCGACTGGACACCTAGGTAGAAACGGATCCCCGTAGAGACGGATATCGAAATCGCGGCACATATGATGGTCACGATGGCGGACTTCTTCAGAACACCTCTCGATGGGAAAGCCACCATCATTCTCCTAAATGAGTTAGAACCTGCCGCTTGTTACAATATTTTGGTGTCGGGGCAGCTAATGGTATATCTACAACTTGAGCGAAAGGCTGGGCGACGACGGGCGGGAGTATCCCGCAATCTGGCGATAGCGACAGCCACATGGGTTCGCGCCTCCAGCCAGTCGCTTGCCCGCCCGACGGAAAATGCAGAACTCCACCGCCAGATCAGCTTGCGTCCAGCGGAGGATGGCGTTCAATGGCTCAGGCCCGCGGCTATCATGCCCGCACCTCCTGCCGCTGGAACACGACATAGGCGAGCGTGAACAGGACCAGCATCGCGGCGATCAGGCTGGAGATCTGGGGCCAGACGATCAGCAAGCTCTGCTTGGTCGGCAGCGGTGCGCCGATCACCGCGCCCTGCATCTGGTGCATGAATAGCGGTCCGACGGAGCGCGCGGCCGGATCGAGCAGCAATCCGGTCACCTCGCCATAGAGTGTCTGCGGCGAGATGCGGGCAATCGCCTGCTGCCACTCAAAGCGGTTGAGCACGCTCATCGGATCAAACGGGTCGATCGGCGCGACGATCCCCGCTACCAGCGGCGAGATCATGCCCCAGAACACGGTGAGCACCAGCCACACCGACAGAGCCGCCAGCGCCGAGGTGGCGGGCGAGCGGATGACGGTCGAGAATGCGATCGCAAGCGCCAGCCAGACGCCGGCATAGGCGAGCGTCGCGGCAAGCCAGAACACGCCGCGTACGATATCCGCGCCGGAAGGCGGCAGGCCGAGGAAGAGCATGCCGAGCCCGACCATCATAAGCCACAGCGTCAGCAATGCGATGGCGATGACCAGCAGTCCGCCGAGGAACTTTCCGAACAGCACCGCATCGCGATAGATCGGCTGGGCAAGCAGCCGGCTCATGGTACGCCGGTTGAACTCGCCGTTGATGGCGTCGAAGCCGAGCGCGACCGCCACCAGCGGCAGCAGGAACCCGAGGAAGGCGGCGAAGGACGGCAGCGGCTCACGCGCCACGGTGAACAGCTTGAGGAACAGGTAGGCGTCTTGCGCCGTCGTGTCGCGGATGCGGTCGATGGCGCCGTAGACCGCGCCGACGGCGGTGAGCAGAACCAGCAACATGATGAGATGCATGCGGGCGCTCGTCATGTGGTCGGCCGCTTCCTTGAGCGCCACCGTGCCGACACCCCTGAACGGAGATCCTTCACGCCGCATTGGCAACCTCCCTGAAGTAACGATTGTAGGCTTCGTCGAGGCGCGCTCGGCGCAGGTCGAGGTTCTTCAGCCTGCCGCCCGCCTCGACCACGAGTTTTGCGAGATCGGACCGCACATCGCGCGTGGCCTCGACCTGCCAGAGGCCGTGGGACGCGGATGCAACCGATGTCACGCCGTCGGTCTCGCCCGCGAGTTGACCGAGGTCGATCCCATCCGCCTCAACATCGATGACGAAGGAACCGCGCCCGAGCCTCGCGGCCAGTTCCTCGATCGTGCCGAAGAAGCCGATGCGGCCCTTATTGAACAGCGCCACGCGGCTGCAGATCGACTGCACCACGTCGAGCATGTGCGAGGACAGCAGAATAGTCATGCCGCCGCGCGACAGATCGAGAATGAGGTCGAGCAGCTCCTGCGTCGATTGCGGATCGAGGCCCGAGGTCGGCTCGTCGAGGATCGCTATCCTGCAGTCGCGCATCAGCAGTTCGGCAATGCCGAGGCGCTGACGCATGCCGCGCGAATAGGTGGTGACCGGCCGGTCGGCGGGGACGCTGAGCCGCACCTTCTCGAGTGCTGCCGCGATGCGCTCCTTCGCCAGTTCGCGCGACATGCCAGCGAGCTTCGCCGTATAGGCGAGGTTCTCCCTGCCGGTCATCATGTCGTAGAAGCCGACCGAGTCTGGCAGGTAGCCGACCTCGCGCTTGACCTCCAGCGGCCGGCGCAGCGGGTCCTTGCCCAGGATGCTGACGCTTCCCTCGCTCGCTTCCGTGAGGCCGAGCAGCATCAGGATCGTCGTGGTCTTGCCCGCGCCGTTGGGACCGAGCAGGCCGATCACCTCACCCTGGTTGACGGAGAGGTCGATGCCGGCCACGGCGACGGCGTCGCCATAGCGCTTGGCAAGGCCCTTCGCTTCGAGAACGACCGTGCTCATCGCCGCCCGTACCTCATTACTGCGCCCCCCAGCACCAGCGCGGCGACGGCGATCACGCCAAGCCCTGCAGCGCCCCACAGCGTCGAAGTCCTGACGGTGACGCGGAACTGCACGTTTTCGGAGACGGTGTCGTTGGAGGCCCGCACCGACACCATGTAATCGCCGGCGATCGCCTGTTCAGACGGGGTGATTTTTACATTGACCTCGCCGGTGGAGTTCGGCGCGATCTGGGCAACGTCCTGCGGCTCGAACGCGACGGTCCAGCCGGAGGGCGGCGTGGCGGAAAGCTCGAGGTCGGTCGCGGGGGCGGTGCCGGTGTTGACGAGCGTGAAGGTGAAGCTTGACTCCCTGCCGGCCACCGCCTCGCCCGACAGGCGCTCCTGCGGCCCGACGATGGCGACCTGCGGTTCACCCGTCACGTCAAGACTGAGCTGCGTGGTCCCAGAAAGCCCTTCGCCGGAAACCTCGAACCCGGCTTCATAGCGCCCGGCTGCGACCCCACGCGATGGGATCACCTCCATCGTGACCGTCTCGGTTGCGCCGGCGGCGATGGGCAGGCCGGTGATCTCTTCCGAGCCATAACCCTTCTTAAAGCGTGTCTGGAAGCCGGCCGGCACGCTGGCTGTCAGATTGAACAGCCCGTCTTCCGCGCCTTCGTTCTTCACCTTGATCTTGAAGGAGAAGGTCGAACGCGCGGTGCCGCGCAGTGCTGGCAATTCGGGCTCAAGCGAAAGGCCGGATGCGACCTCCTCGGTTTCCGACACGCGAACCACAAGCGGCAGGGTCACCGTCTCAGTTGCGGTAAGGGCGCGGACCTCGATGGCGTGTTCGCCGTCGGTGGAAGCGTCTTCTGGCGGGGTGAGTTCGAGCGTCAGCCGCTCGGTCGAATCCGGCGAGACGATCGCTGCCTTCACCTCCCGGCCGCCGCCCTTCAGCGTCCACGCCCAGCCTTCCGGCACGCCCTGCACTTCGATCGTGGCGCGCTGGGGCGGCAGCTTTTCATTTCGCAGCGACAGCGAAACCGAAAGCGTTTCGCCCGGCTTGATGGTCATCTCGGGCCAGGACGTCGTCAGCCAGAAGCCGCTGAGTTCGGCAGATTGCTGCGCTGAAGGGTTTTCCTGTGCGCCAAGTGGCAGCGGCGCCATCAGCATTGCGCCGAGCGCGGCTGCCATCAATGTTGTGGTGAATGTCCTCATCATGTTCTCCCGTATTCACAACGAACAGTCAGCAAAGCGGAAGGCGCGCCCTAACGAACGACGAGCAGGAGCCGCGCCCCTCCGCGGAAGAGATCGAGCGCGATGGTGCCGCGTGTTTCGCCGAGCAGCCGCGTCAGTTCGGCCACGGTCCCGACCGGTCGGCGGTTGACGGCGACGATGACGTCGCCAGTGCGCACACCGGCCTGTGCGGCGGGACTGCCCGGAGCCACGTTGGCGACCAGCACGTTGCCGGACGCATCCTGGAAATCCGCACCGGCCAGACGGCCGGGCATGGCTCTCGCAGAGGCGCGCGAGGGACCTGTTTCGCCATTCACCGTCATGGTGGCGGTCTGGCGGATGCCCTCGCGCAGATAGGCGATCTCCACCCGCGAACCCGCAGGCGACAGGCCGATGCGGTTGCGCAGATCGGCCGAACCAGAGATTTCGCGTCCGTCGACGGCGACGATGATGTCGCCCGCCTGAATGCCTGCCTGCTCGGCGGGCGAGCCGTCTTCCACGCTGGCGACGACCGCGCCAAAGCTGGCATCGATGCCAAGAGCCTCGGCAAGGTCGGGCGTGAGGTCCTGGATCGAGACGCCGATGCGTCCGCGCCGGACCTCGCCATGCTCGATTAGCTGCGTCATCACCGCCGACGCCATGTCGATGGGGACGGCAAAGCCGATGCCGACATTGCCGCCGGCCGGTGCGATGATCGCGGTGTTGATGCCGACAAGCTGGCCGTCCGCCGTCACCAGCGCGCCGCCCGAATTGCCGGGATTGATCGAAGCGTCGGTCTGGATGAAGTCTTCATAGCCTTCGACGTTCAGCCCACTACGGCTCAGCGCGCTGACGATGCCGGAGGTAACGGTCTGGCCGAGCCCGAACGGATTGCCGATGGCGACCACGCTGTCGCCGACGCGCAGACGCGACGGATCGCCCAGCCGCAGGGCAGTCAGGTTTGACGCATCGACCCTGAGCAAAGCGATGTCGGTCGCCTTGTCGCTGCCGACCAGTTCGGCAGTGAAGCGGCGGCGATCCTTCAGCGTCACCGCGATCTCGCTCGCGCCGTCGACGACATGGTGGTTGGTGAGAATGTAACCCTTGTCCGCGTCGACGATGACGCCGGACCCGGCGCTCATGCGGGGCCTTTGCTGCGGCATCTGCGGCAGGTCGAAGAAGCGCCGGAAATAGGGATCGTTGAAGAGCGGGTTGGTTTCGGCAGGTGCGCGGGAGGTGACCGCGATGTTGACCACCGCGGGTGTGATCTTCTCCAGAACATCGGGCAACGAACGCTCGACAAGCCCGCCGGATGCCACATCCTGTGCGGCAGCGGGCTGCACGGCGCCACCGGAAAATGACAATGTAAGGCACGTGACAAGGATGGCGGCAATCTGCGTGGCGCGAGGCAGGCCGATGGACATTGTCGATCTCCCGATATTTTTCCTTCGTGTTGGATGCGACGATCCCGTCGCGCCGGAAGAGATCCTCCGCCGCCGGTCCTTCGCGCGTCTGGTGCGATTGGAGATGAACCCCGCCCGGAGGCGAGGTTCCTGGATTATTGCGGCCGGCCGCCTCTCGACAGGGCCGACACCTGCGCCGCCGCATGGAACATCAGCGCGGAGGCCGCCGTGCGCCGATCCCATCCAGCCATCACGAGCCTGTCGAGCAGGGTTTCGATCAGCGGGGCCAGTGCCGTCCGCGCCTCCGCATCGTGCGACAGGAACTCGGACGGGGGATGATGCGGCACAGGTACATGGTCAAAGTCTGGCATGAGGCTCATGTCAGTCTCCGATCTATGCTTTGCTCCTGACCGCTCCCGACATGGGAGCGGTCACTTTCAGCGCGAGATGGTCAGAAGTCCATGCCGCCGGCGGGCATCGCCGGGGCGGCTTCCTTCTTCGGCTTCTCGGCGATCATCGCCTCGGTGGTGACGAGCAGGCCGGCGACCGAGGCGGCGTCCTGAAGCGCGGTGCGCACCACCTTGGCCGGGTCGATCACGCCCTGTGCGAAGAGATCGCCATACTCGTCGGTCTGGGCGTTCCACCCGTAAGCAAAATCGGGCTTCTCCCGCAGCTTGCCGACGATGATCGAACCTTCGGCGCCGGCATTTTCGGCGATCTGGCGCACCGGCGCCTCGATGGCCCGGCGCACGATCTCGACGCCGTGCTTCTGGTCCGGGTTCTCGGTCTCTATGGCATCGAGCGCCTTCTGCGCACGCAGCAGCGCCACGCCGCCGCCCGGCAGGATGCCTTCCTCGACCGCCGCGCGGGTCGCGTGCAGAGCGTCGTCGACGCGGTCCTTCTTCTCCTTGACCTCGACCTCGGTCGCACCGCCGACGCGAATGACGGCAACGCCGCCGGCGAGCTTGGCCAGCCGCTCCTGAAGCTTCTCGCGATCGTAGTCGGAGGTGGTCTCCTCGATCTGCGCCTTGATCTGCTTCACGCGGCCTTCGATCTCGGCCTTTGAGCCGGCGCCATCAACGATGGTGGTGTTCTCCTTCTCGATGACGACCTTCTTGGCCCGGCCGAGCATCTCCAGCGTGACATTTTCCAGCTTGATGCCGAGATCCTCACTGATCGCCGTGCCGCCGGTAAGGATGGCGATGTCCTCCAGCATGGCCTTGCGGCGGTCGCCGAAGCCCGGCGCCTTGACGGCCGCAACCTTCAAGCCACCGCGCAGACGGTTGACGACGAGCGTGGCCAGAGCCTCGCCCTCGACGTCCTCGGCGATGATGACCAGCGGCTTGCCGGACTGGACGACCGCTTCGAGCACGGGAAGCATGGCCTGAAGGTTGGAGAGCTTCTTTTCATGGATAAGGACATAGGGATCCTCGAACTCGACCCGCATCTTGTCCTGATTGGTAATGAAGTAGGGCGAGAGATAGCCGCGGTCGAACTGCATGCCCTCGACCACCTCGAGCTCGGTCTCGGCGGTCTTGGCTTCTTCGACGGTGATGACCCCCTCATTGCCGACCTTCTGCATGGCTTCGGCGAGGAAGCGACCGATCTCGGAATCGCCATTGGCCGAGATGGTTCCGACTTGGGCGATCTCGTCATTCTTCGAGATCTTCCGCGCATTGGCCTTGAGTTCGGCGACAACCGCATCCACCGCCTTGTCGATGCCGCGCTTCAGATCCATCGGGTTCATGCCGGAGGCGACGGCCTTGGCGCCTTCCTTGACGATGGCCTGCGCCAGAACAGTCGCGGTTGTGGTGCCGTCGCCGGCAAGGTCGTTGGTCTTCGACGCCACTTCGCGGACCATCTGGGCGCCCATGTTCTCGAACTTGTCCTCAAGCTCGATCTCCTTCGCGACCGACACGCCGTCCTTGGTGATGCGCGGCGCGCCGAACGACTTGTCGATGACGACGTTGCGGCCCTTCGGCCCGAGCGTCACCTTGACGGCATTGGCGAGAATGTCGACGCCGCGCAGCATCTTCTCGCGGGCTTCGGTGTTGAACTTGACTTCCTTGGCAGCCATTGGATCACTCCTTCAATAGGCAGTTTTCATTGACTGGTTGATGATCGAAGAATCCGTCAGGCGGCCTTCTTCAGCGTCGCGGTCTGCTCGATCACGCCCATCACGTCGCTTTCCTTCATGATGAGCAGGTCTTCGCCGTCGAGCCGGATCTCGGTGCCGGACCATTTGCCGAACAGAATACGGTCGCCGACCTTTACGTCGAGCTCAATGATCTTGCCCGCATCGTCGCGGGCACCGGGGCCGACGGCGATCACTTCGCCTTCGCTCGGCTTTTCCTTGGCGGTATCGGGAATGATGATGCCGCCTGCGGTTTTCTCGTCGGCTTCGATGCGGCGAACCAGGATACGGTCATGCAATGGACGGAACGTCATATCGTTCTCCTCAAGGACAAACAGATTTTGAGAGGTCCCTCCGCTCCGGCCCGGTGAGAGCCGGAGCGGGGCCGCGCAACCCTTGTCGGCGTCACGCGCGTATCGATCTGGTTTTGACGATTTTCGATTTCAAGAGGGGAATGCAAAATTTTTGGCACTCGCAGCCGTTAACTGCTAGTGCGATGTAATCGCAGCCGAAATTGACACCATTGAGCATCCGGGCACTTGAAAAATTCGCTCGATTGGCCGAACTTCCTTCTGTGCCGTGCCGGGAGGTGCGGTCCGGAGTCCTGATCGAAACGGAGTTTTTGGAACGGCTGAAACGGAAGGAGGACAGCGATGCGCCGAGCCGATTTTTCGACGATCATTCCCTCTCTCGCGCCACGAGCCGAAGACATTGCGCTCGACCGGCTCCTGTCGCCGGCGCGCCACTACAGGCATCCCGAGGATGTGCTGCGCGACGACACGCTCGAACGCAGCGAAAAGCGCGCCATTCTCTCGTCATGGGCATCCGACGCATGCGCGGTCGAATCGATGCCCGCACTGCGCCAGCCGCCGGGCGCGGAAAGCCCCATCCCATTCGATGTCATTATGGATGCGCTGCGGCGTCTTGATCACGGCGACATCGGGGCGGACGATGCCGTATGCGGATCCGCAGACCATCACCATCGTCTTCACGCATGAAACGACAAAGGAGAGACATATGCCAGCGATCGTCAGTCGTGAATTCCGGATGCAGATGGAAGGCTACGGCCTGACCACAGCCGAAATCCACTATCGTCTTCCAGATCACCCGAGCCTGTTGCAGGTCTATGTCTGGCAGGATTACGATCTTGCCCCGAAGTTTCCCGAACTGCGCGGCTTTCTCGACTACTGGACCGAGACGCTGGAGGGCGCGCTGCACTCCGTGCGCGTCGCCCACCATCGTCTGATCCAGCCCTCAGAATGGAAAGCCGTCGACGGGATCATATCCGTTCACTGAAGCCCGGCGGGAATTACCTGATAGCTACCGAGAGTACCCCGAACTCGCGTGCGTCGTGCTCCCTGAACGAGGCCCGCTCGCATTGCAGCCTTCATGAAGCTCCGGCGTGCCTCCTTCGCAGAGCGCCATCCATCGAGTGCGTCCCGACAGGCAGCAACGGCATTCCGCCAACGCCGTCCACGTGCCCAGTCCGGCCATTCGCGCTCGAGGCATTCCAGTGCTTCAAAACCTGTCGCCACCTTTCGGAGGCCAGTTTTTGGCATGCGCAGAATTACGGGTTCGTTGAACACGACATCAGACATCACTTCCTCCTTGTTTTCTGATCGTCTTTTGAGAGCAAGTAACTGATCGTTCTGTACGATCTCTTGTGATCTGGGCATACCGACGTGCTTCTTCAACCCTCCATCCGTAGCTCAGTCCACGCCGTCATCATCAGGGTCAAGCAGATCGATGAGTTGGCTGACGCGTGTGTCCGGGAGCGGTCGCCCTTCGCCCATCAGCGCCTCGTCATTGTTAAGCCAGTTCCACGCTTCTCGAAGTTCATCAACACTCGCTCCGGTTGCGATAAGCCCCGCCGCCAGATCGTCGTCTATGGAGCCGAGCACTGAAACGATCTCGTCATAGGTCATGGCAGGTCTCCATTCCTTTTACCAACCAACTCATCAGATGGTGGAGTTGTTCTCAATTTCCAACAGTCTGAAATCGCTGTGGAAATTTTCTGCCGTCACCCTCTTGAAACTCTGAAATGAAGGAACCAGATCGATTGTGCGCCGCTGCCACTACGGGGCGGCGCCGGCCAAAAGCCGCACAATCTTGTACCCATGTTGCTTCAAGGAGGATGTGGCTATGAGAACCACTTTCGATTTTTCTCCCCTGTTCCGGTCGAGCATCGGCTTCGACCGTCTGGTCAATGCGCTGGAGGCCGCCAGCCGCGTCGAGAGCATCGACAACTGGCCGCCCTATGACATCGCAAAGACTGACGAAGACGACTACCGCATCACCATGGCGGTGGCCGGCTTCAGCGAAGACGAGCTTTCCATCACGCAGGAGCAAAACATGCTTCTCGTGGCGGGCAGCAAAACCACCGACGAGAATGCGCAGTATCTGCATCGCGGCATTGCCGGACGCTCGTTCCAGCGTCGCTTCCAGCTCGCCGACCACGTGCGAGTTGAAGGCGCGACTCTCGTCAACGGCCTCCTGACAATCGATCTTCGGCGTGAGATCCCGGAGGAGATGAAGCCTCGTCGGATTGCGATCTCGTCGCAGGAGAAGACGATGCAGATTGAAGCCTCTTCGCACACCAACGAGCAGATCGCAGCCTGACGCTTTTGTCAGTCTACGGATCGCCAGCGCCGGGCCACGCGTCCGGCGCCATCGGCGAAGCTGTGTCCAATTGTTCAGAACAGAAGGAGAATAACCATGAACGTACGTGACCTGATCCCCTGGGGCCGTGACACGAGCAGCAATCAGGCTCCCGCTGCCTATCGTGAAGAGGACCGCAGTCCGTTCCTGTCGCTGCACCGGGAAGTCAATCGCCTGTTTGACGATGTCTTTCGCTCATTTGATCGAAACCTGCCAGCTTTTGACTCTCTGGCCTCCTTCGGACGGGGGTGGCCGAGCGTCGAAATCTCCGAGACTGAAAAGGAGATCCGCATAACCGCGGAAGTGCCAGGTCTGGAGGAAAAGGACATCGAACTGGTTCTGGATGACGGTGTGCTGACGCTGCGCGGCGAAAAGCGATCTGAGACCGAGGACAAGGAGAAGCAGTTCTCGGAACGCTTCTACGGCCGTTTCGAGCGCCGTATCCCGGTTGGAAGCGAAATCGTCGAGGACAAGATAGACGCCAGGTTCAGAAATGGCGTGCTGAGCCTCGTGCTTCCCAAGACCGAAAAGGCTCAGTCGCAGGTAAAACGCATAGCGATCAAGAGCTGACGAGGGTTTCGGCGCCGGCGGGTTCGTTGCGCCCGTCGGCGTCGATCTTCACCAATCACGGAGGAAGAACCATGAACATTGCTGCAAGAAGGACATCAATGGCAGATGGTCCTGTCGACCGGCCCGTGCCGGGAGCCAACGACAATCGTCGCACGATGCTGTCAATGGGACGCTCCTTATTCCCCAGCGATGCCGTGGCCCGGATCTACCGCCCATCTCGCTCGGCGACTACCAGTGCTCCGTCGCGCGATCAATGGAAGCTCGTGTTCGAGGCGCGCAGCCCGTCTTTTATCGAACCGCTCATGGGCTACACCGGCAGCCGGGACACACTGAAGCAGGTCGAGCTTAAGTTCCCGACGCTGGCGTCTGCGATCCGTTACGCGCAGCGGCAGGGTCTTTGCTATGTCGTGGACGTACCAAAGGATAAGGCTAGGATTACCATGGATAAGTCGGGAGAAAAGCGAAACACATTCTCCGATGCGACGCTCGGCAAGCTTGGCCTCGCCGGGCTTTCGGACAAGTACCGTCGGGCCATGTCGAATGACGCCAATCGCAATGATGGGGATGGCGGCTGGGCCTCGCCGATAGATGTCGTGACTGACAACCGGCTCCCCCTTGATGCGAGGCGGTCGATCCTGATGAACTGGGCCTGGACCGAATTCCTGATCGATCAGGCCACCAACGAGGGCATGCCTGAGAACGGCCGCCCCTCGCGCCTTGATGAGGTCGAGCAGGCGTTGCTCGCTCTCGAAAGAGGCGTGGATGCCCAGTCGGCTGGTCGGGGGCATCTCGAAGCAGCATGAGGTGATTCCATGGATCCATTTGTCACGATCGATGCACAAAAGGTTCTGCCTAACAGGTTCGGGCTGGCTCTCGCGGGGGCCATGCGTTGTAGAGCGCTGAGGCGGGGCGATGAGCCTCGACTGGCGCTGGAAGGAATGACAACGCAGGATCTTGCGCTGCATGAGATTGCTGCGGGTGCTTTCACCGATGCGGAGCTTGCTCCGTTCCGTATCGGACAGCAGCCTGTGGGGCGTCTGCGCGCTCCACATCAGCAGTTGGGTGCCGGCTTCCCATCTCGTGACACCGGCACCTGCGTTCCGCCCGACAGGCGGACCGCTCATTGACGACGCATCAAACCGGAAAGGAGGAAAACGATGCTGAAGACATTCGAAAACCGCTCTGCCTTTGATGTTGTGAATATTGCCGCCGGCCTCGGACTGGCCATAACGCCATGGATTCTGGGTTATGCGGCTCTAACGACTGCGGCCTGGAACGCATGGCTTGTAGGAGCGGCGATCGCCGTTGTTGCATGCATTGCGTTGTTCGCGTTCAGCGAATGGCAACAGTGGGTTAACACGGCGTTAGGCGTCTGGTCGGTCGCGGCGCCATGGGTGTTGTCATTCTCGACCAACAGCAGCGCCACGATCTCCCATGTCGTCGTCGGCCTGATCGTGGCTGCTGCTGCGGGCTACAGCCTTTGGAACGGCTCCGACAAACCGTTCTCAACGGCCTGACCGAGGGGCCCGGCTCTGCCGGGCCCTTTCACGTTGATCTGCCTCAAACGAGGACAGGGTGGTCTGGCTAAAGTGATGTCGGTAGGGCGGCGTGCCCCACGCAGATGCATGGCGATAGAGAATGGACAAGAAGACGCAGTTCAATATCTGGTACTGGATCGCGGCCTTTCTCGGCCTGATGGTCTTCCAGTACCTCTTCGCGGCGGCGACGCAAGTCGCGCAGATTCCCTACAGCGAGTTCCAGACCTATCTTACGCAGGGGCGCATCGCCGAGGTCGCCGTCTCCGACCGGTTCATCCAGGGTCGCTTCACCGAACCGGTGGACGGCCGGCCGATGTTCATCACCACCCGCGTCGAGGCCGATCTGGCGCGCGATCTCCAGCAGCACGACGTTGTCGTCACCGGCCAGATCGAGAGCACCTTCCTGCGCGACCTCCTGTCGTGGGTGGTTCCCGTCGCGCTGTTCGTCGGGTTGTGGATGTTCATCCTCAGGCGAATGGGCGGCGGCATGGGCGGCGGCCTGATGCAGATCGGCAAGTCCAAGGCCAAGGTCTATGTGCAGACGGACACCGGCGTGACCTTCGCCGACGTCGCCGGCGTCGACGAGGCCAAGGCCGAGTTGCAGGAGATCGTTGATTTCCTGAAGGACCCGAAGGAGTACGGCCGGCTCGGCGGGCGAATGCCCAAGGGCGTGCTTCTCGTCGGCCCGCCCGGCACCGGCAAGACGCTGCTCGCCAGGGCAGTGGCCGGCGAGGCGGGCGTGCCCTTCTTCTCCATCTCCGGCTCCGAATTCGTCGAGATGTTCGTCGGCGTCGGCGCCGCGCGCGTGCGCGACCTGTTCGAGCAGGCGCGTGCCAAGGCGCCGGCCATCATCTTCATCGACGAGCTCGACGCGCTCGGCCGCGCCCGCGGCATCGGTCCGATGGCCGGCAGCCACGACGAGAAGGAGCAGACGCTCAACCAGCTTCTGGTCGAGCTCGACGGCTTCGACCCGTCGAGCGGGCTGGTGCTGCTCGCCGCCACCAACCGGCCGGAGATCCTCGACCCGGCGCTGCTGCGCGCCGGCCGCTTCGACCGGCAGGTCCTGGTCGACCGGCCGGACAAGCAGGGCCGCATCGCCATCCTGCATGTCCACATGAAGAAGGCAAAGCTCGCGCCGGATGTGTCGCCGGAGCAGATCGCGGCGCTGACGCCCGGCTTCACCGGCGCGGACCTCGCCAACCTCGTCAACGAGGCGACGCTGCTCGCCACCCGCCGCAAGGCCGACGCGGTGACGATGGAGGATTTCAACAACGCCATCGAGCGCATCATCGCGGGGCTGGAGAAGCGCAACCGCCTGCTCAACCCCAGGGAGCGCGAGATCGTCGCCTATCACGAGATGGGCCATGCGCTCGTCGCCATGGCGCTGCCGGGCGTCGATCCCGTGCATAAGGTGTCGATCATCCCGCGTGGCATCGGCGCGCTCGGCTACACCATCCAGCGTCCGACCGAGGACCGCTTCCTGATGACGCGCGAGGAGCTTGCGAACAAGATGGCCGTGCTGCTCGGCGGCCGCGCCGCCGAGTGGATCGTCTTCGAGCATCTTTCCACCGGCGCGGCCGACGACCTCGTCAAGGTCACCGACATCGCCCGCGCCATGGTCACGCGTTACGGCATGACCGAACGGCTGGGCCATGTGGCGCTGGAGAAGGACCGCCGCTCGTTCCTGACCACGGACCAGCCCTATTACGGGCCGCAGGAGCGCGACTATTCCGACGAGACCGCGGCGGCCGTAGACGAAGAGGTCAAACGTATCGTCGAGGAAACGTTCGGGCGTACCGTAGCGCTGCTTCAGGAACGCCGCGAAATCCTTGAGAAATCGTCGAGACTGCTGTTGGAGCGCGAGACTTTAGACGAGGAAGAGTTGCGGGAAATTCTGAGAAAAGATGTTAAGAGCAGGAGCGGTAATTGATCTGAGGAAAATTTGATTATCTATTGCGACTGTCTTTTCGACGCAGATATCATTTCTTTTTGGGCGTCTGTAAACTGGGGAGAAATTGGTTAAAAATACGCTAAAAAGAAGCTTCGAAATGTCTAGCTTTAATCGGCAGGCAGGCTCTCGTCGCCGGAGCTGCAACCTAATAATCTTTAACCCTCGTGTTGTTTCGTTCGATTGCCAATTCTGTGATGTTGATTCGCTCGGCACGATCCTAACGCCGTCGGGCGACGGCTCGCCGGGCCTTTGCGAACCCCCGATCCGTGGCGATGAATCGCTCCAGCATGGGCACGATCAGCCTGACGGGATCGGCGGCTGGCTGGCCGCTCTCGCGGGCCAGCACCTCGGCGTAGGCGGTCAGATCGCGGTGAAGCGGCGCGGGTAGCTCCACCGTCACCTTCACGGGCTTGTCGTCGGGAAGCGGGCCGAGTTTCAGCTTGGTCATGGTCAACCTCCTGCCGGCTCAAATACAAGGTCGCGCGTGACGATGATTCTGACCGGGAAGCCGGGCCGAATGGTGAGAGTCGGCGCAACCTGCAACTGGCGCTGCACGATCTGTTGCCCTGCCTGATTGATGGTATCCTGCGCCCCGTCGCGGAGGGCACGGATCAGCCGGTCCTCGTCGCTGGTCGCCAGCTCCGTGCCCGCTGCGAGAAGCGTGGACAACCCTGCCGCCTTCATCAGATCCCACCAATGATAATCGACGCCATCCTCAAGCCCGGCGTAGCCGCTGGCGTCCGCGCCCGGCAGGCGCTCAAGGACGATGGAGCGACCGCCCGGCAGGATCAGGCGATTCCACACCAAGAGCACCCTGCGCTGGCCGAAGGTCACGCCGTCATCGTATTGACCGATGATGCGCGTCCCTTGCGGGATCAGGAGCAGGCTGCCGGTCGGGCTGTCATAGACGTTCTCGGTCACTTGCGCCGTGATCTGGCCCGATAGGTCCGAGCGGATGCCGGTGATGAGCGCGGCCGGGATCACGGCCCCGGCCTGAAGGACGTAGGGCGATGCCGGCGACGTGACGCGATCCGTCGAAACCGTCTGCCGGTCCACGGGTCCATTGAGGAAAGCCGCGTGCCGGTCCTGCGTCGCGGGCTGTCCGCCGAGGCCAAGACCGGCAAGGCCGGGCATGGCCGTCCCTGCCGGCGCTCCTGTGCGCGGGCCGAACTGGAAAAACACGTTGCTCAACCGCGCGGCTTCTTCCTCGGCGCGGCGGCGTTCTTCCTCGGGATCGACGGCGGGCGTTACTATTGCGGGCGGCGCAACCGGCTGGCCCCGGTTCTGCGCGTCGAGGATGGGGCGGCCAAGGTCGCCCGGCAATGCCGGCCCCAAGACGTGGCCTGCCCCTATGAGGTGGTCCGGTTTCAGTTTTAATGCATGATCGGCTTTCCGGCCATTGCCTGTGCAGATGGTGGTGCCGTTCTACGGTTCGGCGCCGGCCAGATG
>NZ_VSZS01000047.1 GCF_008180155.1 Neoaquamicrobium microcysteis | reverse complement strand
GGCACCCGTCAGACCGCGAACCGCACCAGGCGCAGGAAGAACCGAAATCGTGCTCGCATTCGCAAAATTGTCGTTCGAGGGTACAGCAGAACCACCCTGGACGTTCAACGTGATCGAGCCTTCCTGGGCAGGGTAGCCAAGCCCGGCCCAGCCGACTACTGCGATCTGATACTGGGTGCCGGCTACTCCATTGAAGGTGACCCGGGACTGGACGGTCATGTAGTCCGCGTCGTCGTTTTCCGCGACCAGCGTCAGGGACGATACGGAGGAGCCTCTGTATACGCTTAGGACAGTATCCAGATCGTAACCGTCCTCACGACGGCTTCCCAGCGTGTCGATGGTGATCGGGCCCGAACTAGCTGGTGTGAAGCGCCACCACACGCTGTTGCGCGAGCGCTCGAAGCCGGCATGTATAGGCTCGCCGTTTTCGGCAGTAGCCCTCACGTTCGTGCCGGTCACCGTTCTCGTCGCTCCCGCCGCGGCGGGCGCTATCGTGATGCGGTTGACGAAGTTGTCGTTGGCGGGCGCGCCGGGGGGCGGGGGCGGGGTGCCGCCGCCGAGCACGATGCGTGCGCTGTTGACGTTGATGCGCGGCTTGGTGACGCCGGCAGACGAGATGCCCGTGCCGGTCGACTTCAGTGCATTCTCGATCTGGTCCACGGTCGCATTCGGGAACGCTTGGCGCAGGGTCGCGAATGCGCCGGCGACGTGCGGCGAAGCCATCGACGTGCCGGAACTGTAGTCGAAATAGTTGTTGCTGCTGCCGTTGATGTAGGACGAATAGATGTCGGAGCCGGGCGCCACGACGTCTATCAGGTTGCCCCAGTTGGAGAAGCTCGAGCGGCCGTCCCACTTGGTGGAGGAGCCCACCGTCACCGCGCTGGAAATGCAGCCCGGTGCCGCGACGGCGCTGTCGAAGCCGTCATTGCCAGCGGCGATGACGGTCGCGATGCGTACGGCCTTGAGCTGGTCGATGATCGGCTTGCGGGGATCGCTGTCGCATCTCGACGTGATCTCGCCGCCGCCGAGGCTCATGTTCACCGCAGCGATGCGGTAGGTGCTCCGAAGCGCGTAGACGCGTTCCAAACCCCTGATCTGGTCGCTGGGATAGGTCATGACGCATGCAGTGGGCAGGCCGCAAGTGCTTGCTGGAAAACGTGAAAACACGTTGATGGAGATCAGCCTGGCGTCACGCGCCACGCCGCTGGTCGGCTGTCCCGACTGCGGAGAGGTGTTCCATCCGGCGACCGTTCCGGCCACGTGCGTACCATGGCCGCAGCCCGAGACGTTGCTGGCCGTGCAGTCCTCGCCGGAGCCTGTAGCCGTCGATGATGAGACACCGCCGGGGCAGAGGCTTACCGATCCTTCCGCGTTGTTGGTGGTGCTGTAGCAGGCTTCGGACGTGATCCTGCTCGACAGAAAGACGTGGCCGCGCCGGCCGCCGGTGTCGAGCACGGCCACGTGGTAGCCGTTGCCCGTGGCACCCGCCGCATACATCTGCGGCATCTGGATCAGCGAGAGCGAATCGCGCAGCAGCGGCGGCTGCGGCCGGTCCTCGACGATCGCCGTCACGTTCGGGTCTGCGGCGAGACTGGCGAGCTCCTCCGCCGTGGCGGTGATGGCGAACATCGGCGAGAAATCCATCAGCTTGATGTTCTTTCCCTCCGAGGCTGCCGGCGACGACAGCGCGCCTGCGGGCAGCACGGCGCCGAGCACCTTCTGCTGCATCGCGCGAATGGCGCTGGTCTGCGCCTCGTCGGCGGCCTGGGGGCTCGCGAAGCTTGCCGCGTCTGGCACGGGCGGCATGGCGAAACGCACGATCACCGGCACGCCTTCGCCCGGCCTGCCTGCCAGCCTGGACCAGAGGGCTTCGTGGCCCTCGACCTTCTGGGCCACTGCTGCCGGAGCCGCGCCGCTTGCCCAAGACGGCATTGCCGTCATCGCCCCCGTCGAAACCACCATGCCCCACGCTATCGCGCCCAGCAGGCGCTTGCGCCAGACGAACCTCTTACCCGCCATCCCGGCCTCCTTTGAGTGAAAAAAGAGAAGTCCCGGAACGACTGAAGTGCCACATCGAGCGTCGATTGCGCGTGCCGGCATCGATCCGCACAATGCGAATCGAGCCGCCGGGACAACCACCTTGCGGTGTGGGTTGGCTGTTACGGGCAACGGGCCACCGCGCGTATCCGAAATGCCCGTGCGCATAGCGTTTTGCCCCTCGGCATAGCTCTTCGGGCAGGCCGACCGGCCGCCGCAAACCCGATGGAAATGCGCGTGCGTCGCGCCCGTCGATGCTACTATGCGGCAAGGGGGCGATGCTGAAGGAGCCGTACCATGATGATGCGCGTCTATCGTTGCACCGTGATCGAGGGCAGGGAAACGGAGTTCAGGGAGTTCGCCTTCGGCAAGAGCCACCCATGGCTCCGCTCCCGGCCGGGCCTCGTCGCGTTCTACGGCGGAAGGCCGCTTCCCACGAGCACCGACCGCACCCGCTGCATGGTGCAGCTCTGGGAAAGCGCCAATGCGCTGCGCGCCGCCATCGGCGACAATTGGGAACAGCAGCCGCAACTGGCCGACGAGGTGCGCGGCTTCATCGACCGGGCATGGGTCGAGCACTACGAGGTGGCGGACGAGTTCCGGGCGGGGGCGGAGCCGCCCGTCCAGTAGCGCTGGCTGGTACGACACGCCGACACGCCTTGGGCTTTTCCCTTCGGGCCGAACGCGTTACGAGGGACGATGCGAAGCGGCGCCGCCGCGGGCTCGAGGGAGGAGAGGTTCATGAACGACAAGCGGTTGCAGCTGCCGCAGCAGGGTATCTTTGTCGGCCGCGTGCGCGCGCCCGGCGTGCCGCATCCGCTGGTGGTGACGGTTCGTGACGGCCACGTCCTCGACATCACGTCGAGCGCCGCGCCCACCGTGCGCGACATCTGCGAGATGGAAGACCCGGCCGCCTATGTCGCTTCGGCGCAGGGCCGCGATCTCGGGCGTCTGGACGATATCGCGGCGAACAGCTTTCCGGGAGCGCGCGACGAAGACACGCCCTTTCTCCTCTCGCCGGTCGATCTCCATGCGGTGAAGGCCTCCGGCGTCACCTTCGTCGTCAGCCTGCTGGAACGCGTGATCGAGGAGCAGGCGAGGGGCGACGCCACGAGGGCGGAGGCGATACGCGCCGACATCGCCACCCATATCGGCCACGACCTGTCGAAGCTGAAGCCGGGATCGCCCGAGGCGATGGCCATCAAGGCGGGGCTGATCGAGCGGGGCGTGTGGTCGCAGTACCTCGAGGTAGGCATCGGGCCGGATGCCGAGATCTTCACCAAATGCCAGCCGCTTGCCTCCGTCGGTTTCGGGGCGGATGTCGGCCTGCATCCGGTTTCGACCTGGAACAACCCGGAACCCGAAATCGCCGTCGTGGCGGCAAGCTCCGGCCGCATTGTCGGCGCGACGCTGGGCAACGACGTCAACCTTCGCGATGTCGAGGGGCGGTCGGCGCTGCTGCTCGGCAAGGCCAAGGACAACAATGCGTCGGCAGCGCTGGGGCCGTTCATCAGGCTTTTCGACAGCGGATTCTCGCTGGCCGATGTCGAGCGCGAGGAGGTCGGCCTGCGCGTCGCAGGGGAAGATGGCTTCGTGCTGGACGGTTCGAGCTCGATGGCGCAGATCAGCCGTTCGCCGGAAGAGCTCGTCGCAGCCGCCATGGGCGCGCATCACCAGTATCCCGATGGCCTCGTGCTCTATCTGGGCACCATGTTCGCGCCGACCAAGGATCGCGGCGAGGGAGGTAAGGGCTTCACGCACAAGGAAGGCGACATCGTCACGATCTCGTCGGACAAGCTCGGAAGCCTGGTCAACACCGTGCGCCTGTCCACGCAGTGCGCGCCGTGGACCTACGGCGCGGGCAGCCTGATGCGCGATCTCGCGGAGGCCGGGCTGATCTGAAGAAGGTCTAGCGCATGTCTCCCGAAAGTGGGAACCGGTTTCGGGACAAAGACATGCGTTAAAACAGGTAGCTAAAGCGCATGGAGCGAATCTGAAAGATCGCGACGCGCTTTAGATCCAGAACGCCCAGATGGCGGCCAGACCTGCCCCGGCCGCGGCCAGCGTCACAGGCCAGCCTGCGCGCAGATAATCTGCGAAGCGGTAGGGCCCAAGCCCCATGACGACCATGTTGTTGTGGTGGCCGAACGGCGTGAGGAAGTCGATCGACGCGCCCATCGCGGCCGCCAGAAGCACGGGCTCCGGCGGTATTCCCGCCATCTGCGCGAGGCCGATGGCGACGGGGCCGAGCACGATCGCCGTCGATGCGTTGTTGACGAAGGGGGTGATGAGCACGGCCAGCAGAAGCACGACGGCAACCGGCATCAGCGCCATGTCGGAGGGCAGGGCGGTCGTCAACCCGGCCGCGAGCATCTGGGCGGTGCCGGTCGTCTCCACCGCCAGCCCCAGCGGGATCATGGCGGCCAGCATGATGAGGATCGGCCAGTTGAGATCGGCAAGGCCGCTGCGCAGGTTCAGGTAGCCGGAGGCCGCCAGCGCCAGCACGACGAGGCCGAACGCGATTTCGGGCGGCACGAAGCCGGTGGCCGCAAGCGCGACGCCCAGCATGAAGAACCCGAGCGGCAGGCGGGTTTCCAGCGGCGGTGGGGAGGTGGGCAACCGCCCGAGCGCCAACGCTTCGGTTTCGGCCAGCGCTTCAGCGATTGCTTCGGCGTGGCCTTCAAGATGGAGAATATCGCCGATCGAAAGCCGCACGTCGCCGAAACCGCCTTCAAGGCGCGGTGTGCGGGCGGAAACCGCTAGGATGCGCACGCCACGTCTGGAAAACGGCTCGGCGGTCGCGATTCGCGAACCGACCAGCGTGCTTTCGGGCATGATGACGGCCTCGGTCCGCTCGCCGGGCAGGGTGGCGCCCCTGCGCGGCCATTGCAGGTCGCCCGCCTTCACCGCGGTCTCGATCTCGTCAAGGGTCGCTTCGACCAACAGCAGGTCGCCGGGCTGAACCGGCGTATCGCCACGCGCTATGAACAGATGCGCCCCGTCTCGCGACACGGCATGGAGCGCCATGGTGAAACCGGATAGCGGCTGACCCGCCAGCGTCGATGCAGGCGACACTTCCAACTCGGCCACCACCTTCTGCGCCGCAGGTCGCAGCTCGCCCTCGACTGAATCCTCCCTGAACGCGCGCGGCATCCAGATGACGATTGCGATCAGGCCGGCGATGGCTGCGGGAATGCCCGCCCATGCGAAGTCGAAAAAGCCGAAGCCGCGCCCCGTTGCCGCCTGTAGCTGCTGGCTCGCGATCAGGTTTGCCGGCGTGCCCACCACCGAGCACAGACCGCCAAGCAGTGCCGCAAAGGCGATGGGCATCATCACCCTGCGGGGCGGGATGCCGGTGGTGCGGCATATGCTGGTCGCCACGGGGATCATCAGCGCCAGCGCGCCGATATTGTTCATGATGACCGACAGCAGCGCAGATGCCGCCGCCATCGCCGCGACGGTCAGCGTCTGCGAACCGGCCAGCCCGAGAATATGCTTCGCCAGATCGTCCAGCAGGCGCGTGCGTGCCAGAACCTGCACGATGAGGAGGATTTCGACGACCGTAATGACCGCCGGGTTGGCGAAGCCGGAAAACACGTCTCGCACGGGCACCAGCCCGAGCAGCGCGGCGATGCCAAGACCCGCCAGCGCGACGATTTCCATGCGCCATCGGTCGAGCGCGAACACGACCAGCAGGCCCGCAAGCAGAATGATGATCGCTGCCTGTTCGAAGGTCACGTCCTGTCCTCGATGCCTATCGGGTCGGCGCAGCCTTGCGCCGTGCCGCTACCCATAGCATCGAAAACGCGGCAGCACGAACGGGCCAACCGTGCGGGCGTCAGGTTCCGGTGGGGGCGAGTTCCACGATCTCCGCCGGTTGCCTGCGCAGGGGGTGCGCGCCGGAGGATTGCGGAAACACCTTCCACTTTTTGGGGCGGAACGCCACGCGGCTGCGCCCGACAGCCGGGTGGTCCGCCGGCAGTTCGATCTCCACACGGTGCTGCGCGCCGCCGATCTCCAGCTCCACGTGGCGCGTGCCGGCAACCCTGCGGCTGGCCGCCACCGTGCCCACTATGCAGCCGTTGCCGCCCTCCACCAGTTCTACGTCGTGGGGCCGGAAGTAGAGCTGCGCCGAACCCTCCGGCGCATCCTTCGCCGTCAGGCCGATGCTGCGGTCATCCAGCCAGACCTGGCCTTTCTCGACGGTGACCGGCAGCGAGCTGGATTCGCCGATGAAGCCGTAGACGAAGGGCGAGTTTGGCTGGTCGTAGACGTCGTCGGCGGAACCGACCTGCTCGATCCTGCCCTGGCTCATCACCACTACGCGGTCGGCCAGTTCCAGCGCCTCTTCCTGATCGTGGGTCACGAAGACCGTGGTGTGGCCCGTCGCTTCATGGATTTCGCGCAGCCATCGGCGCAGTTCGCGCCGCACCTGCGCGTCGAGCGCGCCGAACGGTTCGTCGAGAAGCAGCACGCGTGGCTCGATGGCCAGCGCGCGCGCCAGCGCCACGCGCTGCCGCTGGCCGCCCGAGAGCTGGCTGGGATAGCGCTTTTCCAGTCCCGAGAGCTGTACGAGGTCGAGCAGTTCGAGCGCGCGACGCCGGATTTCGGCCTTGGGCGGCCGGGTGCGGGAAGGGCGCACCTTGAGGCCGTAGCCGATGTTGTCGGCAACGCTCATGTGCTTGAAAAGCGCGTAGTGCTGGAAGACGAAGCCGACGTTGCGCTCCTGCACCGATTTGCGCGACGCGTCCTCATCGCCGAAATAGATCGCGCCGCCTGTCGGAAAATCGAGCCCGGCGATCAGCCGCAGCAGTGTCGTCTTGCCCGAGCCCGAAGGCCCCAGCAGCGCGATCAGTTCGCCGGACCGGATGTCGAGCGAGACATCGTGGAGGGCTGGAAAGCGCTCGAATTCCTTGCGAACGTTCTGGATACTGACTTCCATGGTATTTTCCTCAATGTCCCCTGACGCCGGACGCAAGCTGGTCGGCGTAGCGCCATTCGAGCCACGACTTGATGACGAGCGTCACCAGGGCCAGCCCGGCCAGCACCGATGCGAGGCTGAAGGCAGCCACCGCGGCGTATTCGTTGTAGAAGAGTTCGACCTGCAGCGGCATGGTCACCGTCTCGCCGCGCAGCTTTCCGGACAGCACCGACACGGCGCCGAATTCGCCCATCGCGCGCGCATTGCACAGTAGCACGCCGTAGAGCAGCGCCCACTTCACATTCGGTAGCGTGACGTACCAGAAGGTCTGCCAGCCATTCGCGCCCAGCGAGATGGAGGCTTCTTCCTCGCTGGTTCCCTGCTCCTGCATCAGCGGTATCAGTTCGCGCGCGATGAAGGGGAAGGTGACGAAGATCGTCGCCAGCACCACGCCCGGCACCGCGAAGATGATGCGGACGTTGAAGTTCTCAAGCAGGAATCCGCCGATGACCGAGTTGCTGCCCAGCAGCAGAATGTAGACCAGTCCGGCCACGACCGGCGACACCGAGAAGGGCAGGTCGATCAGCGAGATGAGGAACGCGCGGCCGCGAAACCTGTATTTGGCGATGGCCCAGGCGGCCGCGACACCGAAGACGAGGTTGCACGGCACCGCGATCGCCGCGACCAGCAGGGTCAGCCATATGGCGGCGCGCGCATCGGCGTTGCTGAAGGTGGCAAGGTATTGGCCGAAACCCATCCGCAGCGCCTCGGCGAAAACCGAGACCAGCGGCAGCACCAGGAAGAGGGCGAGCAGCACGAAGGTGAGCGAGATCAGCACCGCCCTGACGGCGAGGCTCTCGGTCACCGGCGAGCGGAAGTCGCGTTCGTGGTCGATTGTGTTGCCGGCATGCAAGATGGCGTCAGACATTGCCGAACCTCCTGTAGGTCCAGCTCTGGATGAGGTTGATCGCGAGCAGGATGAGGAAGGACACCGTCAGCATGACGGCTGCGATGGCGGCCGCACCCGCATAGTTGAATTCCTCCAGCCGGAAGACGATCAGCAGCGGCAGGATCTCCGTCTGTCGCGGGATGTTGCCGGCAATGAAGATGACGGAGCCGTATTCACCCACGGCCCGCGCGAAGGCCAGCGCGAAGCCGGTCAGGATCGCCGGCAGCAGCGTCGGCAGCATGACGCCGACGATGGTTCGCAGACGCGATGCGCCCAGCGTCGCCGAGGCTTCCTCGATCTCGGTGCTGAAATCCTCCAGAACCGGCTGCACGCTGCGCACGACGAAGGGCAGGCCAATGAAGACGAGCGCGATCCAGATGCCGATGGGCGTGTAGGCGATGCGGATGCCGTGGGGCGCGAAAAGGCTGCCGACCCAGCCGTTTGGGGCGTAGATCGCCGTGAGCGCTATGCCCGCCACTGCCGTCGGCAATGCGAAGGGCAAATCCACGATGGCATCGACGATCCTGCGGCCGGGAAAGGTGTAGCGCACCAGAACCCAGGCGATGAGCACGCCGATGACGACGTTGAACATCGCGGCCAGCAGCGAGGCGCCGAAGCTGAGGCGCAGGGCGGCGAGGAAGCGCTGCCCGGTGACGATGCTCGTGAAGCCTGCCCAGTCGAGTTCGAAGGTGCGGTAGTAGATGCCCAGTATGGGTATGATGACGATAAGGAAGAGCCAGAAGAGCGTGAAGCCGAAGGTCACGCGAAAACCCGGAATGATGCTCGGTTCCCTGAACCGGAATTGTGCCATGTTCGGCGGTCCCCTGCCTTGGTGTGCCTGAGGGAGCCGCACGGCTGCGCGGCTCCCTGACGGGCGATCGGTCGGTATCAGTTCGCCGAATAGATCTGGTCGAATATGCCGCCGTCGGAGAAGTGCTTCT
The DNA here is from genome assembly GCF_008180155.1 of Neoaquamicrobium microcysteis. GTDB lineage: Bacteria > Pseudomonadota > Alphaproteobacteria > Rhizobiales > Rhizobiaceae > Aerobium > Aerobium microcysteis. The sequence continues at coordinate 30,316 of NZ_VSZS01000047.1, read as the reverse complement.
CCTGCGCTTCACCCCAGCCGCCGAAGTCGTTGATGTTCACGAGCTTGAGCTGCGGAAAGCGTGCCGCGTCCTCAGGGTCCGCATATTCGATCTCGAGCGGACGATAGTAGTGCGAGGCGATCAGCTTCTGGCTTTCCGGCGTGTAGAGATACTCCAGATAGGCGGTCGCAAGCTCCCGCGTGCCGTTGCGCTCGACGTTCTTGTCGACGATGGCGACCGGCGGCTCGGCGAGGATCGACAGCGGCGGCACCACGATGTCGAACGAGCCTGGCCCGAGTTCCTCGAGCGCCAGGAACGCCTCGTTCTCCCAGGCCAGTAGCACGTCGCCCAGCCCGCGCTGGACGAAGGTGGTGGTGGAGCCGCGCGCTCCGCTGTCAAGCACCGGCACGTTCTCGTAGAGCTTGCGCACGAACTCCTGCGCCGCCGCTTCGTCCCCGCCGGTGCGGTCGAGTTCGTAGGCCCAGGCGGCGAGATAGTTCCAGCGCGCGCCGCCGGAGGTCTTCGGGTTGGGCGTGATGACCTCGACGCCGTCCTGGGTCAGGTCGTCCCAATCCTGGATGTTCTTGGGATTGCCCGAGCGCACGAGGAACACGATGGTGGAGGTGTAGGGGGCCGAGTTGTCGGGGAACTGGTCCTGCCAGCCTTCCTCGATCAGGCCTGCCTTCTGGATCTGGTCGATGTCGCCGGCCAGAGCCAGGCTGACCACGTCGGCCGGCAGCCCGTCGATGACGGTGCGGGCCTGCGCGCCGGATCCGCCATGGGTGACGGTGATCGTCACGTCGCGGCCGGTGGTTTCCTTCCAGTGTGCGGCGAACGCCTCGTTGTACTCGCGGTAGAGTTCCCGGGTGGGGTCGTAGGATACGTTGGTCAGCGCGTCCTGTGCGAGAGCGAAGCCGAGGCCGCCGAACTGGACCGAAGCCGCGACCGCGGCGGTGAGAAGAAGAGACTTTCGATTGAGCAGCATGGCACCCTCCGTGTTTGCCCCTAAACCCTATCGAAGTGGTCGTGTAATAGAATGCAGCAACGTTCCAAATACCGCGTGGTTCCGGAAATGACTTTCTCCTAACCGGCCAGAACCGTGCGCGTTGTTGCGCTCGTGCCGCCGATCGCGTCGGCCAGCGTGGTGCGATCCAGAACGCCGCGTGTGGCTTCGGCCACGCGGGCGAAAACCTTGCGCACTTCGCAGGTCGCTTCGTCCGCGCAGTCCTCGCAGGGGCGGTAGGCCATGCGCGAAAGGCAGGGCAGGGGCGCGACCGGCCCATCGATGATGCGCAGCACCTCGCCGAAGGTGATTTCGGCCGGCTGCTTCAGCATCATGTACCCGCCCGCCTTGCCGCGCCGGCTCGTCACGATGCCGTGGTGCTTGAGATCGAGCAGGATCTGTTCGAGAAATTTCTTCGGGATGTTCTGCCGCTCGGCGATGTCGGCGATCATGACGACTTCGGCGGGGTCGTCCTGCCGCGCCAGCGCCACGAGGGCACGCAGCGCGTATTTGGCTTTCTGGGAGATCATGGACCTGCTCGCGTCGTGCACGGCGGCACGTCTGCGGTTACCGCCTCTTCACGACAGGAATAGTCGTGTTGTGCCCGCCGGGTCAACCGTCCGGCGGTATCTCCCGCAAAGCCGGCCTAGACCAGCCCGCTCGACTTTAGGAACGAGCGCAGCCGCGACGACTGGCTCTCCGTCAGCGGCCATGCGGATGGCGGGCGCGTCGGGCCGCAATCGAGGCCGAGCTCGATGAGCGCGGATTTCACGCCGGTCACGTTCGTCCCGTTGAGTTCCTCGGCACGGATGACCTCGAACTCCTTCATGGCGCCGATCAGCGCGTTGGCCCCGGCATAGTCGCCGGCTTCCAGCGCCGTGTGGATGGCGACCGACCGTTCCGGCCACACATTGATGAGGCCGGAAGTGAAACCACGCGCGCCGACCGCATAGAAGGCCGGCGCCCACACCTCGGCCAGCCCGCCCACCCAGACGATATGGTCGGGGCTTTCGGCAATCGCTTCAGAAAGGCGCAGCGCATTCGGCGTCGCCCATTTCACGCCGCGCACGCCCTCGATCGAGCACAGCTCGGCGATGGTGCGGAGCCCGATGGCGTCGTTGCGCAGGTAGAGCACCAGCGGCGTGCCGTCGCCCGCCTCGGCCACGCGCTTGACATAGTCGACAGTGCCGCGCGGCGAGACGAACGGGTCCGGCGGCTGGTGCACCATCAGGCCCGCCGCGCCGGCCTTGGCAGACTCGCCAGCCAGCCTGCACGCATCCTTCACGCCGCGCCCCACGCCCGCCAGCAGCGGCGCGCGGTCGCCCACCAGCGCGGCCACCTCATGCGCCATGCGCACGGCCTCGTCGATCGTCAGTGCGTAGAACTCGCCGGTATTGCCGTTGACCACGGGCATATGGACGCCCGCCTTGATCGCCTTGTCGATGACCGGCGTCAGCCGCGCGGGCGCGATCTCGCCGTCGGCCCCGTAGGGCGTGACGAGAATGCCGGAAATGCCGGTCAGCGCGGCTTGAAAACGGTCGGACATCTGCTCTTCTCCAGTCGCAATGCGTCTCAGTTGATCGCGGGGTCGCCGGCCGCCGGGCCGAAATCGCGGGTCAGGTAGTCGAAATCGCAGCCTTCGTCGGCCTGCGTCACATGCTGCTGGAACATGTGGCCCCAGCCGCGCTGGTATCGCGGCTCCGGCTTCGCCCAGCCGGCGCGGCGTACCTCCAGCTCGGCCTCGTCCACCAGCATGTCGAGGCGGCGGTTGGCGAGGTCGAGGCGTATGATGTCGCCGGTCTTCAGCAGCGCCAGCGGCCCGCCGATGAACGATTCCGGCGCGACGTGCAGGATGCACGCACCGTAGGAGGTGCCCGACATGCGCGCGTCGGAGATGCGCAGCATGTCGCGATGCCCCTGCCTGATGAGCGCCTTGGGGATCGGCAGCATGCCCCATTCGGGAAAGCCGGGGCCGCCATGCGGGCCGGCGTTGCGCAGCACCAGCACGTGATCGGGGGTGACAGCGAGGTTCTCGTCGTCCACCGCCTTCTTCATCTCCTCGTAGCTGTCGAAGACGAGCGCCGGCCCTTGATGCTGGTGGTATTTCGGGTCGCACGCCGCAGGCTTGATGACCGCGCCAGCCGGGCAGAGATTGCCGTAGAGCACGGCGAGCGATCCCTCCCGGTAGATCGGGTTGTCCAGCGGGCGGATCACGTCTTCATTGTAGACTTCCGCGTCCTCCAACGTCTGCCCGAGGGTCAGGCCTGTGCAGGTCGTCACGGACGTGTCGAGCTTGTCGCCAAGCTGCTTCATCAATGCCCGGATACCGCCGGCATAGAAGAAGTCTTCCATCAGGTAGGTGGTGCCGGAAGGCCGCACATTGGCGATGACCGGGGTGGTCCGGCCGAGCGCGTCGAGATGGTCGAGCGTCAGCGCGATGCCCGCGCGGCGCGCCATCGCGAGAAGGTGCACGACCGCGTTGGTCGAGCACCCCATGGCCATCGCTACCGTCACCGCATTGCGCACCGATGCCTCGGTGACGATGTCGCCCGGTTGCAGGTTCTCCCACATCATGTCGACGATGCGGCGGCCGACCTGCGTGCTCATGCGCTGGTGGCCCGCGTCTGCGGCGGGGATGGACGAGGCGCCCGGCAGGCACAGCCCCATCGCCTCGGCAATGGCCGTCATGGTGGATGCGGTGCCCATGGTCATGCAATGGCCGTAGGACCGCGCGATGCCGCCCTCCAGCCCGCTCCACTCGGCGTCGGAAATGTTGCCGGCCCTGCGCTCGTCCCAGTATTTCCAGGCGTCGGAGCCGGAGCCCAGCACCTTGCCGGCATGGTGACCGCGCAGCATCGGCCCGGCCGGCAGGAAGATGAAAGGCACGCCCGCGCTCAGCGCCCCCATGACGAGGCCGGGCGTGGACTTGTCGCAGCCGCCCATCAGCACTACGCCATCCAGCGGATGGGATCGGATGGTCTCCTCCGTCTCCATGGCGATCATGTTGCGGTAGAGCATCGATGTCGGCTTGGTGAAGCTCTCGTCGATGGAGATGGTTGGGATTTCGAGGCCGAGCCCGCCCGCCTGCGCCACGCCGCGTTTCACATGCTCCGCCCGCTCGCGGAAATGCGTGTGGCACGGATTGAACTCCGACCAGGTGTTGAGGATGCCGATGATCGGCTTTCCCTCCCAGTCGGCGGGGTCCAGCCCCATCTGCATCATGCGCGAGCGATGACCGAACGAGCGCAGATCGTCCGGCCCGAACCAGCGGGCACTGCGCAGCTCCTCCGGCTTGCGCCGGGCGCGTTTCGTCGCGTCAGTCGGAGACATAGCCGGCTCCGTGTGCTGCACGGTCCCATTCGACCAGCGGCGCGCGCAGCGTCTCAAGCGCGTCCTCGTCGAGTTCGACGCCGAGACCCGGCCCGTCGGGCACGATGAGGCGGTTGCCCTCGAAGCGCACGCGCTCCTTCACCACGTCCTCGACGTAGAGCAGGGGCCCGACCGTGTCGGATGCGACGTGCAGTTCGGGCACGGACGCGCCGAGGTGGACGTGCGCGGCACTGCCGATGCTCAGCTCCTGCGTGGTGCCGATCAGTACGCGGATACCTGCCAGCTCGGCCAGCGCCATCAGCTTCTTCACCTGCAGCAGCCCGCCCGAATTGACGGTGATGTTGAAGACGTCCACCGCCCCCGCGCGCAACAGCTGCATCGCCTGCGCGGCCGACGAGCAGTGTTCGGCGACGTCGACCTCCACCCGGCGGCGGATTTCAGCCATGCCCTCGAAGTCTTCGCGCCAGCTCGGGCTCTCGATAAGCTCGAACCCGAACTGCTTCAGCCGTTCATAGGCTCGCAGCGTATCCTTCCAGTAGTGGCGCGCCTGAAAGTCCAGCGCCTTGAGAATGACGCGGTCGCCGAAGCGGTCGCGCACCGCGCCGAGGAACTTCTCGTCCTTGGCGAAATCGACGCCCACATAATAGCGGAAGCGGGTGATGCCCTTCGCCGTCAGTTCCTCGATATAGCCAAGGTTGCGCTCGTAGTCGGCTTCCGCCTTCACCTGAAACAGCGGGTAGCAGATTTCCATCGCATCGCGGCACTTGCCGCCCAGCAGGTTGTAGACTGGGGTGTTCAGCGCCTTTCCGACGACATCGAAGCACGCCATGTCGATGCCTGCCGCGATCTGCGATGCCGGCGTGAAAGGCGGGTAGCTGGGGGCCGAGGCGAAGTAGTTGTGGAGGTATTTCTCCATCTCGTTGTGCATCGACTGTATCGCGAACGGGTCGCGCCCGAGAACGATCTTCTCGATGCCCACGCGCACGGCCTCCACGTCGGGCATGTACATGCGGTAGCAGTCGAGATCCGAGATTTCGCCCAGCCCGGTGATGCCTTCGTCGGTGTGCATCTGCAGGATCAGGTGCGAACTGATCGAGCCGGTGCGCCGGTGCGTCTGGATGGGCGTGAGTGTGATGCGGGATATTTTCATGTCTGGATCGGTGCCTTAGTTGGCAAGCAGCAGGTTGGGCAGCCACAGCGAAACTGCGGGCACGTAGGTCACGAGCATCAGCACAGCGAAGATCGCGAGATAGAACGGCCAGATGGTCTTGACCGTCTGTTCCATGCGGATGCCGCCGATAGTGCAACCGAGGAACAGGCACGCGCCGACGGGTGGCGTGGTCAGGCCGAGGCCGAGATTCATCATCATCAGGATGCCGAACTGCACCGGGTCCATGCCCGCCTGCACGGCCACCGGCAGGAAGATCGGCGTGCAGATCAGGATCAGCGCTGCCATGTCCATGAAACAGCCGAGGATCAGGAACGAGATGTTGATGAGCAGCAGGATGACGAACGGGTTGTCCGAAATGCCGCTCAGCGTGAACATCACCAGTTCCGGCATGCGGTAGATCGATAGCAGGTAGGCGAAGGATGCGGCGGTCGCGACAAGGATCATCACCATCGCCGTGGTGCGCACGGTCGACACCAGAGAATCCACCAGCATGCGCAGGGTCAGGGTGCGATAGAGCAGGGCGATGACCGCCAGCGCGTAGATCACGCCGATGGCCGAGCTTTCCGTAACGGTGAACACGCCCGACAGCACGCCGCCGACGATGATGACGCCGGTGAACATGCCGGGCAGGGCATGTGCGGCATAGATCAGCGTGGCGCGTACGCCGGGAAACGGCTCCGAACGATAGCCACGCTTGACCGCCACCAGATAGGCGGCCACGCACAGCGACAGGCACATCAGCACCCCCGGCACGATGCCCGCGATGAAGAGGTTGGAAATGGATGCAGCGCCGCCGGCCGCCAGCGCATACAACACCATGTTGTGGCTGGGCGGGATGACGATACCCGCGAGCGACGAGGTCACCGTCACGTTGACCGCATAATCGGTGTCGTAGCCCGCCTTCTTCATCACCGGGATGAGCATCGAACCCAGCGCCGAGGTGTCCGCGACGGCCGAGCCCGAGATGCCGCCGAACACCATCGACGAGATGACGTTGACCTGGCCAAGCCCGCCGCGCACGCGCCCGACGAGCGCGAGGCAAAGGTTGACGAGCTTCATGCCGATGCCGCCGCGCAGCATCAGCTCACCGGCGAAGATGAAGAACGGAACCGCCAGCAGCGAATAGATGCTGAGGCCGCCGACGACGCGCTGGAAGGCGATGGCGGGCGAGATGCCCTCGTAGAAGAAGGTGATGAGCGAGGCGAGGCCGAGCGCATAGGCGATCGGCATGCCGAGCCCCATCAGCACGAAAAAGAGCAGGAAGAGTATCGTCAGTCCCATTGGGGTTCTCCCGGGCTCAGAGCGAGAATGGGGCGGATTGCGGGTGAGAGGCCCGCTTGGGATCGGCAATCGCCCAGGCGATGCGCTCCGCCACGAAGATCACCGTCATCACGCCAGAGATGGCGAGCGGCAGGTAGGTGTAGGCCCGGCTCCAGCCGATCAGCGGGATGGCCTGGCGCACCGTGCGCGTCATCAGCTCGATGCCCGCATCGGCCATCGCCCAGCCGAAAAAGCCGAGCCCGACGAGCACGAACATCTCCTGCCAGTAGCGCCCGCGCGGCGAGAGCATGTCGGGGAAGATTTCGACGGCGAGGTGGAACTTCTGCCGGATGCCGACTGCCGCCAGGGGCAGCGAGATGTAGAGGATGAGCAGCAGTGCTGCCTGCTCAGTCCATGTCGGCGAGCTGTTGAGAACGTAGCGCCCCCACACCTGCCAGCCGGCGAAGATCACCAGCGATGCCATCGCCAGTGCCGAGAATGCGTAGATGATCCACACCGCGAGATCGAGGACGCGGGAGACAGCGCGAAGGATGGGCATCGGTATGCTCCGGGGAGGCGCGAAAAAACGGCCCGGCGCGATGACGCCGGGCCGGCCTGGGAAGGATTATTCGACTGCCTGGATGTCCTGCAGCAGGGCGCGCAGCTCATCGGTGTTGACGAGCTTTTCGTAGACCGGGCCCATCGCGTCGATGAAGGGCTGCTTGTCTTCGACCACGTTCACCTGCACGCCGGCCTCGGCCAGGATGGCGTTGGACTTCTCCTCGCGCTCGGCCCACAGCTCGCGCTGAAGCTCGGCAGATTCGCGTGCGGCATCGCGGAAGGTCTGCTGATCTTCTTCCGACAGGCTGTCCCACAGCGTCTTCGAGACCACCAGCGCTTCGGGCACCATCAGGTGTTCGTCTAGGCTGTAGAACTTGGCGACCTCGTAGTGACGGGTGGATTCAAACGAGGGAGAGTTGTTCTCCGCGCCGTCGATGACGCCGGTCTGCAGCGCCGTGTAGACCTCGCCGAAGGCCAGCGGCGTCGCGTTGGCGCCCAGCGCCTCGACCGTAGAGACGAAGATTTCGGCGTCGGGAACGCGGATTTTCATGCCGCTGAGGTCGGCCGGCTCATTGATCGGCTTGCTGACGGTGTAAAAGGAACGCGCTCCACCGGTGTACCAGGCCAGCGCCACCATGTTGTGGTCGGCCAGCGAGTCCGACAGGCGCTCGCCGATCTCGCCGTCCACGACGGCATACATATGCTCCGCCGAACGGAAGATATAGGGCATGGAAACGATCTGCAGCGCGGTGGCGAAATCGCCGAGGCTGCCGCCGCTGAACACGGCGAAGTCGATGCCGTCGAGCGCGAACTGCTCGATGGCGAAGCGCTGGTCGCCCAGCTGGCCGTTGTGGAAAACCGAGCCCGTATAACGCCCTTCGGTCTTTTCGGCCAGGATTTCACCGAACTTTTCCATGGCGATGGAGCCCGGATAATCCGGGACGTGCAGGTTCCATCCGCGAAGCTCGCGCGCTTCGGCGGCGACGCCGAGACAGAGTGCGCTCACGGTGGCAAGGGCGGCGATGCGGCCGAGCCGCTGTGCGATCTTCATGATTTCCCCCTTCAGGTAACGGGCAGGTAACGGGATTTTGCCGGACACTCCTCCCGGCTCGGGCCCGATATTATGAATCGCCGATTGGTTGTCAATTTATTTTATCTATTTTTGCGAAAGGAGCCGGATCGGCGGCATGGGGTTGTGAATAACGTTGGCATGTCGGCCGCTGCGATGGGTCGCACATATGGCTACAATAGGCTGAATTATATGCAAAAAATTTCAAACCCATTGATCGCGAGCGCACGGGTGGCCGGTGCTTGGCTCCGTCGCCCGACGAAATATGTTGTAAGGATGAATGACATTAGGTAGCGGTTGGAGGCTTAAAGAGGGTATGATCCGAAGTTACTCAATTCGGGAGGGCACATCCAATGTCGGATAGCGATAGGCTACCGCGCGCAATCCTCGTCACCGGCGCGGCCGGCCGTCTGGGCACGCAGGTTACAAATTACCTGTCGAAAGCCCTGTCGGAAGGCCGCATAGAGCGGCTGCGCCTGCTGGATATCCAGGAGATGGCGAAGCCCCATGACAGGGCGGAGGTGATGCGCGCCTCGCTGGCCGACCGCGGCACCGCCTTTGCGGCGGTGGAGGGGATGGACGCGGTGATCCACTTCGCGGGCATTTCCGGCGAAGACGAATGGGAGAAGCTGCTACCGGCCAATATCGCGGCCTGCGCGCATCTGTGGGACGCGGCGGTCGCCCATGGCACGGACCGCATCCTGTTTGCCAGTTCCAACCACGCGGTGGGGATGTATCCGGTGTCGGAACGGATTGACCATACCGCGCCGCCTTTCGCCGACAGCCGCTACGGCGTTGCCAAGGCGTTCACCGAGGAGATGGCCCGGCTCTACGCGCACAAGACGCCGCTGCGCAGCTTCTGCATGCGCATCGGCAGCAGCTTTCCGGCGGTGACTGCCACCCGCCACCTCAAGACCTTCCAGTCCTTCGACGATCTGGTGCGGCTGGTGGAGGTGGGGCTGACGGCGGACTACCGGTTCGAGATCGTCTACGGCCTGTCGGACATCGCCGACGGCTACTGGGACAACTCGAACGCTTTTCTGCTAGGCTACGGCCCGAAGGACAGGCCGGCCGATTTCGTCTCCGGCACGCTCAACCCGCATGAGAGCCCGTACCAGGGCGGCTCGATGGCCACCGACCCGCTACCGGGCATCACGCCCCCTGGTCGATCACCCGATGGCGCACGCTGACCAGATGGTAGTGCATGTAAAGCTTTGCGAGTTCCCCGTCGCCAAGCTCGATGGCCTGAAGGATGTTCCGGTGCTCCTGGATGACGGTGCTCTTGCGCTGGTCGGTGCCGACGCGGGTGATGTCGGCGGCGACGTTCATCATGCCCATCATGTCGGGCTTGAGCAGCAGGAGCTGCTTTTCGAACAGGTCGTTCTCGGTCGCCCGCGCGATCTCGAGGTGGAACTGGAAATCGGCCTCCTGGATGCCGCTGCCGGTGTGCATGGTTGCGCCCATGGCGTCGAGCGCGTTGTTGAGCCGCTTGATGCTGGCGCGGTTGACGCGCAGCGCCGCAAGCCGCGCCGCCTCCGTCTCGAGACACTGGCGCACCTCGTAGGCACGCATGTACTGCGCCAGCCGCACATCGTCGGTGTAGCGCGCCATCTCGCGCGGCGGCAGGCGCAGCACGAAGGTGCCGGAGCCGCGCCGCGTGTCGATCAGCCCGTCATTCTGAAGATACTGAAGCGCCTCGCGCACAACCGGACGCGACACGTCGAACATCGTCGCAAGGTCGTGCTCGGTGGGCAGCCTTTCGCCCACCTCGTAACGGCCGGTGGAAAGCTGCAGCAATATCTGGGCATAAATCTCGTCGGCCAGCCTGCGCTTGCGCAGCGGCTTCACCGCCAGTTCAACCTCCTGATCGGCCGATATGGGACGTTGGTCCTGCATGGCGCTCCCGCAACCAGATTTGTAAAGTTGTAAAGCACTATGGCATCGAATTTGTCACTTAACAACCGCGATGAAGATACGGCAATGAAAGTGGAAGTCGTGCTGCGCGCCGGCGCGGGTGTCGGGGAATCGCCGGTGTGGGACGACAGGCGGCAGGTGCTGTGGTGGGTGGACATTCCGGCGGGCATGCTGCACGCCTTCGACCCGGAGACCGGCCGCAACACCAGCCGCGACATAGGCCAGCCGATCGGCTGCGTGGCGCTGACCGACGGGCCGGAGCTTCTGGTGGGGCTGGTAGAAGGCATCTTCCTTTTCGACCCCGACAGCGGCGAGCGCAGACCGTTCTGCCAGCCGGAGGCGCACCTGCCTGAAAACCGGCCGAACGATGCCGCCATGTCGCGCGACGGCCGCTTCTTCGTCGGCACGATGGCGCAGCAGCCGGACGGGACGCCGCGCGGCCACCTCTACCGCATCGACCCGGACGGCAGCGTCCATCACCTGCTCGACGGGCTTCACGTGCCCAACGGTCTTGCCGTGAGCGCCGACAACAGGACGCTCTACCTGTCGGATTCCTGGGCGCCCATCCGCACCATCTGGGCCTTCGACTTGGACGCGGGCGGCGGCATCTCGAACCGCCGCATCTTCCTTGATACTGCCTCGCGCCCCGGCCGGCCGGACGGCGCGTGCATCGATGCCGATGGCGGATACTGGAGCGCGGCCATCGACGGAGGCGAACTGGTCCGCCTGTCGCCAACGGGCGAAGTGGACAGGACGATCGCCCTGCCGCTTCAAAGACCGACCAAGCCCTGTTTCGGCGGGCCGGGCCTGTCGACGCTCTACGTCACCTCGCTGAGCCCGGGCGACACGTCGGAGGTTGCAGGCGCGCTGCTGGCCGTGTCGCCGGGGTTAGCCGGCCTGCCGGAGCCACGGATGAAGATAGCGGGGAGGGGGAGCACATGAACCGCATGATGAGGGGGTGCGTGCGATGGCCGGCACGCTGAGCGACCAGGTCTACGAGAAGATCTATCAGGAGATCAGCTTCGGCTACTGGCAGGTCGGCTCGAAACTGCCGACCGAGCTCGAGATGGCCGAGCGCTACGGCGTGTCGCGGCCGGTGCTGCGCGAGGCGCTGCTGCGGCTGCGCATCGACGGGGTGATCGAGAGCCGGCAAGGGGCAGGCACGCGCGTGGTCAGTGCGCCGAGCCGCTCGGTGATGGAGTTCGCGGAGCCCGGCAGTGTGGCCGATCTCCAGCGCTGCTACGAGTTTCGCGTCGGCGTGGAAGGCGAGGCTGCCTACATGGCGGCGGAGCGCCAGTCGCGCACCCGCATCGCGCAGATCGCCCTTGCCGTTGAGCAGTTGCTGCCGTCGGGCACCGACCAGAAGCTGCCCACCGCCGAACACGACATCGCGTTTCACGTCGCGGTCGCGAACGCGACCGAAAACAGCTACTACAGCCAGACCATCGAGGCCGTGACGCAGGCGCTGCATGTCGGCACGCGCATCGCGCGGGTGCTCTCGCACTGGTCGGAAGGCTACCGCCGCGACCTGCTCTACACCGAACACAAGCGCATCTACGAGGCGATTGCAGCCGGCGAGCCCGAAGCCGCAAGGCAGGCCATGCGCGAACACATCGAAAGCGCGCGGCGACGGGTGTTTCTGGGGCAGTAGGGGGGCACCGAGAGCTGCTCTGTTCGACGCGTGGGCGTTTGCCCGTCCGAGAACGGCGTAAGACGCCTCAACGGCGATTCCGCCGCGCTAGCCTGTGTTGCTGACGCCCTCGCTTCGCAACTCAATCGCTGTGACGCTGTTGCGCACGCCGCCGTAGATACTAATACCGATCAAGTGATCATGCTCCGAGACGTGAAGGCAATCCCGGGCCTCTTAGAGTGCTGCCGAAAGCTTGTGCTTCGGTCTTGAGCGGTGGCCAAGTTTGCTTGGGCGCCAAATGTGGGGGCATTCGCGGCCCGTTGTCCGCGAACGCCTATCTTTCTGCGCCGATGGCGTCAGCGCATCAGCCCGGCGGCCCTCAGCGCATCCTCGATAGTCCTTTGCACGCCTGATACTGGAGGCGATTCCAGATCCGCAGTTGGAGATAACTCGGGCGATCGCGCGGAAGTCACTCTTCCGGCTTTCGAACGAGAACCGATGGGCCGCGGGGCATCGATTACTTTGTCCCCGTTCGACCCCGCATGAGCGCTCGTCGCCCCGTCCGCGATCCCAAAGAATTGCGCCATCTCCCTAGTCGATGAAACGCCGACATCGAGCATGTAGGGGCCGGGCGCGCCGTACACGCTCTTATCGATGGGAGTGCCATGGCCCATTCCCGCAATCATGTTGATTTCCAACACTACCGTTCCGCTGGCATCGCACCATGATTGCCGTGCATTCGCGCCGTCGGTCTTGGAATGCGTTGGGCTCTTTCGATCTGGTGGACACCCCACCATTGGCTCGCGATCGCATAGGCATTGGAAGCATCGACAGTTTGATCGCCAGTCCCTTGCCAGATCGAAATCCTCGGCCACGGCCCCCGGTGTTCCGATCCGTTACGCAAAATCCGCCGCAGGTGCTCCTCTGAGGGGCCGCCGTGCCCCCGCATACGGTCAAAGGCTTCCGGGATCGTCTTTGCGCTGCCATAGGCAAGACCGGCGACGATTGCGCCACCCGCAAAAACATCGGGATAGGAAGCGAGCATGGCAGCAGCCATGGCGCCTCCGGCAGAGAGGCCGGTGACGAAGATACGTTCTCGTGCCAGCCCATGCCCCGTCACCATCGCCTCAATCATCTGGCGTATCGAAAGAGCCTCGCCCGCGTCCCGCCTGATATCAGCGGGCTGGAACCAGTTGAAGCAGAGGTTCGGATTGTTGCTTCGCTGCTGCTCGGGGTAGAGGAGCGCGAAGCCGGCGTCGTCGGCAAGTTGAGACCAGCCTGAGTGGTAGTCGTAGCCGGCAGCGTTTTGGGTGCAGCCGTGGAGGACAACAACAAGCGGGGCGTTGTCCGGCAGATCGTCAGGAAGATAGTATCTTGCTGTCAAAGCGCCCGGATTGGAGCCGAACCCTGTCAGCGTCGAGAGACGGTCAGGCGCGCCAAGCTCATTGGGCGAACCTGCATGGCGTGCCTGAAGCGCGGCAAGCCGCGCGATCGTGTGGGAAATTTTTCGCAAAGAGCCGTCCTCGTTGTGACGCCCGAGATTGGACGGCAGAGGACTCAACGCGCTTGAAGAAATATCGTTGCTGCGCTGCACAATAATGACGAAGAAGCCTGGACAGGTTCGACGTCTCGACCTCAGCCGATGAGTTTGCCGGCCGCATCGACCAATTTCCTCACAATGCCGGCGCGTCCGAAGGCGAACAGTTTCCGGTCACTGTCGTCGCGGCTGGCGATCGTGGTCGAAATGATTTCTGAAGCGATCTGCGAGAACGTGATCCCGTTGCCGCCATATCCCTGGACGGCAAAGATGCCGGGATGACCGGGAAGCTCGCCGATATAGGGCAGTCCCGTCGTGGTGGTGCCGAAGCATCCGGTCCAGGCGAACTCGGCGGCGGTATCCAGTTGCGGAAACAGACGCTTCAGCTTGGTGGAGATCGTCTGCGTCTTGGCTGGCAGCAGGTCGTCGCGTGTCGCCTCGTCGACGAAGTCCTCGTCCTCGCCGCCGCAGATCACTCGTCCGTCTGCGGTCGCGCGGACGTAGAGATAGGGGTCGGACGCTTCCCAGACGAAAGCCGCGCCGCGCCAGAGCGCACGCTTTTGTGGCTTCGTCGCGATGGCATAGGTGGAGATCACGGAATGGGTTTCCGTGGGCACGATGTCCATAAGCTCGTAGCCGGTGGCGAGCACCACCTGCCTGGCTGAGATAGCAGGCCCACCCTTGGTCTTCGCTGAGATTCCAGTCGGCGCGGTCTCCAGGCCTGTGACCTCGACCGGAGCGTAGAAGCGGGCCTTTCGTTCGAGCGCCTTGCGGAGCAGGCCGGCGGTCAGCTTACGCGGATCGAGGGCCAGATTTTCATGGCTGAGAATGGCCCCCTTGCGATCGATGCCGAACTTTTCCTTGAGAACTGCGGGCGTCAGATATGTCGCGCGTATTCCGGCGTCAGACCGAGCCTCCGCCTCCAAGCGCAATTCGCCGGGATCAAGATCATTGCCCGCGAGATACAAGGATTGGGCGCCCGCCAAGTCGCAGGCGATGCCGAGTTCGCCGATGCGCCCCCGCAGGTTGGTCACTGCCAGACGAGACCGTCTCCATGCTTGTTCGGCGTCGGGTTTGCCGATTTTGCGGCTTAGGGCGGTGATCGGCTGATCGATTTCGAACTGAACCAGAGCAGTCGTCGCCGGCGTGGACCCGCGCATGATGCCGCGCCGATCGACGCCGATCACGGCAAGTCCCTGGGCGGTCAGCGCCTCGACCAGCATGGCGCCGCTGATGCCGAGCCCGACCACCAGCACGTCGCACGAGACATCGCGTCTCAGTTTTTGCGCCGCTATGCGGGGGGCGCTGTAGGCCTCCCAAACAGGCACGCCGGTCTTCAGGTCGAGCTTGCGCGTCATCGTGGTCGCCAGAATACAAGGGAACACAGGAGACCCGGCGATGGCCGCCGGGCATATGGAAGTTGGACTACACCTCATCTCGCCGGGAACGGGCAGAAGCGCATGACAGGTAGCGCGCTGCAAAGAAAAAGGTTCCATCGCACTGCGCGTCCCAAATCGCGCTGCCTGCAGCCAAGCCGATTACAGCTCCGTCGTCCTTCGACCGGTTAGCTGTACAGATGACAGGCGACTTTCCGCTGGGTGCCGACCGCAACCATGGGGGGCATTGTTTCGGCGCATCTGGAATGCGCGCTGGGGCACCGGGATCGAAACGGGCAACCGGTTGCGGAGAGAGACCCCGTCGACGCATTGGCTTGCGCGCGCAGTTGCAGGCGCTCCTGACGCTTGCGGTCGCGCTCGCCGGGGTGAGGCAGAAGCACGGAAGCCAAAAGCATCTTGGTGTAGGGGTGCTGGGGGTCCGTGTAGACGGCATTCGCATCACCGGTTTCGACAATGCGTCCGAGATACATCACGGCGATCCGTCGGCTCATGTGCCGCACCACGCTGAGATCGTGCGAAATGAACAGGTAGCTGATGCCGAGTTTGTCCTGAAGCTCGCGCAGGAGATTCAGGATTTGACCCTGCGTGGAGACATCAAGCGCACTGACGGCCTCGTCGCACACGACAAGGCGGGGTTTCGATGCCAGCGCATGAGCGATCGCAACGCGCTGCTTCTGACCGCCGGAAAGCTCGGCAGGGAAGCGCGTGGCATGATAGGGCGCCAGTTGAACCTTTTCCAGGAGCTCGTCGCGTAGCCGGACGCGGTCTTTCGCTGGACGCGGTTCATGCCGCGCGATGACCTGATCCAGTATCTTCCCAACGCGGTGGCGCGGGTTCAGCGAGGAACTCGGATCCTGAAACACGATCTGAACATCGCGACGATAGGAAAGCGGCGTCGTGCGCCCAAAGTCCGTGACGCTCCTCCCTTCGAAAAAAATCTGTCCCGCCGCTGCCTTCTCGAGGCGCAAGATAGCGCGGCCTATTGTCGTTTTTCCCGAACCGGATTCACCGACGAGACCGAAGGTCTCGCCTTGCCCGATCGAGAAGGACGCCTCGCGTACGGCGACAAAGCGTTTGCCTCCCCACATCGCGCCGCCGCCAGCCGGGTAGTCGATCGTAAGGTCCTGGACGTCGAGAAGGTTAGACATGGTTCAAACCTCCGCCATCAACAATTCGCCCGCGCGCAGGCACCGGCTTCCGTCCATGAGGGGGACAGGAGCGACAGTGCAGGCTTTGATGGCGAACCGGCATCTCGGGTGGAAGCGACATCCCTGCGGCAGATTCCAAGGCGGCGGTACGCGACCGTCGATAGTGGGCAGCCGGCCGCCGAAAGCCGACGAAGAGTGCGGCGTCGCTTCCATCAGTGCGCGGGTATAGGGGTGACGTGGCGTATCGAAGACATCGGACATATTTCCGGTCTCGACGATCTGGCCGGAGTACATCACGCCCACGCGGTCGCACGTGGCGGCCACGACTCCCAAATCGTGGGTGATGAGAAGAATGGCCATTTCCATCTCCTGCTGAAGCTCGTGGAGAAGGTCCAGCACTTGAGCCTGGATGGTGACGTCGAGTGCGGTTGTTGGTTCGTCCGCCAGAAGCACCTTCGGCTCGCATGTCAGCGCCATGGCGATCATCGCGCGTTGGGCCATGCCCCCGGAGAACTGATGCGGGTAGTCGTCCAGTCGCCGCCTGGCATTGGGTACGCCGACGCGGTCAAGCAAGTCCGCGGCGCGGTCGCGCGCGGCGGCGCGCGACAACTTCGCGTGCGCCTGGAGGGGAACGATGACCTGATCGCCGATCGTATGAACGGGCGAAAATGCAGCCATGGGATCCTGGAAGATCATGGCGATCTCCTTGCCGCGCACCCGGCGCAGATCGTGCTCGCCGGCGGTGGCTAGATTGCGCCCCTCGAAGTGCACGCTGCCTGCGGTGACCATGCCGGGTTTCGGGGTAAGCCCCAGTATCGCGAGAGCTGTCTGGGACTTCCCGCTGCCGGATTCCCCGACCAACCCGAAGGTTTCGCCCGCACAAAGGGAAAAGCTCACGCCATCCAGCACCCGTGCGCCGTTGTTGCCGACGGGAAATTCTATCGTAAGCCCGGATACGTCGAGGATGCCGCCGGTTTGGCTGCCTTCGTCCTTTGCCACGCCACAAGAGGCGTCGGCGGCCGCTGGGGCGGACAGGGCGACTGCACCTTGTGGCGCGCGTCTCCCGGCTGCCGGCCGCTGCGTGCCTGTCAGGATGTCGCGCAGATCGTCGCCGAGCACATTGAAGAGCAGAACGGAAAAGGTGATCGCAAGGCCGGACGGTATCGAAAGGAAAGGATGCACGCCTTGATAGATTCGTGCATCGTTGAGCATTGAGCCCCAGTCGGCCGCATCCGCATCGACGCCAAGGCCAAGGAAGCTCAACATCGCGATGATCAATTGGGCGGATCCCAGCAGGATCGCCGTCTCCACGACCAGAGGACCGACCATGTTCGGCAGAATTTCACCGAAGATGATGCGCGGCGTCGGCAGGCCGGCGGCTGTCGCTGCATCCACATACCGTCTCTGCCGCTCGCGCAGCATCACGCCGCGCGCGATGCGGATGTAGGCGATGGCGAAGATGACCGCGACCGCCAGTGTCGTCGGCACAATACCTTTGCCCACCAGAGCAATGATCGCAAAGGCGAAGACAAGGGCAGGGATCGACTGAAGTGCATCGACCACACGCATCGCCACGCTGTCCCACCAGCCGCCGAGATAACCGATCAGCAAGCCGATTGAGGTTCCGGCGACAGCCGCGAGCGTAACGCTGACGACGGCTGCGCCCAGGGAGACGCGCGCCCCGTAGATGACGCGCGACAGCACGTCTCTTCCAAGCGAGTCCGTGCCAAGCCAGTGGTCGATGCTCGGCCCCTGAAGGCGACGCAACGTGTCCACCGCTTCGGGATGATAGGGCGCAACCAGCGGGGCGAAGATTGCAGTGCCGGCCAGCAGCGCAAGCGCCGCGAGGCAGAAGAGCGAGGCGGGCCGCCTCAGCAATTGATCCGTCCATGTCGATGCGCGGGTCGCGTCAAGATCGGTCATTTGCGGTGCTGCTGATTGGCTCGAGGTCATGCTGGCCTCGCTCTGGGGTCCAGCGCGCCCAGGAAGATGTCGACGACGAGGTTGATTGCCAGAACGAAGCAGGCGACCAGCAGCACTCCGCCCTGGAGCAACGGCATGTCATTTGTGACGATGGCCTCCAGAAGCATCGAACCGATGCCGGGAAGCGCGAACACATGTTCCATGACGACGCTCGCCGAAACGATAACAGCCATCTGCAGTCCGATGACGGACAGCACCGGCACGATTGCGTTCTTGACGACGAAACGAAACGCAATCGTCCTGCTGGATGCACCCGCAGCCCGCATCGTCTGAACGTAGGTGGACGCCGACGCTTCAATGACCGCGCCACGCACCTGCCTCGCGATCACAGAGAAGGCGTGAATAGACAGGCCTACGCACGGCAGGACGAGGCCGCGCATCCACGCCAGCGGATCGACCGACAACGGCGTATAGCCGATGACGGGGAACCAGCGCAGGTGAACCGCGAACGCCATTGCGAGAAGAAGCCCAAGCCAGAAACCGGGTAGCGCGAGGCCGAGAGAGACGACGAGCGTTATGACCCTGTCGGCGATAGAGCCGGGTTGCAATCCGCCCGCGATGCCGGCGGTGAGCCCGACGACGAGAGCGATCGCCATGGCGCCGAGGCAAAGGGCCAACGTCACCGGCAGCCGCCGCATGAGTTCATTGGCCACGTCATGTCCGTGAAGGTATGATCGCCCGAGGTCCCCGCCCGCCGCCTGCCCAAGCCATTTGGCATACCGGGTGAGGGCGGGGCGGTCGAGGCCGAGTTCGGCGCGCTTCATCGCTTCCTGCTCGGGCGTGGCGCTGTCACCCAAAGACAGGGTCACCGGGTCGATCGGAGACAATTCCGCCATGAAGAACAGCAGCGTCGATACAAGGAAAAGCACACCGAAAGAGGCTGCCAGACGGTTGACGATAAGCTTGCGCACGCGGCTATCTCGTTGGGGCGAAGAGGACGGGGCAGTCAGGCCGCCGGCGCCTTCTGGTGATTGTCGCGGATGGGGCCGGCCCTTCGGCCGGCCTTAGGCTGTTACTCGACGATCCGTGCCTCAGCGTAGCGGAACACCGTTGGTTTCATAACGGTTGGAACGAAGTTCTCGACCTTCTTCGGATTGTAGGCCCAGACCGTGTTCTGTTCGAAGAAGCCGCAATCGAGTGCCCTGTCCTCGATAAATTTCACGACGTCCTGCCAACCCTTTTCCTGCTCGTCTGGATCAGAGATCGCCAGCGTCTCCTCCACCAGGGCGTCGAGTTCCGGCGCTGCCACGTCGAAGGGATTGCCGACGCCACCAGGACCGAAACGGAACTTGTAGTAGTCGTAAGCCCCGTAGCTCTCCGCTGCGCTGGTGTTGATCTGCATGGGATAGCGGTTGCTCTGGTAGTAGGTGAAGTACTGGCCGGCCGAGAGAAGTTCGATATTCACCTCGATGCCGATCTGGCCGAGCTGGCTTCTCATGAGCTGGGCGAACTGCTGGCCGCGAGGATAGGTAGGTAGCGTGAACGAAATCTTCGGATCGCCCGCTGCCGCGAGGTAGGTTTTCGCCTCTTCGATGTTCTGGGTGTAGCCCACAAGGTCGGGATTGTGCCCGGGCATCCCGGCGGACAGACGCTGGGTGGCGACCTTGCCGTAACCCGCCAGCGCGGCGTCGATCCACGGCTGAACGTTGATTGCGGTGCAGATTGCCTTGCGCACGTTCTCATCTGCGAAGGTCTCGTTGCGATCGAGCATGAGCACGTGCATCAGCATTGAGGGCGCGCTGGCAACTTCCAGTTGCTGGAACTCCACCGCCTTGGCGAGGTCGCCTGGCAGTTGCGCGACGTCCACCTGCCCGGTGATAAGTGCGTTGGAGAGGGTGTTGGGGTCGTTGATCGTCAGCATCTCCACGCGGGCCGGGCCGACATTGTCGCGATCGTAGTAGTCGTCGAAAGCGTCCACCACGATCTTGGTGCCGAACTGGGACTCGGTCGTGTTGAATGTCCACGGTCCGGTGCCTGCCGGTTCGGTCTTGAATTTCTCGTCCTCTAGCGTCGCGGGAGACATGAACCAGGCGCCACGCGATGCGAGATTCTGAAGCAGCGTAGGGGCAGGGCCACTCAGTTCAAGCACGAGCTCGTGGTCGGAGGGGGCCGTTATGGCCGAGACGCGCTCGAACATCGCTGCGTACTGGCTCTTGGACGAGCGCGTCCTTTCCAGATTGATGCGGGCCGCATCAGCATTGAACGGCGTGCCGTCATGGAAGACGACGCCGGGGCGCAGCTTGAACGTCAGCGCCGTCTCGGTCTGTTCCCAGCTCTCTGCAAGCTTCGGAAGCAGGGTAGCGCCATCGGCGGCGACATCGACCAGTCCCTCGAACAGAAGGGCGAGATAGGCTTCGCCCGGCTTGTTGAGGATTTCCCAATCGTTGAGGGGCGAGTCGATCCCGAAGCGCAGCGTGCCTGACGGGTCTGCAAATGCGTCAGTGGTGGTGCTTGCCACTGCTGCAAGGATAGTGCTGGCAAGCGCCGTGGCCTGAAATGCCCTTCGCGTGGTGTGGAATGGTCTGGTGATCAATTCTAGCTCTCCTCTGATGGCTGCGGACAAAGATCACGCAATCGATTGCCTATGCTGCCACGCGTTTTTTGCCCAAGTTACCCTCTTAAACACAACGAAACACAAGATTTCGTGGTTTTATGTGCCTTTGTCAGGCCCTCTACTTACTCAGGACCATGACATGTGTGCAAACGATTGACAAGAGCGTGCACAGGGCTAGTCTTGGCTTTGGCCTTAGGAAAATTCTTGAGCGGGAGATCGTTGATGACGGTTCGGTTGTTGCGGGCGCGCCGCGTCCTGACCATGGGCGACCAGGGCGACGCAGAGGCGGTTGCCGTGCTCGGAGACAAGATACTCGCAGTCGGAAGCTACGAGGACATGCGCAGCCAGTTCCCCAAGGCGCAGGAAACGGATTTTGGCAGCGGCGTTCTTCTGCCGGGCTTCAATGACCCGCACATGCATCCCGCGCGGGCCGCGGAATACCACATTCACGCACATCTGGACCCAGAGACGGTCCACTCGCTCGACCAGTTGATGGATGTAATGAAAAAGGCCGCGGCTCGCACGCCCACGGGGCAGCTGGTACGCGGAGTCCGCTACGATGACGTTCGTGCTACGCAGGGCATCCTCATCAATCGCGACGACCTCGATCGCGTGTCGATGGATCATCCGGTTCTGGTGACCCACTTCACCGGGCACATCGGTATTGCCAACAGCAAGGCGCTGGACATGTTCGGCATCGCCGAGAACAGCGAGCCGCCTTCCGGCGGCTCGTATGGGCGCGATGAATCGGGCCGCTTGAACGGCATACTTTACGGCTCCGGCATCCAGTCTTTGTTGCCTCGACTGCCGGAGCCCGACATCGAGGAAAAGCTGAAGGGCTTTCGTGCCTTGCAGCAGGAATTTCATGCGGCCGGACTGACCTCGGTGACGGACGCCATCGCCACTCCGTCCATTCTGGAACTTTTCCAGGAGGCAGAGCGTCGTGGGGAACTGTCCCTGCGCATGGGGCTGCTTATCTGGCACACCTTTTACGATCACGCGCGAAGCCTCGGGATGCATACCGGGTTCGGCAGCGACCGGCTGAAATGGCTGGCGGTGAAGGCAGTTCTCGACGGTGCGATGTCGTCGGCAACCGCGCTCCTGGAAGAGCCCTACGAAGGCTCCAACAATGTCGGCAAGCTCGTCATGACGGTCGATGAACTGAATGCGCTGGTGCAGCGCGCTCAGGCCAACGGCGACCGAATGGCCGTTCACGCCAATGGCGACAAGGCGATTTCCATCCTGCTCGACGCATACGAGAAGGCGCAGGCGCTGGCGCCAAAGCCCGGATTGCGCCATCGCGTGGAGCACGCGAGCCTCGTCACGGACGAACTGGTCGAGCGGATCAGGAAGCTCGACGCGATGGTCGTTCCGATCATGAGCTACATTCCCTTTCATGGCGACAAGCTGCGACGCCTGTTCGGAAACGAACGCGCGAAGCGCATGGTCGCATGCCGCTCGTTTCTCGATGCAGGCATCACGGTTGCCGGCTCGTCGGACTATGGCGCGTGTCCCTACCCGCCGCTCTACGCGATACAGGCCGCGATGACGCGGCGCGACAATGAAGGCGAACTGGTTGGTGTCGAGCAGTGCATCACCATTGAGGAGGCCCTGAAGATGTACACCATCAATGCCGCAATCGTCTGCGGGGAAGACCATCTGAAGGGAAGCATCGCGCCGGGACTGCTCGCTGATTTTGTCGTTCTCGGGGAGGACCCCCGGGAGGTTGCTGCCGATGACGTCGCCGCCATACCGGTCCTGTCCACATGGGTCGGAGGCGAGTGCGTCTGGGCTGCCTGAGGCCACAGCGCAATTCATGTCGTCGCTATCGTGAACAATATCTCGTCTGCAGCGCCGCCGTATAGTATATTGACCGCCAGGAAAACTTCTCCGGGGATCGGTGATATCATGGCGGACGAAGACTTCGATGTGGGCGCGCGCCTCAAGGCCATGCGCATGGCGGCAAATCTTTCCCAGCGCCAGCTGGCCGCTCTGGCAGGAATTCCACACGCGCAGATTTCCAACATCGAGACAAATAGAAACAGCCCGGCGGTCTCGACGCTTCGCAAAATATTGAGCGGCCTCGACGTCAGCCTCGCGGATTTTTTCGAGCCGGACACCGGCGCGCAGGCGGGCCCGTTCTTTGGCGCGCAGGAGCTTGTGGACCTGACATCGCGCATTGCCGGCAACAAGACGGGAGGCGGGCGCTTGCGGTTGCGACAGGTTGGCGATGCGCGGGCGCACAACCTGCAAATCCTGCATGAGTTCTATGAACCCGGCGCTGATACCGGGGAATTGCTGCTCCAGCATGCTTCTTCGGAAGGCGGCTACGTCGTTGAGGGCGAACTTGAAATCACGGTCGGAGATGAGGTTCGGGTGCTTTCGGCCGGCGAGTCCTACCTGTTTGACAGCCGCACGCCGCATCGCTTCCGCAATCTGTCGTCAGCCCGGACGATCGTGATTTCCGCCTGCACGCCGCCTTATCTATAACAGGCGATAGAAATCACGTTGCTCAATATTTTATACAATGCTAGCGTCCTTCCATATTCACAGAAGGTGCTGTCATGACCGTTTCCGCCCAACTTGCCGCCCGTCAGGTATCCGCTGTCGCAGGCGGTATCGGAACCCGTTCGATCTATGCCGAGAAGGCGCTGAATGCGGAGCTGTGGGATGTCGATGGCAAGCGTTACATCGATTTTGCGGCGGGGATAGCTGTCAATAATACTGGACACCGGCATCCCAGGCTCATGCGGGCGGTACGCGAACAGGCGGAGTGCTTCACCCACACCTGCTTCCATGTCGCGCCGTATGAAAGCTATATCCGCCTTGCCGAACGCCTGAACGCCATTGCGCCAACCGGTGTGGAGAACCGCACGATGCTGGTGACCACCGGCGCGGAAGCCGTGGAAAACGCCATCAAGGTAGCCCGCGCCTATACGAAGCGCCCTGGCGTCATCGCATTTGCAGGTTCATTCCATGGTCGCACGATGCTGGGCATGGCGCTGACCGGCAAGGTCGCCCCCTACAAGAAGAACTTCGGGCCGTTTCCGAGCGATATCTACCATGCGCCGTTCCCGAATGCCTTCATGGGCGTCACGGTGGAGGACGCGCTTTCGGCCCTCGAACGTCTCTTCCAGGCGGACATCGATCCCGAGCGGGTCGCTGCCATCATCGTGGAGCCGGTGCAGGGGGAGGGCGGGTTCAACATCGCTCCGAAGGAGTTCTTGCAGGCCTTGCGCGCCGTCGCCGACCGGCACGGCATCGTGCTGATTGCCGATGAGGTGCAGGCCGGCATGGGGCGCACGGGCAAGATGTTTGGTTTCGAGCATGCCGGTGTAAAGCCGGACCTCGTGACCATGGCCAAGGGCCTTGCCGGTGGATTCCCGCTGTCGGCGCTCACCGGACGCGCGGAAATCATGAACGCCGCTCATCCAGGCGGCCTGGGTGGCACCTATGCCGGCAACCCGCTGGCAGTGGCTGCGGCGAATGCTGTCCTGGACGTGATTGAAGACGAGGGCTTGTGCGAGCGTGCCGCCGTGGTCGGGCAGCGCATCAAGGATCGTCTAGACGCGATCTCGCAGCGGCAGGGGATGGAGCAGATCGGCGACGTGCGCGGCCTCGGTGCGATGGTAGCCTTCGAAATGGTCAATGACCGCATCTCGAAAGATGCGGCACCGTCCCTGACAAACACCATAGTCGCGGAGGCCGAGAAGCGCGGGCTCATCCTGCTTTCCTGCGGCACACGGGCCAATGTCATCCGTATCCTTGTGCCGCTTACGATCGAGGACGATATACTGGCCGAGGGGCTGGACATCCTGGAAGCTTCCATCGAGGCGGCTGTTTCGGTCGCCTGAAAGACACTGCTACGGGCGGGCGCTGCCTGCTGACTGCAAGAAAAATGGCTGGTTGAACATGACTGACAAGAAATATCCCGACACTCAGCTCTTTATCGACGGAACATGGCGGGGCGGCGTGGAGGGCAAGACAATCGCCGTCCTGGATCCGGCCACGGGAGAGGAAATCGGCCGCTTGGCCCACGCCACCAAGGCCGACCTCGATGCCGCACTCGACGCTGTAGATCGCGGCTTCAAGGTGTGGAGCGTGACCTCCGCCTACGAACGCTCAAAGGTGATGCGCAAAGCGGGCGATCTCCTGCGCGAACGTGCAGGAGCGATCGCTGAAACAATGACGCGAGAGCAGGGCAAGCCGCTCGCCGAAGCAAAGGGCGAGGTGCTGGCCGCAGCCGACGTGATCGACTGGTTCGCAGAAGAAGCTCGCCGCACGTATGGTCAGATCATTCCCGCCCGCGCGCCCGGCGTCACGCAGATGGCGATCAAGCTGCCGGTAGGACCCGTCGCGGCATTCACTCCGTGGAACTTCCCGATCAATCAGGTGGTGCGCAAGCTTTCAGCCGCGGTGGCGGCGGGCTGCTCCATAATCGTGAAGGCCCCGGAAGAAACACCTGCGTCTCCGGCGGAACTGATCCGATGCTTCGTCGATGCGGGGATCCCGGCCGGTGTCGTCAATCTCGTCTATGGCGTCCCCGCCGAGATTTCCGAATATCTCATCCCGCATCCGGTAATCCAAAAAATTTCCTTTACGGGATCAACCCCGGTGGGAAAGCAGCTTGCCGCGCTCGCCGCCCAGCACATGAAGCTGTCGACCATGGAACTTGGCGGTCATGCGCCGGCCATCATCTTCGCCGACGCCAACCTCGAGAAAGCGGTGAAGGTGATGGCGGGATCGAAATTCCGCAACGCTGGCCAGGTGTGTGTGTCGCCCACCCGTTTTCTGGTGCAGGACAGCGTTTACGATAAGGTTGTCAGCGCCTTCACCGAGGCGTCAAAGGCGATCAAGGTCGGTAACGGCATGGAAGAGGGTGTCCAAATGGGCCCGCTCGCCAATGAGCGCCGCATTCCGGCGCTGGAAGCGCTCATCAACGATGCGATAGAGCATGGGGCAGAGTTGAAGACCGGCGGCCGCCGTATCGGCAACAAGGGCAATTTCTTCGAGCCGACGGTTCTGTCCAACGTGCCTACGCAGGCGCGCATCATGAACGAAGAGCCCTTCGGACCGGTGGCGGTTTTCAGTCCGTTTTCGACCCTGGACGACGTCATCAACGAAGCCAATCGCCTTCCGTTCGGGCTTGCGTCCTACGCTTTCACCGGATCGGCAGATACCGCGCAGCAGCTTGGGACACGCATCGAGGCAGGCATGACGACGATCAACCACAACGGGCTAGCGTTGCCCGAGGTGCCTTTCGGCGGCATCAAGGATTCGGGCTACGGCACCGAGGGTGGCTCCGAGGCGATCAACGCCTACCTCGTCACCAAATTCGTTACGCAAATGTCTGCGTAGCCGCAAAGTCCGACTATCGGCCAGCCGGGCACCGGAACGTCCAACACCATTGGTTTTTCATCGTTCCGTTGCTCGCACAACGTGATTTCAAGCGTAGTCCGGCGCGCAGTGACCAGAGTGACGATCCCAGGAGAGATGCAATGAATGGTGCCGACAAGCTGTGTGACGTGCTTTTGGTCAATGGCGTAGACGTCTGTTTTGCCAATCCGGGCACTTCGGAGATGCACTTCGTCGCCGCCCTGGACCGCAAGCCGGAAATGCGCTGCGTGCTGGGCCTGTTCGAGGGCGTGGTGACGGGGGCTGCCGATGGCTACGCGCGCATGGCCGACAAGCCTGCGGCAACTCTCCTGCATCTGGGACCGGGGCTGGCGAACGGGCTGGCCAACCTGCACAATGCCCGCCGCGCAGACACGCCGGTCATCAATGTTGTCGGCGATCACGCTACCTACCACGTGCAGTACGACGCGCCACTCACCAGCGACATTGAAAGCCTCGCACGACCTATGTCTCAATGGGTGGGGCGTGTGGAAACGGCGTCCGCCGTTCGCCGCGTGACGGAGGAAGCCTATGTCGCGTCCGTCAGCAGGCGCGGCGTATCCACGATGATCCTTCCTGCCGACGCTGCGTGGGGCGATGCCGAGCCCGAAGATCTCACGCCTGTGGAAGTGCCGGCGGCCGCAACATCATCCCCGGAAAAGATTCGCGAAGCTGCGGCTGCGTTGAAGAGTGGAAAGCGTGTCGCAATCATCCTGGCGGGCAAGGCGCTTCGCAAGGAGGCGCTGGAAATCGCCGGCAAGATTGCAGCAGCGAGCGGGGCCGAACTGTTTTCGCAGCAGTCTGACAGGCACGAGCGCGGAGCGGGAAGGGTGGCGATCAGGCCCGTGCCCTATCCTGTGGGCATGGCCGTAGCCGCGCTTGCGGAGTTCGAGATAGCGATCTGCCTTGGCAAAGGCGTCCCGGTCGCGTTCTTCGCCTATCCGGGGATGCCCAGCCAGCTTCTGCCGGCGCAGTGCAAAGCGATCGAACTGGGCGGGGCGGAAACGAATCTTTTGGAGACGCTGGAGCTTCTTTGCTCGGAGATCGGTGCATCATCAGCAAAGCCGGCCCTGAACAGACTGACCCAAGGAGAACTGGAGGAACCGACCGGCGACCTCACGCCGGATTCGATCGGTCGCGCGCTCGCCCGTCGCATGCCCGAAAACGCCATCATCTGCGACGAGGCGATTACCTCGGGGCGCGCTTTCGGCCAGCTTGCGCCGGGCATCCAGCCGCACGACCACCTGTCTCTGACGGGGGGTGCCATAGGCATAGGCATCCCTTTGTCGGTCGGCGCGGCGCTTGCACGGCCCGACCAGAAGGTCATTCTGCTTCAGGCGGACGGCAGCGGCATGTACACCGTTCAGGGGTTGTGGACGCAGGCTCGCGAGAATCTCGACGTGGTCACTATCGTCTACTCAAATCGGTCCTACGCAATTCTCCAGGGTGAGATGCGCAATGTCGGGGTGAACCAGTTTGGCAAGAACGCGCGTGCCATGCTCGACCTCGACCGTCCGGATCTCGACTGGTGCCTGATGGCGCGAGGCATGGGCGTGGAGGCCGGTCGGGCCACCACCATCGACGAATTCTCGCGCCTGCTTGACGCGGCGCTTTCCAACAAGGGGCCGTTCCTGATCGAGGCGATGATCTAGGTTCCCAGCCTGCCTTTTGTTGCAAATCCACCGGAAACTTTCGTTCTCGGTCAATTCAACCGCAGCGCGAAGCCGTTGGTGTTTCCCCTTTGCAATCGAATGCTTTAGAAGGGAAGCCCACGGAGGATAACGGTTTGCAGCGAGTCGGCGCAACGACGATCAAGCAGATTGCGGAAGAGTTGGGTGTTCATCCATCGACGGTTTCTCGCGCGCTCAACCCCTCAACGAGGCGGCTGATCGGCAAGGATACGATCGAACGGATCGAGCAGGCGGCCAAGAAGCTGGGCTATTACCCCAACGCTGCCGCAGCAAGCCTGCGCACCGGGCGCTCCAAGTTGATAGGCGTGTTCCTGCCCGACATCAGCAACCCGGTCTTCTCGCCCATCCTCAGTGGCATCGCCGAAGTAACATCTGAAGCGGGCTTCGCCACCATCGTTGCGGATGTTGGAACGGAATCGCGCAGCCAGACCGAGATGATGTTCGAACTGGTTGCCCGCCGAGTGGAAGGCCTGATCCTTGCAACGGTCAGCCGCAACGACAAGCTCGTCCAGCAGTGCATGAGCGAGGGTTTGCCCGTCGTTCTGGTAAACCGTGCCGAGAGCCAGATGCGTGTATCGTCCGTCACGTCCGATGACGCATACGGAATGCGGCTTGCAATCGACCATCTCCACCAACTGGGCCACCGCCGGATCGGTCACCTTGCAGGCCCGCAGAACCTGTCTACGGGCTATTTGCGCGGCAAGGGGTTCAACGAGGCGATAATTGCGCTCGGCCTGGACCCTTCCGAGACGCCCGTAGTCGAGTGCAGCGCCTACACGCGCCAAGCTGGCGCCATCGCCATGAATACGCTGTTGGCACAGAAGCCACATGTCACCGCAGTGGTGGCCTCAAACGACCTTGTGGCGCTCGGCGCATACGACGCGCTGCAAAAGGCGGGCTTGAAGGTTCCCGACGATATATCGGTGGTGGGGCACAACGACATGCCTTTGGTGGACATGGTGCACCCGCCATTGTCAACCATCCGCATCAGCCATCGAGAGTTGGGCCGGGAGGCCGCTCGCCTGCTGATGAGCGAAATCAACCATGATGGCAGTGCAAGACGCAGCATCGTGCTGGCGCCGGAATTAGTGGTGCGCAGCTCCACGCGAAAGCTCTAACTTTCAGGCTGCCCTGCCTGGAAAGCGCGGGATCGCGTCGAGGAGTTCGCGCGTGTACTGACTGGTAGGGCGTTCGAATACGTCTTCGACGGAGCCGATATCGGTGAACGCTCCATGCTTGAGTACGCCGACCGCATGGCACAGGTTTCGCACCACGCCCAGATCGTGCGAAATGAAGACGTAGCTGAGTCCTCGTTCCTGCTGGAGACGATGCAGAAGCGCAATGACTTGCGCCTGTGTAGACACATCAAGAGCGCTGACGGCTTCGTCGCAGATCACCACGCGCGGATCGCACGCGAGCGCCCGGGCGATCGCGACGCGCTGCTGCTGTCCGCCTGACAATTCGTCGGGATAACGGTCTCCAAGATGCCGGGGCAGGCCGACGTCATCGAAAAGCCTGTCTACGCGCTGGTCGAGCTCCGAGCCCTTGAGGCCGAGGTGGAAAGCCACGGCCTCCGCCACGGTGTCCCTGGCCAACATGCGGGCGTTGAGCGAGAGGCGAGGACTCTGGAATATCACTTGCACCGCGCGGCGGTAGGACAGCGGCGTATGCCCCTCCTTCCATTCGGTGATGCGCTGCCCTTCAAATGTGATGCTGCCGCCGACGATGGGTATCTGGCGCAGGATGGCCTTGCCGATGGTGCTCTTGCCTGACCCGGATTCACCCACAAGCCCGAAGGTTTCGCCGCGCTTCACCGCGAACGAAACACCGTGAACGACCTGACTGTATCGCGGGGTTCCCCATATGGAGCGGCCCTTTTCATAACGGATGCGCAGGTCTTCGACCCGCAGGATCACGTCGTCCACCGCGGTCATGCCGTCTTCTCCATCGGTCCGTCCAGCATCTCGCGTGCGAGCATGAGCTGACGGGTATAGGGGTGTTTCGGCGCCGAAAAGAGATCGCTCGTCGTGCCTTCCTCGACCATTTCGCCAAGCTTCATCACGCCCACCCGGTCGCAGAGCTGGGCCACGACGGCAAGGTCATGCGTGATGAACAGCACGGACATGCCTAGCGTTTCGCGAAGCTGCAGAAGAAGGTCCAGCACCTGCTTCTGCACCGTGGCGTCGAGGGCGGTTGTTGGTTCGTCGGCGATCAGAAGCCTCGGCTTGCAGATCAGCGCCGCCGCGATCATCGCGCGCTGCGCCATGCCACCGGAAAACTGGTGAGGATAGTCGTTGAGCCTATTCTTCGCATCGACCACGCCGACGAGGTCGAGCAGTTCGGCTGCGCGAACCATCGCCCGCGTTCGCGAAATGCCTTCGTGCCGCACCAGCCCTTCTATCATCTGGTCGCCTATGCGATGCACGGGCGACAGCGCCATCATCGGGTCCTGAAACACCACCCCGATCTCGCGGCCGCGTATCTTGCCCATATCGCGTTCGGGCAGACCGACAAGTTGGCGGCCGCCAAGCACAATGCTGCCCTGCGCCGTGCGGCCAGGTGGTGGAACCTGACCGAGGATGGCTGTCCGTCGTCAGGGTTTTTGGGACAACCGGCGGCGTGAGCTAACGGAGGCTCTGGTCCATCAGGTTTGTCACATTAGGCCGCTGCATCTCGATGAAGCAAGCGGCGCTGT
>NZ_VSZS01000046.1 GCF_008180155.1 Neoaquamicrobium microcysteis | reverse complement strand
GCGCCGCTTGCTTCATCGAGATGCAGCGGCCTAATGTGACAAACCTGATGGACCAGAGCCTCCGTTAGCTCACGCCGCCGGTTGTCCCAAAAACCCTGACGACGGACACGCGCCACCTCGGCAGCTACCTTTGCCCAATGGAGAAACTGGCCGTCTTCGATCGCGCGGGACCTTGCGGCAAGCCGTTGTGCCTCATAGTAGGCCATCGGGCCGAGGAGCCGGACGAGGCGCCGGGCGTCTTCCCGCCATCGGCGACGGATCGCATGCCGCCTCTCCACCCATGCCAAAATCGCCCTCAGCATCCCAGAAACACTCCCCCAGCTTCGCGAGCGTCCCCGGCCCGCGTCAGGGATAGATGCCCGGAGGGTGAAGACCCGCGACGCGGGGCTTCAGCTTCGCCGACAGCCCGGTTCCGGAGGAAGACGCCCTACCCCTCGAAAGACCTTGAAGTTCACGCTATCCTTGGGGAATGTGCAATGCCTATGAGCAACACGTTCGCTGGGTCGAATATTGCCAGATGATGCAGGCGTTGGAGCTGGAGATTCCGACGCAACAGACAGAACTCGATCTGCCCCAGGCGGACGACATCAGGATCAACGACATGGGACCGGTCATGCGTGCGATCGGCAACATGATCGAACTCGTCCAGATGAACTTCAGCTTCCCGCCATCGGGTCCCAAGGGGGGGGCCGGTCTTCAATTTTAGATCGGAAGGGCGAGACTTCGCCGACAGCAAGCGCTGCCTGATCCCGGCATCGGGATTCTACGAGTTCACCGGCAAGAAGTATCCCAAGACCAAACACCGCTTCAGCCTGATCGGGGCACCCTTCATGGCCATTGCCGGGCTATGGCGTGAGGCCCAGGGCAATCACCCAGCCTCCTTCACGATGCTGACGACAAGTCCAGGGCCGGACGTCGCGCCCTACCATGATCGCCAAGTGGTGGTTCTCCAGCCAGAGAACTGGGCGGCCTGGCTCCATTTGACCAGGCCGCAGGGCGAACTGCTCAGGCCCCTGCCGGAGGGATCGCTGGTCGCGGAAACGGTTCGTCAGGGCGCAGATTAGTAGTCAAAGTCTGATGCTTGGTACCGGGGTCGTAAGCCCGCGTGGGAGGCGGCAGTCCAGAGTGAACGTCCGGAATAGCCGCCTTGTGGAGATCTAGCCGCCATTCACGGCAGCTCCCCAGACCGAACATTCGCTTGATAGTCAGACGATCTCTTCCAAGGAAACCTAGGGCAATGCGTTTGAGCAAGCAGTTGGGTGCTATCAGAGGTCGACCAGTTTCGACGATGCGCTCAGCGATGGTCAGCACTATAGTGTTTATCAACAGAGAGCTTGGAGACCTCACTAATGACAAGGGAGCCGGAAGTTTGGACTGATCCCGAACGTCCGGACGATTTCCCTGAACCTTCAGAAACGATCGCGAGGCTGGCGGAAGCCACTCGGAGATTTCTCGTTAGCGAACCTGATCTCTTAGAAATTGGTGTCAACGAGCGCACTCTGACGCATCGGCTAGCGGTTTACATCGAGCCGTACTTTGACCAGTGGCACACCGATTGCGAATACAATCGGCTGGGCGAGAAAGTGAAGAACCTGCCTCGGCCCGAGGAGTTCACGACCTCCCCGGATGACACGTCGGCTATCACGATCTTCCCTGACATCATAGTCCATCGAAGGCGTACCCATTACAACTGTGCTGTCGTAGAGGTTAAGAAGTCTGGAAACAGCAGAGGTGTGGACCTTGATGTCGCTAAGCTCTGCGGCCTAACGGCAGGTGGCGACTACGAGTACACTGTCGGCCTTCATTTGATCATTGACTGCAAGAACGCGGCGGTTGCCGAGGTTGTGGCGTATCGCGGTGGTGAAGTGGATGACGACCTAAGCGCCTTCGCGAAAGGACTTTTCGTTGGTTAAGCTGTCGTGTGCTGGCGCTTGATTGCCACTGCGGGGCAGGACGCGACAGAAGAAGATAAGGGGGGCGTATGATCAATCGCGGTTCGGAGTGGCACCGATGGGAGCCGCATATTCACGCACCCGGCACCGTCCTGAACAACCAGTTCGGCGCCACCGACCCATGGGGCGCCTATCTCACGACCCTCGAAGGCCTGACTCCGAAGATCGAGGCGATTGCAGTCACCGACTACTATGTCACCGACACCTACGAGGAATTTCTCAAGCACAAGGCCGCCGGCCGGCTACCCGGCGTCCAACTCCTTTTCCCCAACATCGAACTGCGCCTCGACGTCGCGGCGAAGTCGGGCTTCGTGAATATCCACCTGCTGGTCAGTCCGGAAGATCCCGATCACATCGCCGAGGTGAAGCGCATCCTCAAGCGCCTGCAATTCGGCGCCCACAACGACCGCTTCGACTGCACGCGCGACGAGCTGATCAAGCTGGGAAAACGCGCCGATCCGACGATCATCGATGACGGTGCCGCGCTCCGATACGGTGCGACGCAGGTCAAGGTCAACTTCGACCAACTGCGCAAGGTTATCGGCGAAAGCGAATGGGCGAAGAAGAACATCCTGATTGCCGTCGCCGGCGGCACCGGTGATGGAACGTCAGGCCTGCGGCAGGCCGCCGACACGACCGTGCGCCAGGAGATCGAAAAGTTCGCGCACATCATCTTCTCGAGCAGCCCGGCCCAGCGCGAATTCTGGCTCGGTCAGCGACCCGGCGTAACCGTGGAAGAGCTGCGCGCGCGGTATGACGGATGCAAGCCCTGCCTCCATGGCAGCGACTCGCACGACCAAGAGTCCGTGGGACAGCCCGTCGACAATCGGTTCTCGTGGATCAAGGGCGCGCTGGAATTCGATACCCTCCGCCAGGCATGCATCGACCCCGAGGGCCGCGCCTATGTCGGCGAGCAGCCGCCTCGCTCGGCAATGCCGTCGCAGGTCATCTCGCAGATCAGGATTGACGACGCGGACTGGGCGGTCACGCCCGATATCCCGCTCAATCCTGGCTTGGTAGCGATCATTGGCGCACGTGGCTCGGGCAAGACTGCCCTGGTCGACGTGATCGCAGCGGGCTGCGAAGCGATCTCGCCCTCCGGGTGGGATGGGGACGAGAACATTAGCCCGTCCTTCCTCGCGCGAGCGCGCAGGCTGATCGGCGACGCGACCACGACGCTCACATGGGGTGGCGGCGCGACCGTCACGCGTGCGCTCGACGGCAGCGACGCCAACGGCCACATGTCGTTTCCGCGGGCCCGTTATCTGTCCCAGCAGTTCGTCGAGGAGCTCTGTTCGGCGAAGGGCGTCTCCGATGGCCTCGTTGACGAGATCGAGAGGGTGATCTTCGAGTCGCACTCGCAAGACGATCGCGAATGGGCGATCGACTTCGCAGAACTGCGGGACCAGCAGACCGCGCGCTTCCGGCAGGCGCGTGAGCGCGAAGCCGAAGCGATCTCAGACATCTCCGAGCGTATCGGCACCGAGTTCGAGAAGGAAAGCCTCGTCACGACGCTCACTACGCAGGTTGCTCAGAAGAAGAAACTGATCGCCGATTACAACGCCGACCTCGCCAAGCTCGTGGTCAAGGGAACCGAGGCACAGACGAGCCGCCACACCCGGCTCAGCGAGGCGGCTCAAAAGCTTCGAAGCAAGATCCAGGCCTTTGGCAACCAGCGCCGAACGTTCGTCGCCCTTCAAGACGAGGTTCGGAGCATGCGCGCCACGCGCTCGCCGGAGATGCTCCGCCAAGCCCAGGCGCGCCACGCCAATAGCGGCCTGAACGCCCAGCAATGGGACGAATTCATGCTGATCTATAAGGGCGACGTCGACAAAAGTCTGACCGCCTACATCGAATGGGCGGATCAGGAGGTCGCCAAGCTCAATGGCGTTCCGCCGCCGCCAGGAGATCCGAACGTCCCGCTGATCGCCGACAATGCCGATCTCGCGGCTCTCCCGCTCGCACCGATCGCGACCGAAATGATTCGCCTTGAAGCGCTGTTCAGCGCCGACAAGCTGGTTCGCGATCAATACTCGGCACTGACCGGGCGCATCGCGCAGGAGAATTCCGCGCTTCAGACCCTCGAAGCCCGGCTCACCGATGCGCAGGGCGCTGCCGCTCGCCGAAAGGACCTGCAGGCCGAGCGCGACGACACCTACGGCCGGGTCTTCGAGGCGATCATCAACGAACAGAACGCACTCGCCGGCCTCTATGCCCCGCTGATGGCGCGTCTCGCGGCGTCCTCGGGCACCCTCAAAAAGCTCAGCTTCACGGTGCGACGGATCGCCGACGTCGAGGAATGGGGCTCATTCGCGGAGGAAGAACTCCTCGACCGGCGCAAGGCCGGGCCGTTCTACGGACGCGGCTCGCTGATCGCGGCCGCGACGCAGGCGCTCAAATCCGCGTGGGAGTCCAGCTCTGCGGCAGAGGTTCAGGCCGCGATGACCACCTTCATGGGCAAATACCTCAAGGACCTGCTGTCGCACGCGCCTTATGCCCCGACGCAGCAGGCCGAGTTTCGCGCCTGGTCGAAGCAGTTCGCGCATTGGCTCTTTGGCACCGACCACATCGCCGTTCGCTACGAGATCTCGTACGACGGCGTCGACATCCGAAAGCTCTCGCCCGGCACGCGGGGCATCGTGCTGTTGCTGCTCTATCTCGCCCTCGACGATTCGGACGATCGCCCGCTGATCATCGACCAGCCGGAAGAGAATCTCGATCCGAAGTCCGTGTTCGACGAGCTGGTAGCGCTCTTCATCACCGCCAAGGCGAAGCGCCAGGTCATCATGGTCACGCACAACGCCAACCTCGTCATCAACACGGACGCCGACCAGATCATCGTCGCCGAAGCAGGCCCACATCCGTCCGGCGGTCTTCCGCCGATCAGCTATGTGGCGGGCGGGCTCGAAAACGCAGCAATTCGGAAGGCAGTCTGCGACATCCTGGAGGGTGGCGAGGCTGCCTTCCGCGAGCGCGCTCGGCGCCTTCGCGTCCGTCTCGATCGATGAGGTCGAGAACAATGATGACGCATGACGAGGTGACAGCTCCTTCGCCGACACTCCTGGTCTCGCTGGCCCAGCGCGGATGGGTCGTGCATGTGGCAGAAAGCGGCGACGCGGACTCTATCGCGAGTGAACTCGGCCGGATCGCGGACGTGCTCGGTACGCGCGTCATGGGTAGAGCCGGCAAGCTTGAAGAGGTGATCCAGCCCCAAACATTCGAAGACGCTCATCCGCGATCCTTGAGCGCGCAATATGGCCTGAACGCCTTGCCGTTCCACGTCGAACTCAGCCATCGACCGCGTCCATGCCGCTATCTCCTTCTGGGATGCATAGACCCCGGATCGCCCAGCGCCGTGACGATGCTGATCAATTGGCGAACCCTCGGCTTTTCGCCGGAGGAGCTTCGTCTTCTGGAAGGCGCTCCGATCCTTGTGCGAACCGGCCGGCGCTCCTTTTACTCGACCATCATATCCTCCGATCGCACATTTCTTCGATACGACCCTGGCTGCCTTGAAGCCGTCGACGAGCGCGGACAGGCAGCCCTGCGGCTTGTCGCACATCGGCTGATCGGCGGCTCTCCGGAGACCCACCATTGGCGCCGGGGCGACATCCTGATCATCGACAACTGGCGCTTCCTGCACGGGCGCGGGCCGTCGGACCAGGACTCGGGCCGACGCCTAGCGAGGATTCTCATCAATGCCTGACGACGTGTTTATCGCGATCAACGGCGACGCGCTCCATGCGAAGTCGAAGGTCTACATCGGCCGGGCGCTGGCCAGGAAAGGCGCTGGCGATCTCGACGAATATCAGCTCTGGGCTTCCCTCGCGCTTGAGCTGCTCGGAAAGGCCGCGCTCGCGCGCAAGCATCCGAGCCTCGTGGTCGATCCGACCCACTGGCAGTCGATGTTCGTCGCCGCCGGCGTCAACGTGACGACCGACGTGAAGACTATCACGGCCAAGACCTTATTCGAGCGCCTCACGCATCTTGTTCCGAGATTCGACAAGACTATTCAAAAATTCTGTCAGGACATCGCGGAACGCCGCAACGCTGAGCTCCACTCGGCCGATCTTCCGTTCCGGACCATGAGACTGGACGCTTGGGAAGCGCGCTACTGGCATGCCTGCGATACGATCTTAAACCAGATGGGATCTTCGCTCGAGCAATGGCTCGGCGCGGCAGATGCAAAGGCTCCACGCCAGTTGCTCGACGAGGCGGCTAGAGCCCTCGATGCCGCCGTTAAACTTCGCGTTGAAGCCGCCAAGGAGCAGTTCGGGACGTTGAAGAACGCCGAACGCGCGCGCCTGGCGGCCGAGGCTGAACTGCGGGCGCCCCAGCATCAGACTGGCCTCTTCAAGGGCAGCTACGACGAGATTTGGATCGAGAGCTGCCCAGCCTGCAAATGTCGCGCCTTCATGACAGGCGAACAGACCGGTGAGGACATCAGTGAAGAGCGCGATGAGTACGCCATTTGGGAAATCGTCGACCGCGAGTTTGCCGGCGAAGAGTTTCGCTGCCCGACGTGCGACCTGACTCTCATGGGTAACGATGAAATCGAAGCCGCTGGCCTGAACTACATCTACGAGGATCGGCAAGAGCGCGAGATGGAGTTCGAGCCTGATTATGGCAATGATTGATGGTGCCTCGAAGTATTAGGGGTCGCGCTAGCCTCAGAGCGAGTCGGAACTAGCCAGAGCGGCTGGCTTATCTGGATGGCCGCTTTCCGCCACGAAACCGTGGTCGGAGAGGTCCGCTTTGTCCTCAATCGGGCCGTTCGTTGTGCTTGTCGTCAATGGCTGCGAGGGGTGGCAACAGGTTTTCGCCACTTGGGTGACGATGTGACTGTGGTCGCCGGCCTAGGACGGATCACGGTCATAAATCTTTCTCGGCAAGCTCCCTGAACGCGTCGGGAACCGACCGGGTGATCTCCAAAGCAGCGGAGCCGTAGCCCACGGCCGCCCATCCGAAACGCTCGCGAATGGCGTCGACAGCGCGATCGGCGGTCCAGCGGGCGATGCCTCTGCCGGCGCCAGGTCTTCGGCTTTCATCCGGAAGGCCGAGCGGGAGATCGAGCTGGATTTCGGGCTGCGACCTGAGATGTGACACCGAGATCGCCAGCAGCGTGATCGTTCTCTCCTCCGGGTGATCGGCAAGCGCGGCGCGAACCAGCTCCTCGCCAATCTCGGCCAGCATCACCGTGGCGGAGATCGGCACATCGAGCGTCATGGATCGCGTCACGGCGCGCAGGTCGGCGAACCGCACGCGCGCTGTGACCGTGCTGCCGGCAAGCGATTTTGCGCGTAGGCGTGTGGCGACCCTATCAGCAAGGTGCAGCAGCGTTGGTTTGATGACACGCTCGACAGCCGGCTTTCTTCCCAGTGCCGACTGTGCGCCGGCGGAGCGCGCACGATGGTGGGTTCGGATTTCGCGGGGGTCTCGATTCCAGGCCAGGGCCGAGAGCTTCTCGCCGGCGGCCGGGCCAAGCAGCCGTTCGAGCGAGCGTCCCGGTGTGTTTGCCAACTGGCCGATGGTGAGAATGCCCAGCTCGGTCAGCTTCGCTTTGGTCACGGGGCCGACGCCCCACATCAGCTCGACAGGAAGATCATGGAGGAACTCTAGCTCGGTGCCCGGGTCAACCACGACAAGGCCGTCCGGCTTGGCGACCTGCGATGCGATTTTTGCCAGATGCTTGGTGCGGGCAATACCGACGGAGATTGGAAGACCAAGTTCTTCCCGCACCCGCCACCGGACTTTGACGGCTATCTCTACCGGCGAACCAAAAAGGTGCGTGCAGCCGGCAACGTCGGCGAAAGCCTCATCGATCGAGATGCGCTCGACCAGCGGCGTGAAATCGCCAAGTACCTCAATCGCGGCGTCGCCGAGCCGCTTGTAATCCTTGAAGTTGCCGCCCACGAAAATCAGCTGCGGACAGAGTTCGCGCGCCCGCCTTCCCGGCATGCCGCCGCGAACGCCGAAGGCCTTGGCCTCGTAGGAGGCGGCAAGCACGACACCGCCACCCACGGCGATCGGCTTCCCGCGCAGGGATGGATTCAGCAATTGCTCGACCGATGCGTAGAAGGCATCGAGATCCGCATGGAGGATTGTCGCCAGCGTTTCCATGTCTCTACCGGAAATCCCGCGTCTTCACCTTGATCCGGTCGATGTGCTCGTAGGGATCGACGATATCGCGTGCCTTCAGCAGCCCCCGCGGATCGATCCCCGATCCGCCATGGTGCGCCTCGTCACCGCGGCCGTGCGGCAACGGAAACGGCGCCTCGCGGTTTCCTACGCTGGCCAGCTCGGCCGACAGATCGGTCAGCTCGTGGGCGACGAGATGCACCACCTCCCCTTCTCGCTGGATGCGACCGCGCACGCCGAGCATGGCGGAGGAGAGAAGCACGCGCCGGAATTTCTCGAACACCTTGACCCAGACGACGACGTTTGCGGCGCCGGTCTCATCCTCCATGGTGAGGAACATCACGCCTTTGGCCGAGCCCGGCCGTTGCCGGACGAGCACCAGGCCGGCGGCTTGCAGCCATCGCTTGTCTCGCGCATGCATGGCTTCCTGACAGGTCACGATGCGGCGGCGATGAAGATCGGCACGCAGAAACGACACCGGGTGGCTGCGCAAGGTCAGCCCGACATGGCCGTAATCCTCCACGACTTCGCGGCCAGCCGTCATCGGCCTCAGCGCAACGACAGGCTCGTGGATCTCAGGCACCGTTTTGTGTTCACGGGACGTAGCGGCCGCGAACAGGGGCAAAGGTTCATCGCGCAGCGCCTTGATCGCCCAGAGCGCATCGCGGCGGGCAAGCTTCAGATCCGGCAGAAATGCGTCGGCTTCGGCGAGCTGGACAAGCGACGCCGACGGCACCCCGGCGCGGCGCCAGAGATCATCGACCGAGATGAAAGGTTCATCGGCCCTCGCCGCGACGATCGCGGCCGCGTCGTCATTGGCGAGACCCTTCACCATGCGTAGGCCGAGGCGGACCGCGAAGCGATCTTCGATATCGGTCGGCTCAAGCGTGCAATCCCAGCGGCTGGCATTGACGCAGACCGGGCGCACCTCGACGCCATGATCGCGTGCGTCGCGCACGATCTGCGCCGGCAGATAGAAGCCCATCGGCTGCGAGTTCAGAAGTGCGGCACAGAAGACATCCGGATGCCAGCATTTCATCCAGGAGGAGGCGTAGGCGATCAGCGCGAAGGAGGCGGCGTGGCTTTCGGGAAAGCCGTAGCTGCCGAAGCCTTCGAGTTGCGAAAAGGTTTTTTCGGCGAACTCGGGAGTGTAGCCGTTGGCGATCATGCCATTGACCAGCTTGTCGCGGAACTTCGAGACGCCGCCGGTGTGCTTGAAAGTGGCCATGGCGCGCCGCAGCTGGTCGGCCTCGCCGGCGGAAAAGCCGGCGCAGACCATGGAGACCTGCATTGCCTGCTCCTGAAACAGCGGCACGCCGAGTGTCTTGCCGAGAACGCGCTCGAGCTCTGGTGTCGGAAACGTCACCTCTTCCGTCCCATCGCGCCGGCGAAGATAGGGATGCACCATGTCGCCCTGGATCGGGCCGGGTCGGACGATCGCGACCTCGATGACCAGATCGTAGAAAGTTCGCGGCTTGATACGCGGCAGCATCGACATCTGCGCACGGGATTCGATCTGGAAGACGCCGAGCGTGTCGGCCTTCCTGATCATCGCGTAGGTGCGCGGATCCTCGGCCGGGATGGTGGCCAGGTCGACGTCAATTCCCTTGTGCTCGGACAGGAGATCAAAGGACCGCTTCATGCAGGTGAGCATGCCGAGCGCCAGGACATCCACCTTCATGAAGCGCAAGGCGTCGATGTCATCCTTGTCCCATTCCACGACCTGGCGATCCTTCATCGCCGCCGGTTCGATCGGCACGAGGTCGTCAAGCCGATCGTGCGTCAGCACAAAGCCGCCCGGATGCTGCGAGAGATGCCGCGGTGTTCCGGCAAGTTGCGCTGCCAGTTCGAGAGTCAGGCGCAGCCGCCGATCGCTGAGATTGAGGTTGAGCTCTCGAGCGCGCTGCTCATCGACAGCCTCGCCATGGCCCCAGATCTGGGAGGACAGGAGTTTGGTCATGTCCTCGGGCAGGCCGAGCGCCTTGCCGACGTCGCGGACGGCACCCTTGGTGCGATAACGGATGACGGTAGAGCAAAGTGCTGCGTGGTCGCGGCCGTAGGTCTCATAGACCCACTGCATGACGATCTCGCGCCGCTCATGCTCGAAATCGACATCGATGTCGGGCGGCTCGCGCCGCTCCTGACTGACGAACCTCTCAAACAAGAGATTGTTGCGTTCGGGATCGATGGAGGTAATGCCCAGCACGTAGCAGACGGCGGAATTGGCGGCCGAGCCGCGGCCCTGGCAAAGAATGTCCTGGCTGCGGGCGAAACGGACGATCGAGTTCACCGTCAGGAAGTACGGTGCGTATTCGAGCGTCTCGATCAGCTGTAGCTCGTGTTTGAGTATGCCGACGACCTTGTCGGGCAGACCTTCGGGGTAGCGGCGGGCAGCACCCTCCCAGGTCAGTTTTTCGAGCGCCTGCTGGGCGGTCAGCCCCGGCATAGTCTTCTCCTGGGGGTATTGATAGGCGAGCTCGTCCATTGAGAAACGGCAGCGGTCGGCGATTTCGATCGTGCGCGCCAGGGCCTCGGGATAACGGCTGAAGAGCCGTGCCATCTCATCGCCAGGTTTGAGGTAACGATCGGCATGGCGTTCACGCCGGAAGCCGGCGTCATCGATGGTGACGTTGTGGCGAATGCAGGTGACGACATCCTGCATCATGCGGCGGGCCGGCTCGTGGAAGAGCACGTCATTGGTGATGACGTGCCGGACACTCATTGCCGTTGCGAGGTTCGACAGGTCGTGAAGGCGAAGCTGGTCGTTCGGGCGCCGGCGCAAGGTGAGCGCCAGATAGGCGCGATCGCCGAAAGCCTCGCGCAGCCACCGCAGACGAACGGCGCAAAGATCATCGGCTTCGTCCGGCACGAGCACCGCGATCAGTCCTTCGCCATAGGCGACGACATCATCCCATTCGAGATGACACTTGGCTTTGCCGGCCCTGCCCTTGCCGAGCGACAGCAGGCGGCAAAGCCGTGAGTAGGCCGGCCGGTCGGTCGGATAGACCAGGACCGACATGCCGTCGGCGAGATCGAGCCGGCAGCCGACGATCAGCCGGACGCCTGTCGCCTTCGCCGCTTCGTGTGCTCGGACTATGCCGGCAAGCGAATTGCGATCGACGACAGCCAGCGCCTCGATACCAAGCAACGCCGCCTGCGCGAACAGCTCTTCGCAGCTGCTCGCCCCACGCAGGAACGAGAAATGCGAGGTGACCTGCAACTCGGAATATCGGGTTCCGCCAGTCATCCGAAGATCCCGTGCATGAACCACTTGTGCGATCCGGTCGCGGCATCCTCGCCGTCGCCGGCGCGGTAGACCCAGTAGCGCTCGCCGTTCTCGTCCTCGACCTGGAAATAGTCGCGCACCGCCGCGAGCTCGGCGTCGCGCTTCCACCATTCTCCGAAAACGCGTTCCGGGCCGTCTGCCCGCTTCACGCGGCGGCGCACCCCGCGCCAGGTGAAGGTCACGGGCGGATGGTCGGGGAGGAGCGCTACCGTCTCGATCGGCTCGGGCCGTGGCAGCAGCCGAGTTGGGCGCGGCCAATGGCCGGGCCAGCCCTCGCCGGTATCGGGCGCCATCGGCGCAATGCGCTGAACGGAGCGTTCGGGAACGTCGCTCTGCATCGGGGCGAAACGATAGAGCCGGTCCTCGCCGACACGGTTGGCGAGAATGTCGATCACATCCGACACATCGGGCTCGGGCGCCTCGGCAAGCGAGGAAATCATCTGCCTCGCCCGCAGCGGCTCGGCAACGGTCGCGGCAAGCCGCATCAGTTCGATGCCGAACCCCGGATCGATGGTCTCGATCTTGTCGGTGAGAAGCCGGGTCAAACGCTTCGTGTCACGAACCGGCGTTGCAGTGGCGGCACGGATCGCCTCGACGCGGTTGTCGACGCGGAAGAACAGAAGGTCGAGCCGTCGCGCGCCCTGCCCTCGCGTCTCAAGTTCGGCGCAAAGTTCGGCCACCAGCTTGCCCGTATAGCGGGCGATGGTCTCTGGCGCGCCAATCGGTTCGGCAAAATTGCGGCGCACCTCGACGATCTCCTCCGGCCGGATCGGCTCGATCGGTTCGCT
Organism: Neoaquamicrobium microcysteis; assembly: GCF_008180155.1. GTDB lineage: Bacteria > Pseudomonadota > Alphaproteobacteria > Rhizobiales > Rhizobiaceae > Aerobium > Aerobium microcysteis. The sequence goes on along the minus strand of NZ_VSZS01000046.1, from coordinate 18,649 downwards.
GACCCGCCCGAACGCCTGGTCGAGGCGGCGGCCGGGTTCGGGACCAAAACGCAAGGCCAGCGATGCGCGCGGCGTGCCAGCAAGATCCGCGATTGTCTCGAAGCCAAGCCGTCGCAGGCTATCGATCGTCGCGGCGGGAAGGCGAAGGGCAGCGATCGGCAAAGGCAGGATCGCCCGCGCGGTCTCACCGGAGAGGATCACAGTTGTGGCCCGCGTACCGAAGCGAGCCAGTGCGTGGGCTGCACCCCATGTATCGGCGACTGCGGCGCGGGCGGTGAAACCGGACGAGCCAAGCCGCTCCACCATCTCTGTAAGCATTGCCGCCTCGCCGCCATGCAGATGATCGGCGCCGGTCGTGTCGATCACGATGCCGTCCGGCGGATCGGCGGCGGCGACCGGCGCATAGCGGCGAAGCGCCCACAGCGCCAACCGCTCGAGCGCGTCGACATCTGCTTCCGGTTCTGCGTCATGAACGATCAGGCCCGGGACCAGCGCCTGCGCCTTGCTCGCCGGCATGCCGATGCGCAGGCCGGCGGCGCGTGCTGCCGCATCGGCCGCGAGCACGACACGGCGGCTTCCATCACGGCCGACGAGAACGAGCGGCGTCTCAGGCCGAGGCGCGGCGTCGCCCGATTTCCTTCTGAAGCGGTCTGTCGGCCACATCGGAAGGAAGAGCGATACGACCCTTGGCATCGCATGCCTCCACTGTAAAATCCGCACTCTCTCCGGCCCGGCATCGGATGAGTTCGAGATGCCAGCGCGCCCGCCCGACGCCCGGCACCGGCAATGGCGTCGACGGCAGTATTGACACCCGCCAGCGGGTCTCTGCGGCTGTCGGCTGGCCGAAATCGGTTGCCTCCGTCTGTCGGCGCCAGCGGCGAATGGCGATGCCGATTGCACCGGAACTCTCCGCGGCGAGCTGCAGGCGCCGCGAGGCAGTCATCGAAAGCCGGGCGACCTCGGCAACGACAGCGCCAAAACCGCCACGAAGACCCTCCTCGAAGCAGGCGAGAAGGGTCTTTTCGTCGCCGGCTTCGAGATAGATCACCCTTCCCGGAGGAAGGCCGGCCTGTTCGATCGCCGGCGCGAACAGGTCGGGCCGGGTAACGCACCACAGCACCTTGCCGGTCACGCGCGCGGCAATTCCCGCTGCGAAGAGTGCCGCGGCCGCGCCATCCACGGCGCCGTTCCCACCGCCCGCGACCTCGTGCAGACCGCCAAAAGCCAATCCTCCTCCCGGCAGAACCGTGTCGATCGGGGCCACCCCGAACGGCAAAACCGTGCGGGCGCGTACGTTTCCGCCTTCGAGACGCGCGATGCGTTCTCGAAGCTCGGAAATGGCAGCAGGGGGCGCCGATATACTCATCTGACCCTTGAAACGCGGAAAGCCTGTGATATGTTCTACATTTGTTCTCATCCCGACAAAGAGTCAATCGGACTCCGAAAGTAGGAGGGAGAACGCAAGGGAAGGAAGACCGCGCTGCGGCTGTCAAAAGCGCCGATGGAGACAGACAAATGACCATCACGATTCACATCGAGGGAGCCAAGCCCGATGACATCGACCGCGGTTTGCTTGCCGCGCAGGCGGTGTTCGACGAGGCCGGCATAACGGCCGATCAGGCGGCAACAGCCCGGTTCATCGTCGAGGGCTGGGACATTAAGGGGTTCCCAACCCTGCTCCCGAAGCTGAACTTGCCATCTGCGGCGTCTGGGACGAGGCCGACCAAGCGGCCGTGAAGGCATGCTGCGTCGGATGGCCGCCAGACAGGATTCCGGATACGGCCGATCTCGAACTGGTGCAGGAGCCTCCGCGCTTCCGTTTGACGTCGGGTGACAAGGAAAACGAATGGCTGTTCGAAACAGCCGCCGCCGGCATTCTCGAGGAGATGTGCGAGGAAGGCTATTTCGATGACGGCCGACCGGAAGATGAGGTCGCCTTCCTGCTTGACGATTGGGATTTCGAGCAGCTGACCGACGAACAGCGGCACCTCTATGACGAGCAGATCTATCCCCTGATGCGCATCTGGTTTTTCGAGCGCAATCGTTTCGAGGAAGAGTATGCTCGTCGCCGCGCTGAGTGGTCGTGCGACAGGCGACCGGATGATCGCCAGTTTGAATTATTTGTCGCATGACGGCGATGCGCTGAAAAGGAAACAGCGTGCGGAATTGTGACAATCTTCGGACAACAGACCCGTTGCCGCTGGCTGGCTTCCGGCGAATAGGTAGCGGGACGCAAATTCCTGCATCATCCCCTACTGCACGCGCAGGCAGTCCCTTGTTTGGATTCCGACAAAAGAGTTCAACTATGGCGCTCAAGGGAGTCGAGAAGGCGTACTGATGATCGTCGATCATGACCAAGATGGAGAACTGAGCGTCACCTATATCTGGATCAATGAGAGGGTTCCGCCCGAATTCGAACGCCGACTGCTAAACGAGCTCCTCGCCTTATCGGAGCCCGTCGGTTTGGGCGCGATCGAGGCCCATGGCCGCAAGGGTGAAGCCCTCAACGCAATTCTCGATGAGGGCCTGCGCGAGGCCGCGCACGACCACAGGGGACGGCGCCGCCAGGACGACGCCTTTCACTTCGACTACGTCTGCGGCTATCGGATAAAAGTCGACTACCTGCCCTTCGGCATTTCCATCTACGAAGACAGCCCGGAGTTGCATCTCAGGTACCCCGGCATGCCCGTCGTGGTATCGTCGATGTTCGACCGCGAGTACGGCAAAGGCGCTCTCGAAGGCGCCGTGAGATTGGCGCTCTCCCAGGGGACAGGCTCGCGAGGGGCCAACTGATCCTTCACTCGCCGGCCTACACACCGAAAACGTGCGGCGTGACGATCAGCCATTGATATGGCACCTAGTCCAGCATGTCTGGACGCACTCGAACATATCGGCCTGGTTTTTTCGCGCGGTTTCTGCCGTCCGGACGGTGGAAGCTGACGCTCAACGCTTCGACACCAAAAATCGTGCGATTGGTCTCGGGCGGCAGCATCGATCTACCATGCGTCGATGTTATTGCCATCTCGGTCAGCAAAGCGTTGCTATGGCACTGCGTCGAAGTTCGATCCAGCCATCGTGTCGATAGTCTTGCCTGTCTTGGAGAACAGGCCGCTGTTCAGCTCGCGGCTGATCTCTACGGCTTCATCAACAGCCACCTGTTCGAGCTGGTTGCCTCTGAGGCTGACCGACTGCACGAGGTGGATATCCGGCTTCGGGCCATCACGGAGCGCCGGCGGCAGTATCTGGCCCACGCCGATCTTGCGCGGGCGATTGCGGCTGTTCCGGGCAAAGCCGCAGCAGCATTGTCCCATCCCCTCTTCGATCCGGAGATGATGCCATCGCATTTGAAGGCCGCCCTGCCGTCGTCGTTCGCCTTCCTTACCGATCCAACCGTTCGTCATCGGTACAATGATGAGTTTGTTTCCGCCGAACTCGCCAGATGCGGTCCGTTCTTCGACGACCTCGACGGACGATCCTTGTCCGACCAGCAGCGGGAGGCCTGCATCCGTCTGGAGGACAACAACCTTCTGGTCGCCTCGGCGGGGTCTGGAAAGTCCGCCACCATGGTCGGCAAGGTGGCCTATGTCCTCGACAGGCAGCTCCATCACCCCGAAGAAATCCTTGTACTCGCCTTCAACAAGAGCGCGGCCGAGGAACTGAAAGAGCGGATTTCCCGTCAACTCGGCGTCGATGCGGCAAACCTGGAATGCCGGGTGACCACCTTTCACGCGCTGGGCCGCGGCATCATCGAAGAGACCGCAGGACGACCGCCTCAACTAGCCGACTGGGTTGACCACCCCGCCGGAGAGGCGAAGGTGATCGAACAGATCATCGAGGAACTGCTGGATTCGGACCCTGAATTCGCCAGGCTCTGGGTCGACCTACTGGTTCTACATCCCAAGGCGGATATCCCGGCTGAGGTCTTCGATACGAAAGCGGATCACGAGCGCTATTTGTCAGTGCGCCGGCAGAAGGGGCGCGCCACCATTGGCACGCTGGCCGGCACTTAGGGGTCGTTTGCGGGAGGGGGCGGAATCCTACGCTAAGGCTTTGGCCACCGATATTCGCCGGTGAGGTTGATATGTTCCCATCCCAGCGGCGAGACATGGGCCAAGAGATCGGGCGACAGCGGCTTTCCATCGCGTTTCTGGTTGGCGACGACTTCGCCGAGCTTCATGGTGTTCCAGAAGATGATGATGGCGGCGAGCAGGTTCATGCCGGCGATCCGGTAATGCTGGCCTTCGGCGGAACGGTCGCGGATTTCACCCCGGCGATGGAAGCTGATGGCTCGTTTCAGCGCGTGATGGGCCTCGCCCTTGTTGAGCCCGATCTGGGCGCGGCGTTGGAGATCGGCGTCCAGAATCCAGTCGATCATGAACAGCGTCCGCTCGACGCGGCCTACTTCCCGCAGAGCTGTGGCCAGTTCATTCTGCCGCGGATAGGAGGCGAGCTTGCGCAAAATCTGGCTAGGCGCGATGCCTCCGGCTGCAATGGTGGCGGCGATGCGCAGGATATCGGGCCAGTTGCGCTCGATCATGGCCTGATTGATTTTGCCGCCGATCATGGCCCGCAAGTGGGCCGGCGCGGCCGATGGATTGAACGCATAGAGTCGCTTGGACGGCAGATCCCGGATGCGAGGGGCAAACCGGTAGCCGAGAATGGCGCATGCGGCAAAGACGTGATCGGTGAAGCCGCCTGTATCGGCGAACTGCTCGCGAATATGGCGGCCGGCATCGTTCATGAGCAGGCCGTCGAGGATGTAGGGAGCTTCGCTCGCCGTCGCAGGAATCACCTGGGTCGCGAACGGCGCATATTGGTCCGAGACGTGGCTATAGGCTTTCAGACCCGGGGTATTGCCGTATTTCGCGTTGACCAGGTTCATGGCCTCGCCTTGTTCCGTAGCGGCGAAGAATTGCCCATCGCTCGAAGCGGAGGCGCCCATGCCCCAGAACCGGGCCATTGGTAGCGCCGCTTGCGCCTCGACCACCATGGCCAGCGCCCGGTCGTAAGCTTCGCCCTCGACATGCCACCGTCCAATGCGGATCAACTCCCAGAAGGTGTGCGTGTTCGTCGCGTCGGCCATCTTGCGCAGGCCGAGGTTGATCCCTTCCGCAAGGATGACGTTCATCAGCCCGATCCGGTCGGCGCAGGGCGCTCCGGTGCGCAGATGCGTGAACGCTTCGGTGAAGCCGGTCGCTGCATCCACCTCCAGCAGGAGATCGGTGATCCGCGTGGGCGGGATCTGCTTGTAGAGATCGAGCACCAGATCTTCGGCGCCGGTCGGTACGGCAGCTTCGAGCTTCTCGATATGCAGAACGCCGTTTTCGATCGACCCGCCGGGAATCGTGCCGGTGCGCGCGGCGCGGCCCAGTTCGCGTAACCGGATATCGAGGCGAGCTTGCCGATCCGCCAGCCATTCTTGCGGCCGCAATGGCACGGCGAGACGACCGCCTTCCGCGACAGCCTGCGCCGGAACGAGCGCATGCTTCAGGTCGCCATAGCGCCGGGATCGGGCCAACCAAATATCTCCGGATCGGAAGGCATCGCGCAGATGGAACAGCACCGCTATCTCCCAGAGGCGAGTGTCGCCGACCGCCTGGGCACGAAGATGGCGATGCCATTTCGAGCTGGGCCGAAGGAAGCCGGTATGTGCGGCATCGTTCAAGCCAGTACGCAAAGCCATCACCGCTTCGAGAAGCGGGAGCGCGATCGGCGCAGCCCGCAGATCGAGCAGGCGCAACATGCGCGGAGCGTACCGCCGGAACCGATGATAACCGTCGAGTACATGATTGAGAGGATCGTCCGCCATGGTGGCGGTCAGCCGGGTTGCCATTGCAACAAGGGTCTTGAAGCCGTCCCACCCTGATCCGCTCGCGATGACGTCGCCCAGCGGCTGGCCATCATCCTGTGCGTCGACCAGAGCGCCGCCGATTTCGGCGAAGGATTTTAAGGTGTCGCGCACCGCGTTCGCTTCGTCGGCGACTTTCGCTTGGCAAATGCGCTCCGATGCCCGGTAGAGCCTGCCGACGATCCGGTCATGGGTTTCGACCACGGCGTCAGCGAGCATCGCTTGCCATTCCGACGCGCAAACGGCCAGAATCGCAAGCCGCCTGTCTTCCGGAAGATCGCGCATGCCGTCGGCATAGTACCGTTCGCCTTGCCTGCGCAGGCGTGTCATCCGATGAGCAGGAACACCGGCCAGCAGTTCCTCGGGGAGATCGATACGTTGCAGGTATTCGAGCCGGTCGAGCAGCCGGTTGGCTGACGAAGAGTTCGAGCCCGGCTCGAACTGACGCAGCCACACGAAGCGGGTCACCCGATCGTCGGCCGTCTCCTCGAGCAATGCCAGCAACTGTTCCCGGATGGGCACGGACAGCCGACTGGCGATCCTCGTCTCGATCCGCCGCTCGGCATCGACCAGGGCCGTGGCGCAAAGCCGCTCGATCGTCGATGTTGCAGGAAGAACCGTGCGGGTGCGTCGGCACTCCGCCACGAAGCGACGGGCGATATCTTCGTTTGACACCGCCATCTCGGCTTCCCGAAACAGCCAATCCTTCAGCTCGCGCGCACCACGTCCGGAGAAGGTGCGGAATCCGTAGAGCGCCCGCAGTTCGGAAAGATGCTCGTGCCGCGTTTCCTCGCGGGCGGCGTAGTCAACGAGATCGTCGGCAAGCAGGCCGAGCTGTGCTCCGATGAATTCGACGATCTCTGCTGGGATCAGTTCGCCCGGAGCCAGCACCCGGCCGGGATAGCGCAGGACGCACAATTGCAGGGCGAAGCCGAACCTGTTGTGAGCGCGTCGGCGCAGCCTGATGTGTCCAAGGTCTTCATCACTCAGCGTATAGTGCTTGAGCAAATCCGCCTGCGAGGTCGGCAGGCGCAACAGCGCGTCCTTCTGCCGATCGGTTAGAGTGACGCGACGCGGCATCCATGTTCCTTTTTCAAAATCCGATGATGTTCAAGACGCTTTGTTTATGAAGCTGGTTGAGATACATTTCCAGCGAACAAATCATTCGTGGCCAGCGCCCCCCCCTCAAACCACCGTTTAAGAAACATGCTGATCGGATACGCTCGCATCTCCAAAGCCGATGGCTCCCAGTCCCTCGATCTGCAGCACGACGACCTGCGCGCCGCCGGCGTCGAACAGGACAATATCTATGAGGATCGAGCTTCCGGCGGCCGCGACGATCGGCCCGGACTGGCCGCCTGCCTGAAATCCCTGCGCGACGGCGATGTGCTGGTGGTCTGGAAGCTCGACCGCCTCGGGCGATCGCTCGCTCACCTGGTCAACACGGTGAAGGATCTGTCGGATCGCAATATCGGCCTGCGGGTGCTGACCGGAAAGGGCGCCCAGATCGACACCACCACCGCATCCGGCCGCATGGTGTTCGGTATCTTCGCCACTCTGGCCGAGTTCGAGCGTGACCTGATCCGCGAACGGACCATGGCTGGCCTCGCCGCCGCAAGAGCGCGCGGTCGCAAAGGCGGCCGAAAATTCGCCCTGACCAAGGCACAGGTGCGTCTCGCCCAGGCGGCCATGGCACAGCGCGATACTTCCGTTTCCGATCTGTGCAAGGAACTCGGGATCGAGCGCGTCACTCTCTATCGCTACGTCGGCCCAAAAGGCGAACTCAGGGACTATGGGAAGCGCGTTCTTGGCTTAGCGTAGGATTTCGCCCCCTCCCGCAAACGACCCCTTCCTGTACCAACGATATCGCCACGATATGACGCCCTGGCGATATTGCCTGCACGGACAGGAGCGTGACGGAAGACACCACGGCGGCTTCCGCCGACCTGATCGAACCGGCACCCGACTATCCGATGGTCGCGCCGACCTATTCGGAATCGCGATCTGCGCTGGCAAAGAGTGCGGGCCTCGGCCAAAAGGCTGCTCCGGTCGAAGTCACCGCCATCCGCTCGAAAACGGAAGAAGCTGGGGCTCAAGTTCAGCTGACACCAGCAGCGACGTCGTCCGAGCGCCTCTACCCGCGTCAGGGATGAACGCCCAAAGGGTGAAAGCCTTCTCGGGCTTCAGCTATCCCGCCAGCCCGACGCCGAAGGTAGGGGCCCATTCCCGGTCCATCTGGGCTTGAGGAACTCATATCCGGCACTTCGAGCGAAATGCTCATGCGCAAAAGCTGAGAATCGGGCAAATCCTGCATCTGCGATCCAGCCGGCCCGTCTTTCCCGCATGTCGGCCGCGACAAATCCGTTGAGTTTCGGTATGCATGCGCCCGAGGCGGCCACGCACCGTCTCAAGGGCGTCGAAACCCTTGGTTAGCGGTTGGTGTCGGCCGTGACGGCACCACACTCCTTGATCCTTATGGTCGGGGAGCCTGTGGCGTATACAACAGGCTCACCGAGCTAAAGGCTTCAGGGCCGTCTAACCACGGTTTCGAACTCCCCGATCGCCAAGGGGTCAATGAGCATCGCAGAGCGGGGGCGTACCGCGAGCGATGGCTTCGAAACCATCCGATGAACTCTGATCTGCGCGCACCCTTGGCTCGTCTGGCGTTCCAGCTCAGGCTGGATCTGGCTCTGCACAATATCATGACGACGTGCCTGCGCGACGAGACACCTGGTGCGCGGCTGCGCCAGTTCGGGATGATGGTGTTGCTGATGGATCTCGCCGCGCGGGAGGCGCCATTGACGGTTTCCACAATCGTCGAAACGACGGGCATGACAAGGGGCGCGGTCGAGCAGGTCCTTTCCGCGCTCGACGAGCGCGGTCTCATCGCGGCACAATGGACGAAGAATTCCAGCGGTCGCGGCAAGGCGAGGCTTTATCGACTGACAGTCGGGCCGGATGCCGACCGGGTGTGAGCTAACTCCCCGTCAGACGGAAACGCCGCCGCGCTTCACCAAGAAGTCGTCGGCAGCGCGGTCGGCAATCTCAGACGCAGCCGCTGGCCGGTATTGTCCATCATCTCAAAGTTCGAATGCAGCTTGCCCCGGCCGTTGCCGTACCAGTGGTCGGCGATCTGAATGAGATCGCCCGCATCCTTGCGTTCGAGGAAGAGTAGTTCATCACCTGCGCATTGGCGATCACAACCTGAAGCGCAGCCAACGCAGACTTCGCTTCCGTCATCGCCAGACCAAGGTCGTGGATCGAAAGCTCTCCATCCACCCGGTCGAAGCTGGCGATCTCTTGTGTTTTGATCGGACTGTCGGCTTCGTCGATAACGAGTTGAATTGCGAACCGCATTCGCGCCCTCCCTCTTCTGCACCAGGAGATGAAAACACGCTGACCGATGCCTGTCGTCGGCAGTCAGCGACCGGCAATCCACAGTTCGCGCCTCAGAGCAGCATTCACTTCACGCCGGCTGAATCGTTCGGCATCGTAGGCCGACAATCCATCGTCTTCGTATTCTTCGTCGGCCAATCGAGCGAGCAGCGCGTAGTAGCCGAATGAACCGCCCACATCTTCGGGTGGGCCTGCACCGCCGCCGCCAATGCAGGTCGGATAGGTCGTGCCGTCCTCTCGCCCTAGCTTCGACTCGACCCGTATCTCGTGGACCCACATGTCACCGAAGTCGTACTCGTAGACGATCCGTTGCCGGAGGCGCAGTTGAAGGTCCGCAAGCCTGACCTCATCGCCAGACGGGCTGCGGTGGCGTTCACCAGTCCTGGTCGAGCTGTACTCGCGCCCATGCAGCTTGAACGCATGCAGGTGATAGTCTTCCCAGCCGAACGTGAGCTGGATCGCTCGATGCAGTTCGTAGAGCGTCATTTGCGCCGGCACGAGCAACCGTCGCCAGATCATCGGCGAAATACCGCGCAAGCTCACCTTGAGCCGGTACACCACGAATGCGTCATCTTCAGACATGCCCCCGACGCTACCGCACGACCGAAGCGACCCCCAACTTTTTTATGCTCCCAGTTCGGCTTCGAGGCGTTCGGCGACACGCATTGCGTCGTTTCTGATCGTCGACGCGTTCACGGCCTTGTCGATCGGCAATACGTCTGCCAGCAAAGCGGCCGTGACACCGTAGGCCGTTAGCGATGCCCAACGCGCCTCAAGCGCAAGGAGATCAGGCGTGACGCGTTCGGGCAAAGCGGCCACGACAGGGGCGACAACGCCGGGCCCCTCGTGACATCGGCAGCATCGATATCTCGGACTTGGCAAGGCGAGCTTGCCGAAGCACGTGCGCACGGTGATTGTGCGTTTGTCCTTGAGTTGCCGCGGCTGATGGCAACACGGACATGGCCGCCCGCGTCGGGAATGATCCATCACCTGAGCATCGGTAATCGCGATCTGGAGTGCAGCAAGTGCCGACTTCGCTTCTTCAAGCGACAAGCCAAGCTCATCAATCAACAACGCACCATTTGTTCGTTCGAAGCTGATAATCTCTTGGGTCTCGCCGGCTGCATCGCCTCTGTCGATCATGAGTTGAATTGCAAATCGCATCCATATCCCTCCCTGTCTGCTGAAGAGGGAAGCATTTCGCCCGATCAGGGTCAGCCCCCGCTGGTCTCGGAAAATTCGCGTCTCAGAGCCGCATTCACCTCGCGCCGGCTGAAGCGCTCAGGTTCGAAGACGCGCAGTGGATCATCGTCATCCTCGCCGATGTCTTCTTCATCGTCGCCAAATAGCCGTTCGACGTCGCCGAAGCGGAGCCGATGGATGAGCACCTCATAACCTCTCGGGCCTCCAATATCTTCGGGCGGGCCGGCACGCGCGCCGGCAATGCAGATCGGGTAGACCTTGCCAGCCTCTCGCTCGAGCCCGTCCTCAACTCGGATCTCGTGTTCCCACAGATCGCCGAAATCATACTCGTATAAAATGCGCTGGCGCACGCGCAGTTGGAGATCGACAAGCGCTATCTCTTTGCCTGTCGCGTCTCGGTGGCGCTCGCCTGTCCACGTCGTGCCATAACGCCGACCGTGCAGCTTGAAAGCATGGAGATGATAATCCTCCCAGCCGAAGGCGATCTGGATTGTTCGGTGCAGCCCGAAAAGCGTCATTTCTTCCGGGACAAGCAGCCGACGCCAGATCATCGGCGAAATCCGTCGCAGGCTCACTTTCAGGCGGTAAACACCAGATGCACCATCATCAGACATGGTGGCCACGCTAACCCATGGCCGACGGCACCCCCAACTTTTTCATGCTCCCCATAAGGGATTGAACAACCGGGCGGAGAATTCCCACCTGCCGTTTCGAAAGCGGGAGCGAACCCGGCAGGGTTTTCGGTCGATCGGCTCGCTTCAATATTTCGTGTCGATCTTCTCCGCCGTCCGCAACCTCTTCGTTCCATCCCAGGCCAACCGCTCCGCCGAACAACTCCGAAATCATCGACGCCAGACCATGGCTGAGTGGGAAGCCGTGAGTGCACGGCTTGCCTGAAAAGTGCGGCGCCAACGCCACGCGCCCATGCTTCAAACAACGTGACAGCACCCTGATCAACCCGGCCATGCCGGACAGAACGGCGACTAATGCCCAGCTACACCACCCGCTGGGACAATATCTCGTCGGTCGCCTGAACTGTTTCAGGGCTATATCCGCTTTCGTCCGATAGCAATCACGCAGCCGGCCTCGACCATGAGGCATTGGCCACGCGCAGGAAATTAGCGCCGAGCATGGCATCGATGTCGTCGCGGCGGTAGCCCGCCTTGTCCAGCGCTTCCGCGATGTCGAGAAAACGTTCAGGTTCCATGTAGCGCATCTGCCCAAGGTCATAGCCGAGGGATGCTGGCCACCAGTGATCTGTGTTCTCGCCGGGGGGCAGGTCGCCGGTCAGCGCCTCGAAGGTAAAGTCGAGGCCGAAGCCGATATGGCGCGGCCCGACACGCTCTGCCAGATAGTCGACATGGCGCATTAGCGTTTCGACGCTGATGTCATTGTCGCCAAGAAAAATACCGATGCCGGACAGGCCGATGACGCCATCTGTTGCCGCGCAAGCATCGATCTGCTCGTCATCCACATTGCGGGGGTGATCCTTCAGCGCACGCACATTGGCATGAGAGAAGATCACCGGCTTGCTGGAAATCTCCATGATCTCAAGGCTGGTTCGCCGGCTTGAATGGGAACAGTCCATCATCATGCCGGCGGCATTGATCTCGCGCACCACCTCTCGGCCAAGTGGGGTGAGGCCGCGGTCGACATCATGGCAGCCGCCGGCAATCGAGTTGTTGCGATTGTAGGCAAGATGGATCTGGCGTACGCCCAGGTCACGAAACAGGCCGATCATGGCCAGATCGTCTTCAAGCATCATCGAACCTTCGAGATCGAAGGAGACGGCAAGGCGGCCACTGGAATGGGCGGCCATGATGTCTTCCACCGTGTCCACCAGCGTAAAGCGATCTGCGTTGTGGCCCAGCCAATCGCGGAAACCGGCAATGACGCGAATGATTTGTGACAGCGGGTTGAAGTCCATGCCAACATTAATGGATACGAAGCTGGCGCCGATCGCGCGGTAGCGCTCCAACTCTGATAAATCCTGATTTGGCAGGATAGGCATACATGCATGCGCATCCCAGATGAGGGGACGAGGGGGTGCGTTTATGGCGTTGGGGGCAGTCATGCGGGCAATTCACTTTCAAATGCTTGTTTCGCGCCTAAGCCCTGGCCGGGAATGGCCGCCAGCAGGGCGCGCGTATATTCGCTTTTCGGGTTGGAAAAGATCTCAGCCGTCGGTCCCATTTCGATGATGCGCCCGCGCTGCATAACAGCAACGCGATCACAGATCTGGGCCGCAACCCTGAGGTCATGCGTTATGAAGATCATGGACAGGGAAAGCCGCACCTTCAGTCCCCGAAGGAGTTTGAGCACCTGCGCCTGCACCGAAACGTCAAGGGCGGAAACCGGCTCGTCGGCAATGATGATCTTCGGCTCCAGAGCAAGGGCACGGGCAATGCCAATACGCTGGCGCTGTCCGCCGGAAAATTCGCGCGGGTAGCGGTTCATTGATGAAGGGTCGAGGCCGACGAAGGACAAAAGCTCTTCGGCCTGTGCAAGCGCGAGGCTCTCAGCCTTGCCATGGACGATGGGGCCGTCCGCGATAATGCGGCCAACCGTGCGTTGCGGGTTGAGCGACGCGAACGGGTCCTGAAACACCATTTGCATCGTCTTGCGCATGGGCTGGAACGCGCGTTCCGACAGGGCGTGCAGGTCCTTGCCGTCAACGATGATTTCACCCGCATCAAGGTCGGCAAGGCGCATCAGGCAACGCCCGAGGGTGGATTTGCCGGAGCCGGACTCACCCACGATGCCCAACGTCTCGCCACGATAAAGGTCGAAGCTGACATCGGTGAGTGCGGGAACATCGCGGCGGTTGAAGAAACTGCGGCCACGATAGGTCTTGTTCAGATTCAGGCCGGATAGAACGATCTCCGCATCCGGCTTTCCGGCAGGGGCAGGCGGTGTCAGGGCAGGCACGGCGGCAAGCAGGTCGCGCGTATAGGCTTCCTGCGGATCGTTCAGCACATCGACGGTCGGGCCGCTTTCCACCACCTTGCCACGGTGCATCACCGCCACGCGGTCGGCGATTTCGGCAACCACGCCGAAATCGTGCGTGATGAAGAGAATAGCCGTGCCATGATTTTCGCGCAGCCGTTTGAGCAGGGAAAGGATCTGCGCTTGCGTGGTCACATCGAGAGCCGTCGTCGGCTCGTCGGCGATGATGACATCCGGTTCGAGCGCGAGCGCCATGGCGATCATGACGCGCTGTCGCTGTCCGCCGGACAGTTCATGAGGAAAAGCACTGAACGCCTTGGCGGGATCGGGCAGCCCGACTTCCGTCAGTAGTTCAATTGCCCTCGCCCTGCGCGCGCGGTGCGTGTGCAATCCGTGGGCTTCGAACATTTCCATAATCTGCTGGCCGCAGCGCAAGACAGGATTGAGCGCCGTCATTGGCTCCTGAAAGATCATTGCGATACGCGCGCCGCGAATCCTGCGCATTTCAGCAGCGGGAGCTTTCAGCAGATCATTGCCGCCGAACAGAACCTTGCCGGCCACAGGCACCAGTTGCGGTGAAAGAAGCCCCACCACGGAGAAGGCAGTGATCGACTTACCCGAGCCGGATTCGCCGACGATGCAGACCGTCTCGCCCTTGCGCAGATCCAGGCTGACATCATCGACCGCCAGCCTGCGGTCGGCGCCTTCTGGCAGGGCTACCGACAGGCATTGTATGGAAAGAACGGTATCGTTCATGTGCGGTCCCTCGCCCCCAGCAGATCGCGCAGGCCGTCACCGAATATGTTGACGGCAAGCACAAGGGAAAGCAGCGCCAGGCCCGGAAGGTAGATGAGCCAGGCATCGAAGAAGAGTTGCTCACGCGCCTGAGACAGCATGAGGCCCCAGGAGGGTGTCGGCTCCTGCACGCCGAAGCCGAGGAATGACAGCGCGGCCTCAAGCAGAATGGCGGAACCCATTTCCAGCGTGGCGATGACCACGACAGAACTCAGCACATTCGGCAGGATTTCGCGGGTCAGGATACGTGTATTGGAAAAACCCGCGCTACGCGCCGCCAGCACGAAATCCTGCGCGGCCACCTGTTGTGTGGTGCTGCGGATAACCACTGCGAAACGATCCCACAGGAAAAAGCCGAGCGTCAGAACCGTGGCGGTCAAAGACGCTCCGAAAACCACGACGACCGCCATTGCCGCGAGAAACACCGGCATTGCCAGCCGGGTGTTGATGACGAACATCAGCACCTGATCGACCTTGCCGCCGAAGTAGCCAGCAAGCAAGCCGATTGTCGTACCAATGAAGCCGGCTATCAGCACAACCGAAAAGCCGATCAGCAGCGAAATGCGCGTGCCGTAGATCAGCCTGGAAAGATAGTCGCGGCCGAAACCGTCTGTTCCCAGAAAATGCGCCGGATCGTGTCCGGCATAACCGATGGGCGGCAGCAGGCGGCGTGACAGATCCTGTGCATAGGGGTCGTAGGGCGCAAGCAGTGGCGCTGCCACGGCGATAACAACGAGTGCCAGAAGAATGCTGCCGCTGATCAAAACGGGCGCGTTCGAAGCAAGCCTGCGGAGCAGGCCGGAGCCTGTATTTGACTGAACGGGCTTCGCCATTTACCAACTCTCCCGGATGCGCGGATCGAGGATCGCATTGACGATGTCTGCAACCAGCGTAAGCAGCACATAGAAAACGGCCACAATCAGGGTGATGGCCTGCACCACCGGCAGGTCGGCCCGTAGCGTCGCGTCATAGCTGAGTGCGCCGATACCCTGCAGCGCGAAAATCTGTTCGATGACGATCGAGCCCGCAAGCAACGCTCCAAGTTGAACCGCCGATATGGACACCAGCGGGATCATCACATTTCGTAGCGCGTGGCGAAACAGCACCTTGCCTGCGCCCAATCCTTTGGCGCGGGCGGTGCGCACATAGTCCGAGCGCAGCGCGTCCAGCGTTCCTGC
Organism: Neoaquamicrobium microcysteis; assembly: GCF_008180155.1. Classification (GTDB taxonomy): domain Bacteria; phylum Pseudomonadota; class Alphaproteobacteria; order Rhizobiales; family Rhizobiaceae; genus Aerobium; species Aerobium microcysteis. The sequence goes on along the minus strand of NZ_VSZS01000046.1, from coordinate 3,283 downwards.
ACGGGTGATACGCAAAAGTGCTGGCAAAGCGAAGGTGCCAAGCGCAATCGTCGGCATCACGAAGTGCTGCCATGTTGCGTTGCCGGAGATCGGCAGCCAGCGCAGGGTGAGGCCAAAAAGCACCACCAGCAGCAGCGCCAGCCAGAAGGTGGGCATTGCCTGTCCCAACACCGACAGCCCGAGCGCGAACCGGTCGATCAGGCCGCCGGGCTTCGCCGCAGCCGCAACGCCCAGCGGCACAGCGATTGCCAGCGCGAAAATGATGGCCGCCACGCCCAGCCCGAAGGTGATGGGCAGGCGCGAGGCAAGCATGTCAGCAACGGATTGCTGATAGTGGAAAGAGCGGCCGAAATCACCGGTCAGTGCCTTGGCCAGCCATTCGCCGTACTGGATCACGACCGGGCGGTCGAAACCGTAATACTCGCGTACCCTCGCAATGTCGGCAGCAGATGAATCCTTGCCGGCAATAGCGATGGCCGGGTCGCCGGCAAGAAATGCAAGCGAGAAGGTGAGCGCCGAGACCACAAGGATCGTCAGCACCGCACTCGCCAGCCGTTTTATGATGAAGCTGGTCACTTCAGCCACTCCTCAGGCTTCACACTACTTCCAACTATATTCGTAGAAGCGCGGGATCTCGTCTGCGTAAGGTGTGAAGTCTAGATCGGCGTCCCACGCATAGCCACGAACACCACTGAAGAGCGGAATCCAGTACGCCTCTTTTGTGATGCGCCCGATTGCGCTGGCGTAGACTTCCTTGCGCTTTGCCGGATCGGTGACCGAGTCTCCGGTCTTCAGCCACTCGATAACGTCCTTGTCCTGCGCGAAGTCGTCCTCGCCGCCCTTGAAAAAGAAACTGATCGAGGCGGAAGCGTCGGCCAGAGAATAGGAGCCCCAGTTGAACAGGAAGGCAGGTGCCTTACCGCTGATCTGGGCATCGCGATAGGCCTCATACGGGACGCGATTCAGGCTCACCCTGACACCGACAGCCGCGAGATTGCCCATAATGGCTTCGGCTTCCTTGGCAGGTGCTTCGGCATACATGGTCAGGTCCAGCCCGTCGGCGAAGCCGGCCTCTGCGAGCAGGGCTTTCGCCTTCTCCGGATCATAGGGGTATTTCACTGCAGCCTCTTCCGAACAGCCGAACTGCAGCGGATGACACGGCGTACTGAGGGTTCGGGCTGCACCCGCCATCAGATTCTTCACGATACCGTCGCGGTCGATTGCGTAGTTCAGCGCCTGACGGACGCGCACATCATTGACCGCCGGATTATTGGCGCGCTTTGCTGCATCCAGACCGATGATAAAGATGCGCAAGGTCTCAGACATCTTCGCTTCCAAGCCCGGCACGCCGGCCAGTCGCGTCACCAGATCGGGTGACATGTCGGCTGTCACGTCGATGCCGCCGGACATGAGTTCCGCGACCTGCGTCTGCGCATCGGGGATTTCGCGAATGATCACATTGGTGATCTTCGCTTTGCTCTTGGGGCTTCCCCAGTCGTAATCGTCATTGCGCACCAGCGTGTACTGCTCGCCGGGCTTCATCTCCACGACCTTGTAAGGGCCGGTGCCGACAGGCTTGTTCGACATGCCTACGCTGCCGACCTGCGCATAGTACTTATGCGGATAGATCGGCATCGGGCCGGAAAGAAATTCCAGCGCCTGCGGGAAGGGTTCCTTAGTGTGGATGCGCACGGTCATGGCATCCACCTTCTCGACATGGTCGATCCAGTCGACGATGGCGCGGAACCGCGCGCCGCTGTTTTCGGCGGACATCGTATTGTAGGTGAAGACAACATCATCAGCGCCGAATTCTGCGCCATTGTGGAAGCTGACGCCTTCACGCAGCTTCAGTTCCAGCGTCTTGTCGTCAACCCACTGCCATGCGGTTGCAAGCGAGCCCTTATATTCGCCGGTGGCGTTGTCGCGCTCGATCAACGTGTCCCACACCATTTTGGTGAACCATATGCCGGTGCGCGTGCCGCCCAGATAGTTGTCGGCATTGATCATCACGCCGTCGCCACCCCAACCAATGCGCAGCGTATCGTCATTCTTGTCGGCAAAAGCCGAAGTTGCAGTCAAAGCCAGCAGTGAAGCACCGGCAATCAGCGATGAAATACGGAACATCCGCTCCTCCCTTGTTCGATGGGCTTATATATTTGACTTTCCTATTCGTGGATAATATCAGTTTATTAATCATTGATAACTTTAAAGCATCAATAAGAATCGGTGCGTCTGCTCAGGAACAGCGCGGCAATGAACATAGAGATTCGGCACCTACGCGCCTTTCAGATGGTGGCGGACGAACTCAATTTCCGTAAAGCCGCCGAACGGCTGCGTGTTGCGCAGCCGGCGCTCACCCGCACCATCAAGGATCTTGAGGGGATGATGGAAGTGCAGCTGTTCGAGCGCTCGACCCGGACGGTGACAATCACCAATGCCGGCAAGATATTCCGCCACGCCGTTGAAGACCTTCTGCCCAGCCTGGCCAATGCCGTCGTACTTGCCCGGCAGGCCGAGAAAGGCGTCGTGGGTGAACTTCGCATTGGTTACAACGACTTCGCCATGTACGGGCTTTTACCGGTCATCGTCCGCCGGTTTCGCGCGGCTTATCCGCAGGTGTCAATCTGGCTGGGCCAGTTCCCGTCCCCGGAAATGGTCAAGCAGGTTGCTCAGGGGCGGCTCGATGCTGCGTTTCACCTTGGCCCTGCAGCCAATACGGAAGTGGATAGCAATCTCATCCGCAGCGAGCGCCTTGTTGCCGTGGTCCCCGACACCCACCGGCTTGCAGAACGTGGGGCGATTCCGCTTTCGGAACTTACGCTGGAAGACTTTGTGATGGGGCGGCACGATACATGGGGGGCGTTCCACCAGCTTATCCTGAGCTATTGTCGCGATAATGGCTTCGAAATGAACATCATTCAGGAATCGCTCAACAGCGATGGCATAATCAACCTTGTTGCCGCCGGTCTTGGGGTTACGCTCTATGTCGAAAGCGATTGGCTCTATACCACCCGCGGCGTCGCCGTTGTGAGGCTGGATCAACCCGGCCCCCGGATTGAAACCCTTGTCAGCTGGCGCAAGAAAGGGCTACCCCAGCACCGCACCCTTCAGAATTTCCTGGAAGTCGCAGAAGAGGTTCTGGCGAGCGAGGGATGAAACGACCCGCTTCAGCCTGTCCGGCGTCAGCACTGATGGGACCAAATCGGCTTAACTGAGAACGGAGGATTTCTGGTTCATCGTAGCCTTTCAAAGGAGCGAAGATGAGACAGAAATCCGGAACCGG
>NZ_VSZS01000045.1 GCF_008180155.1 Neoaquamicrobium microcysteis | reverse complement strand
ACCGGCGAACTCGTCACCTTCGCCGCCTTCGTCAGCCACAAGCAAACGGACGTTCCGCTCGACGCGGCGCCCGCCGGCCTGATCGTCAACTTCACCAGCAACGGCGAAACCATCGCAACCACAACCACGCCAATCTGCACCGAAGTCGCCGGAACCTGCCAGGCACGCCAAGAGGCACACCTCAGATAGCGGGCCACCCAAATAACCCAACAGAAGCCCCGCAGCTCACGTCGCGGGGCTTTTTTTACCGGGTTGGAGGAGACAATCGGTGGTGCCCAGACAGGCTTGGATTGAAATCCGATCAAGGGACGGATTTGGAGAGAAGGGCGCCGTAGAGCGCTGCGCCCGACGCTGGACGGTAGCGGCAACTTACCGACTGGGCACAGTCGATGGCAAGAACGCCGACAGGCCGTTGCGCGTATTCATATCGCGTGATCCCGAATGGCTTGGCTAAGGCGACCAGTTGCTCTAAACACCGCCGTTCAGTTGTTTCATGTTTGACGGTCAATTGAGATCACAGTGCAATCATCATTGAAGTTTGGCACCAGCGGGCTGCGGGGGCTCGCCGATGAATTGGATGGCGCCCCGGCCTATCGGTACGTCCGGGCTTTCATCGAGGTGATGCGGGCACGAGGATGTTTTGATCACACCGACAAGGTTTTCATCGGGAGGGATCTGCGTGGGTCGAGTGCTGGCATCAGAGCACTTTCTGCTGCTGCAATAGAAGATGCGGGCTATGTGGCAGTCGATTGCGGAACCCTGCCTACACCAGCTTTGACCCACTACGCGTCTATGCAAGGCGCTCCCGCCGTGATGGTTACTGGAAGTCACATACCCGACGATAGAAACGGGCTGAAATTTTTTCGCCCCGATGGCGAAATCGACAAAGCTGACGAGGCTGCAATTTCCTTTGCGTATGCTGAGCTTTCGTCGGACCTTCCCATTCGTCGAAGCGGGATGGGGCAAACCGATGTATCGGCCATCGAGCGTTATCGCGCGCGTTATCTCGACTTTCTGGGGGGGAAGACGCTCCGCGGGCTCACGGTTGGCATTTACCAGCACTCTTCGGTTGCAAGGGATATTTTGGTCGAAGTGCTGCAAGAGCTTGGAGCGGAAGTGCTCCCTCTCGGCCGTTCCGATCGCTTTATCCCCGTGGATACCGAAGCATTGCGTGACGAAGACGTCGAGCTTCTTCGGCAATGGGCCGTTGAGAACAAGCTCGATGCAATCGTCTCTACCGACGGAGATGCCGATCGGCCGCTGATTGCTGATGAGAAGGGTCGCTTTATACGAGGCGATCTTGTCGGCGCCATTACCGCTGACTGGCTGAAGGCGGATTGCATCGTCACGCCGGTAACTGCCAACTCAGCTCTGGAAACGTGCGGTCGCTTCGAAAAGGTGGTGCGAACGAAAGTCGGATCGCCATTCGTCATCGCGGGCATGGAAGACGCGCGGGTTGCGGGGGCTGCTCGCGTCGTAGGCTTCGAAGCCAACGGGGGGGTGCTGCTCGGAAGTTCTGTACAACGAGATGGCAATACCCTCGCGCCATTGGCAACTCGCGATGCCTTTCTGCCTGTTTTAGCCTGCCTGGATTCTATAGGCGCACAGGCAAAGCCCTTGTCTTACATCGCATCGCAGTTCGGCTTCCGAGCAGCGAAGAGCGATAGACTCATGCAGGTCGCGCCGGAAGCAAGCGCCGCCTTTTTGACCCAATTGCAAGACAGGAACTCAGGTATCGCAGTGGCATTCTCTTCACTAGGAGATTGTTCGCATTCTGATGCCACCGATGGTGTGAAAATTTTCATCACCTCGGGTGAGGTGGTCCATTACAGAGCTTCGGGCAACGCACCGGAACTGAGGTGTTATGTGGAAGCCCACGACGATGACCGCGCAGCTGAGCTGCTATCGCGCGGTCTGGCCTTTGCTCTGGAAAACGTAAGGTGATTTAATAGCATGACGCTTGTTCCGGTTATCATGAGCGGCGGCGCCGGCTCACGCTTGTGGCCACTTTCGCGCGAGGCGTTTCCCAAGCCGTTCATTGAACTTCCTGATGGCGAAACACTCATTGGGAAAACCTACAGACGCGTCGCCGCGCTTGATGGCGTTTCCCATATTCTCACCGTTACTGGACGCGACTTTCTTTTTCTGACCGTCGATGCGTATGCGGACACGGGCGCGCCGCATCGAGCGAATACGTTTCTTCTGGAGCCTATGGGGCGCGATACCGCCGCTGCAATGGCACTTGCGACGCTTCAAGCTACAGAAGCCTTCGGCGAGGACGCCACCTTGTTGTTTTTGCCGGCAGATCACTTGATTGCTGATGAAGCGGCGTTTGCGCGGGCTGTCGAGCGGGCGGTGACTCTCGCTGGTCAAGGCAAGATCGTTACATTCGGCATAGTGCCGGAACGTGCAGAAACCGCATTCGGTTATATCGAAACCGATGGTGAGGACGTTCTGCGTTTTGTGGAGAAGCCGGATGTCGAAACGGCCGTAACGTACCTCGCCAGCGGCAGGCACTACTGGAATTCAGGTATGTTCTGCGCTTCGACGAAGACCATGATGAAAGCGCTGGAGACGCATTGTCCCGATGTGCTGGAAGTTGCGCGGGGCGCGCTGGGCGCCGCACGTCAGGGTGCCGTAGGCGAGACACTGACGTTTGAAGTCGGACGCGAACAATTCGCGAAAGCGCCTGCGATATCTATCGACTATGCCGTCATGGAGAAAGCAAGCAATATCGCCTGTGTGCCGGTGTCGTGCGGCTGGTCGGATATTGGTTCATGGAACGCGATGTCGATGCTGCTCGATGCCGATGAACATGGTAACCGCCTGGTGGGGGAAACCATAATCGAAGACGCGTCGGGCTGTTTCGTGCACTCGGAAGATCGACTTGTCAGCCTTGTCGGGGTCGAGGACCTACTAGTGGTCGATACGCCGGATGCCCTGCTTGTCGCACACCGGGATAAGGCGCAAGACGTCAAGACCATCTACAATCGACTCAAGAGCCGCGGGCACGAGTCGGCAACCCTTCACCGTACTTCTCATCGACCCTGGGGCACCTATACCGTCCTGGAGGAAGGCGAGCGATTCAAGATTAAACGTATCGAGGTCAAGCCTGGCCAGAGGCTGAGCCTGCAGGCCCATCACCATCGTTCGGAACATTGGGTGGTGGTTTCCGGTACCGCGCAAGTGGTGAATGGCGATCGGGAAATTCTGTTATCTACCAACCAGTCGACCTATATTCCCTGCGGGCATCGACATCGTCTGGAAAACCCAGGAATATTGCCGCTTGTGCTCATCGAAGTGCAGAGCGGCGAGTATCTTGGGGAGGATGATATCGTTCGCTTCGAGGACATCTACGGCAGGGCTCAATAGTTCAGGGCGCCTGAGATGTGTGCGGCATTAGCCGAATTACGGTCGTGACTGGATCGAGGTGGGACATAATCCCTAGTCCTTGGTTCTCCGTCTAGATGAGAGTAGCGCTTTGAGTTTTCCATTGACTGGGAAAGATCGCCGGGCATGAGTGATCCATTCGTCTCGTATAGCCAGAATGGTGAGGATGTGGTGCTCTGGCGGGCGCTGGGTCACGTTTCCGATGGCTTCTATGTCGATATCGGGGCAGGGTGGCCGCAACAGCATTCGGTGACGAAGGCTTTTTCGTTGCGCGGATGGAGGGGGATCAACGTCGATCCAAATCCCTCTTTCCACACCGCCCTTGCCGCAGATCGTCCCAGAGACATTTCGCTTTGTCTTGGGATCAGCGATCATCATGAAACATTGCCGTTTTCGGTGATCGCCGAGACCGGTCTGTCTACGTTCGACCCGACTATCGCGGATAGGCACCGGGCCAGCGGATGGCAGACACAAGAGATCAGAACCGAGACAATTACGCTCGCCGAACTGTGGGAGAAGTATATACCACACGACCAACCTGTTCATTTTCTCAAAGTGGACGCGGAAGGCTTTGAAGAGAAGATTATCGGTTCAAACGACTGGTCCAAGAATCGCCCTTGGGTAGTCGTGTGCGAAAGCACGGCTCCATTATCTAGCCAGCAAACACATCATGGGCTTGAGAAGGTCTTGCTGGACGCCGAATACGTATTTGTCCTGTTCGACGGCTTAAACCGCTACTACGTCTCTGGCGAGCATTCTGAGATCATCGAGAAGCTCAGTGCGCCAGCCAACCCGCTTGATGCCTACATTTCGATCGATCTGAAGGTTTCCCGCGAGATGCTCGATGAGCGCGAGCGGGACCTCGAGGATAAGCTGCAGGAACTAGCCGCTGCGCGCAGCTCGATCTCAGATATGCAAGTGCGCGAGGAAGAGCGAGAGGGCAGGCTCCTGCAGACTACCGCTGAACTGACTGCCGCTAACAGCGCGATAGTTGAGATACAGGGCCGGTTAGACGAAAGGGAGCATCACGTTTCTAGGCTGATGACTGAATTGCAGACCATCAACCGTTCAATTGGTGAGATGCAGGGACGGTTGGCCGAGAGGGAAAATTACGTTTCTAGGCTTATGGCTGATTTGCACATCGCTAACCGTTCAATCGGTGAGATGCAGATGCAACTTGGCGAAAAGGAGCATGATGTACGGCAGGCCGGGGAGGAACTGCGGTGTATCTACAGCCGCCTGGAAGATATCTACCAATCGACGTCATGGCGGTTAACCCGCCCAGTCCGGGGGGTGAAGCTCGCTCTCAACGCCGGGCGAAGCTCCCTAGTGAGCCTAGTCAAGAACACTCCGCTTCACAGGCCCCTGAAGAGTGCCTACATCAAATATCATAATAAAAAGAACAAGATAGAACTTGGTGGCGGCTTCGCGTACTACGACTTCGGTGATTTTGTACTAGCTTTCGACAAGAACCCATGCATCGACAAACGTGGTATCGGTCGGGTTGCGAATTCACTGGCGTCGGAACTGGATCTCCTGGCGCCAAGGGTTCCGGAGCCAATCGCGAACAGACGGGTCGTCTATCTCTTTCCGTCGGTTCACTGGGTTCCCAGCGTTGTTCCTCGTCCCAATCTAGTGATGATCCACGATGTCATACCGCTGATATATCCGGAAGCATTCCCGGCCGGGGTCGTCGATGAATGGCATGGGAAATTCACCAGTTTAGCTCATGCAGCCGACAAGATAATTACTATTTCCAATTCGAGCGCAGACAGCATTTCTGACAAGTTGGAAATCGAGCGTTCCAAAATCGTGGTCAATTATAATGGTGTAGTAGTAGGAAAGTCTGCCCTGGAGGATAATGTTGCGCTGCCGCGAGAAAAATTCTTCTGCATCCTCGGCTCTGCTGACTATCACAAGAATTTTCAGATAGCTTTTCAGGCTTTCGAGGACGAGCGGCTTGCCGATTTGCATCTCGTAGTGATTGGAGACGGGGAAGCGTATCAGAATCTTGTAACCCATCATCCTGCCAAGGCGCGGATTCACCTGCTCAGCCGCGTTCAGGATGGAACTGTTTTTGAGGTATTGAAACGCGCGGAGGGCCTTCTTTTTCCGAGCCTATACGAAGGGTTTGGTCTCCCACCATTCGAAGCTGCGCTACTGGGGACGCCATCTATATGTAGTAGGCGTCCGGCGATGGACGAACTCTTCTCTGACGAATGCCTGTTTGTGCCGCATGATGATCCGACGGCCTGGGCGGACGCTATTATCCAACTCGCGCACAACCCCAAACTGCGGGACGAACTAGCGAAGAAAGCAGCCAGCCGTGCTCAAGAATTTACCTGGAAAAAAACTGCGGATCGCCTTGTCGAGATTTGCCGACAGCACGGGCTTTCTGAGAAAACTGAAGAATGAACTGAAAATGCGGTACTTCGACCAATACTGGAGTGATGCGCTCGAGCACGCCAAACGCGTGAGCGGCATTCATGCACGGATGATTGTTCCGCACGAAGTGTTGTCAGATATCGAGAATTCGGTGCCCTATGGGTTCACCTTCAGTACAGACCCTGAGGACATCGCGTGTGTCGTCGTTCACAAAGGGCGCTTGGACGATCTCTCGATTTCCTTCGTGGAGAGACTGCTGAAGACCCACCACTACAGCTACGGCAATCCTGTCTTCAGCGTTTTCTCAAAATCTTCAGACGACAAGGGTGCGCCCGAACATCGAGCCGATCTGGAAAAATGGCTGAGCAAGCGCAAGGAGAATATCTCACAGCATCGCGAAGCGCGGGAAAGGCGTAGGGCTTCTAGTTCGCAATCGAAGAAGTATCAGAAGATTCTGATTATTTCCGCCAATAATTTCGGGAATGTTGGTGACGACGCCATCACCCATGCTGCAGAAAATATCATGCGCAGCGCTTTTCCTGAAGCCGACATCAGAGTCGAAGCGCCTGCAGTCGCAAGGGAGTTAATCGAAGAAACGGATCTGATGGTCTTGGGTGGCGGCGGCCTGTTCTATGATGGCCGTATCGATAATGCGATCAACTATACAAATTACATTTTCTTTGCAAAGGAAGCTGGGGTTGACCAGTGTTCGATCGGTATTGGCACGCAGGGGATCCGCACGCCTGTGGGGACCCACCTGTTCCAGACGGCACTGAACTACAGTACTTTTACCGTCGTGCGTGATCCAAAGGACAAATCGGTTTTGGAGGAGATAGGCGTTTCGTCGCCGGTAATTCTCACTCAGGACATCGTTTTTTCGTTGCCAGCACCTGAGAAGGAAGGTTCTCCGTTCAAGTCCGATGGCAAACCGGTCGTCGGTATCGCATTGCTCGATTCTCGAAACCTGCTGGCAAGCCGCCATATGCAGGAATACCAGCAAGGTGTCTTCGACGCTGTCGAGGATTTATCAAGGCATTTTCACGTTACCTATATATGCCAGAGTCTTGATGATATTAATCTTTATCGCGACCTGAAAAAGAAATTCGGCGGCGAGATTGTCAAAATATCTTATGACGATGCCCTGACGGCGCAGAAATATTATTATCACATGGATCTTTGTGTCACATCGCGCTTCCATGGCTTGATATTTGCCGTGAAGGCGGGGACTCCTGTCATTTCAGTCGGTACCAACGGCTCGAAGACGGATCGTCTGATCAGGAATTTTGTGCCTTCCATCAAAGACGCGCATATTCCATTGCGGGATTTCAATCGATCGACGTTTGGAGCGAAGTTGTCGCTCTATGACCAGGATAAGATGCGTTTCGTTGCCGATCGCTCTGAGGTTTCGGACTGTGTCGAAGAAGCACGCCGTACAATCGCCGTCGTGAAAGAGCATTTGTGCTGATCGAGCGACATTCCAGCGCATCGTCATCGCGATCTGAACGCAATGTTGAATGACGAGTTCCTAGACGACGATCTCCCCATCAAAAGAGGGGCGGAAGACAGCGGCCTGAGTGTGCTGTTCACAAAAAGCCGTGGGTTGGCAATCGCGCATATCATGTGCGGATTTGTGATCATCCTGCTGGACATCGCCGCGCTGGGGACATCCATGCAAGCGTTGCTGAGTTCCATACACCCGGACGGAGATGGTGGTGGGCTCATTGTCATGGGGCTTAGCTATTTGGGCCTCGGTCCGCTTATTTCGCACTTCCCCCCCTTGCAGGTAATTCTGACTATCCTGGTTCTCATCTGCGTATGCGAGGCCGTAACTCAACTGGTTCAAAACAAGATCGGCCTGAAAATAAAATCGAAGATGATCGATGGGAAGCAGGGTACTTACAGGGCTGAGGAGGTTCCGGAAAAGGAACTGGCCATGGACGAGGTTGAAAGCGTTCTAAAGGCCTTCGAGTTTGCATTCTTTTGCATCGTCGTAATAATCGCGCTTTCCTTTCTTTCGGTCGCACTCGCCCTCGCACTGGTAGTAGCAGGGGTGATTCTGGTGGGGCTCACGGTCTTCTCGCAACGCACGCGAGCCAAACGGCGTGCTCGTCTCGCGACGAGACGCAGAGAATACGCCGCCGCGATCCGTAAACCAGGTCGAGGGGATGAGGAACTCGACGGGTTGAGGGCTGCTTACTTTGACGAAAGCCTGGCCTTCAAGCGGGGCAACGCCAGAACGGCTGCAAGTCTCGGCGTGCTCCAGTCCGCGGTATTGATCGCGCTGGTTGTGGTCATTTCCTATATGCAGTTTTCGGCTGCGGTGTTGGCCTTGCCTATCGTCATCGTACTTTCTGTTCGGCGTTTCATATCGAATGGTCGAGCTGCTGGAGCAAAACTAGCCAAGGTTCTGGAGAGGCGGGGATTTTGGTCGAATCTAGAGGGAGAGGGACTTACCCTTTCCGAAACTAATGAAAAGACCTAGGGCGGCAATCTTCTCCAGGCGCCATAAGGAAACACGGCCGCAGAATACGGCGGATCAGCCAGCCGTATTTGGCCAAGAGGTCGAATTGCCATCTGATCCCGTCGGGGGAGTGCGATGCGAGTCTCAAGGCTCATTGCCAAGGCGAAATGAGTTTAGCGAGCAAAGTGTCGGAATTTATCATGACTATTTCGCCATTCGTGGGGGGGGGGAGCGGCTTGTCCTGACGTTGGCGAGGGAACTGCAGGCCACACTGATATATGGCTACCGGTCCGATAAGAGTTTCGAAGTATCAGCATTCCCGCCGGACACGCGCGCCCTTGCCTTTCCCGCAGCTCTAAGGAGGGAAGGAGTCCGATCATTTGCACTTTCCAGCTATTTTTGGGGGGAGCGGACACGCGCTCGTGACTATCGCGTTCGCATCTTCTCAGGCGTGGCAGCCCCATTTGCCGCTCCGCCCAAAGGATGTGGTGGAGTCAATATTTTCTATTGCCATACGCCGCCGAGATTTCTCTATGATAAACGAGCTCATTTTCTGGCGCAGCTGGGCTGGCCGGCTAGGATTCTTGCGCCCGTTGCATTGAAGGTTTTTGGTTGGGCCTATAGGCGCGCCGTAGAGCGGATGGATGTGATCGTCACGAATTCCGAGACAACACAAGCCCGCGTCGCGAAGTATTTGGGGCGTGACAGCGCTGTCGTGCACCCACCCATCGATACTGAACTATTCGTTTGGAAGGGCCAGGGAGACTACTATCTCTCTACGGCCAGATTGACGTCGCTGAAGCGGGTGGGACAGATCGTCGAGGCGTTTTTAAGAATGCCGCACAAGAAACTGATCGTCGCCTCGGGGGGAGAAGATGCCGATCTATTGCGAGCCAAAGCTGCCTCGGCTCCCAACATCGAGTTTCGCGGTTGGGTCAGCGATGCGGAAATTCGGGATCTTGTCGGGAATTCAATCGCGACAATTTATGTGCCCATGGACGAGGACTTCGGCATGTCACCGGTTGAATCGATGGCTGCCGGAAAGCCAGTCATTGGTGTTGCGGAGGGCGGGCTGCAAGAAACCGTTTTGCCAAATGAAACCGGTCTTCTTCTCAATGCCGGCTTCACGGTGAACGATCTCGTGAACGCCGTTTCGGCCCTTGCGCCCGAGCGTGCGTTGCTGATGCGCCGGGCTTGCGAAGCACGGGCTCTCCTGTTCTCGAAAGACAAGTTCATCAACGGTATAAGGCGCATCATTGACGATGCGTCGCGACAACCCGGTGATACAGCCTGAGATAGGCTGCGCACATGTCTTCAGCGCGGAAAAGGCGCTCGAACCTTCGGCGCGCGTTGGCACCCATCTTTTGCGCTTCTTGAGGGTTGTGGGCAAGCCAGGTCATGGCTCCACCCAACGCTTCCGGATCGCGAGGCGCTATAACTAGCCCGGTTTCGCCAGCGATGTTGACGAAGCTAGTACCGGTGCCGATTTCACACGAAATCATCGGTTTGGCTGCCCGCGCCGCCTCGAGGAGGGCTACTCCAAATGCTTCCGAACGCAAGTGTGAAGGGAAGACAAACGCTTGGCAGAGCGAAAGGAGCGCTTCTTTGTCTTCTTCCGAAACCTCTCCCGAGAAGTGCACATTTTCCGGGACATCATGGATATCGAAATCTGCGAGATCGCGGCTGCCTGCAATCACCACGGGCAGGCCCGTTCGTCGTGCCGCCTCTATTAGAAAGGGCAGCCCTTTATAATACCGCAGCGATCCGACGAACAAAAAGAAACTGTCACCAAATCGTGCTCGCCATCTCTCCTTCTGATTGGGTTCAGGCTCTTCTCGCTCGCCAATCCCAATGGGAATTATCGATACCCTTGATCTGTGCTTGGCGAGTATCTCACTCGTCTCCGCATAGTTCGATGAGGTGGCAACGATCGCGTCCACCTTTCGAAGAAACGGATGTAGGAGGCGTGAGTAAATGGGCAGGACGAGTCTCTGTTTGACAATGTCGGAGTGATAGGTGGCGACCGATGGCTTTTTGCGTCCTGCAGCAAGATGCAGAATGTCTGCCAACGGCCAAGGAAGATGATAGTGGATAACGTCAGCTGATTTGGCCAGCTGCCTGAATCTGCCGAAGGCGGATGCGGAAAGACTTGCGGAAGCGATGTGCAAGTCACGTCGCACGTAGTGGGCATAATGGCTACCGATTGCCTCTGGTTCAGACCGGCCCTTGGCAGCCAGTGTGAGGACGTGGCTTTCTACCCCCTTGTGTGTCAATCCTTCCGCCAGAGTATGGATTACTCGAGGAATACCGGTAAAATTTTCCGGAAGGTAGACTTTATAAACGTGCAGTATTTTCATTATTATCTTCAATACCAGTAATTATTAGCCTTCATGTGTGGCATCCGGGAAGATCCAAACCGCTACGCACTGCGCTTTTTTTGGGAGAGGCGCGAGTTTTTTGTGCGTCTACATGAACTCCTAGGCATAAGCTAGGCGTCGCATTTGATGCGGGATCATCGCGGCTAGCGGTCTGTCGCACCTGTTGCACAGCTTCGCTTTGACGTCTGCCGCCATGTAAGCATTGTTTGCGGGACAATTGATATGGCACGCCACACAATGCGATTGTAAGTCGTACCGACAGTAGATAGCTTCGCGCGAAATTCAGGGGAGATTTTCTTTGTCTGTCTCAATTCCAAAAACCGAAATCGCCAATCTACAGAAGGTAGCCGATGCATATGATTGGTTCGATCCGGCCATTGACTACATACTGCGCGAAGTTTTGCAGGCAACGCCTATGATGGGTAATAGGCGGTCGTGGGAATTCGCCATGATTTATCTGGCGCTCCACTGTCATGGCGCGCTTAAGCAGGACAGTCGTGGGCTTGGTCTCGGCGTCGGCACGGAGCGACTGATTTACGCGCTCGCCAATGTGGCCGGCAGCCTTTCAGTGACCGACCTCTATGGTATGGCTGACGGCTGGAAGGGGGTTCAGACGACCAACCCACAAGAGCTCTTACGAAAGAAGGCTCCTTGGCAGGTGGATTTCGATCGCATCACCGCACATGCGATGGATATGCGCGAGATAACTTATCCGGATGAGACCTTCGATTTTGCATGGTCCACGGGGTCCTTTGAGCACATTGGCGGAGATGCAGATTTTGATCGTCATCTAGCAGAGGTGCATCGTGTGCTTAAGCCTGGTGGAATCTATGCGTTTACAACAGTCGTAAATTTTGGACGTGAAACTAACCGCATCCCCCACAATTACTATTTTCATCCTGCGCATTTTGCCGACATACTAAGCCGTTCGCCGCTGGAGCCGTTGCCGGAGTTCGATTGTTCGGTTCGTATCAACGGTCTTAATCGCCCCACGCCCGAGCGCAGCGAGAACTATATGTTCTCTGCCGGAGCCTCGATTATCCACCCCATTGTCGCTTTGCGACGCGGCGTCATAAACAACGCAAATCTTGCGGTTCTAAGAAAGACCGAAAACACTAGCGCGAGAACAAAAGTTGTTGGGTTCGACGAAACGAGCAAGTGGCTTCATACGCAGGCGCAAACCTTCGTAAAGCGGCTTTGGAATGAGCCGCAAATGCTCCGCGTCGATGCGCGTGGTGGCGCGCTGGTGACCCAACCTGAATTCTTCGGAGACGGGAAAGCAGTGTTCCAAGTGGGATTCATGACATCGTCCATCAAGGCGAAGATTGAACTGGTCAGCCGACAGATAGGATATCCGGTTAATCCGAAGGTGGAGAAAACCGTGGACGCGTCGTCCCACCTTGCAACCATAGATTTCACACCGGAAAGCGACCGGATTTATATGGTGAGAATCAGCGGCCCCCAATCGATGCTGGCTAACGACATTGTCGTCCGTGCCATGCATCGATAGTCGTTTGATGCACCGAAGAGTGTAGGTTTTCGCCTAAGCCTCGCTACTCCACCGCGATCACCCGAGCGGGGCAGCCGTCGGAGTCGGGGATGCGAAGAGGCAGGGCGTAGATGGTCGTGCGCGGATTCTTCAGGGCCGCAAAGTTGCACACATATTCGATCAGGATGACGCCGTTTCTCAGCAGCACGTCGTGGGAAACAAACTCTTCGATGTCGGCGACCTCGCCTTTCAGCAGGCGACGGATCGGATAGTCTTGCGGAAAATCGGGGACGAATGCCTTAGGACGCTTCTCCAGCAGCCATTCGCATGCACCGCGGGAGAGATAGGGAGAATCCGTCCAGTACTCCGGGGTGGAGAGGTCGCGCCGCAAATCCCAGCACGTCTTGACGAGAACGATGTCGCCCTCGCGAACATGGTCGGCACGAGCCGCCAGCCGCTCGGCCGTGATCTCCTCATTCGGCTCGATGTCGGAGATGTCTATAACGGCGGCATCGCCGATCGTCGTCTCGAGCGGTACTTCGCTTGATGTTAGCCCGCCGCGCACCATGTGCCGGGGGGAGTCGATATGCGTGTAGCCGTGGACGATCAGCTTGATCCATGTCGTCTGGAAGGAATCGCCCTTCTCGAAGTCACTGGTGAGGCCTCGCTCCATCCCCCATCGAAAGTGCGGCGCGATCGGAACTGACAGATCTATGTAGGTCGGCATGGCGGCTGACGTGCTCCTGTTGAATGCGGAATCTGGCTGGTCTCGCGTCTCGGTTCGCTTCCTGCTCACCACCTCGCCATCGGACCAAGAGAACTGTTTCAATCCGGCCCCATCTCGGTCTAGTGTCGCGTCGGCGGGTGAAGGTGGGGAGCCGATGGACCGGATCGACAAACTCAGAGTGTTTGCAATCGTGGCGCGGGCGGGTTCGTTCTCGGCGGCGGCCAGGCAGGTGAATCTCACGCCGTCGGCTGTCAGCAAGATGATCAACCGGCTGGAGGAAGACGTCGCGGTGGCGTTGTTCGACCGGTCGACCAAGACGCTCTCCCTCACTGTCGAGGGAAGCACGTATCTCGACTGCGTGAACAGGGTTCTGTCCGATCTGGAAGAGACCGAGCGGCAGCTTGCCGAACAGAAGACGGTGCCGCGGGGCAGGCTGCGCATAAGCAGCTCGATCCCGATCGGGGTGCGCCACATCCAGCCGCTCATCCCCAAGTTCAACAGCCAGTTTCCCGACGTCGAGATCGATCTCAACCTGGCCGACAACGTCGTCGACCTTGTCGAACAAAGCATCGACGTAGCGATCCGCGTGGGAGAATCGCAGGATTCCTCGTTCATTGCGCGCAAGCTGTGCAACAGCAGGCGTGTTGTGGCCGCCAGCCCCGACTACATCAGGCGCTTCGGCGCGCCGCGCCGGCCGGAAGAGCTGGTCGAGCACGAATGTCTCAAGTTCAACATGAAGCGCGCGCTGAACGAGTGGCCCTTCCTCATCGATGGCGCGGTGCAGTCCGTCCAGCTCGGCGGGAAATACACGGCAAACAATGGCGAAACGATCCGCCATCTGGCGCTTTCCGGCGTCGGCATAGCCAGGCTCGCGTGGTTCCAGATCGGGCACGATGTCGCCGAAGGACGGCTCGTCCCGCTTCTGGAGGAGTTTCATCCCAACGACATCCAAGGCGTCTACGCGATTTTTTTCGGCCATCGCTTCGTTTCTTCCAGGGTGCGGTCCTTCGTCGATTTCCTGATCGACAATCTGAGCGGCGAGCGCCCGTTCCTCGGTGGGCGCTACTACCGA
This sequence comes from Neoaquamicrobium microcysteis, assembly GCF_008180155.1. Lineage (GTDB taxonomy): Bacteria > Pseudomonadota > Alphaproteobacteria > Rhizobiales > Rhizobiaceae > Aerobium > Aerobium microcysteis. Next base: position 16,612 of record NZ_VSZS01000045.1, on the reverse strand, counting down.
CAGGCATTGGGTTCTCCCGGTGAGGCGGCCGCTCACGCGGCCCGCCTCGCACTGGTCAACGGCGACCCGAGATGACCTCTTCAAGAATGCGCTCGTACTCGACGAGGCTCATGGGGCGCACATTTGTCGCGTGGGAGTGATCTCGCATCGCGGCCTGCGCTATTGTCGGCACGACGTCCGATTTTACCCCGAATTGCCCGATCGTCTGCGGCAATCCCAGCGATACGCTCAGATCGGCGATGTATTCGGCTAGGTCGGCTTGCGGGCCGATGCCAATCGTCTCGCGCAACACAGCGAACTTGTCCGGCGCGGCCTCGCTGCAGTAGCGCAGAACGATGGGCAGGATAGCCGCATTGAGCATCCCGTGATGAAGGGCGACATCGCGCAGGCCGCCCAGCGGATGCGACAGCGCGTGGACGGAGCCTAGCCCTTTTTGGAAGGTCAGCCCTCCTTCCAGCGCGGCCATCATCATTTCCCTCCGCGCACTTCTGTCCGAGCCGTCCTCGTAGGCTCGCCTGATGTTGCGGACGCCGCGCTTCAGCCCGTCCAGAGCGATAGCCTCGGCCGGCGGGTTGAACTTGGGGCTCAGGTAGGTTTCGATACAGTGAGTGATCGCGTCCATGCCGGTTGCTGCCGTCTGCATGGGCGGCAAGCCCAGGGTCATTTCGGGATCGCAGATCGCGAAGGAAGGGATGAGCTTGGGCGAAATCAACCCAAGCTTGCGGCCGTCGCTGAACGAGATGAGCGCTCCGCGTCCGACCTCGCTCCCCGTCCCCGCCGTGGTGGGAATGGCGATCAGCGGCGGCAGCGGATTGACGATGCGAGCCAGCCCGCCCTCAATTACCGCATATCGCTCCAGCGGTTCATGATGGTTGACCAGCAAGGCCACCGCCTTGGCAAGGTCGATGGGAGAGCCGCCGCCGACGGCCACGATACCGTCGCACCCTGCATCCCGATAGAGATCCAGTGCCGAGTAGACTGCTTCCGCGGTGGGGTTCGGTGGCGTCCCGTCGAACACCGGGGCATCGTTTCGCCCGGCTGCCAGCATCGCGCGTTCAAGCAAGCCGGCCGCGACGATACCTGCATCCGTCACGAATAGCGGGTTCTTCACCCCCAGCGTGGCGATATCGCCGGCCAGTGCTTCGACGGCTCCGTCACCAAACCGGATGGAACTCAAATAGGTAATCATATCTGACATCAAGGCGACTCCTCGGCGCTGCGTACACAACCTCGGCGCGCAGCTTTCCCATGTCCGGCTGATTTGCAAGGGCTGCAACGCTCCGTGAGGCTCCGCGGGTGAGGCGACTATAGGAGCGACCAACGAAGGGACCGCCTGAATTTTCCGACAAGGGGCTTTGCCAATTCTTCGCGTTGCCGGTCCCGCGTTCTGTCGTAGCGTCGCCCCTAAGAGAGCCTCGGTTCGCAGTTGCGGCATGCCGTTTGTCTAGGGCCCACCGCCACAGCCCGTCGTTTTCCTGGATAGCAAAGCAAGTTGCCCGGCCACCTCGCATGTGCCGGACGAGAATGAATTGGAGTGAGGTCGTTGGAGAATATCGAAAGCAAGTATGTCGCTACGCCCACCGGCTACCTCATGGTGTTGACCGACAAGAACAACGTCATTGAGGCGCTGAGCGCGCTTGCCGAAAGGGAGAAGATTCCGTCCGCGACGTTTTTCGGCATCGGCTTTGCCGGCGTCGCGACCTTCGGCTTCTACGATTTCGACGACAAGGTCTTCATTCCCAAGACATACAACAACATGGAGCTCGCCAGCTTGACGGGCAGCATTGCCTGGCAAAACGGCAAGCCGTCTATCCACGCCCACGGCACCACCACGGGCGCGGACTATGTGGCCTCGGGCGGCCACATCCTGGACCTCGAAGTCGGGACCGGCTCGATCGAAATCACCATCCTGCGACACGAACAGAAGCTCGAAAGAAAGATCGACCCGGCAATTCAGGCCAACGTGCTGCAGGTGCGTTAGCCAAGCAACGCGTTCGCTGAGGGGCGGGCGCATTTCAATGGGAGGAATGACGTGAAGCTTTTGAAAATCATAGGGGCCGCCACACTCGTCGTGTCAGCCATGACCGGCGCGTCGTGGGCACAGTATCCGGAAAAGGCGATCACCATCATCGTGCCGTGGGCGGCAGGCGGCGGCACGGACGCGGCCGCGCGCATCGTCGGCTCATTGCTCGAGAAGAACCTCGGCCAGCCCGTGCAGGTGGTCAACCGCACGGGCGGCAACGGCGTCGTCGGCCACGCGGCGATCGCGACCGCACGACCCGACGGCTACACGCTCGGGCTTATCACGACCGAGATCAACATGATGCACTGGATGGGCCTGACGGACCTGACCTACGAGGCCTATGCACCGCTGGCCATGATCAATGAAGATCCGGCCGCTGTGATCGTCAGCGCGGAAGCAGGCTGGACCACCCTCGAGGAAATGATCGAGGATATCCGCGCCAATCCCGGCAAGTTCAAGGGTACGGGCACCGGCCTGGGTGGCAGCTGGCATCTTGCGCTGGCAGGCCTTCTCAACAAGGTCGAGGTGCCCTCCGACGCCATGCCATGGATTCCCAGCAAGGGCGCGTCTACGGGTCTTCTCGATGTCGTCGCAGGCGGCGCGGATGTCGCGCCGGTGTCCCTGCCGGAAGCGGCCTCGCTGCTCGAAGCGGGGAAGCTGAAAACCCTGGCCATCATGTCGGGCGAGCGGGCCAAGAACTTTCCCGACATCCCCACCGTCGAGGAAACCATGGGGATCGCATGGAGCCAGGGCGTGTGGCGCGGCATGGTGACACCCAAGGGCGTGGACGAGGAAATCCTCAGCACGCTCGAGGCCGCGCTGGAGAAAGTCTACAACGATCCCGAATATGTCGAGTTCATGGAAAGCCGCGGCTTCGGCCTTCGCTGGATGGACGGACCCACCTTCGGTGCGTTCCTCGGCGAGAGCAACAGTGAACTCGGCGAAGTCCTGAAGGCCATCGGCCTGGCCAAATAGGACGCGCCATCGTCCTCCGACGCGCTGCCGGAGGACGCCGACCTGGCCCATGTCTCCAAAGAAGGTCGAATGGCCGCAAGGCGAGAACATGGCCCATCTCTGACGGGACATTTCCCCGGCATCGGGCCGTTCAATCCTGATGCCGGGGAGCCTGTCCGGCGAGCGACGCAGCGCCTCGCGATACCTTTTCCGCAGCAGGAGGCAAGCATGCGTATGCCAGACCATGTGCTCGGGGCCGTGCTGTTTGCCGCAGCTGCCGCTTACGCGGCCATGGCCATCAATCTGCCTGGCGGCTCGCCTGGGGAGTATGGTCCCGAACTCTTCCCGCTGCTCATCGCAGGCGGCGTGGCGCTATCGAGCATCGTGCTGATGGCGCGCAGGTTTCGCAGCAAGCTTGTACAGGCTTCGGAAGTGGAGCGTCCCAGCCGCAACTGGTTCAACGGGGCGGTCGTGTGCGGGGTGGTCGTCTACTCGATCTTCGCCCTGCCGGTACTCGGCTTCGTGCTGACCATCGGACCGGCGCTGATGATGATTCTCGTCCTGCTCGGCGTCCGCCTGCGCAATGCCGTGATGATCGGTATCGCGGCGACCCTCGCCATCGAGTTCGCGTTCCGAAACGTCCTGCAGGTACCCTTGCCCACCGGGCCGGGTCTGTGGGGATTCATCTAAGGGATTGGAGCCGACCGATGTCCACCCTGCTGGAAGCCTTTCACCTCATCGCGACCTGGGATGTCATCGTCGCCGTTGTCCTGGCTTCGGTGTTCGGCCTGTTCGTCGGGGCGGTTCCGGGCCTGACGGCCACCATGGCCATGGCGATCATGGTGCCTGTTACCTTCGCTCTCGATCCCATTCCCGCCGTAGGCGCGATGGTGGCCTGTTCCGCCATGGCCATCTTTGCCGGCGATATCCCGGCGGTCCTGCTAAGAATGCCAGGGACACCGGCATCTGCCGCCTATGCGCACGAAGGTTATCTGATGACGCGGCGGGGCGAGGCGACCCGCGCGCTCAGCGCGAGCCTCGTCTTTTCCGCGCTCGGCGGTCTTTTCGGAACGGCAGTTCTGATCGTGGCTGCTCCATCGCTCGCTGAGGTCGCGCTCAAATTCTCGTCGTTCGAATATTTCTGGCTCGCCACCCTGGGGCTGACCAGCGCGGCCTTCGTGGCGTCCGATGATCGCGTCAAATCCTTCATCAGCCTGCTGATCGGGCTGGGTGTCGCAACGATCGGCATGGAAAATCCCGCCGGAATGCCGCGCTTCACCTTTGGCAGCATAGAACTGCTGGCGGGCGTGAACTTCGTATCGGCTCTGATCGGTCTTTTCGCCATCTCGGAGGTGCTGCGGAGCGTCATCCATTCGCAGCCGGCGATCCCCAAGGTGGACCTGGCGCGCATCGGCAATCCGCTGCGCGAGGTCGGGGGAATGATCCGGCAATATTGGCGCCAGATGATGCGTGGCAATGTGCTTGGCGTCGTCGTCGGGGTGCTTCCCGGTGCCGGGGCCGACATCGCGTCGTGGATGGCTTATGCCGTTAGCCGCCGCTTCTCGCGCCAGCCCGAAAAGTTCGGAACCGGGCATGTAGAGGGCATCGTGGAAGGCGCATCCGCCAACAACGCGGCGGTCAGCGGCGCCTGGGTGCCGGCGCTGGTCTTTGGCGTGCCCGGCGATTCCATCACCGCCATCGTCGTCGGCGTGCTGTTCATGAAGGGGCTCAATCCCGGCCCGACGCTGTTTCTGGAGAACCCCCAGAACATCTATGCGATCTTCCTGATCTTCATTGCCGCAAACCTGCTCATTCTCCCTCTGGGTTGGGGGGCCATCAGGATCGCGCGGAATATCCTGAACGTCCCGCGCAACGTGCTGATGCCGATCATCCTCGTCTTCTGCATAGTCGGCGCATACGCCAGCAACAACGGCACCTTCACCATCGGTGTCATGCTTGCCTTCGGCGTACTCGGCTACTTCATGGAGGAGAACGGCATACCGATCGCGCCCTGCATCCTCGGGCTGGTGCTGGGCGAACTCGTGGAGAGCAACTTCATCACCTCAATGCTGAAGGCGGACGGTTCCCTGCTCGCATTCTTCGAGCGTCCGATCTCCGGAACGCTGGGCGTGATGACGCTTCTCGTCTGGCTGCTTCCCGTCGTCATCGCGGTCAGGCGCTCCGCCCGTCGCAGGCGGGAGTCCATGCCGGCAAACAACTGAAAGCGCGGACCATGAAGATCATCGACGCACATATGCATTTTTGGGATCTGGAGCAGAACTATCTGCCCTGGCTTTGCGATCCTCGGCCGCTGGAGAACTTTCGCTACGGTGATTATTCCGCGCTGCGGCGCAACTACATGCCGGAGGACTACCGCAAGGATGCGGAAGGCTTCGATGTCGTGGGCGGTGTTTTCGTAGAGACCGAGTGGGACCCTTCGGACCCTCTGGGTGAGATAAGCTGGGTCAAGGGCGTGGCGATGCGGCACGGGCTGCCCTCGGTGGCGGTGGGCCAAGCGTTTCTGGATCGTGTCGACGCGCCGGGCATCCTCGCCGCCTACGGCGCCGACCCGTTCGTCAAGGGGATACGCCACAAGCCCCGCGCCGCGCCACGGCCGGATGCCGTGGAGGCAGGGGCGAGGGGATCGATGGGCGATCCTGTATGGCGGCAGGGTTACCGCCACCTCGGGCGCAACGGGCTGAGCTTCGACCTGCAAACGCCGTGGTGGCATCTTGGCGAGGCACGCGCGCTGGCCGACGACTTCGGCGACACGGTCATCATCCTCAATCACACGGGGTTGCCGGCCGATCGCTCGCCGGAAGGCATCTCCGCTTGGCGCAGTGCACTGCGGCTGCTGGCAGGCGCGCCCAATGTGCGGATCAAGATTTCCGGCATCGGCATTCCGGGTCAGGACTGGCTTGTCGAGGCAAACCGCGAGGTCGTGCTGACAGCCATCGAAATATTCGGTACCGGCCGGGCGATGTTCGCTTCCAACTTTCCCGTCGACAGTCTGGTTGCCCGCTACCGCGACATCTTCAACGGTTTCGATGTGATCACGTCGGACCTTACCGGCGACGAGCGAGACGATCTGTTCTGGCGCACGGCGTCGCGAACGTATGGCGTCGCAGTCTAGGCCGCCCTTCTGAACTTCCCACAAACAGGAAACCTGAGATGAAGATCACGGACATTTCGGTCACGCGCTACGGCGGCGATGTCGAGGGCACATATATCGGTGAAGTGCTGATCGTGCATCTGAGCACCGACCGGGAGATCACCGGCATCGGCTTCACGTCTGCGCCCAAGGGGATGGGCGGGATATTTCAGGAGTTGCTGCGCACCTTCCTTGCCGATGCGGTGATCGGGCAGGACCCTCGCTTGCACGACGATCTGTGGAACAGGATGTTCCGCGCCATTCCGCGCCGCGGCGGGGAGGGGTTCGTACGCCTGTGCATGTCTGCGATCGACTTCGCGCTATGGGACATCAAGGCCAAAATGATCGACGCGCCGGTATCGACATTGCTGGGTGGGCATCGCCCGATGATCCCCACCTATGCCAATTGTGCGCATCACCTCGCGCCCGACGCGCTTGCCCGGCGGGCTGCGGAATATGTCGACAAGGGGCATCGCGCTCTCAAAATCAGGGGATCGCTCACCCATGTCAGCATCGAGGAGGCGACGGCGCGGGTGCGTGCGGTGCGCGAGGCGATCGGTGCCGACGTCAAACTGATGGTCGATGTCAACGGAACGTGGGATGTGGACACCGCCATCCAGCAGTTGAAGGCCTGGGAGCCCTATGACGTCTACTGGCTGGAAGAGCCGGTGCAGCCCGAAGACATTCAGGGCTACCGGCGGGTCAAGGCCAATGCCGGCAGCACCTATGTTGTCGGCGGAGAGCAGAACACGGGCCTGACCGAGTTCCAGTCGCTGATCGACGATGCCGGCATCGACATCATACAGCCCAACGCCGCGCTGACGGGGGGGATCACGGACTGGCTGCGCATCCACGCTTATGCCACGGCGCGGGGCGTGCCGATATCGCCGTGGAACCTCCAGATGGTCCATCTGCACATGGCCGCAGGCCTGCCGAACGTGAAATGGGTGGAATACTTCATGCCCGACAATGCGTTGCTCGGCATCCAGACGAGGCTGTTTACGGGGCCTTCGATCGAGGAGGTAGTGACGCCCGAAGGCATTTTCCTCAAGGCGCCCGCAGCGCCGGGTCTGGGCCTTACGCTCGACCCGGAGATGGCCGAGCGTCATTTGATCGCGAACTGAAGCCTGTCGCCGCGTTGCAAGACTTCCGCGACCAGCAAATCGATATCCTCGTGCCGCGTGCGGTGATTGCAGATGGCTGCACGCAGGCAGTGCCGGCCGCGCAGAGTGGTGTCGGACAGGACGGCCACACCCTCTTCCTGTAGCTGGAGCATGATCTCCGCGTTCAGCGCCTTGAGGCCTGCCTCGTCCAGTCCACCCGGATCGTAGCGGAAGCAGACGATGTTGATCGTCGTCGGGGCCATGAGAGAAAGCCTTGGTTCCGCCTCGATGATCCGCGTGAGATAGTGAGCCTGGTCGATGTTCTGGTCGATCAGGCGGCCAAACTTCTCGACGCCGTGCTCTTTGAGCGTCATCCAGACCTTGAGCGCGCGGAACCCACGCGAGGTCTGGAGGCCGTATTCGTGCAACCATTCGCCGGAGGCCAGGCCACGCGAGGCCGATTCCAGATATTCGGGCATCGTTGCGAAGGTGGCCCGATGCGCGGCCGCATCCTTGACGAGGCAGCAGCCCACGTCGAAAGGTGCGTGCAGCCATTTATGCGGGTCGAGAGCCAGTGAGTCTGCGCGGTTCAACCCGGCGACGAGCGACCGGTGTAGCGGCGCTATCGCGATCAGCGCACCGATGCAGCCATCGACGTGAAACCAGAGCTTCTGCTCGGCCGCCAGATCGGCCAACGCCTCCAGGTCGTCGATGGCGCCCGTGTTTACGGCTCCGGCATTGGCAATGATGCATGCCGGGCGCAGCCCGGCGGCCCGATCCTCCTCGATCGCGCGTCTCAGTGCGGGAACATCAATGCGGAAACCTGCGTCGGTTTCTATCCGCCGTAGCGCGCGGTTGCCGAGGCCCAGCGTCTCTACGGCCTTGCGATGGCAGCTGTGGATCTGGTCGGACCCGTAGAAGCGCAGCGGCGGGGCAGCTGAGACGCCGAATTCGCGGAGATCTATGCCGGACATGACGTTGCGCGCGATGGTCAGCCCGATCAGGTTGGCGACCGAGCCGCCGCTGGTCAGCGTACCGCTCGCCGTCTCAGGGAGCCCGACCATATGCTTGCACCAGTCCACCACCTGCCGGTCGACGAGAGCGGCGGCATGGTCGCCGCCGCCCAGGTTTGATCCCTGTATCGCGGCCAGAAAGTCCGCGAACGCCCCGGTCAGATTGCCCGATCCCATGTACCAGGCCCAGAAACGCGGATGCACATTGCCCATGGGGTAGGGCATCACGTCTCGCGCAACCGCCGCCAGAACCGCGTCGAGCGGTTCTGGATGCAGGGGAAGCGGCTCGCGAAAACGAGATCGAACCTCGGAGGGCATTTCCTGCCAGACGGGGCGCTGGCGAACATCGCGCAGGTGGACGACTGCGTCGTCCACGAGGCGATGGGCAATCCGCTGAATGCCCTTCCAGTCGTCCGGATCGAGCGTTTCTTCCGCTGCGGCATATGCGGGCTTGGGCTTCGCGTCCATGACCTGCCTCGCTTGGCCGCCTCAGGCGGCGAACTGGAAGCCGGGCGTCGAGCGGGACAGGGCGAGTTCTTCCTCGTCCATCTCGGTTTCGATACCTTCGAAAAGCGGCGTCGAAAGATAACGTTCGCCGGTGTCGGGCAGCATGCACAGGATGACCGAGCCTCTTGGTGCCTTTTCCGCCACCTGACGGGCCACCGCGAATGTCGCGCCGCCCGAGATGCCGGCGAAGATGCCTTCACGACGCGCCAGTTCCCTCGTCCACTTGATCGCCTCCGGACCCGCTATCGGCATCACCTCGTCATACAGCCGGCCATCGACCGCCTCCTGAAGCACGTTGGGGATGAAGTCTGGCGTCCAGCCCTGGATCGGATGCGGTTCGAACGCGGGGTGCGTGGCCGCTGGCGCACCGCCGGGACCGCGCTGCTGTATCTCGCCACTGCCCAGAAGCTGCGCATTCGCAGGCTCGCTCAGGACGATCCGCACCTCCGGACGCTCCTTGCGTAGCAAGCGGCCGACTCCGGTGACTGTACCGCCGGTGCCGTATCCGGTGACGAAGTAATCCAGCCGGGAATTGGCGAAGTCGCCGAGGATCTCGCTTGCCGTGGTCGATTCGTGGATGGCCGCGTTGGCTTCCGTCTCAAACTGACGGGCGAGGAACCACCCGTTGGCGTCGGCCAGTTCCACGGCCTTCTGGTACATGCCGAAGCCTTTGAGTGCGCGCGGTGTCAACACGACTTTCGCGCCCAGCATCCGCATCAGCCTCCGCCTTTCGATGGAGAAGCTGTCGGCCATCGTCACCACCAGGGGGTAGCCTTTCTGCGCGCATACGATCGCCAGCCCTATGCCGGTGTTGCCGCTGGTCGCTTCAATCACCGTCTGGCCCGGCTTCAGCAGGCCGCGACGTTCGGCGTCCTCAATGATGTTGAGCGCAAGGCGATCCTTCACCGATCCGGCGGGATTGAAGAATTCGGCCTTTACGTAGATCGTCGCGTGCTCGACGCCCAGATTGTTGATCCGGATGGTGGGCGTATCGCCGACCGTATCCAGAATACTATCGTATAGCCTGCCCCTACCGGCGGTCGTACGAATGCTACTGTTGCGTTCCATGTCTGATCTCCAGTTGAACTGATGCCATCGGCTGTTTGCGGTGGTAATATCTGGGCGAGGGTGCGGGCGTTGTCGGAAGCGTGGTAACGCGCATGGAAATCTCCATTCCTCCTGAGCAGGCCTCGCCCGGCGTCCTCCGCGTGCGGATGTTCGGTCCGCTTTGCGTCATGCGCAACGAAGCTTCCGTTGATCTGCCGCCATCGCGCAAGGTGCGCGCGCTTCTTGCCTATCTTGCGCTGGCCGCGCATCCCGTCTCGCGCAGCAGGCTGTGCGAACTGCTGGGCGACGTGCCGAACGACCCAAGGGGGGAGCTGCGCTGGTGCCTGAGCAAGCTGCGTGCGGTGCTCGACGAACCGGGTCGCAACCGCTTGACCGCGAGAGGCGAGCTTATATCGCTCGATTTGGGAGACTGCCGGGCAGATGCCCTACAGGTCGAGATGGCCATGCGCAGCGGGTTGGCTGCCTTGGATAGGGTGACGGTGGAGGAGTTGTGCGCGCTCATACTCGGCGAATTTCTGGAAGGGCTGGATCTCAACAGGAGCCCTCAGCTCGACCAGTGGGTCGCTGCGCAACGCCGGCGATACCGAAGCTTTCATGCAGCCCTGCTGGAACGGATGGTCGAGTTGCTGCCGGAACACCCGCATATCCTGCGGCCTCACGCTGAGCGATGGGCAGAGATTTCACCATTCGAAGCGAGGGCACAGAGGCTCCTGCTGAAGACGTTGCTCGGTTGCGGCATGCCGGGCGAGGCCGAACATCATTTTGCTGCGGTCGTCCGCCTGTTCGAGGGAGAGGGGATCGACCCGGCCGAAATCCGCCAAGCGTGGCGGGAGCTTCGAAAACCCACGGTGGCGGCTGCGGCCCTTCCTACAGGTGCCCGCCAATCGGACAACGCCGACAGGGCGGAGTCTTCGCAAATTGACCGTGCCGCCTCGGCGGGACGTGCGTCGCTGGCGGTGATGCCTTTCTTCCAGATCGGCGATCAGGACGGCCAAAGCCGGCTGACCCATGGCCTTACGCATGACATCATCACGCGGCTCGCCAAGCTGCGAAACCTCTTCATCATCGCCAGCGGTTCGGTGTTTACCCTGGCCGAGCAGGGCATCGCGCCCGCCGAAGCGGCAACGCGTCTCAATGTCGATTACTATGCCAGCGGCACGCTGCGGCATGTCGAGGGCCTGTCGCAAGTATCGGTCGAACTCGTGGAAACCGCCACGGCCCGCATCGTATGGTCGGAGGAATTCGAGACCGTGCGGGACGAAACCTTTCTCGTGCTCGACGACATCGGCGACCGGATCGTCGCCTCGATCGCCAGCGAGATCGAAATGGCCGAACGCAACCGCGCCATCCTCAAGCCGCCCAATTCCCTTAACGCCTGGGAGGCATATCACCGCGGGCTCTGGCACATGTACCGCTTCACCAAGACGGACAACGACCGCGCCCAGCAGTTCTTCAGGCAAGCGAGCGAGACCGACCCCACCTTCGCGCGCGCCTATAGCGGCCTGTCCTTCACGCACTGGCAGAACGCCTTTCAGCATTGGCAGGATCGCGAGCGGGAGACAGCCCTGGCTTTCGAGACGGCGGGCCGCAGCCTGATGGCGGACGAGCACGACCCGGCCGCGCACTGGGCGATGGGGCGGGCGCTTTGGCTGCGCCAACGGCCTGATCAGGCGGTGGCCGAGCTTGAACGCGCCGTCGATCTCAGCCCGAATTTCGCGCTCGGGCACTATGCCCTGTCATTCGTTCAGTCGCAGTCGGGCGATCCATCGGCAGCCATCGCCTCGTCGGATCACTCGCGCAGCCTCAGCCCGTTCGACCCACTGTTGTTCGGCATGCTGGGCGCGCGCGCCATGGCCCATGTGCGGTTGCGGCAATTCGACGAGGCAGCCGACTGGGCGGTCAAGGCAGCTGCACGCCCTAACGCACACATCATCATTCTGGCCATCGCGGCCCATTGTCTGGTGCTGGCGGGACGGGTCGATGAAGCGAAGACGTTCGTGGCCCTGATCCGGCAAACGATACCGGGCTATCGCAGCGCCGATTTTCTGGAGACGTTCCGCTTCGACACCGACGCAGAGATGTTGTTTCGCAAGGCTGGTGCACATCTCGAGCTGCCTGGCTGAGCGCCATGCAGGGTATTGTGGGCCTTCTACGCGCTTCTCGGCAGGTCGAAATCGACCGAATGCCCGTAGCGAACGACCCAGGCGGCAACGATGTTCGCCACATCGCTGTCAGTGTGGGTCATGTCGGGAGCGACCATACGAATGGCCCGCACGGCGGCGGTCATCGAAACAGGCCCGGCGCCCTCGCGTCGGGAGCGAGCATAGTCTTCTGCCAGTGCCTCGATTGAGCGTGAACGAGATTCGCTGATGGCCATGGCCGCCTCCTTTCGGGAGGTCAGGGCGAAAGCAAGATGGGCCGCTCACAGCCGACAGCGCCCTTTACATTCGCTGTCGGTACATCTGTGTACGCCCGATGGGCGTGACGTGTCATTGTACTATGACGTAGCGCGAGGCTTTTCCCGGCTGGCTGCGGCGATGTTCAAGCCACGTCGATTGGCGTCGCTAGCGCTATCTGGGGTCGATGGGCTCGGCGTTTGTTGCGGCTTTGGCCATCGTCGCACGCGACTGATCCTGCACGAAAAGCGACCAGACCGCGACGAACAGTGCTGCGATGAGGGGACCGATCACAAACCCGTTGAGGCCGAAGAGTGCCAACCCCCCGAGCGTGGAAACCAGTATGACGTAGTCCGGCAATCTGGTGCCGGCACCGACAAGCGGAGGCCGTAGCAAATTGTCGATCATGCTGATGACGAGAGCGCCGACCGCGATGAGGATGAAGCCTTTGGTATATTGGCCCGACAGCATGAGGTAGGCTGCAGCAGGCCCCCAGACCAGGAAAGCGCCCACGGCCGGTAGCAGTGACAGGATCGCCATCAGGACACCCCACAGAAGCGCCGCCTCGATGCCTAGTGCCCAGAACGTTATCCCGCCGATGGTGCCCTGGATGGCTGCGATAATCACATTGCCCTTGACCGTAGCTTTTACCACCGCGCTGAACTTGCCGAGGATATAGTCGGTATGATGAGCGCTCAGCGGGCTTGCCCGACGGATGGTGACCGCCAGTTGTGGCCCGTCCCTGAAGAGGAAGAAGAGAACGTAGAGCATCACGCCGACACTGACGAAGAACTGGGCCGTGCCCTGACCGATCGAGAGCGCGCGGCTTGCCACGACCTGTGCCGCCTGAGCCAGGAAGGACGTCAGCCGTTCCTGTACATCCTGCAGGCTTTCCACGTTGAAGGAGGACAGGGCATCTCCGACGAAAGCCGGCAAGGATGCGCGGATGGCCTCAAGGCCCTTCGCGAGGTCGAAATTGCTCTGTCCGACCCTTTCATAGAGCGCGGCAGCTTCCTGGGCGAACGCGGCGATGACGATCGACCCCGGAATAATCACGATGAACACGCAGGCCAGCAGGCTTATCCCGGCCGCCAGATTCCTGCGTCCGCCAAGGCGCCGCAAGAGCACCCGATGCAACGGATTGAACAGGATCGCCAGTATTATGGCCCATAGCAGGGCACCGTAGAACGGCCAAAGCAGCCATGCGAAAGCCACGCTCGTAATGACCACGACGGCGATAAAGCTGGTTCTCTGGACCGCGGGCGTCGACATGATCGGATCCACTATAGCGAGGTGGGCGCATCAACTGATGCGCGACTGCAACGAAGGGCGTAGCATCGGTCTTATACATACACCACAGTTTGTCTGGGCCGAACGGCAGAGATGACCGCCAGTGGGATTATCGTTCCTTGCCTAGCAAACCGCCAGATGGGATGCTTTGCCGAGCCCTTTCGCGAAGTGGTCGCGTCTGCAGCTTCAGCCTCCATCGCAACGAAGGACGCGGCGTAGTTTACGCTTGTGCTTGGTCGGTCCCATAGAGGGCCTGCTCGAAAGCTGTTTCCTGCCGAGAGACGGGAACATCTCGTCCGTGCGTTGGTTGCTTGTGATTGCAATCCGTGGAGCACGTCATGGACAAGGAAAAGCACTCCGAACGGGCGCGCGATGCCGAGCGAGATCAGCGTCGGATCCAGGCGGAAGTAGACCGGCAAGACGGCAGGAAGCGTGACGACCACACCGGCGCTATGCAGGCTGGAGCGCGGCTCTATCCTGTGCCGCCTTTCCCCAAGCAGCATCAATCCAAACCCGGTGACGAAGCAGCACTCGATCCCGCGCCGATGTACGACGCGCCATTCTGGCGCGGGTCCGGCAAGCTGGAAGGCAAGACTGCGCTGATCACCGGCGGCGATTCAGGCATTGGTCGGGCGGTTGCAGTGCTGTTCGCGCGGGAAGGCGCGGACGTTGCGATCTCCTATCTCAGCGAGGACAAGGATGCGAAGGAAACGCAACGAGCCATCGAGAAGGAGGGCCGCAGGTGTCTTCTGCTGCCAGGCGACGTCACGAGCGAGGACTATTGCCGAGAGACCGTCGATGCGGTGGTGGCCGAACTGGGGCAACTCGACATTCTGGTCAACAACGCGGCGTTCCAGTACCACGCAGCCGGGCTTGAGGAACTCTCGACCGAGCACTTCGACACGACGCTGAAGACCAATCTGTACGGCTATTTCTTCATGGTGCGCGAAGCGGTCAGGCACATGCGGTCGGGCGCGTCGATCATTAACACTGGTTCCATAACGGGGATAGACGGCAGCGCCCAGCTGCTCGACTATTCGATGACGAAGGGCGGCATCCACGCCTTCACGCGGGCGCTTTCGGCCAATCTCGTCAGCAAGGGCATCCGCGTCAACGCGGTTGCACCCGGCCCGGTGTGGACGCCCCTCAACCCGTCCGAGCGTCCGCCGGAACAGGTCGCCGAGTTTGGCGCAAAGACACCCATGAAGCGGCCTGCGCAGCCAGAAGAGATCGCGCCGGCCTATGTCTTCTTCGCCTCGCCGCAATGCTCCAGCTACATCACCGGCGAGATCTTGCCGGTCATCGGCGGCTATTGACATGCTGGACCGCGTGAAAGCCTCGGCCACTGCCGCAGCCGCGCGGGCCGACCTCGTCTATGTCAACGACGGCGAGCGGGGCTATGTCCGGCGGCGTGCAGGCAAAGGCTTCAGCTATGCGGACAGCAGAGGGAAGGCTGTCGACAAAATAACCACTGCGCGCATAAAGGCGTTGGCCATACCCCCGGCATGGTCCGATGTATGGATTTGTGCGGACGCCGCCGGCCACATCCAGGCGACTGGCCGGGATCAGCGTGGGCGAAAACAGTATCGTTACCACCCGGCGTGGACGGCATGCAGAGACGAAGCGAAGTTTTCGAGCCTGGCGTCCTTTGCTCACGCCCTTCCAGCATTGCGGCACCGTGTTGAAGCCGATCTGCGTCGGCGCGGTCTTCCTCGCGACCGGGTCGTTGCCTCCGTCGTCTGGCTTCTCGACAATACCTTGATCCGCATCGGCAACGACATCTATGCGCAGGAAAACAAGAGCTTCGGCCTCACGACGCTGCGCTCGCGTCACCTTGATATCCAAGGTTCCAGCCTGCGCTTCACATTCAAGGGCAAATCCGGGCAGGAATGGAAGCTGAAGCTCGCCGACCGGCGCATCGCCCGGATCGTCCGCGCCATTCAGGACCTGCCGGGGCAACACCTCTTCCAGTATATCGACGAGCAGGGCGCACGCCGCGAGGTGAGTTCGCATGACGTCAACGCGTATATTCAGGAGGCTATCGGCCAGGAATACAGTTCGAAGCACTTCCGCACCTGGGGCGCCAGCGTGTTCGCTGCAATGCAGCTTGCAGATACACCGCTGCCGGAAACGAAGCGCGCGCAAGCAATGGCGCTCAATGCCGTGCTCGACCGTGTAGCCGGCCGGCTTCGCAACACACGAGCCGTATGCCGCCGCTGCTACGTCCACCCCGCAATCGTCGATGCCTGGCTCGACGGGACGCTTCAGCAACAGATTTCTGCCGTCCGAAAACGGACAAGGCGTCCGTTCAAAGGCCTCGACGTCGCTGAATCGACCTTCCTGAGATGGCTGAAGGCGTAAGCCTCGAGCAATATCCCCATTGCGAGTATGCAGTGCACGCCGGAAGACCGATAATGCTGATGGGCATGCGCAGTCTTGCAGTAGGTCAATCCGCCAACGTGTGCTAGCCGGTCAGTTTAACAAGCGAAGGAGTACACCCCGTGAGCGAGCCGACCGTGTCCGAAGCAATCGAAAACATCTATGCATCGCTAAAGTTGGACAATGCCGACATCGACCGACATATAGCGAGCCTCAAGCTGGCGCTGGCCCGGGAGGGCACCAAAGAGGCCGTTTTTGATCCGTCCAAGCTGGCACAGAACAACCGTTCGGGACGCAAGATGATGCAGGCCTATTTTCGGCAGCGCGGCGTGAGCGTGAAGTTCTCAGCTTAGCGGGGCCCGCGCCGTCAATGCCTATGTCGGCGACCGACAGCACCAACGCACCAACCGCCAACCTCAGTCATCCCTCGCATTCCAGCGCACTGGGCCTCAAGACCCAGATGCGTGATCATGATCGCAGCGGCCTGTCAGCCGATGACTTTTGGCTGTGGCCTGTCGCCGGCTCGGGAGAGTTCGGCGTGCCAGTGTCCGGTCTCGTCTTCCCAGACGATGCCCGTGGTTTCGCCCGGCCGCAACTGCTTGCAGGCCGCCCGCCGTGCCGCGCCGAAGGCCGCGTCATGGCTGGGAAACGTCTCGGAATAGGTCCCGTCCACCCGATAGGCCCAGCCGCCGTCGTGTTCGACGATCCGATACTTCACATCGTTCATT
>NZ_VSZS01000044.1 GCF_008180155.1 Neoaquamicrobium microcysteis | reverse complement strand
CTGTCCCTCCTGCGTTCAATGCAGAAGGGAAATAGGTGGCCGGATTTTACTCCGCCCGCGGCCGGACTATCCCGCCGCTACCGTGGCCGGTTTTTGCACCGCCGCTCTCAGATCTCGAGATTATCGGAGCTCGAGCGGACAATGGAGCGCGGAGGCCGCGTGGGCCGCAGAGCGACGGGATCGTTGTCGCTGGCCCGCCCACGTGGCCGCAGCCTGGATGACGGCGCAAACGGGAGCATGGTCCCACAACCATCGCGAGGCTCGTCCTCGGCAGCATCTGTGCATCGACGCCGCCCGCCGATATGGTGAGTCATGCAGATTCTCGTCTTCAATGCCGGAAGTTCCAGCCTGAAATTTGGCCTCTTCTCCGTCGACCGGGAAACGCGGGAGGTGTTCAAGGGCTCCTATGAACGTTTTCGCAATGGTGAATGCGACTACCGCTTCCGCCACGGTGAAACGGACGAGCGCGGGGCTGCCCCTTTCGCGAGCCTGAGGGAGGCGCTGACGGGCGTTCCCGACGCGCTGATGCGGTTTGGCCTGGGTTCGATTGACGCGGTCGGCCACCGCATCGTCCACGGCGGCGCGCAATTTTCAGCGCCGACGCTGCTCGACGACGCGAGGGTGGAGACGATCGCCTCCCTGACACCGCTTGCTCCGCTTCACCTTCCGGCAAATCTGGAGGCGGTCCGGCTGTGTCGCGCCTTGTGGCCAGAGCTGCCTCAGGTCGCGGTATTCGACACAGCCTTCCACCTCACCAATCCAGCCTTCGCGACGACCTATGCCGTCCCATTGCAATGGCGGGACGCCGGCCTTCGCCGCTACGGCTTCCACGGCACGTCGCACAAGTATGTGGCGGGGAGAGCAGCTGAGGAGATCGGGCGCGCGCTCGGCGATCTCCAGCTGGTCAGCATCCATCTGGGCAACGGCGCCAGCGTGTGCGCGGTAAACCGCGGCCAGAGCATGGACAGTTCGATGGGCATGACGCCGCTCGAGGGGCTGGTCATGGGGACCCGATCCGGTGACATCGACCCGGGCGCCTTCGGCTTCCTGTTTCGCGAGCTCGGGCTGTCGGTTCAAGAGATCGAGGACGCGCTGTATGACGAGAGCGGCCTGAAGGGCCTGGCCGGCTCCTCGGACATGCGCGACATCGAGGACCGGGCGGCCAAGGGCGATCCGCAGGCTCAGCTGGCGATTGAGATCTACGCCTATAGGGTACGAAAATATGTAGGCGCCTATGCGGCGGCTATGGGCGGGCTTGACGCGATCGTCTTCACCGGCGGCATTGGGGAGAATTCTCCATCCATGCGCAGACGCATCTGCGAGGGTCTCGGCTTCATGGGCCTGCAGCTCGACCACGACCGCAACATGGCGGCGAACCTTGCCGACCGCGCGGCGCCGCAAATCCAGGCCTATGGCTCTCGAGTACGCATCGTCGTGACCGAGACGGCCGAACAACTGATGATCGCCCGCGAGACGGCCGCGGCACTCGTCTCCGAGCGGCCGGAAAGCCCGCTGCGCCTGCCGATCGCGGTTTCAGGCAGGCACGTCCACCTGTCGCGCGAGGCGGTTGATGCGCTGTTCGGCACGGATTACGAGCTCACCCACGCGACACTGCTCAGGCAACCGGGGCATTGGAGCGCCAAAGAGCGGGTCGCACTTGTCGGGCCGAAGGGGAGGCTTGAGCGCGTCGCCATCCTGGGGCCCTTGCGGGAGCGAACGCAGATCGAGGTGTCGCGCACCGACAGCTTTGCGCTCGGCATCGACGTGCCGGTACGCGACAGCGGCAGGCTGGAAGGGACGCCGCAGGTGACGATCGAGGGGCCTGCCGGCAGCTTCACCACTGACGGGCTGATCATCGCGGCCCGGCACATCCACACCAACCCTGCCGACGCGGCGCGGCTTGGGGTCGAGGATGGCGACTATGTCGATGTGCGCATCGCCGACGAGGATCGGGCTCTTACCTTCAGCCGAACCCTGGTGCGGGTCGGCACGGACTCCTTCACCGAGGTGCACATCGATACCGATGAAGCCAACGCCGCAGGCATCGAGGTTTCGGCGACCGGCGAACTCGTGGAACCCTGATCCGTGTGCCACGGCCAGGAGAGAGTGCACTCTAGCAGGGTCTTGGGTGGCAGCTTCCCCGGACGGGTCAGCTCCGTTCGTATGTTGGGCAGCGAGGTCGCGTTCGAGCCCCGATCGGCACCATTCCGTTTGGGCACTTCCAGCTCGGCCCGGGGGCGCCAGGATGAAGACGGCGAAGGCGCCTGCTGCAACCGATGCCTTCGCCTTCAGACGTTGGAGTTGTTATCCTTCACAAGGAGGCCTGCCTGCGGCGCCGCAGCCAAGGAACGCTCGCTACCGAGGGAGCAACGAGGCCCCTTTGACGCGCGCGGAAGGCACTGCACCCAGAATAATGTTTCTGCCGGGAGCGGGAAGTAGCGCAATAAGAGGACAGGTTTCCGCCGATCGATTGATCGCCAGGGTAATGCCAATCAAGCGCTCTTCCCGTGACAGACAGATCAGCGCTTGATCGAGGAAATTCCAAACGACTGTCACTCGGCGTCGTCAACCCTATGGGTGGTATCGCGCGGGTGTCGCATCATCCGCCGACGCAGTTCCTCCAGTGCGACACTCAGAAGGGTGTCTACTTCTTCGAGATCCCGGCGATCCTCGCTTGCGGCAATATATCGCCGCAGTTCTTCGATCTGGTCGCGGATGTGTCTCACCTTGGCTCACCTCCCAATGCGCCATTGTGGACAACTAGCGCCACGGGAGGAATGAGGCAAGGTTCCTGCCAAGTATTGCGGAACAGCAGCCTACCTAGGCGTCAAACTCAACGGGGTGGCCGTACCGCACTGCCGCCGCAGCGACGATGCCGGAAAGTTCCTTGTCGCTACAGGGATTTTCGGGCGCCAGTATGCGAAGGGCGCGAATTGCTGTCCTTATCGATAGGGGACGCGAGCGTTGCTGCCGCGTACGGGCATAGGCGTCAGCTATGTCCGCGATTGATCTCGTATGCACGTCGATGATGTCCATGAACCACCTGCAGCCGCTACACGTCCCTGAGCGGGTCTTTGCAGCGGCTGGCGACCCGTTCAACGTCCCGTTCACGTCCATCATCTCGCAAAACGATGGCCGTGGCTTGCCGGTCGATGCGCCTTCCAATCACAAATTGTGTCGATGCATCCCGGAAATAACGCGGCCTGTGCTAGGGCTGCTTGTGCTAGGGCTGCTTGCCGCGTTGTCGGCGCACCTCCTCCAAAGCGACGCTGAGGAGTACGTCGACGTCCTCAAGATCTTCTCTGCCATCATAACGGGCAATGTAACGCCGCAGCTCTTTGATGGTGTGCTGTATGTGTTCCATAGCTCACCTCCAGACGCGGACGAACTGTCGGCACCTGCTGTTGTTCCATCACATCACGATTGTTTCCGGTTTTCGGGAACATTTGATCGCGAACGAGGTTTCGGCCCCAGATGCGTCGTTCCCCTAAGGGCGCACGTTGATCGACGGTTGTTCACCCCCCGCGACCGTCGGTCAGACCTCCAAAGAAGCGGCCCTGACCACGGATGTACTGGCAGGGCCGTTTCCCGTCTCCAGCGACAGGGACTTAACATGGAAACGCGAGACGAAATTCCGTTCTGGTACGCGATCGTCGGCAACAACGGGTCGGGCGTGGGCATGCTACGCTTTTTCGGCGCGCTGGCTCTGGTGCTTGTCCCGGCTCATTTCGCCCTTCGCCTGCTCTTCGGCCAGTGACATCCGGCCGGCCAAACGACATCCCGCGGTCGGCCGAAACGACAAGAAGGTGGTCCTTCGCCAAGAGAGCGACAACCGGCCCCGCCAAATCGTTGTCCCTCCTAGATCACTCTCAAATGCCTGACTGGCCTACCCGGCGTGAGCGCTTCTGCGGCGGCTGCAATACCGTGTGCGTCGATGCCGTAGTGGCGATAGAGGTCGGCGATAGAGCCGGTCTGGCCAAAATGTTCGACCCCCAGTGAGCGGGTGCGGTGTCCGTGAACCGAGCCAAGCCAGGCCAGTGTCGCGGGATGGCCGTCGATGACGGTGACGATGCCGCAATGGGACGGCAGGCCTGCAAGCAGGCGCTCGATGTGGCTTGACGCGTGGCAGCGGCCAGCCTGTCTGGCGCGTTGGGCTGCCAGCCAGCCGGCATTGAGGCGGTCAGCAGACGTTATCGCCAGAAGTCCCACATCGCGGCGGTCTTCACCCAGTGTACCGACAGCTTCGATTGCCTCGGGCGCGAGAGCGCCGGTATAGGCAACGATTGCCTGGGCGTTCGGGCCGGGCGGCCGCATCCAGTAGGCACCGTCGATGATGTCGCGTTCGAGTTGCGGGGTGAGATCCCGTTTCGGTTGTTCGATCGAGCGGGTGGAAAGCCGTAGATAGACTGCTCCCCCGGTTGCGTCGCGCAGCCAGGTCTCGCTGTCGGGTTCGTCCGAGCCGGAACGCTGCATGTAATCGAAGCCCCAGCCCATGATGACGGCAAGTTCGTCGACGTAAGCGGGCTCGAAGCTGGCAAGGCCGTCCTGAGCCATGCCGATCAGGGGCGTGGCGATCGACTGGTGCGCGCCGCCTTCAGGGGCGAGTGTGACGCCTGACGGTGTCGCGACAATCATGAAACGCGCATCCTGGTAGCACGCGTAGTTGAGCGCATCGAGGCCGCGCTTGATGAAGGGGTCATAGAGCGTGCCGACGGGAAGCAGCCGCTCGCCAAAGATGGAATGCGAAAGACCGAGTGCCGAGAGCATGATGAAAAGGTTCATCTCGGCAATACCCAGTTCGATGTGCTGGCCCTTTGGCGTAAACGACCAGTTGAAGGTCGAGGGGATGCGTTCAGCCTTGAAAAGGTCTGACATCGCCTCCTTTGCAAAAAGCCCCCGCCGGTTGACCCAGGCTCCCAGGTTGGTCGAGACGGTCACGTCCGGTGATGTGGTGACGACGCGCTCGCCAAACGGTGTATCCGACTTGGCGATTTCATGCATGACCAGGCCAAAGCCCTGCTGGGTCGACATAGCGGGCTGGGCGCTGAACTCGAGCCGGTCCGGGACCGTGACACGGGCGGCCTCGTAGCGACGCCGGCCGCGCTCATTGAACGGTACCGCTGCCAGGAATGCACTTGTTTCGTCTTCGTCACATTCGAGGCCTTCGAACTTTTCCCATTCGTGACCCGATCGCACATTCATCGATTGGCGAAGCGTGTCCACCTGGCCCGGGGTCATCAGGCCTGCGTGGTTGTCCTTGTGACCGGCAAGCGGCAGGCCGAAGCCGTTGATGGTATAGGCAATGAAGCAGACGGGGCGATCGTGGGTGCGGGCATTGTCGAACGCTTCGCTCAGCAAGGCCAGATCGTGGCCTCCAAGATTGCCCATCAGCGATGCAAGCTCTTCATCGCTGCGCCGTTCGAGCAACTGCGTCACCGGCCCCTGGTCGCCCAGATCGTCCATGAGGCGTTTGCGCCATGCAGCCCCGCCCTGAAAGGTGAGTGCGGAATAAAGCTGGTTGGGGCAGGCGTCGATCCAGTCGCGCAGGTGTTCGCCGCCGGGCTCGGCGAAGGCCTGCTGCATCAGCCTGCCATGTTTGAGGATGACGACGTCCCACCCGAAATTTGCAAACATCGCCTCGAAGCGGGCCCACAGGCCTTCGCGCACGACGGCATCGAGGCTTTGCCTATTGTAATCGACCACCCACCAGGTGTTGCGCAGGCCGTGTTTCCAGCCTTCGAGCAGCGCTTCGAAGATGTTGCCTTCGTCCATTTCGGCATCGCCGATGAGGGCCACCATCTTACCTTCGGGCAGATCGCCGGCCCAGCCTTTGGCGTGGACGTAGTCCTGCACTAGCGAGGCGAATAGCGTCTGCGCGACGCCCAGCCCGACGGAGCCGGTGGAAAAGTCGACGTCGTCGGTGTCCTTGGTGCGCGAAGGGTATGACTGGGCGCCCTTGTATCCGCGAAAGTTTTGAAGCTTGTCGAGGGTCTGGTTGCCTAGGAGGTACTGGATGGCGTGAAACACCGGGCTTGCATGCGGCTTGACAGCGACCCGGTCTTGCGGCCGCAGCGCATGGAAATAAAGCGCCGTCATGATGGTGGCCATGGAAGCCGACGAGGCCTGATGGCCACCGACCTTGAGGCCGTCCTCGCTGTCGCGCAAATGGTTGGCGTGGTGGATCATCCAAGTGGCAAGCCACAGCACCTTGCGCTCGAGTGCTGCAAGCATTCGTTGGTCAGACATGGTCAGGTCTCAATGCAAAAGCGTGTTGAGGAACTCACGCGCGCGCGGGTGGCAGGGCTGTGAGAAGAACTGGTCGGGCGGGGCCTTTTCGACGATGCTGCCGTGATCCATGAAGACCACTTCGTCGGCCACCTCACGGGCAAAGCCCATTTCGTGAGTGACGCACAGCATCGTCATGCCGTCCTTGGCGAGGCCGGTGATGACGTCGAGCACTTCCTTGATCATTTCGGGGTCGAGTGCGGAGGTGGGTTCGTCAAACAGCATCAGGCGCGGGTTCATGCACAAGGCGCGGGCGATCGCGACGCGCTGCTGCTGGCCGCCCGACAGCTGGCCTGGATATTTGTGGGCCTGTTCGGGAATGCGAACCTTTTCGAGATACTGGCTGGCAAGCTCGTCTGCCTCGCCCCGCGCCATTCCAGACACGCGCCTGAGGGCGAGCGTGCAGTTGGCAAGAACGGTCAGGTGGGGAAACAGGTTGAAGGACTGGAACACCATGCCGGTCTTGCGGCGCGCAAGTGTGGTCTGGGCGGCGTTTTCCCCCAGCCTGACGCCTTCCAGGTCGATCGTTCCCTGCTGATAGGCTTCAAGCCCGTTGACGCAGCGGATCAGGCTCGATTTGCCCGACCCTGACGGCCCGCAGATCACGATGCGCGCGCCGCGCGGCACGGTAAGGCTGATATCCTTGAGCACGTGGAATGCGCCGTACCATTTCTGGAGCGCGTCGATGCGCACGACGGTGTCCTTGTCCGATTGATCCATACTGTTCCCTCTGGTTTGTTGTTTTAGGTGCGCCACGACTTACCGTGCACTTGAGGTTGCAAGGCGGTCTTCAAGCCATTTGACGCCGCGCGAGATGATGAGCGCCAGCGCCAGAAAGGTGATGCCGGCAACGGTGAGCGGCTCTGCATAGCGATAGGTGTCGGATGCGATGTCGAAGGCTTCGCCCAGCATTTCGGGGACGGCGAGCACGGCGAGGTAAGGCGTCGCCTTCAGGATCGAGACGAAGTAGTTGCCCATGGGGGCTGCGATGTTGCGCAGCATCTGGGGTGCAATCACGAAGATCACGGTGTCGCGCCTGCCGATGCCGAGCGCCTGGGCTGCCTCTGCCTGTCCCTTGGGGATCGCGTCGATGCCGGCCTTGAAGACCTCTGCCAGATAGCCACTGTAATAGAGACTGAGGCCTGCGATGCCGACGGTAAGCGCGCTGAGACGCACGCCGTAAAAGGGCAGGATGAAATAGAGGCAGTAGAGCCATACCAGGATCGGCGTTGCGCGGATGAAGTCGATGAAGAAGCGCACGACGAGACCGAAGGCGCCGCCGGCGCGGCGCAGGATTTCCAGGTTGAAGCCGATGGCTGCGGCCCCGATGCAGCTTGTGACGGCGACGAGCAGCGTCATGTCGAGCGCACGCAGGATCAGGGGGAGGGTGGCGATGGCGAAGTCGAGATCAAACCCCACGGCGCACCTCCCGGCCGGGCGTGACGCGTTGTGCGACCCAGCGGCCAAACAGCGTGATCGGGTAGCACAGCACGAAATAGGCCAGCAGCAGCGAGAGGTAGATGGGTACGGGCTCGTAGTGCACCTGGGATATCTCCTTTGCCCTGAACGTCATGTCGGTCAGGGTTATGAGCGAGACGAGCGAGGTCGCCTTGATGAGCTGGATGAGCAGGTTGATGAAGGTTGGGCTCATCACGAGCAGCGCCTGCGGCAGCTCGATGAGGACGAGGATGGCGGTGCGTGACAGACCCAGCGCCTGCCCGGCTTCCTTTTGCCCGTGATCGAGCGTCTGAAGCCCGGCCCTGACGGCCTGGCTTGCGTAGCCGCCGGTGTTGAGGCCGAGCACCATGGCGGCGACCGTCATGGCCGACAGGGTAACGCCGACCACGGGCAGGGCGTAGTAGAAGACGAAGAGCAAGATGATGACGGCCGAGGAACGCCAGAACTCGATCACGCAGGTGACGAGGAAGCGCAGGAGGCCTGTGGTGAGGTATTGGGCGATGCCGAAGGCAAGGCCGAACGGGACGGCGAAGAGGAGCGCATAAAGCGTGACGGAGGCGGTGACCCGGCATCCCTGAAGGATGCCGAGCCAGATATCGAGTGTGGTCATTGCGCCGCTTCGTCCTTGGTGGCGCTGCAAAGGCGTTCGGTGGTGATGCCTTCGGAGACCATTTCTTCTTCGCCGAAGCCGTATTTCGCCATGATCCGGGCGACGGTCCCGTCTTCTTTGAGCGCCATGAAGCGTTCGTTGTAGAGGGCCTTGAGGTCTTCATCGTCCTGCCGGAAGGCGACCGAGGTGAATGTTGCCTGTTCGTCAGTGGTGACGAACGGATCGGCGGGCTCGACATCGGGCACGGCGCCATCACGCATGAGGCCAAGCACGGTTGGCAGCGACAGGAGCACGGCATCGACGCGGCCGGTGCGCAGAGCTGCGACGTTCGACTGGATGTCGGGGAACAGCAGCATGCGTTCGCTTGGAATGCCTTCGGCGAGCGCTTTGCGGACCACGACGCTGCCGCGGCCTGCTCCCATGATCACGTCGTTGTTTTCGAGAATGTCCTTGTAGCCATGGATGTTCTTGGGATTGCCGGGAAGGACGAGGGCTGCATCGCGTTCTTTGAGGTCGGGGGCACCGAAGGCGACCTGCTGGCAGCGTTCAGGCGTGATGGAGAGACCTGAGCCGACCGCATCGAAGCGGCCTGCCAGGAGGCCTGGGATGAGGGCTCCGAATTCGGTGACGCGGATATCGATTTCTTCGACGCCGAGCTCGGAGAATGCAGCCTTGAGGAGGTCTGGATGCCATCCGGTTGCCTGGCCGGTGGCCTCGTCCCGGTATCCCCAGGGTGCGCGGTTATGGACGCCGATGACGATCTTTCCTTCGCGCAGGATGCGTTCCTTGGTTGGTTCGGCGTGGGCGGAGGGGCTTGCGAGAGCGAGGGCGATACAGGCAAGGCCAAGGCCGAGAAGGACATGAAGACGGTTGAAGGTACGGATCATCAGTTTCTCCCATTGTGTGTGATTGTTGCGTGGGCGCCCAGTTCGAGCGCCAACGGAGGAGCCGGCAAAACCGGCAAGGCGTTGCATCAAGCGGCTGCGCTCTACTCGCGTTGCGACGATGCGAATGGCTGTAAGGGGGATTGGCGTTTCAGGTCTTCGAGGACTGACCGGATGTGCGGCCAGGGGAAGTCGTTTGGATTGTCGCCGACTTCGCTTTCGAGGAGGAGGACCTCCAGCTTAGCGACGACGCCGGCCAGCGTCCGGGCAGGGGTTCTGGCCAGCTCATCAAGCAGCACCCCAGCCACTTCCGCTGCTTCTTCTTCCGCTTGCCTTGCAGCCGCGTAGGCCGCCTCCGCCTCCAGGCCGGCATCCCGCTCCAAAAAATGCGACGATCCGTTCAAAAGATGGGCTCCGGACCGCTCCACACTGCGACGGATCGGCGGCTCCAGCTTTTGCTGGCGTTCGCACAGCCTGAGAAACTCGGCCTGTGCGTCCTGCCATCGTTGAGCCAGCGCGACAGCAGGGTCCGCCTTCGCGCCGGCTGACAATTCGAGCGTGTGCTCACCACGTGCTGGCAATCGTGGCGCGTCGGCAATACGTTTGCGCTTTCGCCGGTGGATGACGAAAGGCAAAGAAGTGGTATTGTCGGAATCAGCCATGATCCGAGCTCCCTACAGCTTGGGTTCTGGTGAGGTCGCCTAGTGTGTTCGCGCACACTGGGCGGCCGCAAGCAGCCACCAGATTACGTAACTACCGTACATTACGGACAAGTTCATTGTCAAACACGTTTAACAGCCCTGAGTTGAAAACTGAGAGGTTCGAGTTACGAGTCTCAAGCGATCTTTTGGCGCGGATCGATGCATGGAGACGCGGGCAGCCGGACCTTCCAAGCAGGTCTGAGGCTGTACGACGCCTTATTGAGGACGGTCTTGTCCAAAGTCGCACGATCGCGCAGAAATAGTTGTTTCGCCTCCCATCTGGCAGATGTGAGCGTCAATCCCGAATTCCCGCAAGTGACCCACTGACCATACCGCGGCACTCTCCGAACACCGTCAGTTCGGAGACGAGCCAATGGCATCCGTCGGAAACGAACATCACCATTCGAACTCTGCCATCCGTCAGCTTTCGATCGGCACCGCAATCGCGCACCATGGTGAACTGGTGCAGGGCGTCTTCGAAGACGATCGTGGGAGACTGCATCGCGGGCTGGTGACCCTTCCACTGACCGGTTTGCGTTCAACCGCACGCTTCCAGCTTCAGCGGCACGTCCCGCTCACGGTCGTCCCCAATGAAAAAAGCAAGGCGCTGCGGGCCGCCGGATTGACCTTGGCCCTTCTCGGGCATGACCGCCCGGGGGCCACCCTGCATGTCGAAAGCGACATTCCGGTTGGCCACGGTTACGGCTCGTCCACCGCTGATGTCATCGCGGCAATTCGCGCGGCTGCCGCCGCAGTCGGCACTGTCCTTCCTCCAGCGACGATCAGCCGGCTGGCCGTCGCGGCGGAGGTTGCGTCAGACGCCACTGCATTCGAAGCCGAGGCGGTGCTGTTCGCTCACCGGGAAGGAGAGGTGCTCGAACATTTCGGTTCCTCTCTGCCGCCCTTTCACCTGATCGGCTTCAGGCCGGAGGATGCTGAGGTGGTCGACACACTCAACTTTGTAAGTGCGCGCTACAACGCAGAAGAGATCCAGCTCTTTCGTGTGCTTCGTGGACTGGTCGCCAGTGCCGTTGCGCGGCAGGATCCAGGCTTGCTTGGACGGGCTGCAACGATAAGCGCGACGCTGAACCAGCGCCACCTGGCCAAGCCGCACTTTGATTTCGTGATGGGCTATATGGACCGCATCGGCGCACTTGGATTGCAGGTGGCGCATAGCGGCACCCTCTTCGGCCTCCTGATGGATCCGGTCTTGCCATCAAATGCACCCGTCTTCGGAACGGCCAAGGCCGAACTCTTGGCAGCAGGCTTTTCGCACGTCGAGGTTTTCCAGATCAGCGGGGCAGGGGGCTTTCATGGCATCCGATATTGACTATTTCCGCGCACTGGAAACGCCCAGACTATCGGCGTTAGGAAGCAACCTCGTTGCCGCCGCATTTCCGATGATGAAGCTGATGCCGGCCCGGTTCATCCTCGACAGAGCGGAAAAGGCCGGGGAGTTATCGAGCGGCGGCCGGATCATCGAAACCACGTCCGGCACGTTCGGCTTGGCTCTTGCGATGCTTGCGGCGGCCCGATCCTACCCATTGACCCTTGTTACCGCAAAAAGCCTGATCGACCCGCCATATCAAAAGCGCCTCGAAATGCTCGGTGCGGAGGTCGTCGTGCTCGATGACGATCAAGGTGACGGTAATCAGGCCGGGCGCATTGCCTATCTGCACGATCGTCTTGAGGCCGAACCCTCGACATTCTGGACAAGGCAGTACGACAATCCAGGCAACCCACATTCATATGCTCGATTGGCGGAGATGCTTGTCAGAAGGGTAGGGCGGATCGACTGGCTGGTCGGGTGTGCAGGCACCGGCGGTTCACTTTGCGGAACAGGCGCATTCTTGCGCCACCTTTTCCCCGACATGAAGATTGCAGCGGTGGATACCCATAACAGCGTTCTGTTTGGACACAAGGCGGGCAGACGCATGTTGCGAGGCCTTGGAAACAGCGTCATGCCGGGAAACGTGAAGCATAACCTGATCGACGAAGTTCATTGGGTTGGCGCCTATGTCGCCTATCGCTCGGCACACAGACTCCTTCGCGAACAAGGCATGTTCATGGGCCCAACCAGCGGCGCTGCAGCGATTGTTGCAGAGTGGATCGCAAGGCGTGACCCGGATGCATCCGTCGTCGCGATCATGCCGGATGAAGGCTTTCGCTATTCAGCAACTGTCTACGACCAGAATTGGCTAAATTCGCACCCGGGCTGGACATCGACATCAGCATATGAGCCCGCCAACCTCACGACCATTGAGCCACGAACAGAGCGTGACTGGACCCGGTTCGAGTGGGGCAGATCCCAAAAACCCTCACTATGAACTGCTCAAACGGGCCTATTGTCCGGCGGACAGCCAATCTCTTGGCGCTGCACACGTTTCGATCGTCAGCAACGGGGCCGGCTGCGGACGGTCCGCTCTTCGTTCCCAGTGTGCAGATAGCTGACGTTCGTCCACGGATCGAACCGATCAGTGGTGAGGCACGGTGGCGTCTCTAACGGGACCCGCCCAGAGATTACCATTTGCCGCACCCTAGATCGGCCTGCTTGGCGCGATCGACTCGTATTCGGTCTTCGCCCGCTCTAGCCGCGCGCCCTTCTCATCCAGTCCCCATCGCCGATTGAAGAAGAACTCCAGAGCTTTCCGCGTTTCAACGCGCAGAAACTCGGACTCAAAGCCAAATTCCCTTCGGATCACGCTGGCTTGCCGTTCCGAAAGCCCTGACTTGGGGCGCAGCCAGATGATTGCCCGAGTGTTCCAATCCACGTCCTCTGGCAGCGGCTCAGATAAGAGTTTCTCCTTGAACGAGCTGTCCGGATCGATGCGGATCGGGAGGTAGTTCCGGTATTCGCCGTGCTTGAAGCTGTAGGCACGCACGTGAACGCTTTCACCGTCCGACGTGAAGCGGGTCGGTGCGATCCACTGCCCTTCATCCGCGCCCGACGACATCGATGTGTAGCGGAGGTGGAGGACTTTGCCCGATCTTATTGCCTGGTGAAGCAGGGCGATGGTCCTCCTATCTGCCTTCCTTTCTGGTCGTGGCAACGCGGCTGAAGGCGTGCTTTCATCGTCGCTCGCCAAAATATCGAAGGCTTCGGTCAGGCCGGATGGTGCTAAGGGCGCGTGCTCGCTCGCGGCGATGTAGGTCTTTCGCACCGGATCGTAGATGGGCGGCGTGCTGCGCGCGAGACCCAGGTAGACACGGAAGTCCAGCGCCGCCTGCGCCGTCGAAATACCGAAGCGCTCGATCAGATCCCTGCGGTTCGCCATGCCCCGCCAGGTCAGGCAGCGGTCCAGAAAGATCACGCGCTCTCTCTGAGCATGCTTGAGGTCGTCGAGCGTCATGGGTGCATCCCTACCTTGACTCCTGACGATATGTCCATCTAGAAATTATACGATCAAAAACTATACGGGCTATGGCAATGAGGATTCTCCACACAGCCGACCTTCATCTCGGGCGTCAGTTCAACGGGATTCCTCTCGATGACGACCATGGTGCAGTTCTCGACCAGATCGTGTCGGCGATCACGTCGAATGGTATTGATGTCCTTGTTATTGCAGGAGATATATTTGATCGGGCCGCCCCGCCGACGTCTGCGGTTCGCCAGTTCAACGGGTTCCTCGCGCGGGTCGCCTCGGAGACCGCTGCTGCCGTGGTCATGATCGCCGGCAATCACGACTCCGGTGATCGAATCGCATCCATGGCGATCATGACCGACACACGGCGCGCGTTGATCCGCGGGGCGATCAGTTCGGACGAGAAACCGTTGGTCCTCAGTGACGCCCACGGACCCGTGGCGTTCACGGGATTACCCTTCGCCTATGAGTATGCCGCCCGTGAATGCTTCGCCGATGAAGCCTTGCACACCCCGGAGAACGTCCTCGCGGCTCAGGTATCTTGCGGACGGCGGAACATACCCGGTGCCGCGCGTTGGGTCGTCGTTTCGCATGCTTTTGTAGCTGGAGCATCGACCAGCGAAAGTGAGCGGCCTCTCACTCGGGTCGGAGGCATCGAGACCGTCAGTTCAGCCGTGTTCGAAGGTGCCCACTACGTGGCGTTAGGGCACCTGCACCGGCCGCAATCGGTCGGCGCTTCTCATGTCCGGTACTCGGGATCGCCACTGGCTTTCGGATTTGATGAATCCGACTGTCAAAAGTCGATGAGCCTCGTCGAGATCGATGCGGTCGGGCGAGCGACGATAGAGACTGTTCCCTTTGAACCCATTCGTCGGGTACGCGTCTTGAGGGGACGACACGCAGAACTTCTCCTCGCCGAGAGGTCTGACGATTTCATCAAGGTCGTGCTTACCGACGATGCACCCGTGATCGATGGAATGAAGCGCATCCGCGACGTGTTCCCGAACGCCTGTGAACTTCTCTACGAGCGGAACG
Source organism: Neoaquamicrobium microcysteis (assembly GCF_008180155.1). GTDB lineage: Bacteria > Pseudomonadota > Alphaproteobacteria > Rhizobiales > Rhizobiaceae > Aerobium > Aerobium microcysteis. The sequence goes on along the minus strand of NZ_VSZS01000044.1, from coordinate 5,756 downwards.
AACGCGTGCCAGAGGTCAAGTCCCTTGAGGTGCGCGCTATGGCGGTTGCGAGCCCAGTCGAGGTCATCGGCGACTTTCTCCAACATGTTCGGGACGAGCGACTCTCAGAGAACGAACTGGCCGTCATGGCGTCGTCTCTCGGTCGTCTGCGTGAGACGGAGGATATGCAATGAGACCGGTTCGGCTCACGCTTCAGGCGTTCGGTCCCTATCCGGGTCGGGTCGTCATCGACTTTCGGGATGCCATCGAGGCGGGCCTTTTCGGCATCTACGGACAGACAGGGTCCGGCAAGTCGACCATCTTCAGCGCGATGACCTTCGCGCTCTTCGGAGAAGCGGCGAAGGCGGAGCAAGAGGCTCCGTCGCTTCGCTCGGATCACGCCGATCCGGATGTAGTGACCGAAGCGGAGCTCGTATTCGACATCGGTGAGCGGAGATATGTCGTCCTTCGCCAACCCGACCAGATGCGACCGAAGGTTCGTGGTGAAGGCGAGACTCGGAGCGCGCACGAAGCCTATCTGTTCGATGCGACCGGAATGGCGCTGGAAGCAATTACAGATGCGGCGCGGGGCAAGATCGTGGCCGAGAAGAAGGTGCGAGACGTCGACGCGGCTGTCATCGAGATGCTCGGATATGGCTCTGAGCAGTTCCGCCAGATCTTCCTGCTGCCGCAAGGGCGCTTCGAGAAATTCCTTTCGGCCAAGACGAAAGAGCGTCTCGAAATCCTGCGAGAACTCTTCGATGTCTCGCTGTACGAGAAGCTCATGGCCGACCTCAAGTCCGCAGCCGATGAGGCTGAACGGCAGGTGCGGTATGAACGGGAGCTCTGTGCCAGGCAGCTCGCGGCAGAAGGATTCGAGAGCACCGATGCACTGATCGCGGGCATCGAAACCGCAACGGCGAAATGTGCAGAACTTCGCGCGATCGAACGCACTAGGAAGGTGACGGCGGAAGTTGCCGAGAAGGCGCTGCGCCAGGCGGAGGCGATCGAGGAAAAGTTCGGGGCGGCCGAAAAGATGAGGGAACGGCTTTGCGCACTTGAGGCGCGGAAGGACAATGTCGAGGCGCTTGCCGAGCAGGTCCGACAAGCCGAACGCGCGCGCGGTCTGATCGATGTCGGGGAACGTGTGAGGGATGCCGAACGCGAGGTTGGTGAAGCCGAAAGCGCGCGCGAAAAGGCAGACGGGGCCGCTCAGCTTGCTGCCAGAGAAGCAGAGAAGGCGGCAGAGGCGCTCCTGCGTGAAGAAGACCGTGCTGACGAGGTCGAAACCCTACGCCGGAGAAGCGACGAACTGGAGAGGTATGGTCGAATCCTAGAGGCCGCAGCCGATAGCAACCAGGCGGTCGAAACCGCGCTGAATGAGCAGCGGGAAGCCGACGACGCTTTTCAGGCGGCAAAGGCTCAACTGACCAAGCTGCAGGAGAAGCGCGCCTCTAAAGGCGTCGAAATGAAAGCTGCGCGCGAGACGGAGACGAAGCGCGCCGAGATGGAGAGCCGGCGCGCAGAGCTGGACAAACGGCATCTTGCAGCCAAGGCCTACGAGGGCGCCTTGCAGGATGTTGCAAAGGCTCAGAGCGCTGTCGAAGAACAGCTGCGGAAGTCGGAAGCTGCGTCAGGAAGGGTCGAGAAGGCGCGAGAGAATTATGAAACGGCCGAAAAGAATCTCGCGGCCGCACAGGCGCTCCACCTTGCGACAAGATTGGAAGCAGGGTCGTCCTGTCCGGTCTGCGGCGCAACCGACCATCCTGCACCGGCGACCGGCGAGATGGGTAGTGCCGGCCTAGACAAGGCATTCCGAGAGTCACGAGAAGCATGGCTGGCCGCTGATCGCGAAGTCCGGCAAGCCGGCGAAGCACTGGTCGGGGTGCAAGCGACGCTCGAGGAGCGACGGAAACGCTTGTCCACCCTGGAAGCTCCAGAAGAGCGTGCGGACCTCATCGCGGCGCAGATCGATCGTGAGGACGCCGCACTCGCAGCGCTTGGGCCACGGGTCGACATTGTTGCCGCAGAGGCTGGGATCGAGGAACTGGGACGGCAGATCGAGGAACTGGAGCGGAAACGCGATGAGTTGCGGGACTACTTCGATGAGCGGCGGAACAAGGCAACTGAGGCCAAGGCGGCGCGCGATGGCAGGCTTGCCGAGGTGCCGGAGGACCTGCGCGATGCGCCGGCGCTCGCGGCCACACTGCAGACGGTGGCCGGATCGCTGGAGTCGCTTCAGGCGGCGCGGACCGCGGCGGAAAAGGCTTTGAACTCCGCGCGCGAAGAGGCACTTGGCGCGGTCAAGGATCTCGAAAGCGCAGACAAGGCGCTTGTGGACTGCAAGACGCGCCATCAGAAGGCGGTGGAGGTCTTCCTGGCCAGACTGGCTGGCGCTGGCCTCACAGCAGAGGCATTTCAGTCTCTCAAGCTGGCAATCGAAACTCTCGATGAGGATCGGGAAGCCGTCGAGACCTACCGGCGCGAGCACAAGAGTGCGTCTGATGCAGCCACGGATGCCGCCTCGGCGATTGAAGGGATGCCCCGGCCTGATCTCGAAGCGCTACAGGAAACGCACCAGACCCATGCCGATGCGCTCGGCAGGGCGACCGAAGAGCGCGTCGCCGCCCAGAGCCGTGTCGATCATCTGGATAGGCTCAGAACGGGGATGGAAGAGACCCTGCGCAAGCTTGACGAAGCTGAATCGGTATCCGGCCCGCTGCGCGGATTAGCAGCGCTGGCGAACGGGCAGAACTCGCAAAGACTGACGTTGGAGACATACGCGATCGGCGCGATGTTCGATCAGGTGCTGGAAGCCGCAAACTTGCGGCTCGCCCCGATGACCTCCTGCCGCTACAGGCTTGAACGAGATCTCGACGGGGCCGGACGCGGTAGCCGTGGGCTTGGCATCCAGGTGTCCGATATTCACACCGGGAAGTCGCGCGCCACGAGCACCCTCTCAGGCGGGGAGACGTTCATTGCCGCACTCGCTCTCGCACTGGGTCTTGCCGACGTGGTCGAAAGCGCGAACGGCAGGGTCCGGCTCGACACGATTTTCATCGACGAGGGGTTTGGAAGCCTCGACACCGAAAATGGGTCCGGCACGCTCGACCAGGTACTCCATGTTCTCAACTCTATCGTCCGACAGAACCGCGCCGTGGGACTGATTTCGCATGTACCGCTCGTCCAGGAGGCGATCCCTAACGGCTTTTATATCAGGAAGGGGATCTCCGGGAGTAGCGTGGAAGAAAGAGGGCTTGTCTGATGGGGCACCGCTGGATCCCAAGACGCTCACATTCGCGGCGGCTGCCAGATGGCAGGACTACTGAAGTCCGAGCAAGCTGGGTGCTGCAGCATTCGCCACACGAGAAGAAGGGTGGGAGCCTTCGTCATCAGTGCCCAATATGCGGTGCCGAAATCATCACGGTGCGAATGCCCAACGGCGGGAGCGCCCATTTCGAGGGTCGAAAAGGACTCTCAAGGATCAAGCATCCCTGCCTTCACTTGGGCGAGCGACTTTCACGAAAGCGAGACGTCGACACCCCAGACCTTTTCACTCTGCACGCCGAAGGACCATAGGCTCAAGGCCTAGCACTCATTCCGCCTCAATCAGCGGAAACCTGCGCGTGGCGGATACGGGGCCGTGAACGGCTGGCGGCTTTTGGCGAATTCGACCAAGAAAGCCGACTTACGTACGCTTTCTACCCAGTTACGGTTCGTATCTCGTCCGGCGGGACATGCGGGATAGCGATGAGAACTATATCTACTCCATTGCCCTCTATGCCGCTCCTAAATAGGGACGTCTGCTTTGCGCCCCATTTTTGGTCATTCAAGGCTAGCTGGGTAATCTTCGAATGCGGCCATTCGCTCAGGAGGTGACAGCAACGAATCCAAAGACCGGCCACCAGCACCTACCAACCACACACCGACAATCCTATTCCACGCGCCTAGGGGCGTCACAAATAATAGTCTTCCCCCCACGGATCGCTCCCCCGTCAGTCACCGCCCTTGTCGCCGCCTCGGTTGTGATCCACGACGACAAGATCGGGCGGCCGGTGCTCAAGGACATCGAATGGATGCATGCCGTCGGTGACGAATGCATCGATCATCGCCTGCCGTTCAGGGTCGCTGCGCCAGTGGCCCTGCGGAAATTCTAGCAGCGGGCTCCCCGTGACGGCCTCATAGGCAACGCTCAGCGAACCGAGCTGAAACTCGATCATCTTGGTAACCAGCGCCTCATCGGCATGTTCGGGGTAGGTCCGCAGCACATGCTGGATCAGAGCTAGGTCGCCATCGGACCGCCGTAGTAGCCGCTCGAGCGTGCGAAAATTGATCACCCTGGTGTTCTCGGCACCGAAGAACATGCCGGCATTGTCTGAGGTGATAATCAGGTGCTCTATTCCGACGACAAAGCCCTCGAAGTGCGGATGGCCTTCCTTCGGCAGCATCCGCGAGAGAAAACGCACTCCGTCCTCGGTTTGGATGAAGCGCTTCAGCACCTCAACCTGCCGGAAGGCCTTGGACACGCTATCCTTGTTGAGCACCTTGAGCTGATCCTTCGCCCAGCGCGGCGGCACCGGGCATTTCAGCTCGCAAACGAACAACATATAGCCGAGCGTCGACTCGACCGAGATTACAAGCAGGTCGATATCCGGCAAAGTCGCGTCGTATTCGCGCAACGACACTTCGCTGTGGCAGATGAAGCCTTCTGCCTCCCACGCCGACTTGACGCGTCGGACGAACGCGCTGCCGATCTCGTTGCTGACTTGCTCGAGGAAGGTGTTCGGGCGCCGCTGGGCGATGACGCGCAGCACGTTCACCAGCCCCTCCGCGATCGCGAAGTGATGCGGCCGCATGACGATCCTGCCATCCGGCTCCCCCTCTCGCATCAGCGAGAAATAGCTAGCATCGACCCGTCCTGCCGTCGCGTCGCGGTCATACACCATGTCCTTCAGGATTTTGCGCGAAGTATCAGGGCCGATGCCCAGATCCTCCTCGATCCCGTGGAGCAGATCTGTTTCCGGCATGTAGACGGCGCCGACCGCGTCCTGCGCACGCGCAAAATAGCGGTGGTAGAGCGCCTTCATCAGCAGCATTCGGTAGACGCTCAGGAACTGCTCGTAGGTGTATCCACTCAGATCGATCTGGCTGTCGGGCGATATCAGAGAAAAATAGGCAGCGAGCTTGAGATCGGCCTCTCCGCGTATCAGCGGCTCGGCAGTTTCCAGATTGGAAGTGACTACGCCCTCAGGCTCATCCTTGAGCAGGCGCAGAATCTCTTCCGAGTGGTTGAAGTCGCGGAAGTGATGCTTCGACCCGAGCACCTGATCATTGTGGACCGTGAAAAACTGCCTCGGGATCGTTTTATCCGCGAACCGGATCTCGACCCGTCCGTTCTGAAACGACCAGTTCATCGCGCCGTGAACATTGTACGAGTAATACAAATACTCGCGGATCATGTAATAATGCGATGCGAAGGCGAGGTCCTCCATCATCTGCCGTACGTCGGTTTCGCTCTCGACATCCGCCGCGGCGCCATCCGTGCCCGAGACGAAGCCGTTAGCGAGTATGGAATAGCCGCGGTCGATATAACCAACCTCATCGATACCCTTCTTGAAGGCGCCGATCTCGTGAAGCTCCGACGCTAGTCGGAGCGCGCTAGTGCCCGACCAGCCCCGCGTTGGAAGCGCGTCAAGCGCCGCATCAAGCTGGCGCTCGAAATCCTGCAGCTGCTTTTTGAGTTTTTGGTCCATTATCGCCCGGCTTCGTGGGGGGGG
>NZ_VSZS01000043.1 GCF_008180155.1 Neoaquamicrobium microcysteis | reverse complement strand
GTCGACGTGACGCTGATCGTGCCGATCGCGATGGAAGAGAAGCTGCGCTTCGCCATCCGCGAAGGCGGCCGCACCGTCGGCGCAGGCATCGTCGCGTCCATCACGGAATAATTCGTTTCAAACGGATTTCGGGCGGGCGGCTTCGGCCGCCCGCTTTGTTTTTTCCGGGCGGCTGCACCATCTATGGTCAGCCTGTTCTGCGATGACCGGGAAAAAGCCCTCTGCAAGCGGACTCGGCCGACAATGGCTCTTGCACCGCGCGCAAAGAGGAAATAGGAAGGCGTCGCCGCAGACGGCGTAGGGGTATAGCTCAGTTGGTAGAGCGGCGGTCTCCAAAACCGCAGGTCGCAGGTTCGAGCCCTGCTGCCCCTGCCAGCACCGCCACCCGGTGTCCCGTCAGCACAAACCTCATCAAGGCACTTGCATGTCGCGGCGTTCGGTTCTATATCGAGCCAACAGACGCGAGGCGCGTGGGGCTGCGAACAGGCTTTACGCGCCTGAATTGCATGGCTGGATACCAGTGAGCGATTCGCGAACGTTTGCGACGGGATGGCGGCGTTGCCGCAGGTTCCGCCGGAATCAGGGTTCATGCTCCGGGTAACGCGGGGCAATAATAAAGAGCGGCAGATGGCGTCCAAGACCACCAATCCCTTTGTCTTTCTGCAGCAGGTGCGTACCGAAACGTCCAAGGTTACGTGGCCCTCGCGGCGCGAGACGATGATCTCCACGGTTATGGTGCTGGGCTTTGCCTTTTTGGCTGCGATCTTTTTCTTTGCCGCCGATCAGGTGATGGCGTTCGCCGTCGAGCTGATTCTGGGCATCGGGCGCTAACGCCGCCGACTACGGAGAATTCTTATATGACTGCGCGGTGGTACATCGTCCACGCCTACTCGAATTTCGAGAAGAAGGTCGCCGAGGATATCGAGAACAAGGCCAAGCAGAAGGGCCTTAGCGACCAGATCGAGCAGATCGTGGTGCCCACCGAGAAGGTGGTCGAGATCCGCCGCGGCAAGAAGGTCGATGCCGAGCGCAAGTTCTTTCCGGGCTACGTGCTGCTCAAGGCCAACCTGACCGATTCGGTCATCAGCCTCGTGAAGAACACGCCGCGCGTGACAGGCTTCCTCGGCGAAGATCCGCGTACCGCCAAGCCGGTGCCGATTTCGGAGAAGGAAGCCCAGCACATCCTGCACCAGGTGCAGGAGGGTGTGGAGCGTCCGAAGCCGTCGGTGACCTTCGAGATCGGCGAGGCCGTGCGGGTGTCGGATGGTCCGTTCGCCTCGTTCAACGGCTTCGTGCAGGAAGTGGACGAAGAGCGTTCGCGCCTCAAGGTCGAGGTTTCGATCTTCGGCCGGGCGGTGCCGGTCGATCTGGAATTCGGTCAGGTCGAAAAGGGCTGACCGGAAATCCTTGCCCGCCGACGGCGGGGAAGGTCGCGGGCCGCTGATGCTGTCCTGCGTGGAATGGTGGAAGGAGAGGGCGGTTCAGCCGATCGCCACGAACTCCGCACCACCGACTGCAACCGCCGGACGCGTCCGGCATGAAAATGAGGCAGAAGAGCAATGGCTAAGAAAATTGCAGGCCAGCTCAAGCTCCAGGTCGCAGCGGGATCGGCAACGCCGTCTCCCCCGATCGGTCCGGCGCTTGGTCAGCGTGGCATCAACATCATGGAATTCTGCAAGGCGTTCAATGCCGCCACGCAGGAGATGGAGAAGGGTCAGCCCATCCCCGTCGTGATTACCTACTATCAGGACAAGTCGTTCACCTTCGCGATGAAGACGCCGCCGGTGAGCTACTTCCTGAAGAAGGCCGCCAACCTGAAGTCGGGCTCCAAGGAGCCGGGCAAGGTTTCCGCCGGAACGATCGCCCGCGACAAGGTGCGCGAGATCGCCGAAGCGAAGATGAAGGACCTGAACGCGAACGACGTGGAAGCCGCCATGCGCATGGTTGAAGGCTCTGCCCGTTCGATGGGCCTGGAAGTGGTGGGCTGAGACGATGGCAACGAAGAGTGCAAAGCGCATCACCAAGGCGCGCGAAGGTATCGACCCCAACAAGCAGTACGATCTGGCCGAGGCCATCAAGCTGCTGCAGGAACGCGCCACCGCCAAGTTCGACGAGACCATCGAGGTCGCGATGAACCTGGGTGTCGATCCGCGTCACGCTGACCAGATGGTTCGCGGCGTGGTCAACCTGCCCAATGGCACCGGCCGCAACGTTCGCGTCGCCGTGTTTGCCCGTGGCGACAAGGCTGACGAAGCCAAGGCCGCCGGCGCGGACATCGTCGGCGCGGAAGAGTTGGTCGAGGTCGTCCAGAAGGGCGAGATCAACTTCGATCGCTGCATCGCGACCCCCGACATGATGCCGCTGGTCGGCCGTCTGGGCAAGGTGCTCGGCCCGCGTGGCATGATGCCGAACCCGAAGGTCGGCACCGTGACCACCGACGTTGCCGCCGCCGTGAAGGCGTCCAAGGGCGGTGCCGTCGAGTTCCGCGTCGAGAAGGCGGGCATCGTGCATGCCGGCGTGGGCAAGGTCTCGTTCGACACCAAGGCACTCGAGGAGAACGTGAAGGCATTCGCCGACGCGGTCATCAAGGCCAAGCCGTCGGGCGCCAAGGGCAACTACGTCAAGAAGGTCGCGATTTCGTCGACCATGGGTCCGGGCCTCAAGCTCGACCCGGCAACGATCACCGCGGCGTAAAGCCGGGTGGCCGGCGACTGACGTCGCTGGAATTAAGATTTCGGGCTCCGCACGCGGGGCCCGGATGGCCGGGAGCGGGAAACCGTTTCCGGTTATCCTGTCCGAGACTGCAGGCGGCCCAAAGCCTTAATTCGCATGGGCCTGCATGAGACGGGGTGAGAACGGACAAAGGGGCGCAGCCCCGTTGAAAGTTCGAACCGTGTTGGCCTTTTGTCTGCGCGCCCCAGGGAAACCGAAGGCGTGGCGAAGGGGGACAGGATCCTCGAGCGTCGTTCGGGCGATCCATATGGAGCGTTCCGCGCGACAAAAGGCAACCGATGACCGTCCGGGAATGGCCGGTCATCAACTGGAGATAGGCAGTGGATAGAGCGGAAAAGCGCGAATTCGTCACGGGCCTGAACGACGTGTTCAAGAGCACGGGTTCGGTGGTCGTGGCCCACTATGCCGGTCTTACCGTCGCGAACATGAACGACCTTCGGTCGAAAATGCGCGCTGCGGGCGGGACCGTCAAAGTCGCGAAGAACCGCCTCGCCGTTATCGCTCTTCAGGGTACGGAATCCGAAGGCATGAAGGATCTGTTCAAAGGACAGACCCTGATCGCCTACGCGGATGATCCGGTTGCGGCACCCAAGGTCGCCGCCGATTTCGCCAAGGCGAATGACAAGCTCGTCATTCTCGGCGGCGCAATGGGCTCGACCGCGCTCGATGCCGATGGTGTGAAGGCTCTTGCCACCATGCCGTCGCTGGACGAGCTGCGTGCCAAGATCGTCGGCATGATCAACACGCCGGCAACCAGGATCGCTGCAGTCGTCAACGCACCGGCAGGAAATCTTGCCCGCGTTTTCGGCGCCTATGCCCGGAAGGACGAGGCGGCGTGAGGCCGTTCCTCATCAAAACAACACAACTGTTCGAACTTTAAAGGAAACTGAAAAATGGCTGATCTCGCCAAGATCGTTGAAGACCTGTCGTCGCTGACCGTCCTCGAGGCTGCTGAGCTCTCGAAGATGCTCGAAGAGAAGTGGGGCGTTTCCGCCGCTGCTCCGGTGGCCGTTGCTGCCGCTGGCGGTGCTGCTGCTCCTGCCGAGGCCGCTGAAGAGAAGACCGAATTCGACGTCATTCTCTCGGATGCCGGCGCTCAGAAGATCAACGTGATCAAGGAAGTCCGCGCTATCACCGGCCTGGGCCTCAAGGAAGCCAAGGACCTCGTCGAGGGCGCTCCGAAGCCGGTCAAGGAAGGCGTGTCCAAGGACGAAGCCGACAAGATCAAGGCCCAGCTCGAAGGCGCTGGCGCCAAGGTCGAGCTTAAGTAAGACCGATTGTGGTTTCGGCGGGCGGCTTGGCCGTCCGCCGGTCCCGCAGCCGGGACTGATTGTACGAAACCTCTTTCCTGTGGGCCGGCGGCGGCCTTCAGGAAACGGGTTTTTACCCGTTTTTGATGGACCGCGCGGTGGTCGCGGTCGGTAAGTTTGGCGTCAAGCCAACACGAAGCCAAGAAGGCAGCAAGGAGCGACGATGGCCCAGACCCACACGTTCAATGGTCGCAGGCGCGTACGCAAGTTCTTCGGAAAGATTCCGGAAGTTGCGGAGATGCCGAACCTCATCGAGGTTCAGAAGGCATCCTATGATCAGTTTCTCATGGTAGACGAGCCCAAGGGCGGCCGTCCGGACGAGGGGCTGCAGGCGGTGTTCAAGTCGGTTTTCCCGATTTCCGATTTTTCGGGCGCCTCCATGCTTGAATTCGTCAAGTACGAGTTCGAAGCGCCGAAGTTCGACGTGGACGAGTGCCGCCAGCGTGACCTCACCTTTGCCGCGCCACTGAAGGTGACGCTGCGCCTTATCGTATTCGATGTCGACGAGGACACCGGCGCGAAGTCGATCAAGGACATCAAGGAGCAGGACGTCTACATGGGCGACATGCCGCTCATGACGTCCAACGGCACGTTTATCATCAACGGCACCGAGCGCGTAATCGTCTCGCAGATGCACCGTTCGCCGGGCGTGTTCTTCGACCACGACAAGGGCAAGTCGCACTCGTCGGGCAAGCTCCTGTTTGCCGCGCGCGTCATCCCTTATCGCGGTTCGTGGCTCGACATCGAGTTCGACTCGAAGGATGTCGTGCACGCCCGTATCGACCGTCGCCGCAAGATCCCCGTCACCAGCCTGCTGATGGCGCTGGGCATGGACGGCGAGGAAATCCTGTCGACCTTCTACGACAAGCTGACCTACATCCGCGCCAAGGACCACTGGCGCATCCCTTACAATGCCGAGCGCTTCCGTGGCCTCAAGGCCGTCAACGATCTCGTCGACGCCGACACCGGTGAAGTCGTGGTCGAGGCCGGCCGCAAGATCACCGCGCGCCAGGCCAAGCAGCTTGCCGAGAAGGGCCTCAAGGCCATCAAGGCGACCGAGGACGACCTGTTCGGCTCGTACCTGGCAGAAGACATCGTCAACTACGCAACCGGCGAGATTTATCTCGAGGCCGGCGACGAGATCGACGAGAAGACGCTGAAGGTTCTGCTCGAGGCCGGGCAGGAAGAGATCCAGATTCTCGACATCGACCACGTCAATGTGGGCGGCTACATCCGCAACACGCTGGCCGTCGACAAGAACGAGAGCCGTCAGGACGCGCTGTTCGACATCTATCGCGTTATGCGTCCGGGCGAGCCGCCGACAATCGACACCGCAGAGGCGATGTTCAATTCGCTCTTCTTCGATGCCGAGCGCTACGACCTTTCGGCCGTCGGTCGCGTCAAGATGAACATGCGTCTCGAACTCGACGCCGAGGACACCGTGCGCGTGCTGCGCAAGGAGGACATCCTCGCCGTCGTCAAGACGCTGGTCGAGCTGCGCGACGGCAAGGGCGACATCGACGACATCGACAATCTCGGCAACCGCCGTGTGCGTTCGGTCGGCGAGCTGATGGAAAACCAGTACCGCGTCGGCCTGCTTCGCATGGAGCGCGCGATCAAGGAGCGCATGTCGTCGATCGAGATCGACACCGTCATGCCGCAGGACCTTATCAACGCCAAGCCGGCCGCAGCGGCTGTCCGCGAGTTCTTCGGTTCCTCGCAGCTTTCGCAGTTCATGGATCAGACCAACCCGCTCTCCGAGATCACGCACAAGCGTCGTCTGTCGGCCCTCGGGCCTGGCGGTCTGACCCGCGAGCGCGCCGGCTTCGAAGTGCGCGACGTTCACGTCACGCATTACGGCCGCATCTGCCCGATCGAGACGCCGGAAGGCCCGAACATCGGTCTCATCAACTCGCTGGCCACCTTCGCGCGCGTCAACAAGTACGGCTTCATCGAAAGCCCCTACCGTCGCATCATCGACGGCAAGGTCTCCGACCAGGTCGTTTACCTGTCGGCGATGGAAGAGGCCAAGCACTACGTGGCGCAGGCGAACGCCGAGCTTGATGGCAATGGCTCGTTCACCGACGAGTTCGTGATCTGCCGTCATGCGGGCGAGGTCATGATGACCCCGCGCGAGAACGTCGACCTGATGGACGTGTCGCCGAAGCAGATGGTTTCGGTCGCCGCGGCACTCATCCCGTTCCTCGAGAACGACGACGCCAACCGCGCTCTCATGGGCTCGAACATGCAGCGTCAGGCCGTGCCGCTGGTGCGCGCTGAGGCTCCGTTCGTCGGCACCGGCATGGAGCCGATCGTTGCCCGTGACTCTGGCGCTGCCATCGGCGCACGCCGTGGCGGCATCGTCGATCAGGTGGACGCGACGCGTATCGTTATCCGCGCGACGGAAGATCTCGATCCGGGCAAGTCCGGCGTCGACATCTACCGCCTGATGAAGTTCCAGCGTTCGAACCAGAACACCTGCATCAACCAGCGCCCGCTGGTGCGTATGGGTGACCGGGTCAACAAGGGCGACATCATCGCCGACGGTCCGTCGACCGACCTCGGCGATCTGGCTCTGGGCCGCAACGTGCTTGTCGCGTTCATGCCTTGGAACGGCTACAACTACGAGGACTCCATCCTCCTATCCGAGCGCATCGTCGCCGACGACATCTTCACCTCGATCCACATCGAGGAGTTCGAGGTCATGGCGCGCGATACCAAGCTTGGGCCGGAAGAGATCACGCGCGACATTCCGAACGTCTCGGAAGAAGCTCTGAAAAACCTCGACGAAGCCGGCATTACCTATATCGGTGCGGAAGTGCAGCCGGGCGACATCCTCGTCGGCAAGATCACGCCGAAGGGCGAAAGCCCGATGACGCCGGAGGAAAAGCTCCTGCGCGCGATCTTCGGCGAGAAGGCTTCGGACGTCCGTGACACCTCCATGCGCATGCCGCCCGGTGCCTTCGGCACGGTCGTCGAAGTTCGCGTCTTCAACCGCCACGGCGTGGAGAAGGACGAACGCGCGATGGCGATCGAGCGCGAAGAGATCGAGCGTCTGGCAAAGGACCGCGACGACGAGCAGGCGATCCTGGATCGCAACGTCTACTCGCGTCTGGCCGACATGCTGACCGGCAAGGAAGCGATTGCGGGCCCCAAGGGCTTCAAGAAGGGCGGCGCGCTCACCCGTGAGGCGCTGACCGACTTCCCGCGTTCGCAGTGGTGGCAGTTCGCCGTCGAGGACGAGAAGGTCCAGAGCGAGCTGGAAGCCCTGCGTGGCCAGTACGACGAGTCCAAGAAGGCGCTCGAGCAGCGCTTCATGGACAAGGTCGAGAAGGTGCAGCGCGGCGACGAGATGCCCCCCGGCGTCATGAAGATGGTCAAGGTGTTCGTTGCCGTGAAGCGCAAGATGCAGCCGGGCGACAAGATGGCTGGCCGTCATGGCAACAAGGGCGTCGTCTCGCGTATCGTTCCGGTCGAGGACATGCCGTTCCTCGAGGACGGCACGCATGCCGACATCGTGCTCAACCCGCTGGGCGTGCCTTCGCGCATGAACGTCGGCCAGATCCTGGAGACGCATCTGGGCTGGGCCTGCGCCGGCATGGGCAGGAAGATCGGCGAGCTGATCGACGCCTACAAGGAGGGCGGCGACATCAAGCCGTTGCGCCAGACGATCGAAGGCATCATTCCGGCCAACGACCGCAACGAGCCGGTCCGTGACTACGACGACGAGTCCGTCGTTCGCCTCGGCGAGCAGATGAAGCGCGGCGTTTCCATCGCGACCCCGGTGTTCGACGGTGCGCACGAGTCCGACATCAACGACATGCTGGAGCAGGCGGGCCTGCATTCCAGCGGTCAGTCGACGCTCTACGACGGACGTACCGGCGAGCCGTTCGACCGCAAGGTGACGATGGGCTATATCTACATGCTCAAGCTGCACCATCTCGTGGACGACAAGATCCACGCGCGTTCGATCGGACCGTACTCGCTCGTCACCCAGCAGCCGCTGGGCGGCAAGGCGCAGTTCGGCGGCCAGCGCTTCGGCGAGATGGAGGTCTGGGCGCTCGAGGCATACGGCGCGGCCTACACGCTGCAGGAGATGCTGACGGTGAAGTCGGACGACGTGGCGGGCCGCACCAAGGTCTACGAGGCCATCGTGCGCGGCGACGACACGTTCGAGGCGGGCATTCCCGAGAGCTTCAATGTTCTCGTGAAGGAAATGCGCTCGCTCGGGCTCAACGTCGAACTTGAGAACTCGGCCGTCGAGGACGGTCCGGCGCGTCTGCCGGACGCAGCCGAATAGGCGAAATGCGCCGCGGGGCAGGGGTCTCGCGGCGCGCCACAGGATAATGACGGCGACGATGCGGCCTTTGCCGTCGCCATGGTCAAGAAAGGGGCTTCGGCCCCGACAAGGAGAACGGCATGAACCAAGAGGTCATGAATCTTTTCAATCCTCAGGCGCCGGCGCAGACCTTCGATTCGATCCGGATCTCGCTTGCCAGCCCGGACAAGATTCAGTCCTGGTCGTTCGGCGAGATCAAGAAGCCGGAGACGATCAACTACCGTACGTTCAAGCCTGAGCGTGACGGTCTCTTCTGCGCGCGCATCTTCGGCCCCATCAAGGACTACGAGTGCCTGTGCGGCAAGTACAAGCGCATGAAGTACAAGGGCGTCATCTGCGAGAAGTGCGGCGTCGAGGTCACGCTGTCGCGCGTGCGCCGCGAGCGCATGGGCCACATCGAGCTGGCCGCGCCCGTCGCGCACATCTGGTTCCTGAAGTCGCTGCCCTCGCGCATCGGCACGCTGCTCGACATGACGCTCAAGGACATCGAGCGCGTTCTCTATTTCGAGAACTACATCGTGACCGAGCCGGGCCTGACCGCGCTGAAGGAGCACCAGCTCCTTTCGGAAGAGGAATACATGATCGCCGTCGATGAGTACGGCGAGGATTCCTTCACCGCGATGATCGGCGCCGAGGCGATCCACGAGCTTCTGGCCGGCATGGAGCTGGAGAAGATCGCGGGCGACCTGCGTTCGGAGCTGGCTTCCACGACCTCGGAACTCAAGCAGAAGAAGCTGCTCAAGCGCCTGAAGGTGGTCGAGAACTTCATGGAATCGGGCAACCGTCCCGAGTGGATGATCATGAAGATCATCCCCGTGATCCCGCCGGACCTGCGTCCGCTGGTGCCGCTGGACGGCGGCCGCTTTGCGACTTCCGACCTCAACGACCTGTACCGTCGCGTCATCAACCGTAACAACCGCCTCAAGCGGCTGATCGAGCTGCGCGCACCGGGCATCATCATCCGCAACGAGAAGCGCATGCTTCAGGAAGCGGTGGATGCGCTGTTCGACAACGGCCGTCGCGGCCGCGTCATCACGGGCGCCAACAAGCGTCCGCTGAAGTCGCTGTCCGACATGCTCAAGGGCAAGCAGGGCCGGTTCCGCCAGAACCTGCTCGGCAAGCGCGTCGACTATTCCGGCCGCTCGGTCATCGTGACCGGTCCGGAGCTGAAGCTGCACCAGTGCGGTTTGCCAAAGAAGATGGCGCTCGAGCTGTTCAAGCCGTTCATCTACGCCCGCCTCGACGCCAAGGGTTACTCCTCGACGGTCAAGCAGGCGAAGAAGCTGGTCGAGAAGGAAAAGCCGGAAGTCTGGGATATCCTTGACGAGGTCATCCGCGAGCATCCGGTGCTGCTCAACCGCGCGCCGACGCTTCACCGCCTCGGCATCCAGGCGTTCGAGCCCATCCTGATCGAAGGCAAGGCGATCCAGCTTCATCCGCTGGTCTGCACGGCCTTCAATGCCGACTTCGACGGTGACCAGATGGCGGTGCACGTACCGCTGTCGCTGGAAGCGCAGCTCGAAGCCCGCGTGCTGATGATGTCGACCAACAACATCCTGCACCCTGCCTCCGGCGCGCCGATCATCGTGCCGTCGCAGGACATGGTTCTGGGCCTCTACTATCTCTCGATCGTCAACCAGAACGAGCCGGGAGAGGGCATGGCTTTCGCCGACATGGGCGAACTGCACCATGCGCTGGAGACCAAGGCCGTCACGCTGCACACCAAGATCAAGGGCCGGTTCAAGACCGTCGATGCCGAGGGCAACCTGGTTTCGAAGATCTACGAAACCACGCCTGGCCGCATGATCATCGGCGAACTGCTGCCGAAGAACGTCAACGTGCCGTTCGAAACCGCAAACCAGGAGATGACCAAGAAGAACATCTCCAAGATGATCGACACGGTCTACCGCCACTGCGGCCAGAAGGAGACTGTGATCTTCTGCGATCGCATCATGGCGCTTGGTTTCAGCCACGCCTGCCGGGCCGGCATCTCGTTCGGCAAGGACGACATGCTCATTCCGGACGCCAAGGAGAAGCTGGTCGCCGACACCGAGGCGCTCGCGAAGGAATATGAGCAGCAGTACAATGACGGCCTGATTACGCAGGGCGAGAAGTACAACAAGGTGGTCGACGCCTGGGCTAAGTGCTCGGAAAAGGTCGCCGACGAGATGATGGGCCGCATCAAGGCGGTCGAGTTCAACGACGATGGCCGTCAGAAGCCGATGAACTCGATCTACATGATGTCGCACTCCGGTGCCCGTGGTTCGCCGACGCAGATGCGTCAGCTTGCCGGCATGCGCGGCCTCATGGCCAAGCCGTCGGGCGAGATCATCGAGACGCCGATTATCTCGAACTTCAAGGAAGGCCTGACCGTTCTCGAGTACTTCAACTCGACGCACGGTGCCCGTAAGGGTCTCGCCGATACCGCTCTGAAGACGGCGAACTCGGGTTACCTGACCCGCCGTCTGGTCGATGTCGCGCAGGATTGCATCGTCAATGCAACCGACTGCGGCACCGACAAGGGCCTGACCATGCAGCCGATCGTGGATGCCGGTCAGGTGGTGGCTTCGCTCGGCTCGCGCGTCCTCGGACGCACCGCGCTGGACGATGTCACTCACCCGGTTTCGGGCGACATGATCGTCAAGGCCGGTACGCTCATCGACGAGCGTGATGTCGACGCCATCGAGAAGGCCGGCATCCAGACGCTCCGCATCCGTTCGGCGCTGACCTGTGAGGTCCGCACCGGCGTCTGCGCAGTCTGCTACGGACGCGATCTTGCACGCGGCACGCCCGTCAACCAGGGCGAGGCCGTCGGCGTCATCGCGGCGCAGTCGATCGGCGAACCGGGCACGCAGCTCACCATGCGTACCTTCCACATGGGCGGCACCGCTCAGGTCGTGGACTCCTCGTTCCTTGAAGCCTCGTATGAGGGCAAGGTCGCGATCCGCAATCGCAACGTGGTCCGCAACTCCGATGGCAACCTCGTGGTGATGGGCCGCAACATGGCGGTTCTGATCCTCGACGAGGCCGGCAAGGAGCGGGCGGTTCACCGCGTCACCTACGGTTCGCGCATCTTCGTGGACGACGAAGACACGGTGAAGCGTGGTCAGCGTATCGCCGAGTGGGACCCCTACACCCGTCCGATCCTCACCGAGGTCGGCGGCAAGGTGGCGTTCGAGGATCTGGTCGATGGCATCTCCGTGCAGGAGACGGCCGACGAGTCGACCGGCATCACCAAGCGCGAGGTCATCGACTGGCGTTCGACGCCCCGTGGTACGGATCTCAAGCCGGCCATCGTTGTGCTGGACGACAAGGGCAAGCCGGCAAAGCTGTCGAAGGGCGGCGATGCACGCTTCCTGCTCTCGGTCGAGGCGATCCTCTCGGTTGAGCCGGGCTCAACGGTTCAGCCGGGCGACGTGGTTGCGCGTCTTCCGATGGAAAGCGCCAAGACGAAGGACATCACGGGCGGTCTGCCGCGCGTGGCGGAGCTCTTCGAGGCGCGTCGTCCCAAGGATCATGCAATCATCGCGGAGATCGACGGCACGGTGCGGTTCGGACGCGACTACAAGAACAAGCGTCGCATCATCATCGAGCCGCATGACGAGCAGGTCGAGCCTGTCGAGTACCTGATCCCGAAGGGCAAGCCATTCCATCTCCAGGAAGGCGACAGCATCGAGAAGGGCGACTACATCCTCGACGGCAACCCCGCGCCGCACGACATCCTGGCGATCAAGGGCGTGGAAGCTCTCGCTTCCTACCTCGTCAACGAGATTCAGGAAGTCTACCGACTGCAGGGCGTGTTGATCAACGACAAGCACATCGAGGTGATTGTCCGTCAGATGCTCCAGAAGGTGGAGATCACCGTTCAGGGCGACTCGACCTACATCCCGGGTGACCACGTCGACGTGATCGAACTCGATGAGATCAACGATCGCCTGATTGAGGAGGGCAAGAAGCCCGCCGAAGGTCAGCCGGTTCTGCTCGGCATCACGAAGGCATCGCTGCAGACGCCTTCCTTCATCTCGGCCGCCTCCTTCCAGGAGACGACGCGCGTGCTGACCGAAGCTGCGGTTGCCGGCAAGACCGACACCCTGCAGGGTCTGAAGGAAAACGTCATCGTCGGTCGTCTCATCCCCGCCGGCACTGGCGGCCAGATGAGCCAGATTCGTCGTATCGCCACGTCGCGCGACGAACTCATTCTCGACGAGCGCCGCAAGGCGTCCGGTGCAGAGATGGCCGAGCCGATGCTGGCGGACATGACGGGCACTGCCGCCGAATAAGTCGAGATACTTCTCGTCTCCAGAAAGGCCGCCGGAACCTCCGGCGGCCTTTTTGCATTGGAGACACAAATCAGACTGTGCGATGCGCCGAAATATTTGCTTCGTTCTACGGTAACTGTGTCGCTTTGCGACACACGCCAGCATTGGAGCCGAGAAGAATGAATTTTCGGGAGTTCTGGTGCAGTCGATTCAACTGGTTTTTGCTGGTCGAATACGACGATTTTGTTCGCAGGTAGGGGAGACAGGTATGCTTCGCCTGCTATTGTGCTGACGGGAACGGTGGGGAGACACGTGTCATTCGGGATGATGACTTTTTAAGACGTGCCGCAGCGGAAGTATCCGATGCATTGCGCGGGGCCGCGTGGGGACACGAAGCCTGGGTGGAGGCGTGCCGGCGGCTGGCCGACGCCTTGCCGGGCTCGTCACCTGCAATCCTCAACTACGATATGCCGCGCCAGCAGGTGAACGCCGCGTTCTTCCAGGGCATGGCTCCCGACTACGTCGCATCCTACCGCGAGCATTATATGTCGGTGAACCCGTGGATCGACTACTGGACAACGGTCCAGGCGGGAACGGTGCACATCTCCGAACGCGAGATGCCGTCCGCCAGTTTCCAGAAGAGCGAGTTCTATGTGGACTGGCTCGCGCCGCATGGCGAAATCGAAGCGGCGGTCGGCATGCGTCTTGATGTCGATCCGAACAATACCGTGCACTTGGCTTGGCATTACGGACTTGCCCACGCCGAGACATATGACGAGGCTGCGTCAGCCATTCTTGAGCTCATCGGGCCGGACCTCGCCGATGCGGTACGTGTTGCAGCGTCGCTTCGCCAAGGGGTGGAGAGCGGCGCGGGCCTCGCCGGCCTCATGGACCGTCTGGATGGTGCGGCGCTGCTGGTCGAGCGCGACCGTCAGATTCGGGAAGCAAATGCAGACGCCGCGATTGCGATGCGTCAGGGCGACGTTGTCGTTGCCGCCGGCAATACGCTTTCGTTTCGCGATGCCGCTGCCCAGCGTTGGCTCGAAGATGTCGTGGCCAGGCTTGCCGACGGCCTCCCGATCGCGTCTCCAAGTCATGTGTTCCGCGTGCAGGAGAGGGTCTTTCGGCTGACGGCAACGCCAGCCCCGCGGCACTCGGAAGCCAGTCTGGCGCTGTTGATGCAGCCTCGCCCGCTGGTTCTGGTGACCATGAAGCTGCTGGTGGGCGCACGTTCGCAGATCGACGACGTTGGCCTTCGGTTCACGTTCGGCCTCTCGGCCGCGGAAATAAAGCTTTGCGAGGCGCTGGCCAATGGTCATTCCCTCAGCGAGGCCGCCCGCCTGCTGGGCGTCTCCGACGGAACGGTCAGGCAACGCGTCAAGGTCATCTTCAATAAGACGGGAACGCACCGTCAGGGCGAACTCATCGCCATGCTCGGCCGATTTCTTCTTGCCGGCTGAGGCGCGGGTAATGCATCCGAATGCAACCATATCGCGCAATCACCCCCAAATGGGAGTAGGTGGGTTTACGCGGCGGCGGTATATCTCAAAACGCCGTAACGTAACCCGTATGAGTCGGGTGGCGCGTCGGCACGACGGTTGTGGTTCATTTTTCGGGATCGCATACCATTGACCGTCTGGTCGGTGGCCCCTGGCCAGGCGGTCTCTTTATCCCGATTGCTGCGGGCTGTCAGATGATCTCGTCGAACGTGACGATGGAAACCTCGCCCTCCAGCGCACCCTGATATGCTGAAAGGTGCGGCTCGTCGTCGGGTGCGGCGTCAATTTCGCCGATCTGATCCAGTTCCGCTTCGGCATAGCCTTCCCGCGCCAGCGCCTCGAGCGCCATCCGCACCGCCGAATCGTCGTCGGGCGCCACCAGCATGACGTGCACGCCTTCCGACTCGCCGCCCTTCTTGCGCCAGACGCGGCCGACAATGATCATTACGGGTCTCTGTTCATTGTCATTCATCATCTGATTCCCTATCTAGCGTCCTTGAGAGGCTGCTTGCTTCCGTCTCGCATGTTTTCCGCGCTCGCAACAGTCTGGAGCGAGTCACGAAATGCCGTAGCGCCCGCTGCGCGCGCAACTTTCTTGCTGCTGGTGTGTAAGGGCGGCTCAAGTCGCGGTTTGCGTGCGATTATTGGGCCGACGGGGTTGACGATGCGGGGCGTTACGAGTAGAAGCCGCCTCGTCTGAGCCGATGTGAGGCTTTCTTTTTCGGGACGCCGCGTCCTGGAGTTGGCCTCAAACAGGGTTCGTTTTACGAGCGACTAAGACATTTCCGGCTTGCATGAAGCGGTTTCCGCTTCCTCTGCGCTTTGTTCGGGCAGAACCGTCAGCGACGGTTTGTGGCCCGAATTGCTGTATGGAAACGGCGCTCCAGACGGCCCTGCGAGGGGCTTGAGACACCGGTTTTGAGATAGAAGGAAGGTTTGATGCCTACCGTCAACCAGCTGATCCGCAAGCCGCGCATTGCGCCGGTGAAGCGCAATAAGGTTCCGGCCATGCAGGCCAACCCGCAGAAGCGGGGCGTATGCACGCGCGTTTACACGACGACGCCGAAGAAGCCGAACTCCGCGCTGCGCAAGGTTGCGAAGATCCGCCTCGTGAACGGCTTCGAAGTGATCGGCTACATCCCCGGCGAGGGCCATAACCTTCAGGAGCACTCCGTGGTCATGATCCGCGGCGGTCGCGTGAAGGACCTTCCGGGCGTGCGCTACCACATCATCCGTGGCGTGCTCGACACCCAGGGTGTGAAGAATCGCAAGCAGCGCCGCTCCAAGTACGGCGCAAAGCGTCCGAAGTAAGGGTTTTCCCGGCTTCGGCGCTTTTGTTTTGAGCCCAGGCCGACGATCGTGAGAGACGAAGAATATGTCCCGACGCCATAGTGCAGAGAAGCGTGAGATCAATCCGGACCCGAAGTTCGGCGATCTCGTCGTCACCAAGTTCATGAACGCCGTCATGCTTCACGGCAAGAAGTCGGTCGCCGAGACGATTGTCTACGGCGCGCTCGACCAGGTTCAGGCCAAGACGAAGCAGGAGCCGGTTACCGTCTTCCATCAGGCGCTCGACAATGTCGCGCCGCACGTGGAAGTGCGTTCGCGCCGCGTCGGTGGCGCCACCTACCAGGTTCCGGTCGATGTCCGTCCCGAGCGTCGTCAGGCGCTTGCCATCCGTTGGCTGATCACCGCTGCGCGCAAGCGCAACGAGACCACCATGGTCGATCGCCTGTCGGGTGAGCTTCTGGATGCGGCCAACAACCGCGGCACCGCCGTCAAGAAGCGTGAAGACACGCACAAGATGGCCGAAGCCAACCGCGCCTTCGCGCACTATCGCTGGTAATCCGGCGAGCAGGGATACGAGAGGCACCACCATGGCCCGCGAATATAAAATCGAAGACTACCGCAACTTCGGCATCATGGCCCACATCGATGCCGGCAAGACCACGACCACCGAGCGTATCCTCTATTACACCGGCAAGTCGCACAAGATCGGCGAAGTCCACGACGGCGCTGCGACCATGGACTGGATGGAGCAGGAGCAGGAGCGCGGCATCACCATCACGTCGGCCGCGACCACCACGTTCTGGGAAGGCCGTGACGGTAAGAAGCGCCGCTTCAACATCATCGACACGCCCGGACACGTCGACTTCACCATCGAGGTCGAGCGCTCGCTGCGCGTTCTCGACGGTGCGATCGCGCTGCTGGACTCCAATGCCGGCGTCGAGCCGCAGACCGAGACCGTGTGGCGTCAGGCCGAGAAGTATCATGTCCCGCGCATGATCTTCTGCAACAAGATGGACAAGACCGGCGCCGATTTCTATCGCTGCCTGGAGATGATCGAGTCGCGTCTCGGCGCGGTCGGCGTCGCCATCCAGCTGCCGATCGGCGCGGAGAACGACTTCAAGGGCGTCGTCGACCTGATCGAGATGAACGCCCTGATCTGGCGCGACGAGACCCTCGGCGCGCAGTGGGACGTCGTTGAAATTCCGGCCGATCTCAAGGAGAAGGCCGAGCAGTACCGCGAGAAGATGATCGAAGCCGCCGTCGAGATGGACGAGGCCGCGCTCGAAGCTTATCTCGATGGCAACCTGCCTTCGAACGAAGAGCTGCGCCGCCTCATCCGCAAGGGCACGATCGAGGTCAAGTTCCACCCCGTTCTCTGCGGCACCGCGTTCAAGAACAAGGGCGTTCAGCCGCTGCTCAATGCGGTCATCGACTTCCTGCCTTCGCCGGTCGAAGTGCCGGACATCAAGGGCATCGATCCGAAGACCGAGGCCGAGACGACCCGCAAGTCGTCCGACGAAGAGCCGCTGTCGATGCTGGCGTTCAAGATCATGAACGACCCGTTCGTCGGTTCGCTGACCTTCGCTCGCATCTATTCGGGCGTTCTCAAGAAGGGCATCTCGCTCGAGAACACCGTCAAGGGCAAGAAAGAGCGCATCGGCCGCATGCTGCAGATGCACTCCAACTCGCGTGAGGACATCGAAGAGGCATATGCCGGCGACATCGTCGCGCTGGCCGGCCTCAAGGACACCACCACGGGCGACACGCTCTGCGATCCGCTGAAGCCGGTCATTCTGGAGCGCATGGAGTTCCCCGATCCGGTCATCCAGATCGCGATCGAGCCGAAGACCAAGGGCGACCAGGAGAAGATGGGCCTCGCGCTCAACCGTCTCGCTGCCGAGGATCCGTCCTTCCGCGTCAAGACCGACGAGGAGAGCGGCCAGACCATCATCGCCGGCATGGGTGAGCTTCACCTCGACATTCTCGTCGACCGCATGCGCCGCGAATTCAAGGTCGAGGCCAATGTCGGTGCGCCGCAGGTGGCCTACCGCGAGACGATCACCCGTCTGGCCGAGGTGGACTACACTCACAAGAAGCAGACCGGCGGTACCGGCCAGTTCGCCCGCGTCAAGCTGGTGTTCGAGCCGAACCCGGACGGCGAGGATTTCGTTTTCGAATCCAAGATCGTCGGCGGGGCGGTTCCCAAGGAGTACATTCCGGGCGTCCAGAAGGGCATCCAGAGCGTCCTGTCTTCGGGTCCGCTGGCAGGCTTCCCGATGCTCGGCGTCAAGGCGACGCTGATCGACGGCGCCTTCCACGACGTCGACTCCTCGGTGCTCGCGTTCGAAATCGCCTCGCGTGCCGCCTTCCGTGAAGGCGCGCAGAAGGCCGGCGCACAGCTCCTCGAGCCGATCATGAAGGTCGAGGTCGTGACGCCTGAGGAGTATGTCGGCGGCGTGATCGGCGACATCAACGGTCGTCGCGGCCAGATCCAGGGTCAGGAGACGCGCGGCATCGCCGTCGTCGTCAACGCCATGGTCCCGCTGGCGAACATGTTCAAGTACGTCGATACGCTGCGTTCGATGTCGCAGGGCCGTGCCCAGTACACGATGCAGTTCGACCACTACGAGCCGGTTCCGACTGCGGTCGCCCAGGAAATCCAGAAGAAGTACGCGTAACCGGAAGCCGGACGCGAGAGCGGAAATAGCAGCCCGAACGGGCGCGAAGGAAATGGAGAACTCAGATGGCCAAAGGTAAATTTGAGCGTAACAAGCCGCATGTGAACATCGGCACGATTGGTCACGTCGATCATGGCAAGACGTCTCTGACGGCGGCGATCACGAAGTATTTTGGC
>NZ_VSZS01000042.1 GCF_008180155.1 Neoaquamicrobium microcysteis | reverse complement strand
AGCTTCGCGACGATCTCTTCGGGCTTGTGCTTCTTCTGGGGCATTCCAACGTCCTCTCTATCGGCCAAATAGCCTACTTCAGGGAGGACCACTTTTCAGGAGGCAGGCCAGGAGTTCCTGTCGTGTTCGATTTCGGAGGCAACACAGCAAAGGACAGAGCATGGGTGCGAGAGGTTTTCGAAGCCGCAAACGCGGCGCATCTCCTGCACGTCATTCCTGCGAGCGACGAACGGTGCCTTTCGAACATCCATCGCCGAAACGTGGAGAAACCGCCTGGCCTCTACTGGGGGAGCGTGAGTGATGAAATGTTCCATGCGATGACCCGCTACTTCACGACGCCGCAGCCTTCGGAAGGGTTTCACATCAGGACGCATCCACTCACGAAGCCCTAGCACCAAGGGCCGTCTTGAGGCCGCCTACCCGCTTTCTGGGAGCTGCCTCCACTTGAAGGTTCGAAGGTCGCGAACGACTTCCTACGGCGAGCCGGTTCAATCGAGGTGGCGCTACGGTGTACCCACGGCGGCTTGTGGTGGTCATCTTGGCGATCGTGTCGCAGAGGGCGGGTAGACGTCATCCGGTGCGCGGTAATTCAAAGATCGCGTTGTGTCGTAGTTCTCAGCACGCGCGGGGCAGTTCGATCGCGGCGGCGGGAAGCAGACGAGCGCCGCTACCGTTGAGCAACACGAATCTTGTGGAGCGCTGCTCCTCACCAGAGGCAGTTGGTCCGTAGCTTGAGCGAAAACGCATCGATGCCGAAAGATTTCTCGAGCGACAGGCCGAACTGGCTAAGCCAGCGCTCCTGCGCAGCGTAGGCCCTTGCCTCGGCTTCCTCCGGACAGCGGTGCAGGGTCCCCGCCTCGCGCTGGAGATGATGAACGATTTCGTGGACGAGCACGGATAGATCGGCAGGATCACCGCCATCCCAGGTGTCCGGCAGTACAATTGTGCGAGTCACGGGATCGTAGACCGCCACCACCTCGTCCACGTCGGCGACGTCCGCTCGGCCGTAGCGCAGGGCGGCAACCTGCCGCTGATCGAGGAACCGTACGCGAGGCATTGACTGGATTTCCGCCAATCCGTGCGATGCGCTCAGCCATATCGAAAGTGCGACGACGATCTCGATCATGGTTACGCTCCCATCTGTTCAAGCCCGATTTCAATGGCGTTGAAAAAGGTGGCCGCCCGCACGGCCTGCTCGCGTTGCAGGCCCTTCAGGTTTCCGCCTCCATCTTCCGTCGGCCGCCTGTGCCCGCAATCAGAGAACGACCACCTCTCTTCCGGGGCCTTAACGGGAAGGACACGCTGCGGCGGCTCTGCGCCGCAGGCCATCCGGCCGCGCTTCAGGGCATTGCTTGCGGGATCGCGACCGACGCCTCGCCGACAGCCGGCCGCGAGAAGGAAAGCTCAGTGGAGCCGTTTCCAAACTACGTGGACGTTGCCCGGGCCGATTGTTGGTACGGGATTGACGTAGGACCAAGTGTCGCCGTCGATGGTGAAGGCGCGGATCTGCTCGTCGCCGTCCCAGTTCGGGAAGGTGCTGGCCTCAACATGGAAGGTCACCGTGCCGGCGCCCTCGTCGACGGTATACCGGCCGTAGGCGGCGTTGGCGCCCTTGCCGATCGCTTCGTATTCAGCCGCCGTGCCCTTCATCCGATTCCCGGACGCGTAGAGCGGGAGCTCCTCGCGCAGAGTCACGACCGCGAACCGCCCGTTGTGTGACATGATTTGGATACCACGCGGTTTTGGACCGAAGACCTGGATCTTTTCGTCATCGCGATGGACATCGAGCGACACTAGCGACCATGCGCCGACGAGCCGGTCGCTCGCGTTGATCTCGGTTGCCGGCGCCGCTGATGGCAGGGCAACAGCCAGGGCTACCGAAAGGAATGCTACAGGTTTCATTTTGATTTCTCCTGATGATCTGTGCTGTCGTCCTCGGCGTCGGCGGGGGGCGGCGCAGGGGACGCAGGAAAACGTGCAGCACCGTTGGGCAGGGCGCATGTAAGCGGGCTGCAATCGCCCTGCATTGTCGCTATTATTTCCCGATCGCATGCCATCTGGGAGCGCGCGATGACGGGACATCGTTTGGCGGGCTACAGGTTCGGGCCGTACCTACTGAATCTGGACAGGCTGCGCCTGCAGCAGGACGGCGCCGACATAGAGCTGCGGCCGAAGGCCTTCGATGTGCTGCGTATGCTGGTCGAGCAGAACGGGCGTGTTGTTTCCAAGGACGAGCTGGTTGCTGCGGTGTGGCCGCACGTAATCGTCAATGACGACGCGCTCGCGCAGTGCGTACGGGACATCCGGAAGGCGCTTGATGACGATGGCGAACGGTTCGTGCGCACCGTGCCGCGCAGGGGTTACGAGTTCGTTTGCTCGGTCACGCCTGTCGGGGCGATTACGATGCCGGCGGCAACCGCTGGCACGGAGACGCGTTCAACAGGATGGCCCCCGCGGACGGCGCCCTCGATCGCGATTGCTGCGGTAATCGTGGTAGCGGCAGCGATGGCAATCTGGCAGTCGGGCGTTTTCGGTCGCCAGATGCCGCAGGCGAGCGGCGCCCAGCTGAGCATCGCCGTGCTTCCCTTCGCCGCCAACCCGGACGAGACCTGGCACGGCGACGGCATAGCCGAAGACATCACGACGGCGGTGTCGCGCTTCCGCAACCTGACGGTGATTGCTCGCACATCAAGCTTCCGATTTCGCGATGCCGGCGCGGACCCGGTATCGGTGGGCGACGACCTGGGCGCCTCCTACCTGTTGACCGGGAGCGTACGCCGGGCGGGGGACAAGGTTCGCATAACGGCGCAACTGGTCGACGCCAAGAGCGGCGCCAGTCGCTGGACGGAGAGCTACGACCGTTCCTTCGCAGACGTGTTCGACATCCAGCAGGAAGTGGTGGACAGCGTGGCTGCGCAACTGGTGGTTCATGCGGTCACCGACGCTGCGGCCAAGCTGTCGGGCCCGCCCGCGAGCATGCGGGCCTATGAGCTCGCGCTACGAGCGCGCGCATCCTACCGACAATTCAGCCGCGACAGCTCGCTTGAGGCATGGCGGCTGGCTGAACAGGCGATTGCGCTCGATCCGAACTATGCGCCCAGCTGGGAGACCCTGGCGGCCGCCAAGCTGCAGTTCTACATCCAGCCCTACGGGCCCAACCAGCATAGCCCCGAAATACTGAAAGAGGCGCGCGAGGCGGCACAAAGAGCGGTCGCGCTTGACGGCAATTTCGCAACCGCGCATGCCATGCTCGCCTTCACCCAGATGTGGTCGCGGCAGTATGAAGAAAGCATCCAATCAGTGAAGAAGGCAGTGGCGCTCAATCCCAACGACTGGGTAGGGCAGGGCATCTACGCCAACATTCTCATGTTCTCCGGCCGCTACCGCGAAGCCGTCGAAGCCTTTGACCAAGCGATGCGCTTCGATCCGTACGCGCCAGCCCTGAACCTGGCGTTAAAATCAATGCCGCTGATCATGCTCGGCGAATTCGACCATGCGCTGCGCCTGACCCGGAGTTGCGCGGAACGCGCGCCAAGGCTCTTTGCCTGCTGGCTGTATCGCGCGGTGGCGGAGAGCCAGCTTGGCATGGACGACGAGGTGGCAAGAACGCTCGCCACGATGCACGAGATCTATCCCGCCTTCACCATATCGCGGCATATGCACGCGGTGCCGTTCCGGGACAAGAAGGAGGAGGAGCGCCTGGCCGCGTATCTCCGGACAGCTGGCCTTCCCGACTAGAAAGGGGAGGGGCGGGGTCGGGGAAGATGGACTCGCTAAGATTATCCACCGTGCTTTTCTTCGGCTAGCCAGCCCACCTGCCGAAAGGTTGCAGTGTCTGCACGACGTCTTTGCCCCGGTAGATGAACCGGATCGGTCGCTGGGGCATAGCAGGAATGGATGTTGACTATGGTCAGTATCCGGAGCTTCCGGCCCGTGGCCATCTGGTCGAAACACTTGCCCTGCAAATGTTGTTTATGTTTCTGATTAAGTGAAAGGATATCCATGTCGCCGACGCCCGATATGCGCCCGGTTGGCGATCTGCCTGACGAGATCGGCAAGACGGCTGCGCGCGAACTCTCCCACAATGGCATCACCACGCTCGCGCAGGTTGCAAGCCATTCAAAGAAGGAGTTACTGGCCATCCATGGTATCGGCCCCAAGGCGATACGCATACTTGGAAGGGCTCTAGCCGCGAAGGGTCTCAGCTATAAAGACCCTTAATCGGCCGGAACAGATGTGCCATTCGCGCCGCAAGCACAAGGCCTGCCCTTCTCCTTGCCACCCACTGGAGACCTTTCGTGCCGGCGGCTGTTGATCCGGCGGCAATCGACAACTTTCAAGCTGTCTAGTGGCGTGCTGGATCGTCCCAGAGAGCGGTTCCCAGGGGGAATTTCCGGAAGCTCGCGAGGCCTCCGAGCACCAGAAACAGCTATGTGTTGGGGAGAAAGAAGCGTCATCCACTTCCAATGCTAGCGTGTAGCAGGCCGGCGGGGTTGCGGCAAGCCCCCGGTCATCGCCTATCAACACGGCCCTCAACCTCAACCTAAAGGAAAAGGGTACAGCAAATGCGTGTATTGTTGGCGACATACGGCTCGCGCGGCGACGTCGAACCGATGGTGGCCCTCGCGGTACAACTGCGGACAATGGGGGCGCAAGTGAGCGTGTGCGCCCCACCCGATGAGGAGTTCAAAAACCTGCTGGCGCGCTTCGATGTGCCGCTCGTGACGTTTTCAAAGACGTGGCGTTCCAGGTCGGAGGGCTCATCGACGGCGGAAGATCAGATCTTTAGCGTGGATGATCACGTCGCCAGCTATATCGCGGTTACCTATGACACGCTCGCGGTGGCTGCTGAAGGGTGCGACATGCTCGTGGCGAGCGGCATGCTGCATTTCACGGCGAGATCGGTTGCAGAGCTGCTGGGCATTCCTCATCGGTTCGCGGTCTTCTGTCCCACATTGCTGAACGCGCAGCCCTGGCATGGGCTGGTGGTTGCGCCGATCAACGCCCATCGCGCTTCCATCGGCCTGCTGCCGATGGATAATGTCCACGAATTCATGTTTACGGGTCGACCATGGCTGGCGGCAGATCCCACTCTTGCCCCGTTGCAGGCTAAGGCGGGACAGGCGATCGATCGGACCGGCGCATGGCTTCTGGAGGACGAACGACCGCTTTCAACAGAACTCATGAGATTTCTGGATGCTGGCCCACCCCCTGTCTACCTGGGCTTCGGCAGCATGCGCGTTCTCAACAAAGATGCGCGCGTTGCGATCGAGGCGATCCGCGCTCAGGGCTTTCGCGTCCTCCTCGCCAGTGGTTGGTCTGGCCTGACCCCAATGGACGATCAGGATGACTGCTTTGTCGTCGGCGAAGTCAACCAGCAGGCATTGTTTTGTCGAGTGGCCGCCGTTGTGCATCACGGCGGTGCGGGCACGACCACCACGGCTGCTCGCACCGGCACCCCCCAAATCGTCATACCTCAAACGGCGGATCAGCCGTACTGGGCCGACCGGGTCGCAGAACTGGGCATCGGCGCGGCACAAGACGGGCCGTTGCCCAACCTCGTTTCACTTTCGAAGGCCCTAGAAATCGTCCTTCATCCCGATACCCGCGCACGAGCGGCCGCAATGGCCGACGCGGTCCGAACGGATGGGAGCGCTGCGGCTGCCGAGCTGGTATTCGACGCGATCTCTCAGAAGCAGCCGTCCTAACCGCGAACAACCGCTAGGAGATACCCTTGATCGAGTTCAGTCCGCCCCGTTCGATCCACGTTCGTCCGGAAAGGTCAAAAGATGCTGTCATGATATGCGAGGTGACGCAGGCGGCCTTCGAGCAGGCTGAGTATAGTTCCGGAACCGAAGGAGCCATCGTAAGGGCCCTTCGCGAAGCAGGGGCGCTAACAATCTCCCTTGTTGCCGATGAAGAGGGAGATATCGTTGGCCACGTCGCCTTCTCCCCGATCGTGGTGGAAGGGATTGAATCGGGTTGGTTCGGGCTGGGGCCCGTTTCGGTATCTCCCGATCGGCAGGGCACTGGCATCGGCGCCCGGCTCATCCGCGATGGCTTGGCTATGCTTCGGGCCAAGGGAGCCTGCGGATGCGTCGTGTTGGGCGATCCACGCTACTACGAACGCTTCGGATTCCGGGAGGATGCACGGCTCCGTTACCCCGGCGTACCGCAGGAGTACTTCATGGCTCAACCCTTTGGGGATGAGGTGCCCACCGGGGAGGTGGCCTATCACCCCTGCTTTGGCGCGGCCTGAAGCGTGTTTCCTGACCTTCGATCCGCATCGGCTCGTGGATCGCGGTCTGCAACGTTGATCGCCGCGGGGTTCCTGCGAACCCTGCGGCGAGTAGTCCCTCGGGATTGTTTGCCGTAACTTCCAGTCCGCAGACCCACTCCCATTTGACAGTTTTGCTTCAGCTACATCCCCCGCTCCGAAAGGGAATTCGGCGGCGGCTCAGGGGCCGGGTGCCGAGAGTCAGGATTTCGCCGACAAACTGAGAACTCCGCCGTTCCCCAAACGGCCCCATTTCGGACGGGCCTGAGTGTCTTTCCGAATGCCGCCGCTCAAAGTGTGTGAGTGATCTCGGTCGAAGCAGCCGATGGGCGAGGATTGACAGCGTTCTGGAGCCGGCTGATCCTATCTACGACAGGTATCCAGCAGGGGTCCGCAGATGTCGACCTTTCTTATTACGGGAGCAAGCGGGGGGATCGGGTCGGCGGTGAGCCAGCGCCTCGCCAAGTCCGGGCACCAGCTCGTACTTGCCGCGCGCGACGTCGACCGCCTCACAACTCTTCAGAAATCCTTGCCTGGCGACGGACACCGGGTGATCGCTGTCGACATGGCATCGGACCAGTCGGTCGCGAAGTTCTCAGAGCGATTGGAAAGTCTCGATTTGGAGCTGGACGGAGCGGTGCTCATGCCGCCGCAGCCTCACGCCGCGAATGATCCATTACCTGACCCGGAAGTGTGGCGGACCCTTTTCCAGTCCAGCTTCATCGGCCCGCTCGCCACGCTGAAGGCGGCTGTTTCGCGGATGCGACCCGATGTGACCAGGGGGCAACGCGCCAAGATCGTGATCATTTCAGGCATTTCATCCGCGCAGGTACTTGGACACTACGCGACAAGCAACGTTATCCGCACCGCTTGGTTGGGTGAGGCAAAGACCTTGGCGTTTGCGTTGGGGGACCGCAACATCCACATCAATACGCTTTCGCTCGGCGGAACACTAACGCCCGTCTACCGCGATTCGATCGCCAGACGGGCGGCAGCCGCGGGGCAGAGTTTCGACGATCGGCTGGAAGCCGAAACCGACAACGTGCCGCTTCGCAAGTACGGCGAGCCTTCCGAAGTGGCCGTTGCTGTCGAGGGTCTACTCTCCTCGTTCAGCGACCACATGACCGGCCTAAACATATTGCATGATGGCGGCTTCACTCGCGCCTACTGAGCTCGAGACCATGGTCCTGCGCAGGAAGCGGCTCACCACGCGTCGGGCCTCGACGCGGCGTTCGGGAACAGGGCCCGATCTGCGCGGTCACACTGGGCCGGCGATACGCCACGCCATGGGGGACGAACCATTGGCGCTACTCTAGGTCTCCGTGAACCGCTTCAGTTCATATACGACCCTGAACCACTCGCAGATTATCGGTGTGTCGTCGCAGAACGCCTGGCCGTGCCGCGCGGCAGATACCTCGTACAAAATGCGTGTATTCGACCTCCACGTCGGCAAGGTCAGGTCCCATTCGCCGTAGTCAAATGCCAGCGCCTCGTCAGCAGCGGAAAACGGGATGACAGCGACACGCTCTGTCTCAAGGATCGCGCAAGGTGCGCCTCGTCCATCGAGCAAAACACTGAGTGCGCCGACAAACGGGATGCGTCCGTCGGGAAAATCCCAGAACGCGGCAGACGTAGCAGTCTTCTTGCCGGCGAGGACTGCGGCTGCGCCATTGTCCGCATCCGCAGGATTTGTTCCGATCACCATCGGAGCGAAGAACCGATGCTCCTCTCCGGGAAAGGCGTCCGAGAGCAAAACTTCGAGCTTATTCGCCATCGCTCGCGACACCAGTGCTGGAAGATGGTCTTACCGTGGCTGCAACATGTTCACGCTAGAGCAACGGGCGGCTTATCGGAAGCCGTTGGAGTGTGTAGTGAGGCACCACCCATTTATTTGTGCGTTTGCGGCTGCGCGTTCTCCCCCTCCATCATCGCATCGGGAATGGCCGCTTTCAGGTCTGCTCGGCGATGATTGGCCGAGAGTGGAACGCCGCAGAGCACTACCGCTCAGGGGCCGGTGATCCCAAGTATGCTAGCCTGCAACCCGCGCTCCCAGAGATCATCTGTCACCAGCACGACTGACTTTCGACGCCCTTCCCGAACGACGACGGAACGGAATCCTGCATAACCCCGCAGTGATCCGTTTTGCGTCTTGACGCACCAGCCGGGCGCAGAGTTCGTCACGTCGTGCGGCAATTGGCGCCCAACTTGCGGTTAGCGGGGACCTCCGTCTTCTGATCCCGTGGAAGCTCGCGATATCCGTTTCGGAGGAGACGGCGATACCGACTGGGTGGCATTCCCGGCTTCTGCTGAATCTCCGGATCAGGTGCGGGCGATGAGAGAAGCAAGTCATCAAGCCAAAGTCCGTTTGCTGAGTGACGTGTCAGCCAAAAGCGCACGCGCCCTTTTGGTGCGCCTCTCCGGCGTTTCGGGGGCATCAATGGCGCATTGAACCATCGGCGCTGGTCGGCCGAGGAACAAGCGCGAATCCTGGAATACACTTGCACCGGGCGCGGGGGTGTCAGCGTCTGCACGCCGCAATGCCCCACCGTCGGCGTGCGCGCGATGGTGGTGACCAGGCCGATTGCCCGACCGAAATGCGTGGTGCCCATGGCGCCCACCCCGCTGAGCCCAGGGCGAATAATCGGCTGCCAGGATGGTGCCTCAGCGCGAACGACTACGCCATACGAGCAGACGCGCCTCCAGCAACCCGATCGCGACAGCTGTGGCGTAGCCAAGAAGTCCAAGCAGGATCACGCCAGCATATAGATCGGGAGCGCGGAACGATCGGGCTGCCAGAAGGATCCAGGTGCCGAGACCATCCCTCCCGGCGATCATTTCACACACGACAGACAGGATCAGCGCTACCGTCAGCCCGAGACGCATGCCAGCCAGAATGTCCGGACTCGCAGAGGGCAGCGCGATCTTGCCTATGACGGCAGCACGCGAGAGACCCAGAGCACGTCCGACTTCGTAGAGACGCGGCTCGACTGCCGAGAAGCCATGGACCGTGGCCAAAAGTACAGGCCAAAGGGCTCCGAAGGCCACAACGGCCAGCACCATACCGTCGGAAAGGCCAAGCAAAGCGATTGCGACCGGTATGGTCGCAGAGGCCGGCAGCGGCCGCAGAAATTCCAGCATCGGTGAGAGGTAGGCACGCAGGCGTGGTGACGTGCCAATCGCGGCGCCCAGCGCGACGCCCACAAGCGACGCAACCAGCCACCCCCAGAACATGCGCTCGACTGTGGCGAGTAGCTTCACGTCGAGATCACCGGTGGTAAAGCCGCGCACCAGCGCCATCCAGGCCCTGTCGGGTCCAGGCAGGAAGACAGGATTGACGAGCCGATTGTCAGCCACAACCTGCCAGATCCATACGAGACCCGCAGCTGTGACAAAGCTGGCGATGAGCCAAAGGAACCGCGACCGGTTCATCTCGCGACCTCGACGCGTGCGGCGCGGCCTAACAGCCTTTGCTGCGCAAGGGAAAGCAGGGTGTTGAGGGACCAGCCGACAATGCCGATCCAGACCAGATAGGCGAGCATAAGGGCTGGCTGCAGACCCTGCTGCGCGACAAGAATGCCGTAACCGAGCCCGAGAGGATTGATCGCAATCTCGACGGTGACAGCAACAACAAGCGCAATCGCCGCCGCCAGCCGGAAGGCCACCAGAATACGCGGAAGCGCGGCAGGAAACACGATCTTGCTGATCCTCGCCCATGGTGACAGCCGCAGCGCTCGGGCAACCTCCATCAGCCGAGGCTCGATCCCTGCCATGGCAGACCGGGTATAGATCATGACGGGCCACAGGCACGAGAACGCGACGATCGCGATCTCCATCGTGTATCCGAAGCCGAAGACCAGCAGAGCGATAGGCAGGACGGCCACGGAAGGAACCGGGCGGATCACTTCGACAGTCACCTCCATGAGGTGATCGACCGGTCTTACGAGACCAAACAGAATGCCGAGCGCAAGGCCAAGCAATCCTCCGATCGCAAGACCGGCGCCTGCAGAGATCAGCGTATCGCGGGTGGCCGCGAGCATCGATCCGTCGAGAAGCGCGGCAGCTAGCGCAGCAGCGATGTCACTGGGAGCGGCCAGCGACATCGAGGTGGACCCATTGATACGCATAGCAACCTCGGCAGTTGCGATCAGCGCGGCAGGCACGACCAGACCTTTCCACCAGCTGCTGTTCATCCCTCAGCCTTCTCGATGAAATCGAACAGCTGCCGGCGCAAGCGGAGGAACTCCGGCATCTCGCGGGTCTCAAGCTGGTTGCGCGGTCGCGGCAGATCGACAGAAAGGTCGATGCCGATGCGGCCGGGATTGGCCAGGAGCCCGATCACGCGGTCGCCGAGATAGACGGCTTCCTCCAGATCGTGGGTCACGAAGAAGACGGTCGTGCCGGTCTCCGCAACGATCGACAGCATCTCGTCCTGGAGACCTTGCCGCGTCATGGCGTCCAGCGCGCCGAAGGGCTCGTCCATCAAGAGAACGGCCGGCTCCTGCGCCAGGCATCGCGCGATCTGGATGCGCTGCTGCATACCCCCAGACATTTCCGTGGGGTATTTATCCTCATGACCAGTCAGACCGACCTTTGCGAGCAGCAACCGGATGCGGGCAGGGCGCTCGCTGCGCGGTACCCCAGCCGCCTCCAGCGCCAGCGACACGTTCGCCGCAGCGGTGCGCCACGGAAGGAGCGCCTTGCCGTAATCCTGGAAGACGATGGCAACGTCGCGACGCGGCGCCGTCAGTGTCTCGCCCAGAAGCCTGACCGACCCGCCATTGGGTCGGATCAGGCCGCCAGCCATGCGCAGCGCGGTCGTCTTGCCGCAGCCCGAAGGGCCGATGATGCAGACGATCTGGCCTCCGGCCACATCCAGCGACAGCTCATTGATGACCGTGCGGTCCCCGAAGGCGAGCGTGACACGATCGAACGAGATGACCGGAGCCGACCCGCCTTGTTGAAGCTGGGTTTGCATCATGCCTGGGCATCCATGTCTTTGCTGCCGTAGACGATCTGAAGTGTCTGACGCAGGTGCTGGGCCAGTTCCGTCACCGCGCTTTCCACGTCGCGCGCCAGGATGGTATCGGCCAACGTCTTGTGGGCATCGAGAAAGGCGCCGTGCTCGCCGAACCGGCTCATCATCGTGCGTCGGTAGCGGTAAGCCTGATCGTAAAGGTCATCGTGCAGCCGCAACAGCCGATGCGATCCGCAGGCCTCGAGCAGCGACCTGTGGAACGCCTTGTGCAACCTGTCGAACTCGGGGCTGCCTTCCCGCATCGTTGCAGGGTCTCGTTCGACAGATCGAGACAGGCGGTGCAGCGACGAGAGGATGCCGACCTCCCAGTCATCTCCGCCGTCGCGTATGGAGCGCCGGAGCGCCTCCGTCTCGATCATGATGCGAACTTCCGTGATATCGACCAGATCGGCTTGCGAGACGCTGGCGACCCTGAAGCCCTTCTGGCCAATTGCCGAGATGAGTCCACGCGAGACAAGGCGGGAGAGGCCTTCGCGAAGCGGTGTCGCGCCGATGGCGTAGCGCTTCGAAAGCGCGTGTATTCCCAAGCGATCGCCTGGCTGCAGATGTCCGCCTAGGATGTCTTGTTCCACCAGCGCTGCCGCTCGCTCGCTCAACGTTCCGGAGGCCGCCGAACGAGCGGCCTCCTCGAGCAGTTCGGGACCGGCCTTGGCCTCGGTCATTTCTGAATGAGTGTTGCTGTGTCGGGTGAGCCCTGCAGCATGTTTTGCTCGTTCATGGTGGTGACCCACCAGTCGAGCTGCTCCTGGTCGAGCTGCGGATCCGACACCGACAGCTTCATCGACGAGAGCACCTCCATCGGAATGTTCGTAAAGCCTGCTATGGCTTGACGACCCTTATCGGGGTTTTCGTTCACGATGTCTGCTGCCTCTTCGATCGATGCGCGAAACGCCGCCAGAGCTTCGGGATTGGCATCGGCCCATGTTCTGGTCGCTGCATAGAATATAGCGGGTCGGCGCTCAGGTAGGGTTTCAAGGAAGTATCCGGCGACCTGACCGGTCCCGTTAGCGATGATGCGCGACATCATCGGCTCTGCGGTCACGACCGCATCCACGGCGCCCGACCTCAAAGTGTCGTCCATGGTCGGAAACGTCACCTCGACAAAATCAACCTCGCGCGGGTCGACGTCATTATCGATCAGCCACTTCGAGAAAAGCACCTGCAGGAAGGCTCCGATGCCGGGTGCACCGACCTTCTTGCCGACGAAGTCCTGCGGCTTCTCGATCCCGCTTGCCGAAGTGGCCACTACGCCAGCCGTGTCAAACGTGGTCGCAGACGTCGAGCTTGCTCCTGCGACAGCGACAAGATCGAGACCGCCGTCGACAGCCTGCAGGAAGACCGAAGGCGTCGGCCCGCCGATCTGGATCGAGTCGGAAAGCAGTGCTGCCGGAATGTTCGAGTTCAGTCCGACCAGCGTCATTGTGACGTCAAGGCCGTTTTTTTCAAAAATGCCCTCCGAGAGGGCAACAGCCGCCGATGCACAATCAGTCGTCGCTGTACATCCAACATTGATAGACGTCTGCGCGTGCGTCGCGCCCGTGAACGCCGCAGCGAGCATCGCCACGCCAAGCGCGGTTACTTTCAATCCAGACATTCCTTCCTCCCGAGATTCAGCTTCCCATTGGTAGCCTTTTCAAATATCGATAAAACCATAATATATATATTACGGCAAGTCGGAGGTTGTTCATGAAGCTCGCTACATTCAGGACGGGGACGGGCTTGACACATGTCGGCATCGTCCATGACGACGCGGCAACGCTCTTCGACTTGACCGCGTCCGGAGACGGTGACGACAGTTTTGGTTCCATGCTCGCCCTGATCGATGGGGGAGAGGCTGCTCTGGACCGCGCGCGGAATCTTTTCAGGTCAGGCAGAACCGACGCTCAGTTGAACCTTCGGCTTGAGGACATCCAATTGCTGGCGCCTTTGCCCGAGCCGCGCCAGATGCGCGATGGGATGAGCTACGAAACGCACATCCGCCAATCAGGTCGCGGGATGCGGCACCTGATGAGTGGGGGCGACATGCAGCAAGTTGCGGATGCGGAATTGCCGCCGCTGGCCGATGTCTATCGCGAGATGCCGATCTATTACATCACGAACCGCATGGTCGTGCAGGGACCTGGCGCCACCATCACCTGGCCCCGCTACTCGAAGGTGATGGACTACGAGCTGGAATGGGGCATCGTCGTGGGCAAGACGGGCGCAAACATCAGTGAGGCGGATGCTCGCGACCACATATTCGGCTACACCGTCTTCAATGATTTCTCCGCACGCGATCAGCAAGGAAAAGAGATGCCCGGCTGGCTGGGACCGGCCAAGGGCAAGAGTTTTGACGGCGGCAACGTCCTTGGACCCTGGATTGTGACAAGGGATGAGATCCCCGATCCTTATTGTCTCTCGGCGGCTGTGCGGGTGAACGGCGAGACGCGATGCGAAAGCACCACAGCGGGCATGCTGTTCTCCTTCGAGAAGATTCTTGCGCACATGTCGCAGGACGAGACCGTTTTCGCTGGCGAGTTCATAGGGTCTGGCACCATTGGTAATGGCTGCGGCCTCGAGACCGGCCGCTTTCTGGAAGATGGCGACACCGTCGAACTCGAGATCGAGAAGATCGGCGTTCTGAAGAACAGGGTCGTTCGGCCCGTCGCCTGACCCATCTGGAATATCTCAAGGAGGAGGCGTTCATGACCCACCGTATCGTCGATCTGTCAATTCCGATTGCCAACGACATCCCGGCCGACCCGCCGATTCAGGTCCCTGCGATCGAATATATCGACCATACGCAAAGCCTGCCGCAGCTTCTGCCGTTTTTCCCCGGCCTGAAGCCTGAAGAACTGCCGGATGGTGCAGGCTGGGCTGTCGAGCGGGTCACGCTGTCGACCCACAACGGGACGCACCTTGATGCGCCGTGGCACTATCATCCTACCATGAACAATGGTGAGCCCGCATGGCGCATCGACGATATCCCTTTGGAATGGTGCTATCAGCCCGGGGTTAAACTGGATTTTCGTCATTTCCCGGACGGATACGTCGCGACTGCTGCTGACGTGGAGGCCGAGTTGAACCGGATCGGCCATCAGTTGCAGCCGCTTGAGATTGTTGTCGTCAACACCTCAGCTGGCGCGAAGTTCGGGCAGGCGGATTACGTGGCGAGCGGCTGCGGCATGGGCTACGAGGCAACAATGTATTTACTTGACCGCGGTGTGCGCGTCACGGGCACGGATGGCTGGAGCTGGGATGCGCCGTTCATCCACACGGCGAAAAAATACGCCGCAACCGGTGATGCGTCGATCATCTGGGAAGGGCACAAGGCTGGCCGCCACACTGGCTACTGCCACATCGAAAAGCTGCACCGGCTTGAGGAATTGCCTGCGACCGGCTTCATGATCTCGTGCTTCCCGGTCAAAATCGAAAAGGCGTCTGCAGGCTGGTGTCGAGCGGTGGCGATCTGCGACTGAACGCGTGTAAATCCGCAGCGCCCTGCCGAATGAAAATTTCGGACCACATCTGGCCCTACGGCATCAAGTCCAGAGACTGCTGGAGGCGCAAGGCAATACTCTCGAGCATCATCACCTGACCACACGGGCCGACACCGACACATTGAAGACAGAGCATCGTGCTGACACGGCACCGCAGGCGTTTATCGATGGCAAGCGCGTAGGGGCTATGACTCTCTCCGGGAGCGTTTCAACAGGACGGTGATCCGCGAGGGCGACAGGAAGGCGAAAGATGCCGGAGGCTCATATGAGGGAGGCGCCATCAGATAGCTTTCCGGATGGCCGGTTCCGGGAGAGGATTACTGCCGGCAGAAAAAAGGCCGGCGCAAGCCGGCGAGGTGTTGGGAAACTAGGTCGCGGGGGGATACCGCGCTTATATAACCAGGGAAGGGCTCAAAGGTTCCGGGAAAAATCGGAAACGGCCTGGTCGCCCACACAGCCATCCCGCGCTTGGCCCTCGACACAGGGGTTGCTCTCTGCGTAGCGCAATGAGTACGACACGTCGCATCGCCCGCCACAATGCAGGCATGGGAGAGCCAGCGCGCCGATGTGACGCCACACCCTCGTCGGCGGGTTCCTCGACAAAGGAAAAGCCGGCTTACACCGGCTATTACCCGAAGCTCTCGCTCCTAGAGGCCCCATGGGGCATGTGCCTGACGCCCACGCATAACGCAGACTTGAATTTCGTTCCAGAGAGCGGATTGAACATGCCCACGCTGCTCAAGCAGGGATCGTAAGGTGCTGCCGGACGTGACTGCATAAGATGCTCACCACTGCCGGCGCGACGCCCGAGGGCCCATCTTCCGGCGTTATGATGAGCGGTTGGTAGCGGCTCTACATCCGTTCCCTTCCATCACAACGCGGTTTGAAACCCGCGACCCGACAGCTGAACCCCACCCTTTTTTGCCAGCCAGACCGCATAGCCGATGAGGCATGGGCATCGTCTATGAGTACGACCAACCAAAGAGTGCTGACGAGCTGATCCAGCGGATCCAAGTCATCACTTGCGTGCGGCCGCGGACAGTTCCGACAAGCGAAGCGTGCGTGCCAACGTTGGAGCAGGGCACTCCTCATTTGCAAATGGAAGCCATCTGACCGCGCGCGGTCATCACTATTGAAGCAGAGCTCACCAATCGTGCCGGCAATTTAAACTGCATCAATGCGGGATTTCTGCGAGATCACTACGCCTTTGATAACAGATCGCAACTCGCCCCTTCCTGTCCAAAGCAACACCATTCCTTAAGCCGATCTAAAACTTTTGAATGCGAGATGAATGTTGAGATGATCCGCAAGGTCAGAGGCTTGGTCCCTTGGAAGAGAAAGAGCTGCACGCAACAATCCCCCTGATGCGCCGGACCCTAGATCTGCTGCCCGACTGGCCTGCCCCTATGAGGTGGTCCGGTTTCAGTTTTAATGCATGATCGGCTTTCCGGCCATTGCCTGTGCAGATGGTGGTGCCGTTCTACGGTTCGGCGCCGGCCAGAT
>NZ_VSZS01000041.1 GCF_008180155.1 Neoaquamicrobium microcysteis | reverse complement strand
AGGGAAAGGATCAAACGCGAAACCATCAAACAGCGCCGCTTGCTTCATCGAGATGCAGCGGCCTAATGTGACAAACCTGATGGACCAGAGCCTCCGTTAGCTCACGCCGCCTGTTGTCCCAAAAACCCTGACGACGGACACCAAACAATTGGAAATAGCAGGCTGTGCCGGGTCAGCTTTTAGCGGAAATCAACAGACATCACCTCCGCGCCGAGTTCGCGCCTGCGTGGCCATGAACTCCTCGCCGACTTTGAACGCGATGGCGCGGAAGGCGCGGAGCGACGGCGTTTCGCGGCTCGTCCGCCAGGCCAACACGACGCTGACCGGCGGCGGGTTCTCCTGGATGCGCAGGAAAGCGACGCCGGAGACCTGCATGTTCTTGGCGGTCACCGGCACGATCGCGACCCCCATGCCGGCGCTGACAAGGCCCACGACGGTGTGCACTTGCGTCGCCGTCTGGATCGCCTGCGGGGTGAAGCCGGCCGTCTCGCACATCCTAAGGATCGAGGCGTTGAACAGCGGGCTGCTGGCGCGGGGAAAGAGAATGAACGGCTCGTTCGAAAGCCGCGCCAGCGGCGTGGACGCCGACGAGGCCAGCGGGTGATAGGCCGGCACCGCGACTACGAAATCCTCCTCCATGATCGACAGCGTCTCGATGCCCGGCGCATAGCGGGCCGGCCGCGTCAGTCCGACGTCGATGTGGTCGCGGGCGAGCGCCGTGGCCTGGTCGGCGATGCTCATCTCCCTGAGTTCCAGCTCCACGTCCGGGTAGAGATCGCGGAAGCGCTGCAGCGTTCGCGGCAGGAGCCCGTAGGTCGAGGAATGGATGAAGCCGATGGTGAGCCGTCCGAGTTCGCCCTTGCCGGCGCGGCGCACGTCCTGCTCCAGCTGCTCGAGTTCGCGCAGGATGGAGCGGCTGCGCTCCAACATCAACGCGCCGGCGGCCGTCAGCTCCACCTTCCGCTGGGTGCGCACGAAGAGTGCGGCACCCGTCTGCTGCTCGATCCGTTGGATTTGCCGCGACAGCGCCGGCTGGGCGATGTGCAGCCGTGCCGCCGCCCGGCCGAAATGCAGTTCCTCGCCCACGGCCTGCACATAGCGCAACTGACGGATTTCGAGCATCGGTCATACCTCCAGGGCATCAATAGAAGGCTCGCAATGTATTGGACGTCAATAGAAGGGCTGCGTAGGATCCCCGACACGAACAAAAAACGCGACTGCGTTTCGGGAGGTTACATTGCTAGGATTTCGCGTAGCGGAGGACTTCGGTCGTCCGTCGAAGGAACTCGTCGAAAAATTTCGCACGATCCCCACCGCCATCGTCAGCGACAATATGCACCGCGTCTTCGCAGGCGGCACAGGCCTGCGGCCCTTTCACGGTGATGCCATGATGTGCGGGTCGGCGCTGACCGTGCGCACACGCCCAGGCGACAATCTCATGGTCCATAAGGCGCTCGACATCGCCATGCCGGGCGACGTGATCGTGGTCGATGCCAGCGGCGATCTCACCAATGCCATCATTGGCGAGATCATGCTCAACTACGCTATCACCCGCGGTGTCGCCGGCTTCGTCATCGACGGCGCGGTACGGGATAGCGGCGCGATCTCAAAGGGCGGCCTGCCGGTCTATGCCCGAGGTGTCACCCATCGCGGCCCCTACAAGGACGGCCCCGGCGAGGTCGGCGTTCCGGTCACGGTCGGCGGCATGGTGGTCTCCTCCGGCGACATCATGCTCGGCGACGAGGACGGCGTACTTGCCGTACCGCAGAGCCACGCGGAGGAGATCCTGGCGCTCGCGCTCAGCCAGCAGGGCCGCGAGGCCGGCATCCTCGCCAGCATCGCCGACGGCACGGTCGACCGCACCTGGGTCGACCAGACGCTGCGCACCAAGGGACTATGAGCGCCATGACCCACAGTGCCTCGAAACTCGTCGATTATTCCACGAAGCTACTGGTGGCGGCCGGGGCACCAGACGCCGTGGCTCGCGCGGTCTCCGAAAGCCTTGTCGCGGCCGATGTACGTGGCGTCAGTTCCCACGGCGTGGTGCGCCTCGGCGTTTACCTGAAGCGCATGGCCGAGGGCATGATCGATCCGAAAGCCGAACCCCAATTGGAGCGCGACGACGGGCCGGCCGGCTTGCTCGACGGCCGCAACAATTTCGGCGCCTATGTCGGCGCCCGCGCCCTGGACATCGCCATGGCCCGCGCCAAGACCCAGGGTGCCTACATTCTCGGCGTCCGTCACTCCAATCACTTCGGCACTGGTGCGCATTACCTGCAACAGGCGGTCTCGCAAGGGCTCGGTATGATCGTCATGTCCAACGCGTCCCAGACGATGCCGCCCACAGGGGGGGTGCGCCCCTTCATGGGAACGAACCCGATCGCCTTCGGTTTTCCGACCGGCACCGACGTTCCCTTCATCCTAGACATGGCCACGAGCCTCGTCGCCCGCGGCAAGATCATCGTCGCCGCCAGCAATGGCGAGGCGATCCCGCTCGGCTGGGCGGTCGATAAGGAAGGCAATCCCACTACCGACGCACATGCCGCACTCGACGGCGCTGTGCTGCCCCTCGGCGGGCCGAAGGGTTCAGGTCTCGCGATGGCGATCGACATCCTGTGTGGCGTACTGACCGGCGCGGGTTTCGGCCCCTCGGTGAACAACATGTACGACAACTGGGAAGAGCCCCAGAACGTCGGTCACATGTTCATAGTGCTCGACATTGCGCGCTGGATGCCGCTCGAAACCTTCAAGGACCGCCTCGATGATTACATCCGCCTTCTGAAGCTGGAGCCCCGGGCGGGCGGTGTCGACGAAATCTTCTACGCGGGCGAGATTGAAAGCCGGCTAGAGGCCAGCCGCCTCCGCGACGGCATCACGCTTCCGGCCAAGGTCGAGGACGAACTCAACGCCCTCGGCGCGGCCTACGGCCTCTCGCTCAACGAACTTCAATTGTCCTGAAAGAACGAACCATGCGTGCATTCTCCTACCACATCCCGACGCAGATCGAATTCGGCAATGGCGCGATCGCCCGGCTACCGGAGTTCGTCAAGGCCCTCGGGGGCTCGCGCGTGCTGGTCGTCGGCGACCCCGGCGTGCAGCGCGTCGGCCTTATCGATCGCGTCCAGGCAATACTCACCGGCGCCTCGATCTTCAACGCGGTTTACGCCGACGTCGAAAGCGATCCTGCGACCCGCTCCGTTGACGAGGGCACCGTCCACGGCAAGGCGAACGGCTGCGACCTCGTGGTCGGCATCGGCGGCGGCAGCGCGCTGGACACCGCAAAGGCGATCGGCCTGATGCTGGTCAACGACGGCAACATCAAGGATTATGTCGGCATCGGCAAGGTGCCGAGGGCAGGCGCGCCGGTGATCGCCGTACCCACCACGGCCGGTACGGGCAGCGAACTCACCATCTGGTCCGTGCTGTCCGATAAGGTCGCGAAGGCCAAGATCAGCGTCGGCAGCGTGCTGAACTGCCCGGCGATCGCGCTTCTCGATCCGGAACTGACGCTTTCGTTGCCGCCGCAGATCACCGCCGCCACCGGCATGGACGCGTTGACCCACGCGCTGGAGTCTTACGTCAACACCGCGACGCAGCCGATCTCGGAAGCGATGTCCGACCAGGCGATGACGCTAATCGCAAGGAGCCTGCGCAAGGCGGTCGCCGACGGCTCCGACGTCGAGGCGCGTGGCGACATGCTGCTCGCCAGCACCATCGCGGCCATGGCCTTCAACAGCACGCGGCTAGGATTGGTACACGCCTTCGCCATGCCGCTCGGCGCGAAGTTCGGCATTCCCCACGGCCTGGTCAACGCGATCATGCTGCCGGAGGTGATGCGCTTCAACCATCTCGCCAACCCCCGCAAGTTCGCCCGCATCGCCGAGATCTTCGGCGAGAAGACCGCCGGTCTTCCGGTCGAGGAGGCTGCCGCGCTCTCCGTCTCGGCCATCGAGAAGCTGAAGCTCGATGTCGGCATCACTGCAAAGCTCAGCAATTTCGGCGTCACGGAAGGCCGCTTCGACGAGATCGTCGATGAGGCGATGCTGTCCGGCAACGTGCCGGTCAATCCGCGCCAGCCTTCCCACGACGACATGAAGGCCCTGCTTAGGGCCGAGCTGGTCTGAGCGACCGGGGAGGAGAATGACGATGTCCGACATGTTGAGCTGGCTCGCCGGAGCCGTTGGCGGAACCTACGGAAACTTCATTGGCGGCGAATGGAAGCTTGCCGGCGACAAGACGTCCCAGATCTTCAACCCCGC
The DNA here is from genome assembly GCF_008180155.1 of Neoaquamicrobium microcysteis. Lineage (GTDB taxonomy): Bacteria > Pseudomonadota > Alphaproteobacteria > Rhizobiales > Rhizobiaceae > Aerobium > Aerobium microcysteis. The sequence continues at coordinate 8,928 of NZ_VSZS01000041.1, read as the reverse complement.
AGATCGCGACCAGTCCCTCGGCCGTTTCGCCGACAGCGGCGCGGCGGAAGTGGATGAGGCGGTCGTCGCGGCCCACAAGGCATGGCTCTCATGGCGGCAGGTGCCGGGGCCGGATCGCGGGGCGATCCTGTTCCGCGCCGCCGACCTTCTGGAGCAGCGGATCGATGAACTCGCCTTCATCCTCGCCGCTGAGCAGGGCAAGGTGCTGGCGGAGGCGCGCGGCGAAGTCGGCCGCGCCGCCAAGGAGCTGCGCTTTTCCGCCGGCGAGGCGAGCCGTATCGACGGTGACGTGCTGCCCAGCGAAAAGCGCAACGGCCTCGCCATGACGCTGCGAGAGCCGATCGGCGTCGTCGCCGCCATCGGCCCGTGGAACTTCCCGGTCGTCACCCCGGTGCGCAAGATCGGCCCGGCGCTTGCCTTCGGCTGCAGCGTCGTCCTGAAATCGTCGAACCTCACCCCGTGGTCCGCCGTCAAGCTGATGGGCGTGTTCCGTGACGCCGGCGTCCCGGCAGGCGTCGTCAGCCTCGTGCTGGGTTCCGGCCGCGCGGTCGGCGAGGCGCTGATCCGCCACCCGCTGGTGCGCGGCGTATCCTTCACCGGCTCGACCGGCACGGGCGTCGCGATCAACGCAGAGGCCGGCCGCCGACTGGTGCGCACCCAGCTGGAGCTCGGCGGGAAGAACCCCGCCGTCGTCCTCGACTACGACAATGCTGCGACCATCGCCAGGCAGATCGCCGGCGCCGCCTTCGCCTGTTCGGGCCAGCGCTGCACGGCGCTGAGCCGCATCGTCGTGCTGGAGAAGAACGCTCGCGAGATCACCGAGGCGCTGGAAGCAGAAATGGCGGCGATCAGGGTCGGCCCTGCCTGGCAGGCCGGCGCGACGATGGGCCCGCTGATCACCGCCCAGCACAAGGCCTCCGTCATGGGGCATATCGCCCATGCGCGGGAGGATGGCGCGACGCTCGCGCTCGGCGGCTCGTCCATGGAGGACGGCGACTTCGCCAAGGGTCATTTCGTCGCGCCCACGCTGTTCACCGGCGTCGACAAGACCTCGCGGCTCGCGCTGGAGGAGGTCTTCGGCCCGGTGCTCGCCGTCATTCCAGTCGGCTCGCTCGATGAGGCGATCGAGGTGGCCAACAGCGTCGAATACGGGCTGGCGGCCTCCGTCTACACCAACGACGTCAACCTCTCGCTGCGGTTCGCCCGCGAGAGCCAGTCCGGCATGGTCCACGTCAATCACGGAACGGCCAGCGAGGCGCACATGCCCTTCGGCGGCGTCAAGGCGTCCGGCTTCGGCGCCTATTCCATCGGCCATTCCAACCAGGAGTTCTTCACGACCGTCAAGGCCGTCTATTTCCAAAGCTAGTGTTCAATCAGGAGGAGACCAACATGAACATGAAACTGAAAACGGCAGCCCTGCTGGCCGCCGTGGCTCTCTTTGCCACCGGTGCATCCGCAGAAACCGTCCTTCGCCTCGGCCATGTCTGGCCGGATTCGGAAATCCACGCGGCGGCGGCGAAGAAGTTCGCCGACGACGTCGCGGCCGCCACGAACGGCGAGGTCAAGATCGAGATCCACGGCAACAGCACGCTCGGCAGCGACCGCGAACTGCTCGAAGGTATCAAGTTCTCGTCCAACGACATCTGGGTCGGCGGCGCCGGCGTGCTGTCGACGGCGTCCGAGACCGCCCGTATCTTCACGCTGCCCTTCATGATCCGCGACGTGAACCATTACAACGCCGTCTATGGCGGCCCGGTGGGCGGCGAAATCACCAAGCGCATCCGTGACGAATCCGGTTACGAGGTCGTCGCCTACTGGCTGCGCGGCCCGCGCTGGCTGACCACGAAGGTCCCGGTGGAAAAGCCGGAAGATCTTTCCGGCCTTAAGATCCGCGTTCCCGACAGCCCGGTCACCGTGCAGTCCTGGAACCAGCTCGGCGCCTCCGCGACACCAATGAACTTCGGCGAGGTGTTCAACGCCCTCCAGCAGGGCGTCATCGACGGGCAGGAAAACCCGCTGTCGCTGATCCTGTCTTCGAAGTTCTCGGAAGTCGTGAAGAATCTCGTGCGCACCGAGCACGCCTACGAGCCGGTGGTGGTCGTCATGGATGCCGGCCGCCTGGTCGCTATGCCGGAAGACCAGCGCAAGGCAATCGTCGATGCCGCCAACGGCGCGGCCAAGGCCTATGCCTCGGAAGAGGTGCTGAAGGGCGAGCAGACCTTCGTCAAGCAGCTTCAGGACGCCGGCATGACGCTGATCGAGCCGGACAAGAAGCCCTTCCAGGAGCGTGTCGGCACGGAGTTCGTCCACAAGGCGTTCGCCCCCGTCGCCGATCTCTACGACAGCGTCGCCGCTGTCGAGGCCCCGAACGGGCAGTAAGCCCGCGTAACCGGAAGATGCTTCGATGAAACCCTCGTCCAACGAGGCCGTTGTCGGCCTTTCGACGAGCCAGCAAAATCATCGCCCGAAATGGGCGATGATCCGATGGCTCGACATGCTCAACGCCCTGATCCTCAATTTCCTGGCGGGCGTCATGGGCCTTCTCGCCTGTCTCGGGATCGCCCAGGTCGTGGCGCGCTACGTGTTGAAATCGCCTATTGCCTGGTCGGAGGAGTTCATCCGTTTCGCGCTGATCTGGTGCGTTTTCCTCGGCGCAGGCGTCGTGGTGCGCCGCGGCATGTTGGTCGCCGTCGAAGCGATCTTCATCGCCGTGCCCGCCTCCGTGGCGCGGATCATATGCGTCTTCAGCGTCGCCGTCAGCATTCTCTTCTGGGCAATCCTCGTCTACTACGGCTGGACCGTCAGCGGCATGGTCGGAACCCTGATGTCCGGCTCGCTCGAACTGCCGATGCGCTACGTCTACCTCGCCATTCCGGTCGGCGCGTTCCTCGCCCTCGTGAACACCATCGCTGTCGCCGTCGATCCGCCGCCGAGCGTGATCGTCCAGGCCGCAAGCTGAGAGGATCGCCATGTTTCCCGTCGCGCTCACCGCTTCCATGCTCGTCTTCTTCACCTGCGCGGTGCCGATCGCCGTCACGCTCGGCATGGTCTCGGCCATGGCCATGTACGGCTCCGGCATTCCGCTCCAGGCCATGATCCAGCGCATGTTCGCTGCGCTCGATTCCTTCCCGCTGACAGCGATTCCCTTCTTCATCCTCGCCGGCGCGCTGATGGAAGTGAGCGGCATCTCCACCCGCCTGGTCAATTTCGCCCAGTCGCTCGTCGGCCGCGCCACCGGCGGCCTCGGCCTCGTCGCCGTGCTGTCGGCGATGTTCTTCGCCGCGATTTCCGGATCGAGCGCCGCGACGACGGCGGCGATCGGCGGCATCCTCATCCCGGCCATGGCGGCGCGTGGCTATTCGCGGCCCTTCGCCACTTCCGTACAGGCGTCCTCCGGCGAGCTCGGCGTCATCATCCCGCCCTCGATCCCGATGATCATCTTCGCGCTGACCGCCGGCGTGCCGGTCTCGATCGGCGATCTCTTCCTCGCTGGTATCCTTCCCGGCCTGCTGGTGGCCGGCGGCTTGATGCTGACCGTCTACCTCGTCAGTAAGCGCAAGGGCTACGGCAGGGCGAAACCCGGCGCGTCCGGCGACGGGCTCGGTCCGCAGCCCGGCGTGTGGGAAAGCTTCAAGGCGGCCATCCTGCCGCTCATGCTGCCCGTACTCATCCTCGGCGGCATCTACGGCGGCGTCTTCACGCCGACCGAAGCCGCGGCGGCCGCCGTCTGCTTTGCGCTAATCATCGGCGTCGTCGTGTTCCGCACCATCACCGTTGAGAAGCTGGTGACGGCTCTGCGCTCGTCTCTGCTCAACACCGTCGTCATCTTGCTGATCATTTCGGCGGCCAGCGTCTTCGGCTGGGTGCTGACGGCAAACCGCATCCCGGAGCTGATCTCGCAGGTCTTCGTGTCGATCTCCGACAATCCGCTGGTCTTCCTGCTGTTGATCAACCTGCTGCTGCTTCTCGTCGGCATGTTCCTGGAGACGGGCGCCGCGATCACCGTGCTGGCCCCCATCCTGACGCCGGTGGCGCTGAAGATGGGCATCGACCCGATCCATTTCGGGATCGTCATGATCGTCAATCTCGCGGTCGGCATGACCACGCCGCCGGTCGGCGTCAATCTCTTCGTCGCCTGTCAGATAGCGGGGCTGAGGATCGAGCACATCATCCGCAGCATGCTGCCGTTCTACCTGTCGCTGCTCATTTGTTTGGCGATCATCACCTATCTGCCGGGCCTCAGCCTCTGGCTTCCGCAAATGCTCAAGTAGTCGTCACGCCGACCAGCGAAGGAGGATTTCCATGCCGACCGCACAGCAGAAGAAATCGATCTACGAACCCGATCAGGAAGGCCTGCACTTTCCCCGCGAACCAGTCTTCCAGACGCTGGCGGAGGAGCGCCAGCACCGCCGCGAGCGGCTGGCCGCCGTCTGCCGGATCTTCGGCCGCTACAAGTTCGAGTACGGCTTCGCGGGCCACGTCACGGTGCGCGATCCCGAGCACCTCGACCTGTTCTGGACCAACCCCTTCGGCATGAGTTTCTCGCGGGTGCGCGCCTCGGACCTCATCCTCGTCGATCACGCCGGCAAGGTTGTGGAGGGCACCTGGGCCGTCAATCGCGCCGGCTTCGTTCTGCATTCGGCGATCCACGAAGCGCACCCCGACATTGTGGCCTCCTGCCATGCCCACACCGTCAACGGCATGGCGTGGGCGGCGCTCGGGCGTCCGCTCGATCCGATCACCCAGACCGCCTGCGGCTTCTACGGTCATCAGGCGGTGATCACCGAGGAGGCCGGCGCCGTGGTGGTGGAGAAGGGGGCCGGCAACAGCGTCGCCAACGCCTTCGGCAACGCTAAGGTCGCCATCCATCAGAACCACGGGCTGTTCAGCGTCGGGCGTCACAGCATCGACGAGGCCGCCTGGTGGTTCATCGCACTGGAACGCGCCTGCGAAATCCAGCTGAAGGCCGAGGCGACTGGCTCGCCGCTGAAACTGGTCGCTCCGGAAAAAGCCGCCCATTCTGCCAAGCACCTTGCGACGCCTTTCATGGGGTGGCTACACTTCCAGCCCATCTACGACTGGATCATCCGGACCGATCCGGATCTGGTGAACTGAGCCGGACGCACTGCAGCGACCGGCCGAGAGGACGACGAAACCATGCATGACACTGACACCCGCCGGACCTATCGGATCCTAATCTGCGACCTGGTGGGCCTGCGGCCGGGGCCCGACGGCCGGCCGGACTGCTCCGAGGTGCGCCGACACGTCGAGCAGGCCGGCTGCACGTTCCACGACGGCGACGCCATCGTCGCTGCCGACATCGGCGGTGGCGGTATCCACTTCGTTTACCGGCCGGACCTGAACACCGCCGAAGACTTCGTCGCCGAAGCGGGTGATGGCCTGTACGACGCGGTGATCGCCGCGGCGACCGTCGTGCCGGCCGACACCGTTTTCCCCGAGGGCGGCGTTCGGATCGGGGCGGGCACGGGCAACATGCAGTCCCGCTCCTGGGGCGGCGGATCGGGTGCCGGCGGCGCGGCGCCGCTGATGAACACGCCCGGCATCAACAGCCGCGCCACCGCGCAGATGGTGATGAAGGCGATCCTGCGCTTCCTGCCGGATCTGCCGTTCGACCTGCTGCACGAACGCACCGTGTCCGGCCGTTTCGATACGGGCCGCGATCTCAAGGATTTCCCGACCGGGAAGCTGGAAGGCAGACGTATCGCCGTGCTCGGCTACGGCAATATCGGCCGCGAGGTCGCGCGCCTTGCCGACGCCTTCGGCATGCGGCCTGTGATCTATGCCCGCGAGCGGCATCGCCGCTGGATCGAAGCCGAAGGTTTCGGTTACGCGGCAACGCCCGTCGAGGCGTCCGCCGGCGCCGATATCGTTTCCGTCCATCTCGGCCTCGGCGCGGCCGATCCCCCGACCGGACGCTTCGCCAATGCCGGCCTTGTCGGCGAGGCGATCTTCGATGCGGTCAGCCCCGGCGCGACGCTCGTCAATTTCGATCGCGGCGAACTGGTGGACGCCGGAGCCCTCGACACCGCGATGGGCGACGGCCGCATCCGTTTCGCCGCGATCGACGCCGACATCTTCAGCGACGCCGCGACCGGCGCGGTCTCCGGCCCGCTCGCGCCCTATCTGCCGCTGGTGGAACGCCATGCCGGCCGCCTGCTGCTTCTGCCGCATGCGGTTGCCGACACCGACCATCCGTCGCGGGTGGCGGGCGCGAAGCAGGCCGTAGACCAGATCCTCGAGGCGATCCGCTTCCGTCGCGTGGGCAATCTCAAGGGTGATCTACCCGATGGCTACACCGCCGTGCCTGGCCGCGCGATCCACGGTATCGGCGGCGTTTCCGCCGGCGCATTGGCGGGCGTTGCCGAGGACGCGGACGTCGTGAAGCAACTCGCCTATACGACCGGTCGACTCCATGATTTCTGGACGCGCCTCGCCGCCGCGGCGGATGCAGAAGAGCGGCAGGCCCTCTGCGCGGCGATGGGCGACGGCGTGATGCTGGACGTCAATCGGCAGGCCGCCTTGATGGGCGCACTCGGCCTTCATGGCCCCTTCACCGGCAAACCGCGGGACTGAGCGATGGACAAGACTTTCCTCGCCGCCCTTTTCGACGTGGCCGTCCAGGCGGCCGATCCCCTGACCGGCATCCGCGCCCACCTGCCGGAGCCACCACCGAGCGGCCGCACGGTCGTTATAGGGGCGGGTAAGGGCGCGGCACAGATGGCGGCGGCGCTGGAAACGCTCTGGCCCGGCCCACTTACCGGCATCGTCGTGACGCGCTACGGCTATGGCTGCGAGACGCGTGGTATCGAGGTGCTGGAGGCGGCGCATCCGGTTCCCGACGAGGCCGGGCTTGCAGCCGGCGCGCGGCTCCTCGATCTGGTTTCCGGGCTGACGGAAAACGATCTCGTCATCGCGCTGGTCTGCGGTGGCGGATCGGCGTTGCTGCCGGCGCCGCCCGAAGGGCTGTCGCTCGCCGACGAGATCGCCGTCAACGAGGCGCTGCTCGCCTCCGGCGCGCCGATCTCGGCGATGAACGTGGTGCGCAAGCACGTCTCGCGCATCAAGGGCGGGCGGCTCGCTGCGGCGACCCACGCCCGCGTCGTCAGCCTGCTGGTCTCCGACATTCCCGGCGACAATCCGGCCGCCATCGCATCCGGCCCGACGATCCCCGACGCTTCGACGCGTGCGGATGCGCTGGCGATCGTCGCGCAATACCGCCTCGATCTGCCGGCCGCCGTCATGGCGCACCTGAACGGGCCGGCGGCCGACGCACCGATGCCCGACGATCCGGTCTTCGCCCGACACGAGCATCACATCGTCGCCTCGGCGCGCGTTTCGCTGGAGGCTGCTGCGGCCGAGGCATGGGGCCACGGCGTCATGCCGGTCATCCTATCGGATGCGATGGAAGGCGAGGCGCGCGACGTGGCGCTCGTCCATGCCGCGATCGCCCGTGAGGTGCTGGCGCGGGGCCGCCCATTTTCACGACCGGCGGTGCTGCTCTCCGGCGGCGAGACGACGGTGACATCGCGAGGAAGGGGCGGGCGGGGCGGCCGAAACGGTGAATTCGCGCTTGCCATGGCGCTTGCCATCGACGGCCACGCCATCGAAATTCTGGCGGCCGATACGGACGGCATCGACGGCTCCGAGGACAATGCCGGCGCTTTCGCCGACGGAACGACAGTGCGACGTCTGCGCGCCGCCGGAATCGATCCGAAAGAAATGTTGGATCGCAACGATAGCTATACGGCATTCTCCATCATCGGTGATCTCCATAAGACTGGACCAACCGGCACAAATGTGAATGATTTCCGCGCAGTCCTTATTCGGTGATCGCCCGTTAGCTTCACCGCGTATCGCACATAGAGATCCCAACGGGGCATCGTAAAGTTAACGGAACTTGGGGCTTGATAGGCGATGAAGAGGCATGACAGACCGTGATCCGCTCTACCGTCGCCACCGCTTTCCCGCTGAAATCATTGCCCACGCGGTGTGGCTCTATTTCCGTTTTCCCCTGAGCCTGCGGATGGTCGAAGACATGCTGGCCGCTCGTGGCATCATTGTCTCGCATTAAACGATCCGGCTGTGGGCAGAGAAATTCGGACGAACTTTCGCCAACCAAATCCGTCAACGTTCGCGCGGCCGACTCGGCGATAAATGGCATCTCGATGAGGTCGTTATTTCGATCCGGGGCAAGAAGCATTGGCTATGGCGCGCCGTGGATCAGGACGGTTTTGTCCTGGAGGTTCTGGTGCAAAGCCGCCGCGACGCCAAGGCGGCCAAGCGCCTGATGCGCAAGCTTTTGAAAGGCCAGGGACGATCGCCGCGCGTGATGATCACCGACAAGCTTCGCTCCTATGGCGCCGCAAAGCAGGAAATCATGCCCGGTGTCGAGCACCGCTCCCATAAAGGCCTGAACAATCGGGCGGAGAATTCCCACCAGCCGATCCGACGGCGAGAGCGGATCATGAAGCGCTTCAAGTCAAAGCGACATCTGCAACTCTTCGTTTCCATCCATGATCCGATTGCCAACCTCTTCCACATCCCGCGCCACGACATTCCCTCCAGCCATCATCGCGAACTGCGCAAAGCGGCGATGAACCTATGGGCGAAGATCGCTCGCGCATGAGCAGTGCACGTGGCGGGCGTCACGCTTTTGCTTCGCTGAAGTTAACTTTACGATGCCGACTATGGTGATGACGACGAGGAGGATTTCGTCGACGAAGACCCCGAAGAGGGCGCCTACGCCGAGAGTGATCGTCTGGTGCCGGTGATTGTTGCCGGGGAGGTGGCGCCATGTGTCGATTTACACTTCAAACAGGGACTGGCGCGGATTTAGAGAAAGTTGGATAGTTCAATTGAGACTTTTGCGCCCAGAGTCTCGATTGAAGTGTTAGGTTCACGGCTTGT
>NZ_VSZS01000040.1 GCF_008180155.1 Neoaquamicrobium microcysteis | reverse complement strand
CATCTGGCCGGCGCCGAACCGTAGAACGGCACCACCATCTGCACAGGCAATGGCCGGAAAGCCGATCATGCATTAAAACTGAAACCGGACCACCTCATAGGGGCAGGCCACCTCGACGGAGGCCTGTGCAGCGCGTACGTCTGAATCAAGCCATGCCTGCGCTTGATGCCGCGCGCGCTGATTACTTGTGGTTTGGGTCGATATGTGGCTGGTCATGCAGAACGACATTCAGCAGCGAACTGTGAATCTCGATCCCGCCATTGTAGGAGATGAAGCCCAGTTTGCGGAACTTGTTCATGAAGAAGCTGACGCGTGCCCGCGTCGTTCCAACCATCTGGGCGAGCGTCTCCTGGCTGATCTTGGCAATCTTCGGTTCCGGAATGCCCTCCTGCCCGAAATTGGCTAGGAGCAGGAGTGTTCGAGCAAGACGTTTTTCGCTCGAATTGAACAACTGATCGATGAGGTCGGACTCTACCCGGACGGCGCGGCTGAGCAAGTGAGCGATGAACGGGCGGTGCGAACCGCCCGCGTGCTGGTAGACAAACATGCCGGCGTCATCGCGTGGAGCCGTGAAGCCAATCCGGCGATCGGTGATTACGGCGAACCCACGGTGCTGTTTCAGGCTGGCGACGTGTCGGAAATGGAATGATACCCATCAAACGCTGGGTGGCTCTGGATCCCTGCGCGGAGGCGGCTTGCCGATATTGGTGCTTTCGCCTGGGTCATCGAGAGGCACCAGGTAGATATTTGCCGGATTCGGATGATGATCGAGGGTCGCGCCTGTCGCCACATCCACGCCGGCGCCGATGACACCACCTATCAGGATGTTCCCGGCCAGCCCAGCTGCTCCGCCGCCGCTCATCTTCGTCCCGATGTACAGCTGACCGGGCTTGTAGCCTTCCTTTTCGGCATAGGCTGTAAACTCTGTCTTTCGGCTGACCTCAACCCTTCAAGGGCGACCGAGGACATGCATGCCCAAGGCTCGTCCTGATTGTCGCGTCCGTAGGTTCGGAGTTGATAACGACCTGTTCTGTCGTGCCGCGCACAACCGACGCGCAGCCGCCAAGCACCATCGCCGCGAATACCGCAGCCATCGCAGTTCTCATGGAATGCCCTCCCAAGCCCCACAGAATACAACCAGACCGCGAGTGAAGAGTCGAGACTATCGCAAGACGCAGAAAAAGCGCCGCCAGCCGAAGCCAACGGGGCCATGAATGTTCCGTTATGAGATCAGAGTAAGCGGTTTTATCCCGGAGCAATCGGGAACGCCGGTTGGTGCTGGAAAGGCTACCTGTCGTACGCGAAAACGACAAACGGCGTGAAACGACCACCAGATGCAGTATTGTGCAAAAGCTCATGCTATCGTCGTCTCTTCTCCAGAGGCCTCCGGCCAGATTTGAGCCAGCCATGCTAGTGAATATCGGACCTGCCAAGCGCGTCGGCAAAACGAAGACAATCTATGATCGCACCCTAACCGCCATAGAAGTGACGTCCCATTCAGGTAACCCTGTGCTCGTGTTCTATGCAGACGGGATCCACGATCATGCTGGGACGTATCGGTATGAGTTTCGTCTCTCCGATGGCGACATGCTTGCACTTAACAGTTGTCACACGCCCAAACACTGAGTTGGCAGCGGATTGCTTAAGGGCAGCGCCAGCACGTCGTCCGGCGATGCGGGTCAGCCAGCACGGGACCATGAAATGTGCGCGCGCTGCTTCCGGTGGAACATCGACTCCGCGCGGCTTGGGGTATAGTCTGTCTTGTCGGCAGTATGTTCAGGGCGCTGCCGGTTGAGGGTGGCCATCGTGCCCTAGCCCCGACCGAAAGGAGGACGTCATGTCTTCCGGTTATCTAACTCCCAAAGAAATGGAGACGATTGAGCGCGTACTGGCCGAAGTCCGCGATCCGTCAGAAAATCGCAGCTTCGACAAGGAAAGTGCGCGAGCACGCATTCTCATTGATGCGTCGGGGCAAGGAACCCGCACAGAAGCTGAACTGCGGGTGCTGCTCGCTCAACACGTGGCGCTGCATCAGACAATCGACTACCCGCAGGAACGATGGGAAAATGAAGGCGGGTCCGTTACCTGAATTCAGCGCCACGATCCCGTAGCTTGTGGGTGAGTGGGTTTCTTTTGGTCTCAGCGGAACAACGGCCACAGCAGTATGTTGACTGACGGACACGGTTGATACCGTGCCCGGATTGCCAGTAAGGCCCCTCTCGAAGCTGGCGATCCTGTTGACCGAATGTCAGCCGGCCTTCTCCGAGGTCGGCTGATATCGGAGACCGCACCGAAGAATGCCGATGGCATACAACATCTCGATGTCGGTGCCTGGCCCGAATCCCGGACCTTCGACCGTCGCAGTTAGATACTCGATAGGAGTCACTGCAATCACCAAAGATGCACGAAGGAACACTATCTGGTTCGTCGTCGCTGCACTCGTCGTTCTGACGATAGCTGCCCTACCGTTCTTCGGCTTCCGTTGATCCAGCCTCGTGATAATCAAACATCTGCCGCCTTTAGCTTAGCGGCGCTGGCTGCCATATTGCCCACCTCGGAACATCACTCTGGTTTTCGAGTTTTTTCCGCCGCTGCCGGTGTCCAAGGTGCCTGACCTGGACCTTCTTCGGCACCATTCCGACGAACGGTGGTAACATATCGTCATCAGACGGAGGCTTCTTTGCGCTGCGGCGGCGGGCAAACGCCTATGTCGGTAAGAGAGTTCAATCGAATATCTTGGCGATTGTGACCTCCCACTGAACTTTCATCCAGCGGCGATTAGAGCTGCTCCGATACTTGCTCCGATACCATTCTTTGGACCGCCGGATGCTGGAGTTTCCGGCCTGTTGTCACGTTGGCAGGGTGGCAGCGCCATCGTGATTTAGCGACGAGATCGGGACGTTGTGCCCGATCGCCCCATGCGGACGAACCTCGTTGTAGTATCTGCGCCAATCCTCCATCTTTTCGGCCGCATCGGCAAGCGTCAGGAACCAGTGCGCGTTCAGGCATTCTGCCCTGAAGCGCCCGTTGAAGGCTCGATGTAGGCGTTGTCTGTCGGCTTTCCCGGCCGCGAGAAGTCGAGCGTGACGCCCTTCGTGTAGGCCCACAGGTCGAGGTCTCGGGAGATGAACTCAGACCCCTGGTCGACGCGGATCGTCTTCGGATAGCCGATTTTCGGGCAGACCTGTCCCAGTGTCCTGACGACATCCTCCGCCCGATAACTGAACCGCGGATCGAGAACCGGCACGTATCGTGAGAAGGTGTCGACCACCGTCAGCACACGGATCTTCTTGCCCGTGGCGAGCTGATCGTGAACGAAGTCCATGGCCCATACGTCGTTGGGACCAACCGCCGCGGCACGATCCTCTCGCAGCTTCGCCTTGACCCGCCCCTTCGGTGTCTTGTTCCTGAGTTGCAGGCCCAAATCCCTGTAAATGCGGTAAGTCCGCTTCATGTTGATGTCCCAGCCTTCGCGCGTCAGCATCACGTGCACCCGGCGATAGCCGTAGCGAACCCGTGTCGCGCAGATGTCCTTGATCCGAGCTGCAATCTCGGCCTGATCGCGGCGGCGGGACATGTAGTGGTAGCTGGACGTGTCGAATTCCAGAACCCGGCAGGCTCGCCGGATCGACACGTTCCACTCACCACACGTCTCCGCCACCAGCTCGCGTTTGTGACCAGGCCTTAAAGTTTTCGGCGGATGACGTCCTGCAGCATCTCCTTGTCCAGCGAGAGGTCCGCAACAAGCTTGCGCAGCTTGCCGTTCTCGTCCTCGAGCTGCTTCAGCCGCTTCATCTCAGTCGGCAGTAGCCCGTCATATTTCTTTTTCCAATTGAAGTAGGTCGCCTAGCTGATCCCCGCCCGGCGGCAAATCTCCGCAACAGGGATTCCGTCTGCTCCCTGTTTCAAAATGAACGCCTTCTGTGCGTCCGAAAACTTCGATGCCTTCATCGTCTTCCGCTCCTCCCAGCCAAGGGACGTTACAGCGGAAAACTCCAGTTTCAAACGATCCAACTTTCAGGGTTCAGAGCAGAGGACCATGGCACCTGCATCGTTTTCCTGGCGACACTTACCACGTGCAAAATCACGACAATTGGTCCCCGACCAACTCTGCTTCCTCGTCGCCCATTGCGCCCGCCAACCCCGCCGGAATGTCACCCGCCAGCAGCTTTTCCTTCGACAGCAGGCCGGCATCCTCGAGAGCCTCGAAATCCGGCAGGTCGCGCAGCGTATCAAGGCCGAACTCCAGCAGGAAGTCCTTGGTCGTGACGTAGGTGTAAGGTGCGCCGGGTGTCGGGCTGCGCGGACCGGACGCAATCAGCTTTGCACCGCGCAGATGACCAATAAAATCGCGACTGATCTCCTTGCCGAAGAACGAAGACAGTTCGGCGCGGGTGATCGGCTGGAAGTAGGCAATGCACATCAGCACCAGCACTTCGGATTGCGTGAGGTCCACGGCCTTCTGACTTCCACCGACAGCGGCGCGGATCGCGTCGGCATATGGCGCTCGGGTCAGGTGCTTCCAGCCGCCGGCAACAGAGACCAGGTCATAAGGCCGGCCGCGAAGTTCCTCGCGAATATCATCGATCAAGAGATCGATGCTGCAGCTTTTGCCGACAATGCGTGCCAGCGTCTCGCGGCCAACGGGCTCGCTGGCGGCGAAGATCGTTGCTTCGACGCGGTTCATCCACTCGCGCCAGCGTGCATCCGGCGGCAAATGATCCAATTCACGATCGAACAGTGCATCTTCGTCGTCCCGGCCTCGTCGTTTGCGCGTCGTCTCCGCCATGGTCGTCAGAGCCCGTAAATGCGGAATGTCGTCCGCCCAGAGAGTTCGCGCACAGCGCCGAGCTCAACCAGCCGGTCGAACAGGCGGCGCAATCCGCGATCGCTCATGCCGGAGATTCTTTCGGAGGCGACGATCGCGTCGTCGGACAGCAGTTTGTCGACAACGGTGCCTGCCGCCTTGGCCCGGAGTTTCGGCGCAACGGTAAGCATCCGGTCCGCGCGACGTTCGAGGTCGGCGGACAGATCGATGGCGCGGATCGCGGCACGCGCCCGCGCGGCAAGCAGACCTTTGGCACGCTCAGGATCTGTCTCAATGCCTGTCGCCCCAAAACTGGCTGCCGATCGACGCGAGCGCGCGCTTATGCCCAAGGCTGCTTCGGCGCCGAGCAGCGGCAGCGCATGTGGCCAACCCAGGCGTTGCGCCAGCAGGGCATCGGCGAGCCAGGCTCCGACGGCGCGCGCAAGGCCGTGGCGTTCTGCGGCCATGAATGAACCGGTGAGCGTTGCGACCATGCCAGCGCCGGTCGCCAGTTGCCGGAGATCATCCGACAGATCGCTGACCACCTCATCATCCGGGGCGTAGCCGAACTCCTTCAACACCGCTGCAAGGGTTTTCAACGTCAACAATTCTTCCGCCGGCCTCGATGCCAGCCGGCGCCAGGCGAGCAGCAAAAGCCCGGCGGGGCCGACTGACAAAGACTCGCCCGGTCGCGTGAGCAGCACGGCATCGCGCAGCGCCGCCTCATCCTCGACGCGGCCTACCTGCTTCGCCGTTACAGCGGCCGCCGCAAGCGCCAGCCGCTGTCGCCAGGCGCCGGCCCAGCGCTCCTGCCGGCGGACTATTGCATCGAGCGCGCCGATGGCGGCACCCGCCGAGAGCGCGAGGTCCTCGAGGTCCTTTCCCGCAAGGCTTTTCGCATCCGGTACGGCTCGGCGCAGCCAAGCCGGCACGGTTGCCAACGGCGCGGTCGAACGGGCGCCGGCAAGCGTGGCGTTGTGGTGCGGAGAGGATTTTCGACGCAGAATCATTGAAAGCACGATGATTCATCGCGGCGCTTTTGGCAATCAAAATGGCTTAAAAGCGCTGCGCTTGTCGTGTGTCAATAATGAACGATAATGTTGCATTATCAGTCATTGTGCTCTTTATTGGGAGAATGGCCGAAAACATCGAGCAGAACCCCGAAAATCACTGCGAGCGATGCTCTGGAGCGTCTCACGGCACGAACGCGCAAGGGAATATCAGCAATGTGCGGATGGCCGCCTGCAGCGCGGTGATAAACGTGCCAGCTCGCCTTCAGCGTCTCAGCGACCGCCACAAGCAGCACGGCAGACGCCAACGGCCGATCCTTCAGCGGTTGCGCGCCTTAGCTCGCGCAAAAGCTGGCAACACGGCCATGTCAGGCGTCCGCCTGACGGCGGTCGGACGTTCGCCCGCACCAAGTGCTTGCAACAGGAGGATCACCGCTTGAGGCCAGACGAAGACGATCTTCCCGACATCGTCGATCTTGTCGTGGAGATGGGACGCATGGCGGACGAACCGGCGGCCGAAGCGCTTCCCCCCTCCCCTCCCCCAACGGCGGCCTCGAAACCTCGCCTGCCATCTCATCTCGACGGTCTGGCTGATCGCGCTCGCGACTATGTCGAGGCGGCAAGCTCTGCCAACACGCGCCGCGCCTATGCGTCAGACTGGCGCCATTTTTCGAGCTGGTGCCGGCGGGAGGGTGTCGCGATGTTTCCGCCCGACCCGCAGGTAGTCGGTCTCTACATCACCGCCTGCGCCTCCGGAAGGGTAACAGGCGACAAGAAGCCCAATGCCGTCTCAACCATCGAGCGGCGGCTGTCCTCGCTTGCATGGAACTATTTGCAGCGCGGCGTCTCCATCGATCGCAAGGATCCTCATATTGCGACCGTCATGGCCGGCATTCGCAACAAGCATGCTGCCCCTCCCCGGCAGAAGGAAGCGGTGCTGCCTGAGGATCTGATCGCCATGCTGGAGACGCTCGATCGGGGCACGCTTCGCGGCCTTCGCGACCGCGCCATGCTGCTGCTCGGCTTTGCGGGCGGGCTACGCCGGTCTGAAGTGGTCGGGCTGGATTGCGGTCGCGATCAGACCGAAGATGGCTCCGGATGGATCGATATCCTCGAGAAGGGGATGCTTGTCATCCTGCGCGGCAAGACCGGCTGGCGCGAAGTTGAGGTAGGACGCGGCTCGTCGGATGCAACCTGCCCGGTCGTGGCGCTCGAGACATGGCTCAAGTTCGCTCGCATCGCCCACGGGCCCGTGTTCCGGCGCGTGACAGGACGTGGAAAGACGGTCGCCGCCAACCGCCTCAACGGCCAGGAGATCGCCCGCTTGGTCAAACGCACCGCACTGGCGGCCGGCGTTCGCGGCGATCTGCCCGAGGGTCAGCGCGGAAAGCTGTTTGCCGGGCACTCGTTGCGCTCTGGCCTCGCATCTTCCGCGGAGGTTGATGAGCGCTACGTCCAGAAGCAGTTGGGACATGCCTCGGCCGAGATGACGCGAAAATACCAGCGCCGCCGCGACCGTTTCCGCGTCAATCTCACCAAGGCGAGTGGCTTGTAGGAAGCCCCCTCCCCTCCCCTGCAGCCTTACTCATGGCGGTTGCGGATGAAGACCATGGCTGGACCAGAGGCATTTGACCTCGCGAATCTGGACCTTCACTCCATAAACGCAAGGATGTTTACGCACCTTAGATGCGCTCGCCGGGCACGCAGGCGAGCCTTCACCGGGTGGCTGCAAGAGCCCAGCTCGTCCCCGCCCCGGAGTTCCAACGGGGCTCTCGAGATCAAGCGCAGCCTTCCGCCCAAACTCCAACCGCGCTTCTACCGTGCCATCGAGGACATTCGGCCCCAACGCCGCATCGTCGTCAATCCGGGCGCCGAAAAGTTTCCCATGCGCGACGGCGGAGAACATTCCGATTGCCCACGTCGCAAGGGTGCTGGCCGGGATCGAGCGTGAGTAGACCCACCCTGCCCTAGCCGTTTTCGAGCGCCGACAGCATCGGCCGGATGGAAAACTGTCCCTTTTCGGCTCTTTCGGTCAATGCACGCAGATAGCCGCCTGGCGACCGTATCGTGTCAGCGCGCTCCAGAATGGCCGCAACGGTGACCGCGGCTGCAATCTCGCCCATTGCTTCGCACGCCCTGCGCCAAGCATCGGGCGAGATGCCGAGCATGGAACGCACCAAGCCGGCCGTTGCCATCACATCCTGCCAGCTGGAAATGCCGTCGCGGGCGTAGCTTGCCAGGGTCGGGCACACCGCCAGCAAATAGGAAAGCGGTACGGGTTCGCTTCTACTGGCAGGCGCTCGCTTCTCAGCTTCGCCCTGTCCTGTTGGATCCCCCGGCTCTGTGGCCTTCACGGGTACGCGGTCACTTTCCTGCTTCAGCTCTTTTTCGGAGCTATATTCAAAATGTTGGTCTGTGTTTGAATTCTGATAGTGGCGCTCGGAATCGACGTCATTGCCGCTCATTTCTTGTTCAGTGAGAGAGTCCAGGTACGCTTTTTCCACCTGTGCCCGTAGGCGAACGAGGTCGTCACGGCGGTTCGTCAGCGCCTCTTGGGATGCCTGTCGAGACAGCCTGCGGGCCAGAGGAACCAGCGTCAGCGCATAGGCTTCCCAATCCCCTTCCCTGCCCTCTGCGAGGCCTGCCTCGATGATCTTGCCCGTATCTCGAAGGTGAACCCCGATCTCGGCGCGCAGCTTCTGGCAATGACGCGCATGGGCGCGGGCATCTTCGGCCGCGTCATGGATTGCGGTAGCGGCCAGCGCCAGAGGCGACAGGTCGAATCCAAAGGCGCTTTCGACGCCGCCTTGGTCGTTCCTGCGGCAATAGCGCTTCCCATTCGGGCTGTCGCGGCGCAGGATCAGCCCTGCTTCCACCAGTGCGGCGATGTGGCGACGCAGGGTCGCGTCGGCCATACCGCGGCTACGCAATGACAATTCGGCGTTGGAAGGAAACACTACGATCGGTTCCGAACCGTCCAGTTCGCGAGCCTGGTGGAAGCTGAGCAGCGCTTCCAGTACGGCAATAGCCCGGTCGGAAAGACCAAACACCGCTCTTGCCTCCGAAAGCGCACGGATCAGTTGCCACTTGTCTGCCTTGCCGGTGTCGTTGCCTCCGGCATTGAGTGCCGCGCGCCGGCGATCGATCGTTTCCCTGCGCCGAAAATCGGCCGCACGAACCCGTCCGCCGCCAAAAGGCGTCGTTGCAAATCGGTCCATCATTCGAGTCACCTCGTTTAAGAGGCACAGAAATACGCGGCCGGGACGCGCCCACACCTTGACAGCGTGACTCGGAAGTGATTCTTTCAGATTGCTACATCGAAAGGGGCTTCCGGAATGGCAACGTTCTGGGGGCCTTTTTTCTTGCCTGCTTCTCCGTTTCTGTTTCGGTTCTACGCACTCTCTCCGGTCTGGCGGCTTGCCAGCCCGGCGATCCCTATTTCTTCGTTGCTGATGCGGCCTTGCTGAAAGCCTCATGCAACTCGGGCAAGCGGTCCGCGACATAGTCGGCGAACCCCTTCCCCGCACTCTCCGGCACCGTTAGGCGCGATCCCCGCGCGGCGCTGGCCAGCTGGCCGATCGGCTTGCCGTTTGCGCCGGCGATTTTTGTGACATGTCGCGACCGACGTTTGGCGCTCTTCAGAACCCCGGCTTTGAGCCGATCGAGCAACCGCTGAAAACGGGTGTCGCTGTCTGCAGCGCGAAAGGGCTCACGCGACAGTTCATCGACGACAAGACCGGCATTGTCCTTGGCTATAAGGTCACCCAGCTCGAGCCAACGGGGACGCCCGGCTTTTGGAGCTGGGCCTATTGCCTCGGCCACATGTTTCGGCACGGCTTCGACAACCTGCAGCAGACGCGACATTTCGGATTTGTGGACGGCCAGCGCGTCCTGGGCGGTTGAGCGGTCAAATCCGTGGTCCAGAAGCGTCTGCGCGAAAAATGCGCGCTCGATGAAACTCAGAGCGCGTCGCTCGGCGTTCTCCTTGCCCTGGGCCAAGGCCAATTGGGCATCGTCGAGTGAGCGCACGACAGCGCGAACCGATCGCCCCAGCTGGCGTGCAGCCTGCACCCGCCGATGCCCATAGGCGATCTGGTAAATGCCGCGCGCGGCCTTTCCGGAATCGGCATGGGGGCGCACCAGCACGGGCACCTGCTGGCCGTGTTCGGCAATGCTCCGCTTCAGCGCTTCGAAGTCCTCGTCGTTGGCTGCACCTTCGCTGAACCGGTCGAGAAAGGGAGAGCGCTCGAGCATCTCTGGATCGAGGTCGATAACCTGTTCCCCCGAGGATAGAGCCTCCCGCAGCTTGCGCGCTTCATCGACTTCCTGCGTGAGATTTCCGAGCGAGAGCCCCATCGCTTTCACCGCTGCCGACGTCGCCCGCTTAGGGGGGGCGCCAACAGGCGTGGTCGCGGGCGCCTCGGCAGGAGACGGCGCCTCTTCAGCCTCCCCGGAAAACAGTGATTTTAGTCGATCCTTGCGCGCGTTCATCGTTTGAGTTCCCGGTCGCCGCCCGAGCCGAAGTCGGTGCGAATATCGGAGGGCTGTAGAGGGGCAAAATACGGCCTCCCGAAACCAGAGTTGACAGCTGTCAACTCCAGCGTGAGCGGCGCTTTCAAGCCAAAGTTGACAGCTGTCAACTTTTCCCCGCTCATGGCTTGCGTCCCCAAGATTCCGTCATGAGAGCCTCGATCTCCGCGTTGACAGAATTTAGTGCTTCGTAGGCCCGGTCATAGGTTACACGGTTGAAGTTCTCGCGCCCCACCTCGTAGAGCGTCTGCTTGGAAAGGCCGGCATCTGAGATGGCGGTTGACTTCAGCATGGGGGCAGTCAGAACCCGATCAGCGAACTGCGTGCGCAGGAAACCGGCGATTTGCGTCTGCGGCCCATCGTTGGGCTCGTAGCGGGTTATAAGATAGCGCAGGAAATCGAAGTTGAGCGAACCGCCAGCTTCGCGGACCACCGACAACAAGTCTGAGGTCATGAAGAGGAACTGGCTCATGGACGCCACATCCAGCATCTGCGGATGAACGGTCACGATGACGGAAGTGGCCGCACACAGAGCGCTCAGTGTCAGATAGCCAAGCTGGGGAGGGCAGTCGATGACGACTACGTCGTACCGGTCTTCTACCGACTGGATCGCATGCTGCACGCGGGCAAAAAACAGGCCCTCAGTGTCCGCCGCGTTGCGCCGCGCCAGATGCTGTGGCGTTGTGTGCTCGAACTCTTGCAGTTCGAGGTTTCCGGGGACAATATCCAGGCCGTCGAAATAGGTATTGCGGATGACGTCCGCTAGCGGCACGCGTTCGCTGTCATATCGGATCGCCCCATAGAGGGTGTCGTTGCCAGACAGATCCAGCTCCGGCTGATAGCCAAACAGCGCCGACAAGGACGCCTGGGGGTCAAGGTCGATCGCAAGGGTACGGTAGCCCTGAAGCGCCATGTACTGCGCCAAATGGGCGGACGTGGTCGTCTTGCCAGAACCGCCCTTGAAATTGGTTATGGCAAGGACCTGCAAATGCTCCCCAGGCTGACGCCACTTCACATAGTGCTTCGCCTTCGCCCCTCCCTGTCCAGCCAAGTGCCGGCGAAGCTCATTTACGTCGGCCAGCGAATAGAGCCTGCGCCCACCAGCTCCAAGTTCGGGGGAGGGGCCTTCGCCTGAAATCGATATCTGTCGCAGGTAGCCGTCGCTAACCCCAATGAGCCGCGCAGCCTCCCCGCTGGTGAACGCCCGCAGCGTCTTTTGAGCGGTAGGAGGAAAGAGGCGTCCACGCAGAGCGGCCAGTTGCGCGGATAGTAACGCGGCGTCGGCCGCGATCTGCCGGTCCGCTGTATGGTTGCTTGGTTCAGCGATAGTGCTCAATTCTCGTCCCGCCTGTAATAACCGACGGGGGAGGGAACCGCGCGCCCTCCCGACTCACTTCGGCTGTTCAATTCTACGCGATGATACTCAAACTGACAGTCCCTACCGCGAGTAACGGAAAAGTCCCCATCTGCGCGCCATGTCCGTATATACGGTTGTCGATCAAGCGATTCCTGTCAATGCGAGGGTGAACGGGGATTCACCCCTCCGCAATGGTGCGAGTTGACAGCTGTCAACTCGGCGCGCAGATCCAGGCAGCACAAGGCGTTGGCCCAATACATGTCACCTGCTAGTGGGTCAGCGTCTGTGTGCGACAAGTGCCTAAATCGGCCGCCGACGACAAGTTTTTGTGACCTGGCTGCGATGAACCGCGCGCGGTCCGGCCCCGTAGATTGGCCCGAGACGACCCCTGGTCTCTCCCCCAGAACCCAACCGAGAGGAAGCAAAGATGCTCAAGAGATTGTTGATTTCCGGTGCGGCTGCCGTCGCGATGACCACATCCGTGCTGGCCGCCGACATCGTCGATACCGCCAGCCAGGCCGGCAACTTCACAACCCT
>NZ_VSZS01000039.1 GCF_008180155.1 Neoaquamicrobium microcysteis | reverse complement strand
CATCTGGCCGGCGCCGAACCGTAGAACGGCACCACCATCTGCACAGGCAATGGCCGGAAAGCCGATCATGCATTAAAACTGAAACCGGACCACCTCATAGGGGCAGGCCATTACGAGAAAGTTCCTGCGCATTCACGGGCCAGCAGCCCACGACAAGCGCCATTGCAAGCCCGTGCATTGCTTTCCAACTAGCATTCATCTGTTGTTCCCCCACTTAAAGCTGTGCCGTCCAGTCGAAATCGGTGAGGTAGAGACCGATGGGGTTAAGCCGGATTACGGCCTCGTCCTGGGGTGGTGTAAGTGTTACCCGGGCGATCCCTCGAAACCTGCGTGTCGCCAGCTCCCTGCCCTGTCGATCGCGCTCATATTCCGTCCAGTCCACCTGATAGGTCTGGCTGGACAGCGGCACTATGCTCGTGGGCTCTACCGATACCGTCGATGAGCGTGCGCGCTCGAAAGGGGAGTTTCCTCGAAACCAGCCATTGATTTTTTCGGTTGCAGGGTCGGCTGTGCGAAGCAGCGCATAGGTCCGATCGATGTACTGCTTCTGGACCACACTATCCGGCGTCACCGATCGAAAGCTTGCGACAAACGATGCCAACGTCGACCGGATAACGCGCGGATCGGCATAGGCAATCTGTTCGGGAAATCCGGCGTTGACCGCCGTACCCAGACGATCGACCTCGACGATGTAGGGGACAAGCTTCACCTGCGTGCTCAAATACAGGGCATAGCTGAACCCGATCGTTGCCATCGTCATTCCGATGATGCCGACGATCCTCCACGATCGAGCCGCGTGAATAGACGCGCCGTAGCGCTCGTTCCATTCTTGCCTTGCGGCCACATAAGGGTTCTCCGGTGCGTTGGTCCCCGACATTCCTCGCCCCTTCATCGCTTCTTGTCTTGTCGTGCCGCCGCCCGGCCGCGCTCGGCTTTTTGGTCGAGCTTGGCGTTTGCAAGGCCCATGGTTGATGCGCCCCAGCTTCCTGGGGTGGCGATTGCCTTGTCTCTTGTCGCTGAAGCCAAGGCGCCGGACGCGCCAGCCACGCCTTCGCTCATCCCCTTCAGGGCTGCACTCGCGAACGAGTGGCCTCCAGAACGCGCATCTGAATAGGCCGTCGCCCCGAGCTTTGCCCCTCCCCAGGCCAGCGCCGCAGAACCGGCGGCAAAGCTTCCCGCCTGCGACCCATGGCGGATTGCCTCCATGCCACCGGTGACGGAAACCCCCTGCACGACACCCTGGACGATGTTTGGCACGTAGATGGAGATAACGAAGATGACGACGGAGATGCCTCCAATGGCGAGAGTAGACAGGAATTCATCAGAGCCAGTTGGCGCGTTTGCGAGATTGACAAGGACCTCGGACCCGATGCGTGCAATCACGACGAGCGCCATCAGTTTCATGCCAACCGAGAAGGCATAGACAAAGTACCGGACCGAGAAATCCTTCGTGAAGCTCGACCCGCCGAGCCCGAGCATGATCATGCCGGCCATCAGTCCGATGTAGACTTCCACCATCACCGACACGAATATCGCTGCAACCAGCGAAAAGCACACAACGACGATCACCATCGCGAACACGGCCGCGATCGCCAGCGCGTTGTCCTCCCAAATCCCGAACTTCGCCTTGTCCGACAAGGCAGATGCCACTTTCAGGCCGGCGTTGAACACATTGGCAGGTGAGGCCGGCGAATGACCGGCACCGATCTGGAAAAGGCTGTCCACTATTGCCTTCGAGAAGGTTGGGCCTTGTTCCAGAAGGAACACGAACAGCCCGATGAACAGCACCCGCCTGACAAGCTCGGCGAACCAAGTATCAAGCGAGGCCGCGCCAAGCGCCAGCCATACGGCAGCAATGCCTATCTCGATGCCCGCCAGTATCCAAAACAGGGAGCGCGCAGCCTGCAGAACCGTCGTCTCCCAGCCGCGTGCGGCGGCCGCGATCTCGTTTTCCAGCGTCGTGAGAAGCGCGCCGTCCTGTGCTAAAGCCGGGTCGGTGAATCCGACAACAACCATCGAGACAATCGCAACCACAGACAACTGACGCGACTTGCCAGAAGATAAAGGGGCTTCGGTACGCCGAGCGTTGTTGTAGTCACACGTTCCATCACGCGTCCGGGCCGCACCTGTCGTGAGCGGGGGGTCAAGAACGGTCAAGCAGGTGCTGGGGACACGTCGGCACCTTTTGGGAGAACGGATCATCACCACCGTGGCGCCATGGTTTGGCCGCCGGATGTGGACGGAGGCGTAGAGTTGAAGAACTCCTCACGACGCGTCTGGGAAAGATCGCGCGACACCTGCTCGGATTGCAGCCAGGTCCCAAGCATGGTGACCTGCTGTGCTACGAGACCACGCAGTTTTTGTGCCTGCGCCACCTGTTGAGTTGCAATCTCATGGCCGACTTGCAGCGCCTTCAACTGTCCGTCCGCGCTCTCGGACGACACACGAAGCTGCGTCATCGTCGCCTCTTCCGTATGGAACTGGCTGGCAGTCAGGCCAGCCGCGCGCAAGGATGCCGATATCGTCTCCCGATTGGTGTCGGACCAGCTTTGGTAGTGGGACGAGAAGCTCTCACCGTCGGCCAGACCTGATCGGAGCTCCGCGAAACTCTGAAAGCGGGCCCTCAAGATGTCGTCGAGATTGCCCATCGAAAAGGCAATGCCCTGACCCTGGCCCACGATGCCGCGCAATTGGTTCAGGTCGCGCTCAACCTGTCCCCAGATGCGCGTGGGAAGCTGCGCCGTGTTCTGCAGCATGTTGGCGTAGATGTTCAGCTGGTTCTGGATCTGCTCGGCCAGCTGCGTGATCTGCGTGATCTGGTTCTGGATCTGCTCGCCCGACTGGCCAGTCAGTGCGATCAGCTCGGCATTGTTGAGGAGCTGCGTCCACTCCGTTGCCTGTCCCGTGATCGTACCTGCCATGGCTTCAGGGAGTGGGGACGCAATCAGGCTTGCCGTTGCTACCATCATGCTACGCAATCGGGGCGAATGTAGCGGCATGGCGCACCCCCCTTTCTTCGAGCCAGCGGCCGGGCCAGGCATCTCCGAACTCAGAAGCCAGAGCTGTGATGCGGGATATCTCGTCCTTGCCGGAAGCGCCCACGAAGGCGAGCGTCAACGGACCGAGGGACATGTCAAACAGTCGGCGGCCCCGCGGGCTTGCGACGTAATACTCCCGCTTGGGCGTTGCCGTTGCCAGGATCTCGATCTGCCGGTCGTTGAAGCCTAGACGCTCGTAGAAGTGGCGGTTGCCGGGATCGCGCGCCGAACCGTTAGGAAGACATATCTTCGTCGGACAGCTTTCATTTATCACGTCGATGATACCGGACCTTTCGGCGTCGGAGATCGATTGGGTGGCCAGCACCACGGCGCAGTTCGCCTTGCGCAGGACTTTCAGCCACTCACGGATCTTCTCGCGGAATAGCTCATGGCCCAGCATGAGCCAGGCTTCGTCGATGACGATGAGGCTAGGCTGGCCGGTGAGCCGCTTTTCTATGCGCCGAAAGAGATAGAGCAGGACGGGAACCAGATTCCGTTCCCCCATATTCATCAGCTCCTCGACCTCAAAGGTCTGAAAGGCGCTCAGCGACAGACCGTCCTCCTCAGCGTCCAGGAGCTGTCCCATCGGCCCATCCACGGTGTAATGGTGAAGTGCCGACTTGATCTCTCTGTGTTGAACGCCCGAAACAAAGTCGGAGAGCGACCTTCCGGCGGCCTGGGACAGCAGCGAAAGTTGGCGCGAGATGGCGTTCCGGTGGTCCGGCGTGACTGTGACGCCTTGAAGAGCAAGGAGACTCCCGATCCACTCGTTTGCCCAGGCGCGGTCGCCCTCGGTTTCGAGCTGTTTCAGAGGACAAAATGCGAGAGGCACCTCATCACCGCCAATATTGAAATGCTTGCCTCCGGCAGCCAACGTGAGGGGCAACATCGAGGCACCTTTGTCGAATGCAAAGACCTGCGACCCGGCGTAGCGCCTGAACTGCGCGACGATCAGTGACAGGAGCGTGGACTTGCCCGAACCCGTCGGCCCGAACACCAGCGTGTGTCCCACGTCATCATCGTGAAGATTGAAGTAGAAGGGCGTGGACCCCGAGGCCACTTGCATCAGTGGCGGTGAGTTGGGAGCGTAGTACGGGCACGGGGCCGTTGCATTTCCCGCCCACACCGTGTTGAGCGGAACGAGGTCGCAAAGATTGCGGGTGTTGATCAATGGTTCGCGGACATTGGCATACCAGTTGCCCGGCAACGACCCGAGATATGCCTCTGTCGCATTGAGGTTTTCAATCCTGGCCCCAAAGCCCTCGGCCTGGATCAGCCTTCGAACTGCCTCAGCCTTGTTCTCCAGCGTTGCCTCGTCGTCGTCGAGGATCACGATGACCGGGGTGTAGTAGCCATAGGAAACAAGTTGTGAGGCTGCCTGGGCGATAGCATCCTCGGTCTCCGCTACCATTGCGAGGGCATCCTGATCGACGGCACGGCTGTGTGTCTGGAACAGCTGGTCGAAAAATGGCCTGACCTTCTGAAGCCATTTTCGGCGCGCGCCCTCAAGCTTCTGACGCGCCTCCCGCTCGTCAAGAAAGATGAAGCGGCTGGACCAGCGATAGGTCAGGGGCATCTGGTCGAGCGCGTCAAGGATTCCAGGCCAGCTTTCCGCCGGGAAACCATCGATGGCCACGATTGCGACGTGCTTTCCGTCGACCGTCGGCGAGAAGCCGTGTGTGTACTGGGCTGTCGCAAGCCAATCGAGATACATCGGTACTGAAGGTAGACGGACGGGGTGGCTGTCGCCCGAAATGCAAAAGCGGATAAACTGAAACAGTTCGTCGTAGCGAGCCGTTCGAAACCCTTGATCGTCCTCCACTTCCTGCGTCACCATGCGCTGAAGGGACAACACGTTGGCAAGATACTGCTCAACCTCCCTGATTGAGGCCCTGAAGCGATCTAAAACCTGATCCGCATAGCTAGCAGCTGGTCTTCCAGCGTCTTCATAAAGGTAGCCGATCAGGGCGGTCCTTCTCGGTTCCGGCGGACGGTAGGTCAAGATAAGCGCCTGCTTGCTTTCGTAATGTCCCTGCTCGCGTTCAAAATGGCTGCGTCGCTCCGCGTCAATTGCGCGTGTGACCGGATCTGGGAAATGGCACACTCCCTCGTCAGGATAGGCGGTACTGGGGATGCGAAGCGCCTCGACCTGGATCATCCAGCCGGTGCCAAGCCTGGTGAGGATTGCATTGACCTGCCGAGCGATCTCGTTGCGCTCGACGTTTGTTGCACTGTGGCTGTCAGGGCCAGCGAAATACCAACCGGCCATCAGGCTTCCGTCCTTGAGAAGCATGATCCCGCGATCAACCAGGCCTGCATAAGGAAGCAGATCGCAGAAGGCTGGACCCTTGTGGCGAAAGGCTTTGAGGGCGACCATTGTCAGCTATTCCGCCAAGGCATTGGAGTTGGACGGTAAAGCGCTCGATAGCGGATATGGCGCAAATAGACCCTGCGCATAAGCGGGTCTGATTTCGCCATCATTCTCAACGCGGCGACCACCACAACCCACAGGGCCGAGCCCAGTAGGACCGAGAACCACGTCAGGACGACAAACACCAGAATGACAGTCGCAAGGCCCGTAAGCATCAGAAGTTCGCGATCCGCTCCTAGCAGGAGGTTGGGGCGCGACAGGGCCCGATGAATGGACGAGCGCGCAAGCGGAGCCGGAGCCTCATTCATCCGGTTAGCCCTCCCCCGGAACTTGTTGGGCGGTTGAAGCCATGTCAAATGCGCCGATCGAAGCTCCCGTTGCCCCAAACAGCGCGACGATCTGTGTGGCCCCCAAAAGGATGCCTGCAACCAGAACCACATAGACAAGACGACGCGCGAAGTCGTTCAGTTCGCCACCAAAGATAAGCATGCCGCCCGCCACTGCGACGGCGGAAAGCGCAATAAAGCCAGCCACCGGGCCCGTGATCGATTGCTGTATCTGTTGGAGAGGAGCTTCCCACGGAAGACCTCCCCCGCTGCTGCTCCAGGCCGGCTGGGCAACAGAAATGACAAGCAGAGCGGCAAGCGCTGCCCCTGCCCGGTTCAGCTTCCTATCCATCATTCCCCCCCATCTTCTCAGGATCTACAATTTCATAGTGATCGCCCGTGTGGCGTCTCACCTCGATGATTTCGTCAACCCGGCGCCCCCTCGGCGCTCTCTGGATCGAAATTACAAGGTCGACAGCCTCGCCAATCACATCGCGCATCGGCTGCTGGCTCGCTTCAGCTGTAAGCTGTTCAAGGCGGTGGAGCGCTGAGCGCGCAGAGTTGGCATGGATCGTCGTCACGCCACCCGGGTGACCCGTGTTCCATGCCTTGATCAAGGTAAGGGCAGCGCCGTCGCGTACTTCTCCGACAATGATGCGGTCAGGTCGAAGGCGCATGGTGGATTTGAGCAGACGTGCCATATCGACGTCATCAGATGTGTGAAGCGCCAGCGTGTTGGCCGCAGCGCAGGCAAGCTCCGCAGTATCCTCGAGGATGACCAGCCGGTGCTGCGGCGCCGTTCGGCACATTTCGTCCAGGAGCGCATTGGCAAGCGTTGTCTTGCCTGAGCCAGTCCCGCCGGCCACCACAATATTCATACGGCGGGATACTGCGTGGCGGATCGTAGTTGCCTGGCTGCTCGTCATGACCCCGTCGGAGACGTAGTCGCAAAGGGGAAACACTCGCGATGCCCTTCGACGGATCGTGAACGCCGGAGAAGATACGACTGGTGGCAAAAGACCTTCAAATCGATGGCCGCCAACCGGCATCTCGCCCGACACGATCGGTCGCGACACTCCAACCTCGCGCCCAAGTGAATGTGCGACGCTGCCGATGACGACCTCAGCGGCGGCTGCCGTCATCATGCCCGCAGAAACAACGGGAAGTCCGAGCCTCTCGATGAATACCTGGCCGTCGGGATTGAGCATGATCTCGATCACGCTCGGATCTCCGAGAGCCGCGTTCAGCTCGACGCCCAGGGCCGCCTCGATTTTTCGCACCAGACGGAGATGGGAATGTCGCAAGACGACAGGTGGCATCTCGTCTCGTGTTTGGCGACTGGGGTGTGTTTGTGTCGCTACCATGCCTAGGCCTTCATTTCGGCTACGTAAGCATCGTCCAGAAAACGCCTTGGGCCGTCATCCCCTCAAATCCGAGGGTGCTTTGCCTCTCGTTTCGAGCAGCACAGCTCAACTGCATTGGAAACGCGAACGCCTGGCATCAACGGTTCACGCTCCGCATCAGCGCGCCGGCCGAGCGTGGGTGTCATGACCCGATGCGCCACAGACGCACCCTCGGATCCGACTTGCAATGACGTCAATTTAGATGAATAATACATTCATTAAAAGTGAGTTCCCTATGTCACCGCGCCGCTATCAAATGAAGAGCCGCACCGCGTCGATCGCTGCCACGCGACAGCGGATCGTAGAGGCTACGGTTGAACTGCACGGCCAAAAGGGCATCTTCGGCACAAGCTGGCAGGAGATCGCGCGCGAAGCCGACGTGGCAGTCGGTACCGTCTACAAGCACTTCCCTTCGCTCGATGAACTGGTTCCTGCGTGCGGCGAACTGCTGATGGAACGCATTCGGCCGCCGTCGCCTGATGATGCAGATGCAATCATCGGTGATGCGTCTGATGTTGGCGTTCGTCTGCGTCGTGTCGTGCGTGCGCTTTTTGACTTCTATAAGCGTGGCGGCACACACCTGGAGAATGATCCTCGCGAGCGGGAGCTTCCGGCAGTTCGTGAATGGGAAGTGTTCATGCGCGGCATGATTGAGCACTTTGCTCGTCAGGCGCTGATCGAACACAGGCCAAGCGATCAAGATCTCCAATTGATCGGCGCACTACTCGATTTCCGGACCTACAAGGCGATGTCCGACCGTGCCATACCACACGCTGATGCGATCGAGGACGTTGTGATGCTGATCATCGGACGGATCAATGCGCAAGGGCGCACAGACTAGCGGGCGATAGATACGATCACTGGGAGGAGTATATCATGGCGCAGATCAGTGCATTGCAGGACGTCGTGTCTCGTGATCCGGACGAGGGAGAGGCGCGGTGGTGGATGGGATCGCTGGCAATCATTAAGGCCACAAGCAGCGAGACCGCGGGACAGTTTACTCTGGTTGAGATCGTCGAAAACGAAGGCGAGACGCCACTGCACGTTCACCACAACGAGGACGAAGCTTTCTGGGTGCTGGAGGGCGAAATCGACTTCGAGGTTGGTGGAAAGCAAGTGACTGCGATGCCAAGCTCGTTTCTATTTGGCCCGCGAGGCATTCCCCATCGCTACACCGTGCGACGCGGTCCAGCGCGGATGCTGTTCATCCTCACACCTGGCGGCTTCGAAGGCTTGATCAGGGATACAAGCAGACCTGCCACGGAGAGGCGCATTCCCGTGGGCGAGGAAGGCATGCCCGACCTTGATGCATTGCCCACTATCGCTGAACGCTACGGCTGCGAACTGCTCGGATAGTAGGTTCACCATCAGGTATGCTTCTGCATAGGGTGGCGCCATTGTGCGCGACAAATCGCTGGTACATGGCCGCCACCTCGTTACCTTCCGCATCGGCGTGGAGCCGGACGCGGTCTCCGCCGTTGCGGGCCTGCTCGTGGAACCGACGGGCGCTGGCCAAAGCGCTGAATTCGCGGCCGGATGATCGAAATGACCGCACGAGATATTTGCCGGTTGGCGACGATTTCACCTTAGCCCCGGCGACTGACCCCGTCCTAGACTGGATCAAATGCCTGTCGGAATAGAAGGATAGTGTGCCAAGGGCTGGTGGAGAGGGAGGCCGCCACGGAAGTTGCATAGGTAACAAAAGGAAATACGTACAGCTGCCGCGCCGAGCATAGTGTTAAGGCATCGAGAGCCGGAATCTTCTAACGCTAAAGGTTTTTGCCTATAGAATTTTCGTCATATGCGAAGAAAAGTATACCGTGCCCGCTTTTGCTTCAGTAACGTTTCAGGTGCATCGTGAAGTATGCACATGTGGAAGCGAACGCGATCAAAGCTCTCGTACCAGCCGCCTAGACGGACGCCGAAGCTATCCGTGCCAGCCATGCTAATTGGCCTGTTGCTGGCGAGCGCGGCGGGTGTTGGATACACTTCCGGCGGTGCGTCTTTGGTTAGCTCTAAAGCAGTTGCTCGCAGTGCGGGTTGTACGGTTAAAGGTAACGTGTCGATTGAGACTGGTGAGCGCATCTATCATGTGCCTGGTCAGAAATATTACCACGACACAGTGATTTCGCCCGGCTACGGCGAACGCTGGTTTTGCAGCGAGGCCGAAGCGCGCTCGGCGGGCTGGCGGAAGTCGCGGATCTAGATAGCGCCTCCAGTGCCCCTAGGAGCGTCACCATCGCGCCCGTCGCGACTACCAAGGCCCCACATACGCCGATACTTTCCTGCAGACGCTAGGCGGCCCGTCGTCGCCCACTGGCAGGTGGGCGCATTGCGCTTCGTAGAGTTCCGGCGCCAAAAGCTCGTCGGCATGCGCGCGTCCGGAAATGCCAGACTATTTGACCCTTCGTGAGACCGTCCGCACCTTCTTTGCAGGAGCGCTTGGCATTTGAGCATCCCTCGCCAAACGCAAGGCACGAAGGCGCTCGGTCTTGGAGTCGCGCGTTGTCACCTCGGCGCTCATGATCGCGCGGACGTTTCTTGTGATTTCATCCGCCTTGACCTCTTGCTTGTTGAGCTTGGGGCGAAAAACGGCGTCGATTGCAGCTTGGTTCATAATCGTTCTCCTTGAAACGAAAAAGGCCGGGAAATCCCGACCTTCTCGTGAGCGCCTCAAAAGGCCAGTGCCAGTACATCCGTGGTCAAAGACCTGAAGCGCAATTCGTTAGGCGGCCTGAAGGTTCTCGGCTGCGCTCTTGCCATTGCGATTGTCTTTCACAATGTCGAAGCTAAGCTTCTGGCCTTCGACAAGGCCGTGCATCCCGGCGCGCTCGACAGCAGAAACGTGGACAAATACGTCAGCGCCGCCGCCGTCCTGCTCGATGAATCCGAAACCCTTGGTGGAATTGAAGAACTTGACTGTTCCATTGCTCATGGCGACTTCCTTTCAAATCGGCATAGAAGTTTCGCCGCCTGCCCGAATGACAAACGGCGTAAAACACGAAATTGAAGGGGAAGATCGTAGGAGCGCCGCGGCGCGAAAACAAAGTTCGTCAGCAATATCGATAATCTATTACTACACGACATTTGTGCTCAACGCAAGCCTGATCGATTAATTCTGGAGCGCGGCTGCGAGCGGGCGACAGGCAAGAGCCGCGTCGCCGGGTGTCTGGGGGAGTACACAAAAGGACAAAATAGGAATGAAATCTCTGATCGGTTGAGCCGAGTCGCGTCACTGTCGAGCGGATCAGAAGGTCCGGCCATCAGCGGACCCCGCCATGGAATCCGCCAAACTTGAAGTGGCCATTGATGAAGCTATTGCGTCGTGCGGCGGTGCGCGAGAAGCCGTCAAGGTGCTGCTAGCAGAGGTCGCCCAACTTCAGGATGAACTATCCATGGCCGTCCCGGCGGTTAGACCGCGTCGCGCCATTCCACGCTGGTGCGCAGCGAAAGAGGGAAAAATCAGGCGGGTCAAGCAATGCCGATGCGCTGTCCGCGCCCGCGTAACCAAGATTGGGCCGATTACGAAAGGCCTATGCATCCTAATCGATCCGCAAGCTCAGGCGGACTTCATGCTGTCCTCGTCGTTGTCTTCTCGATTGCCTGACGGCGGCGCAGATAACTGCTTTGCAATGCCCAGCACGGCGAACGGCGATCGTGCTTTCGACTGTTGACGTGCAGCGTGTCGCCAAGCTCGATCAAACACATGCAGGCTGCCGGGTTGAACACTGATGGGAAAATGACGGCCCCTCCGTGCCCTGACTTTGGTCAGTACCCGGGAGGGTTGCGAAAACTACCCTGCCCTCTCGCGTAGCGTCGGGGGGAGATGTTGAGAAGCAGTGCCGAGCCGATGGCGTTGTCGGCGGACGAATGGGCACTGTGGCGTTCCTCGCCCCCACCACCAGGTCGGGGTTCCTGGCCGCGTTCACGGAGATCCTATCGCACGGACGATGAGATGGGGCCTCGGCTCCCAACGGCCAGTTGGCGTTAAGGTCATCAAGTAGTCAGGGAAACCCCAAACGCAGAAGTCCGGGTCGACACGCCTCCGTTTTGAGCGGCATAGAAGCGCGACCACGCCTGCCTGAAGGGCCGGCCATGGCTCCGAGGTCGATACAGCCCTCTGTGACATATCCGGTGCCGCAGCCGACGGGGAAGGTCGGCTGCGGCGGCATTTGACAATCCTTCCCCGAACTACATCGAGGGCATGATGACGGCATCGATGACGTGGATAACGCCATTGTCGGCCGCGATATCGGCCTGGGTGATGTTCGCGTCGTTTACCTTCGCACCACCTTCGAGGGTGAAAGTCACGTCGCTGCCCTGGACGGTG
>NZ_VSZS01000038.1 GCF_008180155.1 Neoaquamicrobium microcysteis | reverse complement strand
ACAAGCCGTGAACCTAACACTTCAATCGAGACTCTGGGCGCAAAAGTCTCAATTGAACTATCCAACTTTCTCTAAATCCGCGCCAGTCCCTGTTTGAAGTGTAAATCGACAGATCTGATCCTCGTTTCTGAGTGATGGCAAGTCGGGGCATGTGTCTAGCCTCACGCTGTTCTTCCGGCATCTTATGCAAGGTCCACGGCCAGCCGGATTGCTGCAAGTGCGCCAGCACAGGCCGTCGTGAATGCCGCGCGCGTATTGAGCATCTGTGACCGGTTTAACGCGACGACCAACCGATTGATGTCCGCGGCGCTCAGTTCCTCGCGCCGCGTGATCCGCCTGACCCGGTGACGGCCGGATGCCCACCAGAGCCAGGCGGATGCCATCGCAAAGCCGACGATGGAAAGATCGAGTATGGTGGAGAGGTTATGCATGTGTCGGCTGCTCGTTTTATGAACGTCCCTAGCGTCATCGCGGCCGCAAGCCAGTGAACGAACTGCGGCCCTCCCGTTGTCGCTCTGCGCTTACCCACTGGCGCCTTCTAGTGGCTCAAGAAACGGCCGGGCGGCGTCGATGGCTGCCACGCATTCCGGTGCAGCCTCGGTAAGCAGCGTGACCGGGTCGGCAAAACCGATCCAGACGCCGAATGCGCTTGATGACGCCCACCACAGATCGTCCAAAGCACGGTTGACGATCTGCGCTCCTTGCTCGGTTACACAGGCGACGAGCGAGGCCACTACCTCCTGCGGGGCGCTGGTGTCGGCAAGCGACCTTGCGATGTCCTGCTGCAGCGGCTCGAGAAGAAGAAAGGTGATCAGGGCGACCAGCATGTCGTGCATTGTTTCAACTCCTTGCGTCCGAACATGTCGAGCTCAATTCCAAGTGCGCCATCTGGCAGCCCTGGCGATGGACTTGCTGTCCAGCGCCAGGGCCGAGCCTTAGGGGCGCGGCAATTCTTCCGGCCCGATATGCGGCGGCTGAGACCGCGTCTTTACCAGGCTCCAGACCACGCCCGACGCGATGATAGCGAAGGTGATGCCAAGCGAGAGCGCGGCGGGGAACTTCTCGAGACCGAGCAGGTCAGCGACGAAGATCTTCGACCCGATGAAGATCAGCACGATCGCGAGCGCCGGCTTTAGGTATTGGAACCGGTGGATCATCGCAGCGAGCGCGAAGTAGAGCGCGCGCAGGCCGAGAATGGCGAAGATGTTCGACGTGTAGACGATGAATGGGTCCGTCGTGATAGCGAAGATCGCCGGTACCGAATCCACGGCGAAGATCACGTCGGCGATCTCGACCATCACCAGCGCCATGAAAAGCGGCGTCATGAACCAGACGAGCTTGCCAGTTTTCGGATCGGGCTTCTTGACGAAGAAATCCTGGCCGTGGTGTTCGTCGGTCACGTTGAAGCGGCGCCGCAGGAAGCCGACGATGGGGTTATTGCCGATCTCGGGCTCCTTGTCGCCGATCCACAGCATCTTGATGCCGGTGATCACCAGGAACGCGGCGAAGATGTAGAGCACCCAGGAGAACTGCGAGACGAGCGTCGCGCCGAGGCCGATCATGATGGCGCGCAGGACGATGACGCCGAGGATGCCCCAGAAAAGCACGCGGTGCTGGTATTTGCGCGGAACCGCGAAAAAGGAGAAAATCAGCGCGATGACGAAAACGTTGTCGAGCGCCAGCGTCTTTTCGACCACGAAACCCGTCACATAGTTCATACCGGATTCCGCGCCGAGCTGCCACCAGACAAAGCCGCCGAAGGCCAGACCGAGGGTGATGTACATCGACGACAGGATCAGGCTTTCGCGCACCTCGATCTCGTGATTGTCACGGTGAAGGACGCCGAGGTCGAAGACCAGAAGCGCGATAACAATCGAGATGAAGCCGAGCCACATCCAGACCGGCTTGCCGAGCCAGTCGGCGAACAGAAATGCAAATTCCACGTGAACTCTCCAGCCGGTCGTCCACGGTGAAAAAATGTCCGACATCGCGAGAGGACCGGCATCTCTCGCCAGAGGGGCCCGGACTGGGGCAATCAACATGTCCGCCGCCGATCCCGCAGGATCGGCGGCGGTAGACCAGCTAGGTTGCGGCCGAAGTCAAACGGCGGATCAGGACGGTCACAACGCCCAGGATCGCGACGCCGACAAGCCACACGATCGCGATCAGCGGTCCGTCAAGCGGCGCGGCGATCTGTGCGAACCAGGCGATCAGGCCATCGGCAGCGCCCATGCCGGCCATCCAGCCGACCGCCGCCTCGACGGCGGCATAGGCAGCAAGCGCGAGCAGCGACCATGCGACGATCAGGGCAACGCCGCCGTAGCCGACGACACGGTTGAGCTTTGCCGCTTGGCGCGGTTGAAGGTGCATGGATGCGCCCTCACGCCCGCGGCCGCGCCATCGTTGGCGTGAAGGACCTGCGGCGGATCACTGGGATGACTGTCGCCTGCCCTTCCCGGTTGAGCCGCTCCAGATATTCGATCTGCTCGCGAAACCGCAGCTTGAGCTTCTTTAACCCGTAGAGCCTCAGGCTGTCGGGCGCGGGACGCGCCTGTTCATGCTCGATACGGGCCTGGATTTGTGCGCGACGATTGCGCAGCGAGTTCAGGAACGGGTCCATGTTCATACCTCCGTGTTGACCACGAGGCTGATTTGGGTATGCCTTTGCGATTGCGCCAATTGATTGTTGAAATCGTCATGATAGTCGTCAACTATCAGCCATGCCGTTCCGACCAACCCTGCGCCAGCTCGAATATGTCGTCGCCCTTGCCGAATGCGGTCATTTCGGCAAGGCCGCCAAGCGCTGCCATGTCTCGCAACCCACGCTGTCCGTTCAAATTGGGATCGTCGAAGAAAATCTCGGCATCCAGCTCTTCGAGCGGACCTCGGCAGCGGTCCTGATCACGCCAGCCGGAGAACGCTTTCTCCATGGAGCACGCGTTACGCTTGCCGCGATGACCGATCTGATGGATGCCGTCGCGCAGGACAGCGCTGCCTTGGGCGGTGTCGTCAGGCTGGGTACGCCTCCCAGCTTCGGGCCGTACTTCCTGCCGACCTTCCTGCCGCCCCTCCACCGGACATATCCCGACCTCAGAATCTATATCGTCGAGGATCGCCCTGCCGCGATCGAAACCTCTGTCGCCGAAGGCACGCTCGATTGCGGTGTCGGCCCCTCATGCGGCGAGCCCTCCTTGACCTTCATCCCGATTGGCAGCGAGCGGCTTTATCTCGGCGTGCCGGCCGATCACCGCTTTGCGCAAAGGCGATCCGTTGCCATGAAGGAGCTGGCAAACGAACGCCTTCTGGCACTGGGGAGCGGCAACCGTCTTTTGGAAAATGTCCAGCACCTGGCGAAGGCGTCGGGTGCGACGGTCGTCGACGACTATGTCGGCACCAGCCTCGACGCGATCCGCCAAATGGTCTCGATAGGTATGGGCTGTTCCCTGTTCCCAGAACTTTACGCACGGGCGGAGTTCCGCAACGCGGAAGACGTGCATCTCCTTGAGGTGAGCGACTGGCGCGAGACCCGCGAAGTCGGGGTCTACTTCAGGACAACGGCCGGCCGCGCGGCGCATTTTGAGGAACTGGCCAAAAGGGCCAAGGATGCGGCACAGGCGCTCGGCGTCGGGTAGCTAAACGACTCCGATCTGCGCCGAGCCCTGCTGCAGGAGCATTCGCAAGGCCGGGTTCGGAAAACGCCGTTCCATCGTCACGGCAAAGAAGGTCTCCGTGATCCCCAGCGGCTCATCGCCCTCGACGAGGAGGCCGGCCGCCAGCTCGTCCTTGACGACGATGGGCGGCAGGACGGCAAGGCCGACATCTTCGCGGGCCAGAAGCCGCATCATCGCCATGTCCTCGACCTCCGCGACGATCTGCGGGCGCACCATCAGGCGATCGGCAAGAGCGTCGAAGCCGGCGCGCACGCTGCTCTCCAGCGTCGGTACGATGACGGGATGGTCGCGCAAAAGATCGACGAGGCCCGCTCTGCCAAAAAACCGATGCGGCGTGCCGACGAGGCCGACTGGCTGTTCAGCGATCCGATGCGCCACGAAGGGCGTCAGTACATCACGCGCGGGCGCGTGGTTGATGAGCACGACGTCGAGGTTCAGTGCTTCCAGCGCGCGCAAAAGCTCGGCGGCCCCGCCGGAGCGCAAGACGAGCTCAATATCGGTCCGGCCGAGAACGGGCCGCAGAAACTCCATCTGGAAGTTGCGCGACAAGGTGGCGAGCGCCCCGACCCGCAGCGCCTGGCGCGCCGTACCGGTTTCGCGAAGCGTGCCTAGCAGTTCCTCCCCGGTCGCGAAGATCGCATCGGCATGGTCGAGCGCGATGCGGCCGGCTTCGGTCAGATGAAGCTGTCGTCCGCGCCGGTCGAAGAGCGCATGGCCGAGCTGCTCTTCAAGTTTGCGGATCTGCACCGAGAGCGCTGACTGGGTCAGGTTCAAGCGCGCGGCCGTGCGCGTGAGGTTGCCGTCGTGGGCGACGGCCCGGAAATACCGCAGATGGTGATAATTGAGCGCTGCCATGCCGTTCGATAATAGCGAACGGAATTTAGCAAACAATGCATTTTCTTTCGGAACGCGGCTCGGCTAGCAGCAGGGTGTCGCCACCGCACCCAAGGAAACCACCTTGTCGCTCAATCTGCTGCCGCTCGCCGCACCGCTGTTCCTGCTTCTCGCCGCACTGTTCGCGTCTTCGCGTCCGGGTCGAAGGGCCCCGCACGTAGCGGCCGTCGCCGAGCGAGCCGCCATGTCGGCCCTCGCTATCGCGGCCGGTTCGCTGGTTCTCCTACTGCTGCAGGGTCCGGGCGACAGCGCCCTCATAGGCTCGGCTGGTATAGGTCTCTCCGCGCGGCTCGACGTGATCAGCGTGACGATGCTGCTTCTGGTCTCCTTCGTCGGCTGGATCGTGCTGCGCTATTCGCGTACCTTGCTCGATGGCGAAGCACGGCAGGGCGCGTTCACAGGCTGGCTGTGCGCGGCGCTAGCCGCGGTCCTTCTCCTCGTTCAGGCCGGCAATCTCGTGCAACTGCTCGGCGCGTGGATCGCGACGAGCTTTGCGCTCCATCGCTTGCTGCTCTTCTATCCCGAGCGCATCGGGGCGCAGCGCGCGGCGCGCAAGAAGCGGCTCTTCGCGGTCCTTGGCGCCCTGTCGCTGGCAGGCTCGGTGCTGTTGATGAGCGTGGCCTTCGGCACGACCGATATCGCCGCGATCAATACCATGGCGCGGACCGGCGACGTTTCCTGGCACGCGCCGGCAGCGGCGGGG
Source organism: Neoaquamicrobium microcysteis (assembly GCF_008180155.1). Taxonomy (GTDB): domain Bacteria; phylum Pseudomonadota; class Alphaproteobacteria; order Rhizobiales; family Rhizobiaceae; genus Aerobium; species Aerobium microcysteis. The sequence continues at coordinate 5,443 of NZ_VSZS01000038.1, read as the reverse complement.
TTACTGGCGCTCGCGGCGTTGTTGAAATCGGCCCAACTCCCGACCCATGGCTGGCTGACCGAGGTGATGGAGGCGCCGACGCCGGTCTCGGCGCTGCTCCATGCAGGCGTCATCAATGCCGGCGGCTTTCTCCTCATCCGCTTCGCTGACGTGATGCTGCTCGCGCCCGGCGTGCTGGCGGTGCTGGCGATGGTCGGCGGCTTCACCGCCCTCTTCGGCGCACTCGTCATGCTGACCCAGCCAGCAGTCAAGACCTCGCTCGCCTGGTCGACCGTGGCGCAGATGGGCTTCATGATCCTGCAATGCGGGCTGGCGCTGTTCCCGTTGGCACTGCTCCACATCGTCGCCCATTCGCTCTACAAGGCCCATGCTTTCCTGGCCTCGGGCGGTGCCGTCGAGCAGGTCGCCTCGATCCGCCGGCCGGGACCGGTGGCCATACCAGATGGCGGCGCGGTCGCCCGCGCCTTCTTCATCGCGTTGGCGATCTATGGCGCGATCGGTGCAGCCTTCGGTCTTGGCTTCGGGTTTGAGCACAAATCACCCCAATCGCTCGCACTCGGCGCCATCCTCATCTTCGGCGTCGCCTATCTGCTGGCCCAGGGGCTAGCGGATGCCGCACCGCGCGCCCTGACGACAAGGACAGCAATTTACGCGACCGCAGCTGCCCTCGGCTACTTCGCGCTCCAGACGGTGGCCGAATGGCTGACGGCGGGCGTGCTGCCGGCGACGCCCGCGCCGGGGAGGCTCGAATGGACCCTGATGGCGCTCGCCGTCCTGACCTTCGGCCTGGTCGCAGTCGCGCAGGCGCTGTTCCCGCTCTGGGCGGGCCATCCGGCGGCTGCCGGCCTGCGGGTTCATCTCTCCAACGGGCTTTATGTCAACGCCATGCTCGATCGCATGCTGGGCGGCTGGTCCGTCCGCAAGCCCTCGTGACGCTCAAGGATCAGGAAAACCTCATGCTGATGACTGTACACAAGACCCCACTTCCCGGCTCCGAAGCAGTCATGGCTGCGGCGCACGGCGCAGCGCGCGCCATCCCGCCGCTCTGGCCGCTGGCGTCCAGCGTCGCTGTCAATCCGTTCCTTGGCCAGACGGGCGAACCGCTGGCTGTCGCCGCTGCGCGGTTGCGGCGGGTCGCCGGCATCCGGCTCAACATGCCGCGCGACTGGTATCGGGAGCGCCACCAAAGCGGCGAACTCACCGACGAAGATCTGGCCGAAGCGCTTGGAGCGGCGCCAGCATCAATGCGCCCAAAAACGGTTCCCGCGCTAAAGCAGGCATTGAATGTCGAGACGTCGGCGGCGCGGTCTTTGCCGACCGTCGCCGAGTTGGCGCGCGAGGCCAGCGGCATCGACTGGCAGGCCGTGGTCGATGAGCGCATCAGCCATTGGGCGGCAGGCTATTTCGATCAGGGCCAAGCGCTCTGGGCCGCAGCGCAAGGCCGCAGCGCCTATGCCTCCTGGCGCACCGTCGCCATGCATGACCTGACCCCGGAGATCGTCGGCCTTGCCCGCTTCGCCGGCACCGTCGCGGACGCTCCCGAAAGCGCCGAGGCCGCCCTGATCGACGCCGTCGAGACGCTCGGCCTGTCCGAGTCGGCGCTGGAAAGCTGCTTCCACCGCCTGCTGGCAAGCCTGGGCGGCTGGGCGCAGCTCGCACGCTATCGCCTCTGGAAGGCCGCACTGGCAGGCGGGACCGACAAGACGGTGATCGATCTCCTTGCCATTCGTCTCGTTTGGGAAGCTGCACTTCTGCGGCAATACGAGCACGAGATCGGCACGCAATGGCGCGAGACCGTGACCGCCCATGCCGAACCGGTCGCCGCAAGCGCGGAGGATCATGTCGATGCGATCCTCCAGGAGGCCGCTGAGCGCGCCGCCCAGAGGCAGCTGCGGGCCCTCTTCGCCGAACCGCGGCCCGCCGTGCCGGCTTCGTCGCGTCCCGCGATGCAGATGGCCTTCTGCATCGACGTCCGCTCGGAGGTCTTTCGCAGGGCGCTGGAAACGCTCGATCCCGGGATCAGCACGCTCGGCTTCGCCGGTTTCTTCGGCATGGGGATCGCGCACCGCCGCTTCGGCTCGGACGTGGTGGAAGCCCGCCTGCCCGTTCTGCTCCGGCCCGGTCTCTTCACCTGCTCGGGAGAGCAGACGCCTGAGACCGAGCGCGCGGATCGCACGGCACGGATCGCGGCCCGTGCCAAGCGTGCCTGGGGTCGCTTCAAGCTCGCCGCCGTCTCCTCCTTCGCCTTCGTCGAGGCGACGGGGCCAGTCTATGTCGGCAAGCTTCTTCGCGACGCGCTGGGGCTCACCCGCAATGCCGCACCGAACGACCCGGCGCCACGGCCGGCCGACACGATCGGCCTCGACCAGCGGATCGAGATGGCCGAAACCGTCCTCAGGGCCATGTCGCTCACCGATCGTTTCGCGAGGTTGGTGCTGATCGCCGGCCACGGCGCCAGTGTCGTCAACAACCCGCATGCCAGTGCACTCCATTGCGGGGCCTGCGGCGGCTATTCGGGCGAGGTCAATGCCCGGCTGCTCGCCTCGCTGCTCAACGCGCCCGACGTGCGCACCAGCCTTCTCGCACGCGGCATCGTGGTTCCCGAAGACACCTTGTTCCTGGCGGCGCTCCACGACACGACGACCGACGACGTTACCATCTATGACGCCGATCATTCCTCGGTGGAGCACGCCGCGGACCTGACGGCGGCCAGGGGTTGGCTCCAGACCGCAGGCGGGCTCGCGCGGGCCGAACGGGCAAGGCGCCTGCCCCGCGCCGAGACACAGGCCGATATTGCCCGCCGCGCCCGCGACTGGGCCGAGTTGCGACCCGAATGGGCGCTCGCCGGCTGCCAGGCTTTCGTCGCCGCGCCTCGGTGGCGCACGACGGGTTGCGACCTGGGGGGCCGGGCGTTCCTGCATGATTATGACTGGCGGCGCGACGAAGGCTTCGGCGTGCTGGAACTAATCCTGACCGCACCGGTCGTCGTCGCGAGCTGGATCAGCCTGCAATATTACGGCTCAACCGTCGCGCCGGAAGTCTTCGGCGCCGGCAACAAGCTCCTGCACAACGTCACAGGGGGAATCGGCGTCGTCGAAGGCAATGGCGGCCTCCTGCGCGCCGGCCTGCCCTGGCAGTCCGTCCATGACGGTAATGAGCTGGCGCATGAACCGCTGCGGCTCTCCGTCGTCATCGAGGCCCCGCAGAAGGCGATCACCGGCATCCTCGAGCGCCACGCGGACGTCCGGGCACTGCTCGACAATCGCTGGCTCCATCTCTTCGCCCTCGGCGAGGACGGCCGCATGGCCTGGCGTTACGCCGGCAACCTCTCCTGGGACGAAGCGGAGGTGGAAACCTTGCGACTTCAGGCGCACGCATGAAGACCTTCGTTCCGCAAGCTGTCCCCCTTGCAGACGCCGGCCACCGGTATTCACCCTATGCCTGCCGGCATGCCGTGCTCGCCACGATGCACGGAAAGGAGGAAGCAATCGCGCCCGTCCTGCGCGACCGGCTCGGACTGATCGTCTCGTCCGCGCCGGATATCGACACCGACGCACTCGGCACCTTCACCGGCGAGATCCCGCGCGCCGGCACCATCCGCGAGGCGGCAATCGCCAAGGCGCGGCTGGGCATGAAGGCAACCGGCTTGCCGATCGGCCTTGCCAGCGAAGGCAGCTACGGCCCGCACCCGCAGATCCCATTCGTTCCCGGTGGGGTCGAGCTCATGGTGCTCGTCGACGATATGCGCGGCATCGTCGTCAGCGAGCATCTGATCGAGGACGCGCCGGTCTTCGGCCACGGTTATGTAGTTGCTGGCGACGATGTGACGCCCATCCTGGATCGTCTCGGCTTTCCCGCGCACGCCTTGATCGTGAAGCCGGCCGAGAGCGAAGGTGGAGCAGGCAACATCCACAAGGGCCTGCGCGACAGAACCGCGCTCGAGCTGGCCGTCATGTCGGCTAAGGCGCAATCGGACGACGGCCGGGCGCTGATCCAGACCGATATGCGCGCCCACATGAACCCGACCCGGATGGCGACGCTCGGCCGCCTTGCCTCTGCTCTCGCCGAACGGCTTTCCGCGCTGTGCCCGGCCTGCCGCACGCCCGGCTACGGACAGGTCGATGTCGAGATCGGCTTGCCTTGCGAATGGTGCGGGACGCCGAGCCTCATGGTCCGCCACCGCGTCTTCGGCTGCGTCGCCTGCCCGCATCGTGAGAACCGGCCGCGCGGCGACGGGCTGACCAAGGCCGATCCGGGACACTGTCCCTTGTGCAACCCATGACCGGACGATGGAGAAAGGCCGATGACGAAAGCTGATGACGCGCCGCAGACCAATGACGAGCGGATCGCCTGGGTTCTGGCGCATCCTCGGATGAGCCCATGGCTGAAGGCGGCCCTCGAAGGCGCCAGGAAATGCCATCCGGTGGAAGTGCAAAACGATCTTGAGATTCTCAATCTGCTCCTGCGTGCGTATGTCGCCGAAGGCCTCGGCGCCAACGTGCGGAATTCGAACATGACGTGAAGTGTGTGGTGATAGGGTCAGTGGCGTCGCATCTGATGCTGGGGCCGGTCGGCTACGACCGTTTACGGCTTCCGTCCACCAGATTCTGATGGCCGCAATGGGCCTACGCTGACCAAGCAAACTTTGCCCAACAGGGCAGTGCGGGAAAGGCAGCTAACCGCCAAGCGCTTCCAACAGCGGACCGTCCGGACTTGATGCGGTGGACGGCTCTCCTCCCTCCCTGCGGTATGATCGCGGGATTGAAGATGGAGGAGCACCACGATGAGCAACATTGTGACGATCGGTTTGGATATTGCAAAGTCCGTTTTTCAGGTCCACGCGGTGGATTCGTCCGGCGAGGTTGTTGTTCGCCGAAAGCTGACGCGAGGGCGTGTCCTCGCCTTCTTCGAAAGTCTGCCACGATGCGTGATCGGGATCGAGGCCTGCAGTTCCTCGCACTATTGGGCTCGCGAGCTGATCGCACTCGGCCATGATGTGCGGCTGCTGCCGGCACAGTACGTAAAGCCCTATCTGAAGCGACAGAAGAATGATGCAGCCGACGCAGAAGCGATCTGCGAGGCCGTGACCCGACCGACCATGCGCTTCGTGCCGGTGAAGTCGCCTGAGCAGCAAAGCGTGATGATGCTGCACCGGGTCCGGTTGATGCTCAACCGCCAGCGCACTCAGATATCGAACGCGCTGCGGTCATTCGGGACCGCCTGCGGCAGCCATTTCGCCACGCGATGGTTCTGCATTATGCCGTCGAAGCCGATCAGGGCATGGTCCGCCAATTCGGTGATGCTGCCGGGTCGGCCGTGCTGCTGGACGTAACTGTCGATTTACGTTTCAATTGAGATCCGCGTATTGTGCAATTTCAATTGTTTGCGCGAGACTGGAGTGTAACGCTTTGCAGTTCAAATGGGACCTGAGCAGAAATTTGTT
>NZ_VSZS01000037.1 GCF_008180155.1 Neoaquamicrobium microcysteis | reverse complement strand
TCCACGGCTATCTCGGATGCCGGCCTCACTAAACAAACGCTCTATGAGGTCGAGCGATCGAACTTCAACCGCGACACCTATGATCGGGCGATCGATAGCATGGACGCCGTGAACTTCGAGATTCAAGGACTGATCCACCAGGCATGGGGACGGTTGTGATGTTGACTGCCGTCAAAACCCCCAAAAAAGTATGCGCTTTCAAACGCATAAGCCGCAAAAGGGGGTGCTAGTCAAATGGCGCGGAAAAATCCCTTTGCCAGCATCATGGATAACGGCGACGCTCCCGCCGAGCGCCCGGTCGCGCGAGACTACACCTTCAAGGGTGCATCTCGCTCGCTCATAAGTTCGATCGACGAAATGGCGGCTCAGGCAGGCAAGCTGCTCGAGGGTGAGACAATAATCGAGGTTGACCCCGACCTGGTGGACCAATCCTTCGCCAACGACCGGCTCAACGTTGACCAGGAAGATTACGAGGCCGACTACGCCCAGGTGCTGGAGTCGATCCGCAGTTCCGGCCAGAACTCTCCTGCCCTCCTTCGCCCTCACCCTGAGCAGTCTGGCCGCTACATGCTAGTGTTCGGTCGCCTCCGCTGGCGCGCCGCAAAAGAGCTTGGTCTCAAGCTTCGCGCCGTCATCAAGGAGATCTCCGAGCGCGATCATGTGATCGCCCAGGGACAGGAAAACAACGCGCGAGCGAACACCTCGTTCATCGAGAAAGCGCTGTTTGCCGCGGACATCGTTCAACGGAAATTCGACGAGGACAACGTCACAGCCCTCGCCGCGATCGGTGTCGATCGGCCAACCCTTTCAAAGATGCTCTCCGTCGCCTCAATACCCAAGGAGCTGCTCGAGGCGATCGGCCGCGCCAAAGCCGTCGGTCGTGATCGCTGGTATGAGCTTAAGCTCCTCCTCGACAAGCCGGGCAATGCCGACACCGCCTTGGCCCTGGCGTCGAGTTCCGATTTCCAAGGGCTGCCGAGGGATGCGCGTTTCGATGCGATCGTCGCGAAGCTGAAGGCATCCAAGCCGCGCCGCCGTGCCGCGCCGGCACCATCCAAACGCAGCTGGGCCCCTTCTGATGGGCGTGTCGCTGCGGAAATGGTGGCCGGTGGCAAGAAATTCACCATCGCCCTCAAGGCGAAGGGGACCGACGCAACAGCGTTCGGGGACTACCTCTCGGAAAATCTCAGCAAGTTATATGAGGCTTTCCGTCGGGAAAAACGAGCAACCACGAACGGAGATTGAGCGCAAAAGAAAAAGGCCCCCGAAACGGCAATTCCGGAAGACCTTCTCTTTAAGTTTGGCGACTGAGAGAATCCCACTTCCGCGAATCATAGTCAAGACCATTCAGGTCGGTTTGAGCGCCGATTCGGCGAGCAGGTTTCTTTTGCCTAGCAATAGGTGAAGGACAATGCAGACGCATATCTCAACGACGCCCTTTGGGCGGCGGCCGATGACGCTTGGCATGATTTCAAGCCAGGTGGCCGCAAAGGCAATGCCGGCGGACCTCACCGTCCACAAATGGCATGTCTTTCAGCACATTAAGGAAGCCCGAGCCGCCTTGGGCGCGACCGATCGCGCATTGGCCATACTTGACGCGCTGCTTTCGTTTCATCCGGACACGGCACTCTATGGCGACAGCGAGCTGATCGTCTGGCCGTCCAATGAGCAGCTGATCGGCCGCGCCAATGGCATGCCACCTGCGACGCTACGGCGGCACCTGGCCGTCCTGGTGGAGTGCGGCTTGATCATCCGCAGGGACAGCCCCAACGGCAAGCGCTACGCTCGGAAAGGGCAGGGGGGCGAGATCGAGCAAGCCTACGGCTTCGACATCTCGCCGATCGTGGCGCGCGCAGCGGAGTTCAAGGAGCTGGCGGAAGTCGTCCGAGCCGAGAAGAAGGCCTACCGGGTCGTTAAGGAACGGCTAACCATATGCCGCCGCGACATCGTCAAGATGATAGACGCAGGCATTGAGGAAGGCGTTCCGGCAAATTGGGGCAAGGTCCAGCAAACCTATCAAGCCATTGTCGGCAAGATTCCCCGTACAGCGCCCCGCCAGGTCCTCGAAGCCATCGCAGCCGAGCTTGAGGATCTCTGGGCTGAAGTGCGGGAGGCATTGGAATCATTCGTAAAAACAAAGAATATGAGCGCCAATGAGTCTCATAACGAGCGCCACATACAGAATTCAAAACCAGACTCTAAATTTGAATCTGAAAGTGGCTTAGGAAATAAAGATGAAGCGAGCGGCAGCGCAGCGGAAACCGACAACGTGCGGAGCCTGCCGAAGCGCGAGCTGCCGTTGGGAATCGTGCTGGATGCCTGCCCGAACATGCTCTGGTTGGTGAAGGGCGGCGGCGGAATCCGCAACTGGCGTGAATTTATGGCGGCCGCCGAGGTTGCCCGCCCGACCATGGGCATCAGCCCGAGCGCCTGGGAGGAAGCGCGAACGGCGTTAGGTGAGCAGCAGGCGGCGATCACCATTGCCGCGATCTACCAGCGGCAGGACCAGATCAATAGCGCCGGCGGCTATTTGCGCAGCCTGACCGATCGGGCCAAGGCGGGAAAGTTCTCGGTCTGGCCGATGATCATGGCCTTGCTGCGGGCAAAGCTTGAGGCGTCGAAAGCCGCCGGAAACGGAGCTGAAGCTGCTGCCGTCGATCTGGAAACGGCGGGGAAGGTCGTTCGCACCGAATCGCGACTGGAAATTAGCGATGCGTTGCGCCGCAGCCTCGACAAGCCGGGGCGCGGATCGTGATGAGCCGCGCGGGTTTGATCGGCGCCACGGCCGTGGATGGTGGTGCCGATCTTGTTGGGAAGAGCGCCATATGCGAGGATCGAGGACATGAAAAGCGAACACGACCGGGAACCGACGCCCGATGAAACCGCCGGGATGGTGTGGTGGAATTCACTTTCCGAGGTCGATCGTGCGGATTGGCTGGCGCGCGCCGGCAGCGCTGTTCCAGCCGATGCCTGGGCGGCGTACAAGCGGAGCGGAAATGTTGATCGTCAGCCGCGGGTCGTCAACTGAGGCTTGTCCTGCAGTGAGCAAGACGTTACGCCGCGAGCGGCTCCCCGGCGAGACCAAGCCGGCGGGCCCGATCGAGCAGGTTCTTGACCGATGAGGCGGACCATTTGGCGCTCCCGCGCGGGGTTCGTTCGTGCAGCCGCTCGAGCTGGGTAGCAATATCGCGGAGCGACAGGTCCGGGTTCGATTGCGAAATCCCCGCCACCAGGGTCATCAACCGGTCTTCAGGAAGCCGGGGAGGCGCTCTATCCAGCAGCCTTGGATCGGCCAGGCGTTCCGTGACGAGCCATTTCACCGCGCGTCGCAGCCGTTCGGGCGTCCAGTCGAACCCGCGCTGCTTCAGGACCCGTGCGACATCGTCCCAATTGTGGTCGGGGCGCATCCGGCGCACCGTTGGAAGCCACGCATTTATGTTGGATTGCACGCGTGCGCTATATGAAGCCCGTCGGACCGCGGTCATTTTCGCCAGCGCTTCAGGTCTGCGTTCCCGGATGCCTGGATTTCCCGGGAGCCGCCCTTTCGATCGTGCCGCGGCGATGCCGGCCTTGGTCCGCTCGGACATCAGCGCACGCTCGAGCTGGGCGACGGCGCCGAGGACCTGAAACGAGAACATGCCCTGCGGCGTCGAGGTGTCGATCGGATCGCGCAACGAGCGGAAGTGCGCGCCTTTTTCGCTCAGCTCCTCGATGACGTCAATCAGATGGCTGACCGAGCGCGCCAGGCGGTCCAGCCGAACCACAACCAGCACGTCGCCGGCGCCGATCTCGCTCATCAGCCGCGACAGGGCAGGGCGGGCACGTGAAGCACCGGATCCATGCTCCTGAACGATGACGTCGCAGCCGGCCCCGCGCAGCTCGATTTCCTGCGCGTCCGTCGCCTGTTCGTCCGTCGACACGCGCGCGTAGCCGATTTGCCGGCCCTGTGGTCGAGCGGAACGTCGATTTTGGGCTTCACGAGCCATTTGCTGCGTCTCTCAGCACGAAAAAGGAGCGATTGTACAAACACCGAAGTTATCAGCAAACGATCGGTTGGAAGCGCCGTTCAGATGTCGTGCCACCATGCGCCATCTTGATGGCTAGCGCATGTACCTCTATATTTGCGGAAAATGGAGGTCAATATGGCTGAACCACAACTCTCTGTCCGAAGCTCGAAGGCGCGTGAACTCGCGCACCGGCTGGCCCGCCGGGAAAATCGGTCGATCGCCGACGTGGTCGAGCGGGCGCTCGAATCCTATGAAATCCGCGAGGCGGGGCGCGAGTCCGCGGCGACGTTCTATGCGCGTCTTGTGGCGCAAGCCGGCACAGACATCGATCTCGAAGCCGTCATCCGCGAGAATTGTCATCCGCATCAAGGCGTCGAGCTTTGATTTTTCTCGACACCAATGTCGTGTCCGAGACCCTGAAGAAGGCACCCAATGAGGCGGTCCTTGCATGGCTGGTTCGATACGATGCCGAACTGGCGCTGCCAACGGTGACGATCGCCGAGATTGCCTTCGGCATTCAGAAGATCAGGCCGGATCAGCGCGCCGACCGACTGGAACAGGGATTGGCGGACTGGCGCCGGCGTTTTGCCGATCGGATCTTTGGGCTGACCGAGGAAGCGGCTCTGGCGTATGGCGAAATCATGGGTAGCGCTGTGCGTCAGGGACGGGGCATGTCGGCGCCCGATGGCATGATTGCCGCGATCGCTCGCGTCAATGGCGGGCGCCTGGCGACTCGCAATCTGACCGACTTCGAGACAACGGGCCTCGATCTCATGTCTCCGTGGGATTTCTGATGCTTTTAGCGGTCTGAACGGGCAGGGGAGGGGCTTTTCTACAGCCCCGACGCCTTGGTGAGATTGACGCGAAACCGATCACGCCGCCGCTGATACTTGCGGGTCATCTCCGCGCTTGCGTGCCCGAGCTGCTTCTGCACATAGCGTTCGTCGACCTCGGCCGAGGAGGCGAGACCGGCGCGCAGGGAATGGCCGGCAAACATCATCCCGCGTTCGCCTTCCGGCAGATCGCCACGCACGCCGGCCGCAAGCGCGGTTCGCTTGACGAGCCGGGCGACCTCCTGGTCGTTGAGCCGGTTGGCGCCCACTGCCTTGCCCTGGCCAGTGACGCGCCGGAACAGGGGACCGTGCGCGATGCGCGCGAGCTTGAGCCAGGTCTCCAGCACCACCACGGGGCAGGTCGCATCGGACGAACCGCGCCCGACCTCGACTTCGCGCCAGCCGGTCTTGCCGCGCAGCCGCAACAGCATGCCCTTATCGAGGATCTCTACCCAGCCGGAAGAATCCTCGGTCTGATCGCGGCCGCAGTCGAGCCCGACGACTTCCGAGCGGCGCAGGCCGCCGGCGAAGCCGAGCAGCAGCATGGCGCGGTCGCGCAGACCGCGCAGGGTGCCACGGTCGAGCGTCTCCAGCATGGAGATCAGATCCTCGGGCAAGACCGCTTCCTTCTGCCGGGGCGGGGCGGCGTGGGTGTTGCGGATGCCCGCCATGACGGTGGCGATATGGCGGTCCTTCCGGTCGAGCGGCTGGCCGCGCTGGGCGTAGTTCCACGTCAGGGCGGAGAGGTAGCGCTCGATCGTCGACACAGACTTTGGCTTCCTGTCGCCAGTTGCCTTCCCCGAGGCGCAGGCGGTGATGTAAAGGCCGACCACTTGCGGATCGGGCGGAAACATCTCGACGCCCTGCCGCCGGCACCAGCTCGCAAACTGCTTCCAGTCCGAGGCGTAGGCCCGGCGCGTATTGGACGAACTCGCCGCCTCGACATAATCGCGGGCGCGACCAGCGAGCGCGTCGAGATGTGCCGGCAGCCGGCGATCGGTGATGGTCGGGAGGGGGGAGGCGCTGCCAGATGATGGTTCTTCGGGGGCGCGGCCCATCTCCATGACGACGTCGACGATGTCGGGCAGGTCGTGGGCAATCGACCCATCGTGCTCGGCCGAGGCCGCTGGCGCGGTCTGGTCGACGCCTGAGGACGTTTCCTGTGATCGAGCGGAGCGGTGCTCAGCACGTTTTTTGAGGTTCTGCTCGACGATTCGGGCCATTCTCTATACAGAGACCAAAACGACGGATAATGCAACATTATCGTTCGTTTATTGGCCACGACAGGCGCGGCGGTTTGCGCGGAATCTGATTGCCAAAAGCGCCGCCGTGATTCATCCTGTTCGTGATGATTCTTCGGCCCAAAACCTCTTTACATTACCATGGCACGCTGCTGAGCACTCCTGCGGGACTGCCCGCGGCGACGGTGCCGGCCTGGCTGCGGCGCGCCGTCCCTGATGCGAAAAGCCTTGTCGCGCACAGTCTTGAAGACGTCGCGCTCGCCGCCGGCGCCGCCCTTGGCGCGCTTGATGCGCTTATCCGCCGCCAGGAACGGTGGGGCGGCGCCTGGGGGCAGCGGCTGGCGCTTTCCGCCGCCGCGACGACGGCGAAACAGGCAGGCCGGATCGAAGATGAAGCGGCGCTGCGCGACACCGTACTGCTGACAAAGACCGGGGATGAGGTGGGCCCGGCCGGCCGCATGGTTTTGGCGTGGCGCCGGCTGGTAACACGGCCGTCGGAAGATCTATTGACGAGAAAACACCTCGGCGCGGTTCTGGAGGAATTTGGCCACCCGCTCGACGATGAGGCGCTCGGCGACCTGGCCGATGAGCTTCGGAAGCTCGGCGCAGGCGGGATGGTCGACATGGTAGTCGGCGGCTTTGCCGCGGCCGAGCGCTATAGCTTTGGGCGCGCCACCGGCGCCTGGCTTGCCGACGCTCTTGTCGCACAGCGACTGGGCTGGCCGCGTGCTGTGCCGCTGCTCGGTGGGGAGTTCAATGCGGCTGGTCCGGCTCGTCCGCGGCGAGCCGGAGCCGGCAACGCGGCGGGCATCGAGGATGAAAGCACCCGGGCAAAATATCTGCTTGCTGCGCAGGCGCGCGCGGCGTTGCGCGCGGTTGATCTGTCTTCCGAACTCGGTCGCCGATCCGAGCGGCTGCTGGCGGTGGCGCCGAAGTTGCGGGCTCGGGCGTCTGATCTTGTCGTCGAAAGACTGTTGTCCGACGATGCGATTGTCGCGTCGGAAAAAATCGCCGGGATGAGCGACCGCGGCCTGCGTCGCCTGTTCGACCGGCTCGTCGAACTCGGCGTCGTCCGTGAGTTGTCCGGCCGTCCGGCCTTCCGTATCTACGGGCTCTAGACACCATGGTGGAGGCTGCGCGCAAACGGCGGGGCAGGCCGGAAGAAGATGCCCTGTTCGATCGTGAGCTGGATCACCTGCCGCCGGAAGCACGCTGGCGCGAATGGATGCATCGCGTCGAAGCGACGATCTTTGCCGCCAGTGAGCCGGTCGGCCGAGAGACGCTGGCGAAGATCGTCGGCAAGAGCTGCAGCATCGACCATCTCATCGACGACATTCGGGAAGAACTGCGCGGCCGGCCCTACGACCTGGTCGCCGTCGCCGGCGGCTGGAAGCACCTGACCCGGCCAGCCTATGCCGATGCCATCCGTGCCGCGGTCGGTGGAGGTGAGCAGCCGACCGACCTGACGCAGTCGGAAGTGCTGGTGCTGATGTGCATTGCCTACTTCCAGCCGATCACGCGCGGAGAGCTTTCTTCCTTCTTCGGCAAGGAAGTGTCGCGCGACCTGATCGGCCATCTGCGCGGCGCAAAGCTGATCGCGTCGGGGCCGCGCAGCCCGACGCCCGGTGCGCCTTATACCTACGTGACGACAAAAGAGTTCCTGCTGGAGTTCGGGCTCGAAACGCTGCGCGACCTACCGGATTTTGAGGCGCTCGAGGATGCGGGCTTGCTTTCAAAGGAGAAGCTCCTCGCGGGAGACATCCCAGCCGGATTGGGGAGCGTGGAGGATGAAATCGAAGAACAAGCCGATGTCGTTGGGGATCGGGACGAGCAGGAATAGACCTCCTCTCAGTGAATGGCGATGACGCCGTCCACAGCGCGCCACTCCGATGGCTTGATCAGGCGATGATGTGCAACGCGCACGGAATGCAGTGCACCCTCAAGCTCACGGTCCCAATAATCGAGGAAGCCCTTCAGCTCAGGAAACTCCGGCGCGAGATCGAAGTCCTGCCAGACATAGAGCTGCAGAAGGCTGGGATGGTCTGGAAGATGGTAGTGGATCTCGGCTGTCGTCAGGCCATACCCGTCCATCTGCAGGCGGAATTCCCTGCTGACCGTCGTCGCCATGCGTTTCGCCAAGCTGCCCTTGGCCAAGGATATCGATGACTGTCCGGGATCAGCGCCTATGGCACAGAATTGAGGGTGTGATTTAAGGAGTGTTCGGTTCTCGTCTAAGACGAAGGAACGAACATGAATTCGAAGTTGACTGGCGGCAAACGCTCCGCCGAGCATGTGGTCAAAGACATCCGTCGGGCGACACGGCGGCACTTTTCCTCGGAAGACAAGATCAGGATCGTGCTGGATGGCCTTCGTGGCGAAGACAGCATTGCCGAGTTGTGCCGCAAGGAGGGGATTGCCCAGAGCCTCTACTACACCTGGTCGAAGGAATTTCTGGAAGCCGGCAAGCGGCGACTGGCAGGCGACACGGCCCGTGCTGCGACGACCGGTGAAGTGCAGGACCTTCGTCGCGAGACCCGCGCGCTGAAGGAGGCAGTCGCGGACCTGACGCTGGAGAACCGTCTGCTCAAAAAAAGCATGATCGCGGATGGGGGCGACGACGAATGAGATACCCCGCATCCGAAAAGCTCGAGATCATCAAGATCGTCGAGCAGTCGCACCTTCCGGCGAAGAAGACGCTGGATCAGCTCGGCATTGCGCGGCGCACCTTCTACCGCTGGTATGACCGCTATGTCGAAGGCGGCCCGGAGGCGTTGGAGGACCGTCCTTCCCGGCCGAACCGGGTGTGGAACCGCATCAGCGCCGAGGTCCAGAGCCAGATCATCGACATGGCGCTGGAACAGTCCGAGCTGTCACCACGTGAGCTGGCGGTGCGCTTCACCGATGAGAAGCGCTACTTCGTGTCCGAGGCGACCGTCTATCGCCTACTCAAGGCCCATGACCTCATCACCAGCCCGGCCTTCGTGGTGATCAAGGCCGCCGACGAGTTCAGGGACAAGACCATGCGTCCCAATGAGATGTGGCAGACAGACTTCACCTACTTCAAGATCATCGGCTGGGGCTGGGTCTATCTGTCGACCGTGCTCGACGACTTCTCCCGTTACATCATCGCCTGGAAGCTGTGCACGACCATGCGGGCCCAGGACGTGACCGAAACGCTGGAACTGGGCCTTACGGCTTCAGGCTGTGACAGCGCCAGGGTGTTGCACAAGCCAAAACTGCTCAGCGACAACGGGCCGTCCTACATCGCCAGCGAACTCGCCGAATGGATCGACGCCAACGGCATGAGCCATGTCCGCAGCGCTCCGCTTCATCCGCAGACCCAGGGCAAGATCGAGCGCTGGCATCAGACGCTCAAGAACTGGTCTGCCCCCTGAAAAGTGGTCCTCCCTGAAGTAGGCTATTGAGCCTTTAGAGAGGACGTTGGAATGCCCCAGAAGAAGCACAAGCCCGAAGAGATCGTCGCGAAGCTG
>NZ_VSZS01000036.1 GCF_008180155.1 Neoaquamicrobium microcysteis | reverse complement strand
TGGAGCGCTCCGTAGGCGCCATAGATGATTTCGGGGTCGACGGGACTGACGGCAAGCTGATGGAAATCCACCGGGCCATTTGCGCCCGGCGATCGCTGCGTCCAGGTTGCCCCTCCATCCGTCGACACGATGAAGCCGAGATTGCCCCCCTCGGGAGGATGTCCGCTGCCGAAATAAGTCCGCGGCTCAGCCGGGTGCGCGGAGAACCCCATGAAATCCTTCACCGCCGAAATCCGAGTGGCCTGACCTTCAGGGTTTGCGCGAAAGACGCCATGATGGGTTGCGATGAGAAGATGGTCCGGAGCTTGGCGATCGACGGCCAGGCCATGGATATGAGTGTGCTGTGCGAGCGCTTCGACCGGCATGGTTTCAGCAAGGGCCGAGCCCAAAGGTACGAGGCAAATGACCAGCAATGCCGCCGTGATCCGCCTCAGTCCGTTCCGAAGCATCGTTTCAACTCGTCCCTTCGTGCCGGTAAGCGGCCGGCGTGAGCGTCGGGTCAAGAAAACTCCTGTCATCTTGTGATTTCTTCCCTTTTGTAGAAGCGCAGCAACTGCGCATTTATGGCCACAATGATGGTGCTGAGCGACATGAATACGGCGCCCACGGCAGGTGTCATCAGAAAGCCCGTGCCAAAGGTGATGCCAGCTGCCATCGGGATGGCGAAGGTGTTGTAGCCTGTTGCCCAGACAAGGTTCTGCACCATCTTGCGGTAGGTCGCCCGCGACAGTCCGAGAATGGCTGCCACGTCGCGCGGATCGCTTCGAACGAGAACAATATCGGCGGACTCCACAGCGACATCCGTACCGGCACCGATTGCAACGCCGAGGTCGGCCTCGACCAGCGCAGGCGCATCGTTGACCCCGTCGCCGACCATCGCGATCCGCCTGCCATTGCGGCGAAGCTCGGCGATCTTTGCGGCCTTCTGGTCGGGCAACACTTCGGCGTAGTATTCCTCGACTCCGAGTTCCGCCGAGACAGCCCGTGCGACACCTTCGGCATCGCCGGTTAGCATGATCGGGCGGATTCCAAGCGCCTTGAGGTCGTCGATCGCCTCTCGGGATTCGGGCCTGATGATGTCGGAAAGTGCAAATAGGGCCAACGGTTCGCCATCAACGACCAGCACTACGACCGTCTTGCCGTCTGACTCGAGCGCCTTCAGCCGCTCATGCGAGATTGCCTTACCCTGGCGTGCCAGATGGCCCGGGCTGACAATGGCAACGGCTCGGGCTTCCACGCGGGCCTCAATGCCTTCGCCGGTGATGTTGCGAACGCTCTCCGGCCGTGGATAGGCAACGTTCCGCGTCGTCGTCTCCGCAACAATGCCCTGTGCAATTGGATGCTCGGACTGGCTTTCAGCCGATGCGGCCAGCCGGAGGGCCTCGGTTTCACCCATCGATCCCAGAAGGACAACATCGCTGACCCCGAAGCGCCCCTCAGTGAGGGTGCCGGTCTTGTCGAACACGGCCGCGTCAAGGTTTCGTGCGCGCTCGAAGGCCGCACGGTCGCGGATGAGCAAGCCGTTTCCAGCGCTGAGCGACGTGCTGACGGCAACAACGAGTGGAACAGCAAGACCGAGCGCATGCGGACAGGCGATCACCATAACAGTCACCATCCGCTCAATGGCGAATTCCCAGCTCTCTCCCGCGATTGTCCACCAAGCCAAGGATCCGAAGCCGACGCCCAGAGCGATATAGGTGAGCCATCCCGCCGCCCGGTTGGCGAGATCCTGTGTGCGCGAGCGACTTGCCTGCGCGCGTTTGACCATGTCGATAACCTGGGAGAGATAGGTCGCTCCGCCAGTGGCCATGACCTCGATCGTGACGGCGCCAGCGCCGTTGATCGCGCCGCCGATGGCGCTGTCGCCAGCCTTCTTGGCAACCGGACGGGATTCTCCGGTCAGCATGGATTCGTTGAACGATGACGAGCCTTCGATGACACGCCCGTCAACCGGCACCTTCCCGCCGGGGCGCACGAGAATATGGTCCCCAGGCGTCAGGGCAGCGATCGGCATCTCGACGCCATTTCCGTGAGCGTCGATTCTGATTGCGCTGTCCGGCAGGAGCCGAACGAGCGCCTCCAGCGCACGCGAGGCGCCCATGACCGAGCGCATCTCGAGCCAGTGGCCAAGAAGCATAATGGCTATCAGCGTCGCGAGCTCCCAGTAAAAGGACATGCCCGGAAGCCCGAAGGTGACGGCCGCCGAATAGAAGTAAGCGACGGAGATTGCCATGGCGACGAGGGTCATCATGCCCGGCCGGCGATCACCGAGTTCCCTGAAGAACCCCGTCAGGAAGGGCCAGCCGCCGTAGAGATAGACGACGGTCGACAACACGAACAGCAACAGACCGTCGCCTGGGAAAGAGACTGCATCCTCGATGCCCAGCCAGTGCTGGATCATGGGGGAAAGGATCAGTATCGGTGGTGTCAGGATCAACGACACCCAGAAGCGCCGGCGGAAATCCTCCACCATCACGCCGTGGTCGTGAGCAGCGTGGGAGGCACTGCGGGCATCAAGCGCACGCGTTGCCGCCCGTGCATGAGAATGCTCATGATGATGTTCCGCCATGGCGACGCTTTCGACAAATAGGACGAGAAGTCCGAATCTGCCGCTTCCAGCAGATGGAAGGTCAAGCGGAATCGATTATTCGTCGTTCGTGGCTGGCTTGGTTTTGAACGGTCACCTGCCCCGAAGCAGCCGGCTGGGGAGCATTCGCCAGGCGACGCCGTCACGTCTCAGGAGATGCCATAGTGCAGCGGCGCCATGAATTGCGACGAGAAGGAACAGGATCCGCGTCAGGAGTACGTGGACGGGTCCGATGGTCTCGAAGTCGATGTAGCGCGCTCCAATTCCGGTCACCGGCAGCAAAAGAAGAACCGCGTACAGGGCCCAGTGATTGACACATGCGCCTATTCGAACCGCGCTATGCAACGTTCTGTCCTGCGCAGGTGCTTTCGACGCAACTCGCAGCAGGATTCGCAGGACGACGAGAGCACCGATCAGAAGGCCCAGAAAGGTGTGAATCTCATGCAAAAAGAGATCGAGCCGGGACGGTTCGAGGCCGGCGACATGATCCGCGTGAGAGCGCTCGATCCCACCTGAACTCCAGATCTGGACCATAACCAGGCCGACAACGGTCCAATGCAGTGCCTTCTGCCATGCTGAGTAGTCATTGTGAACCGGAACGATCATTGGACGGGATGCAGTCATCTTCGCATCGTGGCGGGGTACCCGCTAAGGCCGACTTAATGTCTCCGACCGAACGCCGTGCCGGACGGCTTCAGCAATTGCTCAAAGGCGTCTGAATACCGTGATGACGAAGTGCTGCGTGACCCCGCCCGGCGTGAGGTGCTCCTCCTTGCGGCATTCAACAAGATCGAACGGTTCACCGAGAAGCACCGCCAGATCGGCCGCGGAATAGCGACGAACCGGAAGGCCGCTGCAGCGCTCGGGACCGTCCGGCGCGAAGGCCGATATGATGACCGTCGACCCCGTCCCGGTGCCCGTCGTCAAAGCTTCGACATAGGCATGCTGACCCTCGCTATCTGTCAGGAAGTGAAGGACGGCACGATCATGCCAGACGGCATAGCTCCGCAGCGGTGTCCACTGCCTGAGGTCGGTCGCGATCATCCTGACCGTTGTCGAGTTCCTGCCGATGCGATTGCGGACCGCATCGAGGGCCTGCTCCGAGAGATCGAGCAGCGTGATGTCCGAATGGCCGGCCGCCAGGAGCGCATCGACAAGGCGAGAGGTGCCGGCACCGATATCGATGATCGGTGCACCAAGCGATGGCGCATATCTGCCGATCAGTTCCAGCGAGATGGCGGGGTCCGCCTGGAACCAGGAATGGGCCTCTTCGGCCTTGCCTGAATAGACCTCGTCCCAGTGCGCCCTGTCGGCTGAGAGTGTATTCATACTGGCCGCAGGCGCCTCGTGGAGCGCGCCTCCCTAGCGAAAGAAGATATATTTCACGAGAGCGGCGATGGCGAGCAAGACCAGGAGGGCGATCACAAGCCACCAGATGCCCATCCCCCACATCATGGCGTCGCTCATCATGGCGGTCGTCCCTCAGACCTAGTGGCTGGTCGTCCTGCCGGATAGCCCGTCGATGATCGGGCAGTCCGGCCGCGCATCGCCGTGGCAGGTCTCGACCAAGTGCCCGAGCATTTTGCGCAAACCCGTCAGTTCAGCGATCTTGCGGTCGATCTCGCCCAGTTTCTCTGTGGCGATTGCCTTGACGTCCGCACTGGCGCGATCGCGATCGGAATACAGTGACAGGAGCTGCCGACACTCCTCAACCGAGAAGCCGAGGCTTCGCGTCCGCTGAACGAAGCGCAGCCGGTGGACGTCCTCGTCGGAATAGTCCCGATAGCCATTGGCCGCTCGGTCGGCCCGCAGGAGACCGATATCCTCATAATAACGAATGGTCTTGGGCGGCAGGCCCGACCTGCGGGCCGCAGATCCGATGTTCACGGCGATCACTCCAAAACTGTTTGCCCTGTATATGGGGGTTCCAGCCACCGGAAGCTCAAGAGATATGTGCGCGACCGAGGAAGTGGCCGTGCGGGTTTCCCCGCACGACCAGGTTCACCTTCAGTTGGCGTTCTCAGCCAGCCAGTTGGTCATCTGCTCGATCTCGGCGACCTGTGCCTCAATGATTTCCTCGGCAAGCGCGCGCATCTGCGGATCCTCGCCATGCTCAATCAGCACCTGCGCCATGTCGATGGCGCCTTGATGGTGAGCGATCATACCGCAGGCGAACGCCACATCGGCGTCCTCATTCATCATGCCTTCGTGCATGGCGGGCATGGTGATCATCATCTTGCGCATGTTCTCCTGGACATGCTCGGGCATGGCCTCGAGGTCCATGCCTCCCATCCCCATCATGTCCATCATGGCAGAATGCATGGCTTCATTCTGGTTGCCGTGCATGCCCCCATGGCCCATTGACGAATGATCCATCGCACCGGATGCGGATGCCGTGCACTGCTCGGGAAGCTTGAATTCGGTCTCCTGGGCAAGCGCCGGCATGGACAGGCTGGCGGCCGCCACAGCGGCCATGAGAATTGTCTTTACGGGTTTCATCGGAAGTCTCCTGTTGAATCTGTGTGGATCTCAGTCAGACAAGGAGACGTCGTGGAGGTGGAACGGCTACTCCGGGATCACTTGCCGATACCGCGCAGGCACCGGCCTGCGCTTTCTCGCTGCATACTCCCAGGAACGCCACAGCGATCGGATCGACTATCAATCCGGGGTGACATATGGTCATCAAACAGCAAATGGGCCCCGATGACCGACAGTCGGGCTGAGGTTCGCCTAAGCCGCGATGGTCATGCTTGTCGAAGAGGTGATCGGAGTGGGCTTCAGCCTGATGAGGATCGACATCGGCGGGAAGATTGGCCGCGCTTGAACCGAGCGGAGCCCATACCGCCCCCATCGCTATTGCGAGCAGGGCCACAAAGAGCACATGGGGCCATCCTGCGAGCTTCAATGCATCCTCGTTGGCATGTGAGAATTGGGAACCTGAGTTCGCTCTATCAGTTCCCCAAAAGATGGCTGTTTAGAGGACGACGGAATACCGCGCGGAAGCAGCAGAGCAACCAGCTTTACTGGAAACACAGACGCGCGCCGAGAGGATCGAGCATGATCAAATACCTACGGTTTGCGGCCATGATCGGAACGTCCACCGCGATCATGTACGGGCTGATGTACCTCAACACCTATTCCACCGATCACCTCTACTGGAGCGAAACCCGTGCCTATATGGCTTTGATCATGGGTTCGACGATGGCCGCCGTGATGCTGCTCTTCATGCTGCACATGTATCGAAACAAGGCCGTCAATGTCGCCATTCTCGCCACGGCGGGGATCGTCTTTGCGGGTTCTCTCTACATGGTTCGCTCTCAAGCATCGGTCGATCAGCTGGAATGGATGAAGGCGATGATCCCGCATCATTCGATAGCCATACTCACGAGTGAGCGCGCCGGCCTCGCCGACCCACGCGTGCGCGCCTTGGCCGACGAAATCGGCACGACGCAGCGCGAGGAAATTGCGGAGATGAAAAGCCTTATCGCCGAACTCGAGCGATAAGCCCCCGCGCAAGGTTCAAGCCACCCGTCGAGGGGGATAGCCGGCATCATTGAGGCTGCCCACAATTGCTGCTTCAGCGGCGTTCGAGGCCACATGTACCTGCTTGCCTGCCAGGTCGATCTCGACCTTCGCCTGGCTGTCCACAGACTGGATTGCCTTGGTGACGCTTTTGGCGCAGCCGCCGCAGTTCATATTGTCGATCTGGAACTGCATCATTCTCTCCTTCGAAACCCGGTATTCCTAAAGATGGGGCATCCAGCGGGTGGAAGGTCAAGGAGAGCGTTTTTTTGTGGCATTTCCGCCAGCGCTGTGACCTTCCCTGTTCATTGCCAGCCGTCCGGCGGACGCCGTCTCGTGATCCACGCATAACCGCTCTTGGGAATGCTGGCCGGTCAGTTTGCGTACGGTGTTTAGAATGGCTGCCGGCTTCGGTGAGCGATGAGTCTTGGCAGGTGTTGATGGAGGCAGAGCCAACAGCAGCACGTAATTGGAGCCACATTGTCATCGGATCCCGGACAAGTCTCCGCGCCAAAGATTTGCATGCTCGATTTCACTATCTTTCGGCCATTCCTTATATCGGGGCTCGCCATGCAGACGACGCGCGGCAGACCGTCGGCATCCGCCGTTGCCCGACCTTCGTCACGAAAAAACTCAAGGCTTAAGCCCGCAGCCTCTCTGCGGTCCGGACTCGTATGAGATGTTTTATCAGGCTGAACCGGCCGCGTAACGGCGTTCGTCCGTCAAGCTAGAGCCGTCCATGGCGGACATCGTGTCAGCGAGCGCCCGCTCGAGCTCTCCGCACAGCGCTTGGCCCCTGATGTGGTCGGCACCGACTTCGTCTTCCAGCATTTGGCATATTGCGCGGCATCGCGCCGCTCCGGCGCTAGAGCACATGGACTTGAGGGCATGCGCCAGCTTGGCGGTCTCGTCTGCGCGCTTTGTGTCAATGGCCGCACGCAGTTCTGCAACCGCTTGGGGCGCATTGCTGGCGAAAAGGCCGAAGACGCGGCTGGCTATGGACTGTCCCCCTTGCCCGAGGGTTGCAAACATGGCGAGCGTATCACGCGACAGCAGTGGGACGTCGCGCCAGGCCATCGCCTGCGCGCCCCCAAGAGACGCGGGGGCTGTCGCCGGTTGATCGATAGCGTCTTTGGTTTGCGCGAGAGCCCTCGCCAGCTGGGCGAGCGTGAAGGGCTTGGCGACGTACCCGTCCATGCTTGCACTTCGCCATCTCTGGGATTCGGGCCCGGTTACATGAGCCGTGAGAGCGACGATTTGGGCTGGCGTCCGCATCTTCTCGCGCTCGAGGTCGCGTATGCATCGCGTTGCTTCGAAACCATCCATGCCCGGCATCGAGCAATCCATAAAGATGACGTCGAAAGCATCCTGCTCGGCACGCTCGATTGCGGCCACGCCGCTGTCGGCAATGGTCGGCGTGACGCCTAGACTAGCTAATGCCTCAATCAGCACTTCGCGGTTGACTGCATTGTCGTCGACTGCGAGAATCTTGAGGCCAGTGAAGCTGGGCAGAGTTGCCGTCCGGTTATCGGCATCCACGTCGTCGCGCAGGGACGAAAAGTCGGACATAGCAAGACAGGAGGCTATCCGGTCGACGTCGCGGCTGCGCAGCGGAAGGTCGATTTGGGGGGCATTTCTCCATTCTGGAGCGGCTTCAAGGCCCGCCAGAGAGCCGATCGAACGGAGCAATATGCGCGGAGCATATTGGTCGAGCGCGGGCTGCAGGCTGGCGAAACCGGCCAGATCGGCGACCACGAGGTCTATATCCTGCGCTCTTGCTTCGGTAACGATGTCCGCTCCCCGGGCAGCAAAGGCGCCCCGGGCAGCGCGCAGGGTGCGGCCGTCGGCAATGGCAAGCATTATGCGCGTCTTCGAGATATCGACGGTAGGTGGGGCCGAAGCCAGAATTTGCAGCTCCAGGGCGACCCGGAAGATCGAGCCATGACCCTCCACGCTTTCGACTGTTATTGTTCCGTCCATCGCTTCAACGAGCCGCTTTGTAATCGACAGGCCTAGGCCCGTGCCGCCGTATTTGCGTGTCGTGGACTGATCCGCCTGCGTAAAGCGTTCGAAGACACGCGCCAGCGCTTCGGGCGCCATGCCGATCCCGCTGTCACGGACCGCGATCTCAACGGCGAGTCTACCCCTCGCGGCTTGGCGCGCCGAGACTTCGATGTCCACGCCCCCGCTTTCAGTGAATTTCAGGGCGTTGTTGACCAAGTTAGTGACGATTTGGCCAATTCGGGTCGGGTCGCCCGCGAGTTCCGTCGGCAGGTCATGCGGCACATGCGTGGCGATCGACAGCCCCTTTCCGCGCGCCTTCTCTGCGAAGAGGCTTGCAACGTCCTCGACAATGGTTTCAAGGCAGAAGGGGATCGATTCAAGTTGAAGGCTGCCAGCCTCGATCTTGGAAAGATCCAATATGTCGTTGATGATGTTGAGAAGACCGTGACCGGATCGCTTGATGATCTCCGCGAACCGCAATTGCTTGGGCGTAAGCTGCGCACCGGCGAGCATCTCCGCCATCACCATCATGCTGTTCATTGGTGTCCTGATCTCGTGGCTCATGGTCGCCAGAAAGTCCGACTTCGCCTGATTGGCGCGCTCGGCCTCTTCCTTGGCGTTCTGAAGCTGCGCCGTGCGCAGTTTCACGGTCTCTTCCAGAGAATCGTTGAGCTCGCGGAGTTTCCTATCCCGCTCGCCAAGCTTACCCAACATTATGTTGAACGCTCCGATAAGAATACCGACTTCATCGTTCCGCGTCGTATTGAGCCTCAGGGAGAGTTCTGAGCCCGCCCCGATGGCCGACAACGTGGTGGCCAACTGGCCGAGCGGGGAAACCAGCTGCCGGATAAGGTGCCACGCAACTAACCCTGTAAGGGCCAACACGACGGCGGCGATCGCCATCGCCTGAAGGAAGCGCTCCATATACTCCGCTCTGATCCATCCGATCTCGGCATGCAACTCGAGAGTGCCGACCTGCTCGCCACCTCTGACGATGCCTTCCTGCACCGAGATCATTTCGGCAGTGAACACGGAAAGAAGGCCGCGTTCCTCTACGGTGTCCGTCGTCAGGGTTTTTGGGACAACCGGCGGCGTGAGCTAACGGAGGCTCTGGTCCATCAGGTTTGTCACATTAGGCCGCTGCATCTCGATGAAGCAAGCGGCGCTG
>NZ_VSZS01000035.1 GCF_008180155.1 Neoaquamicrobium microcysteis | reverse complement strand
GGGGGGGGCGCGCTAGGTTTACATGCACGCGGTCATGAAGGTCCCGCACTTCAGGTCCCGGGCGGTGACATACCAAGACCTTCGTAGATGCCTTTTAACTTAGCCCAAGCCGCATCGAGCATGGGCTTTGCGGCGTCACGGCTACAGCTGTAGTCATCGTTGGTCGCGTTTGTGCGAACAACGAGACACCACTCGCCCTTCGCAATGACATGTGAGCTATTCCTCCGACATTTGCGCTGGCGTTGTGCTTGCTCAATTTTCACGTCGATCAGAAGGTCCCTAACTTTAGCCATCCTTCTTCCCCTTCAGGGCGTCGCGCACACTGTCTCCCAGCATGTCGAGCGCAGCCAGTGCGTCCTCATTGTCGCCTGCGTCAGGCGCTTTACGGCTCCCAGATTTGATCCCGAGATGTTCGTTGATCGCCTTGTTCAGCAGCGACGTAACGGCAGCCCGGTTATCACGTCCTGCGACTGTCTTATCGCGCTGGCCAACTTCTCTGCCGGCGGGCGAGAGTTTCAGATCCTTGAGAATGCGGGCGACGACGGAGCCTGTGCGTTCGGAGAGCCGCTTGCGTGCGCCAACCCGCCGCGCCTGCGGCTGCACCGGAAGGTCGCTAGCACTGCTGATTTGGGACAGTTCTTCCTGCTTTCGGCGCAGCGTCTCCCTGAGCTTGTCTTTCGCGATGACGTCGCGCAGGCGCAGGCCCGCGCCGATCTCATGGTCCAGCATCTCTTCCAGAACGCGATCATCTTCTGGATCAAGGAACGATCGATTGATGAACGAGCCGACGATCTCGTTATCGACCAGCATCCCGATGTCGAAGCGACGAGGCTCTCCCGATCCGTCGCCAACGCCATTCTCGTCACCGGCCTCCAGCCACTTCTTGACCATCGCCTGGTCATCGAGATCGAGTTCGCGGAAATCGTCCCAATGCGCGTCGGTGTTCAAGCCCACATGAGATACCACGAAGGCGTGGTTGTCCGGATGGTCGGGCTTCGCCTCATGGACGACGCGCATCACGCGCCCGACGAACTGGATGTATGGTGACAAGCTTGCGAACGGCCGGAAGATGGCCGCCACGCTCAGGGGTGGATGATCGAATCCTTCGCCTAGCATCTGCACCTGCACGATGCAGTCGAGCTTGCCGCTGCGCAGATCGGCAAGAACGGCGTCCTGCTTGTCTCGATCCATCTCACCGTAAATCTCGGCCGCCTTCAGGCCCCGCTCTTCATAAAGCCCGCGCACTTGGCGGGCATGGTCGACTGAACAGGCGACAGCGATGATCTGGTGGCGGAAACCGCTGCGCTCGCGCAGCTCCTGAAGGTATTTGATGCTGGCGTCGACGATGTGACGATTGCACTCCGGCGCCAACGCGACACCACGTCGAAACCATGCATGTTCCCGCAAGGCCATCACCTCTTCCAAGGTGTGCCGTTTCGTATCGTCACGGTAGGTGAAGGACAGCTCTGATGGCGCGACGTTCCGGGAGTGGATTTGCTTGATGTACCCCTTCACCATCGCCCGGGTGAAAGGGTAGCGATAGATCACTTTGCCGACCGGCCGCGTTCCGTCACCCCGGAATGGCGTTGCAGTCAAGCTGACGATCTTGGCGTTCGGAAAACGATCAAAGACCTTAGCCCAGCTCGGGGCCACGTTGTGGTGGCCCTCGTCGATCATGATCATGTCGAAATAGTTCGGCGGAAACTGCGGGAGCCAGCGATCGGCCGAACTGGCCAATTGGTGGATGTTGGTCACGACGAACTGGCTCGCGTTGCAGTCGTGGAGATTGGCGTCGACGCCATCCAAAACGGCGCGAAACGGCCCCGCGGAAAAATCGTGGAGCGCGCCCGTCCGCCGCCAGAAATTCTTCGGGTTGCTGATGTCGAGCGACTCCGCGACGCCCGACCGGATCGTCAAATTCGGTGTGATGACAAGCGCGCGCCCTTTGGCGACGCCGAAGGGCAATGTCGCAATGACGCCGGTCTTTCCGCAGCCGACAGGAATCTGCAGGATCACCGGCTCGTTCGAGGCTTCGAAGTGGGTCCGCACTGCTCGGTGGGCGCCCTGCTGTGGCTCGCGGATCTTGGGGTTCGCCTCAATGTCCGCAGTCAGCGTCTGAAACATATGGTCGGGCTCGTCGGCGGCCTGTTCGGCGCGCCGATACTCGAGGCGGAAGGGCTCAAGGTCGGGCCGGCGATAGAAGCGATAGCCGCTTCCCGGCCGGCGCACCGGCTTGAGCTTGTTGGAGGCATCCCACCGTCTAAGCGTATCCTTCGAGACCCCAACATACTCGGCGGCCTCGGCAAGGGTTAGGAAATCGGGTGCATCTTTCTGTGACATCCAGCAACCTTATGCAACTCTATGCATTTTGTCAATCCTGGGCGACGACTCTAGCAATTTTAGCGTTCCGGATGCGATTGATGACTACACGATGAGACTCTTGCGTATCATACAAGATTTTGTATATATCTGGGATGGCCCCATGGACGGCGTTCCGAGGGCCTGCAAGGAAAACTCTTCGTCATGCAGGTTCAGATTCGAAAGCTCGAAGGCAGTTGGGATCTCGGTTACGCGCTCCACAAGCATACGCTGTCGAGCGTCTATCTGGGCGACGACGAGTACGGCCACCCTCGATTTGACACGACGCGCTCGGAGCCCGGCGAGGCGCTATACCAGCTTAAATATCGAGCCGATTGGAATCAGGTTCAGCCGCTCGCGGCCCAAGTGCAGCAATCCTTGCTGCCGATGTTCGACAAGATCGGCCTGATTATCCCAATGCCCGCCTCCACGGTGCGGGCGCGCCAGCCGGTCAATGAGATCGCCAACGAACTCGGCAAACTGACGAAAACGCCGGTGTTCGACAACATCATCGTCAAAGCGCCCGCGCCCGAAGGCAGCCCACAGCTCAAGAACCTGCATGGCCGCGAGGCGAAGGACGCCGCGTTGGAGGGACGATTCAGCATCAACCCGTCCATCACCAACGAAGGGTGTTGGAACGCGCTTGTCCTTGACGATCTTTTCGACACGGGTGCCACGATGGACGCCGTCTGCAAGACGCTGCGCACGTACAAGAAAATCAACCAAGTTTACGCCGCTTCGATCACATGGAAATAATGCCATGACCACTGTCTTCATCGCCGGATCAATATCCATCAGCCGCCTGCATGAGAAGGTTGCGGACAGGATCAACAAGATCGTGTCTTCAGACTTCAACGTCGTGGTCGGAGACGCCGATGGCGCCGATACCTCAATTCAGGAATGCCTACAGCGGTACCGGGCAGGAAAGGTGACCGTTTATTGCACCGGCGACTCGCCCCGGAACAATGTCGCAGAATGGCCGGTCCACAGGGTCGTCTCAAAGGCCAAAGCGGGCACGCGCGCCTATTTTACCGCCAAAGACCTGGAGATGGCGCGCAACAGCGACTATGGCCTTATGGTCTGGGATTGCAAAAGCACCGGCACGCTCAGCAATGTCATCGAGCTTCTTCGAGAAAAGAAGAAGTCCGTGGTCTTCGTGAATAAGAACAAGGATTTTGTCACTGTATCGGACAAGGACGGCTTGGAGCACCTTGTCGCCTTCATGTCGGATCATGCTCGCGCAAAGGCGGAAGAGAAGATTGGCCTCACCGCGAAGATCGCCAACATCGCCCAGGAACAATTCTCGCTGGACATCGGTGCGAACAGCGAATTGTCAGCAAGTACGGTGAAGGAGCGGAAGCCGTCAGCACCAGCCGAGGCGAGCCCGGAGCAAACCGAGAGCGTGAAGTTACGCGCGGCGCTCATGACGGCTCTCAAAGAGCATATTGCGCGCGCACATCTCAGTCAGTCTCAGGCCGCCAAAGTCTTTGGGGTAACCCAGCCCCGGATCTCAGATCTCACGCGCGGCAAGGTCGACCTGTTCGGCCTCGACGCCTTGGTTAACATGGCCGCTACGGCGGGCTTGCGCGTGGAGCTCTACGTTCGCGACGCCGACGTTGTCGTTGGCTGACGCCGACGCTCCGGATTGCGCCAATCCGACCGGGCGCGATTCGAACTTTCTCACCGCCGATTGCCGCCGTTCCTACCCTTCTTCACCGCAGGCCATTACTCGGGCGGCAATTGGCGGTGTTCGGCGTTCTTAAATTGGGCAGATTTTGAGGAATTTGGCGCGCCACACGGGTGAAGATGACAACTACGTCAACGCTATAGTGGCCTGCCTCCTGAAAAGTGGTCCTCCCTGAAGTAGGCTATTTGGCCGATAGAGAGGACGTTGGAATGCCCCAGAAGAAGCACAAGCCCGAAGAGATCGTCGCGAAGC
>NZ_VSZS01000034.1 GCF_008180155.1 Neoaquamicrobium microcysteis | reverse complement strand
TGTCAACGGCGGAGCAAAACCAGGCCGTTGGGCGGCGCAAAAGTAGGCCACTTGGCGCCGCAAGCGGGGAACGGCGGGAGGGCGTAGCCCGACTAGAGTTTCCCGCTTGCGGCGTCGGCTATTTTCGTGAGGGCTTCAGCCTGCCTTTCGGGCGCGGCTTTGGGCGAGACGGTAGCTTTCGCCGTTCATCTCGAGGATGTTGACGTGGTGGGTGATGCGATCGAGCAGTGCGCCGGTCAGACGCTCGGAGCCCAACGTCTCCGTCCATTCATCGAAAGGCAGATTGCTGGTGATCAGCGTCGCGCCGCGTTCGTAACGCTGCGAGATCAGCTCGAACAGCAGTTCCGCCCCGGTCTTGGAGAGCGGCACGAAGCCCAGCTCGTCGATGATGAGGAGCTTGTAGGTAGCCATCTGCTTCTGGAAGCGCAGAAGACGCCGTTCGTCGCGAGCCTCCATCATCTCGCTGACGAGAGCGGCGGCCGTGATAAAGCCGACTGCCAAGCCCTTCTGGCAGGCGGCCAGACCGAGACCGAGGGCGACATGAGTTTTGCCCGTGCCACTGGGGCCGAGCGCGATGACGTTCTCGCGGCGCTCGATCCATTCACAGCGCGCCAATTCCAATACCTGCATCTTGTTGAGCTTCGGAATGGCGGTGAAGTCGAAGCTGTCGAGGCTTTTGACGACCGGGAACTTCGCCGCCTTGATACGGCGTTCGACCTTGCGGCGGTCCCGCTCGATCATCTCCCGCTCGGCAAGACGAGCAAGGTATCCGACATGGTCCACGCCTTCGGACGCGCATAGCCGGGCCAGCTTCTGGTGCTCGCGCTGGAAGGTCGGCAGCTTGAGGGTCTTGAGGTAATGGGAAAGCAAAATCGCAGGGGGATTGTCAGGCGCTTCGGCGCTCATGCCGCTTCTCCTGCATCCGATGACAGGAGGCGCATGTATGCCTTCGCCGACGTCGTCTCGACCGTCGCCCTTGGCAGGTAAGGATAGATGGACAGGTCCAGCCGTGGCGGCCGGCGCTCCACCCGACACAGGAGAAGATGCTTGACGGCGTCGAAGCTGATCGCGCCGAGTTGGAGGGCCTGCTTCACCGCCCCGTGCAGATCGACGAGATCGAAGCTTTCCAGCAAACGCAGCACCTGCACATACTCACGGCGGCCCTGCTTGGCCATACGTGCTTCCATCAGGCGGCGCAGCGTGGCGAACTCTTCGGGCAATTCCCATCCCTGAAGAGGGGCGGCCTGATCCAATGCATTGATCTTCTGCTCGATCAGCGGCAGGTAATGGATGGGATCAAAGACGACGTCTTCCCGTTCCCAGCTCCGGGGATGACGAGCAATGATCTCGCCGCGGCAGCCGATCACCACCTCGTCGACATAACCCCGGACCCAGACTTGCCTGTGGCCATAGGCGACCGGAACAGAGTAGTCGTTGGTCTTGTAGCGGACCAGGGATTGCGCCGTCACTCTGGCGCTGGCCTGGTCACAGGCATCGAACGGCGAAGCCGGCAATGCGCGCATGGCGGCGAGATCGCGCTGCAGCCGCTCTCCGATCGTCTCGCTCTCGCCGCGCAGCCTGTCGTGCTGGCGCTTGCGGCACTGCTCTTCCAGCCAGGTGTTGAACACATCCCATGTCGTGAACCGTGGGATCGGAACCATGAAGTTGCGACGAGCATAGCCAACGAGGCCCTCGACATTCCCCTTGTCGTTGCCCTTGCCGGGGCGACCGTAGCGATCCCGGATCAGGTAGTGGGACAGGAAGCCGCTGAACAGCGCCGCTCGCTTGCGCGTGCCGTCGGGCAAGATCTTGACCACCAGGCAACGATCATTGTCGTAGACGATCGATTGCGGCACGGCCCCGAAGAAGGCGAACGCATGGATGTGGCCATCGACCCACGCCTCAGCCACCGCAGCGGGATAGGCTCGCACATAGCAGGCGTCGCTATGCGGCAGGTCGAGCACAAAGAAACGGGCTTTCTGCTCGACACCGCCGATCACCACCATCGCCTCGCCGAAGTCCGCCTGTGCATGGCCGGGCGGATGCGACAGCGGCACGAACATCTCCTGGCAGCGCTGCTCTCGCTCGCGCATGTAATCCTTGATGATCGTGTAGCCGCCGGTGAACCCGCATTCGGCACGCAGCCGGTCGAACACTCGCTTGGCCGTATGGCGCTGCTTGCGCGGAACCGTCAGGTCCTCATCCAGCCAATGATCGATGGTCGAAACAAATGCATCCAGCTTCGGACGTCGGATCGGTGACCGGCGCTGATAGCCGGGAGGAGTCGAATACGACAGCATCTTGGCAACGCTGTCGCGCGATATGTTGAAATGCTTCGCTGCCTGACGCCGGCTCATCCCTTCCGAGACGGCCAGGCGAACCTTCAGATAAAGTTCCACGGTGTAGATCCCCTGTCCCTCCTGCGTTCAATGCAGAAGGGAAATAGGTGGCCGGATTTTACTCCGCCCGCGGCCGGACTATCCCGCCGCTACCGTGGCCGGTTTTTGCACCGCCGCTCTCAG
>NZ_VSZS01000033.1 GCF_008180155.1 Neoaquamicrobium microcysteis | reverse complement strand
TCAGGGCACAATCTTCCGCTCGAACGATGGCGGTGTGACCTGGGAGGCAGTCCGCGGCTCCCCGCGTTGAGGTGTGAGGCCTGCAGCAGGCTCTTGGGGCGGTACTTCTGGATACTGTAGCGCTTTTCTCCGTGACCTGGGCAGGCATGGCACGAAGCTGGGGGTTTCAATCCCTACGATGGCGCGATAGTGGCCAGCGCACGACGAACGGTGGCCCCAACTTGCTCACCCCGCAGCACTCCTGGGCCTTCCGATATGCCAATCGGGTCAGTCCAAGCGCGGCCTGCCCAAGGACGCTTAGTCCAAGCTCTATGGCGGCTAGCCGATGGTGCTTTCCGCCTCAAGAGCCTGCTGGAGACGGGGAGGTGCTCCTCACGCCGGGGTCGCTGATCTATTGCATGGACAGCACGACGACCGGCAGGTTTCATCAGAGGGACAAACCAAATGAACGTATCTAGGATCAATCCAGCTGCCCTCATCGTGGCGGGAGTGACAGCATTCGCGGTCAGCCCAGTCTGGTACGGCCCGTTCCTGTTCGGTAGCATCAGGACAGAAACGCAGCGCGCGAAGGTGCCCGCAAAGGCGCCATGGAAGTTCTTCATGGAACGCTACGCGAACTGTTCACGGCCTTGTTTCTCGCTTGGCTGAGCGGCCGCCCTCGCATTGCTGACTGGAAAGCCGCGGCCGGCCTCCGCGCCCTCTGTGGGCCGAATTCTACGTAATCCAACTCGCAGGCGCGGGTGGTCTTTGTGGGGATGTCCCCTGCCCTCGGCGCGGTCCATGCCGGTGACTGGCTGGGCAAGAGGCTGATCATGGCGATCATCGTGAGCGCATGGCCCAGGCGGCACGACGCGACTGAGTGACGGCACGAAACCCGTGCCGACGGGATTGAGCACAACAGTCCAGCCGGTGGCCCTGAACTTTGGTAACTTCGCCTGAGCGTCTGGAGCGGCGCCAAGCCCAATAGCCCAAAGGCCGCCGTAGTCGCCGTTGGGGGCGCAGCTCGCATCCAGAAACGGGGCCATCGCAACGTTGAACTGGTTCGGGGCGCTACCAACTGAACGAAGCTATCGGAACAACATCGCCGCGGTTCGCCCTACAATCACAAACCAGACGCAAGCTGCCTCCTCCTTCGGGCCGGCCAGCAACCCTTCGAGCTTCTTGGGTTCGGAGAGCGCGTGATATATATCTCTCCCGGAGTCCCTCGCCGCAACAACCCCCTGTACCGGCACGCCCGTGCGACGCGATCGACTTCGGGATGCATTCCATATGCGGTCTGGCTCGCCTGAAGGCAGGCTTCCGGTGATCCAACCCGTTTCTGTCATGTCTTATCCGGAAGAGATCTGGGTGTCGCGCGTGCACATCACGATCACTACCTTTGCTGGCTTTGAGCGGTCCAGACGATACCGCACATCAGTTCGCTGCATTGCTCGTCCGTCAGGCCCTGCTCCAGCGCCAGCGAGCGCCAAGCCGGGAACGACAGCGCATGACCGATTGCTGCCTTTACAATATTCTTCCGGGCCGTCGGGATTGCGCGGCCGTGGAGTAGGATGTGGCGCACGGTTTCGAGGTATTCCCGATAGCCGCCCATCATCTGCTTGACCAGCGGCATCACGTCCTCATCGCGATGGATGTTTGTCATCATTTGCCGTGTGCGCCGGTAATAGGGGTAGAGCATATTCAAAGCGGTGCCCAGCCGCTCATCTGCATCCGGGATTGGCCTGCCTCCTGAAAAGTGGTCCTCCCTGAAGTAGGCTATTTGGCCGATAGAGAGGACGTTGGAATGCCCCAGAAGAAGCACAAGCCCGAAGAGATCGTCGCGAAGCT
>NZ_VSZS01000032.1 GCF_008180155.1 Neoaquamicrobium microcysteis | reverse complement strand
GGTTTCGCCGTTGCTGGTGAAGTTGACGATCAGGCCGGCGGGCGCCGCGTCGAGCGGAACGTCCGTTTGCTTGTGGCTGACGAAGGCGGCGAAGGTGACGAGTTCGCCGGTGTCGGCGGTGAACGTCACGGTCGGACCCCTGGCGCCGATGCAGTCGCCGGTGGCGGCATCGGTACGACAGATCGACAGACCGACCGGCAGTTGCGTCGCCGTCCCGTCCTGAGTTGCAAGCGAGAGCGAGGCGGTCAGCGTCGCGCGGGCGCCGCTGTTGGTGACCGCCAGCACGGCAATGCCGTCGCCATCTGCCGGAACGCGCAGGACGCCGTCATTGCTTTTCGTCACCACGGTGCTCATCAGCCTGACCGGTTCACCGCCAGGCAAGGCGGGCGCGCCGTTCCCGGCAATGGCCGCAGCCTTGTCGCCGAAGGGCGCTGCAACGACGCCTGCAGGCACGCCGGCACTGGCGGATGCCATACGGGGCTTCTGCCCCGCGTCGGGCAAGGTCGCTGCTTGCGATGTCGGCAAGGAGCCCGCCAGCGTGGATGACGTGCCGGTGAGGGCGTTGCTGCTGCCAGCGGCGGCGGGGTTTGCCAGGCTTGCTGCGGCAAGGCTCAACCCGCTCGACGACGCACCGCCTCCACGCATGTTCAGCTTGATGCTGCCGCTGGCATTGCCCACGCCGGCGACCGCGACGACGTAAAGCGTGCCGGGCGTCGGGTTGAAGGTAATGCGTGACTGCCGCACCGAGGCGCTGATGTCGTTGTTGGAGGCGATCAGGTTGAGCGAGCCCATCGAACTGCCGGTATAGACGGCCAGCACCGTGTCGAAGCTGCTTTCGACCGTGCTGATCGTCATCGGCCCGGACGACGAGGGCCGGAAGCGCCACCACACGCTGTTGCGCGCCGTTGCCACGCCGGCATGGTTGGGCTCGCCGCTCTCCGCCGTCGCGCCCGCATTGCTGCCGGTCACCGCGCGCACCGCGCCGGGAGCCGGAAGGACCGAGATGGTGCTGGCGCTGGCGAGGTTGTCGTTGGCGGGAGCCGGAGTGCCGCCACTGCCGCCGCCACCCCCGCGCAGGTTGATCTTGATGCTGCCGCTGGCATTGCCGACGCCGGCGATGGCGAAGCGGTACAGCGTGCCTGCGGTGGCGTTGAAGGTGACGCGGGACTCGCGCACCGTCCCGCTGATGTCGTTATTGGAGGCGACCAGAGTGAGCGCGCTCACCGAATTGCCCGTATAGACCGCCAGCACCGTGTCGAAGCTGCTGCCCACCGTGCTGATCGTCATCTGCCCGGACGTGCTCGGCCGGAAGCGCCACCACACGCTGTTGCGCGCCGTGGCGACACCGGCATGGTTGGGCTCGCCGCTTTCCGCAGTCGCCCCACCATTGGCACCCGTCAGACCGCGAACCGCACCAGGCGCAGGAAGAACCGAAATCGTGCTCGCATTCGCAAAATTGTCGTTCGAGGGTACAGCAGAACCACCCTGGACGTTCAACGT
>NZ_VSZS01000031.1 GCF_008180155.1 Neoaquamicrobium microcysteis | reverse complement strand
GCCCGTCACGTCCCTGACGGGTGTTATGGGTCGTCTTGCGTCTGGCGACAACGCGGTCGAGGTTCCGGCGGTTGATCGCGGCGACGAGATCGGCGAGATGGCGAAGGCGGTGATGGTGTTCAAGGACGCCGCCATCCAGAAGCAGCGTCTTGAGAGCGAGACGAGCGAGGCGCGTGCGGCGGCCGAGGCGGAGCGTGCGCGCAACGAGGCGGAGAAGGCGCGCAAGGCCGAGGAAGACCACGTCGCCATCGCCGAGCTGGCGGCGGGCCTGTCGGCGCTGTCGGACGGCGACCTGACCTACCGGATCACTGCGGCGTTCTCGCCCGAGGCGCAGCGCCTGAAGGACGACTTCAACCGCACCGCGTCGCAGTTGCAGGAGACGATGGCGACGATATCGAGCGCGATCGACGGCATGCGCAACGGCACCGGCGAGATCAGCCAGGCGGCCGACGACCTGTCGCGGCGTACCGAGCAGCAGGCGGCGAGCCTGGAGCAGACGGCGGCGGCGCTGGACGAGATCACGGCGACGGTGAAGACGACGGCCGAAGGCGCCCACAAGGCGCAGGAGGTCACCAGCCAGGCCCGCGTCGGCGCGGAGAAGTCCGGCGCGGTGGTGCGCGATGCGGTATCGGCGATGGCGCAGATCGAGAAGTCGTCGCAGCAGATCGGGCAGATCATCGGGGTGATCGACGAGATCGCGTTCCAGACCAATCTTCTGGCGCTGAATGCGGGCGTCGAGGCGGCGCGCGCGGGTGAAGCCGGCAAGGGCTTCGCGGTGGTTGCCTCGGAAGTGCGGGCGCTGGCGCAGCGCTCTGCGGAAGCGGCCAAGGAGATCAAGGACCTGATCTCGACCTCGACGCAGCAGGTCGACCAGGGCGTGGATCTGGTCGGGCAGACGGGCACGGCGCTGGAGAAGATCGTGGCGCAGGTGGCCGAGATCACCGGCCTGGTGACGGAGATCGCGGCTTCGGCGCGCGAGCAGTCGACGGGGCTGGGCGAGGTCAACAGCGCGGTCAACCAGATGGATCAGGTGACGCAGCAGAACGCTGCGATGGTGGAGCAGTCGACGGCCGCCAGCCACAATCTGGCGCAGGAGGCCGAGGAGCTGGCACGTCTGGTGGGCAAGTTCCGGCTGGGTGCGCAGGCGGGCCAGCCTGCCGCGCGCAAGGTCGCCGTGGCCGCCAACAGCTCGTCGCCGGCACCCGCCGCGCCGGCCCGGCCGCAGCAGCCAACCGCACGCCCCGCGCTCAAGAGCGTGGCCACCGCAGGCGGACAGGCCGCAGCACTGCTGGCTTCACAGCCCGCAGACGACGGCTGGGAAGAGTTCTGAAACCAAAACAGACCGCCGCAACAAGGCGG
>NZ_VSZS01000030.1 GCF_008180155.1 Neoaquamicrobium microcysteis | reverse complement strand
TTGTGCAATTTCAATTGTTTGCGCGAGACTGGAGTGTAACGCTTTGCAGTTCAAATGGGACCTGAGCAGAAATTTGTTACACCCAAAATGGGATTGATCGACCAGTCGATCTGGCCTGCCCCTACTGGGTGGTCCGGTTTTAGTCTTAATGCATGATCGGCTTTCCGGCTATCGCTTGGGCCGATGACGGAGCCGATCCGCGTGGTGTCGCAGGCATAACGATTGCCTGCGGTGCGGGCGGTTTGTATCCAAGCGATGAGTGCGGCCGCTCCGTGTTGTAGTAGCGCCGCCACGCCTCGATGATGACCTTCGCCTCGGCGAGGCTGTAGAAGATCTCGCCATTGAGCAGTTCGTCGCGCAGCTTCGAGTTGAAGCTCTCGCAGTAGCCATTTTCCCAAGGGCTGCCCGGTTCGATGAACGCGGTTTTCGCTCCCACTGCCGCGATCCACTCCCGCACGGCCTTGGCGATGAACTCCGGTCCGTTGTCCGATCGAACATGGCCCGGCACACCGCGCAGGATGAACAGATCGGACAGGACGTCGATGACGTCGGTCGAATTGAGCTTGCGATCGATGCGGATCGCCAAGCATTCTCGGGTGAACTCATCAATGATGTTGAGCATGCGGAACTTCCTGCCATTGTGCGTCCGGTCCTCGACGAAATCATAGGACCAGACGTGGTTGGGATGCTCCGGCCGAAGCCGGACGCACGATCCGTCATTCAGCCAGAGACGGCCTTTCTTCGGTTGCTTCTGGGGAACCTTCAGCCCCTCCCGCCGCCAGATGCGTTCGACACGCTTGGCATTCACCGTCCAGCCCTCGAACCGCAGTATCGCGGTGATCCTGCGATAGCCGTAGCGGCCATAGCGGGAGGCTAGGCGAATGATGTCGGCTGTCAGCGCCTCTTCATCCGACCTGCCTTCCGGCTTCTTGCGCTGGGTCGAGCGGTGCTGGCCGAGAACCTTGCAGGCAAAGCGTTCCGAGACGGAGAACTTCGCCATGACATGATCGACGCAGCGGCGACGGCGGGCGGGGCTCAGAAGTTTCCCGCGGCAGCCTCTTTCAGGATCAGCTTCTCCAGAGTCAGATCCGACACCGCCTTGCGCAGCCGGTCGTTCTCTTTCTCGAGCTCTTTCAGGCGCTTCACCTGGTCGCCCTTCAAGCCACCAAACTCCTTGCGCCACCGATAATATGAGAACTGCGTTACACCGATAGAGCGAACCGCTTCACCAACCGATCGACCTTGCGACAACAAGACATCGACCTGGCGCAGCTTCGCGACGATCTCTTCGGGCTTGTGCTTCTTCTGGGGCATTCCAACGTCCTCTCTAAA
>NZ_VSZS01000029.1 GCF_008180155.1 Neoaquamicrobium microcysteis | reverse complement strand
GCTTCGCGACGATCTCTTCGGGCTTGTGCTTCTTCTGGGGCATTCCAACGTCCTCTCTATCGGCCAAATAGCCTACTTCAGGGAGGACCACTTTTCAGGAGGCAGGCCAGTACGTGGCTGGAAGCGAGGCCCCATAAAGCACGACAATTGACGCCGCGCAGGCGATAAACATCGCGGCGCGCAGCTTGGGTCCAACAGACCCGTAGATCAGGTCGAAACGCATTTCTTCCTGTTCGGTCACAACGAAAGCGGCTCCAAACAAGACGATCCAGATCCACAGAATCGCGCTCAACTCATTCGTCCAGCCGGTCGGCCAGTTGAGCACGTAACGATAGAAAACTTGCAGCAAGAACAGGCCGAACATCGTGGCAAGCATCGCCGCCAGAACGTTCTCGGCGCGCCGATACAGCCAGTCGCCAAAGCTGAGGAGCGTCGGGCTCATCAGGGCCTCCCGAGACGCGGGGCGAGCCCGCCAAAGAATTTGAGAACGCCGGCCGCGATGGTCATCACGACCGGCTGCTTTTCAACTCAGAGCGCGT
Organism: Neoaquamicrobium microcysteis; assembly: GCF_008180155.1. GTDB lineage: Bacteria > Pseudomonadota > Alphaproteobacteria > Rhizobiales > Rhizobiaceae > Aerobium > Aerobium microcysteis. The sequence goes on along the minus strand of NZ_VSZS01000029.1, from coordinate 766 downwards.
TGATCCTGCCGACCATCCCCTCAGGCCAGTCCTTGGCCAGATCGGACTCGAGATACATCTTCTGCGCATTGGTGCGGAATGCCTCGACATCCGGGGTGTAGACCTCCAGACCCTCCTTCCTGAAGAAGTCGGCCAGTTCAGCTTCCTTGGACAGATGCTGCTCGGCACTCCACGCGATCACTTCGTCTGCCGCAGCCTGAACTTTGGCCTGCTGCTCCGCCGACATCCCGTCCCATGCCGCCTTGGAGATCGTAAGCAGATCGAAGCCGACGAGGTGTGATGTCAGCACTATCTGGCTCATTACCTCGTGGAATTTGAGGGTGAGCACGTTTGGTAGCGGATTGTCCTGGCCATCGACAGCACCGGTTTGGAGGCCGGTGTACACCTCGGTCACCGCCATTGCCGTGGGGTTTGCACCGAGCGAGGTGCCCAGGAACTGCCAGGCATCGCCGCCCGGCATGCGCAGGCGAATGCCGGCCATGTCAGCTGGCGTATTTATCTTTTTCTCACCCCTGAGGCCGACCTGACGCGTACCGAAAAAAGTCGGCCCGAGGATTTTGACGCCAAGTTGGTCCTCGACCATCTGCTTCATCTCGGCGCCCGCGTCGCTGGCAAAGAACTTGTTCAGGTGCTCAGCATCCCGAAACAGGTAAGCATGTCCGGCGTCAGCACTGATGGGACCAAATCGGCTTAACTGAGAACGGAGGATTTCTGGTTCATCGTAGCCTTTCAAAGGAGCGAAGATGAGACAGAAATCCGGAACCGG
>NZ_VSZS01000028.1 GCF_008180155.1 Neoaquamicrobium microcysteis | reverse complement strand
TGGCCTGCCTCCTGAAAAGTGGTCCTCCCTGAAGTAGGCTATTTGGCCGATAGAGAGGACGTTGGAATGCCCCAGAAGAAGCACAAGCCCGAAGAGATCGTCGCGAAGCTGCGCCAGGTTGATGTTCTGTTGTCGCAAGGGCGCTCGGTCGGAGAAGCGGTTCGTTCGATCGGCGTGACACAGTTCACGTATTACCGGTGGCGCAAGGAGTTCGGCGGCCTGAAAGGCGATCAGGTGAAGCGTCTCAAGGAGCTTGAGAAAGAGAACGACCGTCTGCGCAAGGCGGTGTCGGATCTGACGCTCGAGAAGCTGATCCTCAAAGAGGCTGCCTCGGGAAACTACTGAGCCCCGCCCGCCGTCGGCGTTGCGTCGATCATGTCATGGCGAAGTTCTCCGTCTCGGAGCGCTTTGCCTGCAAGGTTCTTGGCCAGCACCGCTCGACCCAGCGCAAGAAGCCCACAGGCAGGCCGGATGAAGAGGCGTTGACCGCCGAAATCATCCGGCTCGCTTCCCGGTATGGCCGCTATGGCTATCGTCGGATCACCGCGATGTTGCGGTCCGAGGGCTGGACGGTGAACGCCAAGCGTGTCGAGCGCATCTGGCGGCGGGAGGGGCTGAAGGTTCCCCAGAAGCAACCGAAGAGAGGTCGTCTCTGGCTGAATGACGGATCGTGCGTTCGGCTTCGGCCGGAGCACCCCAACCATGTCTGGTCCTATGATTTTGTCGAGGGCCGGACGCACGATGGCAGGAAGTTCCGCATGCTCAACATCATCGACGAGTTCACCCGGGAGTGCTTGGCGATCCGCATTGATCGCAAGCTCAACTCGACCGACGTCATCGACGCCCTGTCGGACCTGTTCATCCTGCGTGGGGTTCCCGGTCATGTTCGCTCCGACAACGGCCCGGAGTTCATCGCCAAAGCCGTGCGGGAGTGGATCGCGGCTGTCGGCGCAAGGACCGCATTCATCGAGCCGGGAAGTCCCTGGGAGAATGGCTACTGCGAGAGCTTCAACTCGAAGCTTCGCGACGAACTGCTCAACTGCGAGATCTTCTACAGCCTCGCCGAAGCCAAGGTCATCATCGAGGCATGGCGGTGCTACTACAACACCGAGCGCCCGCACTCATCGCTCGGATATAAGCCGCCGGCGCCGGAGGCTATCATCTGGCCGGCGCCGAACCGTAGAACGGCACCACCATCTGCACAGGCAATGGCCGGAAAGCCGATCATGCATTAAAACTGAAACCGGACCACCTCATAGGGGCAGGCCA
>NZ_VSZS01000027.1 GCF_008180155.1 Neoaquamicrobium microcysteis | reverse complement strand
TGTCCGGCGTCAGCACTGATGGGACCAAATCGGCTTAACTGAGAACGGAGGATTTCTGGTTCATCGTAGCCTTTCAAAGGAGCGAAGATGAGACAGAAATCCGGAACCGGGAAAGCGCCGGCAGAGCAGGTCATCAAAGACATCCGCCGCGCAACCCGCAAGCAATATTCGGCCGAGGAGAAGATCCGCATCGTGCTGGAGGGCTTGCGCGGCGAAGAGTCGATCGCGGCGCTGTGCCGGCGCGAGGGGATCGCGGAGAGCCTTTATTACACCTGGTCGAAGGAATTCCTGGAAGCCGGCAAGAAGCGGCTTGCCGGGGATACGGCGCGCGCCGCCACCAGCGACGAGGTGAAGGTTCTGCGCAAGGAGGCGCGCGATCTCAAGGAGGTCGTCGCCGAGCAGGCGCTGGAACTGCGGATTCTTAAAAAAAGCATGATTGCGGATGGGGGCGACGACGAATGAGATACCCCGCATCCGAGAAGCTGGAGATCATTCGGCTCGTCGAGCAGTCGCATCTGTCGGCGCGGCGCACGCTGCAAAAACTCGGTATTCCGCGCTCGACCTTCAATCGCTGGTATGACCGTTTCCTGGCCGGCGGTGTCGATGCGCTGGAGGATCGCAGGCCCCGGCCGAACCGGGTCTGGAACCGCATCCCCGAGGAGAAACGCGATCAGATCATTGAGCTGGCGTTGAACGAGCCGGAGCTGTCGCCACGGGAACTGGCGGTCACCTTCACCGACACGAGGGGCTACTTCGTCTCGGAATCCTCAGTCTATCGCCTGCTCAAGGCCCACGACCTGATCACCAGCCCCGCCTTCATCGTCATCAAGGCCGCCGATGAGTTCCACGACAAGACGACGGCGCCCAACCAGTTGTGGCAGACCGACTTTACCTACTTGAAGGTGATCGGCTGGGGCTGGTTCTATCTGTCGACCGTGCTCGACGACTTCTCTCGCTACATCATCGCCTGGAAGCTGTGCACCACGATGAAGGCCGAGGACGTCACCGACACGCTGACCATCGCGCTGCAGGCTTCT
>NZ_VSZS01000026.1 GCF_008180155.1 Neoaquamicrobium microcysteis | reverse complement strand
CAAGAGCGTGGCCACCGCAGGCGGACAGGCCGCAGCACTGCTGGCTTCACAGCCCGCAGACGACGGCTGGGAAGAGTTCTGAAACCAAAACAGACCGCCGCAACAAGGCGGTCACCATCATTTCCTTCATTCACTCCAGCCACATCCATTCATTCGACCTGCGGCAACAGCTTCGCGCTGCCGCAGGTCACGGGAACGGTCCCGACAACCGGCTTATTCAAAGGGGGTTTAATGAACAAGATCGGTATTTCGACCAGGCTGTATGCCATGGTCGGCCTTGCGCTCGCAGCCATGATCTGCACGGGCGTCTTCGCTATCTATCAGGAGCAGGCCGCGCTCGTTTCCGAGCGCCGCGCGATGCTTGAGGCCATGAACGAGAATGCGGTCCACGTGTTCGAGGCCTATCACGCAAAGGAACTCGCCGGCGAACTGACGCGGGAGGAAGCACAGGCCCGTTCGCTCGCTGCGATCGAGCCGATGCGCTACCAGCAGGACGGCTACTTCTGGATCAACGACATGAGCGAGACGATAATCATGCACCCCGTTCGTCCGCAGATGAACGGGACGAACCAGTCGGGCATGGAAGACCCGACCGGCAAGCGCATCTTCGTTGAGTTCAACAAGGTCGTTAACGAGCACGGCAAGGGCTTCTCCGACTATATGTGGCCCAAGCCCGGCTTCGACGAGCCGGTGATGAAGCTCTCCCACGTTCACGGCTTCCAGCCCTGGGGCTGGGTCGTGGGCACCGGTGTCTATGCTGACGATCTGACGGCGATGTTCTGGCGCAATGCGACGATCATCGGTTCGGCGATGCTGATCGGCGTGCTGGTCACCATGGCGGCCGCCTATGCGGTGGTGCGCAGCGTGGTCAAGCCCGTCACGTCCCTGACGGGTGTTATGGGTCGTCTTGCGTCTGGCGACAACGCGGTCGAGGTTCCGGCGGTTGATCGCGGCGACGAGATCGGCGAGATGGCGAAGGCGGT
>NZ_VSZS01000025.1 GCF_008180155.1 Neoaquamicrobium microcysteis | reverse complement strand
TCAGGGCACAATCTTCCGCTCGAACGATGGCGGTGTGACCTGGGAGGCAGTCCGCGGCTCCCCGCGTTGAGGTGTGAGGCCTGCAGCAGGCTCTTGGGGCGGTACTTCTGGCCCCGGCAGCGTTCCTCGCTGGACTGTGGGGGCAAGCCGGGTCCGAAGCAGGCCTCTTCCGTCCTCACGATGCCGCGAGAGTGGCTCGCGGTGCCGAACTCTACCGGCAGCACTGCGCCGTGTGTCATGGCGCGGAGCTCAAGGGGGAAACGTCCGATGGGCATTCACGCGACGAAGAAGGCTTCCTGCCCGGCCCGCCGCATGATGAAACCGGCCATACCTGGCACCATCCGGACCAGGTTCTGTTCGACATCACGAAATATGGTCTGGCAGAAGCGGCAAATTTGCCCGACTACAAGACGCGAATGCCGGCCTTCGCAGACATGCTGGACGATGGGGAGATCATAGCGATTTTCTCGTTTATCAAGTCTCGCTGGCCTGATGACATCCGCGAACGGCACGACGCCATGAACATGCGTCACCATGTGACCACAGCCGATGGACACTGACCGTCACTCCGCCGCAGGCGAGGGGCAGATGAATGATGAGGGTGTCTTTTTGCCGAGTTTAATGCCCTGTGGCGTACTGTAGCGTAGGAATACAACGCCGGGGTATCGAGGCTATGGGCCGCCCCCCGTCAATCCCCACACCTGCGATATTCGCAACAGGCTCGATTGCTCTCTCTCTCTCTCTCTCTCTCTCTCTCTCTCTCTCTCTCTGACATT
>NZ_VSZS01000024.1 GCF_008180155.1 Neoaquamicrobium microcysteis | reverse complement strand
GCCGCGCCGAAGGCCGCGTCATGGCTGGGAAACGTCTCGGAATAGGTCCCGTCCACCCGATAGGCCCAGCCGCCGTCGTGTTCGACGATCCGATACTTCACATCGTTCATTGCATCGCTCCTTCCGGGAATGTCGATGATTGCTCTTGTCGCTCCGGAGATCGCCGGCCAGGACTGTGCGCAGTTTCCTGGCGATGCTCCCATCACCGGCGCACCACGTCCTGCCATTCCGGATGGCGACCGATCTGCGCTTTGGCGAAGGGACAGAGCGGCATGATTGAAATGCCGTCGCGTCGCGCATCCTCGATCGCCTGACGCACCAGCCGCTCGCCCACCTTTCTTCCGCGAAGCGCCGCGGGCACCTCCGTATGGTCGATGATGATCAGGCCGTCTCCCGCCCGGCTGTAGCTCATCTCCGCCTCGACGCCATCAATGACGAGGCGATAGCGCCCCTTCGACGGACCGTCCTGCCGCTCAACCTTCTCGTCGCCGACCGAAGGCACGTCGTTCGCCACTGCGGCATCCGGCCTGCGCACCTGGCGCGGCTTGCCGTGCGCGCATTCCAAGAGGTCGCGGTCCCACCCGCCCAGATCGGCCGCCGCCTCGTAGGTCGAGACGAGGAAGGCCAGCAAGGCTTCG
>NZ_VSZS01000023.1 GCF_008180155.1 Neoaquamicrobium microcysteis | reverse complement strand
GGCAACCTGGACGCAGCGATCGCCGGGCGCAAATGGCCCGGTGGATTTCCATCAGCTTGCCGTCAGTCCCGTCGACCCCGAAATCATCTATGGCGCCTACGGAGCGCTCCAGCGCAGTGTCGATGGCGGGCATGAATGGTCCGTCGTCGGACCTCTTCCGAGTGACATGATCTCCCTGGCCGCTTCGACTGTGGATGCTGACACCCTTTATGCCGGTACGAGAACGGGGCTCCACAGGAGCGAAGACGAAGGCTTGACCTGGAGACCTGTTCTAGACGGAGCACCAGTCAGTCTGGTCAAGGTAACCGACGATGCCAGGATCTTCGCTTTCATCCCCGGCGAGGGCCTTGCCGTCGCTAAGGAGGCCGAAGTACAATTCTCCCTTCTCGCAGCGGATTGGGGTAACGAGGTGCTGCTCCATCTGGCTGTCGCCCCCGAAAACGCCGAGCGGATGTTCGCGGCGTCGCATCAGGGCACAATCTTCCGCTCGAACGATGGCGGTGTGACCTGGGAGGCAGTCCGCGGCTCCCCGCGTTGAGGTGTGAGGCCTGCAGCAGGCTCTTGGGGCGGTACTTCTGG
>NZ_VSZS01000022.1 GCF_008180155.1 Neoaquamicrobium microcysteis | reverse complement strand
GGCTGCCGACGGCCCGATGCCGCAGACCCGCGAGCACATCCTGCTTGCCCGTCAGGTCGGCGTCCCGGCGATCGTGGTGTTCCTGAACAAGGTCGACCAGGTCGACGATCCGGAGCTGCTGGAGCTGGTCGAGCTCGAGGTTCGCGAGCTTCTGTCGATGTACGAATTCCCGGGCGACGACGTTCCGATCGTTCCGGGTTCGGCGCTGGCTGCGCTCGAAGACTCCAACAAGGAGATCGGCGAGAACGCGGTTCGCAAGCTGATGGCCGAAGTCGACGCCTACATCCCGACGCCCGAGCGTCCGATCGACCAGCCGTTCCTGATGCCGATCGAGGACGTGTTCTCGATCTCGGGCCGCGGCACGGTGGTGACGGGTCGCGTCGAGCGCGGCATCGTGAAGGTTGGCGAGGAAGTCGAGATCGTCGGCATCCGTGCGACGTCGAAGACGACGGTTACCGGCGTCGAGATGTTCCGCAAGCTGCTCGACCAGGGCCAGGCTGGC